>CAWEDI010000018.1:0-369798 GCA_963807735.1 uncultured Pseudomonadota bacterium | reverse complement strand
TAGAGTATCCGTTTTGGACAAGGGGGAATTTGAGGCGCCGTGGGGCATGCTGCGCTTCGGCCTACGGCCTTCGCTGCGCGCGCCCCACGGCGGTTAGGCGGCGCGTCTTGGCTGCCAATGGCGATTGGCTTTGAGCAGCGCGTTGGCGAGGACGATGAGCTTTCGCATGATGGCGGCGATGGCGACCTTGGCCGGTTTTCCGCTGTCGACGAGCTGCTGATACTTGGCCTTCAGGTCCGGGTTGAAGCGCATCGCGACGAGCGCGGGCATATAGAGGGCTTGGCGGAGGCCGGCGCGCCCGCCGCGAATGAACGAGCGGCCCGTCCAGCGGCCTGATTGCCGCGCGATTGGCGCTAGGCCCGCGAGACTAGCGGCCTCGCCGGCCTCCAGCGTGCCGAGTTCGGGCATCTCCACGAGGAGAGCGAAAGCGGTAATGGCGGAAACGCCGGGAATGCTGGTCAGAATGGCGAAGCGTTGGGAAAGGTCGGGGTCCGCGTTGACGATGTCACGCATGGCGGCTTCGACAGCCGCGATTTGACGTTCGATCTGGTCGAGACGCTGGGCGTTGTGGCGTTTCAGCAGCGCCAAGACCAGAACCTTTCCCCGGTTCTTGGCCGCCGTCCGGTCCTTGACGAGGGCCTCGCGCGCGAGATGAAGCTCTTTCAGTTCAAGGATGATTTCGCTGCGAGGCGGCCGGACTGGCAACTGAAGCAAGGAGCCCATCCGCGCCAGCATCGCTGCGTCCAAGCGATCCGTTTTCGCGAGCTTGCCGGTCGCCTCGGCGAAGCGGCGCGCCTGGCGGGGATTGACCTTGGCGAAGGGAACGCCGGCCTCTGCGAGCGCGCGCTCGAACGTGCGATGATAGGGACCGGTCGGCTCGAAGACGACCCGCTCCAACGGCTTCTCGGCGCACCCCCGCAAGAGCGCCTTGTGTCCGGCTTTGTCATTGGCGAAGCGGCGGCTTGCGCCGTCGGCCAACCTATGCGCGTCGAGGCAGTCTTTCGAAACGTCGACGCCAATGGTATCATCGTTCATCTTTTCCGCGCCTCTGCTTGTCATTCGCGGCTTTCCCGCGGGTATCCGTGCAGGCCATCAGGAAAAGACGAGGGCGATCCAACTCTAGCTCGACCCGTCAAACGGTCCGCAGTATCGCGATCCGACCCTCGCCGCTGACGAGAGGGCTGCCGCCCTCTCCCAGCGGCTCCTTTTCCGCCCTTCGGCGTGGAAAGTCATAAGACAAGCAATGTCCGCAGTGTTCTGCATACGTTCGTCGAGGGATCAGCTAGTGCAATCCGTGACCGCCCATTCGCCAAATTGCGAAAGTCTGCGGCCGTCGCTCAAAAACGATCCTTTTTGAGAGAGCCTGACCGGCGTCGGCGCGCTCCTCGTAATCGACTGAAAGCGCTTCTCGAAACTCATTCTCAATATCCGGCCGTCGGCGACTCGCCTCGTCGTTCCAAGGCTCGTTTCGCCAGAGGAGGCTGAAACCCTCCTGACGGCCCTACTGCCCGCGCTTGGCCCGGGTCGCGAAGCGCACCGCCTCCTCGGCGGCGCGAAACAGCGCCTTCGCCTTGTTGACGCACTCGCGGTGCTCGTAGAGCGGATCGGAATCGTAGACGATGCCCGCGCCCGCCTGCACGTGCATGAAGCCGTCCTTCACCACCGAGGCGCGCAGCACGATGCAGGTGTCCATCTCGCCGCCGGCGCCAAAGTAGCCGATGCAGCCGGCGTAGATGCCGCGCTTGTCCTTCTCCAGTTCGTCGATGATCTCCATCGCCCGCACTTTCGGCGCCCCCGACACCGTGCCGGCGGGAAAGCCGGCCGAAAGCGCCGCGACCGCATCGAGGCCGCGCTTCAGCCGCCCCTCGACGTTGGAGACGATGTGCATGACGTGGCTGTAGCGCTCGACGAAGAACGAGTCCGTCACCTTCACCGTGCCGATCTCGGCGACGCGGCCGACGTCGTTGCGGCCGAGGTCGAGCAGCATCAGATGCTCGGCGCGCTCCTTGGGGTCGGCGAGCAGTTCGCGCCCCAGACGCGCGTCTTCGTCCGGCGTCGCGCCGCGCCAGCGGGTGCCGGCGATCGGGCGGATCGTCACCTTCCCGTCGCGCACGCGCACCAGGATCTCGGGGCTCGATACGACGATCTGGAAGCCGCCGAAATCGAGGAAGCACAGATACGGCGACGGGTTGACCCGCCGCAGCGCGCGATAAAGCGAGAACGCCGGCAGTTCGAACCGGCTGGTGAAACGCTGCGACAGCACGATCTGGAACGCGTCGCCGGCGCGGATATATTCCTTCGCCCGGTCCACCATCGCCAGGAACTCGGCCTCGGGCGTGTTGGAGACCGCGTCGTCCGCCAACAAGGTCGGATCGACGGCCGGCGCGACATGGTCGAGCGGGCCTTCGAGCGCCGCCACGACCGCCTCGATGCGCGCTTCCGCCGCCTCGCGCGCGGCGCGCCCGCTGACGCCCGGCTGCGGCCGGATCGGCGTGACGATGACCATCTCGTCGCGCACGCCGTCGAACACCACGATCACCGTCGGACGGATCATCAGCGCTTCGGGCACGCCGATCGGATCGGGCTTGGCCTCCGGCAGCCGCTCCATTTGCCGCACCATGTCGTAGCCGAGATAGCCGAACACGCCCGCCGACATCGGCGGCAGGCCGGGCGGCAGGTCGATGTGCGATTCCGCTATGAGCGCGCGCAGCGCCTCCAGCGGCGGCAGGTCCAGGGCCTCGAAGGCGTCGCGGTCGCGCGCGGGGCGGCGGTTGATCTCCGCTTTCGCGCCGGTCGAACGGAAGACCACGTCTGGATCGAGTCCGATCATCGAATAGCGGCCGCGCTGCGCGCCGCCCTCGATCGACTCGAGCAGGAACATGTCGCCGCCGCGTTTCGCGGCGAGCTTCAGATAGGCCGAGACGGGCGTCTCCAGGTCGGCGACGAGGGTCGCCGTCAAGACGCTGGCGCGTCCCTCGGCGTAGAGCGCTTCAACGTCCATCAACCGCCGCTCCCGGCCGATTGCAGCACACGCTGGTCGATCGTGACGCCGATCTCGCGCTTGAGCGCGTCGACATATTGCTCGACCACCGAGCGGCCGAGTTCGCCTTTCAACCGGTCCTCGGTCGAGACTACGTCGGGATCGCTCGCCAGCGGCGGCGGCGTCACGTCGGCGGTGACCTTGAACACGAGGCGACCATCGGCCGTGGAGACCGAGCCGGCGCGATCCGGCCCGACGCCGAACACCGCTTCGACGACAGGCGCGGCAAGCCCGCCGCCGCCGGCGCGCTTGATGTCCTTGGCCGTCTTGACCTCGGCGCTGGCGGCTTTCGCGAGTTCGGCGATGTCGCCGCCGGCGTCGAGTTTCTTGACCATTTCGGCTGCGGAATCGGCGAGGCGCTTGGCGACTTCCTCGGCGCGCCAGGCGGCGGCGACCTTGTCCTTGACCTCGTCGAACGGGCGATCGCGCGCCGGCTCGATCTTGGTGACCGAGAACCAGATGAAGCCGTGATCCTTGGTGGCGATCGCCTCGTCGTCAACGCCGACATCGGAGGCGAACACCGCCGGCAACACCAGATTGGCGTCGACGACGTCGGCCGCGGCGCCGCTGGCGTCGTGGCCCTGACGGTCTACGCCGGCGTAGGCGCGCGCTTCGAGGCCGACGCTTTTCGCCGCCTCGGCGACCGTCTTGCCCGAAGCCTTGGCGTCCTCGATCTTGTCGTGCAGCGCCTGCACGGAATCGGCGGCGCGGGCGGCGGCGATCCCCTGCTTGATCTCGCCCTCGACTTCGGCGAACGGCTTTACGCCGCCCGGCGTGATCGAGACGACGCGCACCAAAGCGTAGCCGAAAGCGCCTTTCACCGGCGCGGAAACGCCGTCCTGCGGCAAGGCGAACGCCGCCTCGGCGATGGCGGGATCGAACGCGCCCTGCTTCGTCACCTCGCCGATGTCGAGATCGGCGGCGCCCAGGTTGCGCGATTTCGCGATCTCGTCGAACGTCGCGCCGGCCTTGATCTTGGCCGACGCCTCGTTCGCCTCGGCCTCTGTCGGGAACACGATCTGTTGCAGCTTGCGCTTCTCGGCGACGGTGTATTTGGCGTCCTTATCCTTCTCGTATTGCGCGCGCGCGTCGTCGTCGCTGACGCTGTCGGGCTTGGCCAGCGTCGCCGGCGTGACGACGAGTTCGTCGAAGCTGCGCAACTCCGGCGCGCGCCATTCCGCCTTGTGGGCGTCGAAATAGGTTTTCAACGTCTCGTCGGAGGGCGGCGGAATGTCGCCGGCGGCGGCGGGGGGAAGCGTGAAATAGGCGATCTCGCGCGTCTCGTTCTTGCTCGCCTCCAGCGCGTCGACGAGCGCCTTCGGCGCCTTGACGCCGTCGACCAGCGCGTATTGCATCTGCTGGCGCAAGTAGAAGTCGCGCTGCTGGGCGAAGAACCCGCGCTCGCTCAGGCCGGAATCGCGGAGATAGGAATCAAACCGGAGCCGGTCGAACTTGCCGTCGGCGCCCTTGAAACTGGGGTCGGAGCGCAGCGCCTCGGCGATCGTGTCGTCGGAGATGGCGAGGCCGAGCGTGCGCGCGCGCTCGTCGAACGCCGCCTCGTCGATGAGCCGGTCGAGCACTTGCGCGTCGAGGCCGAGCGCGCGCGCCTGCTGCGGCGTCAGCGGCTGGCGAAACTGGCGTTGCAGGCGGTAGAGCTCGCTTTGCAGGGTGTTGGAGTATTGCTGGGCGGTGATCGTCGTCGAGCCGACCTTCGCCACCGTGGTGGAGGTGAAGCCGCGTAGCATGTCGCCGACGCCCCAGATCACGAAGCTCACGATGATGAGCCCCATGACTATCGTCATAACGAGCTTGCCGATCGCCCCTTGCGAGGCTTTTCGCATACCGTCGAGCATTTCCGACCCGTTCTCCTCGCGGCTTCTCTAGCGGGCGATGCGGGCTTTGCATAGGCGGACCGCCCATGTTAGGCGGCCGGCAAAGGGAGAGCCGCCTATGACCCCCGACGTGCGCCCGCTGCTGGCGGGAAACTGGAAGATGAACGGGCTCAGGGCGGCGCTCGGCGAAATCGCCGCGATGGCGGACGCGGTGGGACGCGGCGAAGCCGGCGTGGCCGAGATCGCGGTGTGTCCGCCGGCGACGCTGATCACGCTCGCGGCGCAAACGATCGCGGGCGTCGCCATCGCGCTCGGCGGCCAGTATTGCCACACCGAGCCCTGCGGCCCGTTCACCGGCGACATTTCCGCGGAGATGCTGAAGGACGCCGGCTGCGCGTACGTGATCGTCGGCCATTCCGAGCGCCGCGCCGGCCACGACGAGAGCGACGCGCAGGTGAAAGCGAAGGCGGAGGCGGCGTTGCGAGCGGGATTGACGGCGATCGTCTGCGTCGGCGAGACGCGCGCCGAGCGCGAAGCCGGCGAGGCGCTGGCCGTCGTCTCTGGCCAAGTGCGCGGCTCGCTGCCGAACGGCGCGACGCCCGAAAACGTCGTCGATCGCCTACGAACCGGTCTGGGCGATCGGGACGGGGCTGACGCCGACGCCGGACGACGTCGCCGAAATGCACAAGACGATCCGCATGCTGATGCGCGAGTTGCTCGGCGCGGCGGGCGGCCGCGTGCGCATCCTCTACGGCGGCTCGGTGAAGCCGGGGAACGCCAAGGACTTGCTCGGGCTCGCCAACGTCGACGGCGCGCTGGTCGGCGGCGCGAGCCTGAAGGCCGCCGATTTCCTCGGCATCGCCGCGGCCTATCGCTGATGGCCGACGCTGCGTTCTGGGATCAGCGCTACGCCGGCGCGGACTTCGCCTATGGCGAGGCGCCGAACGCGTTCCTCGCGTCTCTGACGTTTCAGCCGGGAGGGCGCGCGCTCGTCCCCGGCGACGGCGAGGGACGCAACGGGGTCTTTCTCGCCGAGCGCGGCCTGACGGTCGAGACGCTCGATCTCTCGGCGGAAGGCGTCGCGAAGGCGCGACGGCTGGCCGCCGCGCGCGGCGTAAAGCTCGACGCTCGGCAGGCCGACGCTGCTGACGTGGGACTGGCAGGCGGCGCGGTACGATGTCATCGCGCTGCTCTATCTGCATCTCGTCGCGCCGGAGCGACGTCTCGTTCACGCGCGCGCGCTGGCGGCGCTGAAGCCCGGCGGGCGGATCGTGCTGGAGGCGTTCACGCCGCGCCAGCTCGACCGGCAGCGCGACGGCGCGCGGGGCGGCCCGCGCGACGCGGCGCTGCTCTACGAGCGCTCGGATTTGCGGGAGGATTTCGCGGGCGCCGAGATCGCGTTGTTGCAGGAGGTTGACGTCGACCTGCGCGAGGGCGGGCTGCACGTTGGGCGAAGCGCGGTGGTGAGGCTGCTGGCGCGACGGCTTGGTTAGGGGTCGAACCCCAACGCTATTCTATCACCTCATCGGCGCTGCCGAGCAGCGAAACTGGCGCCTCCAGGCCAAGCGCCTTCGCCGCATTGACATTGATTGAAAGCTCGAACTTGGTCGGCGCCTGCACGGGAAGATCGCTCGGCGAGGCGCCTCTCAGGATGCGATCGAGATAACCAACCGGCTGCTAAATCATCGAGGCCAGCGCATACGTGTAGGAGAGCAATGCGCCCCGGCGCGCGGCGCCGCTGAACGGCACGATGTTCGGAGTATGGTCTCGCGCGCATAGCGCGATAATTTCATCTTGATGGCTGTTTGTGAACGGTTCCGGCACGACAAGCAGCCCGCCCGCGCCGGCACGTTTCAGCGACGTCATCGCCGCATCAATGGCTTGAACGTCGTGAACCGGAAAGTCGAGAACGTCGGCTCGCAAATCGGCGAACGCCTTTGCGGAGGCGAGCAAGCCGGCCGCATAGGGGCCCGTATCAGGATTGTAGACCATTCCAATACGCTTTAGCCCCGGTGCGATCTCAAGCAGCAACTCTACCCATTTGCCGCCGATGGAAAGATCCCACGTCATGTAACCCGTAACGTTGCCTCCGGGATGTGCGAGGTTCGCCACCAATCCGAAGCCGACGGGGTCGGCCACCTGAGTGAATACGATCGGGATGGCGTTCGTCTTCTGTTGAAGGGCCTTCGCCGTCGGCAGTCCCAACGCGTAAATCGCATCCGGATTTATCGCCACCAGTTCCGCTGCGGCTGCATTGATCTTGGCGGGATTGCCGCCGCCGAACCGGTACTCAACGCTCAAATTGCCGCCTTCCGGCCATCCGGCGCGACTGAGGGCCTCCTTGATCAACCCCATCACTTCGCGCGCGAGCGGTTGATCGGCGCCGGAAGCGTAGCCGAGCAGCACACCGACTTTCCGCTGGGTCGTGGGTTGCTGAGCGACTGCTTTCAGGGGCCACGCAAGCCCAGCGCAAGCGACCAAACGGACGAACTCGCGACGTCTCATCGACGTTCTCCAGATCGAGCCGGGAGGTTAGCAGCTTCCACGTCAGGCCGCGACCCCGCACGTCAGTTCGTTCCACGCCGGCGGCCGCCGTCAGACGACGCACCCCTATCGCTGCCGCTCCCGCCAGCCCTCCGCAACAATCACGGCGGCGTTGGACGCCGGCAACGGGTCGCGGCCGAGGATCATGTCGGCCGCCTTTTCGGCCATCATGATCGTCGGCGCGTTGAGATTGCCCGACGGGATCGACGGCATGATCGAGGAATCCACCACGCGCAGCCCGTCGAGCCCGATCACCCGCGCCTCCGGGTCGACCACGGCCATCGGATCGCTCGGCGAGCCCATCTTGCACGCGCCGCACGGGTGATAGGCGCTTTCGAGCTTTTCGCGCAGGAACTCGTCGATCTCGGAATCGCCCGGCTGAATTTCGCGGCCGACGTAGGGCGCAAAGGCGGGCTGCGCGAAGATTTCTCGCGTCAAGCGCACCGAGGCGCGCATCTCCGTCCAGTCGTCGGGATGGCTCATGTAGTTGAACACGATGCGCGGCGCCTCGCGGGGGTCAGGCGAACGCAATTGCACATGGCCCCGGCTTTTCGAGCGCAGCGTGCCGACATGCGCCTGGAAGCCGTGCTCGGTCGCCAGCGTATTGCCGTCGTAGGTCACGGCGAGCGGCAGGAAATGATACTGGATGTCGGGATGCGCGATCCCCGCGCGGGAACGGATGAAGGCGCCCGCCTCGAACTGATTGCTGGCGCCAAGCCCCGTGCCGCGCATCAACCATTGCAGGCCGACGAGGCCGCGGCCCAACAGGCCGGTGTGGCGGTAGAGCGTGATCGGCAGCTTCGAGGCGAGCTGGAAATAATATTCGAGATGATCCTGAAGGTTCTCGCCGACGCCGGGAAGCTCGCGCACCACAGGGATGCCGAGCGCCTGCAATTCTGCGCCCGGCCCGACGCCGGAGAGTTTCAGCAACTGCGGCGAGTTGATCGCGCCGCCGCACAGGATCACCTCGCGCGCCGCCCGCGCGGTCTCGGAACGGCCGCGACGCTCGTAGGCGACCCCAACCGCCTTGCGGCCCTCGAACAGAATTTTCGTCGCCAGCGCATGGGTTTCGACCGCGAGATTCGCCCGCCGCATCGCGGGGCGCAGATAGGCGTTGGCGGCCGACCAGCGAACGCCGTCCTTCACCGTCATGTCGAAGCCGCCGAAGCCCTCGCCTTGCGCTCCATTGAGGTCTTCGCTGACGGGATAGCCGGCTTGCCGGCCGGCCTCGATGAAGGCGTCAAACAGCGGGTTCCGCCGCCCGCCCGGCGTGACGACCAGCGGCCCGTCGGCGCCGCGATATTCGCTGGGTCGGCCGCGAAACGTCTCGGCGCGACGAAAATACGGCAGCACTTTCGCGTAAGACCAGCCCCGTGCGCCCTCCTCTTCCCAGCGATCGAAATCGAGCGCATGGCCGCGCACGTACACCAGGCCGTTGATCGAGGAGGAGCCGCCGAGCGCCTTGCCGCGCGGGCAGGAGATGCGGCGATTGTTGAGCTCCGGCTCCGGCTCGCTCCAATAGCCCCAGTTGTAGGCTTTCATGTTCAGCGGGATCGAGAGCGCCGCCGGCATCTGGATGTAGATCGAGCGGTCGGAGCCGCCGAACTCCAGCACGAGAACGCTGTGCTTGCCGTCCTCGCTCAGCCGGCTCGCCAGCGCGGAGCCTGCGGAGCCCGCGCCGACGATGACATAGTCAAAAACCCGCATCGCCGCGCCCACCCGCTTACGCCTCGGATGTGCGCTGCGCGCGCGCGCCTCGGCAAGCCGGATGTTGCGGCGCGGCAATCGAATTTTGTGCGGGGCTCAACCGTCGAGCGCCGCCGCCGGGCGTTTGACGGGCAGCATGGCGCGCACGCGCGCGGTCAATTCGTCGAGCGCGAACGGCTTGCGCATCACTTCCATGCCGGGCGGCAGTCCCCGCTCGCCGAGCGACTTTCCAGCGAATCCGGTGATGAACAATATCGGAAGATCCGGTTTGATCACGCGGGCCGCATCGGCGAGCTGGCGCCCGTTCAATCCCGGCAAGCCGACATCGGTGATGAGCAGGTCGAGCAAGAGGCCCAACTCCACGGCGCGCAATCCCTCGGGGCCATCCTTCGCCTCAACCACCTGGCAGCCGATTTCGGCGATCGCCTCGACGATTTGGCGGCGCACGTTGTCCTGATCCTCAACCACCAGCACCTTGCCTTCCGCCGCGGGCGCGGCGACGCGGTCGAGCGGTTCGGCCGACGCCGACGGTCGCTGCGTTTCCGCGGCGCGGTCGTCGGCGGGCAGGTAGAGCCGAATCGTCGCGCCTGCGCCGGGCTGGCTGTCGATGCGAACGAAGCCGCCCGATTGCTTGACGAATCCATAGACCTGCGACAACCCAAGACCCGTCCCCTCGCCCGAAGGCTTGGTGGTGTAGAAAGGCTCGAACGCGCGCGCCAAAACATCGGGCGTCATGCCCTCGCCGGTGTCCGACACCTCGAACTCGACGTAATCGCCGGCGTTCGCCCCGTCCTGATCGGCGATTTGCGCCGGCGTCACTCGGCGATCCGCCACGACGATCGTCAGCGATCCGCCGTTCGGCATCGCATCGCGGGCGTTGATCGCCAGGTTGAGCAGCGCGCTTTCGAGATGAATGGGGTCGCAGAAGGTGTTCCATCGGCTGTCCTGCGAGCGCACCTCAAACGCGACGAACGGGCCGAGCGTGCGACGCAACAAGTCCTCCATGCCGGCGAGCAACGCACCGGGATCGACGACACGCGGCTGCAAGGTCTGGCGTCGGGAGAACGCCAGCAGGCGGTTGGTCAGCGCGGCGGCGCTTTCCGCCGCCTGCCGCATCGCGGGAATATAATCGCCGGCCTCGGCGATGCGGCCTTGCCCGACGCGCCGCTCGATGAGGGTGAGCCCGCTCGTGATGACTTGGATGATATTGTTGAAGTCGTGTGCGATGCCGCCGGTGAGCTGGCCGACGATCTCCATCTTCTGCGCCTGATGCAATCGCTCCTCGCTGGCCTTCAGCGCCGCGTTCGTCTCGCGGAATTGCGCCGGCGACGGCAGCGTCAGGGCCATCGGCAACAGGCGCCAGAGCGCGATCGCGGTGAACACGGAGACGATGGCGGTCGCCGCCTTGACGACCGCCTCGGCCCCGTAAGCCGGCACCCAAAGGGTAAGGATGTCAAACCAGTGCGTCGTGCCGCAAAGCAGGATGAAGGCGGCGAACAGCCAAAGCAGCGGCCGAAACACGAGGTCGCTGCGTCGCCGCGCGATGACGGCGAGCGCGACGGGAATGGAGAAATAGGCCAGCGCGATTCCGGTGTCGGAAAGCGCGTAGGTCCAGATCAGGCCCGGCTGCCACAGCAGACAAAATCCGTGAGCGGTCAGACCGGTCGAATCGAACAACCATTGGTCGATAGCGTCGAACATGGGGCAATCTCAGCGATTCGGCGCCTGCGGAGCAAAGTCCGTTTGACCGGGCCTGTCAATTTGACGGGAGGGTCACGCCGGCGGCGCCACTTTGTCCGCCGTCTTGGTCTCGAAATCGCTGGCGTCGTGGCGCTCGCGCAGTTGCGAGGCGGGGTCGCCTGAGGTGCGATTGACCATCCGACCGCGCTTCACCGCCGGCCGCTCCAGCAACATGTCGGCCCAGCGGATCACGTGCGTGTACTCTTGCACGTTGAGGAACTCGCCGGCGCCGTAGCTCCAGCCCTTCACCGTGCCGCCGTACCAGGGGAAGATCGCCATGTCGGCGATGGTGTAGTCGTCGCCGGCGATGTAGCGCGTCTCGGCGAGGCGGCGGTTCAGCACATCGAGTTGCCGCTTGGTCTCCATGGCGAAGCGGTCGATCGCATATTCGATCTTCGTCGGCGCATAGGCGTAAAAATGGCCGAACCCGCCGCCGAGATAGGGCGCGCTGCCCATCTGCCAGAACAGCCACGACAGGCATTCCGCGCGCTTGCCCCGCTCGGTCGGCAGGAACGCGCCGAACTTCTCGGCGAGATAGACGAGGATCGCCCCCGACTCGAACACCCGCACCGGCGGGTTTTCGCTCACGTCGAGCAGCGCCGGGATCTTCGAGTTCGGGTTGATGTCGACGAAGCCCGAGCCGAACTGATCGCCCTGGCCGATGTCGATCAGCCAGGCGTCGTATTCGGCGCCGGTGTGGCCGGCGGCGAGCAGCTCCTCCAGCATTATCGTGACTTTGACGCCGTTCGGCGTCCCGAGCGAATGGAGTTGCAGGGGATGGCGGCCGACCGGCAGCTTCTTCTCGTGGGTCGGGCCGGCGATCGGACGATTGGTCTTGGCGAAGCGCCCGCCGCTCTCCTTGTTCCAGACCCAGACTTTCGGCGGGACGTATTCCGTGGCGTCAGACATGGCGGGCTCCTTGATGCGGTGGCGCCCTTGTAGCGCGCCTGCGGCTCGGAATGAACCGGCGCGATATGGCGAAGCGGAGCCCAATCGAGCGGACAGCAATTTCTCCCCCGTGCGGCAGCGTTCCTGTGTTGCGCGGGCTCGCTTCGCGACTTGCAACGGCGGCGTCGCAAAAGCATGACGAAAATAACAGCCGATCCGTTTGACATACGCGATGCGCGCCGGTCTTATTGCGATGCTTGCGTGTTGCGACTGCGTATCCTCAACGGGCTCGTGTTCTTGGGGCGTCACTGCGTAAGGGGTTCGCTACATGACTCAACTGGCGCTCGCGGCGACCGAGACACGGCCGAAGTGGGAGGGTCGCCGCTGGTTGGCTCTTGCGGCTGTTCTCATTGACCTGATCGTCCTCGTGGCGCTCGTCCATAATCCGCAGTTCAGCGGGTTCCGATGGGTCGCGCTTCCTTACGCCGTGATCTCGTGCGCTTTGATCTGGTGGTTCGTTTCGGCGTGGGGCGAACGCCTGCTGGCGTTGATCGCAATGTGGCGCCCGCTGGCCGTCGTTCTGCTCGCCGGCTATTTCCTGTTCTTCGCCGCGCAGGGACGCGAACTCGGCGTCAGTCTGATGATCGAAGACGGTCATTGGGGACGGCCGATCTATCTCTTGGTTGCGCTGGTCTACTGGGCCTTGAACAACTGGCACAGTGCGCGTCTCGGCGTCTGGCGCGCCTTGAAGAACGGAGCCATCGGCGAGCTACCGGACGAGATCGATCCGAATGAGCCCGCGCGTCGGGTCTCCTCGGCCAACACGCCGTGGGTCTACTGGGGGCCACGTTTTCTGGGCGTCTGCGCTCATCTGGGCGCCGCAGTAAGTCTCGGACTCGCGGCGCGGCGCGACTTCGGCGACGGATTGTTGGGCCTGTGTCTGGCCCTGACCGCGTTCTTCATCATCTGCCTCATCATTGTGATTGTTTATCGATATGACAACCGCAAGCTCTCCGAGCGCAGCGTAGGCGCGGCGACGGCGATCCCTTCTCCGACCGTTGACCAAGGCGCGCAGCCGACATGGAAGGCCGAGGCGGGGCAAGCGTGGCGCTACCTGAGATTTGTTCTGCGTCTATCGTGGCGATTTCTGTTGTTGCTGTCGATCGTGCTTGCGATCGTCGCCGTCTGCGCGCAACTTTTCTCCGGATATGTTCCACTGCCTCCCGGCTTTGTCTTGGGCACATGGGCGATCAGCGAATTGGCGGTCATATACCTGACTTTGATCAGCGGAGCCTACCGCGGCAACCCGCTCGGCCCCAAAGCGAGTTTGGCGAGGCGCATCAAGGACGACGCTAAGGAGAGGCGTTACTTCGCGGACTGGTCGATCGTGCTGTTCGTCGTCGCGCTTCCGTTTGTGGTTTGGACGTTCATCAGCGCCCCGTCGCTTGGCCGCGTCTTCGGCTCCATGGTGATCGCCTTCTTCGCCTTCGGCGCCCTGCTCGCGAGCCTGAACGCCTTGGGGCTGATGTCCGAGACCTTGGCGACGGCGCCCTGGGCCGCAAGGTGGACGGGCGCCAGGCCCGGCGAGCCGGCGAAGCCCGCCGTCTTCCACGCCTATGTCATCACCGGCGTGATCATCCTTTGCGTCATCAACGCCTGGCTGCTCCCCTTTCACGCCGTGCGTCGTTGTCAGGAGAACTGCGGGACGCCCAATCAACGGTTGCGCGTCGAACAGGCGGCGGAGCGCTGGTACGATCAGGCGAGGGACGCCTACAAGCGGTCGCACGGCGACGCGTTGGACGCCAACCACAAACTCCCGCTGCTGATTGTCGCGACCGCTGGCGGCGGCATTCGGGCGGCTTATTGGACTGCGACGGTGCTGGACACGGTCGGCGGTCGGGAAAGCGGCGTAGCTCCCTATCTGTTCGCCATCAGTGGCGTCTCCGGCGGCAGCGTCGGCGCCACCGCCTACTCGACTTCGCTGATTGATCCTAAAAGGAACACGTCGCGGTCGTATCTCGCCGATGATTTCCTCGCCCCCGCGCTGGCGAGTTGGCTGTTCAAGGACACGCTGGCCAGCATTTTGCCATGGTCCTTCGAGGATCGGGCGGCGGCGCTCGAGCACGGCTTCGAACACGCTAGCAACGGCCTGATGGCCGGTTCCTTCCTCAGCTTCTTCAACCCACAGCCGCGATCCGATTCGCCGACTTCCGCCTGGCGGCCGATCCTGCTGCTCAACGCGACGCACGAGGAGACCGGCAAGCGCATCATCGCTTCGCAGGCGCTCGTCGAGCGCAACGTGTTCGTCGACGCGCTCGACGAACTTGACGAGCTGGGAGGCGACGTGCCGGCGAGCACGGCGGCGATCAACAGCGCCCGCTTCATCTACGTCTCGCCGGCCGGAAACCTGGGCGGAAACGAGGGCTCGCTGATCGACGGCGGTTATTTCGAGAACTTCGGCGCACTCACCGCGCTGGAGATCGGCCGCGAGGCGGAGGCGGCGTTGCAGCGATACGTGCGAAAAAATCGCGCGGAGGCGACGCCAGGGACCGACGAGCGACAGTTGAATGCGCAATGGCCCGAGATCAAGCTGACGATCCTGATGATCACCAGCGATCCGGACCTCGACAAAAACGACGACGCGAAAAGCGACAAGAGCCAGACGCTGCTGCGGATCGACCGGCTCGACGCCAGGCAACCGTGCGTGATCAGCGCGACCGAGCCGAGTCCCGACCACGCCGCGCCGCCCCACTATCTGCACTATCCCGCCGTTGAGGACGAGCGGGAGAGCTGGCCCGGAATTGTTGAGAACGCCTTGTCGGACTTCGTCGCAAACCCCTGGGTGAACGAGTTTCTAGCGCCGTTCGAGGGCATAAACTCAGTCCGGAAGCGCACGGCAACCGCGCCGCCGCCGAGCTGGCGTGGCACATCTGCTCAGAGTACCCGCCCGAGCCGGCGTCGCTCGATCGGAACGACAAGCTAAATTCGAGAAACGGCGGCTATCCGACCGCGCAGGAGCGCCACGAAGGCGACCCGCCGACCGCGTCAGCGCAGCCGGCGCTCGTAAAGCCCGGTGCGCCCTACTTCACGCATCTCGGCATGTGCAGAAAGGACAGCGACGGCAAGGTCGCCGTCGACCCGCCGCTTGGTTGGGTTCTCTCCGAAGCAACCCGCAAAGGCCTGGATAGGCTCGTCTGCCGATGCGGCAATCGCGAGCAGCTTGAAAGGCTCGAAAGCGCGACTGACGCGACGCTCGGCATTGGCAAGCTCTGCGAGGAATTCAAATCCAAGGCGCCGGCGCCGCCGTGAACGCAAACCGGCGCGCTCGGGGCGGGGCCACAGCTCGCCTGCGGTTCAGAACTCGGCTTCCTTGCGCGCGAGTTGGTTCACCTGATCAATCTGCTCCGGCGTCAACGCGCCGATCGCCTTGTCGAGCTTGTCGTCCTTGAGCCCGGCGGCCCGGGCGAGGCCGTTCCACAAGGCGGCGCGGACCAGGTCTTTCGGCACGCCGCGCCCGATCAAATAGAGATGCGCGAGCCGGTTCTGCGCGATCGGGTTGCGCCGCGCGGCGGCGAGCGTGAAGATTTTCGCGGCGGCCGCCTCGTCCTTGACCACGCCGACGCCGTTGAACAGCATGATCGCGTATTCGACCTGGCCGGCGATGATGCCGTCTTCGCCGGCGCGCTTCAGCCAGCCCGCCGCCGCGTCGGTGTCGAGCCCGACGCCTTTGCCCTCGCGCAGCAGAACGCCGTAGGAATAGGCGGAGTTGCCGTCGCCGGCTTCCGCCGCGCGGCGAAAATACGCCGCGGCGCCGGCGAAATCGGGTTTTCCGTCGGGCTCGCCCTTCAGCGCCAGCACGCCGAGATTGTAAATCGCCCCGAGATTGCCTTTCGCCGCGGCGGCCGCGAATTGCGCCTGGGCGGCCGTCTTGTCCTCGGGGACGCCGGCGCCGCTCAGCAACGCCACGCCGTATTCGTACGCCCCTTGCGGGTCGCCGGCGTTGGCCGCCAGCCGCCACCAGCGCGCCGCTTCGTCGTCGTCGCGCTTGACCGCCAGCCCGTCGTGATAGATTTCGCCGATCAGCGTCATCGCCGCGGCGTCCTTGGAATCGGCGGCGAGGCGCTTTTCGGCCTCGCGCATAGCGGTGATGTAGTAGCCGCGCTGATAGGCGCCGAACGCAATGTCGCCGGGCGGATCGCCGGGTTTCGGCTTCAGCGGCGCGTCGGGACCGACCTGCTTGACGATTGGCGCCTCGAACATCGGCGACGTCGGATCGAAGGCGAGCGCCGGTCCGCCCAGCGCCAGGATAAGGACGGCGCCGGCGCCGAAGATTCTCCTCATGTCGCCCTCCCCAACCCGCGCATCGCCGCCTTTACCGCCTCCGCGGGGTCCGGCGCGCTCCATACCGCCTCGCCGAGCGCGACGAAGTCGGCGCCGGCTTCGGCGAGCGCGGCGACGTCCTCCAGACGGTGGGCGTAGGCGACGCACGGCGTCTCGAAAATCTCCGCCCACCAGTCGACGCGCTCCAGCGTCGCCTCTAGGCTCGGCGCGGCGCCGTCGGCCTCCGGCTCGCCGAACATCACATAGTCGGCCCCCGCCTCGGCGGCCGCCATCGCATCGTCGCGCATTCTGAGCCCCCCGGCGCCGACGATCCGCTCGGACTTGAAGCTCGCAACCGCGTCGGCGACCTCGGGACCCGCGACGTGGACGCCGTCGGCGCCGAGCCGCGCGGCAAGCCGGGAATCGCCTTCGACCAGCAACGCCGCGTCGCGCGCGGCGACGATTTCGACGAGCGGCGAGATGGCGCCTTTGCCGTCGGCGCGGCGCGCGATCCGCGCCAGCACGCTCGCGACGTCGCCGGCGGCGAGCGCCGCGCGGAGGCGCGGCGCGAAGGCGGCGAGATCGGCGGGGGTGAGCGCGGGCGTGAGGAGATAGAGACGAGCGTCGGCCATAGGCCCGCGCCTAAGCCCGGCTTTGCGGCTAAAACGGGGCGCGCGCCTAGGTGGCGCGGAACGCCGCTTCGACGCGGGCGATATGCGCCGCGAGCGGATGCGCCAACGGGGTCAACGGCCCCATCCGCGGCTCCAGGAACGAGCGGTCGAGATGCAGCACTCGCGCCTGAAGCCGGAGGGAACGCAAGCTGAGATCGGAAAATTCCTGCGGAAGCTCAGACAGCATGGATTCGTCGCACGACAGTTCCTGCTGGGTCAGCCGCACGCGGTGGCGTTCGGTCTGCGCCTGCGCCGGCGTCAGCTCGCCTTCGTTGACCGCGCGCCGCAACAAGAGCCAGGAGGCGATCTGCATGAGGCGGGTGGTGAGCCGCATGCTTTCGGTGGCGTAGGCGAGCGCCGCGGGACGGCGCAAGGTTTTCGAGGCCAAGCGGCCGGGGCCGTCGAGATAGCTGGCCGCTTCCTCGACCAGCGTCATGCCCTCCCGAAACAGCGCCTTGAACGCGTCAGAGTTCGCGTGCCGTTGCACGAAGGAAATCGCGAAGGTGGGACGATCGGTTTCGCCGCCGCCGTTCGATACGCCACTGCGAGCACTCATACACTTTACTCCTCGAGCCGCCTCGAGACGCGCACCTCGACGGGTTCGCTCCGTCTTGTTTCGTTTTGGCGCCGCACGTCTTCCACGTGAAGCACGCTGCAAGCATAGCGCCACGCGCTTATCGGCGCTCGTTTGCTTATTGATAAGGTTAACGCGTCGGCGCGCCAGCGACAAACGCAAAAAGAGCCGCCTTGCGGCGGCTCGAGGTAGCTGAGGGAGGCGAACCGGAACGGGAAGGGTTCCGATCGGCAACCAAATAGTAACTTTCAGACGTTAACGGAAGGTTAACGGCGTCCCGCCCGTCCCAAAATGGCGCGCTCAGCGTTTGAAAAACGCATCCGCCGCCGCCTTGGTCGCTTCGCGCGCCGCCTTCGCCGCCTCCAGCCGCGCGATTTCGCCGCGCAGCCGTTCGATCCGCTCCTCGAGCTCCGGCGCCGACAGCGCGTCGACGTTCTCGCCGAGCGTGTGCCCGGTGGGTTTGGCTGGCGGCTGGCCGAACGCCAGTTCTTCGTCGAACCCCGGCATCGTCAGGCCGCCCGCCCGGCGATGAAGCCGCCGCCGAGCACGCGCGCGTGCGGATCGGTCGAGTCATAGAGCACGCAAGCCTGACCGGGCGAGACGCCGCACTCCGGCTCGGCGAACGCGACATGGCCATCGGCGAACAGATGCGCCGGCGCCGGCGGCCGGGTCGAACGCACCCTCGCGCCGACCTTCATGCCTTTCAGCGGAATGTCCTCGATCCGGCCAGGCCCGATCCAGTTGAAGTCGCGCAGCCGCACGAACGGCGTCGCCAGCGCCTCGCGCGGACCGACGATCACCCGCGCCCGCGCCGCGTCGAGCGCGACGACATAGAGCGGCTCGCCGGCGGCGACGCCGAGGCCGCGGCGCTGGCCGATCGTGTAATGCAGGATGCCGTCGTGGCGGCCGAGCTTGCGGCCGTTGACGTGGAAAATGTCGCCGGGTTCGGCGGACCCCGGCATCATCCGCTCGATCATCGCGCTGTAATGGCCGGTCGGCACGAAACAGATGTCCTGGCTGTCGGCCTTGTCGGCGATGGCGAGCCCGAACTCGCGCGCGAGCGCCCGCACTTCCGGCTTCAGCAAGCCCCCGAGCGGGAAACGCAGGCGGCGCAACTGCTCCGGGGTGGTCGCGAACAGGAAATAGCTTTGATCGCGATCGGGATCGGCGGCGCGGTAAAGCGCGCGGCCGCCCTGCCCGTCGTCGCGGCTCACGACATAATGGCCGGTGGCGAGGACGTCGGCCCCGAGGTCGTCGGCGGCCTCGTAGAGATCGACGAACTTGAGGTGCTGATTGCAGGCGACGCAGGGGATCGGCGTCTCGCCCGCGACATAAGCGCGCGCGAACGGCTCGATCACCTTTTCGCGAAACCGCGCCTCGTAGTCGAGCACGTAATGGGGAACGCCGAGCCGGGCGGCGACGTCGCGCGCGTCGTGAATGTCCTGGCCGGCGCAGCAGGCGCCCTTACGATGCACGGCGGCGCCGTGATCGTAGAGTTGCATCGTCAACCCGACGACGTCGTAGCCCTCGCGCGAAAGCAGCGCCGCGACAACGCTCGAATCGACGCCCCCCGACATGGCGACGACGACGCGCGTGTCGGCCGCCGCCTTCGGCAGCCCCAGCGAATTGAGGGTGGTGCGCTCGCGCGCGACGGCGACTGACATGCGGCGGTCCAGACGATATTTTACGACGCCGATCTGGGCGCCCCCGCGCCGGCGTACAAGGGCAATTAGAGCATTTCGGCCGCCGACGCCATCTTTCCGGGCCGCGCGCCCGCGTTGTTGCGTACGCTGCGAAAGCCCCATTTTTGCTTAGCCAAATTTTAAGCGGGCGCCTGTACTTTCAGCAAGGTACAGGTTGCGTTTGCGTAAGAGAGTTCAATGAGTGATGCGCTACGCCCGCGGGTGAAATACGTCATTGGCCCTGACGGCAGCCCGCTCACGATCGCGGACTTGCCGCCGCCGTCCACCAAGCGCTGGGTGATCCGGCGCAAGGCGGAAGTGGTCGCCGCCGTGCGCGGCGGCCTGTTGTCGCTGGAGGAGGCGTGCGCCCGCTACACGCTGACGGTCGACGAGTTCCTGAGCTGGCAAGTGTCAATCGACCAGTTCGGCCTGGCGGGCCTGCGCACGACGCGCATCCAGCAATACCGACACTGAGCTGAGTAAACAAGTCGGGACTCCCTCTCCCCGCGTCGAAGACAACCGCGCTCGCCGTCGCATCGCAAGAGCGGGGAGAGGGAAACGCCGGCGCCGTCGACTCAACCCCCGCCCGCGATAATCTCCTTCAGGAACGCGACATGGCGGGCGAAGGCGGCCCGTCCTTCCGCCGTGGCGTTCACGGTCGTGCGCGGCCGGCGGGCGACGAACGCCTTGTTGGTCTCGACATAGCCCGCGCGCGCGAGATGATCGATGTGGGCGCCGAGATTGCCGTCGGTCGCGCCGGTCAGCTTCTTGAGCTGCGTGAAGTCGAGCCCCTCCGCCTCACAGCCGGGCGCGGTCAGCGCCGCCATCACGCGAAGCCTGATCGGCTGATGGATGATGTCGTCGGGCGCTCCCATCAGGCTCGCCGCATCCAAAGACCGCACAGGATGTAGCCCAGTCCCGACACCAGCGCGATCAGCAGCCAGAACCAGGCGCCGGCGAACAGGTAGACGGCGAAGATCGCCGCGCTCAGGCCGAGACCGATCGCCAGAAAACCGACGCCGAGCCACAGGCCCGCCAAGGAATAGCCGAACAGAAACAGCGTGTGCCAGAACACCGCCGTGCCGCGATCGTCGAAGTGACCGACCACGCTCGTCCAGACGAAGCCGAAGCCGTAAAACAACGCGAAGGCGGCGAGGGCGCGTAGCGGCCCGACCCCGTTGCGCAGGCCGAAGCGCCACAGCCAGAACACAGTCAGGGCGACGCCGAGCGCGTCGACCAATGTCCAACTCCAGTCGAACCTCAGCGGCACCGTGGCCAGCACCGCGTATTGCACGAATTGCAATACGCCCCACAGCATCGCGATCTCGCCGGAGAGCCGGTAGATCCGAGACCGCTTGACCCGGCGCACGACGTCGTCGATTTCGGCGAGCTCCGCGTCCGCCTGCGCCTTGCTCAAGTTCATGCGTTCACGCGCCCTCGGCGACCGGCTCCCGCGCGCCGAGCCAGCCCAGCCAACGAAACAGCAGGAACAGCCGGCGGGGCTGGGTGAAGCTTAGCGCCATCATCACGCCGAGGCTTATCGAACCGGCGACGGATCGCAAGGCGAGCGCTTCGGTCAACGGCAGCGTCGCGGCCACCCAGAGATAGGCGAGCGCCTTCAAGAAGAAATAGATCGCCCAAATCAGCGTGAACAGACGGAAGAAACGGCGCATTTCGGCCGTGCGCGGAAACTCGCTGGCGCGCGCTTCCGCCATCTCCTCCATCAGGGGCTTTTCCCCGAAAGCGCCGATGACGAAAGCGCCGCCGACGAGGGCGTTGGTGATTGGCGCCTCATAGACCAGCAGGAACGGCGTCGCGACGCAGAGATCGACGGCGCCGAAGCCGAGCGTGAGCGCGCTGACGATCAGATAAAGCCGGGTGAACGGCCGCCCGAGATAAAGCCGCACGCCGCCGTCGACGAGGATTGCGGTGAGCGAGCCGGCGATGGCGACCTTGACGCCGAAGGCGAGGTTGAGGCCCCAGAACAGGATCAGCGGGCCGAATTCCGTGACCGCGAAGCGCAGCACACTCGTGAGCTTGCCCATGTCAGCCTCCTGTCGCGACGGCGACGAGCGCCGCCAGCGCGGCGGGGCGATAGACGATTCCGACGTGATCGACGCCCGGAATGCGCTCGACCTCGGCGCCGAGCGGCTTCAGCGCGCGCTCATAGGCGGCGGCGTCCATCAGTTCATCGTCGTCGCCGGCGATCACGGTCAGCTTGCCCGCCGCCCCGCGGATCGCCGCTTCGGTCTTGGCGTAGTCGAACTCCGGGCTGTAGTCGGAGAGTAGTCGGAACGAATAAACCGAGGTGGTGTACTTCGCCACGCTGGGGTCGTTGGCGTAGGCGATCACCGGCAACGACTCGCCGGCGCTGACGCCGAGACGCCGCAGCGCGGTCAGCGCGAGGATACGCGGCGTGTCGATCTCCGCCCAGCGCCCCTTGCCTTCGTTCGGCCGGTTGGTCGGGGCCTGCGGCCCCAGGAACGGCGACAACAGTACGAAGCGGTCGAAGCGGCGGCCGACCGGCGAGCCGGCGACGCGGGCGACGAAGCCGCCGCCGAGCGAATGGCCAATCAGCAGGAAATGCGCGTCGGGACGACCTTGCTTGAGGTGATCGCAGAGGTCGGCGAGATCGTCCTGAAGTTGCCCGCTATAGCCGATGTCGCCGCGCGTGCCCGAGGCGCCGTGACCGCGCACGTCGATCGCCACCGCCGTCACCCCAGCGGCGGCGAGCGCCTTGGCCGCCGGGTTCATTTCATCGGACGAGGCCGAGGAGCCGTGTATGACGATGGCGACGCGATTGGTCGCCGCGCCGGCGGCGGGATAGAGGCGATAGGCGAGCCAGGTGCCATCGCGGGCCTGATAGCGGCTCAACTCCGGCTTGCCGGTCCGGTCGAGCTGCGAGGCGCTTTGGTGAATGGAGGCGAGCGGCGGCGGCGCATGCAGCGGCGTCGATAGCATCGCGCCGAGCGCCGTCGCGGCGCAGCCGACGGCGGCGAACAGGAACAGCGGCGGTTTGACGAGCGTCGAAAGCAGCACGGCGACCTCCTATGCAGATAACTCTGTATCATAGAGTTATCTGCGTTTGTCAAGCCGTCGCCCGTCGTCTGACCAGCCCGCGCGCGGATGCGGCGCCGGCGCGCAAAAGATCGGCGCAAGCGGCGGCTCGGCGCGCTTGACATGGGGCGCGCCATCCCGTCGATTGCCGTTAAAGTTGCGGCGTCATCGGAGGGGATCGCATGTTGAGACGTGGATTTTTCGCAGTCGCGCTCGGCTTCGGGCTCGCGCTGAGCGGCGCGGCTTTCGCCGACGACGATCTCGCCAAGGTCAAGGCGGCGGGCGTGCTGAAGGTCGGCACCGAGACCGAGTTCGCGCCGTTCGACTTCATCGACGCCGGCCAGCATGTCGGGCTCAACGTCGACCTGTTCGACGAAATCGGCAAGGAGCTCGGCGTCAAGATCGAATGGGTGACGCTGCCGTGGGACGGCGTGCTGCCGGGCCTTGAGGCGGGCAAGTTCGACATGGTCGCCGGCCCGGCGACGATCACCAAGGCGCGCATGGAGCACTATCGCTTCACGCCGCCGATCGCCGAGGCGACCGTCGCGCTTGATGAAGCGCAAGGGCGACACGTCGATCATGAAGCCCGAGGACATCGCCGGCAAGACCGTCGGCGAGGGCAAGGCGACGGCGCAGCTCGCGCAGACCAAAGCGTTCGGCGACAAGCTGCCGGGCAAGATCAAGATCAAGGAATATGTCGGCTTCAACGAAGCCTACGCCGATCTCGCCGCGGGCCGCATCGTCGCCGTCGGCAATTCGCTGCCCAACATCGCCTTCGTCGCCAAGCAGCGGCCCGACACGTTCGAGGTCGTGCTGCCGACCTTCGGCGTGAAGACCTATTTCGGCTTCATCGGTCGCAAGGACGCCGACTTCAAGAGCCTCGACGACGCCGTCGACGCCGCGATGCTGAAGATCAAGAAGGACGGCCGGATGGCGAAGATCCAGCAGAAATGGTTCGGCACCACGTTCGACACGCCCGACACCGTGCCGGAGCCGAATTTCTAAGTCCGGCGGCCTGACTGTCGCGGAACGGATCGGTCGCCGAACAAATAGCGTCGGCGCCGTCGTTGCGAGCGAAGCGAAGCAATCCAGCGCGCCGAGATCGAAGGTAATTGTGAAAGCTCGGTTTGGCGGAGACATGGATGGCTTCGCTTTGCTCGCGATGACGGCGGCTCTGCTGGACTGGCCGCCGCTCTCGTCACCTTTTCGTTGACGCCCGCGCATGACCCCCTTTCTCTTCCTCCTGCTCGTCAAAGCCGCGGTCTACACCGTGTTCATCAGCGCGGCGTCGATCGTGTTCGGAATCACCTTCGGTCTTGGTGTGGCGGCGGCGCGGGCGTCGAGGAACCCCCTGCTCTCCTGGCCCGCCCGCGCCTACGTCAGCTTCTTCCGCGGCGTGCCGTTGCTCGTGCAATTGCTGCTGATCTACAATCTCCTGCCCGCCATCGGGATCAACGTGCCGAGCGTCGTCGCGGCGATCGCCGGCCTGTCGCTCTGCACCAGCGCCTATCAGGCGGAGAATTTGCGCGGCGGTTTCGCCAGCGTGCCGCGCGGGCTGCTGGAGAGCGCCGACATGGTCGGCCTGCCGCCGTGGCAGCAACTCATCCGCATCCGCGCGCCGATCGCGTTCCGGCTCACCCTGCCGGCGGTGGTCAACGAGGCGATCCTCATTCTGAAAGCGTCCTCGCTCGTCTCCGTCGTCGGCGTCGTCGAACTGACGCGAATGGCGCAGGATCTCGACACCTCGCTGTTCAAGCCGATCCAGCTCTATTCCTGCGCCGGGCTGCTGTATTTCCTCATCAACCGCGGCGTGGCCGGGCTCGGGCGCTATGCCGAGCGGCGGCTTTCCTGGGGACTCCGGTGAGGTTCGATTACGCCCTCATCCTCAGCCAAGCTGCCCGACATTCTCGCCGCGCTCGGCGTGACGATCGGCGTCTGGATCGTCAGCCTCGTCGGCGCGGTCGCGATCGGCTTTGCGGTCGCGGTCGGGCGGCGCTACGGGCCGCGCTGGCTCGAGGGGTTGCTGCTCGCCTATGTCGAGGTTTTCCGCGGCACGCCGTTCCTGATTCAACTGTTCCTGCTCTATTTCGGCGGTCCCTACGCCGGCCTGTCGCTCGACGCGATGCCCGCCGGGCTGATGGCCCTGTCCGTCTATGGCGGCGCCTATTTCAGCGAAGTGTTTCGCGCCGGCTTCGAGGCCGTGCCGCGCGGCCATGTCGAGGCGGCGGAATGCGCCGGCTTCTCGCGCGCGCAGATCGTTGCGCGCATCCTGTTGCCGGAAATGACGATGCTGGTGCTGCCGGCGAGCGTCAACATGGCGATCAGCCTGTTGAAGGACACCGCCGTGCTGTCGGTCATCACCGTGCCGGAGCTGACGCTGACCATCAGCGCGCTCGGCACCGAGTTCTACGCCTTCGTCGAGTCGCTGTTCCTGCTGGCGCTCTGCTATTGGGGCCTGGTCGAGATCGCCGCCGGCCTCGGTCGCCTCGCTGAGCGAAAGCTCGCCCGCTTCCGGTTCGCCGGCATGACCGCCGCGATCTCCGTCAGACATCTTGAGCAAGCGTTCGGGCGGACCGAGGTGCTGCACGGGATCGACCTCGAAATCCCCGCCGGCGCCGCGACCTGCGTGATCGGCCCTTCGGGCTCGGGCAAGAGCACGCTGCTGCGCTGCCTGGCCTTCCTGGAGGAGGCGAATGCGGGCGTGATCGAGGTGTTCGGCGAGCCGCTCGGCTTCACCGAGGATGCCGCCGGCCGGCGCACGCGGCTGCCGGCGGCGCGGCATTCGCGCGGTGCGCGCCGGGATCGGCATGGTGTTCCAGCAGTTCAACCTGTGGCCGCACATGACCGCGCTCGGCAATGTCAGCGAGGCGCTGAAGATCGTGCGCAAGCTGCCGCGCGCCGAGGCCGAGGAGCGCGCGATGGCGCAGCTTCGACGCATCGGCTTGGAGACGCGGGCGGGTCACTATCCCTCGCAGCTCTCCGGCGGCCAGCAGCAGCGCGTCGCGATCGCCCGCGCGCTGGCGCTGGAGCCGAAGATCATGCTGTTCGACGAGGCGACCGCCTCGCTCGACCCGGAGCTGACGGGCGAGGTGCTGAACGTGATGCGCGAGCTCGGCCGCGGACGGCATGACGATGGTGATCGTCACCCACGAGATCGGCTTCGCCGCCTCGATCGGCCGGATGATCGCGTTCCTCGACCACGGCCGGGTGCTGATGGCGGGCGGCCCGCAGGAGGTGTTCGGCAAGCCGCGGCATCCGCGCATCGAGCAGTTCCTCGACACGTATCTCGATCGCGGCGCGGCGATGCTGATGTGAGAGGCGGCGCCGCATCGACGAAACGCGAGTATGATTCCACATGCGCAGCGACGACGTCATCAAGGCGCTTCAGGCCGCCGGTTGGCGCAAGGTCGCTCAGAAAGGCAGCCACGTCCAGTTCCGCCATCCCGATCTTGCTGGGCGCGTCACCGTCCCCCATCCGAAGCGCGACTTGCCCCTCGGAACCCTGCGTGCGATCGAAAAGCAATCCGGGCTGCGATTGAGGTAGCCGTGCCACAGTATATCGCGATCATCCACAAGGACGCCGACAGCGACTACGGCGTTTCCTTCCCCGATCTTCCCGGCTGCGTTTCGGCGGGGACGGATCTTGACGAAGCGCAAGCGATGGCGGCGGAGGCGCTCGCCTTTCACCTAGAAGGGATGGCGGCCGACGGAGAGTCGATGCCCGAGCCGTCACCGCTTTCGCAAGTAATGGCGGATTCAGCCAACCACGACGGCGTAGCGGTTCTGGTCTCCGCACCTCTCCCGCCGCCGCGCACGGTGCGCGTCAATATCACGCTGCCCGAGGACGTCTTGCGCGACATCGACGCACGCGCTGCGGCCAATGGCTTCACTCGGTCGGGCTTCATCGCCAACGCCGCCCGCAAAGCGCTGGCGTCCTGATCGCCACCTACGCGAACCGCCGCTCGAACCCGCCTGTCCGCTCCGCCAGATATTGCGCGAAATCGAAATTCGGCCGCTCCAGATGGCTGAGGTGCCCCGGCTCGGCGAGCTCCGACGACAGCCCGCGATAGACTTTCTCCGTGCAGCCGCGATCCTCGACGTTGACCTTGTCGAGCAGCGTCTTCACCGCGGCGAAATGCTCTTGCGCCTCGGGCGAATAGGCGAAATCCGGCGACATGCCGCCGCCATAGACGATGTCGACCTGCCCCGGTCCGTGCGGATGCAGCGACAGATACCAGAAATAGCCCGGCGTCAGCGTGATGAGCAGGCTAGGATAGACAGAGAGCAGGAACGTCGTGCGCCGCCGATCGCCCTTCAGCCGTGTGTTGTCGGGATGGGCGAGCGCGATCTTGAGCGTGTCGTCCTTGAGGATCGTATGGTAGTTGAACATGCGCCGGCCCGGCGGACAGATCATGTCCTCCAGCCGCGACAGCCCGCCGATCGTGCCGGCGTGGCAGACCGGCAGATGGTAGCTCTCCATGAAATTCTCGGCGAGCACCTTCCAGTTGGTGTCCCAGAGGTGCGTCTCGCGGAACGTCTCGACATAACCCTCCATCCCGAAATCGTCGATCAGCGCCGTGACCTCGGCAAGCTGCTCGCGCGACCGGCGGCGCCTCGGGGTTCAGCGTCACCATGATCCAGCCGAGCCATTCCTCGCAGCGCACGACGGGAAGGCGGTAGTCCTCCTTGCAGAAGCCGGCGTTGCGGTCCATCGCCGGCGCGGCGCGCAGGCTGCCGTCGAGATTGTAGGTCCAGCCGTGATAGGGGCAGACGATCGCGCGCGCCGAGCCGCGCCCTTCGAGCAGCGTCGACATGCGATGCCGGCAGACGTTGGAGAACGCCCGCAAGCCGCCCTGTCCGTCGCGCAGCACGACGATCGGCTGGCCGGCGAGTTCGTAGGCGATGTAGTCGCCGGGGTCTTTCAGCCCGCTGACGCGGCCGACGCTGACCCAGTCGCGCGAAAACACGTCGCTCAGCTCGGCCTCCAGGAACGCCTGGCTGGTATAGACGCTCGGCGGCATGGCGCGGGCGCGCTCGAAGTCCACGCTCACATTGTCGACGAGTTCGCGCACGGGGACGTTGACGGTCATGGGGCGGCTGGCCTTTTCGCGTTGGCGCCAGTCTATATCCGGCCGGCCAAGTTTGCGAGGGAGGGGGTCGAACCGCGCGCGTGGCCGAAAATCATCGGTTCAACTCGGCGTCTGCGACGGCGAGAAGCGCAGGCAGAGCGTCGTGGATCGTGGCCCAGATCCGCCGCTCTTGAACGTTCTCGTAGGCGTGCCGGTAGATGTTTCCGGCTCCGGCGATCTGCTTCCAGGGGATTTCTCGAAATCTCTCCTTTAAGTCGGGCGACAGACGCCGAGACGCCTGGGAAATGATTTCGAGACAGCGCGTCGCAGCATAGTAGGTCTTGTCGTCGGCAAGAAAGGCGTCGAGATCGAGCCCCTCAACGAAGCGAATTGCGCGCACGATGTTGTCGCGTATGTCCTCAAGCGCATCGCGCTCGGCGTCAGAAAGCATAGATCGCGTCGGCGTCCGCGCGCGGGCGAAGGCGCGGTTTCAACGCGTCGCGGTCAATGACGTCAACGGGTCCGGGAAACAGGCTCGCGACGTAATCCTTCAAACCCGCATAGTCGAACATCGTCGCGACGACGGCAGGGTCGAGATCGACAAGGATGTCGATATCGCTGTCGGATCGTTGTTCGTCCCGCGCCACGGAGCCAAACAGTGCAACGCGGCTGACGCCGCGCGCCCGCAAGTCGGCCTCCCGCTCCTTCAACGTCCTGATGATCTCGTCGCGTTTCATAGCGGCTCTTTTACCACCAAGCGCCGAGCGTTTCGAGGATTGCGCCAGCCTTGCGGTGCGCCGCTCGACGTGTTGGCCGCCGCGCGCCGGCCGCGATATGATGTCCCACATGGTCCTCGATCCCCGACTCACCCCCGCCCGCGCCGATCTCGCCGCTTCACAGCTGCGCGGCCAAGTCGAGGCCGCGCGCTTCGTCGAAGGCCGTCCGGCGCGCATCGTCGCCGCCAGCGTCCCGCTCCGGCGACGCCCCGACGCCGCTGCGGCGTGGGAGACCGAGGCGCTCTATGGCGAGGCCGTCGTGGTCTATGACGAGCGCGATGGCTGGGCCTGGGGGCAACTCGAACGCGACCTCTACGTCGGCTATCTCGCAACCGCTACGCTCGGCGCCCCCGCGGCCCCCACGCACCGTGTCGCCGCGCTGCGCACTCACGCGTATCCTGGCTCCAACATCAAACTCCCGCATACCCGCGCAATATCCCTCGGCGCGCGCGTGACGATCGTCGATGCGGCGGGCGAGTTCCTGATCGACGCGGAGGGCAGGCACTACTGGGCGCGTCATCTGGCCCCGGTCGATCAGACAGAGCCGGATTTCGTCGCCGTCGCCGAGCGATTCGAAAACTGCCCGTATCTCTGGGGCGGCCGCACTTCGGAGGGAATCGACTGCTCCGGCCTCACCCAAACCGCGCTGACGGCGGCCGGCGTCGCCGCGCCCCGCGACAGCGACATGCTCGAAAAGCTCGGCGCGGCGATCGACGCGCCGCTCAGGCGCGGCGACCTCGTGTTCTGGAAGGGCCATGTCGGCGTGATGCGCGACGCCGAGACGCTGCTGCACGCCAACGGCTATCACATGGCGGTCGTCAGCGAGCCGCTGGCGGAGGCGCGGGAGCGCATCGCCGCCAGCGGCGGCGGCGAAGTGACGTCGGTCCGCCGGCTCTAGAGCCGCTCCACCCGTACGTGGGCGATGCCGCAGACGCGGATGCCGAGCGCGTTGGCGGCGACGGTCGACAGGTCGATCACCCGGCCGTCGCCCCAGGGGCCGCGGTCGACGATGGTGACGTCGACATGACGGCCGTTGTCGAGATCGTGAACGCGCACTTTGGTCCCGAACGGCAGCGTCCGGTGCGCCGCGATCATGCTGACCGGATAGCGCGGATGGAAATAATAGGTAGCGATTCCGTATTCATCGGCAGCGGCGACCGAGGTAAAAGCCAACGCACCAATAAGCCCTGAAATCAACGCCTTCATTACAGCTCCTGGGTTAACCAACTCTTATGAGCCTTCCTTATTTTGTCTCCCCGGCTGGGGCGTTTTACGGCGAAATACGTCGAAAAAACGACGTTTGGTTTTTCAACATCTTAGGTACACGTTTACGTATCTAACGGCGAACGCCCGCATCCGTTTCCTCGATCGGCGGATCACATTTTTTGGAAGGGATTGGCTAGCGGGGTCGGGCCGGCGCGCGCTACCAACGCGCTTCGCATCGGGAGGCGCTCTTGAAGATTCTCGTGGTCGGCGCGGCCGGCATGATCGGCCGCAAGCTCGTCGAACGTCTCGCCCGCGACGGGACGCTGACAGGGGCGAAAATCTCCGGCCTCGCGGCGGTCGACGTCGTCGCGCCGACGCCGCCGAAGGCGCCGTTTCCCATAACCACCGAAGCCTGCGATATCGCCGCGCTCTACACGCCGGGCAAGCTGGCGGCGGGGCGGCCCGACGTCGTGTTTCTGCTCGCCTCCGTCGTCTCCGGCGAGGCGGAGGCCGATTTCGACAAGGGCTACGCCATCAATCTCGACGGCACGCGGATGCTGTTCGAAGCGTTGCGCCGCGAGCAGGCGCTGTCGGGCGGCGCTTATCGTCCTCGCGTGGTGTTCACCTCGTCGATCGCGGTGTTCGGCGCGCCGTTCCCCGACAAAATTCACGACGAGTTCTTCACCACGCCGCTGACCAGCTACGGGACGCAGAAGGCGATCTGCGAGTTATTGCTGTCGGACTACTCGCGGCGCGGCTTTTTCGACGGGATCGCGATTCGGCTGCCGACCATCTGCGTGCGTCCCGGCGCGCCGAACAAGGCGGCGTCGGGGTTCTTCTCCAACATCATCCGCGAGCCGCTGAAGGGCGAACCGGCGGTGCTGCCGGTCGACGACACCGTGCGGCATCACCACGCGAGCCCGCGGGCGGCGATCGGCTTCCTGCTGCACGCGGCGACGCTCGATCTCGCCAAGCTCGGCGCGCGCCGCGCGCTGACGATGCCGGGCGTGTCGGTGACGGTGGCCGAGCAGATCGAGGCGCTGCGGCGCGCCGCCGGCGAAAACGCGGTGTCGCTGATACGGCGCGAACCCGACGAGACGATTCGCCGCATCGTCGCCGGCTGGCCGACGCAGTTCGACGCGAAACGCGCCGAGGCGCTCGGCTTCGCCGCGGAGAAGGATTTCGACGCCATCATCCGCGCCCATATCGAAGACGAGCATGTCTGAAATGGCGGTCGGGGCGGCCAAGGCCGCCCCGCGCGCGCTGGTCGGGGCCGCGCTGTGTCTCGGAAGTTGGGCCGCCTTCAGTCTGCAAGACGCGATCGTGAAATCGCTGGTGACGGATCTGCCGGTGCCCGAAGTGCTGTTCGGGCGCTCCGTCGTCATCGTCGGGCTCAGCGTCGCGTTTCTCAATCGCACCGACTATCGGGCGTTGACGATCCCCGCCAATCTGCGCGCGATCCTGCTGCGCTCGGCGCTGATACTGATCGCCTGGGTCGCCTATTACCGCGCCTCGCGCTCGCTGCAGCTCGCCGAACTCGTCACCTATTATTTCGTCGCGCCGCTGTTCGTGGTGGCGCTGTCGGCGCCGCTGTTGAAGGAGCGCGTTGGCCTCGGTCGCTGGGGCGCGACGATTCTGGGCTTCAGCGGCGTGCTCGTCGCCGCAGCGCCGGGGGGCGGCGCGCCGCTGGCGCCGGTGGGGCTGGCGCTGCTCGCGGCGTTCTCCTGGGCGCTGACCACCATTCTCGCGCGCTCGCTCGCCAAGGGGATCACAACGCCGGCGATGATGATGGCGGGCTCGATCGGCTTCCTCGTCGCCTGTGGGGCGATGCTGCCGGCGATCGGAATCTGGCCGAGCTTCAAGCAGGCGCTGGCGATGGGCGCGCTCGGTTGCGTCGGCGGCACGGGCCAGTACCTCTGGTTCGAGGGGGTGCGGCGCGCGGAGGCGTCGCTGCTGGCGACGTTGGAATATTCGATGCTCGGCTACGCGATTTTCTGGGGCTACGTGGTGTTCGGCGATTGGCCGCATGCGCGCACGCTCGTCGGCGCGGCGATTGTGCTAACCAGCGGGCTGATGGTGATGGGGCTCGAAATACGCCGGCGGCGAATCCCGCCGCCGGCATGAGCCGGTTTACGCAGAGCAACTCCCTGTCGTAAGTTGCCCCCTTGCGGAGAGGGTCGATATGGACGCGCGCGCGGCCTCGACGAGTTCATTTGCGATCAGCTTCCTCTCCTCGAGCGCGCCCGACGCGCGCAAGACGCGGGCGCGGCTGGCGGCGCAATATGGCGACTGCTCGCCCGAGGAGGCCGACGTCATCGTCGCGCTCGGCGGCGACGGCCTCATGCTGCAAACGCTTCATCGCATCATGGAGCACCCGAAGCCGATCTACGGCATGAATTTCGGCAGCGTCGGCTTCCTGATGAACGAATATTCCGAGCGCGACCTGCCCGAGCGCCTCGCCGCCGCGCGACCGTCGATCCTGCATCCGTTGGCGATGGAGGCGATCGATCTGAAGGGCCAAAAAACCTTCGCGCGTGCGATCAACGAAGTGTCGCTGTTGCGGCAAACCTCGCAGGCGGCGAAAATGACGCTCATCGTCGACGGCGCCGTGCGGCTGGAGGAGTTGATCGCCGACGGGGTGCTGGTGTCGACGCCGGCGGGATCGACCGCCTACAATCTCTCCGTCAACGGCCCGATCGTGCCCCTCGGCGCGCCGCTGATGACGCTGATGCCGATTTCCGCCTTTCGCCCGCGCCGTTGGCGCGGCGCGTTGCTGCCGGACCAGGCGCGCGTCGCCATCGAGATCAAGGAGGCCGACAAGCGTCCGGTCGCCGCTACCGCCGATCATTTCGAGATTCGCCGCGTGCAACGGGTCGAGATCGCCACCGACCGCGACACGACGCTGGTGCTGCTTCACGATCCCGGCCATTCGCTCGACGAGCGGGTGTTGCGCGAGCAGTTTGGGTATTAGAGCGATCGTCATTGCGAGCGCAGCGAAGCCATCCCGGGCGCCGCTGATGCGCTTTATCCTGTTACCAGACGATCTCTGAAGGCTGGATTGCTTCGCTTCGCTCGCAATGACGATTGGCAAACGGAATTTCTCACACCAAGAACTCGGCCAGCGCAAGCAAGGCGACAAAGACGCTGAGCGGCGCGAGGTGCGAAAATTCTCGGTGGCGCACGACGGTCAATACTGCTGCCGCAATAACAAGCGCGCCGAGCAACAGCCCCGCGCCCCGACTGGCCGGAAGTGCGATGAGAACGGCGCTCACGATCTCCAGCGCGCCGGTCAGGCGGCCCCACCAGGCAGGGTAACCCCAGCGGACGAAGCCGCTTTGCGTCGCGGGCGTGCTGATCGCGTTGAACGCGCCGGCGCCGAGGAACGCGGCGACGAGAAGAAAGATCGAGACGGTGTGCAGCACCTCAGGGCGCTCCCGAAATCAGGCAAATCGCCGTCAGGATCATCACCACGGCCGTGGCGCCATGGACAGCGAAGGCGGTCTTGCGCGACCCCTTGGCGGCGAGAATGAGCGACATGTCGCCGATAGGTATGATCGCCTCGACCCCCACGAGAATGCCGACCAACCGGCTTCCGCCCCACGCCATCAGCGCGAGTACGGCCAACCCCAAGACGATGTCGCGCACGCCCTTGAGGCGAAGCCACCAGGCGACGTTCGCGCCCGCTTCGGGAAGCGGCAGGCCGAAGCTTCGCGTCGCCGTCCTCGGATAGGTCACATACTGGGCGCCGATCGCAATGATCGCGAGCGCCAACAGCCCCGCCAATCCCATCGAAATCCCGTGCATCCGCGCCTCCATTGATTGCGGATAGATAATCTAGCATTGATAGTTTATCAAGTCGTGCTACGAACGAGGCGACGTCGGGAGTAACAATGTCGAATATCGCTGAGCGGAAAAGCAGACAGCGGGCCGAACGCGAGCAGCGCATCACCGCGGCGGCGCGTCGCATTGCGGAAAGCGAGGGATGGAGCGCCGTCACGATCCGTCGCCTCGCGGAGGAAATCGAATACAGTCAGCCGGTTCTCTACGCTCACTTCGAGAACAGGGACGCGATCGTCACCGCAGTCGCGCTTGAGGGTTTCCGGGAGATCGCGGCAACGATTCAAGGGGCGGCACGTGCATCAAGCGATCGTCGCAAGGCGATTGAGACCGTCGCGATCGCCTATCTCGACTTCGCCCGGCGCCAGCCGGCTCTCTATGAGGCGATGTTCACCCTGCCGACCGGCTTGCGCTTCGGCGAAGCCGACACCCGGTCGGAGCTGAGGGCCGGCTTCGACGCGATTGCGTCTGTTGTGGCTCCAACGAACAGCGACGCCGAAACCGTGACCGAGACGTTCTGGGCGGCTCTCCATGGGCTCGCCACCCTTGAGCGCTCGGGCCGGATCCGACCCGGCGCGCGCAACGAACGGGTCGCGTTGGTCGTCCAAGCGCTAGTGCGGCTCTGAAGAGAGCCTCGGAACCGTCCCCGTCTCCCCACGTTCTCCTCCTTAACAAAGGAGACGAACATGACCCGGCTCGTCGAGAAGGACGCCAATCACATCGTTGAGGAAGACAACATCGTTCCTCCGCCGATGTATAACGACAACCGTCCGCAAGTCCTCACCGCCGACACCGCCCGCCAAGCGCCGCTCGGCAAGCCGGTTCTTTGGGTGCTGCTTGCCGCCGTGGCGCTGGTTTGCGTCGGCTTCATCGCGACATGGATGTTCGCGGGCTCGCCGCCGGTTCACTAATCACCGCGCAACGCACGCCAGACCTTGGCGGGCGTCAGCGGCATTTGCAGCTTCATTGCTTCCGGTTCGCGCCCTGCACGCGCCAGCGCGTCGATTACGGCGATGACGGCGGCGGGCGTCGCCCCGATGGTGCCGAGTTCGCCTACTCCTTTCGCGCCGAGCGGATTGTTGAGGCAAGGGACGGCCGGCCCCAGTTCGTGCCGGAAATCCAGAACGAGATCGGCGCGCGGCATCGCATAATCCATGAAGCTCGCCGTCAGCGTCTGGCCGCTTTCGTCGAATACCACGGCCTCGCCGAGCGCCTGTCCCAGCCCCTGCACGGCCCCTCCGTCCAGCTGCCCGCGCACGATCATCGGATTGACGACGCGGCCGACGTCGTTAGCCGAAGCATAGGCGACCACCTCGACAATTCCTGTATCGGGATCGATCTCCACCTCGCAGACATGGCAGCCGTTCGGCCAGCTTGGGCCGCCGACCTTCGTCGTCGAATCGACGAAGATGCGGCGCTCCGGCTGGCGCGCGGCCAATTCGAACAGGCCGATCCCTCGGTCGGTGCCGGCGACGCGGAACTCGCCCTCGGCATATTCGATGTCCGCCACGGCGGCTTCGAGCGCCTCGCCGGCGAGTTCGCGTCCCTTCGTGACCGTCTCTTTCGCGGCGGCGTCGATCGCGGAGCCCGCCGTGAACAGCGAGCGCGAGCCGGCGCTGCCGAATCCGCTCCCGCGATCGGAATCGCCGGTGACGACGCGCACCTTGGCGATGTCGACGCCGAAGGTGTCGACGACGAGTTGCGCATAGCTGGTGGCGATGCCCTGCCCCATCGGCATCGTGGTCGCGTAGACCTCGATCTCGCCGTCCGCCAGCACCGCGCAGGTGACGCGCTCCTCGAACGCGTTGCCGCCGGTCCATTCGAGGAACGAGGCGAAGCCGCGGCCGCGCAGCTTTCCGCGAGCCCGGGATTGCGCCTCGCGCGCCGGGAACCCGGTCCAGTCGGCGACCCTGAGGCCGGCGTCGAGCACGGCTTCGAAGTCGCCGGAATCGTACACTTGCCCCATCGCGTTGGTGTAGGGCATCTGTGACGCGGCGATGAGATTGCGGCGGCGGATTTCGACGGGGTCAATGCCGGTCTGCCGTGCGGCGGCGTCGAACAGGCGCTCGATCAGATAGATCGCCTCCGGGCGCCCGGCGCCGCGATAGGCCGCCGTCGGCGTCGTATTCGTCAGCACCGCGTCAAACTGAAAGTCGATCGTCTTGATGTCGTAGATGGAGGTCGAAACCCAGGGACCGATCAGCACCTGGATGATGATCCCCGCCGTGCCGGCGTAGGCGCCGACATCGGCGAGCGAGCGGATGCGATAGCCCAGCACCTTGCCCTCGCCGTCGAGCGCGAGTTCGGCGTGGCTGACGACGTCGCGGCCGTGGCTGGCGCCGAGGAAATCCTCGCCGCGTTCGGCGACCCATCGAACCGGCCGGCCGAGCGCGCGCGCGGCGTAGCCGGCGACGATGTCCTCGGGATAGATGCCGCTCTTCATGCCGAAGCCGCCGCCGACGTCGTCCGACCACGACGCGGATCGTCTTCGGGCTGACGCCGAGCGCGGCGGCGAGCGCGTCGCGCGAACTCGACGGCATCTGCGTGGTGAGACGCATCGTCAGGCGGCCGTCGCGTCGGCTCGGCCACGCAGGCGCGCGGCTCCATTGGCGCGGCGGCGAGACGCTGGTTGACGAGTTCGAGCGTCACGACGTGTTGCGCCTTGGCGAATGCGGCGTCGCAGCCGGCGGCGTCGCCGTGCCGCATCTGCGCGGCGATGTTGCCGGTCGCGGCGGGCCAGATCAGCGGCGCGTCGGGCGCGATGGCGGCGGCGACGCCGACGGCGGCCGGCAGCGGCTCGTAGTCGACCTCGATCAGGTCGAGCGCGTCCTTGGCCGCTTCGGCCGTCTCGGCGACGACGGCCGCGACCGGCTCGCCGACGAAGCGGGCGATCCCGACCGCCAGCGCCGGCCGCGGCGGCGACGCGCCGGGCGAGCCGTCGGGGCGTTTGAAGATCGGCGCCAGCGGGATCGGCTTGACGCCCGCCTCCGCAAGCTCCGCGCCGGTGTGAACCGCCAGCACGCCCGGCGCGGCGAGGGCGGCGCTCGCGTCGATCGCGAGGATGCGGGCGTGGGCGTGCGGCGAACGCAAGAAGCGGATATGCGTGTGATCGGCGGGCGCGAAATCGTCGGCGAAACGCCCGACACCCTTCAACAGGCCCTCGTCTTCGATGCGTTTCACTTCGCGTCCGCTGCCGAAGCGCGCCGTCATCGTCAAATCCGTCATTCGCTATCCTCGCGCGGGCATGTCCCGCCCCAGAGGATTTGGCGCGGCCGGAGGCCGCGCGCAAGGCGGTCTCACGCGCGCACGACGAGCACCGAGCAATGCGCGTGGGCGACGATGGTCTTGGCGTTGGAGCCAAGCAGGTAATCCGACACCACCGGCTGGTGCGAGCCGACGACGACGAGATCCGCGCCCCATTCGGAGGCTTCCCGCAGCAGTTCGTGATAGACGCCGCCGCTGGCGACGATGACCGAGAGCCGGTCGGCCGGCAATGCGATTTTCGCGGCCACCGCCGCAAGCGCCTCCTGCGCGCGGCGCTCCTGCTCGGCGTCGAAATCGGCGGGCACATATTCCATGAAGGTCGCCGGCAACAGCGGTTGCACGTTCATCAGGCGAAGCTCGGCGTCGGTAAGTTTGACGAGTTCGAGCGCCTCCGCGAGCCCCTTCGGCGACGCCGCCTCGTCGGCGAGATCCACGGCGAGCAAGATGCGGCGATACATGCGCGTTCTCCCCAATTTTAACCGTGATTTGCAGCCGCCTCCGGCGCCGCCAAGTCACGCTGTCATAAGATCGTTTTCCTTTACGCCGACCCTTCCGCAGTCATTGTTCCTATACCGGTCTCTCGTTATAAGGGCCGCGCCTGCGATGAGGGAAGCGATGTCATGGGAGTAAACACGGTCGTTCCGGAGAATTACAAACCGTCTGACGCCGAACCGTTTATGAATGAAAGACAAAAAGATTATTTTAGGAGGAAATTATCGGCCTGGCGGGAGTCCATTATCGCGGAAAGCAAGGAAACTCTGACCGCTCTGCAGAACGAAAGCGAGAATCATCCTGACATCGCCGATCGCGCCTCTTCGGAAAGCGATCGCGCTATCGAACTCAGAGCGCGCGACCGCCAGCGCAAGCTGATCGCCAAAATCGACGCCGCCTTGGCGCGCATCGAGGACGGCACCTACGGCTATTGCGTCGACAGCGGCGAACCGATCAGCCTACGCCGTCTCGACGCGCGTCCGATCGCCACTTTGTCGATCGAGGCGCAGGAACGTCACGAGCGCCGCGAGCGCGTCTATCGCGAGGACTGATCGCTTCCGTTCAACCGTCGCGGCCGAGCAGGCGGGCCATCTCCGCCTCCAGAGATTCGAGATCGTAGAAGGTGTCGTCCTTGCGAGGACGCGCCGGCCTTTCCGCTGAAGACGAAGGCGGGGTCGCAACCGCTGGCGGACCGCCGGAGGCGGACGGCGGCGGGGTGATGATGACGTCGGGTATTTTCGCGGCCGGGCCGTCCGCGGGCTTCGGCTCCGCCGGCGGCTTGGCGGCGGCGTCGGGAAGCGGGCGCGGGCGCAGCGGCGTGATCGGCGAGGGTAGCGTCGGGCGCGGTCCCGGCGGAACCGGCCGCGGCGGCGCGAGCGGTTTTCGCGGCGGCGGCGTCTCGGCCGCCGGCTTCATGGCGGGCTCCGGCGTGGCGGCGACCTCCGCGGGCTTGGCGAGCGGCGGCGGGGGCTCCGCGGGCGGCTTAGGGGGGACGAGCTCGGCGCGTGAAGTCTGGGTGACCCGGGCGCGCACTTCCGCCGGAAGCGGAGGCGGCTCGGGAGCGACGACGGGCGCCGCGATCGAAGTCTCCTCCGGCGCCGGGGTGGAGACGGGCGGCGCTTCCGCCGCCGGCTGCGCCGGGCGCAGCGGGTTGCGACGGGGCGGCAGAGGCGCGGGCGCCACCGGCCGCGGGGGCGGCGGCGCCGCCGGCGGTTCGGCCATCGGCTCGGCCGGGAGCTTAGCGGGTTCGCGTACGCCGTTGCTCGCGTTGCGGACGATCTGCGATTCGATGACGAGGTCGTTCGGCCCTCCGATCATCACCAAATGCTCGACATTGTCGCGTCTTACGATGACGAGCTGACGTTGTCCGTCAAGACCGAAGACATCGACGACGCCCAGTCTCGGCGCCCGGGCGCGCGACGCGCCGGGCGCGCGCAAACGATGCGCGAACAACAGGCGGTAAAGGCCGTAAAGGACGACGAGGATAACAAGAAAAGCGAGCGCGCCAACCAAATACTGCGGCGCGCGGCTGTCGCCCGACAGGAGGTTACTTAACGACTGAAACATTAATCACGCCTTGACCACCGCTTCGCCGTTTCCGGAAACGGTTCTCCTTCGCTGCGCCATGTTCGAAGTTCCGCATCGAAAGCGAAGACCTTGACACGTTGGTATCAAATCGAACGCGGCATGAAAACCTGAGATTATCGAGAACAGTCAACGAAAATACGGCGCGGCGGCGCCGCCAGCAAAATATTGCCATTCCCCACGCGCCGACGCATGCTCGCGCGGGACGAGAATCGGGGTTCCCGGACCGCGCCTCCGCGCGGGCAGCAAAGGCGAACAGCGCGCATGACGTCCCTGTCCACGACGCCGGCTGGCAAGGGCCTCGAGCGGATCGCCCGCCCGGGCCTGATGGCGCTGATGCTGATCGCCGTGGTCGTCTCGGCGGCGACGCTGGTGTTCGGGCCGGCGGAATTCGGCCGCCGGGCCAATTCCTTCACCTACGCCGCTTTGGCCGTCATCGGCGCGTTCGGCATCCTGAGTTACGCGTTCGGGCTCGTCCGCGTCATGGGCCGGTCGAGCGAATTCGATCTGGCGCGCGCCATCGCAGAGACCAGCGAAGAAGGCATGGCCGTCACGTCGGGGTCGAGCCGCGTGCTCTACGCCAATGAGGCCTATCGCACGCTGTCCGGCGGCCGGACTGGCGACGCGCGCAGCGTCGAGCGGCTGTTCGCCGGCGCGCCGGAGACGGCCGAGGCGATCTACCGGCTATCGCAGGCGGCGCGCACCGGCGGGACGGCGGTCGAGGAGTTGCGCCTGTCGCCGCCGCTCGCCGGCCAGGGCGAAGCGGCGTGGTATCGCGTGCGGGTGCGCCCGCTCGCCGGCCCGGCGCACGGCCAGACGTCGCTATGGACGGTCAGCGACATCACGCACGAGCGCGACCGCCACGAGACCTTCTTTCAGGACCTCCAGCACGCGATCGACTACCTCGACCACGCGCCGGCGGGCTTCTTCTCAGCCGAAGCGGACGGGGCGATCGCCTACATGAACGCGACGCTCGCCACCTGGCTCGACTACGACATCGCCGAGTTCACGCCCGGCCAGATGTCGCTTTCCGACATCGTCGCCGCCGACGGCGCGGCGTTGCTGGACGTGGTCGCCGGCGCGCCCGGCGAGGTGAAGACGCTCGACATGGCGGTCGATCTCAAGCGCCGCCACGGCGTCTCGAAACCGGCCCGGCTCATCCATCGCGTCTCTTTCGGGGCCGACGGCGCCGCCGCCCCGTCGCGCACCCTGGTGCTGGAGGCGAACGCGGAGACGCCGCGCGAGGACGGCGGCGAGGCGGCGGAGGCGCGATTCTCGCGGCTGTTCAACGCAACGCCGTTGCCGCTCGCCTCGGTGACTTCCGAAGGCGCGGTCCGGCGCGCCAACGGCGCCTTCGCGCGGCTCGCGCCGGCGGCGATCAAGGGCGGCCAGGCGACGCTGTTCAGCGCCATCGCCGAGCGCGATCATCCGGCGCTGCGCGCGGCGATCGCCGCCGCCGCCGAGGGCAAGGCCGACATCCCGCCCGTCGACGCGAGCGTCGAGGGCAAGGGCGAGCGCGCCGTGCGCTTCTTCGTCTCCGCAGCGGAATCCCGGGGCGCCGAAGGCGCCGGCGTCAGCGTCATCGCGCTCGACACGACCGAGCAGAAGACCCTGCAGGAGAATTTCGCGCAAAGCCAGAAGATGCAGGCGATCGGCCAGCTCGCCGGCGGCATCGCGCATGATTTCAACAACGTGCTGACCGCGATCATCGGCTATTCCGACCTGCTGCTGGTCAACCACCGGCCGACCGATCCGTCGTTCCAGGACATCATGCAGATCCGCCAGAACGCCAATCGCGCGGCGGGCCTGGTCCGACAGTTGCTCGCCTTCTCGCGCCGCCAGACGCTGCGTCCGCAGGTGTTGCAACTTGCCGACGTACTGTCGGAATTGCAGATGATGCTGCGCCGGCTGGTCGGCGAGAAGGTCGAACTCGAGGTCGCGCACGGCCGCGACCTTTGGCTGGTCAAGGCCGACCTCAACCAGTTCGAGCAGGTGGTGGTCAATCTCGTCGTCAACGCGCGCGACGCGATGAGCGAGGGCGGCCGCATCACGCTGCGCACCCGCAACGTCGGCGTCGAGGATTGCGCGAACCTCGGCGAGAAAATGCTGACGCCCGCCGAATACGTGCTGGTCGAGGTGCAGGACACCGGGCACGGCGTCCCGCCGGACGTTCGCGACAAGATTTTCGAGCCGTTCTTCACCACCAAGGAAGTCGGCAAGGGCACGGGTCTCGGCCTGTCGATGGTCTATGGCATCGTCAAGCAGACCGGCGGTTACGTTTTCTGCGTCAGCGAGCAGGGCGAAGGCGCGATCTTCCGCATCCTGCTGCCGCGCCACATTCCCGAGCCGGTGGTCGAGGTCCAGAAGAAGATCGAAGCGAAGCCCGCCGCGGATCTGACCGGACGCGGCGCGATCCTGCTCGTCGAGGACGAGGAGGCGGTGCGCGCCTTCGCCTCGCGCGCGCTGATTTCTCGCGGCTATACGGTGATGGAGGCGGAGACCGGCGCCGACGCGTTACGCGTGGTCGAGGAGGCGCAGGGCGAGATCGACCTGATCGTCTCCGACGTCATCATGCCGGAGATGGACGGGCCGACGATGTTGATGGAGTTGCGCAAGCGCGGCGTGATGGCGAAAGTCGTGTTCGTCTCGGGCTACGCCGACGACGCCTTCGCGCGAAATCTGCCCGAGGGGCTCGAATTCCAGTTCTTGCCGAAGCCGTTCACGCTGAAGCAGCTGATCGAGACGGTGAAGGGCGCGATGAGCTGAGCGCGGCGCGCGTCGACGCCCGCGCCGATGTGATGTAAAGACATATCACATGAGCTGGAGCAAGGACGAGCCGCGCGGCTATCATCACGGCAACTTGCGCGAAGCGCTGATCCGCGCCGCGCTCGAACTGATCGCCAAGAAGGGGCCGGCGGGGTTCACGTTCGCCGAGGCGGCGCGCTTCGCCGGGGTCAGCCCGGCCGCGCCCTACCGGCATTTCCGCGACCGCGACGAGTTGATGGCGAGCGTGGCGCTGCAAGGGTTCGAGCAGTTTGAGGCGGCGCTTTCGCGCGCCTGGGATGGCGGGCGTCCCGACGGATTCGCCGCGCTCGACCGCCTCGGCAAGGCTTATCTCGAATTCGCGCGCACTCAGCCCGCCTACTACGCGGCGATGTTCGAGACCGGCATCCCGATCGGCGCCACGCCGCAATTGCGCGACGCGAGCGACCGCGCCTTCTCCGTCCTGCGCGGCGCGGCCGAAAAACTCTGCGCCACCCTGCCCGCCGCCGGCTGCCCGCCGACCCTGATGGTGGCGCTGCACATCTGGGCGATGGCGCACGGCGTCGCGTCGCTGTTCGGGCGCGGCGACGGCGGGCACCGGGCCTTGCCGATGACGCCGGCCGAGCTGCTGGAGGCGCAGACGCTGGTCTATTTCCGCGGGCTCGGCGCGCCTTAGAAAGGTTGCGCTTATGTAGCTTGACAGCGGCGCGACCGTATGTAAATGTTTATTACATTCACGACGAAGGGCACAGAGAGGTCGCCATGCATATCGTCCTGATGGTTCTCGGTTTCATGTGGTGGTGGCCTGTCGGCCTCGCCATGCTCGCCTTCATGCTCATCCGGCGGCGGCGTTGGCGACAGATTTGCGCAGGAGAAGGATCCATGTTCGACGGAAGCCATGGAATGCAGCGTTGGGAGCGCAAGATGGCGCGCGCCCAGGAGAAGGTGGAGCGCGTTCGCGGCCGCATGGAGCGTTTCGCGCCGCAAGGCGCCTGGTTCAGGCCCTCGACCAGCGGCAACGCGGCCTTTGACGACTATCGCGCCGAGACGCTGAAGCGGCTCGAAGACGAGCAGCGCGAGTTCAAGGATTTCCTCGACCAGCTGCGTATCGCCAAGGATCGCGCCGAATTCGACGCCTTCATGGCCAACCGGCGACCGCCGCCGCGCCCTGAAAGCCCGGCCGAGCCGCCGCACGCCCCGCAGGGTTGATCCGCAAAGCGAAAGGCGCAATGAACGTTCTCGCAACCTGAGGACGTTCATGCGCTTTTCCGGCACCGCCAGCTATATCGCCAGCGAAGAACTCAAAACCGCCGTCAACGCGGCCATCGCGCTCGAGCGCCCGCTGCTCATCAAGGGCGAGCCCGGCACCGGCAAGACCCTGCTCGCGCACGAAATCGCGGACGCGCTCGGCGCGCCGCTGATCGCCTGGCACATCAAATCGACCACGCGCGCCCAGCAGGGCCTGTACGAGTACGACGCGGTGTCGCGACTGCGCGACAGCCAGCTCGGCGACGCGCGCGTCTCCGACATCCGCAACTACATCCGGCGCGGCAAGCTGTGGGAGGCGTTCACCCACGATAGCCGGCCGGTGCTGCTGATCGACGAGATCGACAAGGCCGACATCGAGTTCCCCAATGATCTGCTGCTGGAGCTCGACCGCATGGAGTTCCACGTCTACGAGACCGGCGAGACGGTGAAGGCCGAGCGGCGGCCGATCGTCGTCATCACCTCCAACAACGAGAAGGAGCTGCCGGACGCGTTCCTGCGCCGCTGTTTCTTCCACTATATCCGCTTTCCCGACACCGAGACGATGCAGCGGATCGTCGATTCGCATTACCCCGGCCTGAAGCCGCGGCTGATCGAGGAGGCGCTGCGCCAGTTCTTCGCCGTGCGCGAGACGCCGGGCCTGAAGAAGAAGCCGACGACGTCGGAGCTGCTCGACTGGATCAAGCTGCTGGTCAGCGAGGACATCTGACGCCGAGACGCTGCGCGAGCGCGACCCGCGCAAGCTGATCCCGCCGCTGCATGGCGCGCTGCTGAAGAACGAGCAGGACGTGCATCTGTTCGAGCGGCTGGCGTTTTTGAACCGGCGGGAGCGGGGGTGAGGGGGCGAGGCTGTGGCTCGGCGGGAGGCGGGATTCGGGCCGGGGGCCGCCTACTTATGCGGCTGATTTCATGACGTGCTGGCTCGCGGCGCAAAAAACATGGTTGCGGCTCGCTCGACTCAAATAATTTCGAGACGCAGCTCGCGTCCGACCGCACGGGCCGCCGTCATCAAGGTTTCAAGCGTTACCCCGCCGCTCGAAGGATCAAGCAAACGGTCGAGCTGGGCGCGGCTGGTGTGCATCAGCTCGGCCATGCGCGACTTGGTCAGGCCACGATCTTTCATAGCGGCGGCGATCTGGTCGGCGATGACGCTCTTGACGGCGGCGGCCGTCACCTCCTCGCGGATGCCCTTTTCGTCAAGCCAGCTCTCGAACGTCGAGCCGATATGCGGGTTCTTTTTGGTCATAATTCCGCTGCCTCCTTCAATCGCTGTTGCGCCAAAGCTATCTCACCGGCGGACGTCACCTGCGTCTTCTTGATGAAGGCAGTCAGCGCGATCAGCATGCCGTCGTGGAAGCCGAACAGCACGCGCGCCTCGCGGCGGCTCGGCAACGACGAACGCACTTCCCAAAGGCCATTTCCGAGTGGGCGGCACACGGGAAGGCCGATAGGCCAGCCGAATTGCACCTTGGCGATGTCGCGTCCGATGATCCGTTGATCCTCGCGCGGCAACTCGTTCAACCAGTCCCGCACCGGCTCGCGACCAGCGGCGGATTTCCAGAACACCAAAGTTATAGGTTTCAGCCGTGCGGTCATTCACCTGCATATGGTACCAATTGTGGTACGCCTCAGCAAGGCCAAAAATCAATTCTGGGGGCGTGCGCCGTCCTTGCTGCGGGCAAGTCGCGGGCGAGACGCCGAGACGTCGCGCAATACCCACCCTAGGGTTCGTTAAATCGAGGGGCGTGGGGGTCAAGCTCCCAAACGAAGCGTCGAGACGTGCGCCTCCCGCTAACTCCCCTTCAGAACAGCCCCTCGATCCGCCCCTTCTCCACCCGAATCCGCTCCGCCGCCGGCGTACGCGGTAGGCCCGGCATGGTGTTGATTTCGCCCATCATCGCCACCACGAACCCCGCCCCGGCGCGCAACCGCACCTCGCGCAGCGGCATGACGAAGCCCGTCGGCGCGCCGAGCGCGGTCGGATCGGCGGAGAACGAGTATTGGGTTTTGGCGGCGCAGATCGGCAGCGCGCCATAGCCTTCCCGCTCCCATTGCTTGAGCCGCGCGACCACCCCGGCGTCGGGGACGACGTCGTCGGCGCGATAGATTTCGCGGGCGACGGTCCTGATTTTGTCGAGGAGCGGCATGTCGTCGGGGTAGAGCGGCCGGAAGTCGACGCGGCCGCGCTCGATCTCGGCGATCACCGCCTCGGCGAGCGCGACGCCCCCGGCGGCGCCGAGGCCCCAGCTCTCGTTGATGACGGCGTTCACGCCCTGCGCGCGCATGGCGTCGCGCACCCCGGCAAGCTCGGCCTCGCTGTCGCTGTCGAAGCGGTTGATCGCCACGATCGGCTCCAGCCCGAATTTTCGAATGTTCTCGACATGGCGCTCGAGGTTCGGCAGGCCGCCGCGCAGCGCTTCGAGGTTCTCCGCGGCGAGGTCGGCTTTGGCGACGCCGCCGTTCATTTTGAGCGCCCGGACGGTCGCCACGACCACCGCGCAAGAAGGTTTAAGTCCAGCTTGCCGGCACTTGATATTGAAGAACTTTTCCGCCCCGAGATCGGCGCCGAATCCAGCTTCGGTCACGACGTAGTCGGCCAGCCGCAGCGCCGCGCGGGTGGCGACGATCGAGTTGCAGCCGTGCGCGATGTTGGCGAACGGGCCGCCATGCACCAGCGCCGGACTGCCCTCCAGCGTCTGCACGAGATTGGGCTCCAAGGCGCGCAGCAGCAGCGCGGTCATCGCCGCGGGCGCCTTCAGATCGCGAGCGTAGACCGGCGTCTTGGCGCGGGTCTCGGCGACAAGGATGCGGCCGAGCCGCTCTTCGAGTTCGGCGAGCGAGGCGCTGAGGCAGAACACCGCCATCACCTCCGAGGCGACGGTGATGTCGAACCGATCGGTGCGGGGGAAACCGTTCGGCACGCCGCCGAGGCCGACGGTGATCTCGCGCAACGCGCGATCGTTCATGTCGAGCGCGCGACGCCAGGCGATGCGGCGGGTGTCGATGTCGAGCGCATTGCCCCAATAGAGGTGGTTGTCGAGCATCGCCGACAGCAGGTTGTGGGCGGTCGAGATGGCGTGAAAGTCGCCGGTGAAGTGCAGGTTGATCTCGTCCATCGGCGCGACCTGCGCCCGGCCGCCGCCCGTCGCCCCGCCCTTTTGCCCGAAGCAGGGGCCGAGCGACGGTTCCCGCAAGGCGATCGCCGTCCGCTTGCCGATCAGGTTCAGCGCATCGCCGAGACCGATGGTCGTCGTGGTCTTGCCTTCGCCGGCCGGCGTCGGATTGATCGCGGTGACGAGGATGAGCTTGCCTTCGGGCCGGCCCTCCAACGAGGCGACGAAGTCGCTGTCGAGCTTGGCGATCGTGCGGCCGTAGGGACGCAAGGCGCTTGCCGGCGCGCCGAGTTTGGCGGCGATCGTCTCGATCGGCGCGAGCGTATATTCGCGCGCGATTTCGATGTCCGATTTCATGAATTGCCTCACCGAGGTTCTGGGGCCGACCACCTTGCGACGCCGCGCCGCGCCGGGCAAGCGCCGCCTCGCCGCATGGTTCGGACGGTCGTCCGCGACTAGGGTTAGCGCTTGCTAAACTTGCCTCATGGTTAATCGAAAGTTTAAAATACTTTGCAATCATCGCGGAACGCGGCTGTTCTTTGCCCGCGCTCACGCGCTTGTCCGCCGGGTTTGGCTGGCGAATATCCTTGCAGAATTGAGGGCTTAGTCGGCTATGCTCGCAAGCCGGTTTATGGCGCGTCGCTCACCCGGCCGGAGCGGGAGCTGTGACGGAGCGCCGCGAAAGTCGCTAAGTGTGGCCGAAATGACGCAGGAACTTCGGCTATGTGTCTGAAAACAACGACAACCGCAGGCTCCACGCCGATTTGCACGGGTTGGACGGGTTAACGATTAGCCGCTATATCGTCGTCGGCCAGAGCGGGAGCTGCGGGAATTGGTGCAAGTTTTGAGACTAGGTATATTTGCAGCGTGCGCGGCGGTCCTCGGCCTCGGACTGGCCGCCTGCGGCGACCTCCCCTCCGCGGGTCCGAGCGCTCTGGCGGTGTTGAACGGCGCAACGGGCAACGGGACGGTGCGGCCGTACGAAGTCATCGATATCGACCCGACGACGATCGACGTGCTCGGCCGTCGGCCGAAATCGAGCTTCGCGGAGCATTTCGGCGACCATCGCGCCTCGACCGAGCCGGTGATCGGTGTCGGCGACATCATCAGCGTGACCATCTGGGAAGCGAGTTCAGGCGGCCTGTTCTCCTCCCCGGCGGCACTGGAGCGAATGTCGGCGGGCGCCAACAGCGCAACGATCCCCGAGCAGGTGGTCGGTCGCGACGGGTCGATCACCGTGCCCTACGCGGGCCGGGTCGTCGTCGCCGGGCGGACGACGCGCGCGGTTCAGGAGGTCATTCAGCACGCGCTTGAGGGCAAGGCGATCCAGCCGCAGGTGCTCGTCAACGACGTCAAGCCGATCAGCAACACGGTGACGCTCGGCGGCGAGGGCATCGGCGTCGGCCAGCGCATGCCGCTCAGCGTCAAGGGCGACCGGCTGCTCGACGTGATCGCGCAGGCCGGCGGCGTGCGCATGCAGACCAACGAGCTCTACGTCGTTTTGCAGCGCGGCGGCGTCACCGACCGCGTGCCGCTGGCGCGCGTGACCAATGATTCCCGGGAAAACATCTATATGCGCCCGGGCGACGTCATCACCCTGGTGCGCGATCCCCAGACCTTCCTGACCAACGGCGCCGTCGCGGGCAATTCCGAAATCCCGTTCGGAACCGACCAGCTCTCCTTGGCCGAGGCGCTCGTCAAGACCGGCGGCCTCGCCGATTACCGCGCCGATGCGGCCGGCGTGTTCGTGTTCCGGTTTGAACAGCCCTCGGTCCTGCGCGCCTTGCGGCCCGACAGCCCGCTCGCCCACGGCGTGGACAAGGTGCCGGTGGTTTATCGTCTCGATCGATCGAATCCGAACAGCCTTTTCTTGGAGCAGCGGTTCCAGGTCGCCAATCGCGATCTGGTCTATGTCTCCAACGCGCCCTCGGTCGAATTCGAAAAGGTTCTCGACATCTACGCGGGCGTTGTATCGCCGCTGTACAACAGCGCCGCGACGGCCTCAGCGGCAGTAACGATCAAGTAGGCCGCCTTGTCGCGCCGCGGGGCCGGCCTCACGGCGTTGACGGACGTGGCCGTGCGGGGCGACGGCTGGGAGGCGACGGGCGCGGAGCCGTGGTTGCGCTGCGACGCGCCCCGGTCGAGCGCGGGCCGCTGGGTTCGGATCGAATATAGCTCCGGGTTGCTCGATCCGCTCATCCGCCCGGTCCTGCGCTTTGTTGGACGCCATCAGGTTCACGACGAACTGCTGCCGGCGGCGATGCTCGGACGCGCGATCTGGATCGGCCGGCTGCCGGACGACGTGCGCGAAATTCACCTTTCGCCGACGCTGGCCGAAGGCCGCTTCGCGTTTCGCATCGATCGCTGGGACCTCCTCTCGCCCGCGCGCGTGCTTCGCCATTTCGGCGCCTTCGGCATGAGCCGCGCCGGTAAATATCTGTGGGGACGGCTGCGCGGGTGGGATCAGTTCGCGCGGCTGCAGGCTCGCCGCGCGCTCGGCGCCACGCCGCTCGAAGCCTATGAGCCGTGGCGTCGCGCGCGGACGCGGTCGTTCGACCCGGCCTTCGACGGCCCCGCCGGCTTCGCGACGCAGCCGAGGTTTCGCATTGTCGCCGCCGACGCCGCAGACGCTGAGGCTTTGCAACCTTGTCTTGCCGCCCAGGTCTGGCCGCATTGGACGCTCGCGGTCAACGGCGACGATCGCGGTCTCCGCGACGAGGATTTCGTCATCGCGCTCGCGGGCGGCGACCGGCTGGAGCCGCACGCTCTCGCCGCCTTCGCGCTCGCGGCGCACCGTGATGCGCGGCTGACTGCGCTTTACGCCGACGAGGACGCGTTCGATTCAACGCTCTCGCGGCGCACCGCGCCGAGGTTCAAGCCGGACTGGAGCCCGTTGTTTTCGGCGAGCGGCTACACCGGCCAGCCTTTGGCGGTCAAAGCCGCGGCCTGGAAGGCCGGCGGCGTCGATTCCGCGACGGCGCGCGTCGGCCACGTCCGCCGCGTGCTGCTGACGCGGCGCGAGCCTGCGCCGATCGCGACGCCGCCGCCGCCCGCGCCGCTCACGACCCGCCGACGCGCCAGCATCCTGGTGCCGACGCGCGATCGGCTCGATCTGTTGCGCGCCTGCGTCGACAGTCTGGAGGCGTTTCCCGCCGGAGCCGACTTCGAGTTGATCGTGCTCGACAACGGCAGCGAGAACGCTGACGTGCTCGCCTATATGGAAAAGCTTGCGCAGCGGCCGGACCGTCGGGTGCTGCGCCGTCCCGGCCCCTTCAACTTCTCGGCGATTTGCAACTCCGGCGCGCGCGAGGCCAACGCGCCGTTCCTGCTGTTCCTCAACGACGACGTTGAGGCGCTCGGCCCGGACTGGCTCGGCCGGATGCTCGCCTTCGCCGCCGCGCCTGACGTCGGCGCGGTCGGCGCGAAGCTGCTTTATCCCGATGGGCGGTTGCAGCACGGCGGCGTTGTGCTCGGTCTCGACGGCTTCGCCGGCCACGTGCAACGCGCCGTCGGGGCCGACGATCCCGGCTATCTCGGCGCGCTCGCCTGGCCGCGCGAAGTGGCTGCGGTCACCGGCGCGTGTCTGGCCGTCGAGGCGCGGAAATTCTTCGCGGTCGGCGGCTTCGACGAGATGCGGCTGCCGATCGAGTACAACGACATGGACCTGTGCCTGCGGCTTACCGACGCCGGTTTCAAATCGGTGTTTGAGCCGCGCGCGAAGCTCATGCATCGCGAAAGCGCCTCGCGCGGCGCCAATCGCTGGCTCGACGCGCGCTACGCCGGCGAGCACGCCTATTTTCGCGAGCGCTGGGCGGCGCGTCTGCGCGACGACCCCTACTTCCATCCCGCGCTTTCGCTCGATGCGCTAGAGATCGCTTTGGGATAGGAGGCCGCATGAGCCTCGAGCCGACCGCCCCGGAAGACATCATCGCCGCCTGCGCGCGCTTGCGCGGCCTCGGACCCTACCCCCCCGGCCTGCTCGCCGGCCTAGAGGCGAACGATCCCGACAAGATGCGCGCCGCGGTGACGCATCTGATCGACCAGGGCCGGACCGATGGCCTGCGCGAGCTCGTCGACCGATTTCGCAACAAGACCGACTTCGGCGTCTGGGCGCGGGTGACGAGTTCGCGTCTGCACCAGGTCGCCGGCGATTTCGGCGCCGGCCTCGCCGACATTGACGAACTGATCGCGCGCTTTCCCAAACGCGCCGGGCCGCATTGGTGGGTCGCGCGCTCCCGCTGCTTGCAGGGTCTCGGGCGCGGGGAAGAGGCGGAAGCGGCGATCCGCGAGGGTTGTGAACGCTTCCCCGACGCCGCCCTGCCGCGGGTGTTCCTCGGCAATCTGCTAGCGCGGCAGAAACGCTTCGCCGAAGCGCTGGCGGTCTGGCGCGATCTGCACGGCCGCTTCCCCGAGCCCGAGCTCGATTGGTTCGTCGGCCTCGCCAATGCGTTGCGGGCGCTCGGCCGCCGCGAGGAGGCGCTGCGGACCCTGGAGGCTTGCGTCCGCCGGTTTCCCGGCGACCGGCGCGCGCCGCCGCTCGACGCGCAGGTCGCCGAGGAGCGCAACGAATGGGAGCGCGCGCTCGCCATCTGGCGCGACTACGCCGACAAATATGCGGCCGCCGGCGAGCCACAAGTCGAAGTCGGCCGCGCGCGGGCGCTGTTCCGGCTCGACCGCGTTGAGGAGGCGATCGAGGGGCTCGAAAGCTTCCTCGCCCGCGAGCCCGACAACGTGGCGGCGCTGCGCGAGCGCGCCGTGATTGCGATGGAGCTGGGGGAGATCGCGCGCGCGCGCGACCTGCTCTGCCGCCTGACCGAGAGATTCGCCGACAATTCCCGGCCGGAATGGTGGGCTTCACTGGCGCGCGCGGTTCACGATCTGCGCGACTACGAGGCCGGAGCGGCGGCGCTCGCGGAGCTTGAGCGGCGCTTTCCGGATTCGCCGCTGGCGGCCAGCGAGCGCCTGCGGCTGGCCAAGGAGCGCGAGTACGGCCACGAAGACCTCAGCGTGATGATCGAGGCGGCGCTTCGAAAGTTCCCCGAGGATTTCAACCTGCGCTCGCACTGGGTGTGGATCCTCCTCAGCCTCGGCCGCCTGCAAGAGGCGGAAGCTTACGTGCAAGCGCTCGAAGCGGAGGAGGCGCCGGGCTACGCGCTGACGGCGCGGCTGCGCTGGGAGGCCGACCGCGGCGACGCGTATCTGCGCGCCTATGTCGAACGCTTCGCCGAGGGGCGCGAGTGGAGCGTCGCCGACGCCATCCATGTCGGTCACGCTCTGCTCGACACCCGCACGCCGTGGGCGTTCGAGCTTGGCGGCGCGATCATCGAGGGCGTCGCCGCGCGCGTTCCCGGCAACGCGCGGCTGAACCATTTGCGCATCCGGCTGATGATCGCCCGCCGCGAGGACGCGGAGGCTCTCGCGCTGATCGACGCGATCCCCGCGCGCTACGTGCGCCGCGAGCAACTGGAGCTGCGCGCCTGGGCCGCCGCGAAGCGCGAACGCCACGACGAGGCGAAGGCGTTCTGGCGGCAGTCGATCGCCACCAATTACTATGCGGCGGTCGACAGCGAGATCCGGCAGTTGATCCGCGTCTCGCCCGACGACCGGCCGCCGCCCGGCGAGGTCACGGCGTACGTCGTATTCCGCAATGAGGCGGCGCAGATTCCGGGCTTTCTGGCGCACCACCGCCGGCTCGGCGTCCGGCGCTTCGTGTTCTTCAATCACATGTCGAGCGACGACAGCCGCGCCTTGGCGCTCGCCGAGCCCGACGTGATCGTCTACGATTGCCCGGATAGCTATCAGCTATCGTGGTCGGGGCGACGCTGGGTCAACGAAGTCGTCGCGCGCGAAGGCGCGAAGGGCTGGGGCCTCCAGCTCGATATGGACGAATACCTGATCTATCCCGGCTTCGAGCGCGTCGGGCTCGACGGTTTCATCGCCTATCTCGACGCGCGCGGTTTCGAGGGGGTGCGCGGCTACATGCTCGACGTGTTCCCGCCGCGCCTGCTCAACGAGAATCGCGAGCCCGCCCCGTTTGCCGACTACAAGTACTACGACGACGACTATTATCTGTTCGGCCTCGAGCGGCCGCCCTATCTGCATCCCGGCGGCGGCGTCCGGGCGCGGCTGTTCGAGGCCAAGGAGTTTCTTCACAAGATCCCGCTGTGGCGGCTGGACGCCGGCGTGCTGATAAATTCCCACGAGACGACGCATCTGAAGTTCGCCGACGTCTCCGCGGCGCTGCTGCACTACAAGATGATGAACGTCGCGCTGCGCGGTCGCGAGGCGAAAGCCGGCTCGGCGTTCCTGGAGGCCGACGCCGACGTGGAGGCGATCCGCCGCCATTCCCGCTACGCCGCGCGGCTCGAAGCCTTGTGGCGCGCCGATCTCGTCAAGCCCGGCGTCTCCCGCGAATTGGCCGACAGCGTAACGATGGCCGAACGCGGGCTGATGGACATCTCCGACGACTACCGCGACTGGCTCGCGCGGCCATGACGGCGCTCATCCTGATCCGCACGCATTTCGTCGACGACCGCATCGCCGAAATGGCGCGTAGGCTCGCCGCCGGCGGCGCCTACGACGTCCTGCTGGCGATCGACGAAACGGCGGGGCCGGTCGAGACCCGCGGCCTGCCGAAGCTGTCGATGACGCTCGACAGTTGCGTGCGCCTCGGCCTCGCCGTCGCGTTCGACAAGCCGCTATGGCGCTGCGGCGACTACGCGTTCTATCACGCGCTGGCGCTCGGCCGAGCTTATCGGCGCTATTGGCTGATCGAATACGACGTGGCGGTGAACTTCGCCGATCCGCTCGACTTCTTCCGCCTGTTTGATGAGCGCGCGAGCGAGGACTATCTCGCGGCTTGCCTCAAGGTCGCGGACAAGGGCTGGCATTGGCGCGAACGCGCGGCGCGGCGGTTTCCTGTTGTCTACAGCGCGCTTTTCCCGGTCGTCCGGCTCTCCGCCGGCGCCGTCGAGCGGCTTTTGGAGAGACGACGCTTCGAGGCGAAAAACCTGCGCGACGCTGACGCGCATTGGCCCAACGACGAGAGCTTTGTCGCTTCGGCGGCGAACGACATCGGCCTCACAGCGGCGGATTTCAACGCCTACGGCGAGTTCTATTCGGAGGCGACCTTCGCCCCGCACCTGCTGCGCCACCTCTCCGAACTGCCCGAGCCCGACAATATGCTCTATCACGCCGTTCGCGGCGGCGCGGCTTATCTGCAAGCGCGAAAATCCTACTACGCGCTCGATCTGCCGCTCGTTCTCGCCTGCGGCGATCCCGACTTTCCGCCGGACGAATTTCGCGCCGCGCTCGCCGATCTGATGACGGAGCGGCTGAACAAGACGCCCGACGACCCGGCCGCCGTGTTCGTCGCGCTCGCGGACGCGGTGGACTTGTTCGCCGATCCGCGCGTCGCCGCGGCGCTGTTGATCGCCTTGGCGCGGCGGCGGATGCGGGTCAGCCTGGAGGCGGTCCAGCTCGGCCGCTTGGGACTGACGATCGCCCGCACTCCGGCTTTCGATAACGTGGCGTTGGGGCGCTGCGCCTGGCAAAGCTCGGTCTCGCCGCGCGCGGCCGCCCGCGACCCCCGGCGCGACGCCGAGGGCGGCAACGACGGCGACACCGAGGCGGAATACGGCTTCCACACCGCCTATGAGGAGCGCCCTTGGTGGGTAGTCGACCTTGCGGCGGAATACTCGATCCGGCAGGTTCGCGTGTTCAACCGCAAGCTCGCGGAGCAGCGGCTGCGCGGTTTCGTTGTCGAGACCTCGCTCGATTTCGTGACCTGGCGCCAGCTTTTCGCCCACGCGGCATCCGACCGGAAAATGCTGTTCGCCGCGCCTATCGAGATCGTCGTCGATCCCCCGGTTCTGGCGCGCTATGTCCGCGTTCTGTTGCCGCGCCTGGGCGTGCTGCATTTGGCCGAGGTTGAGGTATGCAAGTAAAGCCCTGTCATGGCGAGCGCAGCGACGCCATCCAGCCCTTCCGTGAGCCGAAAGTTGAAGTTTCGACGCGTTCTCGCGCAAATCTACGAAATTACCGGAAGGCTACAATGGTGGCCCCGGCGCTGGATGGCTTCGCTTCGCTCGCCATGACGCGCGCTGGCCGCCCCACCAAATTCCGCCAAGTCTAAGTCCGCGCCTCCGGCAGGCTCGTCCGCGCGCACGGCCACGGGTCGGAGTGGCTCCGCGCCGCCCACGGATTGTAGGCGCGGTCTTCGAGGACGTCGGTATGATGGCGAGCCTGTATCGCGGCCTTGTCGCGCGCGAACCGCTCCCGGTTTTCCGCGGTCTCGTCGCTTCCCCTCGTCGCCGATTCGTGGTGGATGAGCTTGGCGAACGGCGTCCAGATCACCCGATAACCGGCGGCCCCGGCGCGCAGGCAGAAGTCGACGTCGTTATAGGCGATCGGGAAGGTCTCTTCGTCGAATCCGCCAAGCGCTTCGAAGCACCTCCGCGACACCAGCATGCAGGCCCCCGTCACGACGCTGAGCGACTGCCGCGACGCCAGCCGCCGCTGCGGCCCGAGCGCCGTCTCCGGCTGGCCGATATGCCAGTGGCCGGCGTAGCCGCCGAGCCCGGCGATGACGCCTGCGTGCTGCAACGTCCCGTCGGGATAGAGTAGCTTCGCGCCTACGATTCCCGTGTCCGGATAGTCGAAACAACCGACCATCTCCTTGAGCCATCCCGGCTCGACGATCTCGATGTCGTTGTTGAGCAGCAGAATCAGCGCGCCCCGCGACAGCGCCGCGCCGCAGTTGACCGCGCGGGAGAAATTGAAAGGCGCCGGTTTGACCTCGGCGTGAAACCGGTCGCCGGCGAATCGCGCGTAGAGCGCAAGCGTCTCGGGGTCGGTCGAGCCGTTGTCGACGACGGTCACGTCGAAATCGCGGTAGTCGGTCGCCTCGAACAGGCCGGCCAGCGTGCGGCCGATCAGCGCAGGCGCGTCGCGGCTCGGGATGACGACGCTCACCTTTGGCCATCTGCGCGGCCCGGGAACGCCCGTCGGCCGAAGCCGGTCCGCCGCGATACCCCAGCCGGGATCGAACGGGCGCGCCGGCCCGAGGAAGGCAGGATATGGCAAGTGCAGGATCGCGCCCGATGGCGCGCCCGCGGCGATCCGCAACGCCAGCTCGTAGTCGCCCGAGGGTCCGTCCTCGCGCCACTCGGCGACGGCGCGCGCGTAGACGGCGATTCGCCCGAAATAGTCGAACGAATCGAGCAGCACCGGGTCGAACGCCGGCTTCAGGACGATTTCGACCGGCCGCGCGCGCTCGGTGATCGCCTCGTCGGTGTAGAGCGCCCAAGCGTCGGGGTTTTGCGAAAGCGCGGCGGCGATGCGCTCAATCGCGAACGGGGCGAGCCGGCCGGAGGCGTCGAGCCGGGCGACGAACGGGGCGCGTGCGCGGCCGAGCGCCTCGCGCCAGCGTTCGGCGGGGTCCAGCCGCGGGTCGCAGACGACGAGTTCGGCAAGCGTCGTTCTCGGCGAGTCCGCCGGCGCGGCGTCAACGAGGAAACTGAGCCAAAGGCCCTCGGGCGCCTCCGCTTTGGCCGCGAGCGCGGCGGCGTGGGCGATGAATTCGGCCGGGGCGAGCCGCGTCCCGGGCGCGGGGGGGCGGCCGAGCGCCCGCGCGAGCCGCCGCCGCGCGCGGCGGAGCGCGTTGAGAACGCCGCTCTTTTGTGGCATGCACGCTCCACGCGACGCCGCCGGATCCCGCGCCGGCGCATTCGTCGATGGAGCGTGATGATAAAACTCGACCGGGTGTTCAAGTTCTATCGCAGCGCCGGAATCCTCAAGATTGTGCTGGACCACGTCACGGTGCTGTTCGAAACCGGCCATTCCTATGGGCTGATGGGCGTCAACGGCGCGGGCAAATCGACGACGATGCGGCTGATCGGCGGCACCGAGCTGCCGAATTCGGGCCGCGTGCAACGCACCGTCCGCGTCTCCTGGCCGCTCGGCTTCGCCACCGGCTTCCATCCGCTGATGACCGGCCGGGAGAATGTGAAGTTCGTCGCGCGCGCCTACGGCGCCGACGTGCGCAAGACGCTGGACTTTGTCGACGACTTTTCCGAAATCGGCGACTATATGGATGCGCCGATCAGAACCTATTCGTCGGGCATGATGGCGCGCCTGTCGTTCGGCCTGTCGATGGCGATCGACTTCGAGTGCTACCTGGTGGACGAGATCACGGCGGTCGGCGATTCGCGATTTCAGGAGCGTTGCCGGCAGGCCTTCGAGGCGCGGCGCAAGAGTGCGGATGTCATCATGGTGTCCCATTCGATGCAGACGGTGAAGGAATATTGCGATCGCGGCGGCGTCATCGTCGACGGGCAGATCATCATGTTCCCGGACCTCGACGGCGCGATCGCCGCCTACAACCGACTGAACCGCTGAAGGCTGCGAAACGACTGAGGCATGGACGAGGACGACACTCAACTCGAGTTAGAGGAAGACCCGCGCGCCTCGTCGTCGGGAACGACGCTCGAACGCATCCGCGCGGTGTCGGTGGCGCTGAGCGACGCGGCGCGGCGCAGCCGCGTCTCGCTGCGCTCGCGCGATTCGCGTTACCGCACCGGCTTCCAGGCGCGACGCGGCGCACGCGCTATCCGCGCCCTGGTGCTCGGCAGTTTCGCGGCTTTCGTCGTGCTGCCGACGCTGCTGACCGCGATCTACATGTACGGCTTCGCCTCGGACCAATACGTCTCCGAGGCGCAATTCACGGTCACGACCGCCGACACGCCGGTGCCGGACGGTATGGCGTCGATGACTGGGGTGCCGGCGATCGCGATGATCCAGGATACCCAGATCGTCATCAACTACATCCAGAGCCGCGCCGCGGTGGAGAAGCTGGAGCGCGAAGTCGGCTTGCGCACGGTATATTCGCGGCCCGAGGCGGACTGGCTCGCGCGGTTCAAGAAGGACAAGCCGATCGAACGCTTCGTCAAGTATTGGAAGTCGATGTCGTCGGCGGCGATCCTGATGCCGGCGGGCATCATCGACTTGAAGGTCTACGCGTTCACGCAACAGGACGCCCGAAGCGTCGCCGACGGCGCGCTGGAGGCCTGCGAACAGATGGTCAACGACCTCAATGCGCGCATGGATCGCGACGCCGTGGTCAACGCCGAAACGGAAGTGTCGCGCGCTTCGCAGCGGGTGGCGAAGGCGCTCGCCGACCTGGAGACGGAGCGAAACCTCTCCGGCATCGTCGAGGCGGACAAGTCCGAGGAGGCGTTGAACAATCTGGTGCACGACGCAAAGAGCCATCTGCTTTCGCTGCAGGGCCAATACGACGCCTCGCTGAAATATGTCGCCGCCGACGCCCCGCAGATGCGCGAGCTCAGCACTCGCATCGACGTCACCCGCAAGCAACTCCAGGACATCGAGAGCAAGCTGACCACGGCCGCGGGCGGTGACAAGCCCGGCGTCGGCCAGACGACGGTCGCGCAGGCGATGACCCGCTTCGACGAACTGGACATGGAGCGCAAGGTCGCCGAAAAAATCTACGCCACCGCCGCCTCGGCACTGGAGGCCGCCCGAATGAACGCGGAGAACCAGCAGCTCTATTTCAAGACTTTCGTCTATCCGGCGACGCCCCAGGAAGCGCTTTACCCGCGACGCGGACTCCTCACCTTGCTTGTGGCCGGCGGAGGCATGATCCTCTGGTCATTGCTCTGCGGCATAGGGGTGCTCGTCAGGAACAACATGGCCTGAGGTTCGCAATGTTGTTCAACCTCGAGGGCGACGTCGGCGTCATCATCAAAGGCTATGTCATCCCGGACGCTTACGACAAATACGCCACCGTCGTCCTGCGCAACGCCGGCCGCGACATCTTCACCTCGCGCGCCAATCACCCCATGGAATACCAGGTGGCGCCGAACCGCCACGTAACGCACAATTGCCGATACTATATCGACATCTACAATTGCCCCAATCTCGATAAATACGAAGATCTGGAGCTGTGGGAGAAAGACTCGAACCAACTCCTATTTCGCCGGCGCAAGCCGGCGCATATTTCGAAGAAGATTTTCAGACTGGAAACCCACCTGTTGCCGCTTTGGCGCATCGACCAGACGGTCGATCCAAAGTTTCAATATTACGCCACTCGTGTGGAAAATCATGGCCGCGAAACGTTCATGCAGCTACTTACCCTTTGGCACCTCGATTCTGTCTATCTTTCCGGGCGCATTTTGTACAAGTCCGTCGAGCATTATCTGCAATCCTATTTCCAGACCGTGTTCATCATGCACCATCCCTACGAGGAGCTGGCGGAGCGGTTGCTGGTGTTGCGGCAGATGAGCGAAATGGGCGCCGAATTGCTCGGCGAGCGCGACTCCAACGCCCTGAAGCCGCTGATCGCCTTCGCGGCCTCGCTGTCATTGACGGACGAGCGCGCCATATCGCGCGTGCTGCGGGACATGCCGCGCGACGTCGCGGCGCTGTTGTCGAACCCGGTCACCATGCAATTGACCAGCCTGTTTCCGGAAGAAACGCTGAGTCCGCGCGCCTTGACGCTGGCGCTCGACGCGTTGTCGACGTTCGAGATCGTCGGGCTGCGGCGCGCGCCGAACGTGTTTCTCAAGGCGTTGGCGGAGCTGACCGAGGTTCCGCTCGCGTCCTTCCCGGCGGTCGACCGGCTGCCGGGGGTGACGGCGCTCGCCAAGCTGCTGAAATCGTCGCGCGCCGTTGACGGTTTGCTTGAACTTGATCTTCATCTTTACAGTCACATCGCCGAAGCCTACCGGAAGGCCGGCGTAGCTCCCGGCGCGCCGGGCGCCAAATTGCCGGTATCGGCGTAGAAGGCGACGGGATGCGAGGTGCCGATGGCTGAATCGAAGGCCGAGATTTTAGAGCGGGAAGCGGTCACGCCGAAGCTGACCCTGGTCGGCCGCGCCGCGCTTTCTCCCGCTCACTGGTCGCAACTGCTGGCGAAGGTCAGCCGCAGATCGGCGCAGGCGGACGTCGATGCGGCGCCGCTCACAGCCTCCGGCGGGCGCAGGTATCTGTTGAGCTTTCTCATTCTCGTCGCGGCGCCGGCGATCATCGCGACGCTCTATCTGGCGCTGATCGCTTCCGACCAGTACGCGGCGGAAGCCCGGTTCGCGGTGGTCAGTTCAAAATATGAACTGTCGTCCGACAAGATCGACAAGCTGAAGTCGGCCATGAAAGGCGCGGGCGGCGGCGGCATGGCGAACCAGGACGCCTATATGGTGGCCGCCTATATCCGCAGCCGCGCCGCGATCGACGACGTCTCCAAAACGCTGAACCTGCGCGAGATATTCCGGCGGCCGGGCGCCGATTTCTGGGCGCGTCTCGACCAGGATCCGACCGCCGAGCGGCTGCTCGCCTATTGGCGGTCGATGGTCAGCGCCTATATCGACGCGCCGTCCGGCATCGTCACCGTGACCGTCAAGGCGTTCCGTCCCGAGGACGCCGTGGCGGTCTGTCGCGCCGTCGTGGAAGCGAGTGAAGCGCTCGCCAACGCGGTCTCGGCCCGGTCCCGGCAATATACGACGAAGATAGCGGAAGCGGAGGTGGATCGCTCGGAGAAGCGCGTCGTCGCGTCGCTCGCCGACCTGAAAGCGCTACGTGAGAAGGTCGGGCTGATCGACCCGACCAGCGAGGCCAAACAGACCGGGCTGATCCTCACCGAACTTTTGGGGCAGCGCATTCATCTGGAAAGCGAATATTCTGTTTCGACCCAGGCGATGTCGATCGAGGCGCCGACGGTCCAGGCGCTGAAGACCCGCCTCGACATGCTCGACAAGCAAATCGCCGTTGAGCGCGGAAAGCTGACCGGCGCGGGGCAGATCAACGCGACGATCGCCAGCGTGATTCCGAAGTACGAGGAATTGGAGGTGCGCAGCCAATTCGCCCAGAAAATGTACGAACTCGCCGGCGAGGGCCTCGAACGCGCGCGGCTGCGGGGGGAGGCGCAGGGCATCTTCATCGAGGCGTTCGTGCCGCCGGCGCTGCCGGAGGACGCGGAATTTCCGCAGCGGTTCTGGACATCGCTGGCGATCTGGGCGGTGCTGACGATTCTCTGGGGCATCGGCGCCATGGCCGTCGCCGTGGTCGAAGATCACCGAGTGTGAGGCGAAATGGCGCTATTGGTCGAGGGCAAGGAGACCGGGTGGACGACGTTGCGCGTCGAGTTGCGCGTCATCAACGCCCTCATGTTGCGCGACGTGCGGACCCGGTTCTTCGGCGTCGCCGCCGGCTTTCTCATCGCCGTCGCCTGGCCGCTCGCCAATATTCTGATTTTGCTCGGCATCAACGCCTTGGCGAACCGCACCGTGCCGTTCGGCGAGAGCGCGCCGTTGTGGTTTGCGACCGGGCTCGTGCCGTTCACCGCGTTCAACTACATGTCGCGCTACACGATGCTCGGCCTCGTGCTCAACAAGCCGCTGCTCGGCTACCCCATCGTCAAGCCGATGGACGTTCTGCTCGCCCGCGGCGTGCTGGAAGTGCTCAACGCCGGGCTCGTCGCGTCGATCATGATGCTTCTCTACGCCCTCCTCGACATTCCGTTCTTTCCGGCCGATCCGTTGCAGGCGCTGGCGGCGCTGGGAGCGAGCATGCTGCTCGGACTCGGTTTCGGGCTCATCAACGGCGTGATCGCGGCGATGTTTCCGTTCTGGGTGACCGGCTATGCGCTGTTCGCCATCATCATGTGGATCGCCTCGGGCGTGATGATCGTGCCCGATTCGCTGCCCGAAGTGGCGCGCTATTGGCTGAGCTACAATCCCGCCCTGCAAGGGGTTGAATGGATGCGCTCGGCCTATTACGAGGGCTACGGCTCCGGCGTGCTCGACAAGACCTACATGCTGATTTTCGCGCTCTGCGCCGTGATCGGCGGATTTGTGCTCGAACGCACCACCCGCGGCCAGATCCTCAAATGACGCGTTCGCCCCTTTGCTCCGCGGACGAGGACGGCGAACCGTCGCCTTGCGTCCCGTCGGCAATTATTTTACGCCGCGCGTAATGCGGGGAGTTCGTGGCTGTTCGGGGCGGGCCTGATCCACGGCAATGCGGGACTTGACGATTCGATCGACCTTTCTCGCCGGAGCGACGCCGCCACGCGGAGCCCCGGCGCCGAATGCACGCGCGCCCTCGCGCCCCTCCGGGCGGCGGCGGGGATTTGGAGATCGTAATGCTTGATATCGCCGACTACCTGTTCCCCAGGGATCTGCAAGCAAGCGAAATCAAGTTCAAGCGCTGCCTGCTGATCGGCTCCTGCATGCTTGACACGTCGGTGCGGGCGCTGTCGGAGCGTCACCCCGAGACGGCCTTCGACTTCGTTCTCTACAACAACATCGCGGAATTGCGCGACGAGCCGCCTGCCCCCATAGGCGCCTACGATTTCCAATACATCCAGTTGCCGATCCGCAGCATCATTGGCGATGTCATCGTCCGCTTCGGAAATTTCCTCAATCCGAAGATGAACAAGGAAATCGTCAAGAACGCCCATCAGGCGCTGAAGCTGATGCTCGACTATGCGCTGAAGTACAACAAGCGCTACCGGCTACTCACCTTCGTGCAGAACTTCATCGTGCCGCAACTCCCGCCGGTGGTTGGCATCGAGGCGGTCGGCTCGACGTACGATCTGCGCACGCTCGTCGAGAGCCTCAACACGACGCTTAACGAGCTGATCGCCGGATACAGCAACGTCTATCTGATCGACGCCGAGGGCATCGCCTCGACGATGGGCAAACGCCACTTCTACGACGACAACATCTCGTTCTTCACCCACGGCGGCTACTGGTTCCCCGATTGGGTGCGGATGGAGAAAGATCGCATCGAAAAAGTGCCGCCGCTCGGCGAAATCAGCTTCAGCCAGCGCCTGCATTTCATCGACGCGATCTGGCGGGCTTGCGAATACAACTACCGGATCATTCAGCAGATCGACAGCGTCAAGCTGGTCATCTTCGACCTCGACGACACCCTGTGGCGCGGCCTGATCGGCGAACACTACCAGGACGGCGTCGAGCGGCCGGTGTGGGAGGGATGGCCGCTCGGCGTCCACGAGGCGATCCACCATCTTAAGGCGCGCGGCATTCTCGTCGCCGTGTGCTCGAAGAACAGCCCGGAACTGGTGCGCGAGCGCTGGTCGCGCGCGGTGCCGCTGCAATGGATCAAGCTCGAGGATTTCGTCGCCGTCGAGATTGGCTGGCAGACGAAAGCCGAAAGCATCGGCCGCATCATTGCCTCGGTGAGCCTGACGCCGCGCAACGTGCTGTTCGTCGACGACAATCCGGTCGAGCGCGAATCGGTGCGCGCCGCCTTTCCGGGCCTGCGCACGATCGGCGACAACCCGTTCAACACCCGGCGCATCCTGCTCGCCGCGCCGGAGACGCAAATCCGCGTGCTGACCCGCGAGTCGGCGCAGCGCGACACCATGATGCGCAAGCAGATGGAGCGCGAGACCGAGCGCAATTCGCTCACGCGCGAGGAATTCCTGGCCAACCTCAACGCCCGCGTCTCCGTCGGCCGCTTCATCAGCGCCAGCGATCCGCGCTTCGCCCGCGCGTTCGAACTGCTCAACAAGACCAACCAGTTCAACACCGACGGCAAGCGCTGGACGCTTCAGGAAATCAACGCGTTCTTCGCCGACGACGGACAGATCATCACGTTCAACGTCGAGGACAAGTTCACCGAATACGGACTCGTCGGCGTGATCCTGCTGCAACCGATGAAGGTGACGCAATTCGTGATGAGCTGCCGGGTGCTGGGGCTTGAGGTCGAGGTCGGGGTGCTTGACTTCCTCATCCGCACCATCCGCGGCGGCGGCGACCTGCGACCCATCACGGCCACGATCGTCGAAACGGCGGCCAATATGCCCTGTCGCGACGTCTACGAGAAGGCGGGTTTCGTCAAACTCGGCGGAGGCCAGTTCGCCTACGAAGCGCCCGCAGCGCGCGAAATCCCCAAGCACCTGTGGATCAATTGGGCTTGATGGTCCTCGTCGCGTCGGCGGCGCGGCGATTTCGCTTCCCTGGCCCCAACAGACATGTTTACAAGTGTCGCCGCGGAAGGAAGACCCAGCGTGCGCTTCGAGGTGAAATCTGTCGCCTCAGCCTTGCGGCTGAGCGGCGGCGATGCCGCCGCCGCGGCGGAAGACCCGCGCGCGGCCGAGACCATAGCGAAGTTGCGCCTCTCGCCGCTGTTCGACGCCAGATTTTACGCCGCCGCGGCCCGGGCGCGCGGGGTATCGCTCGATCAGGTCGACCCGCTCGAACATTTCGTCCGTGACGGCGACGCTGCGCGCATCCCGCCGCACCCGCTGTTCGACTCGGCGTTCTATGCCGAGCGCAATCCCGACGTCGTCGCGGCGGGGGTCAATCTGTTGCGTCATTACGTCGAAAACGGCTGTTACGAGGGTCGCAACCCCCACCCGCTCGTCGATCTCAAGCTCATCAGGTCGCAGTTGGCGCCCGGCTTCAACGGCGATCCGCTGACCGCCTATCTGCAATCGCGCGGCGCCGAGCTGACTCCGCATGAACTCATCGATCCCGCCTATCTCAAGGCGCAGCAAGACCGACTATCGCCCAGCGACGATCGCCCGGCGTTGCTGTTCTACCTGACGAGCAACGCCGAGGAGGTCAATCCGTCCGCCGATTTCGACGGCTTCGGCTATTGGCGCCTCTATCCCGACGCGCGCGGCATGAATCCGCTGCTCCACTACGCGCGGATCGGTGCGGCGGAGGGACGGCGCACGCCGCGCGATCGCGGGCCGATCGGCCGCGTCGCGGCGCAAATCGAGGCGGCGGGGACGCTTGATCCCGATATCGTCAAACCCTTCGCCGACGTCGGCGCGACGACGCTGATGCACGGCTACGATCTCGATCGCCGCGAATTCCGGCTCTATCCGCTGCTCGCCAAGGCGGCGGGACGCTACCCGCACGCCCATGTCATCATGACGCCGTGGCTGAAGCGCGGCGGCGCCGACCGCGCCGTCCTGCATCTCGCGCGTGGTCTGTTGGAATGCGATCCCGACATCCGCGTGCTGATCGTCTGCACGCAGGACGATGCAGTCGAGGCGCTCGACTGGGCGCCTCTGTCGCAACGGCTCAGCGTCGCGCGGATCGCCCGCGAGGTCGATGACGTCAACGACACCTATGTCGCGTTCTGCAATTTCCTGCGCTTCGCGGCGTGTCGGCATCTCTATGTCGTCAACAGCCGGTTCGGCTGGGACCTCATCGTCAAATACGGCGCCGCGCTGAAGCCGCTGATGCGACTTTATGGGTTCGCGTTCTGCCAGGATTACGACGACGCCGGCCGGCGGGCCGGCTACGCCTGGACCCACGTCGGCCGCGCCATCGACAATCTCGACGCCCTCGTCAGCGACAACGGCCGGACGATCCACGAGTTCTCCGCCGATCACGGCTTCGACGCCGCCGATCTCGCGAAGTTCTTTTGTCTGCCGCTGCCGGTCGACGTTCGCCTCGACGGGGCCGCCGCCGAGCAAGCCGCCGGCAACCTGCTGCAAGGCGCGAACCGGCGCCAGCGGGTGTTCTGGGCCGGGCGCTTCACGGCGCAAAAGGGGCTCGACCTCGCCGCCGACGTCGCCCGCGCGCTGCAAGGCGTCGATGTCTGCGCGTTTGGCGGCGACTCGGCGCCCGCCGGCGCGCCCGAAAATTTCCAGGCGCGCGGGCCGTTCGACAATTTCGCCGATCTGCCGTTGCACGAAGCCTCGTTGTTCCTGCATTGCGCGCGCTGGGAGGGTCTGCCCAACGTGCTGCTCGAAGCCGGCGCCGCCGGCCTGCCGATCGTGGCGCGCGACATCGGCGGCGTCGCCGATCTCGTTGACGAAAGCACCGGCTGGCTGGTTCGCGCCGACGGCGGCCCGGAGGCCTGCGCCGAGGCGATCCGCGAGGCGCTCGCCCGCCCCCAAGAGGCGATCGCGCGCGCGCAACGAATGCGCGAGCGCATTCGCGAGCGCCACACGGCCGACGCGTTCGCCGCATCGCTTCAGCGTCTGCTGGCGTTCGCCGGATGACCGACGTCAGCGTCATCGTCAATCTGCACGGCGAAGGCCGGCTCGCCGTGCCGGCCTTGAGAAGCGCCGCGCGCGCCGTCGCGGCGGCGCCCGATCTCCGTTGCGAAATCGTGGCCGTGGTGGATCGCGGCGACGAGCCGACCACGCGGGCGCTCGGCCGCATCGAGCCGCCATTGCGGGTCGAGCGCTGCGATTTCGGCGATCCCGCGCGCGCCCGCAATTTCGGGGTCGAGACCGCGAAAGGCGCTTTCGTCGCGTTCCTCGACGGCGACGACCTGATGGGCGAAAACTGGCTGAAGGCGGCGGCCGCGGCGGTTCGCGCCCGCGAGGGGCGCGAAGTCATCGCACATCCGCGGCTCAACTATGTGTTCGGGCGCGACGCCGAGCCGCTTATCTGGGTGCATCCGGACATGGAGACCGACGCCGTTGACCTGACCTTGCTGCGCGCCGGCAATTTCTGGACGAGCGCGAGTTTCGCGCCCGCCGCGTTGCACCGGCGCTTTCCGTTTCCCGCCAACGCCCTCGACGCCGGGCTGGGGCACGAGGACTGGGCGTTCAACTTGGCGACCGCCCGCGCCGGCGTCACCCACATCGCCCCGGAAGGAACGGTTCACTTCATCCGCCGCAAGGAGACCGGCAGCCGGCTCGCGGAATCGGATACGCGGCGCATCCTGCCGAATTTCGCGATTTAGAGCCGTTACCGATCAAGTTGCACCGCCGTCATGGCGAGCGAAGCGAAGCCATCCACGTCTCCGCCGAGCCGAGCTTCACCGACTATATCCTACGATCTCGGCGCGCTGGATTGCTTCGCTTCGCTCGCAATGACGGGCCGATTCTGTCTGATCGGTATCTGCGCGGTCGGCGGATACCGTCGCTTACGCCCCGGCGAGCGCCATGTCGTCGCGGTGGATCATTTCCGCGCGACCCGGCGTGCCGAGGATTTCGGCGATGTCGCGCGAGTTGCGGCCGCGGATGCGCTCGGCGTGCAGGGCGTCGTAGGCGATGAGGCCGCGGCCGATCTCGGCGCCGACGCTGTCGCGAATCGCCACGCAATCGCCGCGCGAGAACACGCCCTCGATGCGGGTGACACCGGCCGGCAGCAGGCTCTTGCCCTGGCCAAGCGCGCGCGCGGCGCCGGCGTCGACGGTGACGGCGCCCTTCGTCTCCAGCGCGCCGCTGATCCACACCTTTCGCGCTTGCAGCGGCGTCGAGGGCGTGAGGAACCAGGTGCACGGGGCCCTCGCCGCCACGCGCGCGATCGGGTGATGCACGCGGCCGTCGGCGATCACCATGTGGACGCCGGCCTGGGTGGCGATGCGCGCGGCCTCGATCTTGGTCCGCATCCCGCCGCGCGAGAGTTCGGTCGCCGCGCCGCCGGCGATCGCCTCGATGGCCGGCGTGACCCGCTCGACCACGGGAATCAGCGTCGCGCCGGGGTCGTCCTTGGGCGGGGCGGTGTAGAGGCCCTCGATGTCGGAGAGCAGCACCAGCAAGTCGGCGCTCGCCATGGTGGCGACGCGGGCGGCGAGGCGGTCGTTGTCGCCATAGCGGATTTCGCTGGTCGCCACCGTGTCGTTCTCGTTGATGACGGGAATGGCGCGCATCGCCGACAGCCGCGCCAAGGTCTCGCGCGCGTTGAGATAACGGCGGCGCTCCTCGGTGTCGTTGAGCGTCAGCAGCACCTGCCCGGCGACGACATCCTTGCCGTGCAACGCCTGCGCCCAGGCGCGGGCCAGCGAAATCTGGCCGACCGCCGCGGCGGCCTGGCTGTCTTCGAGCTTCAAGGCGCCCTTCGGCAGGTCGAGAATCGTGCGCCCGAGCGCGATCGCGCCCGAGGAGACGACCAGCACGTCGGCGCCGCGGCCGTGCAGCGCGGCGATGTCCTCGACCAGCGCATCGAGCCACGCCTGTTTCAGCACGCCGCCGACGCGATCGACCAGCAGCGACGAGCCGACTTTGACGACGATCTTGTTGAACCGACTCAACTCGGGAAGGTCAGCCACCTGGAGTTCCACGCTTTTTGGCGAGAGCAGGCCCGTAAGGCTTTCCGGCGCCGCCTTCAAGGGAAGTTGTCAGCCGAAGGGCGAGCCCTTAAGCCTCGCCACGCTGCCGCAACGTAAAAAGCGGACCTGGGGCGACGGATTTGTACGATGCGAAGTTTTTCTGACCTTTCCGAGCGGGAATTGCTCGCGCTGGCGATCGGCAACGAGGAGGAGGACGGCCGCATCTACGCCGATTACGCGCTCGCGTTGCGCGACGAATACCCGGCCAGCGCCAAGGTGTTCGAGGCGATGGCGGTCGAGGAGAACGAGCACCGGCGCTCGCTGATCGACCTGTTCGTGTCGAAATTCGGCGAGCACATTCCGCTGATCCGCCGCCACGACATCAAAGGCACAATCGTCCGTCGTCCGGTCTGGCACATCAAGCCGCTGTCGATCGACCGCGTTCGCGCGGCGGCCGAGGCGATGGAGGCTGACGCGGCGCGGTTTTACCGGGTGGCCGCCGAGCGCACCAGCGACGCCGGCGTGCGAAAGCTGCTCGGCGATCTCGCCGCCGTCGAGGAGCAGCACCAGCGCGACGCCGCGCAGCTCGAAACGCAGGCCCTGACGCCCGAGGCGCGTAAGGGCGAGGACGACGACCAGCGCCGCCGGTTCATCCTACAGATCATCCAGCCCGGTCTCGTCGGCCTGATGGACGGCTCGGTGTCGACGCTCGCGCCGGTGTTCGCGGCGGCTTTCGCGACCCATGATTTGGGGAACGCGTTTCGGGTCGGACTCGCGGCTTCGGTCGGCGCCGGCGTTTCGATGGGATTCGCCGAGGCGCTGGCGGACGACGGTAAGTTGTCCGGGCGCGGCGCGCCGCTGCTGCGCGGCCTCGTCTGCGGACTGATGACGATCGCCGGCGGCATCGGCCATACCCTGCCCTATCTGATCGCCGATTTTTGGACGGCGACGTCCTTGGCCTGCGTCGTGGTCGCGCTGGAGCTGGCGATCATCGCCTATGTCCAGTTCCGCTACATGGACACGCCGCCGCTGTCGGCGGTCGCCAAGGTCATGCTCGGCGGCGGCCTGGTGCTGGCGCTCGGAATCCTGATCGGCAGTTCGTGAAGCCTCTTACGCGGCGCGGCGGAACGGCTTCAGCGGTCGCGGCTTCTTGCGCGCGGCCGGCCGCACCCAATCGGCCACCGCGAGCGCGTAAGTCAGGTCGCGCAAATGATCCGACAGGACTTGCCGGTCCTTGATGTCGGCGAGCGCGGCGAACGGAACCGGCTTGCCGATCACCACCGGCAGCATGGTGCCGATGCGCGCCCTCACCTCGTGGAAAATCAGCGAAATGCGCAGCGAGGCGCTGACATGGCTGGCGATCTGGAACAGCCGGCTGTTCTGCCCGCCGAACCACATCGGCACGACGGTCGCTTTCGCCCTTTGTATGAGCGCGGCGACGAACGGCTGCCAGCGGCCGTCGATCGCGGGGCGGCGGCCCCAGCGATCCGGCGCCGTCGAGACCCCGCCGGCGGGAAACACCACCACGACCCCGCCGCGCTCCAGTTGTGTGCGCGCGGCGGCGCGAACTCTTTAGATTGATTCGCGTCGCCTCGTCCGTGCCGCTGAAGTCGATCGGCAGGATGAAATCATGCACCTCTTGCGCGCGCGCGAGCACCGCATTGGTCAGCACGACGAAGTCGCGCCGCACTTTCTCGATGAGCCAAGAAATGACAATGCCGTCGAGCACCCCATAGGGATGATTGGCGACGATGACGACCGGACCGGTCCTCGGGATTTCGGCGAGCGCGGCGAAATCGTAGCGTACGTCAAGGTCGAGTTTCCGCACCGCGGCTCCGAAAAAGCTCTCACCGGGGCGCGGATGGCGCTGATTCTCCAGATACATCCGTTTCAGCTTCGGCTGCCCGGTGGCGCGCTCGACGAGGCGGATCAGGCCGCGCTTGACCGGGGGGTCGGAGGCGTCAGCGTAACTGAACAGATATTTGTCCATTCCGCCGTCATAAATCGGATTAGTGACCGACCTATGACTGATCGGTCGCAGGACGTGTCTTGGCGAGCGCGTCGAACGCCTGAAGCTCGGCAATGAGGGCCTCGAACTCGCGCAGCGGCACCATATTGGGACCGTCGGAGGGCGCGCGATCGGGATCGGGGTGGGTCTCGATGAACACCCCGGCGACGCCAACGGCGACCGCCGCGCGCGCCAGCACGGGCACGAACTCGCGCTGCCCGCCGGAAGCGCCGCCGAGCCCGCCCGGCTGCTGCACGGAATGGGTGGCGTCGAAGATCACCGGCGCGCCGGTTTGGCGCAGGATCGGCAGCGCCCGCATGTCGGAGACCAGCGTGTTGTAGCCGAAACTGACGCCGCGCTCGGTGACGAGCACGTCGCCGGCGCCCGCTTGGGTCAGCTTGGCGACGACGTGGCTCATGTCCCAGGGGGCGAGGAACTGGCCCTTCTTCACGTTCACCGCGCGCCCCGTGCGCGCCGCTGCGATGAGCAGATCGGTCTGGCGGCAGAGAAACGCCGGGATTTGCAGGACGTCGACCGCCTGCGCGGCGAGCGCGCATTGCGCGCTTTCGTGCACGTCGGTCAGCACCGGCAGGCCGAGGCTGTCGCGGATTTCGGCGAATACGGCCAGGGCCGCCTCCAGCCCGACGCCGCGCGCGGCGCCGGCCGAAGTGCGGTTCGCCTTGTCGAAGGAGGTCTTGAACACGAGGCCGATTCGGCGCCGCGCCGCAATCTCCTTCAGCGCCGACGCGACTTCGAGCGCGTGCGCCCGGCTTTCGAGCTGGCAGGGACCGGCGATCAGGGCGAGCGGAAGGTCGGGGCCGAATTGGACGGCGCCGGCGCCGCGGCCGACCTGAACGATGGCGTTGGGACGAGGCATGGTCCGTCCTTAAGTCGAGCTACTCTGCTGCTCCTTGGCACGGGCGCCCGGCGTTGTCGATTTTCGCCTTCGACCGCACGCCGCAGGGATTCAAGTCGAGGAAATTGAGCCGCAGGCCCAGTTTTAGCGCTTTTTTGCAAGACCGGACTCGGCGGCCAACCCTATCGCGTTCAGCGCCATCGACTTCCCCCAAACACTTCAGAGGAGTGAAACATGTCGAAACTGTTGCACGCGCTCGCGCTTCTAGCGTTGCCGTTCTCGGCGATCTCGGCGTCGGCCGCGCTTCCGCATCATCATCACCACATGCATCGCATGATGGTGATGATTAACGGTCGTATGGCCCCGCTCATGGTTATGATCGACGGCCGCATGTTTCCAGTCATGGTGGATGACAATAGCGCGAACGGCTCGTAGACGCGCCGCTCCGTCAACTCTGGCGCGATTGGAGGATCTCGGGTCGCTGGAGACTTTTTCGTTTCAGCGCCCGGCATTTGAAACTCATCGCATTTGATCCTAAACGTGGCGTCCAAACGCTGTTTACGAGGACGCCATGAGCCGGGAGATCCGCGCCCCTTTCCGCTATATCGAGCATCCCTCGCCGACCCCAGCGGCGAAGCGCGCGGAAAAGCTCGTCGATCCCGGCTTCGGGCGCGTGTTCACCGACCACATGGCGACGGTTCGCTGGACCGAGGGAAAGGGCTGGCATGACGCGGAAGTGCGCGCCCGCGAGCCCTTCCTGATCGACCCGGCGAGCGCCGTGCTGCATTACGCGCAGGAGATTTTCGAGGGCCTGAAAGCCTACCGGGCCGGGGACGGGGTTGTGCTGTTCCGCCCCGAGCGCAACGCCAAGCGCTTCCAGGACTCCGCGGAACGGCTCGCGATGCCGATTGTGCCGGAAAGCCTGTTCCTCGGCGCGATCGAGGAGATCGTGCGCATCGATCGCGACTGGATTCCCGGCGGCGACGGCAGCCTTTATCTCAGGCCCTTCATGTTCGCCAACGAGACGTTCCTCGGCGTCAAGCCGGCGAGCGAATATCTGTTCGTCGTCATCGCCTCGCCGGTCGGCGCCTATTTCAAGGGCGGCAAGAAGGCGGTCACGGTGTGGCTCTCCGATAATTACACGCGCGCCGCCTCCGGCGGCACCGGCGCGGCGAAATGCGGCGGCAATTACGCGGCGAGCCTTGTCGCGCAGGCGGAAGCCAGCAAGCACGGCTGCGATCAGGTCGTGTTCCTCGACGCGGCCGAGCACAAGTGGGTCGAGGAGCTCGGCGGCATGAACGTGTTCTTCGTGTTCGACGACGGCTCGCTGCTGACCCCGCCGCTCGGCGGCACGATCCTGCCCGGCGTCACCCGCGATTCGATCCTCGCCCTCGCGCGGGCCGAAGGCCGCGCGGTCGAGGAAGGGCGCTACAGCATCGACCGGTGGCGCGCCGACGCGGCGAGCGGACGGTTGCGCGAATGTTTTGCCTGCGGCACCGCGGCCGTGGTGTCGCCGATCGGCAAGATCAAATCGTCGCAGGGTGATTTCGTCATCGGCGAGGGCGACGGCGGCCCGGTCACGGATGGGCTCAAGGCCAAGCTGGTCGGCATCCAGCGCGGCGAGGTCGGCGACAGCTACGGCTGGGTGCGCCGGGTTCTCTGAACGCCTTATCATGGACAATCTTTACGCCGCGGCGCGACGGCGCGGCGTCATCCTCTATCTGCTCGCGATCTTCTTCTTCGCCCTCAACGACGCGCTCGGCAAATGGCTGGTCGCGGACTACGCGGTCGGCCAATTGCTAGCGCTGCGCTCGATCGGCGCCGCGTTCGTGCTGGCGCCGATGGTGTGGCGCTTCAAGGTCGACCTCAGCGATCGTCGCCAGGTCGGGCTGCAAGCGTTGCGCGTGCTGTGCATGGCGCTCGACACGTTCTGTTTCTACTACGCGACCCGCTCGATGCCGCTCGCCGACGTGATGACGTTTTATATGGCGGCGCCGCTGATGATTACCGCGCTGTCGGCGGCGGTGTTGCGCGAGCCGGTCGGCTGGGTTCGCTGGGCGGCGGTGTTGCTCGGCTTCGTCGGCGTGCTGATCGCGCTGCGCCCCTCGCCCGACATTCTCGCGACCGCCTCGCCGCTCGCCTGCCTCGGCGCGGTGATGTACGCGCTCGGCCAGACGATCACGCGCGCGTTGCGCGGCGTGCATTGGCTGCACCTCGTCGTTTGGCAATTCGCCGGCGCCGGGCTGATCGGCGGGGCCACCCTGCCCTGGGTGTTCCTGTGGCCAGGCCTGACCGATCTGCTGCTTCTGTTCCTGCTCGGCGTGACGGCGATGGCCTGTTTCGTCGCGATGACGCGGGCGCTGGCTTTGGCGCCGGCGTCGGCGCTCGCCCCATTCCAGTATTCCGCGATCCTGTGGGCGAGCGTGCTCGGCTGGCTGATCTGGCGCGATGCGCCGAGCCCGGCGATCTGGATCGGCAACGCGATCATCGTCGCCAGCGGGTTGATCGTGCTGCGCGCCGAGCGCGGGATTTCGCGCACGATCGTCGCGAAGGCGCCGACGTAAATCAAGATGAGGGGTCTGACCGACCCTCTCATCGTCATGCCCGCGCTTGTCGCGGGTATCCACGTCGGGACAGGGCGCGTCGATTGCCGGACGGCCTACGACTTCGTTTGCAGCGGCCGGCGCTTTGCCTTGTGACGGCGTTGTTCGTCCCGGCGTGGATGACCGGGACAAGCCCGGTCATGACGGATGGGGCTGCTGAAGCCTACCCGAGGCAACGCCCCATTCAACACAACAAAAACGCCGTTCGGCCGGCTTTCGCCTCCGCGCGTCCTGCAATCCCGCCACACGACGCCGATCTTCTCGGTCCGCAGATCACGGGAGGCGACGATGCGACTTCACACTTTGCACGCGGTCCTGACGGCCGGAGTCGCCCTGGCGGCGCTGATGGTTGGCAGCGCTGAGGCCGCCGATCTCGCGCTGAAGCGGGTGTTGCTGTCGACGGGCGGCGTCGGCCTTTACGAATTCGAGGCGGAGGTCGAAGGCGACGCGACAGTCGAGTTGAAGGCGCCGCTCGATCAGGTCGACGACATCCTCAAAAGCCTCGTCGTGTTTGACGACGCCGGCGGCGTCGGCGGCCTCGATCTCGCCAGCGCCGAGCCGCTCGCGGAGACGTTCAAGGCGCTCCCGTTCACCGCCGCCGACCTGCAATCGACGCCGCAATTGCTGACCGCGCTGCGCGGCGCCGAGATCGAGATCGGCGGCGATCACACGCTCAAGGGCCGCATCGTCGCCGTCGCCGAGGAGACCGAGACGAAGCCCGACGACAGCGAGACGATAAAGCGCCACCGTATCACTGTGATGAGCGACGAGGGCCTCGAACAATTCGTGCTGGAGCAGGCCGGGAGCGTCCGTTTCGTCGACCCTGCGGTGCGTGCGGCGCTCGCCAAGGCGCTGGGCGCGGTGGCGGCCGACGCCGAGCGCGGCTCGCGCGTTTTACGGCTGACCTCGAAAGGCGCGGCCAAGCGCACGCTGCGCGTCGCCTATCTCGCCGCCGCCCCGGTCTGGAAGGCGTCCTATCGTCTCGTGCTCGACGCGAACGTGCAAGCGAAAAGCGCCAGGTTGCAAGGTTGGGCGACGCTCGAAAACCTATCGGGCCAGGATTGGAGCGGCGTTGATCTGACGCTCGTCTCCGGCCGGCCGGTCGCTTACAGACAGGCGCTCTACCACGCCTATATGGTCGATCGTCCCGAGGCGCCGGTGGACATCGGCGCGAAGCTCGATCCCGGCGTCGATCGCGGCGCGATGGTCACGGCGCGGGCGGGAATTCCCTTGCGCGCCGACGCCGCGAGCGAGCCGAGGGCGTTGGCGATGCCCTCGCCGCTCGCCAAGTTCGCCGCTCGGCCACCCGGATTGAGCCCCGGCGCAGCGGAAATCGCGGCCGTCGAAGGCGAGACGCAGGTGTCGTTTCATCTGCCGTCCCCGGTCAGCGTCGCCAGCGGCCGCACCTTGTCGCTGCCGATCGTCGATGCCGAAGCCCCCGTCGAACGCATCGCGCTCTACGACCCCGGGGTCGACCGCCGTCATCCGCTGAGCGCCGCCGAGTTGCAAAATGACGGCAAGTCGGCGCTGCCGCCGGGCATCGTCACGATCTACGAGAACGCCGAGGCCGGGACGACCTATGTCGGGGATTCCCAGCTCTCGGCGACCCCTGCGGGCGAAACGCGGCTGATGAGCTTCGCGCTCGACCAAAAAACGACCATCGAGGAGGACGATTCCGACACCACCGCGCTCGCCCGCGCGCGCCTGGTCAAGGGCCTGCTGACGATCGACGACCTGACGCGCCGCCGCACGGTCCTGCATGTGAAAGCGGCGGCGCCGCGCCGGCTGGTGGTCTTTGTTCCGAAGCTCGAAGGCGGCAAGCTGACCGAGCCCGCCGGCCCGGCGCCCGAAGCGGACGGGCGCTACCGCGTCCCCTTCGACGTCAAGGCCGGCGACGGGCGGACGTTCGTCGTGACGCAGGAGCGAACACAGACCCGCCTCGTCGCGCTCGCCGATGTCGATGACGCAGGGCTCGGCGTCTACGTGCGGTCGGGCGATGTCGACGCGGAAACGCGCGCGACGTTGCAGAAGCTCGCCGCGCTGCGGGGCGCGGAAGCGGACGCCGAGCGCGCGGTAAGCGAGGTCCAGGGCCAGATCGACGCCGTGGTGGCGGATCAGGGGCGGATCAAGGACCTGTTCGGCGCCGTGCCCGGCGGCGCCGACCTGTCGAAACGCTACCTGCGCAAGCTCGACGCCGACGAGACCGATCTAGAAAAGCTGCGCACGGATCTGGCTGTGCGCGAGCAAGCGCGAGACCAGGCGAAACAGGCGATCGAGGCGTTCTTGTCGGGTTTGTAGCGGCCGGGAAATCGTCATCCAGCTTCACGAGATCGTCCGTCCATCGGACAGAGCGCATCGGCGGCGCTCTGGATTGCTTCGCTCCGCTCGCAACGACGAGGCCGCCAAACTCCGCCCCATCGCTCCAAAAACAAACGCCCTGCGCGAAGCTCGCGCAGGGCGTCGAACGCAACGCTACGCTACAAACCTTATTCCTGCGGCAACGCCATCGGCTTGACCGGCGCCGCGTCGGCCACCGGCCCCGGGCCGTCGCCGTCGCGCTTGTAGATGTCCGGGCGGAACTGCACGATGCCGTCGGGCGTCGCCCACGCGGTGACATAGACCCAATAGACGTTGACCGGCTTCACCAGCTTGACGTCGGTGCGGGCGCCGGAGCGGATGGCGTCGTCGATCTGGTCGCGGCCCCAGCCGGGATTGTCCTTCAACAGCCACGCCACATAGTCGCGCACGTCCTGCACGCGGACGCAGCCCGACGAGACGAAGCGGAAGTCGTCGCCGAACACGCCCTTCTCCGGCGTGTCGTGCATGTAGACGCCGTAGGGGTTGTTGATGTTGATGCGCACCGCGCCGAGCGCGTCGACGTCGGCGCCCGGGTCCTGACGGTAGCTGTAGTGGGTCGCCTCGTCGGTGTTCCAGTTGACGGCGGTCGGTTGAACCTCCTGCCCGTCCTTGTTGATGATGTGGATCTTCTCTTCGGCCAGATAATCCGGATTCGCCTTCATCTTCGGGATCAGGTCCTTCTTGATGAGCGACGGCGGCACGTGCCAGTAGGGATTGAAATTGATGTCGATCGCCTTGGTCTGCATGATCGGCGAGGGCCGGTCGATGCGGCCGACGCCGGCGCGGTGATGCGAATAGACCTGGCCGTTCTCGACCGTCTCCACCGACGCGGCGGGAAGATTGACCATCACGAAGCGCTCGCCGAGATCGCCGGAATAGGATCGCAGACGCACGATATTGATTTGCAGCTCACGCAAGCGGTCGTCGGCGCTGACGTTAAGCTCCTTCAAGGTGTCGTGGTCAACGACGCCAGTCGGCCCGAGGCCGTGGCGGACCTGGAAGCGCTTGACGCCCGCCTCTACGAAGGAATCGAAGGTCGCGCCCATGCCGGCGTCTTGATCGAGGTCGCCGGAGACGAGCAGCCGCTCGCGCAACGCCTGCACCGCACGGCCCTTGGAGCCGAGTTGCAACTCCTGCCCGCCCGGCACCGTATTCCAGCCGCCATGGCCGACGATGTCCTGATATTTGGTGATGGCGTTCTCGGTCGCCGCCACCGTGGCCGGCGACAGGGTCGGCGTCGATTCGCGGCCGACCGCGAGTTGATCCGAGACTTCCCACCCTTGCGGCCATTCCGCCTGATCGTCGCTATTGCGCTTGGCGGCGAACGCCGGCGACGCGGCCAGCGCGCAGATCGCCGCCGCGGCCGCGCTCATCGCGAACGCGCGGCGAGTCCCGAAGACTTCCCATCGATGCGACATTATGAGTTGTAACCCCGTCTCGCGCGGCTCGGCGCCGCGCCATGATTCGCCCGGCAAGCGCCGAGATCGTCATCCCGCTATTAGCGTTAAGGAACCGCAGCAGCCGGGCGATTTTGTGGCGCAGACGCGACCGAGACGGCCGCGGCGACGGCCAGAGACGCGAAGTTTTGTTGTCAGTTTGCGGCCCGCGCAAGCCTCGGGGCGGTTTGCGGCCGATTTAAGCTTTCGCTAACCTAAACGCTGAGAAGGCGCGCGCAAGGCGGCCTGATCCTCGAACGACTTCTCAACGACGCCGGCGATGGCGCGGATGATGCCGTTGATCGCGAAATCCTTCGGCGTGTAGATCGCTGCGACCCCTTCGGCGCGCAGTAACTCCGCGTCGTCCGGCGGAATGATGCCGCCGACCACCACGGGCACGTCGGCGAGGCCCGCGGCCTTGAGCTTGGCCAGCACTTCGCGCGTCATCGCCACATGGCTGCCGGAGAGGATCGACAGTCCGACGCAATGCACGCCCGACTTCGCCCGCTCGACGATCTCGTCGGGGGTCAGGCGAATGCCGTCGTAGACGACGTCCATGCCGGCGTCGGTGGCGCGCACCGCGATCTGCTCGGCGCCGTTGGAATGGCCGTCGAGGCCCGGCTTGCCGACCAGAAATTTGAGCCGCCGGCCGATTTTCAATGAGACCCGCTGAACCTCGCCGCGCAACTCGTCGAGATCGTCGGCGCCCTGGCGGGCCTGCGGCTTGACGCCGGTCGGGGCGCGATATTCGCCGAACTCGCCGCGCAACGCCGCGCCCCACTCCCCGGTGGTGACGCCGGCCTTCGCCGCGTCGATCGAAGCGGGCATGATGTTCTCGCCCTTCGCTGCGGCCGCGCGTAACGCGCGCAACGCCTCGGCGACGCGGCGTGCGTCGCGCGATTCGCGCCACGCTTGCAGCCGGGCGATCTGGTCGGCCTCCGCCTGGTGCGACGGGGTCATGATGAGCCCTTCGCCGGCGGTGAGCGGCGACGGGTCGGTGTTGGTGTACCTGTTGACGCCGACGACGATCTGTTCGCCGCGCTCGATCGCCTCCAGCCGGGCGGTGTTGCTCTCGACCAGCTTCTCCTTGAGATAGCCGGTCTCGATCGCCTTGACGGCGCCGCCCATGGCGTCGATCGCGGCCAGCTCCGCTCGCGCCTCGGCCTTCAGCGCCTCGACCTTGGCTTCGATCTCCTGGGAGCCATCGAACAGGTCGCCGTATTCGAGCAAATCGGTCTCGTAGGCCATGATCTGCTGGAGCCGCAGCGACCATTGTTGGTCGAACGGGCGCGGCAGGCCGAGCGCCTCGTTCCAGGCCGGCAATTGCACGGCCCGCGCCCGCGCGCGCTTCGACAGCACGACGGACAGCATCTCGATGAGGATGCGGTAGGCGTTGTTCTCCGGCTGGCTCTCGGTGAGGCCGAGCGAATTGACTTGGACGCCGTAGCGGAAGCGGCGTTTGGCCGGGTCGGTCACGCCGTAGCGTTCGAGCGCGATTTCGTCCCACAGCTCGACGAAAGCCCGCATCTTGCAAAGCTCGGTGACGAATCGCATCCCGGCGTTGACGAAGAACGAGATCGCGGCGACGACGTCGGCGAAACGCGCCTCCGACACCTGCTTCGAGGCGCGCACGCGGTCGAGCACGGCGATCGCCGTCGCCAGCGCGTAGCTCAGCTCCTGCACCGGCGTCGCGCCGGCCTCCTGCAAATGATAGGAGCAGACGTTCATGCCATTGAACTTCGGCGCCTCGCGCGCGCACCAGAGGATGAGGTCCTTGGTCAGCCGCAGCGACGCCTCGGGCGGGAACACGTAGGAGCCGCGCGAAAGATATTCCTTGATGATGTCGTTCTGCGTGGTGCCTTGCAGGCCCGCGCGGGGCGCGCCCTGCTCGTCGGCGACCGCGACATAGAGCGCCATCAGCCAGCAGGCGGTGGCGTTGATGGTCATCGAGGTGTTCATGGTTGCGACGGGGATGCGGTCGAGCAAGGTCCGCATGTCGCCGAGATGCGAGATCGCGACGCCGACCTTGCCGACTTCGCCGCGCGCCAGCGGATCGTCGCTGTCGTACCCGATTTGCGTCGGCAGATCGAAGGCGATCGACAGGCCCGTCTGACCCTTGGCGAGATTGGCGCGATAAAGCGTGTTGGACTCGGTCGCCGTAGAGTGGCCGGCGTAGGTCCGGAAGATCCAGGGTTTGTCGCGCTGCACCGCCATGAGGCCCCGCTATTGTGCGAAGCACAATCGCAGAAAAAATCCCGGCCGGCTACCCGCCCAATGTCGTATCGGCAAGTCGCTCGCGGGTCGCGGCGAGCAGCGCGTCGGACAGGGCGGGATCATCGACGGCGCGCGACAGGATCACCGCGCCGACCATCGCCGCGACGGCGGCGATCGCCGCGCGGCGGCGCGCGGGTTCATCGGCGCCCGGCGCGGTCTCGCCGAGTCGCGCGATCATCCGCTCGACGCTCCGCGTCATCGCCGCCCGCGCCTGCGGCGCCTCCCGGGCGGTGTCGGCCGCCAACGCCGCGACCGGACAGCCGCCGGCGCCGTCGTCGCGATGCGCCGGCGACAGGTAGCGCGCGACGTTATCCGCCCATTCGCGACGGGGCCGGGGCGCGGCGTTCAGCTCGGCGAGCGTGGCGGCGACGAGATCGTCCTTGGAGCGAAAATAGCCGTAGAACGCGCCGTGCGTGAGCCCGGCCGCCTTCATCACGTCGGACACGCTGACGCCGTCGAAGCCGCGCTCCCGGAACAGCCGACCGGCGGCCTCCAAGATCGCGCTGCGGTTGGCCTCGACCTGATCGCGACTCACTTTCATGTGGCGAATCTCACAAACGCCGCACGGGCGTCCTTGACTTTAATGATGACGACCATAATGTTTGCGTAACATGACGACCGTCATGAATAGACATAGGGAATAAATCCATGTCCGCCAAGCCCAAAGTCCTCGTCACCGGCGCTTCCTCCGGCATCGGCGCCGTCTACGCCGAACGTTTTGCGAAGCGCGGCCACGATCTCGTGCTCGTCGCGCGCGACCTTTCGCGCCTCGAAGCGCTCGCGGCGCGGTTGGCGCGAGAAACCGACGTCGCCGTCGAGGTGGTTCGCGCCGATCTGACGGACCCCGCAGACCTCGCCGCGGTCGAAGCGAAACTTGGCAGCGACGCGCGCATTGAAATCCTCGTCAACAACGCAGGCGCGGCGGCGGGCGGCGAGTTTTTGAGCCAGACCGGCGACATCGCCGCCAACCTGATCGCCCTCAACGTGACGGCGCTGACTCGGCTTTCGCGCGCGATCGCGCCGCGGCTCGCCGAGGTCGGGCGCGGGGCGATCGTCAATATCGGCTCTGTCGTCGGCCTCGCGCCGGAGTTCGGCATGACCGTCTACGGCGCGACCAAGGCGTTCGTGCTCTATTTGAGTCAGGGTTTGCAGCGGGAGTTGGGGCCGAAGGGCGTCTACGTGCAAGCGGTGCTGCCGGCGGCGACGCGCACCGAGATCTGGGAGAAGTCCGGGCTCGACATCAACGCGCTACAGGGCGTGATGGAGGTCGGCGAAATGGTCGACGCGGCGCTCGTCGGCTTCGATCGTCGCGAACCGATCACCATCCCGCCGCTGCCCGACGCCGGCCAATGGGAGGCGTTCCAGGCGGCGCGCGGGGCGATGGTCCCGAACTTCCGCCAGACCCACGCCGCGGCGCGCTATCGCTGAGGCTTTGGGCGAAGCCGCTAAGACGTGCGGTTGCGCACGAACGCCATCACCACCATCATCGCGGCGGTGACCCCGAACACGCTGCCGAGCGACAGGAACGGGTCGTTGACGTGGATCTTGTTGGGCTGCAAGTAATTGAAGCGGACGTAAAGTCCGAGCCACACGCCGCCGAGCACGTACAACGAATTCCAATAGGGGCCGAATCCCTGGCGCTGCATGATATAGTCAAGGAAGAACCCAGACAGCGTCACGATCGTAAAGAACGAAATCCAGAACGCGGCGAATTCGAATCCCTCGAGATTGTTGAGGAACTGCCAGACCGGTTGCATGGCGACCATCGGCTTGACTCCAGCGGGCGGCCACGCGCCCGCGGGGTAGCCTGAACGCAAAAACTTTGGATTGCGTGAACGCCCTGCTGCGAAAGAACGAAGCCTCCGTGACAGAAGGCCGTTGATTTCGGACGCCGACCCCGCCATGCTGCGGCGCAAAACGCGCGGTCGCGTCGCCGCGGACGCGCGTCTAGCGAGCGCCCCGAAGAAAGGGGCCGATGATCGGGGAACCTATGGATCGCATCGCCGCCGCCGCCTCCGGAGAGACTTTGAAGCTGAAAACGGCTGCCCCGGCGCCGGTAAAAGACCTCTACGAGATCGGTGAGATTCCGCCGCTCGGCCACGTCCCGAGCAAAATGTATGCCTGGGCGATTCGCAAGGAGCGCCACGGGCCGCCGGAGACGGCGATGCAGATCGAAGTGGTGCCGACCTGGCCACTCGACAGCCACGATGTGCTGGTGCTCGTGATGGCGGCCGGCGTCAACTACAACGGCGTCTGGGCCGGTCTCGGTGAGCCGATCTCGCCGATCGACGGCCACAAGAACCCCTACCACATCGCCGGCTCCGACGCGTCCGGGATCGTCTGGGCGATCGGCTCGAAGGTCAAGCGTTGGAAAGTCGGCGACCAAGTCGTGGTCCACTGCAACCAGGACGACGGCGACGACGAAGAGTGCAACGGCGGCGACCCGATGTTCTCGGCGTCGCAGCGAATCTGGGGCTACGAGACGCCCGACGGCTCGTTCGCGCAGTTCTGCCGCGTGCAGGACCGGCAGTTGATGGACCGTCCGAAGCATCTGACCTGGGAGGAGAGCGCCTCCTACACGCTGACCTTGGCGACCGCCTATCGCATGCTGTTCGGCCACGAGCCGCACAGGCTGAAGCCGTCAGACAACGTGCTGATCTGGGGCGCGTCCGGCGGCCTTGGGGTGTTCGGCGTGCAGCTTTGCGCGGCGGCCGGCGCCAACGCGATCGGCGTCATCTCGGATGAGTCGAAGCGCGACTACGTGCTGAGCCTTGGCGCGAAGGGCGTCATCAACCGTAAGAACTTCAACTGCTGGGGGCAGTTGCCGAAGGTCAACTCGCCCGAGTTCAACGCCCACATGGCGGAGGCGCGCAAGTTCGGCAAGGCGATCTGGGACATCACCGGCCGCAAGGACGTCGACACGGTGTTCGAGCACCCCGGCGAGCAGACGTTCCCGATCTCCTGTTTCGTCGTCAAGCGCGGCGGCATGGTGGTGTTCTGCGCCGGCACCACCGGCTACAATCTGTCGTTCGACGCGCGCTTCGTCTGGATGCGGCAGAAGCGCATCCAGGGCTCGCATTTCGCCAATTTGAAGCAGGCGGTTGCAGCCAACAAGTTCGTCATCGACCGCCGCATCGACCCCTGCATGAGCGAAGTGTTCCCCTGGTCGCAGATCCCGCACGCGCACACGAAGATGTGGAAGAACCTGCACGCGCCCGGCAACATGGCGGTGCTGGTCAACGCGCCGACGACGGGCTTGCGCACGCTGGAGGACGTGATCGAGGCCGGCAAGCCCGCGGCGGCGTAGGCGGGATGCGCGGCCTGCCGTCCTCTCGCGCCGCTCTCGCGGGGAGAGGGCAAGGGCGCCGACGTTCGCGGAAACTGCGGCGCCGTCAGACGAACGCGACGCCGATCGCGCCGAGCGGGCCGTAATCGGCGAAGATCACGTCGCCGGCCGCGACATCGACCGGCCGCGTGAATGATCCCGCGAGCACGATGTCGCCGCGCACGAGCCCATCGTCGAGCGCGGCGAGCTTGTTGACCAACCAGGCGACGCCGGCGGCGGGGTGGCCCATGATGGCGGCCGATACGCCGGATTCCTCGATCACGCCGTTCTTCGCCAGCGTCGCGCCGACCCAGCGGATGTCGGTTTCGAACGGGCGGACAATGCGGCCGCCTAAGACAAGCCCGGCAAAGGCGGCGTTGTCGGCGATGGTGTCGACGATCGCGCGCGGCGTCTCGGTCCGATAGTCGATGATCTCCAGCGCCGGCGTCACGAATTCCGCCGCGCGCATCACGTCGTGCATCTGACAACCCGCGCCCTTCAGATCCGCGCCCATCACGAACGCGAGTTCGGTCTCCAACCGCGGCTTGAGGAAACGGCCGGCGGGAATTTGCGCGCCGTCGCGAAACAGCGCGTCGTCGAACATCACGCCATAGTCGGGCTCGGTCATCTTCGACGCCATCTGCATGGCGCGGCTGGTAAGCCCGATCTTGCGACCGATGACGCGCGCCCCGCCGGCGACGCGAAGGTTCGCCCAGCGTCGCTGCACGTCACTGGCGTCCTCGATGACCATGTCGGGATAGGTCTTCGACAATTGCGGAACCACCTGGCGCGTCGCGTCGGCGCGGGCGAGGCTTTCGGCGGCGGCTTGTCTTTGCTCTGACGTCAGCACTTAAGCCGCCGCCAGTGTCACGGCCGACAACGCCGTGATGAGCGCCGCCGGCGTGAATAGGCTCACGTTCGCGTCGGTCTGGAATCTGAGGCCGAAAATGTTCCAACTGAATGTCGGCACGGGATTGATCTCGCTGACAAGGCGTCCGCCATAGAGACCACGCGAGACGACCGCCGTCCAGAAGCCGCCGTAGGCCGCCGCCGCGAGAATGACGGCGAGCCACAACGGCCGCGTATCCGCGCCGGCCGTCCAGATCAGATAAAGCGCGAGCAGCGCGACGTAGACGTAAGAGCTGACCTGCCAGACGATGTGAAAGCGCGCGTGTCCCGGAAACGAGGGGTTGGTGGCGTGCGTGGCGTTGGAGTCGAATATCGCGGGGATCGCGCTGTAGCCAAGCGTCGCGATCGTCAGCAGGATTTTGGTTGTGAACAGCACGTGTTCCTCCCCGTGTACCGTTCTGTGAACGATATCGCCATTAAACGGTACACTAAGGCGCGTAAGACAAAGCTGTCAAGTCGTTTGACAAACGCGCGCTGCTCGCCACTGCCCGTCCGCGCGCGCCGTCACTCGAGTCCTATCCGCTACGATTTCGCAGGGCTGGATCGCTTTGCTTCGCTCGCCACGACCGGGCCGACCTTCCCTCGGAAGCCGTCTTAGATCGGTCGCTCGGGCGGCAGCGGCGGGCGCGGGCGGCGGGCCAGAGCCAGCGCATCGTCCTCGCTCAGGCCGGCCATACACAGCAGGCGCACCACCGCCGGCTCGATCGTCGACGCCGGCATGTCGCCCTGCGCGATCGCTAAGCTGACGCCGACCATCGCGTAGCAGGCGAGCTTGAAGGTCAGCCGCGCGTCGCTCAGGGTGAAGCGCCCTGCCCTCGCCGCGTTCTCCAGATCGCGGATCGCGAACGGGCCATGGCAGCGGAACATCGCTTCCGCGATCACTTCGGGACGGTTGAGCAACTGCCGCCAGCGCAAGTCCGCGGTCGCCGCTTCGATCACGGTGCGCACGCCATAGGCGTAGACTTGCGCCGGATCGGCGAACTTGTTCGTCACCTGCTCGATGCGCAAAGCCAGATCGTGCATCACCCGCTCGATCACGGAGACGGCGAGTTCGTCCTTCGACTTGAAATAGGAATAGACGGTGCCCGCGCCGACATCGGCGAGCTCGGCGATCTCCTGCATCGTCGCCGCGTCGATCCCCTTCTCCGACATGACGATGTAACCGGCGCGCACCAGCGCCTCGCGGTTGCGCTCCTGGCGTAGCGCGACGCGGCCCTTTCGCGGGGGCGAGCTTACGGTTTCTGACATGGGCGAGGGATGCGCCGCCGGTGGCCATTCGTCAAGATCGAATTGGATTCGGAATTGAACGTTACAAAATTTGTGCGCAAGTCGGTATTGACAATCGCTCGAAATTGAATGATGTTCATTTTTATGAAGCCGCCAAAATCCGGCAGGCGCTCGACGGGAGGGATATTATGAACATGCGCGTCACCCCGCACATCGCCGAGAGCGACGTCAAGGCGATCGCCGAAAGCATCCTGCCCGCGCTGGCGGCGCGCGAGTTGCAGACCGAGAAGGACCGCAAGGTTCCCGCGGAGAACATCAAGCTACTGCATGATACCGGCCTGCTCGGCGTGTTCCGCGCCAAGAAATGGGGCGGCTCGGAGCTTTCGATGCGCGCCCATGTCGACGCGGTTTCGACCGTCGCCAAGGGTTGCGCTGCGACCGCCTGGGTGCTCGGCGTCTATCACGCGCATGACTACGTCATCGGCCACATGAGCGAGAAGGCGCAGGAGGAGATCTACACCACCGGCGACGTCGCGGCGGTCGCCGCGGTGATCGGCCCGCGCGGCAAGGCGATCAGGCGCGCCGACGGGACCTATCTGCTCAACGGCTTTTGGCCGTTCGCCTCCGGCAATGCCGCGGCGCATTGGCTGCTGCTCGGCGCTGAAGTCTACGACGAGGCCGGCAACAAGCTCGACGAAGGCGACCTCGCCGTGCCGATCGAGGACGTCGAGCGCCTCGACGACTGGCACGTCGCCGGCCTGCAAGGCACCGGCTCCAACTCGGTGAGGGTCAAGGATGCGGTCATTCCCGCGCATCGTTACGTTTCGCTGCCGGCGCTGCTCGAAAGCCAGACCGCGACTTTCGCCCGCGCCGACGCGCCGACCGTCCACAAATCGCAGGCCGGCCCGGCGCTGGAGATGTTCATCGCGACCTCAGCGCTCGGCGCGGCGCGGCGCTCGCTCGAAGAGTTCCTCAAGAACGTGCCGGGCAAGCGGGTGATGTACACCTCGCATGTCGCGCACGAATGGTCGGCGTTGCAGATCGCGCTCGGCGAAGCGGCCTCGATGATCGAGGCGGCTGAGCTGATCTTCTACCGCGCGGCCGATGACGTCGACGCCTACGCCCGGCGCGGTGAGAAGATGCCGATGGCGATCCGCGGCCGCATCCGCATGGACGTCTGCACCGTGCCGCGCCTCTGCCGCGACGCGGTGCAGAAACTGCTGACCGTCGGCGGCGCGTCGGGGCTGTCGCTGAAAAGCGCGATCCAGCTCAATTTCCGCAATCTCCAGGCCACCACGATGCACGGCCTGCTGCTGCAAGAGGCGGGCGCAGAGATTTACGGCCGCGTTCTGCTCGGCGTGGACCCCGGCACCGGCGTGATCTAAGCTTGGGCGATGAACGCCGACCTTTCCGACCTGCCGCCGGTGTCCGCGGCGGACTATGTCGCCGCCATCGCGCAGCATGTCGCCTCGGTCTGCATCATCACCACGCTGTACGAGGGCGAGCGCTTCGGGCTCACGGCGACGGCGGTGGCCTCGGTCAGCGCCGACCCGGCGCGGCTGCTGGTCTGCGTCAACAAATCCGGGCAGACGCATGACAAAATCCTGCGCGCCGGCCGGTTCTGCGTCAATGTGCTGACGGAGGCGCAGGACAAGATAGCCATGGTGTTCTCCGGCATGGCCGGCGCCAGGGCCGACCGTTTCGTCGACGGCGAATGGACGACGTTGAGCACCGGTTCGCCGGTGCTGGAGGGCGCCGCCGCGGCGTTCGATTGCCGGCTCGCCTCGATCTCCGACCAGGCGACGCATTCCGTGCTGTTCGGCGACGTGTTGGCGACGCGTCACCGCGCCGGCGAGGATTCGCTGCTCTACGGCGTCCGCCGCTTCCGCCAGTTGCGCAAGATCTTCACCGGGGTCGCGGGGGACGACGAGTATTTGTGAGACAAACTCACGAGATTTGGTTGTTTATGAACCACGCCTTCGCCGTCATCGCGAGCGAAGCGACGCGATCCACGGTCCAACTGGCGACGCCCTTACCGGCTTGCCTCGATCACGTTGCGGCTGGATGGCTTCTACCAAGTCGCAGAGAGAATGACTCAAAGTCGCGTCGGTTTCGTCATGCCCGGGCTTGTCCCGGGCATCCACGCGGCTGAGAGAGCGGTCGTTTAAGGTGTTGCACTAACAGTCGAATTTTTTTTCGAAGGTGAAGGACGGCGGAACGGCGTGGATGGCCGGGACGAGCCCGGCCATGACGGCGAGCCGTAGAATGAATTCTCATCCTCGCGATCTGGTATTCGCTTCGCTCGCCATGACGAAAGAGCGCGTTCTCTCGACGAACGCGACACACTCCTACCCCCGCTTCGAGACAATGAAGCTAAGCGGTAGGAATTGCAGCCCCGTGCGCGCCCGCAAGGCGCCCCATAGCCCGCGCGGCTCGAACAGCATGATCGCGATCGCCACCGCGCCGAGGATCATCAGATAGTACGGCCCGAGCTGCGACAGCGTCTCGCGCAGGCCGAAATAGATCAGCGCGCCCAGGATCGGCCCCTCGAACGTGCCGATGCCGCCGATCACCACCATGAAGATGACGAGCGCCGTCCAATCGTTGACGCTGAAGCCGCTGTCGGGCGAGATGCGCAGCCGTTGCAGGAACGTCAGCGCGCCGACCATCGCCGTCCCGCAAGCGGCGGCGACGTAGACCAGCAGCTTCGCGCGATCGACGTTGACGCCGTTGGCGCGCGCCGCGAGTTCGTTGTCGCGGATCGCGGTCAGGGCGAGGCCGAGCCGCGAGCGCAGCGTGAGAAAGATCATCGCCAGCACCAAGCCGAGCACCGCGAGCGACGTCACATAGACGGCGACGAAACGGTCGTGCGGGGTTCGGCCCAGGGTCTTGGCCGCCTGCACCGGCAGGCTCATGCCGGAGCCGCCGCCGAGCGGCACGATCAGCACGGCGGTCAGATGAAACACCTCGGCGACCACCCAGGAGGTGATGGCGAAATAAGCCCCGCGCAGCCGGAACAGCAACATCGCGATCGGCACCGAAATGAGCGCCGCGCCGGCGCCGATCAGCGGCAGCGCATAGAGCGGGGCGAGGCCCGCCTTGGCGGCGAGAGCAAACAAAGCGTAGCCGCCGAGCCCGACATAAGCCTGCTGGCCGACCGAGACGAGCCCGGCGTAGCCGGCCAGGAAGTTCCACAGGCAAGCCAGCGCGACATAGAGAAACACCTCGATCATCAACCGCAGTTGGTCGTTGGAGGCCCAGAACGGCGCGCTCGCCGCCGCGACAACCAGCAACGCAACGACGACGCCGGTGATCGCCGCCGCGCGCGACGACCGCGTGACTTTGAGCGCCGTCACGCCGGCCTCCCGAACAGCCCATAGGGCCGGATCGCCAGCACGATGAGAAACGCGACGTGACCCGCGAGCACCTGCAAGCCGGGGTCGATCGCCGAAGCGACGCTTTGCACGACGCCGAGAATGATCCCGCCCGCCAGCGTGCCCCAGAAGCTCGACAAGTCCGCCGATGATGACCGCCTCGAAGCCGAAGATGAGCCGCGTCGGCCCGGTCGCCGGGATCGAAATTGGCGCGGATCGCCAGCAACACTCCGGCGAGCCCGACGATCGCCAGCGACAGCGCCATCGCCAGCCCGAACACGTGGCGATTGTCGAGGCCCATCAATTGCGCGATACGCGGATCGTCGCTGACGGCGCGGAACGCTCGGCCCATCGCGGTGCGGTAGAGAACAGTTGCAGCGCCGCGATGACGAGCGATCGCCAGCGCCAATTGCAGCAGCGGCAGCACGCCGATGCTGATCGCGTCGGTGAGCCTGACGCTCGCCACTTCGATCGCGCCGGCTTGCAGGCGCCGGTTGTCGGCCGAGAACAGCGCGAGGAAGCCGTTCTGCATGATGATCGATAGACCGAACGACACCAGCAGCGGCGGCATCAGATCGCCGCCCATGCGTGCGGTTGAACAATCCGCGCTGCAACGCATAGCCGACGAGCGCCATGATCGGGATCACGACGACGAGCGCCGCCAGCGGGTTGAACCCCAGCGTCTGCGTGACGACCAGGCCGATATAGGCGGCGAGCACGATGAGATCGCCATGCGCGATATTGACGAGCTTCATCACGCCGAAGATCAGCGCCAAGCCGATCGCGAACATCGCGTAGAGCCCGCCGACCATCACCCCCTGCACCACCGCGTTGAGCAAGTCCCCCATGTCAGACCCCGAAATAGGCGGCGGCGATCGCCTCGCGCGTCAGTGTCGCGGCTGGGCCGCTCAGCGCGACGCGGCCCTCCAGCATGCAATAGACGTGATCGGCGACCTTCAGCGCTTGACTGATGTCCTGCTCGACGATGATCGCCGACACGCCCTCGGCGACGATGCGGCGGATGTAGGCGTAGATCTCCTTGACGACGATCGGCGCGAGCCCGAGGCTCAGTTCGTCGCACAGCAGCAGCGTCGGGTTCGACATCAGCGCGCGCCCGATCGCCACCATCTGCTGCTGGCCGCCCGACAGCGACATCGACGGCTGAAGCCGGCGCTCCTTGAGGATCGGGAACATCTCGTAGACGCGATCGAGCGTCCAATCGCCGCGCCGCCCGACCTGGCCGCCGATGACGAGGTTCTCCTCGACGCTGAGCGAAGGAAACAACCGCCGGCCCTCCGGCACCAGCGCGAGGCCGCGCCTGACGATGCTGATAAGGCGCCTCGCCGCCGATCATCGCGCCGTCGAAGCGGATCGCCTCGCGCGGCGCGGCGTTGAGGCCGACGAGCGTGTTGAGCAGCGTGCTCTTGCCGGCGCCGTTGGCGCCGATCACGGCGACGATGCGGCCGCGATCGACTTCGATGTCGACGCCGTAGAGCGCCTGGAAATCGCCGTAGAACGCCTTGAGCGCGTGAACGCTGAGCAGGGCGGCTCAGGCATCGGCCTCGATCCCCATATAGATCTCGGCGACCTTGGGATCGCGAATGACCTCCTGCGGCGAGCCGTCGGCGATGAACTTGCCCTGATAGAGCACGAGCGCGCGGCGTCACGACCGACAACAGCGCGTGCAGCACGTGCTCGATCCAGACGATCGTCACGCCCGAGCGCGTGCACGCGCTTGACCAGCGCGACTAGATCCTCGCATTCGTGCTGGCTGAGGCCGCCGGCGATCTCGTCGAGCAGCAACACCTTCGGTTCGGTGGCGAGCGCCCGGCCAGCTCCAGACGCTTGCGATTGAGCAGCGTCAGCCGGCCCGCGGGGGTGTTGGCGTGCGCGGTCGAGCCCGCAGTCTTCGAGGATTTCCAGCGAACGATCGCTGTGCGCCGCGCGATGCTCGCGTTAGCGCCGAACGCGGCGCCGACCATCAGGTTCTCGAACACGCGTCATGTCGCCGAACGGCTGCGGCACCTGATAGGCGCGCGCGACGCCGAGCCGGCAACGCTGCTCCGTCGCCAGCCGCGAGATATCGCGGCCGAAATAGACGACCGAGCCGCCGTCCAACCTCAGCGCGCCGGTGATGAGGCTCGAGAAGGGTTGTCTTGCCCGCGCCGTTGGGACCAAGAATCCCGATAGCCTCGTTCTCCGCCACGACGAGGTCGAGCTCCGTGGCGATGCGAATGGCGCGGAACGCCTTCGAGACTTTTCTGAGCTCAAGCGCCGGGGTCAAATGCCGTCCCTGCAATGCCTGCAATCAGCGCTGGCCGTCATGGCGAGCGAAGCGAAGCCACCCAGCCCTCGGAGATCGTCGATCAACCGGATAACGCAGCACAGCGGCGCCCTGGATGGCTTCGCTTCGCTCGCCATGACGGCCGCGACAGCGGCGCCCGAGGGCGCCGCGCTCACGCCGATCAATACGAGATCGGCTCGAACTTCTTCACCGTCTTGATCTCGGGATAGGCGGAGTTGTTGGCGATCAGGATGTCGTATTTGAACTGTCTTGCCCTTCACCCACTGGCCGCCGACCAGCGGCGTGGTGGAGACATTCTTGACCGGACCCTTTGAGAAATTAACCGGGCCGACGATCGATTGATAGTTGGTGGCCACCATTGCGTCGACGATCGATTTCGGATCGTCGACGTCCTTGGTCCGCTTCAGGATGTCGAAGGCGACTTCGAGCAGCGCGTGCTTGAATCCGATCGGCTGCACCCATTGCTTGCCGGTCGCCTTGGTGAAGGCGGCGCAAAGCTCGGCCGCCGACTGGCCGGTCAGGCCCGACTTGAATGGATGGTCGGGCGACCACCATTCCTCCGACGACAGCCCGACGCCGCGATCGCCGAGCGCCTCGATCGAGGCCGGGAACAGCAGCGCCTTGGCGATCGTCGCCGCTTTCGGCTTGTAGCCCTGCTGCGCCGCATTGCGCCCAGAAGGTCGCAAAATCCGGCGGCAGGAACACGCCCGTCACGATGTCGCAATTGGCCGCCTTCAGCTTGGCGATCTGCGCCGAGAAATCGTTGGAGAGCGGCGTGAACAGGCCCATGTCGGTGTAGTTGTAGCCGGCCTTGATGAAGCCCGGCGGCAGGCCGCGCTGCTTATCCGACAGCGCGACGCCGTCGGGATCGTTCGACCACACGCCGCCGACCTGTCTTGTTGGTGTCGATCGAGTTCCACAGCCCGGTGAAGGTGGTGACGACCTGGTCGGCGCCCCAGAAGAAATGATACGTCCAATCAAACCCTTTGTCGGGCGTCGCGCCGCGCCCGAAATACCAGGGCTGCCAGGGCGTGTCGGTCGTCAGGCACGGCACGCTGTTGAGTTCGCACTGATCGGAGACCGGCATCGTCGTGTCGGCCGTTGAAGAGGCCAGCATCAGATCAACCTTGTCCTTGGTGATCAGCTCGGCGGCAAGCTCCGCAGCGCGGCTCGGGTTCGACTGGCTGTCGCGGACGAGAATTTCGACGGGCACCTTCTTGCCGCCGATGGTCGAGGCCGTCGGCGATCAGCTTGCGGATTTCGCCGACGATGAATTCGTCAGCCGAGCCGAACGCGGCGATCGGCCCGGTCTCCGGGCTGATGAAGCCGAGCTTGATGGACTTGGCCGCCTGCGCGCGGCCGATGAAGGCGGGCGCCGCCAGCGCCGCTCCGAGCCCTTGCACAACGCGCCGGCGCGTTACCGCGCCCGCGCTCCCGTTGTCCCCCGTCATGGTTTCCTCCCTGTTCGCATTGCGCCGGCGAAATCCGACGCTCGTTTCCGACGGCCGAACGACCGCCGTCAAGCTTTCTCACCGACGCCGCGCATCGAAGCATAGTTCGCGCAGCGATACAATCACCCGCACAGTGAACGCCGACTCACGATCTTCTCCCCCGGATGGCCAACCGCGGCGAAGCCAGCAGGATCTGCATGGTCCGCTTGAGATGCGCCTCCATCCGCTTGCACGCCGTCTCCGGTTCGCGCGCCAGACAGGCGTCCAGCAATCCCTTGTGCTCGGCGTCGATGTCGCGCTTGGGCTCGGCGATCTTCGACAGATTGCGATAACGCTCGCTCTGCGCGTAGAGCATTTCGCGGATCGTCAGCGTCCAGCGACTGTCGCAAGCCGAGGCGAGCGCGGCGTGAAAGGCGTTGTGGGCGCCGACCCAGGCGGGGCTCAGAGGGCCGCGGCCGGCGCCGATCGGCACGCGATGCAGGCGATGATAGGCCGCCAGAATGTTCGCCTCCCACTCAACATCGCCGTGGGCGATCGCGGACCGCAGGCAAAGTTGCTCGATGGCGATGCGCGTGTTTGTGAGGTCGATCAGCTCCTCCGCCGAGATCGTCGCGACGGTGAAACCCTTCTGCGCGGTGGCGACCGTCATGCGCTCGGCGGCCAGCCGCGACAACGCTTCCCGCACCGCGCCGGGACTGAAGTCGAACTCGGCCGCGGCGTCGTTGATCTTGATCTTGGCGCCGGGCTCCAGCCGGCACGATAGAATGGCGTCGCGCAGCGCCGCATAGGCGGCGTCGCTCTGGGTCGTGGCGCTCGCGGAAACAGATTCAGCGTCCATTTCTCTAGTTTGGTGGGGAAAATCTAGGAACGCAAGGAAAATATTTTTTCCGTTGACAACGACGCTCGGCCGCCGATAGGCTGTTGCCCATGACCGCCGCACGGACCAGTTGCGGAGCATTGAGAGAGGAAGCGCCGACGTGAGATTCATTCGCTTTGAAGACGCCCGCGGCGTCGGTCTGGCGCTGCAGGCGGACGGCGTCGCCCGCGGCTTGTATGAGCGCGACCCGCAGTTCCCCGGCTCCTTGAGCGCGCTTGTCGGCAAGGGCCGATCGGCGTTGCGCGAGGCCGGTGAACGGCTCGCCGCCGGGCAGCAGATCGATCTCGCCAAGGCGAAAATCCTTATCCCCTTCCCCACGCCGACCAAGATCATCTGCGTCGGCCTCAACTATCGGGATCATTCCGCCGAGTCCGGCTTCAAGCAGCCCGATTATCCGACGCTATTCACCCGCTTCACGTCCTCGCTGGTTGGCCATGAGGCGCCAGTCGTGCGCCCCAAGGTCTCCGACAAGTTCGACTATGAGGGCGAACTCGTCGCGGTGATCGGCGAAGGCGGCCGGCATATTTCGCAAGGCAACGCGCTCGATCACGTCGCCGGCTATTCGATCTTCAACGATGTCTCGGTGCGCGACTATCAGTTCAAATCGCCGCAATGGACGGTCGGCAAGAATTTCGACGGCACCGGTCCGTTCGGCCCGGTGTTCGTCACCGCCGACGAACTGCCCGCCGGCGCCAAGGGCCTGCGCATCCAGACCCGGCTCAACGGCCAGGTTATGCAGGACGCCAACACCGACGACATGGTGTTCGACGTCGCCACGCTAATCGCGACGATCAGCGAAGCGATCACGCTGGAGAGCGGCGACGTCATCGTCACCGGCACGCCGTCCGGCGTCGGCCAATCGCGCAAGCCGCCGGTGTTCATGAAGGCCGGCGACCGCGTCGAGGTCGAAATCGAAAAGATCGGCGTATTGTCGAACCCTGTCGTCGACGAATAGGAGCGGGCGATGACTGCGATCCAAGGCTTCGTCAAAGCGAACCGCCGGCCGGGCGAACTCGGCGTGCATTCGCTCGATCATTTCCACTTCGCCGTTCCCGATCTCTCGGTGGCGCAGAATTTCTATACCGAGTTCGGGCTCGACATCGGCGCCGGCGCCAACAAGCTCGCGATGCGCACTTTCGGCTCACCGCAGCTCTGGGGCACGATCGGCGAAGGCCCGCGCAAGAAGCTCGGCTATCTGAGTTTCGGCGCTTTCGAGGAGGACATCGACCGTTTCGCCGAGCGGTTGCGGACGATGGGCATCGCGCGGCTCGACCCGCCGCCGGGCGTCGATTCGAACGGCCTGTGGTTTCACGATCACGACGGCACGCCGGTCGAGATCAAGGCCGCCGCGAAATCCTCGCCGGACGAGAAATCGACGTTCAACCAGCCGAGCGGCGGTTCGGCCCGGCGCGCCGCGCCGGCGCGCTCGCAAATGAAGCGCACCTATCCGCGCCGGCTCGCGCATGTGCTGATCTTTACCCGCGACGTGCGCAAGGCGATCGAGTTCTACACCCGCGTGCTCGGGCTGCGGCTATCGGACCACTCCGGCGACAACATCGCCTTTCTCCATGGCATTCATGGCAGCGATCACCACATGGTCGCCTTCGCGCGCTCGAACGCGCCGGGCCATCATCACTTCAGTTGGGACGTCGGCAGCATCGACGACATCGGGTCGGGCGCCATGCACATGCTCGGCAAGGGCTTCTCGAAGGGCTGGGGGCTCGGGCGCCACGTGCTCGGCTCGAACTTCTTCCACTATGTGCAGGACCCCTGGGGCAGCTTCTGCGAATATTCCGCCGACATCGACTACGTGCCGGTCGACTATGATTGGCCGTCGGGCGACCATCCGCCGGAAGATTCGTTCTATGTGTGGGGGCCGAACGTCCCCGCCGATTTCGTCCACAACTACGAAGCCTGACGCACGCGCGGAATCGCCGCGCGGGCCTCGTCGAGCGCCTCCAGGCACGCTTGCAAACGGGCGACGTAGCGGCTCGCCGGCATCGATACGGCGAGCGCGCAATTCGCCCCGCCGGGCAGCGGCGCTGAAATCGCCACCGCGCACACGCCGTCGGCGAATTCCTCGTCGTCGACGAAATAACCGCGAGCGATCGAGGCTTCGATCTCCCGCAGCAACGCCGGCGCCGACGTCTGCGTGCGCGCGCTGGTCGCCTTCAGCGCTTCGCCGAGAAGTCGGCCCCGTTCGTCGCGCGGCAGCGAGGCGAGGTGCGCCTTGCCGCTCGCCGTCGCATGCAACGGCAACGAGCGGCCGACATGCGAGACGACGCGCAGGCTCTGCGGCGAGACGAGCTGGTCGATGACGACGACCGTCGCGCCGTCGAGCACGGTGAGATCGACGGTCTCCTGTACCCGACGCATCAGCGCCTCGGCGACCGGGCGCAACAATTCGCGGGCGTCGCTCTGCACGAAGGAGGCGAGCCGCGCGATCTCCAGGCCGAGACGCACCCCGTCGGCGCCGGCGGAGACGAGCCGCTCGGCGGCCAGCGCTCCGACAACCCGTTGCACGGTCGAGCGCGCGAGCCCGGTCGCCTTGGCGAGTTCGCCGAGACTGGCGCCGGAGGGTTGATCGGCGAGCGCGCGCAGGAGCGCGGCGGCGCGGGCGATGAGGCGCATCTCGCCGTTTTCGGCGGACGGGGCGGAAGTGGGCATGAAGGTGGCGCTCGTCAGACGATACGATGTATCGGATACGGGGCCGATCGCCAACTCCGTCGCTTGAACGCCGCGCGACGCTCGTCTAAACAGGCATTGCAGTAAAGTTGTCAAACTGCCCGAGAACGGGCGACCGGATTTATCAAGGCGCGACGCAATGCCTTTCAAACCCGCGACGCCCTATGATTTCGGCGGCGCCGCGCGGACGCCTTCGCTCGGCGAGACTCTTTCGACCCGCATCCGCGCCTGGATCGACGGCGGCGAATTCGAGGAGGGCGCCCGTTTGCCCGCGGAGAGCGATCTCGCCGAGCGCTTCGGCGTCTCGCGCCCGATCGTCCGCGAGGCGCTGTCGCGGCTGCGCTCCGAGGGCGCGATCGTATCGCGGCGCGGCTCGGGCAGCTATGTGCGCAAACGCGGCGAGCCGCCTGCGCAGGCGCCGTTCGGCTCGCTCAGCAGTCTGGCGCAGGTGCGCAAGTGCTATCTGTTTCGCGCCTCGATCGAGGGCGAGGCCGCCTACTACGCCGCTTCGAGTCGGACGGCCGAAACCCTCGCCGGCGTTCGGCAGGCGCTCGACAAGCTAGAGGCGGCGGTGCTCGGCCGCACGATCGGGCTCAGTCCTGACTACGAGTTCCACCTCGCGATCGCGCACGCCTCCGGCAATGAATTCTTCGACGCCGTGATGAGGCAACTGCAGACGCCGATCGAATTCACCATCAATCTGGCGCGCAGCCTCTCGCTGACGCGCACACAGAAGCACCTGATGACGATCCAGGGCGAGCACGTCGAGATCTACAGAGCCATCGAAGCGGGCGACGCCGATACGGCGCGTCGCGCCATGCGCACGCATCTCGACAACACCTGCCAACGGGTGTTCGACGGCCCGGCCGAGCCGACGCCGTTGTGATCGGGCGGCGCTTAGCCGTTGTATTCGACGATGTAGAGCCCGGCGCTGAAATCCGTCACGTAGCAGAGCGCTTGTCTGTCGACGAACACGTCGGCGGAGTGCAGAACGATCGGCCGGTTCGGCCGTGGGTCCACCCATTTCGTCGGCGGCGGCGGCACGAAGGCGGCGACCTCCTTCGGGCGGAACTGATCCTTGATGTCGTAGACCCGCAAGCCGGCGTTCTGATAGGTCGCGAAAATCGTCTCCTCGCTGTAAAAACTCTCGGGCCGGTTCTCGTGGACATTGTGCGGGCCGAAATGACCGCCGACCTTCAGATAATCCTTGTCCGACGGCGCCGGGAAAGTCGAGATGCTGATCGGATTCGACTTCACCTGGTTGTCGAAAATCCAGATCGGCTTGAAGCCGTCCTCCTGATTGTCGAGCACGGTCTCGTCGACGACGACCAGCAGGTTGCGGCCCTTCAGCGGCAGCGCGTTGTGGGTGCCGCCGCCGAACGGCGGCGCCCAGGTCTTGTGAGTGATGAGTTTTGGGTTCGCCTTGTCCTTGACGTCGACCACCGCCAAACACGCGTCGCGCCAGCTGCAATAGGCGATGTCGTCCTGAACGATCGGATGATGCAGACCGAAGCGGCCGTTCTTGGTCGGCCAGTTGGCGGTTTCGCCCGCCGCCTTGTTCATGCCCGGCAACCAATATTTGCCGACGAGCTGCGGCTTGGTCGGATCGGCGAGATCGATGACGATCATGATGTAGTCGGTGAAGCCGTCGAGCAGCGCCGATCCGTACGCCCATCGCCCGCCGGTCCAGTAGAGGCGATGCAGTCCCGTCCCCTCAACCGGCATGAAGCCGATCTGTTTGGGGGCGGCCGGCGTCGAAAGATCATAGACCGCCATCCCAGCGGACCAATCGCGCGCGGCGGCTTTCTCCTCGGCGTGATGATCGACCGAGCCCTTGTAATAGTTCTTCTCGTCGGCGAGTTCGGCCTGCGCGAACATGTCCTTGTTGTGGATGACGAGCAGCTTGTCCTCGGCCGCTTGTAGATGCAGCGTCCACGTGTTGTGCGGCGAGGCGATATAGTTGACGGTCTTTGGATTGGCGGGATCGCGCACGTCGACGACCGAGAAGCCCTTCGAGAAAATATGGCCGATATAGGCGTAGCCCTTGTGGACCATGATCTGCACGCCATCACAGCGCCCGCCCTGGTCGCTGTAGCCGACGAGGCGCATGTTGGAAGTGGCGTAGTCAGGTTTCGGCAGATCGGTCATCGGGACTCTCGTGGTTGCATCCAAGACGGACGTATCCGTATCATGCGCCGCAGCCATCGTCCTACCTCGTTGGCTGCGATTATGCGCGGCGCTGGTTCAGCGCGCGACCAAGGATTTGATCTGCGCCGTATCCGTGCTCTGGCGAAGCTCGATCACTTTGCCGTCTCTGAACGTGAACATATCCATCACGTCGAAATCTTCGCTCTCTCCGGTGGGCAAGAACGTGACGCGGGCGCGCCAATGAAGCGCCGCCCGGTCGCCTTCAACGATGAGGCTCTTTTCACGCCAGTTCTGAAAACGAAAGGAGTCAATCATTCCCCGCATCGCCTTGGCGACCTCGGATTTACCGCACACCTCGCCGCTCATTCCCGGAAAATCCGCGCCCCTGCCATTGAACTCGAACGTGATGTCGTCGGCGAATTCCGCGATGAGGGCGTCGATGTCGCCGGCGACTCGCGCCTTGTACATTTTGTGAACCTGGGCTTTGAGTTCGTCCGCGCTGGCCATGGAGCTCTCCGTGTTGATCCTTCCGCCGCGATGCCCGGACTTGCTCCGGACTTCCGCGGCGCTTGCCTAGGCAATGTCGCCGGATGGGCCGAAAATCACCGCCACTCGGCAAGTCGTCCAGTATGTCACGGCGGCGATGGCCGGGACAAGCCCGGCCACAAAGGATATCTCCCCGCTTCTACTTCACGCCCCAAATCTTCTTGTACTCGTCGCGGTAGCCGTTGCCGGGGTCGAATTTGTTGTCGGCGCCGCCGTCTTTGTCGACGTTTTCGGCGGTGAACAGATGCACATGCGGCACGAAGCCGCTCGGCTTCTCGCCGGCGAAGGCGCGGTTGATCTCGTCGATCATGATCCAGCCTTGCAGATTGAGCGGCTCGGCGACGGTGGCGAGCTGATATTGCTTGTCGCGGATGCGCTTGAAGGCGGGCGCCGATCCGTCGCCGGACGAGATTTGCTTCGGAGACCCCGTCACCGGATCGACGCCCGCCGCCTGCAGGGAAGGCGCCGAGAAGTCGTAGTAGAGATCATTGACGGCGATCGAGTAGGTCCATTTCGCGCCGTATTTTGACAACAGCGAAGTCGTCAGCTGGCCCATCCGGTTGGAGAGGTCGGCGATCGGCGTATCGGCGATCTCCAGCACCTTGCAACCGGCGCAACCTTCAACCGCCGCCTTCGATTGGTTGGTCTTGGCGGTGGCGATGGCGTAGATCGAGTCGGTGAACAACACGACGCCCGCGTGGCCGCCGGATGCGACCACCGCCTCATAACCTGCGGAGTTGGCGACCTCGACCGGATCGGTCGTCACATTGGTGAACACCGCCGGAATGCCCTCGACCGGACCCGCCTTCGGCCCGGCGTGCCAGCCGACGATCTTGATGCCGGCGGCGGCGGCCTGCTCAAACAGCGGCTGCTGCTCGGCGGAATCGATGCCGGCGTTGAGAATGCCGTTCGGCTTCATCGCGATCGCCTGTTGCAACGCGGTCGCGTGGCCGGGCACGGTGCCCTGCCCGTCGAGCTGACGCACCTCCCAGCCCATGGCTTTCGCCGCCTCGGCCGCGCCGTCGCCGGCGCCCTGGGCGCCGCCGTTGCGCTGGTCGGTGGAGACGATGACGATCAGCTTCTTGCCCTGCGCCTTCGGACCCGAGGTCGGTCCGTCCCACTTGGTGACAGGCGCGGCGACGTTCTGCAAATACGCCTTCGCCTTTTCGATATAAGCCGCATCGTCGGCGCGCGCGGCGCTGAGCGCCAACACGCCGACGGACGCGAGCAGAACCGTCATCCCTACTCTTCTCATTTCATCTTCCTCCCTGATGAACTGGTCGCTGCGTTGAGCGCCAGGCCGGCGGCGCCGGCGTCTACGCGATGGGGCGTTCGATCGCCCTGGCTGCGTTCTCGGCATTCGCCGCCGGCGCATCGCGCGGCGGCCGCGCGATCGTGCGGCGGCGCTGCGCGAAAGCGGCGAGCGCGATGGCGACGACGAGCGTCGTCCCGTTGAACAGCGGCTCGACGAAGAAGGCGCCGCCGAACAACTGAATGCCGGATATGCCGACGGCGAGGATCAACATGCCGAACATCGCTGCCCCAGACATTGACCCGGCCGGGCTTGATCGTCGTCGAGCCGAGGAAGGCGCCGACCAGCGCCGGCAGCAGGAAGTCGAGCCCGACATTGGCCTGGCCGATGCGCAGCTTCGCACGCCAGCACGCAGCCGGCGAGGCCGACAGATGACGCCGGAGGCGACGAACACGCCGATGACATAGGTCGCGCACCGGAATGCCGTTCAGCGCCGCCGCCTTTTCATTGGCGCCGATGGCGTAGATGAAGCGGCCGATCGGCAGCCGCTCGCTGACGATCCAGAGGACGATCGCGAGGCCCAGCACATAAAACGCCGGGATCGGGACGCCGAACAGCGAGGTCGAGTTGATGGCGAAGAACCCGTGCGGCAGCGTGCCGATGATCTGCCGCCCGTCGGTGTGCCAAAGCGCGAGCGCGTAGAGGATCGTGCCGGTGCCGAGCGTCGCGACGAAGGCGTCGACCTGGGCGACCTCGACCAGCACGCCGTTGATGAAGCCGACGAAGCCCGCGCAGGCGACGACCATCAGGATCGCCAGCGGCCACGGGAACGCCGATATTTGACCTGAAGGCTGATCGCCAGAATGTGCCACATGACGATGCCGAAGCCGACGGTCAGATCGATGCGGCCGGCCATCATCGGCAGGGTCGCGGCGAGCGCAAGCATGCGCGACGATCGCCTTGTCGGCGAGGATCGAGCGGAAGTTGAGCCAGGTCGGAAACGTGTCGGGCAGCAGAATCGAGAAGACGACGATCAGCAGCAGCGTCAGGATCGGCAGGCCGTAGACCGGCAGCCAGCCGCAGGATCGCCTGCCCCGCGCTCAATCGCGGCGAGCTCCGGCTCGGTCGGCTCCAGGGCGTTCGACTTAATGCGATTGCATCGGCGACCCGTGCAGGCGGGACGGCGACGCCGCCGCTCGATGTTGGCCGAAGCGGCGGCGAGCAGATTGCTCGACCGACAGATCGCGCGGCCATGCAGTTCGCGCCACGACGCGGCCGCGATCGAACACCAGCGCGCGATGGCAGACCTTCGACGACCTCCTCGAAATCGGTCGAGACGATCAGGATCGCCGCGCCGGCCTGCAGGGCGACGATCGAACAGCCTGTAGATTTCCGCCTTGGCGCCGACGTCGACGCCGGCGGTCGGATCCTCGAAGACGTAGATCTTGCGATTTGAGATGCAGCCAGCGCCCGACCACGACCTTCTGCTGGTTGCCGCCCGACAGCAGTTCGATCGGCGAGCGTCGGATCGTTGGGCCGCAGACCGACCGTCTCGCCGAGTTGTCGCGACGCCGCGCATCTCGCGGCGCGGCGCCGAGCAGCGACAACAGCGAGCGTCCCGCGGCGCGCGGGTTGAGAAACAAATTCTCGCGCACCGACGAGGCTCGGCAGGATCGATTCGCCGACGCGGTCGGCGCACACCAGATTGACGCCGAGCGCCATCGCCTCGGCGCGGCGAGCGCGATCGCCGACCGCGCCGCCGTCGAGCGGATTGCGCCGCCGCTGGCCGGCGCCACGCCGAACAGTGCGCGGCCGACCATCTCCTGCCCGGCGCCGCGCAGGCCGACGAGGCCGACGATCTCGCCCGCATGGATGCGCGCATCGACGCGGCCCGACCGCGCCGAACGCAGGCTTGCGCGAACTCCAGGCGCGGCGCGCCCTGGCGCTCGGCGGGGCGTCGGAACATCTGCGACGGCTCGCGTCCGACGATCAGCAGGATCGTCTCGTCGGGCGTCGTCGCGGCGACCGCGCGCTCGCCGGCGACTTCGCCGTCGCGCAGCACCACCATGCGGTCGGCGATCTCGAACACTTCGTCGAGCCGGTGCGAGACATAGATCATGCCGACGCCTTGCGCGCGCAGTCGGCGCAGCGCAGCGAACAACCGCGCCACCTCGTCGGCCGGCAGACTGGCGGTCGGTTCGTCGAGCACCAGAATTTCCGCGTCGGCCGCCAGCGCGCGGGCGATCGCGACCAGCGACTTCTCGGTGCGGCTCAGGCCCTGGATGCGCAAATCCGGATCGATGTCGGCGCCGAGCTTGGCGAGCGCCCGCACGGCGCGCTTGCGCGCCCAGGCCCAAGTCGATCATCCCGAAGCGACGGGAATAGCCGAGCGTCAGACAGATATTCTCGGCGACGGTCATCCAATCGATCAGGCCGAGATCCTGATGGATGAACGCGATCGGCATTCGCCGGACGGCGTGGGTCATGTCCTGACCCGCGTAGAAGATGGCGCCGCTGTCGGCCGTGTAAACGCCGGCGAGGATCTTGATGAGCGTCGATTTGCCGGCGCCGTTTTCGCCGAGCAGCGCGACGATCTCGCCGCGCCCGACTTTCATCTCCACGTCGTTCAGCGCCTGCGTGCCGCCGAAGCGCTTCGAGACGCCGCGCGCCTCAAGCATGGTCCTTCGCGCCCTGCGACCGCCGGCCCATGTTTTGCTCCTCCCGCGGGGACTCGCCCCGCGCTGGCAGCATGTCGCATCGCCGACAAGGCTGTCAAGCCGGTCGCGGGTCCAGTTTGACAGGTGGGCGGGATTAGTCAGACAAATTCGGCGAGCAATTTACAACTGACCCGGAATAGGTCGACATCCAAGCGGTTACCGATCAAGTTGTACCGCCGTCATGGCGAGCGAAGCGAAGCCATCCACGTCTCCGCCGAGCCGAGCTTCACCGACTAGACTACGATCTCGGCGCGCTGGATTGCTTCGCTTCGCTCGCAATGACGGGCCAATTCTGTCTGATCGGTATCTAGTGATTCTTGAAAAGATTTTATTGGAGGCCTCGCCCGGAATCGAACCGGGGTGCAAGGATTTGCAGTCCTCTGCGTAGCCACTCCGCCACGAGGCCCTCGCCGGTCGCCGACCGACGCGCGCCTATAGCCACACTTCGCCGCGCGGAGCAAGCGGCGCGGCCGACTGGCGACCTCTTCAAAACTTCGCTAGGGAAGCCCCGCTGCCTTAGAAACCTCGGCGATTATGGACGCGACCTACTCCCACGACGCCCTGGTGCGCGCGCTCGACCGCCGCTCCGTGGTGCTCGTCGGCATGATGGGGGCCGGCAAGACCTCCGTCGGCAAGCGCCTCGCCAGCCGCCTCGGCCTGCCGTTCGTCGACGCCGACGAGGAGATCGAGGCCGGCGCGCGCATGACCATCCCCGAGATTTTCGAGAAATTCGGCGAGCCGTATTTCCGCGACGGCGAGCGTCGCGTCATCGCGCGGCTGCTCGAATCCGGCCCCTGCGTGCTGTCGACCGGCGGCGGCTCGTTCATGAACGCGATGACCCGCCAGCGCATCGCCGAACGCGGCGTGTCGATCTGGCTGAAGCCGGATTTCGAGGTATTGCTGCGGCGGGTGCGGAAACGCTCGAACCGTCCGTTGCTGCAGACCGCGGACCCCGAGGGCACGCTGCGGCGGCTGCTCGACGAGCGCAGCCCGACTTATGCGCTTGCCGATCTCACCATCGAATCGCACGAGGGGCCGCACGAGGCGGTGGTCGAACAGATCCTCGTTGCGCTCGCGAGTTTCGCCCGCGCGCACGCGGAGCCCGCGCTGGCGACGCAGGAGGTGCATGTCGAGCTCGGCGCGCGCTCCTATAAGATCGTCATCGGCGAGGGGCTGATCGACGGCGCAGGTCCCCGGGTCGCGGCGCTGTTCCCAAAGGCGCGCGCGGCGATCGTCACCGACGAGAACGTCGCCGCGCATTGGCTGGCGCCGCTGCGCCAGAGCCTCGACGCGGCGGGCATCGAGAGTTCGCCGATCCTCTGCCCGCCGGGCGAGACGACGAAAAGCTATGGCGAATTCGCACGCGTCTGCGACGCGCTGATCGCCGCGCGGATCGAGCGGCGCGACGTGGTCATCGCGCTCGGCGGCGGCGTCATCGGCGATCTCGCCGGCTTTGCGGCCGCGAGCCTGCGGCGTGGCGTCGACTATGTGCAGATTCCGACGAGCCTGCTGGCGCAGGTCGATTCCAGTGTCGGCGGCAAGACGGCGATCAACTCGCCGCTCGGCAAGAACCTCATCGGCGCCTTCCACCAACCGAGGCTTGTGCTAGCGGACGCCGGCGCACTCGCCACCCTGCCCGAGCGCGAGTTCCGCGCCGGTTACGCCGAGGTCGTCAAATACGGCCTGATTGACGACCGCGAATTTTTCGACTGGCTTGAGGGGAACTGGCGCGAAATATTCGCCGGAGGCCCGGCGCGGGCGAAGGCGATCGCGACGAGCTGCGCCGCCAAGGCGCGCGTGGTCGCCTCCGACGAGACCGAACAGGGCGCGCGGGCGCTGCTCAACCTTGGCCACACCTTCGGCCACGCGCTCGAGGCGCTGGCGCATTACGATCCGAACGTGCTGGTGCATGGCGAAGGCGTCGCGGTCGGCATCGCTTGCGCATTCCGGTTCTCGCAGGCGCTCGGCCACTGCGCCGGGCAGGATGTCGTTCGGGTCGAGCGGCATCTGAAGGCGGTCGGCTTGCCGACCCGCATCCAGGACATCGCCGGTTTGTCGGTCGAGCCCGCGGCCATGCTGGAGGCGATGCGCCAAGACAAGAAGGTCGAGCGCGGCCGCCTGACGTTCATTCTGACGCGCGGGATCGGCGAAAGCTTCATCGCCAAGAACGTGGCGGAGACCGAAGCGCTGCGGTTTCTGGAGGCGGAACTGGGCGAGCGATAAGCGACGCCCGGTTCAGAAATCGCGGGTGTGCCGGGCCAACAAGAGCGCCTTCAGGTCGCCAACGTCATGGGAGGGTGACCGTCCTGCGCGGCGCCCATGTTTAGCTTGCGTTAACCCTCAGCGCGCGCTTCAGTGTCGGCGTTGGCGTAGGAGGGGCGTATCGTGGCGGTTGCGGATGCGGTGATTGTTGGCGCGGGGCCTGCGGGTCTCGCCGCCGCGCAGCGATTGCAGGCCGGGGGGTTACGCCCACTGCTGGTCGAGAAAGCCGCCGAAGTCGGCGCAGCGTGGCGGCGCCATTACGACCGTCTGCATCTGCATACGCCGCGCGCCCATTCGGGCCTGCCCGGCCTCGCCATCCCGCGCGCCTTCGGCCGCTATCCCTCGCGCGCGAACTTCGTCGACTATCTGGAAAGCTATGCGCGCCGCTTTCAACTGAAGCCGACGTTTTCGACCCCGGTCGCCGCCATCCGCCAGGACGGCAAGCGCTGGGCGGTTGAGACCCCCGCGCAGACGATCGCAACCCCGATCGTGGTGGTGGCGACGGGGTGGGCCGATTTCCCGCATATGCCGCGCTGGCCGGGCATGGACGGCTTTCGCGGCCAGATCCTGCATTCGAGCGCCTATCGCAACGCCGCGCCCTACCGCGGCGGCCGCGCGCTCGTCGTCGGCTTCGGCAACTCCGGCGCCGAGATCGCGCTCGACCTCGCGGAATCCGGCGTCGACGTGACCTTGAGCCAACGCTCGCCGATTCGCGTGCTGCCGCGCGATCTGTTCGGCGTGCCAATCCTCGAATTCGCTCTGGCGCAGCGCTTTCTCCCGGCCCGCCTCGCCGACGCGATCAACGCGCCGATCCTGCGGCTCGCGCTGGGTTCGCTCGACAAGCTTGGCTTCAAGACCGCCGCCAAGGGCGCCATGCAGATGATCGAGGAGGACCGCCGCGTTCCGGTGCTCGACATCGGCGCGTTGCAGGCGATCCGCGCCGGCCGCATCAAAGTGCGTGGCGCGATCCGCGCGTTCACCGGCGCCGGCGTCGAATTCGCCGAAGGCGGCGAAGCCGCGTTCGACGTCGTGGTGCTGGCCACCGGCTACAAACCCGATCTCCGCGCCCTGTTGCCCGACGCCCAAGCGGCGCTCGACGGTGACGGCCGGCCGCTGGTCAGCGACCGCGCGACCGCGGCGCCGGGACTTTATTTCGTCGGCGCCCTTGCCTCGCCGACCGGCCAGTTGCGCGAAATCCGCCTCGGCGCGACCCGCGTCGCCAATCTGGCGCGGCGCTTTCTCGAGGACGAGCGCGGATTTGCGCCCGGAGCGGCGCGAGCGCCCGCCTCGGAGACCCTTTAGAGCAGATACCGATCAGACAGAATTGGCCCGTCATTGCGAGCGAAGCGAAGCAATCCAACGCGCCGAGATCGTAGGCTAGTCGGTTAAGCTCAGCTCGGCGGAGACGGGGATGGCTTCGCTTCGCTCGCCATGACGGCGGTACAACTTGATCGGTTACCGCTCTAGTCGAAGGCAAAAGCCGACAGGATCATGCTGGCCAGCGCGTCGCTGTAGGGTTGAACGGCGCTGCGGCTCTTGATGATGGCGACGACGTCGTCAGACAACGGAGGGAGCCCCTCGTCGTCGCCAACGGCGCGCAGCCCCGCAGGTAGCCGGCTGCCGTTGCTGATCGTAATGGCTCGTCCGGCCAAGACCGGCGCGTAGAGCCCCTCCATCGATACCGCCGACGCCACGATCCGGTGAGCCCTCCCGGCGCTCCGCAGCGCCCGCAGCGCTTCGCCGCGCCAGTAGCAATCGTCCATCCAAGCCGGCAGCCAGGGACAATTCGCCGGGGTGAGGCAAAGCGGGAGCGGATCTTGCAGGTGCACGGCGTGATCAATCGACGTGATCCATTTCAGCGGGCCGCGCCAAACTTCCGTCATCGGCCAATCTTTCGCCACGTGGTTGGCTTGCGTGAGAACGACGTCAAAGGAGCCGTCGCGAATGCGAGGCGTGAGTTGACAAGAATATCCGTCGGTCACTTCAACCAAAGCGTTGGGGTAGGCGTCGCGAAAGCGCTCCAAGGCGTCTTCGAGATAGAACGCGACATAGCTTGCTGAAGTCCCCAGACGAACGGTGGCGGGAACGTCGCGCGGCGTCAGCGCCCGCAACGCCTCGTCGTTGAGCTTGAGCATCGCGCGCGCGCTTTCGACCAACGCGCGTCCCTGCGGCGTCAACTCGACCGGGCCGCCCTTTGAACGGATGACGAGGGCTTGTCCGACCAGCGCTTCGAGCTTCTGCACCTGAAGCGTGACGGCCGATTGGGTTCGCCCGACCCGCTCGGCCGCCCTCGTGAAACTGGCCTCTTCGGCGATGTAGACGAGCGTGCGCAAAAGCTCCAAATCGAGGGCGGGGCGAAGCGCCATGAATGAGTTCTCCCAATGACCTCGATCAGAACAACTCGTTTCCCCGACGCAGCGATTGCGAGCATCCTTTGAGCGTTGAAGCCAGGAGACTCGCCATGAACACGATCGAGACCTCAAGCGATGCGCAGATATCTGCTGCGGAAATCATCACCCGTTTCGTCTCCGCGGTGAGAGTGCTGCGCGTGGTTGTCTTGAATAGACTACCAGCATGGGTGGGACAATCACAGCCGGCGCCGCTGATCGGTGATCGCCTGCGCCGCGACATCGGCGAGGAGCCGGTGGGAGAGGCGATCGAACTGGACCCCCATTCCACGGGAAGCCTCGGCGCCGGCCGGTTCCTGACTTCGATAAAGCGCGATTGCTTTCGCCGCGACCTCTAGGCGCCCCGAGGACCTGACTGCGCGGCGCGCCTTGTCTCGCCGCGCTTCGCCGCCTACATAGGCGGCCAGACGCGGCGCTCCGTCGCGAGCCCGCCATCGATGCCCCGCAAGATTCAAACGAAAGCTCCCCCGGCCCCGCCGTCCCGCGCGCAGGTGCTCGCCTATCTCGCCGGCGAGGCCTCCGTCACCGGCGCCAAGCCTTCGTCGCGCGTGACCAAGCGCGAGATCGCGCGCGCTTTCCGCGTCAAAGGCGAGGCGAAGGGTGAGCTGAAAACGCTGATCCGCGATCTCGAAGCGGAAGGCGCCGTCAAGCGCGGCCGCAAGGTGCTGAGCCCGCAGGGCCGCCTGCCGGCGATGCTGGTCGCCGACATCGTCGAGCGGGGCGCGGACGGCGCCTTCGTCGCCGCGCCGGCCGAGGGCGAAGCGGCACGCATCGTCATCCGGCCGTCGCGCGTGAAACGCGATCGCGCGCCGAGCCCGACGCTCGGCGCCCGCGCGCTGATGCGCGTGAGTTTCGATGAGGACAGCGGGACGTACACCGGCCGGATCGTCAAAATTCTCGACAAGTCGGCGGGACGGCCGCTCGGCGTGTTCCGCGCGTCGGCGACCGGCGGCGGGCGTGTGCATTCGATCGAGAAGCGCGCGGCCGGGCGCGATTATCTCGTGCCGGTCGGATTGGAGAACGGCGCGGTCGACGGCGAGCTTGTCGCGATCAGCCCTTTGCGAGACGGCGGCTTTCGCGCGCCGGCGGCGCGGGTCATGGAGCGGCTCGGGCCGGTCGACACCGAGCGGGCGATCAGCCGCATCGCCATCGCGGCGCACGGCCTGCCAGACGCTTTCTCCGCCGCCGCGCTTGCCGAGGCGGAGCACGCGCGGCCCGCGACGATGGATCATCGCGAGGATTTCCGCGACCTGCCGCTCGTCACCATCGACCCGCCCGACGCCAAGGACCACGACGACGCCGTCCACGCCGAAGCGACGCCGGACGGCGGCTTCGTCGTCACTGTCGCTATTGCGGACGTCGCCTATTACGTGCGGCCCGGCTCAACGCTCGACCGCGAGGCGCTGGAGCGCGGCAACTCCGTCTATTTCCCCGACCGCGTCGTGCCGATGCTGCCGGAGCGCATCTCCAACGACTTGTGCTCGCTGCTGCCAGATGCCGATCGGCCGGCGCTGGCGGTGCGGCTGCACATCGGCGCCGACGGGCGCAAAACGACCCACAGCTTCCACCGCATCATGATGCGCTCGGCGGCGAAACTCGCCTACGCGCAGGCGCAACTCGCGATCGACGGCCGGCCCGATGAGACGACGCGGCCACTGCTGGAGAGCGTGCTGCGTCCGCTGTGGGCGGCCTACGCCGCCGTCAAACAGCAGCGCGACATCCGCGACCCGCTTGATCTCGACCTGCCGGAGCGTAAGCTGATCCTCGACGCCGAGGGCCGGCTGAAGGACGTGCGCTGGCCCGAGCGGCTCGACGCGCATCGGTTGATCGAGGAGTTCATGATCCTCGCCAATGTCGCCGCCGCCGAGACGCTCGAAGCCGCGCCGTCGCCGCTGATCTACCGCGCCCATGACTCGCCGAGCGTGGAGAAACTGGGCAGCTTGAACGAGTTCCTCGGCACGCTCGGCGTCAAGCTCGCCAAATCCGAGCAAATGCGGCCGAGCCACTTCAACAAAGTGCTCGCCAAGGTGAAGGGCGCGGCGCACGAGCCGCTAGTCAACGAAGTGGTGCTGCGCGCTCAGAGCCAGGCCGAGTACACGCATCAGAACTATGGCCATTTCGGCCTCAACCTGCGCCGCTACGCGCATTTCACCTCGCCGATCCGCCGCTACGCCGATCTCGTCGTCCACCGCGCGCTGATCCGCGCCTTGCGGCTTGGCGAAGGCGGCCTCACCGAGAGCGGCGTCGCCGCGCTCGCCGACGTCGCGGAAAAAATCTCGGCCGCCGAGCGGCGCGCCATGGCGGCGGAGCGCGAGACGGCGGATCGGCTGATCGCCGCGCATCTTGCGCAACACATCGGCGCGCGGTTTCGCGCCCGCATCGCCGGCGTCACCAAGGTCGGGCTGTTCGTGCGGCTCGCCGACACCGGCGCTGACGGCTTCATCCCCGCCGGCTCGCTCGGCGACGACTATTTCCGCTATGATGAGGCGTCGCGGGCGTTGGTCGGAACGCGAACCGGCGAAACGTACCGACTCGGCGATAGCGTCGAGGTGAAACTGTTGGAAGCGGCGCCGTTCGCCGGGGCGCTGCGGTTCGAGATGCTTTCGCGCGGCGAACGCGCGACAAGAGCGAAGAAGAAACGCAGATGATTTCCACCATGACGAACGAGACCCGGCGTTCCGTCGGGTTGGCGATGCGCCGCGGCCTGATGGGGCGCTGCCCGAACTGCGGCCAGGGCAAGCTGTTTCGCGCCTATCTCAAGGTGGCCGACAAATGCTCGGTCTGCGGCGAGGACCTCTCGCATCAGCGCGCCGACGACGCGCCGGCCTATTTCACCATCGTCATCGTCGGCCATTTCATCGTCGCCGGCGTGCTCGCCAGCGAGTTTGTCGGCCCCGACCTGCCATTCTGGGTCCCGGCGCTGCTCTGGTCGGCTTTGGCGCTGGCGTCGTCGTTGTTGTTATTGCCGCGCATCAAGGGCGCGCTCGTCGGGCTGCAATGGGCCAACCGGATGCACGGGTTCGGCGGCCCGGACAAAGCGGACTGACGCTTGGCGCGCAACTCCTATTACAGCGGCCCGGTCTCCGATCATTTCGACGGCTTGCGGTTCTTCTATCCCGGCGGCGCGCCTGACAAATCGCTCGCCGAGCTTTGGCGCATGCTGCGCGACGCGCGAAGGCTGCGCGCGCCGTGGCCAAGCGATCCGCCGACCCTGCCCTGCCCGACCCCGCCGGAGCGCGTCGAGGGCGAGGCCATCCGCGTCACGCTGGTCGGCCATTCGACGTTTCTCGTGCAGACTGAAGGCGTCAATCTACTGACCGATCCGGTGTGGGCGACGCATGCCGGTCCGTTCGGCTGGCTCGGCCCGAAGCGCGCGACCCCGCCCGCGCTGACGATCGACCAACTGCCGCGGCTTGATGCGATCCTGCTCAGCCACAACCATTACGACCACATGGACCTGGCGACGTTGTCGGCGCTGGCGCGCCGGCGGCCCTGCCCGGTGTGGACGCCGCTCGGCAACGACGCAATCCTGCGCCGCCACGATGCGCGCATCGACGCGCGCGCGCTCGACTGGGGCGAGAGGGCCGAGGTCGGGCCGTTGCGCGTCACGTTGGAGCCGTCGCTGCATTGGTCGGCGCGCGGACGCGGCGACCGGCGCATGGCGTTGTGGGGCGCGTTCATCATGTCAGGCGCGAACGGCGCGATCTTTTACGCCGGCGATACCGGCTATGGCGACGGTTCGCTGTTTCCCGCCATCGCCGGCCGCCATGGGCGCATCCGGCTGGCGCTGCTGCCGATCGGCGCCTATGCGCCGCGCTGGTTCATGCGCGACCAGCACTGCGATCCCGACGAAGCGGTGGCGATTTTCCAGGCGCTCGGCGCCGAACGGGCGATCGGCTGCCATTGGGGGACGTTTCGGCTCACCGACGAACCTTACGAGGAGCCGCCGCAGCGGCTCGCCAAGGCGTTGACGCAGGCGGGAATCGCGGCGGAGAGATTTGTTGCGCCGCGACCTGGGGGCGTGGTGGAGATCGCTTGACTCGGCGCTGAAGGCCGCCGTTCGGCAAGGTGCAAACGACGGCGCGTCGCGTTACTGCGAAACGAAGAACAGCGGCCCTCTCAGTTCGTTGAAATTGGAAGTGTTGAGCACCTGCACCCCGGCGTTGTGGGTCGAGTTGAAGGGCGTCGTCTTGGTTGCGCACCCGGCGCTGCCGGCCGCCGTCGGCGAGTCGAACCAAAGGCCGAGATGGTACATTTGTATCGGATTCGTAGGCGGGTCGCTGCTAGCGTCGCCCGTTTGCGTCACGGGGGCAGGAGCGGATGGCGTCTGCGCGACTATGAAGGTTCCGAAGCTGAAGCGGCCAACAAAGTTGCCGACCGCTACGCCGTTCGCGTCGGTCATCATATCGCCCATGTACCAAGCCATGCCAAAAGGCGACGTCGGAACTTGGATGATGAAGAGATCGAAATCCGTATTCTTCGGCAGCCCGGAGACCACTACTTCCATATTCTCGGTCAGCAACAAGCTATGTGTTATCGTCACGACGCCCTTGGCGTTGGGCAAGCAGCCTTCGGTGCCTCCCTGCGCCGTAACCATAGCGAATTGGTAATTCGTGGCGCCCGCAGCGAAGGCCGATCCGCCTGTGGCAAAAGCTGCGAGAGCGACGGCGCCGAGCGCCGCGGTGAGCTTGGCAATCTGCATGGCATACCCCTTTTGCGTTGATGATAGTCGCTGCAGGACGTTGCATAGTCATGGAAATCAACTCGCTTGCGCGTCAAGGGACGCTCAAGCCCTTTGCTAGCGCGGCTGTTCTGCGCCTAGCCGGAGGGGTCGAATTGGAATGTGGACCCCTTCGCCAAGGCGCTATTTGTTCGCCTCTACGCCCGACGTCTTTTTGTTCCCCCGCAAGCCCCTGCGCAGCCCCGAATATGATGAGGCCGGCAATCCCTCCTTTTCCGGGTCGGGCTTGAGAATAAAACGGCCTGTCGCGTTCATTGTCAAGATGCAGGCGTTTTTCATGCGCCTCGGCAGTAAAGGCGGACTCAAATTTAAATCGTATAGAAAACAGCGTTTCGTATGCTGAGTCTGTACTGCCGGTTTACGCGCCCGCGGAAGGGTGTTTTTAATGCAACTTTCGAGCGCCTGGCGCCGGTATTGGCGTTGCCCTCTCGCATGTCCAAGTCCCGCGCCCCTTGAGTCGCACGGAATTCCTAAAAGGGATTAAGACATCCCTCGAACGTTGACGCTTACGCCGTGCAAGCGCGCCGCCAGCTACCCCAGCTTCTTCAAAAACCCGCCAAGCTTCAATAGCCCGTCCGGCCACGGTCCGTGGCCGGAATCGGCGTCGATGCGGCCGGCCTCGCCCGCGTCGACAAAGTCGGCGCCCCAGTCGGAGGCGAGCGCCAGCGATTGACGGTGCGAAGCCCAGGGGTCGGTGCGACTCGCCAGCAGCACCGACGGCCAAGGCAGACGCACCCGGGGCGCCTCGCGCCAGACCCCGCCGTCGAGCGTCTCCAGCGAGTCGTCGGCGGGCGGGGCGACGAGAAAGGCGCCGCGGATGTCGACGTCCTGCAGCGCCGGCGCCGCGAGCGCCACCGCGATAGCGCCGGTGGAATGGCCGATCAGCAGCACCGGCCGCTCCGCGAGCTGCGCGGCGGCGGTCAGCGCGGCCGGCGTCGCCACCGGATCGATCGCGGCGACCAGCCGCGCCGTGGAAAGCTTGGCGCTCCAACGGGCGATCCAATGATCGTCACGGACCGGACCGGTTTCAGGGATGAAAATGAGATCGAGATCGGAAACGCGCATGCACGCAATATAGGGCGTCCCACCCAGCTTCGCAGCCAGGGGGTGGGCGCGAACGCCGCTCACAACGCGTGATGCGCCATCTCAGCGAAGTGGGCGTCGCCGCGCTTATCGTCACGCACGAAACGGGATTCGCGCGCGACGGATCGAGCGGAGTGGCGCGCTCCGCGCGTTTATAGCCAAGAATGCGTCAGGCGACCCAGCGGCCTCGCATCCACTGCCAGTGGTTGCCTTCCCAAACCCAGTGGCCGCGGACCCAGAAGAACCGGGCGCCTGGCGCCGGCGGCGGCGTTTCGACGACGACTTCCGGCATCGCGGGGACCGCCACGGCGACCCAGCGGCCCGGCATCCAGGCCCAACCGCCCGGCGTCCAGCGCCAGTGACCGCGGACCCAGTTCCAGCCGGGATGCGGACGCGGCGGCACGACCTCGACCTTGAGCTCCGGCATCACCCGTTCCTGAATGACGACCTGCGCCAGGGCGGACGGCCCGGCCGCAGCGGCGACGAGGCCGCCCGCGACCAAGGCGAATAAAGCGCGACGATTAGCGATCATTGCGTTCCCCCAAGGGATTCCCTCGGCCGCCGATTCGCGGCCGAGCGCGGCGGACTTACGAAAAACTTGCTGAATGATGCGTGAATCCGTCGTTAACGAACTGTTAATACTTGCGGCGGCTCAACGACCATTGCGCCTGCGCTCGCCCTAAAGCGAGGCCGTGGAACGCTAGTCGAGCAACTCCCAGTCGGCTTGAGCCGTCATGGCGAGCGGCGGCGTAAAACAGACAAACGCTCAGTCCACATACGGCGGCGCAAACGCGCCGTGCGCGGCGCGGTCGAGATTGAGCGGCGACCCGACGCCAAGGTTCTTGTCAAACAAGCTTCCGTAGGTTCCCATCAGCTTGACGAGCTTGGCCTGCCAGCCCTTCTGCAACCCCAGCGTCGGCGCTTCGACCGGCATGGATTCAAAGCCGCCGCGCACCCATTGGTTGGTCGGCGCGTCGGCTTGTTTGAGGGTCTCCAGCGCCCAGGCGACGATCGCCGCCCATTCCCCGTCGGCGACGGAGGTCGTCGCCAGAATCGGATAGGCGGCGAGCGTATCCGGCAGGAACCGATGTTTGTGCTTGGCCATCGCCGGCGTCTGCGCAAGCTCCGCCAGCGTGGTGGTCTCGCCGGCGATGGCGTGGCAATAGCGCACGTCGTAGGCGTCGTTCATCTCGACATCCTCCTGGAACCCCATGGGGATGAACGTGAGATGACGCGCCTCGAACCACGAGCGCAGATGAAACTGCGCGTGTGCTCCGAGCGAGAAGCAGACCGGCTTGCCGGCGAGCTCCGCGAGGTTCTGATACGGCGCCTGGTCCTGGGCCATGACCGACATCGTCTCGACGTAGATCGCGCGGCCCGGAATGATTTGTCCGGTAAGGTGGTTTTCGACGAGCTCGCGGCCGGTAAGAAACATCACATCGTCATGGCCCGCGCGCGCCGCCGCGAACGCCTTCTCAGAATCGTAGCGCGTGAATTCAAGCCGTCCATCATCGCCGAGTACGACGGACGCGATCGCGCGGCAAAGATCGAGCTCCAAGCCGTGCGCGGCGCCGCTCGGCTCGATCTCAACCAGCCCCGGCCGCTCGACGCCGCCGCATCGCACCACGCCCTGCGCCTTGATGCGATCGAGCACGGGGCCGCCCCACGCCGGCGAGACGATCAACCAAAGCAGCACGGACGCAAGAGGCAATCGCATCGAAGACCGTCTCAACAATTAAGGGGGTAGACCACGTCGTCAGTTGTAAGCCGGCAACGTCGAGGGCAACGTGTTGAACGGCTCGCTGGTCCCGGCGCCGGGAATGTTGTTCGGCAGGCCGGCGTCGGTCGGCGTGATCCCGAGCGTCGCGCAGCCCTTGCCGCCATAGTGCGGGAAGCTGTGCAGCTCCGTGTTGGGAATAAACGCATAACCCGGCGTCAGCGGCGCGACCTGTCCCTTCAACCGCAATGGGCTGAAGCCCGAGAGCAGACTGTCGGTGATTTCGGTGTTGGCGTCGCGCGGTCCCAGATATTTCTGCTGAAAGTCCGCGGGGCCGTTGGCCTGCGCGAATTGATTGAACGCGGGCGAATTTCCCGCCTTGAGCGCCGCCGCTTCGTCGGGCAAGCTCGACAGCGCCGGCAATCCGAAGATCGCGTTGATGGTCTCGATCACTGCGTTATGGTCGCCCTCGGCGTGCGACACAGAACCGGCGCGGGCGTAAGGCGAGATCAGCAAAAGTGGGACGCGCACGCCACGCGCGAGCGGCAACCCGTCCGGTCCGTAGGAGAGAATGCGCGGCGGCGCGTGATCCCACAGGCCGTCCGATTCGTCGTAGGTGATGATGATCGCGCTCTGGCTCCAGATGTCGGGATGCAAGGCGATGAAGTTGACCGCGCGCGCCGCCATCTCTTCACTGATCTGATGATCGGAGTAGCTCGGATGATCGTCGTCGCCGGCCTTGGCGGCGTTGATTGTGTTGATCTCGATGACAGTGAGCCCCGCCGGATTCGGATAGTTCGGGTTCTGAATGGGCGGCAGCAGCCCCTGGGTGTTGTAGTAGCCGCCGCGCAGGTAGAACACACCGCCCGCCGACGGCAGCAGGTTGTTTTCGATGTCGTAGAAGAAGTTGTGTTCGCCCTTCAGATTGTCCCACTCATTGCTGTTGTTAGCGACATAGCCGAAATACTGCGCGCCGTTGTGATGCGAGACATAGTTGGTGTGCTTGCCCGGCGTCGCGAACGAGGGCTCGTTCGGCTCAGTGGCGCCGTAACCGTTCTGATACCAGCGCCAGCCGACGGCAGGCGCGTTGGCGGCGGCGATAGCCGGGATGTCATGTTTCACGTCGGCCAGATCGGTCGCGGGATCGCGATCGCCACCCATCAGCGCGTTGACCTGCGCGCCGGCGAGGGTCAGCGGTAGCGAAGCGAACGTCAGGTTCTCGTTGGTGTTGCTGGGCGCCCAAAATTCCTTCGGCGAATGCGGCTCGCGATGACTGGTCGAGAAATCAAACGCCGAGCCCCACCACGGCTGCGGATCGTTGACGACGGGAACGCCGCTCGGCGTCGCGACGCCCGAATAGGTCGTGCCGTTGATCGTGCCGCCGACCGGTTGGTTGGCCGGCGCGTTGGCGCCGTGCTCGACCCATTGCGTCTCGCCGGATTGGCCAGCAATCATTGCGATTGCGTTTGGCGTTGACGGCGTGTCCTCGGTGGCGAAGATGTTGTCGAAAATCGTGAAGCGGTTGGCGTATTGCCAGAAGAACGGGATCGTGTCGCAATCGACATGCGACATCACGAGCCGGGCGAACTGGGCGCCCTCCGCCTGTTGCGCCGCGCTCGCCGCCGACGACGTCGCATATTTGGCGTATTCGTCGGCCGAGAAGCCGTCCATGCGCGCCTGCCCGTAGACGACGTCGAGCTTCTTCGCCAGGCCCGTATGCGAATGGTCGAGGCTGTCCTGGAACGTGGCGTTCTGTTGATCGCCGATGCGGAACGGCTGTACGGTCACGACCTTGCCGTTGACGTCGGTATAGGTCTGCGTGAACCCCGGCGTGTTGGCCGCCGACCGCGGGTTCTGGCCGTCGGAATAGATGCCGTTGACGCCTGGAAACGTTCCGAATTCGTGGTCAAACGAATTGTTCTCGTTGAAGATCACGAACACATATTTGATCTTCTGACGAACAAGGGCGATCATCTGATCGTTGGTCAGAACGGGATCGTAGGTGACAGGGTCGAACGCGTAAGGCGCGACGGTCGCGTTCAGGTTGGGCTGCATCAGCACGGCCGGCCGCGAATTGGCCAAAGCCGCTCCGACCGAGGCCGAGTGGATAAGGCCCGCAACGGCGACCAGCGCCGTGAAACGCTTGAGAATGTTCCTCACGATGACTTCCCCTGCAGCCCAGCGCGGCCTGTCTGGCCCCGCTCCCGCCACAATTGCTAAAGCGTTTGTGTGACAGCCCTTTAACGCAGAGACCGCCGTGCCGGATGGTGGCCATTCCGAATTGCGCTTGCTGAACCGTCGCGCGCGAGGCATCACTCTCTCCAACCCAGGGAGGCGAATTTGCCGAGCGAGACCGTCGCCGATCTCAAATCCGACGCGCTGCAATTCCACCGCGAGCCGCGGCCGGGCAAGCTCGAAATCGCCGCGACCAAGCCGCTCGCCAACCAGCGCGATCTCGCGCTCGCTTACTCCCCCGGCGTCGCCTTCGCCTGCGAGGCGATCGCCGCCGACCCTGACGAAGCCGCCAATCTCACCATCCGGCAGAACCTCGTCGCGGTGCTGACCAACGGGACGGCGGTGCTCGGCCTCGGCGCGATCGGCCCGCTTGCCGGCAAGCCGGTGATGGAGGGCAAGGCGGTTCTGTTCAAGAAATTCGCCAACATCGACGTGTTCGACATCGAGGTCGCCGAGACCGACGTCGATCGGCTCGTCGACATCATCGTTGCGCTGGAGCCGACGTTCGGCGGCATCAATCTCGAGGACATCAAAGGGCCCGAGTGCTTCGAGGTCGAGGAGAAGGCGAAGGCCCGCATGGGCATTCCAGTTTTCCACGACGACCAGCACGGCACCGCGATCATCGTCTCCGCCGCCGTGACCAATGCGCTGGAAATCGCCGGCAAGACCATCGGCGAGGTGAAGGTCGTCTGTTCCGGCGCCGGCGCGGCGGCGCTCGCCTCACTCAACCTGCTGCTGTCCCTGGGGGTGAAGCGCGAGAACGTGTTCGTCTGCGACATTGAGGGCGTCGTCTACAAGGGCCGCGAGAAGCTGATGGATCGCTGGAAGGCGGCGTTCGCGCAGGACACCGAGGCGCGCGCCCTGGCCGACGTGATCGGAGGCGCCGACATCTTTCTCGGCCTGTCGGCCGGCGGCGTGCTGAAGCCGGAGCTGCTCGCGAAGATGGCGCGCGACCCGCTGATTCTGGCGCTCGCCAACCCGACGCCGGAGATCATGCCGGAGCTCGCCGTCGCCGCGCGGCCGGACGCGATGATCTGCACCGGGCGCTCCGACTATCCGAACCAGGTCAACAACGTCCTGTGCTTTCCTTATATCTTCCGCGGCGCGCTCGACGTCGCCGCCACGGCGATCAACGAGGCGATGAAAATGGCGGCGGTGCACGCGATCGCCGCGCTGGCGCGCGAGGCGCCGTCGGAGGTGGTCGCCCGCGCCTATGGCGGCGAGGCGGCGCTGTTCGGCCGCACCTCGCTGATCCCGAGCCCGTTCGATCCCCGGCTGATGCTGAGAATCGCCCCCGCGGTGGCGAAGGCGGCGATGGAGACCGGCGTCGCCCGGCGCGGCATCGCCGATTTCGAGGCCTACGCCGACAAGCTCGCCCGCTTCGTCTTCCGATCCGGCTTCATGATGAAGCCGTTGTTCGCCAAGGCCCGCGAGGCGCGCAAGCGCGTGATCTACTCCGAGGGCGAGGACGAGCGCGTGCTGCGCGCGGTTCAGGCGGTGCTGGAGGAGCGCATCGCCGATCCCGTGCTGATCGGGCGCCCGGAGGTCATCGACGAGCGCATCAAGCGCTATGGCTTGGCATTGAAGCCCGGCCAGGACTTCGAAGTGATCGACCCGCGCAGCGATCCGCGCTACCGCGATTACGTCGCCGACTATCTCAAGGTGGCGGGGCGCAAGGGCGTGACGCCGGATGTCGCCAAGATCGCGGTGCGCACCTCGTCGACCGTGATCGGCGCCCTGGCGCTGCACCGCGGCGACGTCGACGCTTTGTTATGCGGGCTTGAAGGGCGGTTCGAATCGCGCCTCAAGCATATCCGCGACATTGTCGGCCTCGCGCCGGGCCACAAGGATTTCGCGGCCTTGTCGCTCGTCATCGCCGCCAGCGGCGTCTACTTCCTCGCCGACACGCATGTGCGCTACGATCCGAGCGCCGAGGAGATCGCCGACATGGCGGTCGCCTGCGCCCCGCATGTGCGCCGATTCGGCGTCAGCCCGAAAATCGCGCTGATCTGCCACTCCGATTTCGGCTCCGCGAACACGCCGTCCGCCCTGAAGATGCGCGCGGCGCTTGCTCTTTTGCGCGAACGCGCGCCCGAGTTGCAAGTCGACGGCGAGATGCAGGCCGACACCGCGCTCTCGCTTGTCGCCCGCGCGCGGGTGATCGGCGAATGCCGGCTCGACGGGGAGGCCAATGTGCTGATCTTTCCCAATCTCGACGCCGGCAACACGGCGTTGCAGCTCACCCGCGTCATCGCCAACGCCCTGCCGGTCGGCCCGATCCTCATCGGGCCGGCGAAGCCCGCGCATGTGCTGACGCCCTCGGTGACGGCGCGCGGCATCCTCAACATGACGGCGATCGCGGCGCTGGAGGCGGCGGGAGGGTGAGATTCGCGTCAACAATTAACAAGGCTTTCACCGAGTGTAACAAGGGAATACGTCGAATCTTACGTGTTCAGCATTTGGGCAAGGGTTTCTCAATCTCGAAACGGCAGGGTCGAGCGCGAAGGGTTGAGGCTCCGGTATCGGGCCGCGGCGTCGGAGAGACCGAAATGACCAAGCAGATTCGGATCTTCCTCGGCAACGACAGCGCCGCGACTGCGGTCGAGTACGCGCTGATCGGCGGCTTCGTGGCGCTCGCGGTGATTACCGGCCTCACCAATATCGGCGTCAAGCTCAGCGGCTATTTCTCCGAAGCGAGCAGCTCGCTCAAGTAGGAATTTGTTAACGTCGAGCGTTCTCGCACAACGCTGAAATAGACGCCCGCCAACCTCTACAATAAAATCCTTCCCAATGCGGGAACGCTGATAGCGTTCGCCGCATTATAATATTTTCTCGCAAGATGCGAGCGTTATACTCTCGTTTACGATGCAAGATTCCCCTCGCGGATCATCGATCGTAAATCATATTCCCCTTTGCATTGCCGTCTGATCAAGCTTGTGCTTGCGTTGGGATCGTCGCTACGTCATCTTGTGGGGGTCGGGACGCGATGTCGAGCGAGACTGAGCGAAAGCTCGACAGAGAAGTAAGTCCCTACGTAACCAAATTGGAGCAAATACTATGTTGGCTAAGTTCAAGAGCTTCGTCGCCAATGAGTCCGGCGCGACCGCCATCGAATACGCGCTGATCGCTTCGTTGATCGCCATCGCGCTCGTCACGATCCTGACCAGCCTCGGCACCCGCCTCTCGTCCGAGTTCTCGGAAATCAGCTCCGCCCTCAAGTAAGAGGACGCGCTCGCGCCGCGAAGGCGGCGTAAGGGCGAACAACGCAGGGCGCTCTCTCCGGGCTGGAGAGAGCGCCCTTTTCGTTGTTGAAGATGCAATGCGAGGGTCGATCCCGCCCGCTCGCGGCGAGCGCCTTTCTGCGGAAACCCGCCTCTCCGCCCCTCTCGATCGCAAACGAAAAGGGCCCGGAGCTTTCGCTCCGGGCCCTCGAGTTAGCTAAAGATCAACCGATCAGAACGAGCGGGTAACCTCGAAGCGAGCGGCGAAGCCGTCCGCGTTGCCATGCCAATTGTTGGTGAAGCCCGTCGCCGGGCCGCCACCCGGGAGGTAGCCAACCGGCTGGTCCGTCTTGGTGTTTTCGTAGAGCAGCTCGAACTCGAAGTCGAGGTTCTTGACCGGATCATAGTGGGCGATACCGCCAACCAGGAAGGCCTTCGAGTTCGACAACATCGAGATGTTCGTCAGGTTCGACCAACGGATTTCGCCGTATGAACCTTCCGCGCCCAACGTGACGGTCGGGCTGACCTGGAACTGCGCCCAGCCGGTGACCGACCACGCTTCCGGCTTCGCCCAGGTGCCGTTGCCGTTGTAGGCCGCGTCACCCAAGGCCATGCCCTGGCCGTTGTCGTTCGGCGTACCGTCCCACATGCCGTCCGGCAGACCGGAGTACCAGGTCGCGTTCTGCGACCACACGCCGGTCAGGCCGATCATGCTGCCCGCGATGTTCGGGATGTTGAACGTCACACCCGCGTCGACCGCCCAGCCCCACGTGTCGAGGGTCGACCCGTCCGCGGCCACACCGCGAACATTGTGCGCGACGCCCGACACTTGCGCCGTACCCCAAGCCTGGTGAACGCTCAGAGCGCCGACGATGTCGGGGAAGCGCTGGCCGCCCCACGCGCCGTTGAAGATCGACGACTCGGAGCCGCCCGCCTGGACGATGCTGCCCGCGCTGTTCGAACCGATCGAGCCCGGGCCTTCGCTTTCCACCGAGATCGTCGCCGCGAAGCCGCCGCCGAAGGAAGCGGTGTAGGCCAACACGTCAGGCTGGTTATAGCCCTTACGATCGGGGGAGAAGAAGTTCGCCCAAGCCAGACCGCCGCCCGTGAACGAGAAGAACGAGTTCGATCTTACCAGCCGTCAGGCCGGCCCAGGTGACGTATGCGCGGTTGAGACCGCCGTCCGAACCGCCCGCGCCGGTGTTGTCGAAGCCGGTGCCGAAGTTGAACTGATACTCGCCGTGGGCGACCAACGGGCCGTAGGCCGTGTTGGAGACCGCGTCGAGGGTCAGGTTGTAGCGGGTCGTGTAGCCGAACGAGTCACGCTTGAACGTGTCAACGCTCTTGGGACCACCGGCAGCGCCGGTGACGTCGTTGTTGATCTTCTGGTTCTGGCTGGTGACGCCAGAATAGTCGACGACCGAGTATGACTGATAGATGTTGCCGCCTTCGACCTGGCCGGTGATGTAGCCGGAGATCTTCAGGCAGGTGTCGGAGCCGGGCAGAACGAAGCCGACAACCGGAGTACCGGCGACGGTGATCGAGCAGACACGGACATATTCCGCAGCAACCGGACCCTTGCGGGTCGGAAGATCAGCGGCCTGGGCGCTGGCGACGGCGACGACGCCGGCTGCCGATCCCAGAAGTAAGCTCTTGAAGAGCGTCATTTGTGGACCTCCAATTCTTATTCCAGTGGGACCGGGTGTCTTTTAGCTCCCACCCCCCGTTCGGCATTCGCCTTACCGGAGAGCGACCCCTCTTCCCGATGACTTCGAACCTTGCCGCCTTTTCGAGGTCCCCCCCGATGCCCAGCGTCGCCGTCCGAACTCGCGACCGGGTAGGCCCCGTTCACGGAATGGAACATACCGAAAGGCGCTGGCGCTCGAAATCGAAATTGTGGCCTCGGCCCCGCCCGCGCCACCTTTCGTCAAGTCATGTTGCACGAATGTCACGTTTCAGCCTGGGAAAACGAGTGTTCGTAAATGCAAGGGCTTCCGCAGCATCCCAAGTTGAGGGGAAAGTAACCTTGACGGCGCCTTAATCTCGCAAAATGCGCCGAAAAGCGGGTTCCGCCGAGGCGGAATCGCTATTCCTCCTCCGCCTCCGGCTCGGAGATGCGCTCGACCGAGACGACGCGCTCCCCCTCGGCGGTATCGAACACGATGACGCCCTGCGTTCCGCGTCCGGCGACGCGGATGCCTTCGACGGGGCAGCGGATCAACTGGCCGCCGTCGGTGACGAGCATCACTTCGTCGCTGTCCTCGACCGGGAAGGAGGCGACCAGCCGGCCGTTGCGGGCGTTGACCGCCATCGCGACGATGCCTTTGCCGCCGCGACCGGTCACCCGATACTCGAACGACGAGGTGCGCTTTCCGTAGCCGTTCTCCGAGATCGTCAGCACGAATTGCTCGGCCGCCGACATCGCGGCGAGCCGCTCCTGCGCCACCGTCGCCTCAGCTTGCGGCTCGGCCTCGCCCTCCTCCGCTGCTTCGCCGGCGACAGCGCGCCGCCATTTTAGATACGCCGCGCGCTCCTCGGCTGTCGCCTCAAAGGGGTTGAGGATCGCAAGTGAAATGACGGCGTCGCCCTCCCCCAGGGTCACGCCGCGCACGCCCATGGAGTTGCGGCCCTTGAACACCCGGACCTCGGCCACGGAGAAACGGATGCATTGCCCGGCGGCGGTCGTCAGCAGCACGTCCTGGTTTTCGCGACAGATCGCGACGTCGACGATGCCCTCGCCGTCTTCGAGCTTCATCGCGATCTTGCCGGCGCGGTTGACCTGGGCGAAGTCGGAAAGCTTGTTGCGCCGGACCGTGCCGCGGGTGGTGGCGAACATCACGTCGAGCGTTTCCCAGGTCGCCTCGTCCTCGGGCAGCGGCATAATGGTGGTGATCCGCTCGCCGGCCTCCAAAGGCAGCAGGTTGACGAGCGCCTTGCCGCGCGCCTGCGGCAAGCTCAACGGCAGCCGCCAAACCTTTTCCTTGTAAACCTGGCCCTTCGACGAGAAATACAGCACCGGCGCGTGGGTTGAGGCGACGAACAGCCGAGCGACGAAATCCTCCTCGCGCGTCGCCATGCCGGAGCGGCCTTTGCCGCCGCGACGCTGGGCGCGGTAGGTCGAGAGCGGCACCCGCTTGATGTAGCCGGCGTGGCTGACCAGCACGACCATCTCCTCGCGCTGGATCAGATCCTCGTCGTCCATGTCGGCTTCGGACTCGACGATCTCGGTGCGGCGCTTGTCGGCGAAGGCGGTCTTCACGGCCGTCATTTCGTCGCGGACGATGGCTTGCACGCGCGCGCGCGAGCCCAGGATTTCCAGGTATTCCTTGATCTCCCCGGCGAGCTTGTTGAGCGCTTCGGCGATCTCCTCGCGACCGAGCGCGGTGAGCCGGGCGAGCCGCAGTTCGAGGATCGCGCGCGCCTGCGCGTCGGACAGCCGGATCGTCCCATCCTCGCGCAGCACGTGGCGCGGGTCGGCGATCAACGCCACCAGCGGCGCCATGTCGCGCGCCGGCCAATCCCGGCTCATGAGCGCTTCCCGCGCGGCCCCCTGGTCGGGCGAGGTGCGGATGAGCCGGATCACCTCGTCGATATTGGCGACCGCAATGGCGAGGCCGACTTGGATATGGGCGGTGTCGCGCGCCTTCTTGAGCAGGAACTTGGTGCGCCGGGTGACGACGCTCTCGCGAAACTCGATGAACGCGGCGAGCATGTCGCGCAGCGTCATCAACTCCGGCCGGCCGCCGTTGAGCGCGACCATATTGGCGCCGAAGCTGGTCTGCATCGCAGTGAAGCGCCAGAGCTGGTTCAGCACGACGTCGGAGACCGCGTCGCGCCGCAACTCGATGACGATCCGCATGCCGTCGCGATCGCTCTCGTCGCGCAGGTCGGAAATGCCCTCGATCTTCTTTTCGCGCACAAGTTCGGCGATGCGTTCAATCAACGTCGCCTTGTTGACCTGATAGGGGATCTCGGTGACGATCAGCGCCTCGCGATCCTTGCGCAGCGTCTCCGTCTGCACTCGCGATCGCATGATGATCGACCCGCGCCCGGTCGAATAGGCGGAACGGATGCCGGCCCGGCCGAGGATGAGGCCGCCGGTCGGGAAATCGGGACCGGGGAGGACCTCCATCAGCTCCTCGACCGACATGTCGGGCTTTTCCATCATCGCCAGGACGGCGTCGATCGCCTCGCCGAGATTGTGCGGGGGAATGTTGGTCGCCATGCCGACGGCGATGCCGCCGGCGCCGTTGACCAGCAGGTTGGGAAAACGGGCCGGCAGAACGGTCGGCTCCTGCTCCTTCTCGTCGTAATTGGGGCGGTAGTCGACGGTGTCCTTGTCGAGATCGTCGAGCATGGTCATCGTGACCTTCTCGAGCCTCGCTTCGGTGTATCGCGACGCGGCCGGCGGGTCGCCATCGACGGAGCCGAAATTGCCCTGCCCGTCAATCAGCGGCACGCGCATCGAAAAATCCTGCGCCATGCGCACCATGGCGTCGTAGACCGCGATGTCGCCGTGCGGATGGAACCGACCCGTCGTGTCGCCGGTGGTGCGCGCGCATTTGTTGTACGGCCGGTCCGGCGTAAAGTTCTGTTCGTACATCGAGAACAGGATGCGCCGGTGCACGGGCTTCAGACCGTCGCGCACGTCGGGCAGCGCGCGGCTGACGATCACGCTCATCGCGTAATCGAGATAGCTGCGCTTCATCTCGTCCATGATCGAGACGGGCTTGATGTCGGAGGGGTCGTTCGGCTTTTCGGGCTTGTCGTCGCTCAAGGGATTTTCCGGGAAGATTCGCTGGGGCCGTCTTCTAGCGGATCGGCGCGGAAAAGGCTACCGCGCCGGAGCTTGGAACTCCCTGTGATTCCAGACAATTACGATTCCTGCGGCGACGGCTTGGCGCGAGGCGTGCTCGCGGCCCCGTCAGTCGCTACGCGGGCTTTGCGTCACGCGTCGAACGCGGCTAAACGCCTGTCGTTGAAAGCAACGTCGAAGCGTTGCGCGCTGAGTTCGTTAGGAGGCGCCGGTTGGCGAGCGTATCGACCCCCCCGACCCGAACCGAGATGCCGGCGGAGCCTACCCAGGCCCGTCGCTTCGGCCAGGCGCGCGCGGCGCGTTCGGCGACGCTGGTTGAGGATTATGTCGAGTTGATCGCCGACCTGCACGCCGCGCATGGCGAGGCCCGCGCGACCGAGGTCGCCAAGCGGCTCGGCGTCGCCCATCCGACGGCGCTGAAATGCCTCGCCCGGCTCAAGCGCGAAGGTTACGTCACCTCCCGCCCCTATCGCGGCGTGTTCCTCACCGACGCCGGCGCGGCGCTCGCCGAAAAAGTGCGCGCCCGACATCGGCTGATCGTCGACACGCTGCGCGCCATCGGCGTGCCGCCGGAGGCGGCGGAGGCGGACGCCGAGGGGATGGAGCATCACGCATCGGAAGCGACGCTCGCCGCCTTCGCGCGCTTTCTGAACGGGCGCGGGTAGCGCCAGATCGACGGTAAGAATCGCGCCTAGGAATAAAGCTTGAGCCGGTCGAGCGCCGCTTGCGCCTCGGCGACGGGCGGCGCCGCTGCGTCAACACTCACCACGGGCTCATCGGGGCCCGGCTCTTCGAGCGCCTCGAACTGGCTGCGCAGCAGCGAGGCGGGCATGTATTCATGCTGGCGCGACCGGACGCGTGCTTGAAATAGGGCCTCTGAACCCTTGAGATAGACGAAGACGAGATCGGGCCGCGCGGCGAGCAGCCGGGCGCGATAGGCGCGCTTGAGCGCGGAGCAGGTGACGACGACCGACCGTCCCGCCGCCGCCTCCGCCTGCAAGCGCTCGCCGATTCGATCGAGCCACGGGGCGCGGTCGGCGTCGTCGAGCGGGACGCCGCGGCGCATCTTCTCGACGTTCTGCGGCGGGTGCAGCCGGTCGCCCTCCAGCATGTCCCAGCCGAGCCGGTCGGCGATCAACACCGCGACGGTCGTCTTGCCGCTCCCCGAGACGCCCATTACCATGAGCGCGCGCGGCGACGCGGAACCCGTATCCAAGGCGCTGCTCATCGTTGTCTCCCTTGCCAGTTCGCTGGCGCACGAAACTTCGGAGATTTCCTTGGCCCCGTCCAGTCGACGCGACATTCTCGGCGGTCTAGCGCTTGGCGCAATGGCCGCAACGCACGCGGCAGCCGCAGAGATTTCGCCGAGCCGGGCGCCGGGCATCGGCGGGACAGACCCCGGCCCTATAGACCGCGCGCGCGAGGGGCAGAACCCCGACATCGTCAATCCGCCCGCCACCGACCACGGCACTTTGCCAAACCTGCGTTTCTCCTACGCCGACTCGCATGTGCGGCAGTCGAGCGGCGGCTGGACCCGCCAAATCACGGAACGGGAGCTCGCCGTCTCCAAGCCGATCGCGGGCGTCAACATGCGTCTCAACGCCGGCGGAGTCCGCGAGCTGCATTGGCACAAGGAAGCCGAGTGGGCCTACATGCTTTACGGCAATGCCCGCATCACGGCGATCAACGCCGACGGCCGCAACTTCGTCGACGACGTCGGAGTCGGCGATCTCTGGTATTTCCCGTCGGGCGTGCCGCATTCGATCCAGGGGCTCGGCCCCGACGGCTGCGAATTCCTGCTCGCCTTCGACAGCGGCGGTTTCGACGAGGACAGCACGTTCCTGCTGAGCGATTGGTTCAAACATACGCCCAAGGACATTCTCGCCAAAAATTTCGGCGCGCCCGCCGAAGCCTTCGCTGATCTGCCGGACCCCGAAAAGCTTTACATCTTCGCCGCGACGGCGCCGGGGCCGCTCGATTCCGACAAGATCGCCGGCGCCGAGTCGGTATCGCAGAGTTTCAGCCACAAGATGACGGCGCAGCCGCCGATCCGCACGGCGGGCGGGACGGTGCGGATCACGGATTCGAAGAACTTTCCCGCCTCCAAGACGATCGCGGCCGCGCTGGTCGAACTCGAACCCGGCGCCCTGCGCGAGCTGCACTGGCATCCCAACGCCGACGAATGGCAATACTATCTCGAAGGCGAAGGCCGCATGGGCGTGTTCGCGTCGTCGGGCCAGGCGCGCACCTTCGACTACCGCGCCGGCGACGTCGGCTATGTGCCGTTCGCGATGGGTCATTACGTCGAGAACACCGGTTCGACGCCGCTGCGGTTCCTCGAATTGTTTCGCAGCGATCACTACGCCGACATATCGCTCAACCAATGGCTGGCGCTCACGCCGCCGGAGCTCGTGCAGGCGCACATGCATTTCGATCCGCGCGTGTTGGCGGGCTTGCGCAAGACGAAGTCGCCGATCGTTCCCGCCTGACGACTGTCACGCCTGCCAGAAGTTCACGTTGAGTTCGAAGTGACGCACGAGCGTCTCCTTGTCGAGGAGGAACTCGGCGTCGCGCGGCAGGTCGTGGACGTGGGTATAGTTCTCGCCGGCGTAGCCTTTGATGGCGTCGATCGAGTCCCAGTAGGAGACGATCATGAACTCGCCCACGTCGCCGGACTTGCGCATCATCATCTGAACGCCGCGATTGCCGGGCAGGCTGGCGATCTTCTTGACGCCGGCGTCAAACAAATATTGCCGGTACTCGTCCGCACGCCCCGCCGGCGTGCGGCCATGCCAGATACGGGCGATCTTTGGCTGGTCGGCGAGCATCGGTCCTCCTTCTGCGTGGGCGCCGGCGACCCAACCCGTCGCGCCGACAAGCGCGGAGAGCGCCGTTCGTCTTGTCGCGTCCATGCGATCCTCCGGGATTAAACAAACAAACGGGCGTGCTATCAACCTGCGCGCGCCGTCGTGGCCGGGCTTGTCCCGGCCATCCACGCCGGGACGTCGCGCGAAGGGCGCGGCTTCGTCGGAGTTTTCGTTAGCAACCAGCATTGTCACGCCTTTCAAGCGCGCCTGCGCGGACCGGCGTGGATGCCCGGGACAAGCCCGGGCAAGACGGAGAGTGCAGCGCCCCTACTGCATGTGGAACGTGATCTTGCCTTCGGGGGTCTTCTCCCAGACGTACCAAACATAGTCGATCGTCGTGCGATCGCCCTTCTTGTCATAGGCGATGTCGCCGATCACGGTGTGGAACGGCTGACCTGAGTGCATGTAGGCGGCCATCTTCTTGGCGTCGAGCGACTTCACAGCTTCCGCGGCTTGTTTGAAGATCTGCATCGCGGCGTAGCTGTAGAGCGTATAGCCCTGCGGGTCGTAGCCCTTGGCCTTGAACTCGGCGACGACCGCTTTCGCCGCCGGATTGTTGCGCGGCTCCGGGCCAAACGACATCAGCGTGCCCTCGACGCCGGGGCCGCCGATCTGGGCGAACTCGTCGTCGGTGATGCCGTCGCCGGAGATCATCACGGTCTTCAGGCCCTGGTCGCGCATCTGGCGAACAATCAGGCCGCCTTCGGTATGCAGGCCGCCCCACATCAGATAGTCGGCGCCCGACGCCTTGATCTTGGAGACGACCGCCGAATAGTCCTTCTCGCCGACGTTGACGCCTTCATACAGCACTTCCTTCTTGCCGCCGGCGTTCATGAAGCCCTTCGCCGCATCGGCGAGACCCTGGCCGTAAGGCGTCTTGTCGTGCAGGATGGCGATCTTCTTGTCCTTCAACTTGCCGAGCGCGAGATCGGCCCACAGCTTGCCCTGCTGATCGTCGCGGCCGCAGGTGCGGAACGCGTCCCACAGCTTGCGGTCGGTGACTTTCGGGTTGGTCGCCGAGGGGGTGATGAACAGCACGCCGTTATCGGCGTAGACTTCGGAAGCCGGGATCGTCACGCCGGAGTTGAAATGGCCGACCACGAACTTGACGCCGTCGCCGACATATTTGTTGGCCACCGAAACGCCCTGCTTGGGATCGGAGACGTCGTCGCCGGGCTCGACCTTGATCTTCTGGCCGAGAATGCCGCCGGACTTGTTGAAGTCCTCCGCCGCCTGACCGACGCCCTGCGTCAATTGCTGGCCGAACGACGCGTTCGCGCCCGTGATCGGCCCCGCCACCCCTATCGTTACATCCGCGCGCGCGGCGCTTATCGCCGCCGCCAGCGTCAGGACCGCGATCGTCCCTTTCAGCGCGTTTCTCACCATGCTAACCTCCAAAAAGCGATAGGCCGGTTAGACGAGGTTAGCGTGCGGGTTTTAACCTGTAAAGTAGATTTAGATGGTTAGTGAGCCCTCGCGCGCTGGCGAGTTGACGCTGATCGGCGGCGAGCTGGCGCTGGATTTCGCCAACACCGCCTCCGGGCGCGGCGATTCGACTCAACAGGACCATTTGCAGCGCCCTGAGCACGTCGCTCAATGGGCCGCGCGGGCGCGCGTGCTCGCCCCGGACGATGCGCAATGGCTCGCCCAAGCCGCCGCCGACCGGGCGCTCGGCGCCCGGCTGCTCACGGAGGCGCTGAGCTTGCGCGAGGACGTCTACCAACTCGGCGCGGCGATCGCCGCCGGCCGCCCGGCGCCGCCCGAGCGCATCGAAAGCCTGACGCGGACCCACGCCCGTGCGCTGACCCGCGCCAAGCTGACGCCTATCGCCGGCAATTTCGCCTGGGCGTGGCCGCCGCGCGATGCGCCCGTCGAAGCCGTGCTCGGCCCGATCTCGCTGTCCGCGCTGACGCTGCTGCAACAAGCCGATCTCACCCGCGTCAAGCAATGCCAGGGGGAGAAATGCGGTTGGTTGTTTTTTGACGCCACGAAGAACAAGAGCCGGCGTTGGTGCGAGATGGAGGTCTGCGGCAACCGCGCCAAGCAGAAGCGGTTCGGCGAACGGGCGCGCAAGACTTGAAGGCGCTGTATGTCCTCTCCGTCGCGCTGCTTCTCGCTCTCGCCGGCTGCGCCCGCGAACTGGAAACCGATCAGGCCCGGCTCTGCCGCATGGCGCTGCCGGCGCTCGCGGCGGCCGATGCGCAACTGTCGATCGTCAACCAGACCGAGGACGACGACGGTCGCGGCGTCGCCGTCGCCTTCCGCGACGCGGCGGACGGGCCGCTACGCGCCGCCCATTGCCGCTACACCCGCCCCGGCCGGCCCCTGCATTCGAGGGAGCTTGTCGAACTCTCGCTCGACGGCCAGCGCTTGAGCGAGCCGCAGCTCTATTTCCTGATCCGCTTCTGGCTCGCCACGCCCGAGGCGCGCGCCGCCGATCCCCAGCCGCTGGGCAAGATCGACGCCCTGCCCCGCGTCTCGCCAGGTGCGGCTTATGCGTTGCAGCAGGCGCTCAACGCGTTGCCTTCGACAGCGGTCTATGCGCTGCTCGCCGCCGCCTATTCGCTGATCTACGGGCTTGTCGGCCGCATCAACCTTGCTTTCGGGGCGCTCGCCGCGGCGGGCGGCTATGGCGCGGCGTTCGGCGCGGCGTTGTGGGTCGGCGATGCGCCCGGCTATGTGCTGGTCACCGCCGGCGCGCTCGGCGTCGCGGTCGCCGCCGGCTGGGGCGTCGCCTCGGGGGCCGCCGTCTTCGCGCCTCTGCGAAACGCGCGCGGCCAGCAGACGCTCGTCGCCACCGTCGGCCTCGCGGTGTTCCTCAGCGAGTTGCTGCGCTTGACCCAAGGCGTGCGGCCGAACTGGGTCGCGCCGCTGCTCAACGCCCCGTTCGGGCTCGCCCGCGCCGGCGATTTCGTCGTTACCACTTCGGCGGACGCGCTGTTCTCCGGCGCGGTCGCGCTCGCCGCCGGGCTCGCGCTTGTGCTGGCGATGCGCTGGAGCCGGTTCGGCCGGGAATGGCGGGCCTACGCCGACGACGCGGTGGCGGCCGCGCTGTTCGGCGTCGATCCCGATGGCGTGTTCCTGAAAACTTTCGCGCTGGCGAGCGCGCTCGCCGGCCTCGCCGGCTTCGTGATGACGATGTTTTACGGCGCCGTCGGCTATGACGCGTCGGCCTCGCTCGGCTTGAAAGCGCTGGTCGCGGCGATCCTCGGCGGCATTGGCTCGGTCCCCGGCGCGCTGATCGGCGGGCTGATGCTCGGCGGCTTCGAGGCGCTGTGGTCGGCCGCATTCCCGATCGACTATCGCGACGTCGCGACCTATGGGCTGCTGGCGATCCTGCTGGCGCTCAGGCCGGGCGGCCTGCTCGGGGCGCGCGAAAATTCCGGCCGGCGCTGGGCTTGATCGCGCCGCGATCGCACGCCACATTTTGAAACGGAATTGAGGAGGGCTCGATGGCTTTCGTCTATAGCGTCCCGGAGCGCAAAGCGCTGGAGGGCGTACGCACGCGGCGGCTGATGGCGCTTTGTTTCGATTTCGTCGTCATCAGCGTGATCGCCAGCTTGCTCTACGTGCTGCTGCTCGTGCTGACGCTGGGGCTTTCGTTCTTCTTTCTGCCGCCGCTATGGCCTATCGTCGCGTTCTTCTACAGCGGCGTTTCGATGTCGGGGTCCCGCCATGCGACACCGGGGATGCGCGCGCTCGACCTCGAAGCGCGCACCTACGGCAGCGGCGCGCCGTTGCCGTTTCTCAACGCCGCCGCGCATGGCGCGTTCTTCTATCTCAGCTGGTTCTTCCCGCTAGTGTTCTTGGTCACCCTGGTCGACAGCGACAAGCGCTTCCTGCACGACATCCTGTCCGGCGTACTCATCAGCCGACGCGCATAAGGCGGGAGTCACAAATATTTTCGCTGGCGCCCATTTTCGCGCAACTCTTTCCGGACTAGCTTTGCGCCGAAGCTCAGCCAGGAGAGGCCGGTTTGACGCGCGAGGTGCGGGACGCCCCCCAATTCTACCTGACCGCGCCGTCGCCTTGCCCGTACCTTCAGGGTATGGTCGAGCGCAAAGTCTTTACTCACCTCGTCGGCAAGCGCGCCGGCGCGCTCAACGACATGTTGACGCAAACCGGCTTCCGCCGCTCGCAGACCATCGCCTACCGGCCGGCTTGCGAGAACTGCCGCGGCTGCGTTTCGGTCAGGGTGCTGGTTGAGGATTTCCGCCCCAACGACACGCAGCGCCGCGTGATGCGCGCCAACAACGATCTCATCGGCGCCATGTCGCCGCCGAAGCCGACCTCCGAGCAGTATTCGCTGTTTCGCGACTATCTCGACTTGCGCCATCCCGACGGCGGCATGGCCGATATGTCGGTGCTCGACTATTCGATGATGGTCGAAGACAGCCACATCGACACTTTCGTCACCGAATATCGCCGTCGCGGCGCCGACTCGCGCCTTCACGGCCGCGGCGAGGGGCCGCTGATCGCCGCCTGTCTGACCGACCGGCTCGCCGACGGTTTGTCGCTGGTTTATTCCTTTTATGATCCCGCAATGGCGAAGCGGTCGCTCGGCGCGTACGTCATTCTCGACCATATCGCGAAGGCGCGGCGGCTGGGTCTGCCGCATGTTTATCTCGGCTATTGGGTCGAAGGCTCGCGCAAGATGGCCTACAAGGGCGCCTATCTCCCGCAGGAGCGCCTCGGCCTCAACGGCTGGACGCGCGTAGAGCGCAACTGAGACCGCTGATGACGCACGCGAATTTCGTCACGACCGACTGGCTCGACGCGCATCTCGGCGATTCCGATCTGCGGGTGATCGACGCCTCCTGGCACCTGCCGACCACACCCCGCAAAGGCGACGCCGAATTCCGCGAGGCGCACATCCCGGGCGCGGTGTTCTTCAACATCGACACGATCGCCGACACGTCGTCCGGCCTGCCGCACATGCTGCCCGCGCCGGGCGCCTTCGCCAAGGCGATGGGCGAGCTCGGCCTCGGCGACGGCATGCGCTTCGTGATCTACGATTCGTTGGGACTGTTCGCCGCGGCGCGCGTGTGGTGGACCTTGCGCGTCTACGGGGCGAAAGACGTGCATATCCTCGAAGGCGGCCTGCCGAAATGGACGCACGAGGGCCGCCCGATCGAAGGCGGCGAGGCGAAACCGAAGCCGGCGACCTTCACGCCGAAGCTCGATCGGGAGATGGTCGCGAGCCTCGCCGACGTCAGGTCGGCGCTGCAAAGCGGCTCGGCGCAGGTGGCGGACGCCCGCCCTGCCGACCGCTTTGAGGGCCGAACGCCCGAGCCGCGGCCGGGCCTGAAAAGCGGCCACATGCCGGGCGCCCTCAACCTTCCGTACGGGGAGCTGCTGGAGCATGGCCAGCTCAAGAGCAAGGAGGCGCTTGTCGCGACGATCGCCGGGCATGGCGTCGATCTCAGCAAACCCGTGCTGACAACCTGCGGCTCCGGCGTCAGCGCCGCGATCGTCGCGCTGGCGATCGAGGAGGCGGGCGGTCAGGTCGCCGGGCTCTACGACGGCTCGTGGGCGGAATGGGGAAGCCGCGACGATTGCCCGGCGGCGACCGGGGCGGCGAAGGGTTAGCGCAAATTGCTAATGATCGCAGGCGCCGGCTGTAGGCGCGGTCTCAAGACCGCGCGGGCGGCGTGCCCGCGATCTTGAGATCGCGACACCAGCGTTGGAACCTGCTGGATCGCTACCCCGCCCGCTGGATCCGGTCGATTCCGCCCATATAGGCGCGCAGCGCCTCCGGTACTTCGATGGCGCCGTCGGGCGTTTGATAGGTCTCCATCACCGCCACCAGCGCGCGGCCGACCGCGACGCCGGAGCCGTTCAGCGTGTGGACGAACCGCGTCGCCTTCGCGTCCGGCGCCTTGCAGCGCGCGTTCATCCGCCGCGCCTGGAAATCCCCGCACACCGAGCACGAGGAAATCTCGCGGAACCGCCCCTGCCCCGGCAGCCAGACCTCGATGTCGTAGGTCTTCTTGGCGGAGAAGCCCATGTCCCCGGTCGACAAAGCCACGGTGCGAAAATGCAGGCCGAGACGTTTCAACACTTCCTCCGCGCAGGCGGTCATGCGCTCGTGCTCCTCGCCCGATTGTTCGGGCGTGGTGATCGAGACGAGTTCGACCTTCTCGAACTGATGCTGGCGGATCATGCCGCGCGTGTCGCGCCCGGCCGCGCCGGCCTCCGCGCGGAAACACAAAGTGCCCGCGGTGAAGCGTAGCGGCAGCGTGCGCTCGTCGAGGATTTGCTCGCGCACCATGTTGGTGAGTGGGACTTCGGCGGTGGGGATCAGCCAATAACCGTCGCCGGCCGCGAACTGATCTTCCCTGAACTTCGGCAACTGCGCGGTGCCGAACATCGCCTCGTCGCGCACCAGCACTGGCGGGTTGATCTCAGTATAGCCGTGCGCGGTCGTGTGCAGGTCGAGCATGAACTGCATCAGCGCGCGTTCGAGCCGCGCCAGCGCGCCTTTCAGGATCACGAACCGCGCGCCCGAAAGCTTCGCGGCGGTCTCGAAGTCCATCAGCCCCAGCGCCTCGCCGAGCTCGAAATGCTCCTTCGGCTTGAAGCTGTTGGGAAACCGCGCCGGCTCGCCGTGGCGGCGCACCTCGACGTTGTCGTTCTCGTCCTTGCCGTCCGGCGCGTCGGCGCGCGGGATGTTGGGGATCGCGGCGAGTTCGGTGTCGAGCGCGGCCTGGGCGAGCTTCTCGGTCGCCTCCAGCTCCGCCATCGCCCGCTTGATCGCGGCGACTTCCGCCTTCAACGCGTCGGCCGTCGCGGACTCCTTGCGCGCCGCGGCGGCGCCGATCTCCTTCGAGGCCGTGTTGCGGCGCTCTTGCGCGCGCTGCAACTCGACGATCGCCGCGCGGCGCTTGTCGTCGAGGGAGAGCAGTTCGGCGGCCCGCGGCGGCAGGCCGCGCCGCGCCAGTCCCGCGTCGAAGCCCGCGGGATCGTCGCGGATCAACTTGATATCGTGCATGTCTCACCTGGCGGCCACGCGGCGCGAAGCCGCGGCCTTACCAGATCAGCGCGCCGCCACCAACTGCGGGGTTTTGGGGGCCGCCCCGCTCTTGTTGCTCGGGCGAATGTCGGCGACGTACGACAGGCGCCGGCAATTGACCGAGCCCCGGCACCACTCGATCGGCGTGTCCTTGCTGTCGAACACCAGCCGCTCGAAGTTGATGAAAAACTGCGCGTCGTCCGGCGGCAGAACCGCGCGCGCAGCTTCGCAGGGCGGCCCGACGAACAGGGTCTTGACGATCAAGCCGATGGCGCGACCGTTGGCCTCGCTCAGCGCCTCGACGGTGGTCTGATCGGCCGGCGCGGCGGCGTCGATGCGGATTCGCGCCACGGGGATCGCGATGTTCTCATACATCACCTTGGCACCATGCGCCGTGCGCGTGCGGATGATTCGCGCGACCTCGGCGCCGACCTCCAACTGAAGCTTCTCCGACTCGGCCGGATCGGCGGCGCCGATCTCGACGGAATGAACCTCATAGCTCCAGTGCACGGGATTGCCGTCCTCGTCGCGAAAGCGATCGAACGCCGCTTTGTAGGCGCGCGATTGCCGATCGGCGACCACGGTGCCCCGGCCGCTCACCCGCACCAGGAGACGGCAGTCGACAAGGCTCTGCACCGCCTTGCGCAGCGTGCCGATGCTGACGCCGAGTTCGGTCGACAGAACCCATTCGTTCGGCAGCGGCTCGCCCGGCGCGTATTTGCCGGACAGGATACGGGCGGAGAGCTCCTCTTGAACCAAGGCGTAGAGCGGCTTGGTTTCAAACATTCTAGAACTTACGGCCATAACTTCCTCCGTATATGAGAGATGCTTTCCTTGCTGCCACCATATCGCCAATTCCTAACGAAAGTATAATGACTTCCACTAAGAACACTAAACATTGATATTACTAATCCAAGTGGGCAATTGTGATTGCAACCGCACTGCTTGCAAGATGTCGGATGGAGACATGAGGGGGATATGCACGGCGCCGTGTGTATCCCAGGTTTGCCCGCCGTGTTTTGCCGTTGCCTCTTCGCTACAAACGGCGCCGGAAGCTTTTGCCTATGGCGCCAGCATGTTGCAGTCAGTCGCCATCAAATGAAAACATAAATTGGATTGCCGGTGAGTAAATGATAAAGCATTTCGTGGATTGACCCTGAACTTTGGCGCTCTCAGATTGTTACTCACGCAACTTGAGGAGGCCATTATGAGCAAGCCGACGCAGTCATCCCCGAATAACGTAATCGTGAACGCCGCGTTCAACGAAGAATGGAACATAGTTCTTGCACTTGGCGCGATCGGGGTCGCGTTCATATCGACTTACGACAGCGCGCCTTGGCTGAGAACCTTGGTCATCGTCAATATAATGACGCTGCTCATGTTCGTTTTCTGGAACTGGCTGATTAAATGCGGCGAGCGGCTTGGCGATATCAAGCCACATTGGCGGCCGGACGGCCCGAAAGGCCCCTATCCCCAGTCCGGGGAGGCCTATTCCCCCGCCGAGCGCGCGCTGGCTTTCGAGGATCGGCTGAATGACGAGATCCTGGTGGCCGGCAAATATAGCCGCCACGCGGGGCTGGTTAGCCTCTGGTGGACGCCGGATGTTGACGCGAACGTGAATGCAGATGTCGTGGCTTTGCATGAGGTTCTCGTCAAAAACCTGGCGGGAGTTGGGATCATACATTTCGTCGATGTCGATCGGGCGTGGGTGCTTGCGCCGTTGCTTCGCTCCTGGGACGAATTGGAGCGGCTCCAGAACAATCTCGTTTCCGTACTGTTGCATCAATCGGAGGCGCCGCTGCGCAAGATTGCCGCGGGATGCGCGATGTCGCCGCTGCACGGCTACGATGCGCGAAGCCTCATTGAATTCGCCGACGAAAATCAGGATAGCCAGGTTCAGGTGCATCCGTTCCCGACGCAAGCCCGAGCGACGTTGCGCCCGCTGCCGCCCGCTCCGCAAAACCTCCCGCAGCCAAGCTGGCGAACCGATCGGGTCGCGTCTTAAGGCTATCGCGACGCTCCGGCCGACGGAGCGTCGCCTTTCCCCCGCCGGCGCTCCGTTAGGAAAAATTGCTCGCCACGGCGCGCAACTCTAGCGCGCCCTCACGCGTTCACCCTCGGCTCAGCCTGCGTAGCCGAGCAGTTCAAGCGCGTGAAGAGGATAAACGATGGCCAAGCAGCCGACCGCCCACGGCGACCTCAACCCCGGTCCCGGCGGCGAAACCCACCAGCATGGCGGGACGACGCTGACCACCAACCAGGGCATTCCGGTATCCGACAACCAGAACAGCCTGAAAGCGAGCGCCCGCGGACCGGTGTTGCTCGAAGATTTCGTGCTGCGCGAGAAAATCTTTCACTTCGATCACGAGCGCATCCCCGAGCGGATCGTCCATGCGCGCGGCTCGGCGGCGCACGGCTATTTTGAATGCACCGACTCGCTCGCCGACATTTGCAAAGCTGATCTGTTCCAGCGCGTCGGCGAGAAGGTCCCGGTGTTCGCGCGCTTCTCCACGGTCGCCGGCGGCGCCGGATCCGTCGACACGCCCCGCGACGTGCGCGGTTTTTCGGTCAAGTTCTACACGAAGCAAGGCAACTGGGACCTCGTCGGCAACAACATCCCGGTGTTTTTCATTCAGGACGCAATCAAGTTCCCCGATCTCATCCACGCGGTGAAGATGGAGGCCGATCGCGGCTATCCGCAGGCCGCCAGCGCGCACGACACGTTCTGGGATTTCGCCTCCCTGTCGCCCGAGACGACGCACATGCTGATGTGGGCGATGTCGGACCGCACCCTGCCGCGCTCGCTGCGCATGATGCAGGGGTTCGGCGTCAACACGTACAAGCTGGTCAACGCCAAAGGCGAGGAGCTTTTCGTCAAGTTCCACTGGCGACCGCTGCTCGGGACGCAATCCACGGTGTGGGACGAGACCGTGGCCCTGCAAAGCGCCGACAACGACTTCCATCGTCGCGACCTCTACGAGGCGATCGCCAAGGGCGACTTTCCGCAATGGGAGCTTCACGTCCAAGTGCTCGACGAGGCGACCGCGGACAAATTGCCGTTCGACGTGCTCGACGCCACCAAGGTCATCCCCGAGGAGCTCGTTCCGCTGCGCAAGGTCGGCGTGATGGCATTGGATCGCAACCCGGACAATTTCTTCGCCGAGACCGAGCAGGTCGCGTTCTGTCCCGCCAATATCGTGCCCGGCGTCGACTTCAGCGATGATCCGCTGCTGCAAGGGCGGTTGTTCAGCTATCTCGACACGCAGAAGTCGCGGCTCGGCACGGCGAACTTTCATCAACTGCCGATCAACGCGCCGAAATGTCCGTTCGCCAACCAACAGCGCGACGGACACATGCAGATGATGGTTCCCAAGGGTCGCGCCACCTACGAGCCGAACTCGCTCGCCGAGCACGGCGAAGAGGGCGGCGCGCGCGAAGTCGCGGAGCGCGGCTTCGTCACGGCGACACGTTTCGCCGCGGAGCCGCATCTCGGCAAACGGCGCATCCGCGCCGAGCTGTTCGCCGACCACTACAGCCAGGCGACGCTGTTCTGGCAGTCGCAGACCGATTCCGAACGCGCCCATATCGCCTCGGCGTTTGTATTCGAACTGTCGAAATGCAACCTGCCGCAGATTCCGGTGCGCATGATCGGCAATCTGCGCAATGTCGACGAAGAGCTGGCGGCGCGGGTCGCCGAAGGGCTTGGCGTCCCGCTGCCGAAAGCGAGCAAGCCCGCCCGCGAAAAAGTCGAGATGGCGCCGTCCCCGGCGCTGTCGATCCAGCGCAACGCCAAGCCGACCCTGGAGGGCCGCAAGATCGGCGTGCTGATCGCCGACGGCAGCGACGCCAAAGCGCTGAAGGCGCTCCAGCAGGCGGGAAAGAAGGAAGGCGCAACGGTGTTCGTCGTCGCGCTGCGCCCGCATGTCAAACTGTCGGACGGCCACATGCTCAAGGCCGACGGTCAGTTGTTCGGCTCGCCGTCGCCGCTGTTCGACGCCGTCGCGGTCGTGCTCGACGACAAGCAGACGAAGGCGCTGTCGCGCGAACGCGCGGCGGTCAAATGGGTGATGGACGCCTTCGCCCATTTGAAGGCGATCGGGGCCACACCCTCGGCGCAGCCGTTGCTCGACCGCGCCGGCGTCGAAAAGGATGAAGGCGTTTGCGGCCTCGGCGAGGACTTCTTCGCCGCCGCCAAAACCCGTCAATGGGACCGCGAGCCGAAGTTGCGCACGCTCGCGTAAGGCGCGATCAGGTCGCTCGGGCGGTTCGCCGCCCGAGCGCCCCTCCAACACGCGCGCCAAACACGTTGACGGCGAGGCCGATCATCACGATCACCGCGCCGAGCAGCTCAAGCGCGCTGGTTTGTTCGCCGAACAGCAGCGCCGCCGCCGCCATACCTGAGACCGGCACCAGCAGCGCGAACGGCGTCACCGCAGCCGCCGGATACGTCGCCAGCAGCCGCGCCCACAGGCCGTAGCTGAAGATCGTCCCGCCGTAGGAGAGAGCTACGACGCTGAGCGCGAGTTTCAGGGTCGGGTGCGCGAGCGCCGCGATCGTGCGCTCCGGCTCGACGAACCACGATAAAGCCAGCATCGGAAGCGGCGCCACCAGGCTAGACCACGCCACAAACGCCAAGGCGTCGACGCGGCCGACCTTCTTGCCGACGACATTGCCGGCCGCCCAGCACGCCGAGGCGGCGAGGGTCAGCGCGAACGGGGCGAGGCTCGCGTTGGCGAAGCGCGCCGAGCCGATGACGCCCATGCCTACCAACGCCACGCCGGCCCCGATGAGTTGCGGCCGCGTCGGCCGTTCGCCGAAGCCGATGACCGCGAACAGCATGGTGAAATAGACCTGCATCTGGACGACCAGCGAGGCGAGCCCGACCGGCATGCCCTGGCGCACGCCAAGAAACAGCAGGCCGAACTGTCCGACCCCAATCAACGCGCCGTAAAGTACGATCCACCGCGCCGGCGCCTTCGGCGGGCGGGTGAACAGCGCCAACGGGATCGCGGCGAAGGCGAAGCGCAGCGCCGTCAACAGGAACGGCGGCGCATCCTCGACCCCGTATTTGATGGCGATAAAGGTGAGGCCCCAGACGATCGCGGCGACGACCGCCGCGATCGTATCGCGCGGCCTCACGGGTTCTTGGCTTTCTCCGCCGCGCGCCGTCGCTCGATCAGCTTCACCGCGAACACCGCGCCCTCGTAGAGCAGCAGCATCGGCAATGCGAGCGTGGTCATGCTGATGAGGTCGGGCGGCGTCAGGATCGCGGCGAGCCCGGTCACGCCGACGATGGCGTATCGCCGCATCGACGATAGCCACTTGGAATCGATGATGCCGACTTGGCCCAGCAGCGTCAGCACGACGGGCAGTTGGAACGCGACGCCGAACGCGAACACCAGCGTCATGATGAGCGAGAGATATTCGCTCACCTTGGGCAACAACTCGATCGTCGCCTCGCCAGGCTGGCCGACCTGCTGCAATGACACCGAGAACCGGATCAGCAGCGGCATTACGCCGAAATAGACCAGCATCGCGCCCATCAGGAAGAAGATCGGCGTCGCGATGAGGTAGGGCAGGAACGCCTGCCGCTCGGTCTTGTAGAGCCCCGGCGCGACGAACTTGTAGAGCTGCGTCGCGATGACCGGGAACGCGATGAACAGCGCCCCGAACATGCTGAGGCGGATGTTGGTGTAGAACTGTTCGAGGAAATGGGTGGCGATCAATTTGGCCTGCTCGGCGCCGACGACGCGCACATAGGGCCAGGTCAGGATGTTGTAGATCGAGCGCGAGAAATAGAAGCAGACGATGAACGCCGCAAAGAACGCATACAGCGCGCGAATGAGCCGCTGTCTGAGCTCGATGATATGTTCAATCAGCGGCGCCCTTGAGGCCTCGATGTCGGCGTCGCTCATGTCGGGCTGGCGGGGGTCTTTTCCGGCTCGGGGCTCGGCTGCGGCGGCGCGATGGCGGCCGGCGGGTCGACGGTCACGGTCTCATACACGCTCGGCGGCTTCGCATCGACGGCTTTCTGCATGTTGTCGCGCATCAGGGCCGCCGGGTCGAACGAGGTGTCGATCTTCGAGGCCTCGTTGATCTCCGCGATCTCCTTCTTGACGCTTTCAAGCTCGACCTCTTTCATGGCGTCCATGAACTGACCTTGGAAGTCAGAGGCCATGCGCCGCATCTGGCCGACATATTTGCCGACGGTGCGCAGCACGCGCGGCAAGTCCTTCGGCGGGATCACCGCAAGCGCGACGATGCCGAAGACAACAAGTTTGCCGGCGTCTAAATCAAACATGGGGCACCCGCCGCCCGCTTAGCCGACCAACGGCGAAAACGGAAGAGGGCGGCGGCTTCAGCCGACCTTCTGCTTCTCGCCAACTTCCGTCGAGGGAGCGCGGGTCTCCAACGTCCGGGACGTCGGCGCCGGCGTGACGACGGGCGTCTCGTCCTCCTCGCTCATGCCCTTCTTGAAGGATTTGATGCCCTTGGCGACATCGCCCATGATATCGGAAATCTTGCCCTTGCCGCCAAAAAGGAGGAGGGCGACGGCTCCGAACAGCATCCAATGCCAAATGCTCATGCTACCCATGGCGACCATCCCTTGCCCGCGCCTCGCAGGGCGCATTGCTATCTATAGCCGAACCTAGGCGCTAGAGGCGCCGAATACAAGCGGACCGCCCGGAATCGCGGTTTGCGCTTGTCGATTATGGTATATCGTGAAAATATGCACGAATGATAGATTGGGCGCGATTAGTCGGCTTCCAATGGGACGCCGGCAACGCGCGCGAAAGCGTCGATAAGCACGACGTGCAGCAAGCCGAGGCCGAGGAAGCTTTCTTCAATGCGCCGCTGATCGTGACAAGCGATACCCGTTACAGCGACGCGGAAAACCGATTTCACGCGCTCGGCGTTACGATCGTTGGTCGCCGCCTTCACATGACGTTTATGATCCGGGCGAACGGAACGTTGATCCGCATCATCTCCGCCCGCGACATGAGCAGCAAGGAGCGAGCCCTCTATGCCCAAAGCCGCTGAGCCCATCCGGAGCTTTCGCGACGAGGCGGACGAACGCGCCTATTGGGAGCGAACCAACTCCGTTGACGAAATTGACTGGTCGAAGGCGGAGAGGGTGCGCTTGGCGAACTTGGAGCCGAGCAAGGCGTCAATTTCGCTGCGGCTGCCGCTCAGCCTGCTGGAGCGGATCAAGATCGCCGCCAACAAACGCGACGTTCCCTACCAATCCCTCATCAAAGTCTGGCTCGCTGAGAAAGTCGCCGCAGGCGAATCGGACTGAGAGACTCGTCGCCTCGTAATCGTCGCTCACATGCCGCGTCGGCGACGCATTTTTGACCAAAGCCGCCGACCGCTCGCGATCTCGCCATACTCCGTTCAGTGAGAGTTCATCGCTCGACGTGCAGCCTCAGCCGTGTAGTTCCGGCCCTTTACAGGAGGAAACGTATGAAACTGCTGCAATCGACAATTCTCGCCGCGGTCGCCGCCGGCGCGCTGCTTTTGGCGGTCGCCGCGCCCGCGGAGGCGTTCACGCTGTCCGCGCCGGCCGCATCCGACGTCAGCCCGAACGTCGATCACGTCTGGTGGGATCGCTGGGGTCATTGGCACCCGAACCGTCCCTGGGGATGGGGCGGTCCCGGACCGTATTGGGGTTGGCGCCATCGCCATTGCTGGATCAACCCGTGGGGCGTGCGCGTCTGCCGCTGGTGATCTGAAGACTTGCGAGCCCGGCGCGGGGGAACCTGCGCCGGGCTCTTTTTTCGCCTGCTCCCCGCCTCGCCGTCCTGCTAAGAGACCCGCATCCGCGCGACTCGCGCGCGCTTTAGCCGGGAGCGAAGAATGTCCGCCATCGAAGATCGCCTCGCCGCCCTTGGCGTCGCCCTGCCGACCCCCGCGGCGCCGGTCGCCAATTACGTCGGCGCGGTCAAGTCGGGGACGCTCGTCGTCGTCTCGGGCCAGCTTCCTTTCGGCCCCGACGGCAAGCTCGCCCCGGCGCATGTCGGCAAGCTCAAGCCGGGCGCGCCGCTCGAAGCCGCCAAGGAGGCCGCCCGGCTCGCCGCCATCAACGTGCTGGCGCAAGTCAAGGCCGTGGTCGGCGATCTCGATCGGGTCGCCCGCGTCGTCCGTCTCGGCGGCTTCTTCGCCGTCGAGGGCGGGCACGAGGCGCTGCCGGCGGCGATGAACGGCGCCTCCGACCTCATCGCCGAAGTGTTTGGCGACAAGGGCCGCCACGCCCGCACCACGATCGGCGTCGCGCATCTGCCGGCCAACGCGATCTGCGAGGTCGAGGGGCTGTTCGAGATCGCGCCTTGAGCTTCGGCTGGCTGGTCGCGCGCCCGATCGCCCATCGCGGTTGGCACGGCCCCGGCCGCCCGGAGAATTCGCTCGCCGCCGCCCGCGCCGCCCTCGATGCGGGCTTCGCCATCGAATGCGACGTCCGCCGCACCGCCGATGGCGAAGCGGTCGTCTTTCACGACGAAACGGTCGAGCGCGTTACCGGCGGACGTGGCGAGATCGCCGAACTCACACTGCCGACGTTACGGACCTTGCGCCTGCACGGCGCCGACGAGCCCGTTCCAACGCTCGCCGAACTCCTGACCGCAGTCGCCGGCCGGACGCCGCTGATCTGCGAAATCAAGAGCGGTTTCGACGGCGACACCCGGCTCGCCGCGCGCGCGGCTGCGATCTCGGCCGATTACGCCGGCCCATTGGCTTTCAAGAGCTTCGACCCCGACGTGATCGCCTTTCTGCGCGCTTCGGGCGCCCGGCGCCCGCTCGGCGTCGTCGCCGAGGCGCGCTACGACGACCCTTATTTCGCCGCGCTCTCGCCGGCGCAAAAGCGGATCTGCGCGACCTTCGCCCATATCGAGCGCACGCGGCCCGACTTTCTTTCCTGGGCGGTCGACGACCTGCCACACGCGACGCCGACGTTGCTGCGCGCGCTCGCCCAGTTGCCGGTGATGGCCTGGACGGTGCGCCAGCCCGCGCAATGGGCGCGCGTGCGGGAATTTGCCGATCAGGCAGTGTTCGAGGGGGCGGCGCCCTGAGAGCTTAGGTCTTTTGCTCCCCATTGCAGGAACAGCCCGGCTTCCGCGATGGCGCCTTGCGTGTCCCAGCCAACGATGCGGGCGTCGAGGCGAAACCCCACCGGCTGCAATTCATCGCGCCAGCGCGCATAAATCTCGGTCGGCTCGCCGCGCAGCGTCGACTCCCAGCCCGCTTCATGCACGTCGATCATGCGGCCGCCGTCGGTGCAGAGCGCGCAGGGGAACTGCAGCATTTGCATCTCGCTTTCGCCGCGCACGGCCGCCGCTTCGGCGTGGTCGAGAAGGTCGCGCCACAGCGTTTCGTTGACGTGCGCCTGCAACACCGTCTTGAGCTCGCTCTGCCGTTTCAGCAGCGCGGCCGCGCGCTCCTGCTCCAGCCGCGCTTGCCGCCCGGCCTCGAAGTCTTGCGCCTCCTGACGGAACGCCGCCGCCGTGAACTCCGGCGCCCGGGGTTTGGCGGCCGTCATTCGTGCTGCCGGTCGACGCGCCGGAGCGCCTCGCAGCGATGCGCCGCCGATCAGACCCTCCAGAAACTCGAGGAGCCCGTTCCCTTCCTTCCCCGCCGTCGGCGGGGTCAGCGTTTCGACGAGACCGATCAGGTCGGCGCGGCTGACGATCCCGACGAGCGCGCCGTCCGCGACCACCGGCAGTCGCTTGACATGATTGAGCCGCATCAGAGCGGCGATTTCGGCGACCGGCGTGCGCGGCGCGATGGTGATGAGCGGCGCGCTCATCACCTCGCGCACCGGACGATCGTCGACGAAGCGCGGCCGCGCAACATCCGCGGCGCCATTCGCCAGTAGATCGAGCCACCATTCCCGACGCGGATCGCGCTGACGGTGGCCAAGCAGGTCGCCGTCGCTCACCATGCCGATCGGCGCTCCGGAAACAGAGACCACCGGCGTGGCGCCGAAGCCATGCTCCAACATTCGCCGCGCCGCCTCGCGCACCGAATTGTCCTCGCGCGCGGTCACGACCGCCGCGCTCATCAAGTCCGACGCCATGAGGCTTGCCGCGCCAGGCGACGCGACGCGCTGCGATTCGCGCATCAGTTGTTTCCCCGATTTCGACGGATCGCGGTAGCGGGACGAGATGGCGCTTTCAAGGTGCGAACCCGCCAAACGGCCGCTCGCGCGTTGAGCGTCACCCCGCGCAGACGACGGCGCGGCGAGCTTACTCTGTCCCTGCGGGGGCCCGCATCTGCTCGCGAGGCAGTTTGATGCGGCCGCTCGCCCGCAAGCCGTCGTCGAGCGCGTCGGGAATGTGGTCGGGCCAATGGCCGTGAAGAATGCCGCCGACCTTCTCCTGCGCCCGCGACAGCGCATCGCGCGCGCCGGTCTCGGCCCATTCGTTGGGACTGCGCCGGTCGCCGACCAGCGGGTAGACGTAGTCGCGCTCCATCAGCCGCAGCGTCTGCTCGGCGCCGAGATAATGGCCGGGGCCGTGCAGGCACACGTCGCGGATGGTCTCGAACGACAGCGTTTCGTCGTCGACGCGGACGCCACGGATCGTGCGCTGCGTCGCGCCGATGATGTCGTTGTCGATGACAAGGCTCTCCAGGCTGAAGCCGAGCAGGCTGGCGTGCATTCCGGCGGATTCGTAGATCAGATTGGCGCCGGAGGCCCCGACGAGCGCGTGATTGAGCGCCTTCTCGGCGCCGGATTGCGCATCGGCGACCTTGGAGTCGGTCATGCCGGAGGCGGTGCCGCCGGTGAGATCGTAGAAATGCGCCATCTGCCCGGCCATCGCCGACAAAAGCGCCTGCTCCGGGCTGCCGCCCGACATGGCGCCGGTGCGCAGATCCGAGACGAAGCACCAGAGGCCGAAGATCGCGGGATGCCCTGGCAGAATCGCGTTGACGTAGACCAGCCCCGCCAGCACCTCCGCCACCTCCTGCGCCAGCGCCCCGGCGAGCGAGGCCGGCGCCGTCGCCCCCGCCTGGCCTGCCGACAGCAGCAGCACCGGCATGCCGCCGGCGACCGCGGCTTCGAGGCAGCGGCAGGCGTCGGTGGCGAATTTCATCGGCGGCACGACAAAACAGTTCGACTGGCTGACGAACGGCCGCTCGCGCCATTTCGCCTCGCCGCCGGAGATCGCGTGCAGCATCTCCAGCGAGGCTTGCACATGGCGCGGGTTCACGAAGCTCGTGCCGACATGTTTGGTGGTCGCGGAAACGCAGGCGTAGGCGGTGTTGAAATCCATGTCGAACGGATCGGGCAGATCGCGCGGCACCACGGTGCGCTGGAAGAAGTGGATGTGCTCCAGCGCATCGACCACCCGGCCAATGTCGTAGAGGTCGCGGATCGTCGAGTGACGATAGCGACCGTCGGGCTCGACGATGTTGACCGCCGCCCCGGCGGTGCCGAAGTAAACGCGTTTGCCCCACGGCTCCATGTCGTGACGGGGGTTCTGGCCGTGGAGCGGAAACCGCCGCCCCGCCTTGGCGAGCGTGTCCTCGACCAGCGAAGCCGGGAACAGCAGCCGCCCCGCCGGGCTCATCTCGCAGCCGGCGCGCATGAGAATTTCGACGCCGGACGGTGGCGCGTCGGCGAGGCCGACCTCGGCAAGCAGGCGAAGCGCCGCGTGATGCACCTTGAGGATGTCGGCGTCGTCGAGCGGCCGATAGCGCCCGCCCTCCATGCCCGGCCGTACTGGACGCGTCTCCTCCGCGAGCGGTGCGGCGCGCATCGCCCGCCGCGCCTCCCGGCCGCCGCGCCGGCCTGCGCTCTGATCGTTCATGTCCGTTCTCCCCTAGCGGGATTGTCACGAACCCGGCGGCCGCTGGCAAGCCGGGGCTGCTTCGTCGTGAGAGGGGCCTCGGCCAGATCTGGAGATTGGCAATCGAAACCTGACAGTTTCGTGCTTGCCATTTTCAGGATTTGGTCGAAGTATGGGGTCATTGCCGCGATGTTGGATCATTCAGGGGGAGACTTCGAAATGGCGAAAACAAGCCTGGTGAACTTTGCCATTGCGGTGGCGGCGACGGTCGGACTTCTGACAGGTTCGGCGCAAGCGATGAATATGCTCAAGCACAACGCCAGGGTCGCCTGTGGGGCCCTGGTGACTCAGGCTCATCCCGATCTGAAGGGGAAAGAGCGAAGCGCCGAGATCAAGAAGTGCAAGGGCGACGGGGACGCCTACAACAAAGCCGCGGGCTTTTGAGGCGTCCGCGCTTTCTCCAGATACAAGACGCTCTGGCCGACGGCGTCACGCCTCCACCGGCTTCGGTGCGGGCGCCGTCAACCGCCAGACGAACAGGCAGAGCAACGCGACGGGCAGCCCGATCAACGCCGTCGTTGCGAAAAACCGGGGATAGCCCATCGCCTCGACCATGAAGCCGGAGAGGCCGCCGATGAATTTTCCCGGCAGCGCGTAGAGCGAGGACAGCAAAGCGTACTGCGTGGCGGCATAGGCCGGCGACACCAGCGACGACATATATGCGATCAGCGCCGCCCCGGCGAAGCCGCCGGCGAAACTCTCGACGCTGACGGCAAGGGTCAGCAGGTCGAGCCGGCCGGGGTGGCCGGCGAGATAGGCCAGCGACAAGTGCGAGGCTGACGCCGCCACGCCGCCGATCAGCAGCGTCGGCATCAGTCCGAGCGTTCCCGTCAGCCAGCCGCCGGCGAACGCGCCGGCGATGCCGATCCAGACGCCGTAAAGTTTCGAGACGGTGGCGATGTCGGATTTGGTGAATCCGAGGTCGATGTAAAGCGGGTTCGCCATCACGCCGGAGACGAAATCGGGCAGCCGATACAGGGCGACCAGCAACAGGATCGGGACGATCATCGCGGCGTGGCGGCGGACGAGATCGGCGAGCGGCGCGACGAACGAGGTTTTGAACGTCGGCGCCGGACCCGTCGTCGCGCGATCCATGCGCGGCGACAGCAGGCAGGCGACTATGCCGACGAGAGTCAGCGCCGACATGACCAGATAGGCGAGCCGCCAACCGCTGAAATCGGCGAGATAGAGCGCCCCCGCTCCAGCGCAGATCATCGCCAGCCGGTAGCCGAGGCTGTAGACGGCCGTCATCAGCCCTTGCCGTTCCGGCGGGGCGGCGTCGATGCGCCAGCCGTCGATGGTGACGTCCTGTGTCGCCGCGGCGAAGGCGGTCAGCGCCGCAAAGCCGATGCTCCAGGCGAGCGTCTCGGCCGGCTCGGCGAAGGCGAGGCCGGCAAGTCCGGCGGCGACGCCGATCTGCGCGACGATCATCCACGCCCGCCGCCGCCCGAGCCGCCGCGCGAGGCCGGGAACGTCGAAACGGTCGATGATCGGCGCCCACAGGAACTTGAACGAGAACGCCAGCGCGCAATAGCTCATCAGCCCGATGTCGCCCTTCGACACGCCCGCCTCGCGCAGCCACGCCGATTGCGTCGAGAAGATCAGCAGGAACGGCAGGCCCGAGGAATAGCCGAGCGCCAGCATCAGCGCGAGGCGCGGGTCGCGGACGGCCTCGCGCAGGAGGGTGAGGGACTTCATGGGCGCGGACTATGCGCGAAAGCGGTGATTCGGGGTAGCGACGCAAGTCATGGCCCCAGATAAAAATGCCTTTCGATCATCGCTTGCTTGTGACGGCCTTCCGGGCAATTTCACGCCGCCTTTTCTTCCGGAGCCCTCGATGAAAACCCGCGCCGCCGTGTGTCGCGCCTTCGGCAAGCCGCTGAGCCTGGAGGATGTGGAGCTCGCCGAGCCGGCGCAAGGCGAAATTCGCGTCAAGATCAAAGCCTGCGCGATCTGCCACAGCGACATCTTCTATTGGGAGGGCGCCTGGGGCGGCGACTTGCCGGCGGTCTACGGCCACGAGGCGGCGGGGATCGTCGAGGCGGTCGGACCTGGCGTGACACGGGTCAAGATCGGCGATCCCGTGGTGGCGACGCTGATCCGCTCCTGCGGCTTCTGCTCGTTCTGCGCCGGCGGCGCGCCGGTCGCTTGCGAGGAAGTGTTCCCGCTCGATCGCGAGAGTCCGCTCAAGGGCAAGGACGGCGAGAGCCTCGGGCACGGCATGCGCATCGGCGCCTTCGCCGAGCACGTCGTCGTCCACCACAGCCAGGTCGCGGCGATCCCGCACGACATGCCGCTCGACGTCGCCTCGCTGATCGCCTGCGGCGTGCTGACCGGCTTCGGCGCGGTGGTCAACACGGCCGCCGTCCGCGCCGGGGCGAGCGTCGTCGTGATCGGCTGCGGCGGCGTCGGGCTGAATTCGGTGCAGGGCGCGCGCGTCGCCGGCGCGGCGCCAATCATCGCCGTCGACGTCGCCGGCACGAAGCTGACGGCCGCCAAGGCGTTCGGCGCAACCCACGCGATCAACGCCAAGACCGAGGACGTCGCGGCGCGGGTCGCCGAGATCACCGGCGGCGCGAAGGCGGACTTCGTGTTCGTCACCGTCGGCGTCGCCGGCGCGGCGGAGCAGGCGATCTCGCTGATGCGCCGCAACGGCGCGACCGTGCTGGTCGGCATGCCGCCGTCGGGCGTGCGAGCGAATTTCGACCCCGGCTGGCTCGCCGCCGACGGGCAGCGCATCCTCGGCTCGAAGATGGGCTCGGCGCGGCTGCCGATCGACGTGCCGATGCTGGTCGAGCTCTACAAGGAGGGCCGCCTGAAGCTCGACGAACTCATCACCGAGCGCTTCCCGTTCGAGCGCATCAACGACGCCATCGCCTGGTCGCGCGCCGGCGCCGCGATCCGCAACGTGGTGGTGTTCTAGCCGGGGGCCGAATAGGTCAGCAGCTCGCCGTTCGAGCCGGCGTTGAGCGCAAATCCGCTCTCGGCATAGCTGCCGACCAGATGCAGCGACGCATTGTGACTGCCGTCGCTGATATTGACGATGAGGCCGCCGGAGACGCTTGCGAACGATTTGGTCGCACTGGAGTCGAAGCCGATGAGATCGACGGCTTCGCTCGACGTCGCGCCGAATCCGTAGATGTCGGATTCGAATTGGCCGGCGTCCTTCAATCCGAGCTCAGCGCTGGCATTGCTGCTGAACACCACTTTCTGCGACGCCTGCGACGGGGCGTCAATTTGCAGGTAAGCGCTGTTTTCGACCAGTTCGACGCCGACGCCTAGGATTTCATTATTGAAAATCAGGGAGCCGCTTTTGGCGATGATCTCCCCATCGTTGGCGAAATTCCCCAAGACGTGGCTGACGCCCGTGCTTGAGGTGTCGATAAAGTCGCCGGAATTCAAGATGACCGAGTCGGCGCCGCCGAGGTTGCCCGCGCCTGCGATGATGTATCTACGTCCGCTACTGATCGTAAGTTCGCCGACGAGCTCCGAGTTGCCGGATTGCGTGATCGCCCCGTTGTCCTCAAGAAACACGCCGCCGTTCGAATTTCCGAACGCGCCACCGAAAAGGTACAGAGCTCCGGTCACATCAACCGTGCCGTGCTGCACGACACAATCCAATTGATTCTTGAAGCCCGAAAGCGTCAGCGTCTTGCCGTTGAGATCAAGCTCGTTGTCCGGTTCGAAAATCGTTTCTCCCCCATAGTTGAGATTTGTGTCCATCGTAATCGTCGCGTTTGAGTAATCAACGAGTAAGGTCGCCATTTCGAGGTCGCTGGTGGCGAGGTAGACATGCGCTGCGCCGACAACCAACCATCCCGCGCCCGAGATCACTCCGTTCAGCACGTCGGCGCCGCCTGTGAGATCGATATAACTGCCAGCGCCGATGGCGAGCGTCGCGCCTTTTCGGTTCGTGAAATTCGCGTTGACATAAAATTGCGTGGCGTTGCTGATCGTCATCGTTCCGCTGTTGTCGATGACGCTGCCGACCCCGCACAGAAAGGCGCCGCCGCGCTGGCTACCCGTGACGATATTGTAAGTCGCATTGGCGTCAATATAAAGGGAACCGCCCAATTCATCATCGAGGTCAACAAGAGCGTCGCCATCCTGTGTGATTGTCGCGCCGCCGAATTCAACGACTTTGACGCCGCGGCCAGCATACATCGCATAGGTCGCGCCGCCGGTGTAGCCGAGGGTTACGGCGCCGAGCACATTCACCGTCCCGACGCCGGCGATCTCACCAACCAGCCTTGCGCCTCCTCTGAGGCTGAGAGTCTTTCCGTTCAGGTTGAGCGTTGGACCGTCCCCGGCGATTGCCGGGTCGATGAGAAGATCGCCACTGTAGCTTAGGTTCGCTTCGAGCGTCACCGTCGCGCCGACGCCGGCGCTGCTCACGCCGAGTTCTAGGGTTGAGACCATGAGCTTGTTTGTGTCGAGCGTCTCCTCGCCGCCGACGAAGTCGATGACCCCGCGGCCGATCAGCGCGCCCTCGTAGACGCCGTTGCCGGTGACGACAAGTTTGTACCCGGACGCGGCGGCGAGGGTCGCTTGGCTGTCGACATCCAGCGTCCCGCTCACGGTCCCGCCATGGGTGATCTCCAGCGATCCGCTCTGCAAGTTGAGGGTCGCCGCCGTTCCCGTATTGAGGGACCAGATCGCGCCTGTCGAACTGTACGTGATCGTATAGCCCGTCGAGCCGTTGTTGGCGATGGTCACCGCGTCGTCGGCGCTGGGGACGGAGTGGGCGGCCTCACCGGGATCGGTCACGGTCCAATCCGCGGCTGTTCCCCAGGCACCCGCCGTGGCGATCCAACGCGCGGCGTAGGGAAGCGCCTCGGGGACGCTCTCCAGCGAGCCAGCATGTCCCGAATAGGAAGAATCGCCAAAGTCCAGCCATACGAAGTTCGGGAAGTCGATAGGAGAAAAGTTGGCGTCGCCTTCGTCCCCGGCGCCCTGCTTTTCAAAACAAAAGTCCGCAATGCTGCGTTTCAAATCGTAGTATAACGACGGCAAATCGGCCTCCCGAGTGTTAGCGCCGAAAATAGATCACTGGTTGTCGATTCAGGCAATGAGGAAACTGGAATTGGCCCGCGCGCCTTGTAACGAGCTAGATTGGCGCGAGCCGCGCGGCGAACGCCTCCCAGTGCGGCGAGGCCAGCCAGCCGCGCATCGCCGCTTCGTCCGCAAAGCGACCGCCGTGCGGCAATGGCCATCCCTGCCCCTCCAGCGTGAACGCCCCGCCCTCAAACGGCCACGGCGACAGCCGGAAATCCCATGGACCGGCCTCGGTGAGGCGAACGACGCCGCCGGGCAGCTCCAATTCGGCCGGCGCCCGCAGCGCGCCACAAAGCGCCAGCGAGAGCGCGTCGACGAAGGCGATCAGCGCGGACTGGCGGTTGAGCTCGACGTCGCCGAGACCGCAGGCCGCCGCCCATTCGGTCTCGCGCGGCGCCTGGCGGGCGAGATAGCCGCGGATCGCCGCGGCGTCTTCGGGGCCGGCGTGCGGCAGGCCAAAGCGTCGGTAGATGCGGCCGCCATGGCGCGAGATCAGCAGCGCGACTTGCGGGCCCCAGGCGGAGAGGGCCCGCTCGACGCCCGCTGTCCACATCGGCGCGTGGATCGCCGCGCCGACTTCGCGGAACGACGGCGGGCGGCCGGTCGTCGTGTCGAAACTCGGCGCGGTCTCCCAATCGAGCCATCCGAGATCGTGCTGCTCGCCGGCGAGCCGCAACGTCTCCGAGACCGGCGCGGCGATCCGTCGCAGCAACTGGCCGGAGATCCAAGCGTGCGCGGGCTGGCTGATCGCCAGCGTCCGTTCAGCCTCCGTGCGGTACATCATCGCGGCGAGCTTAGTCCGAGACGCGCCGCGAGGCCAGACCGCCGGCCGGCTTTGCGGCAGGTCCCGCAAGGGCTATATCAAAGCGACCTGGGAGACCTGAGCATGACAAGGCTGGGACGCGAGGTTGCGGCGTGACCTTCGAACGGCCGCGCACCGCCGAGCCGCCGAGCGAGACGAGCGCCCGCGTGCTGCTCGTCGAGGACGATTCGACGATCCAGAACATGCTGGCCGACGCCCTGCGGGAGAGCGGCTTCAGCGTCGCCATCGCCGCGTCCAGCCCCGAGATGGACCGGGCGATGAACCACGAAAAGCCCGATCTCGTGCTGCTCGATCTGATGCTTCCGGGCGAGGACGGCCGGGCGATCTGCACGCGGCTGCGGGGGACTTCGCCCAATCTGCCGATCATCATGGTGACGGCGCTCGGCGACGACGTCGACCGCATCGTCGGGCTGGAGATCGGCGCCGACGATTACGTAACCAAGCCGTTCAACACGCGCGAGTTGATCGCCCGCATCCGTGCGCTGCTGCGGCGCGCCCGCGTCAGCGGGGGGCGCGAACCCGGCAAGGTCCGCTGCGCTTCGCCGGCTGGGTGCTGCACCCGACCGAGCGCAAACTCATCAACCCGCAAGGCGCTCTCGTCACCACGACCAGCGCGGAGTTCGACCTGCTGCTCGCCTTTTGCATCCATCCCGGGGAAGTGCTGTCGCGCGAGCAATTGCTCGAGCTGACCCACGGCGGCATCGCCGGCCCTGTCGAGCGCAGCGTCGACGTCCATGTCAGCCGCATCCGCCAGAAGATCGAGCCTGACGCGAGCGACCCGACTTTCATCAAGACGATTCGCCTCGGCGGCTACATTTTCACACCCGAGGTCGGCCCCGCATGATCGCCCAGCTGCGCCGTTTCGCGCCGCGCACCGTCGCCGGCCAGTTGACCGGGGTGGTGGTGGCGGCGGTGCTGTTTGGCGTCGCGCTGGTCTCCACGGTGATGATCTATCTGGTCTATTCCGGCGGCGTCGGGCCGTCGCACGAGACAATGGTGCAGATCCGCGCCGCCCGCATCTCCGCGATCGTCAATGGGGTGTTGGAGGCGCGAAGCCTGTCCGACGCGCTCTACGTCACCAAGCACGCCAACGCCGATCCGGTCTACGTGACGTGGGCGAAACCGCCGGTCGCCCCGGCCGGCGGCGCGCCTCCGCCCAACGCCATGCTGGCCGACATCGAGCAGGATTTGCAAAAGGGCTGGCGGCTGCAAATCCTGCCGCATGAACGCGTCGGCGACGACGCGGACTCGATCTACGTTAAGGTCGACGACACGCATGCGCTGCGCTTCTCCGTTTCGCCCTACGGCGGCGTGCGAAGCCTGGTGCTGACGCAAAGCCTGTTTACGCTCGGCGTCGTCACGTTTCTGATCCTGTTCGTCTCCGCCTACGCCGTGCGCTGGGTCACTTCGCCGCTGTCCTCAATCGCTTCGGCGGCGCGCGCCTTCGGTCGTCCCGGCGACGTCGGCGAGGCGGATCTCGACGAACACGGGCCGATTGAGATCGCCCAGGCCGCGCGCGCGCTGAACGAGATGCGCAAGCGCGTGCGCCGGCTGGTCGACGAGCGAACCCGGATGCTGGTCGCCGTCAGCCATGACTTGCGCACGCCGCTTACGCGTTTGCGGTTGCGCATCGAGCGCTTGCGCGACGATCCGGCGAAGGCGGCGATGCTGGAGGAGATCGCCACCATCAACGAAATGCTGACCGAGACGCTCGCCTATATGCGCGAGGTCGGGCAGAGCGAGGCGACCGCGACGACCGACCTGCCGTCGCTGTTGCAGACGATCTGCGCGAAATTCGCCGACACCGGACACAATGTCGCCTATCGCGGCCCGGACCGGCTCGTCCTCAACTGCCGTCCGCACGGCCTTACGCGGGCTGTCACCAATCTGGTCGACAACGCAACCAAATTCGGCGCCTGCGTGGAGGTGCGCGGCGAGGCGCGCGGCACGGAGATTTGGATCGAAGTCAGCGACGACGGGCCCGGCGTTCCCCCGAGCATGCTCGGCCAGTTGTTCGAACCGTTTTTCAAGGGCGACTACGCCCGTTCGCAGCGGGGCAGCGGCGGGTTCGGCCTGGGCCTGTCAATTGTCCGCGAAATCGCAGAAGGCCACGGCGGCGGCGTCGAGCTTCTCAATCGCGACCCGCATGGCCTGATCGCGCGCATGCGATTGCCGCAGCAACCCGCGCTCGAGGCGGCGGCGTAGTCGCGGAACCGCGCCGCGACTATCGCGTTCTCACGTTCAAGAGATCGCTCGTCGGAGGCGCGCCATGACTTTGATCCATGAGGGTGAAACCGGACAACAGGACTTCGCCGCGCGCGAAAGCGCAGCGCGAGCCGAAGCGGAGGCGAGCCGAGACGAGATCGACGACGCCGTGGCGCGGCTCGACGAAACGGCGGCGGCTTCGCGCGCCGACCTCGCCGCCAACGCCGACGCCCGCGCCAGATTACGCAGGCAGGCGGAAAAAACAGAGCTTCGGCTCGCCTTCCGCAATCTCGCCGAGGGCGTCCGCGGCATGATCCGCGTGGCGCCGTTCACCGCGCTGCTTGTCGGCGTGGCGAGCGGGGTCGCCCTCGGGGCTCGTCGGCGGCCGCGCCGCCCGCCGCCGCGCGGGTAACGCGGCACGCTCACGCGGCCGCGGCGCGCTCCAGCGCCGCGACGTCGAGCTTGATCATCTTTGTCATGGCTTCGAAGGCGCGCGCCGCGACTCTAGGATCGGGATCCGAGCCGCGGCATGATTTCGGGGACGATCTGCCAAGGCACGCCCCATTTGTCGCGCAACCACCCGCACATGATCTCCGCGCCGCCGTCGGCGGTTAACGCCGTCCATAGGCGATCTACCTCCGCCTGGTCGGCGCACGCCACCGAGAGGGAGGCGGCGGTGCCGTAGTCCACGCGCGAGCCGCCGTTCAAGGCTTGAAAGCTTTGGCCGCCAAGGGTGAACGCCACGAGGATTACATCGCCGGCTTCGCCGCCGGGCCAGCGCGCGGGCGAACGCTGGATATGGGTTATGCGCGAGCCGGGCAGCAGCGAGACATAGAAGCGGGCCGCCTCCTCCGCGTCCTTCTCGAACCAGAGGCAAGTGCTGACGTTCGACATCGGGGCTTCTCCTTCGTGTAGTCCGTTAGGCGCTCGGCCTCACGACGAACCCGCTCTCCAGCGCCGCCGGCCCGCGGGCGACGATCGTGAGATCGCTCACCCGGCCGTGCGGCGGGCCGCGGCGGAGATCCGCCAACATCGCCGCAAGCGCGGACGGCGTTCCGACCAGCCGCGCCTCGACCGTCCCGTCGGCTCGGTTGCGCACGAAACCAGCGACGTCGTGCGCCTCGGCCGCTCGGCGGGCGAATTCGCGGTAGCCTGCACCTTGAACGCGACCCGAAACGATCACCTCAGCGAATTCCGCGTCCATCCGCCCTCCTTACCGCGACAAAAAAGGCGGCCCTGCGGCCGCCTTTTCCTCGTCAGGTGAAGCCGACCTCAGCGCGAGTAGAACTCGATCACCTGGTTCGGCTCCATGTGCGTGGGATAGGGCACTTCCGAGAGCCCGGGAATCCGGGTCAGCTTCGCCGTTCCGTGGCCGTGATCGACCTCAACGTAATCCGGCGTGTCGCGCTCGGCCAGCGCCGCCGCCTCGATCACGATAGCCAGTTGGCGCGACGCCTCCTTGATCGTCACGACATCGCCGACCTTGACCTGGAACGAGGCGATGTTGACGCGGCGACCGTTCACCGAAACGTGGCCGTGATTGACGAACTGGCGGGCGGCGAACACGGTCGGCACAAATTTGGCGCGGTAGACCAACGCGTCGAGCCGGCGCTCCAACAGACCGATGAGATTGGCGGAAGAGTCGCCTTTCATGCGGATCGCCTCCACATAATATTTGTGGAACTGCCGCTCGGAAATGTTGCCGTAGTAGCCTTTGAGCTTCTGCTTGGCCTTGAGCTGGGTGCCGAAATCGGTCGCCTTGCCCTTGCGCCGCTGGCCGTGCTGGCCAGGGCCGTATTCCCTCTTGTTGAACGGCGAACGGGGACGGCCCCAGATATTCTCGCCCATGCGGCGATCGATTTTATACTTCGCATTTGCGCGCTTCGTCATCGCGGTTTCCCAATTCGAGGAAACGCGCCCTCCTCTGCGGGATCATCCCGCCGACAGGCTATAAGCCGAGCTAGGCTACAGCCACGGGTGCGTCAAACGACGAACGCGCCCCCGGTGGGAGCGCGTCCGACGGCGGCTCGGCTAGCAGGGGGCGGCGGGCTTGTCAACCGAGCGCGCGCCGCCTCGGGACTCAGCCGATCTTGAAATTGGCCGCGCTGAGGCTCGTGTCCCCCGCGAAGTCGAGCGAGCCGTAGCCGCCGAGCGAGAGCTTGAGGCCGCCGGCGCCGTCGCTCGTCAGCGCGGCGAAGGCGTCCTGAGCCGACGCAAAGCCGCCGATGCCGTTCATCAGATCGACGATCCCGAGCGGATCGGCGGCGAAATTGTCGAGGGTCGTCGCGCCGACGAAGTTGACCACGTCGAACGAGGTGCCGGCTCCGCCGTCGGTAATCACGTCGTCCACGCCGACCGTGATCTGATTGGAGACGCCCCAAAGAATGTCGATCGTGTCCGCGGTATAGGCGGTGATGGTGTTGTAAGATCGCTCCAGAGTCAGGGCGACGCCGTTGCCCACAGTCGCGGTGGCGTCGGTGGTGGCGAGCTCCACATTCGCCGCGCTCGCGATGTTCACGCTGCAATGCGCGCCGGTCAGCGTGTCGAGGGCGCTCGTCGCGCCCTTGCCGGTGATGGCGAGGCTATCGTTGTAGCCCAAATGAGCGGTAAGGCCGGCGCCGACGAAATACAGATGGGAATCCAGCCGCATCGCAACGATGTCGTCGTCGCCGGTCATGACGATGTTGGAGTTGCCGCCGATCACGGCGGTCATGTTCGAGCCGGTCAGCGTGTCCGCCGCGCCGTTCAGGCCATTGCCGCCGATCCATACGTCCGTGGCGCCGGTCGTCAGAACGTAAAAGCCCGCGCCGATGAAGCGGTCGTCGCTACCGGTCATCACCGCCAGCGAGGTGTCGACGCCGCAGTGGAGAACCTCATAGTTCCCATACAGCAGAAGCTGCGACACAGCCCCGGTCAGGACCGCGCGGTCATGGTCGCCGACGATTTCGTCGCCGCCTTTGATTGATCCGGTCAAGTAGAACCGATCGTCCGCGCCGAACAGATTGTCGTCGTCCCCCGTCACGGTCAGCACGCAGTGGTCGCCGAGATAGAAGTCGTTTTGGGTGCCGGTGAACTGGAGATGAAAATCGGCGGGGACCTTGATTTCGAGCACGGTCCCGGAAATCGTTTCGACCGAACCGGCCCCGCCGGTGAAGTAGAGATAACCGTGGCCCGCGTCGTTGATCGTCTCGTGGGTTCCGTTTACCGTGACGATCGAATTGATGGGGACCGTGAAGTTGTCGAACGAGCCGTTGACCGTATTGCCGGGGCCGCCGTTGTCATTGACCGTCAGCGTGTCATCGCTCGCGTTGATCGTGTCGTCATAGCCGTTGACGGTCAGCGTCGCGCCGGCGCCGGCTGTAATGGCGTCGCCATCGCCATTGACCGTCGCGACCGCGTCGTCGGCGACGGAGACGTCCGTGAAGGACTCGTTGATGACAATGCTCATGACCCCTCCAAAACCCGCTCGCGTCGCCGGCCGCGGTCGGCGATATGTTTCCGCGAGGCCCCCGCGCAAATGGACAGCTTCGATTTAGAGAATCGTTAACCCGAGAGACGCTTCCAAGGCGGCTTACGACACGATCGTCAGCCCAGCCATGCCGGCGAGCGCGCGGGAACCGTTTTTTCGACCGCCGCGCGGACGCAATCGGCGAGCGCGCCGAAGCGCACGCGGCGGCCGGAAAGCCCCGGGCCATAGTGCGCGTATTTGCCGGAATTGGTCATCACTGTCCGCGCCCCCGGCGGAAACGTCGGCTCGGAAATCGAGCACCAGCAAAGATCCGGCAGCACCCGGACGCCTGCCCGCTCCAGTCGCGCCAGGAGACCCTCGCGTCGCGCCGCAGCGATCACGTCGCGCCCCGCGGTAACGATCACGTCGACGTCGTCGCGCCGCCGCCGCTGGCCGAAAGCCGCCGCCAGAGCGCGGCATTCGCTAAGCGAGGCGTGCGGACTGCCGATGGCGACGAGGTCGATCTCGTCAGGTCCCGCGTTGAGCGCCGCCCAGGCGGCGGCGATGTCGGAGCGCGAGATTGTCGCGCGGTCGGCGTCGTCGGCGATGGCGGTCTCCGGGGTCACGCCTTCGATCAGCAGCATCGGCGCGGCCGAGGTCGTCCCGAACGCCGCGCACAAGGCTTTCAAGTCGTCGCGCGACGGCGCGTCGCGAACGCCGCGCAGCAACGGAATGCGATCCGGCGAAACACGCCCGGCGAGGTAGCCGAGCAACGGCCAGACGGAATCGTCGGCGCCGGCGGGCCATTCGAGTTCGATGACCCGCCGCGCCCTGCGCTCGGCGTCGCGATAGACCCCGGCGAGCGGCGCGCGCCCGGTCAACGCGATGCACAGGTTGAGGAAGTCGGGATGCTTGGCGGTGCGCGCGCCGAGAACGCTGTTGGCGAACACGACGGCGTTGGACTCTGCCCATGCGATGCATTCGCCAGCGCCCGGCGCGCTGTCGAGCAAGTAAGGCGCGCAGGTGAAGCTCGGCCGGCAGCCCATCGCCAAGTAGGCGTCGGCGAGCCGCGCTGCGGGCGCGTCGGCGCGCGCGGTCCGGCGATCGACCGAAATGGCGTTGGTGGTCGTCGGGACGCGTGCTTGGCCGCCGAGATCGGCCATCCGTTCGGCGAAGGTCAGGTTGGCGGGGCTCGCGTAGATGCAGCCGTCGATGTGGACCTGCGAGACGTCGATCAGTCTATCCGCGTCCTGCTGCGCCGCCATCGCCACAATGATGCGCATCGCCTGGCGTGCGGCTTCGCCGTGGCGGCCTTCCAGCATCTCGCGATCAAGCGCGGTGAGTTCGAGCGACGCCGTTCTCGGCGGCGCGACGGCGATCGTCAGGCCGTCCGCCTCGATGCGGCCGTCGCTCACCTTGGCCGCCTTGGCGGCGGCCAGGGCGCCGAATGCCTCGCGCGACAGTCGCAGGACGGGCAAGCGCTTGCCAAACATTTCCGCGGCTACGAGCGCGCCGAGCGTCAGGACGTCCTCGTCTTCGCAGAACGCCAGCGCGGCGGGGGCGCGCCCGGTCAGCGCCATGTCGAGAAGGACTCCGGAACCGGAACAGGAGCCGCGGCTCGTCGGCATGAGCAGGATCGCCCCCGTCAGCGATTCCCCGTGCCAGGGATGACGAGAGTCGATCACGCGGGCCGTCGCCGGATCGACGCCGCCCCAGAAGCTGAGTCCCTCCGTGCTCGAGAGAACCCGGCCGGAGGCGGCGCCGGGCAGGACAAACACAGAAGTCTGCACTGCGGCGATCAATCCGGCCAGAAATCCGGGTCCATCGATTCGGCGACGGAAAACGGCGGCGACCCCGGAAAGGCGCTCTCGGCGAGTCCGGTCTCGCGCGACGCCGCTATGACTGCGAGTTCGTACGCTTCAACGAAGCTTTCGTCGAGCCGCGACTTGAGGCTCGGGTTGTCGAGCAGGAGGTTCCGCAGCCGCACGCGCTGCTCCCGGATCGTTGAAATCCAACTCGCGCCGCGAAATCCCGGCTGGAGCCGCCATTTCAGGAGATGGGCGAGCAGGATCGCCAGCCGGTTCGCGAGTTCGCGCTTCTCGCTGCGGCCCATGCTCTCGATCTCCTCGGCGATATGCTCCCAATCGGCGGCGGCAACGTTCCCCGCTCGGAGGAGCGCCGCCTGCTCGTTGGCCCAGGCGTAAAAATCTCTCTCGTATTCGGCGGCCATCGGAGGTTCCAAAGGACCCATCCGCTATTCTACCACATTCGCGTTCTTCGGGGACAACCTCGCGGTCCGCCTCGACGCCGCCCTACGCCAGGGCTTAATTCCCCGCATGGATTCCTCGATTCTGAAAGCCGTCGGCTTCGTTCACACCCACGTCCACAGCGCCTATTCGCTGCGCGAGGGGGCGATCTCGGTCGAGACGCTGGTGAAGTACGCCAAGGCTGACGACGCGCCCGCCATCGCCATCACCGACACCAACAACCTGTTCGGCGCTTTGGAGTTTTCCGAGAAAGCGGCCAAGTCGGGGGTGCAGCCGCTGATCGGCGCGCAGCTCACCATCGATTTCGGCGATGCGCCCGCCGGCCGCCTCGGTCGACTGTCGCGCGCGCCGATCGTGCTGATCGCCCAGGACGAGCGCGGCTACATGAACCTGATGCGGCTCGTCTCCCAGGCTTGGCTCGATCCGACCGACGGCGACGACGCGCATGTGCGCTACGAAGCGCTCGGCGAAGCCGAGGGCCTCATTGCCCTTACCGGCGGCCCCGCCGGCGCGATCGACCGGCTCTTGAGCGCCGGCGCCGCCGACCTCGCCGAAGCGCGGCTCGAAAGCCTGACCTCGACGTTCGGCGACCGCCTTTACATCGAGTTGCAGCGCCACGACGAGGAGCGGCCGAACGAGGTCGCCCTGCTCGATCTCGCTTATTCCCGCAGCCTTCCATTGGTGGCGACCAACGAGCCCTATTTCGCCGCCGCGAGCGACTTCGAGGCGCAGGACGCGCTGCTGTGCATCGCCGAGGGCGCACTCGTCGCCACGTCCGAGCGGCGCCGGCTCACGCCGCAGCATCGGTTGAAGACCCGCGCCGAAATGGTCGCGCTGTTCGCCGACCTGCCCGAGGCGACCGAGAACAGCGTCGAGATCGCGCTGCGCTGCGCCTACCGCCCGCGCACGCGCAAGCCCATCCTGCCCCGCTTCTCGCTGCCCGGCGCCGAAACGGTCGACGAAGAGGCGGAGCTGCGCCGGCAGGCGGCCGAGGGGCTGACGACGCTGATCGCGCGCTACGGCCTGGCGCCCGGCTTTACCGAGGAGGATTATCGCCAGCGCCTGGATTTTGAACTCTCCGTCATCGCGCGGATGAAATTCCCCGGATATTTCCTCATCGTCGCCGACTTCATCAAATGGGCGAAGGCGCGTGACATTCCGGTCGGCCCCGGCCGCGGCTCCGGCGCGGGATCGCTGGTCGCCTATGCGCTGACCATCACCGATCTCGATCCGATCCGGTTCGGGCTGCTGTTCGAGCGCTTCCTCAACCCCGAGCGCATCTCGATGCCGGACTTCGACATCGACTTCTGCCAGGAGCGGCGCGACGAGGTGATCGCCTACGTCCGCGACCGCTACGGCGCGGATCGGGTGGCGCAGATCATCACCTTCGGCTCGTTCCTGGCGCGCGGGGTGATGCGCAACGTCGGCCGCGTTTTGGAGATGCCGCTCGGCCAAGTGGACAGGCTCGCCAAGCTGGTGCCGCAGAACCCGGCCAAGCCCGTGTCGCTTAAGGAGGCGGTGCGCGACGAGCCGAAATTGCAGGAGGCGGCGGCGAGCGATCCCACCGTCGCGCGGATGATCGCCATCGCCGAGAAGCTCGAAGGGCTGCTCTCCAACGCCTCCACCCACGCGGCCGGCGTGGTGATCGGCGACCGGCCGCTGGTCGAACTCGTGCCGATCTACAAGGACCCCAAGTCCGACATGCCGGCGACCCAGTTCAACATGAAATGGGTCGAGCCGGCGGGACTGGTCAAGTTCGATTTCCTCGGCCTGAAGACGCTGACCGTGCTGCGCCACGCCCAGCGCCTCATCAACCGCAAGGACATTTCGATCGAGCTCGGCGCGATCCCGCTCGATGATAAGAAGACTTATGAAATGCTCGGGCGCGGCGAGACGGTCGGCGTGTTCCAGGTGGAAAGCGCGGGCATGCGCAAGGCGCTGGTCGAGATGCGCGCCGACCGCTTCGAGGATTTGATCGCGCTCGTCGCGCTGTATCGGCCGGGTCCGATGGCCAACATCCCGACCTATTGCGCGCGAAAACTCGGCCGCGAGGCGCCGGAATACATGCACGACAAGGTCGAGCCGATCCTGAAGGAGACCTTCGGCGTCATCATCTATCAGGAGCAGGTGATGCAGATCGCCCAGGCGCTCAGCGGCTATTCGCTCGGCGAAGCCGACATGCTGCGCCGCGCGATGGGCAAGAAGATCAAGTCGGAGATGGACGCGCAGCGCGCCCGCTTCGTCACCGGCTGCATCGAGCGCGGGTTGAACAAGCCGAAGGCCGACGAGATCTTCGACCTGCTCGCCAAATTCGCCGACTACGGCTTCAACAAGAGCCACGCCGCCGCCTATGCCCTGATCTCCTACTGGACGGCCTGGTTCAAGGCCAACCATCCCGCCGAATTCCTCGCCGCCTCGATGACCCTCGACAAAGGCAATACCGACAAGCTCGCCGAATTCCGCGCCGACGCGCGGCGGATCGGCGTCAAGGTCGCGCCGCCCTCCGTCAACCGCTCCGGCGCCGATTTCGACGTGCGCTACGACGCCGAGGGGCCGACGATCCTCTACGCGCTCGGCGCCATCAAGGGGGTGGGTTCGGCGCAGGCGCAGGCGGCGGCGGCGCGCGTAGGGGGACCTTACAAATCCTTGTCCGATTTCGCGCGCCGCGTCGATTCCAAACAGGTCAACAAGAAGGCGCTCGAATGTCTCGCCAGCGCTGGCGCCTTCGATGACCTCGAGCCCGACCGCGCGGTCGCGTTCGCTTCGGTCGAGCCCATGATGGCGCTCGCCAGCCGGCGCGCCGAGGAGCGGCAGTTCGGCCAAAGCGCGCTGTTCGGCGAGGCGCAGGAGGCGCCGCTGCGGATCAAGGCGACGCCGTGGTCCGCCAGCGATCGTTTGCAGCGCGAGTTCGACGCGATCGGCTTCTTCCTGTCCGGCCATCCGCTGGAGGCGCACGAGGCGACGATCAAGCGGATGGGCGCGCTTCGCTGGGCGGATTTTTGCGTTCGCGTGCGCAATGGCGACTCAACCCATCGTCTCGCGGCGAACGTGCTCGACCGCTTCGAGCGAAGGACGAAGGCCGGCAAGAAGATGGGGGTTGTTCAGCTCTCCGACCCCTCCGGCCAATACGAAGTCGTCATGTTTGAGGAAAGTCTGCTCGAATATCGCGATCTGCTTGAAAAGGGCGCCGACGTGGTCGTCACGCTGAACGCACGGCTCGAGGGCGATGACGTGCGCGCCGCGATCATTCGTGTCGAGAAGCTCGCCGAGGCCGCGGCGCGCAGCCATAAAGGGCTAAAAGTGTTCCTGCGCGACGACGCTCCACTGCCGTCGATCGCCGAACGGCTCGGGGCGCGCGGCGACGGGGAGATATCGCTGGTCGTCATGCTCGGGCCGGAGGCGGGCGAGGTCGAGGTGAAACTGCCGGGCGCTTACGCGGTGACCGGGGCGCTCGCCGGCGCGCTAAAGGCGGTCGCCGGCGTCGTGCAGGTCGAGCACGTGTGAAGGGCCGAGCGCCGCGCTGGCGCGGCGTCATCCCGTAAGGCTCGTCCACGCGGCTGCGAGACGCGGCGAGACGGGGGACTTCCATGGCCGCGAGGTTCGAGAAGGCGGAAGAGTTCGACGGTTTCGACCCGAAGGTTTCCTACCAGATGGTGCCGTTGAACGGCGCCCGGCCGATGAGCGTGGTGAGCGAGGCCGACGAGCTGATTATCTCCGTCGACGACGACACGATCGCGTCGTTGAACAACTACCACTTCAAGACCGGGGTGCCTGTGACGCCGCAGAACTCAACCGTCCTGCTGACGCCCAACAACCGCGTCGACTTCGACATCGTGGGCGGCAAGGCGGGCAACACCTCGATCACGCTGAAGAAGAGCGACGGGTTCGGCGTCGCTTCGCTAACGGTCAGCGTGAAGAAAGTCGTGCGCAAGACCTACGCGCTGTGCCGCCTCTCCGACCGCCGCATCACCTGTCCGTTCACGAACCAGGAGATCGAAAAGATAATGCCGGCTGTCGCGAAGACCTACATTCAGCAGGCCAACATCCAGCTCGACGACAACGCCCGCGGCCAGATCTACGAAATCGTCTGTCCCGAAATCCTGGGCGACCCGCTCTTTCCCTTCAAACCGACCGTATTTGCGGCCATCGATGCGCGCACCCACGCCACGGACACCGGCCGTCCGATCGGGCAGAATTACCTGATTGGCTCTGCGGACCTCATCGTCTATTTCGCCTGGAACATCAGGAACACGATGAAGCCGTTCGAAGTGGTCGGCCTGACTCGCGGCCGCTACTGCTTCATCGAGCATCAGGGCATTCCGAACGAAGACGCGCTGACCACCGGGCACGAGATAGGCCACGGCCTCGGCCTCAATCATACCGGAGCCAAGTTCCTTATGGCCGGCGACGGCGATTCGCGTTCGTCGAAGCTGCAACAATTCGAGATCGACATGATCAACAAGACCGACTTGACGCCCTGAAGGAGCCGCTGATGCCGCTCGTTTCGAATCTGTTCAGAGAAAACAAAGCCCTGCAATCCTGCCTGACGAGCGACCCCGCCCACGTGCAGCCCGGCGCTATCGGCGAGCATGTTTGGCTCATCCAGCTTGCACTGGAGGATCTGGATCAAGCGCGGATCGAGGGGAAAGAGATCGCCGAACACCGCTACGGTCCTTCCACAGCAGCGGCGGTCCTCGCTTACAAAAAGAAGCGGAACATCGTCAACTACGCCTATCAGACGAGCGCCGACAGCATCGTCGGCAAAATGACCATAGCCCGCCTTGACCAGGAAATGTTCGACAAGCAATACACGCCGCGCGGGCGCTCAAAGCGGTGCCTGCGCTGCTGTCCGATGATCGCCGAAGCGCCGGGCGCCGGCTCGCGCCGGCGCTAGAGCGCTTACCGAACAAATTGAATCGGCTTCGTCATTGCGAGCGAAGCGAAGCAATCCAGCGCGCCGAGATCGCAGGCTAATCGGCTAGGCCTGGTTCGGCGGAAACGTGGATGGCTTCGCTTCGCTCGCCATGACAGCGATTCAACTTGATCGGGAGCGGCGAACGGGAGCCGCCATAGGCTCACCGCCGCCGTCCGCTCCTGCCTTCTCCGCGCTGCTGCGGGAGAAGGCGCGGGCGGTCCTGCTCAGCCGCCGATGCAAGTGTCCGCGGTCTTCGGCGTGCAGACGTCGAGGCCGGTGTAGGTCGGGTCCTTCGGGGCCGGCTTGCCTTCCTTCATGTCCTTGAGGAAGTACATCACCTTGTAGCCCATCTCGAACGGCCGCTGGCCGACCTGGCCCGCCGACAGCCCCTTCTTCATCAGTTCGATCTGCACCGGCAGCGTGTCCGCCACGACCAACGCCAGCGCCCCGGAGGCGATCTTGTCCTTGTATTTGGACGCGATCCGCTCATAGGCGTCGGGCAGGAACTGCGGGAAGCCGCCGGTCGGGGTGAACGCGTCGAGATTGGGATATTTGGCGAGAATATCCTCCATCTGCTGGTTGGCGCGGGTGAAATCGTCATCGGTGTAGAGCGGGCACCCCGCCGCTTCCTTCCAGCCGTTCTGGCCAGTCAGCCGCTCGCCGGGCGCCTCGGCGCTGGCCTTGCCGGCGAGCGTGTCGCGGATGCCCTGCATGCGCTCGTTGTGGTTGGCCGCCGCCGCGCCGCCCGACTGGATGCAGATCGTGCCGCCCTTCGGCTTGATCTGCATGACCAGCTTGCCGATGTTGACCCCGATCTCGTAGTTGTGTGTGCCGACATAGGCGGCGCGAAGGCCCTTGTCCTGCGGCAGCAGGTCGGAGTCCCAGGTCAACACGGGGATCTTCTTGCCCGCCGCGCCTTGCAGCGCGTTCGCCATGGCCGGCGCGTTCGCCGGCGAGACGCCGATGCCGTCAACGCCCTTGGTGATGAGGTCGGCGACGATCTGGGCCTCTTCGTCGCCGCCGCCGTGCTCGCCGGGGCCGATGTAGAGGCATTTGATCGCGCCCTTGAGCTCGGATTCCGCCTTCTTGCAGCCGGCGAGCGCCTGGTCGAAGAACGGGTTGTTGGTGTTCTTCGGCACCAGCGCGAAGGTGTAGGGGTTGGCGGCCGACGCGGTCGATACGCCGAGGCCGAGCGCGCCGACGGCGACGGCGCCCGCGAGTATAGCTTTCAACATGAGCACTTCCTCCTTGATTGGACGCGGAACTATTCGCGTCGCGCTCCCCGGATTTTTCCGAGGTAGACGGCGGCGATGAGGAACGCTCCGACGAACGTCCCCTGCCAATTGGAATCGACGCCCTCCATCAGGAGGGCGTTGCGAATGGTGAAGATGAGCGCGGCGCCGATGAACGCGCCGAAAGCGCTGGCCTCGCCGCCCATCAGATTGGCGCCGCCGATGACGGCCGCCGAGATCGCCAGCAGCTCATAGGTCGTGCCGAGCGCGTTGATCGCCGATCCCGACCAACCGACGTTGAGGATCGCCGCGAACGCCGCCGCGAGCCCTGACACCACATAGGCCTGCACCTTGACGAGCTTCACCGGCACGCCGGTCAGCAGCGCCGCCTGTTCGTTGCCGCCGATCGCCAGCACGTAACGACCCCAAGCCGTCATCTTGTAGACGACCGCAAGGACGAGCGTCAGCACCACCAGGAACAGCAGCGGGAACGACAGCTCGTATCCGTCGCCGAGCTTCAGCGCGCCGCCGCCGAGATATTTGAACGCCGGCCCGCTCGGCCCGAACTTGTAGAGCATCCGGTTGCCCGACAGCACGACGGCGACCGATCGCGCGATCGACAACATGCCGAGCGTGGTCACGAACGGCGACAGGCCGACATAAGCGATGACAAGTCCGTTGATGAGCCCGACCGCGAAGCCGGCGAACAATCCGACCGCCACCGCCGCCCACCAGGGATAGCCCGACTCCAGCATCAGACCGCAGGAGACCGCCGTCAGTCCCATGATGGAGCCGACCGACAGGTCAATGCCGCCGGTGGCGATGACGACCGTCATGCCGAGCGCCATGATGCCGATGAACGAGAAATTGCGGGTGATGTTGTAAAAATTCTCCGACGTCGCGAACGAGTCGGGCTGCAAATAGCTCATCACCACGCAGATGATGACAAGCGCCACCGCCACCCAGAACGATTGCGCCGCGAACAGCCGTTGCAGCGGCGATTGCGTCTGCAACCCGAGCACGGACTCGATGCCGACCTGGGCGGCGCCTGAATTGGACACGTCCTGCGCCATGATCCCTCACGCCGCCGCGATGGCGCCGGTGATGAGCCCCGTCACTTCTTCGGGGCTCGTCAATTTGATGTCCTTGTCGGCGACCTTGATGCCGCGCCGCAGCACCGCGACCCGGTCGCAGACCGCGAACACGTCAGGCATGCGGTGGCTGATGAGGATGATCGCCATGCCGGAATCGCGCAGCCGCTTGATGAGATCGAGCACCTCGGCGACCTGACGCACCGAGATCGCCGCCGTCGGCTCGTCCATCAGCACCATGCGCGCCTTCGAGAGTCGCGTGCGGGCGATCGCTACCGCCTGGCGCTGGCCGCCCGACATCTGCCGCACAAGGTCGCGCGGCCGCGTCTCCGACTTCAGCTCCGTGAACAATTCGCCGGCGCGCTTGGCCATCGCCACATGGTCGAGCCAGCGGAACGGCCCGAAGCCGCGCTTGATTTCGCGGCCAAGGAACACGTTGGCGGCGGCGGTGAGATTGTTGCACAGCGCGAGGTCTTGGTAGACGACTTCGACCCCCTTGGCGCGCGCCTCCGCCGGCTTGGAGAAATGCTCCGCCTGGCCGCCGATCAGCACCTCGCCATGCGTCGGGGGAAAGCTGCCGGCGATCACCCGCACCAGCGTCGATTTGCCGGCGCCGTTGTCGCCCATCAAGCCCAGCACCTCGCCGGCCTCGAGCGAGAGATCGACTTCGGTCAGCGCATGAATGGCGCCGAAATACTTCGAGACCTGGCGCAACTCCAGAATCGGCAACCGGTTTCCTCCCAGGACTTCGGCGGTTGCTCCGCCTGACGGCCCTCTGACATGCCAGTTTGTCGGATATTCAGCCGACAAGGGCAAGCCCAAAGTTCGCGCTCCCGCCGCCCGCGTAGGCCTCCCGCAGAACCGCGCGATCCAGTAAACCTCTCCGTCGGATCAGGGAGGGATGCGATGCGGCAGACGTGGCGTTGGTTCGGACCTGACGATCCCGTCAGTCTGGCGATGATCGCCGAGGCCGGCGCGAGCGGCGTCGTCACCGCGTTGCACAGCCACAACCGCGGCGAGGTCTGGCCGGTCGAGGAGCTCGCCAAGCGGCGGGCGGCGATCGAGGCGGCGGGGCTGACCTTCGACGTCGTCGAGAGCATCGGCGTCGGCGAGGAGATCAAGACGCGCAGCGGCGCCTGGCGCGCCCGCGTCGACAATTACAAACAATCGCTGCGCAACGCCGCCCGCGCCGGGGTTTCGGTGTTCTGCTACAATTTCATGGCGATCACCGATTGGACGCGCACCGACCTGATGTGGCCGCTGCCGCGCGGCGGCTATGCGCTGCGCTTCGACGCCGTCGATTTCGCGGCCTACGATCTGTTCCTGCTCGAACGCGACGGCGCCGAGGCGGACTATACGCCGCAGCGCGTCGCCGAGGCCCGCGCGCGGCTCGATGCGATGACTCCGGAGAAGCGCGCCGAGTTGGAGCGCACGCTGATCGACTGGCTGCCGGCGCGCGATTTCACCTACGACCGCGCGAGCTTCCGTGAGGCGCTGAAGCGCTATCGCGGCGTCGGCGTCGCGGACTTGCGCGCCAATCTCATCGCCTTCGTGCGCGAAATCACGCAAGTCGCGGAGGAGGAAGGCGTGCGGCTCGCCATCCATCCCGACGATCCCTCGTTCCCTATCTTCGGCCTGCCGCGAGTGATGTCGACGGCCGACGACGTGCGCCAGTTGTTCGCCGCCGTCCCCTCCCCTGCCTGCGGGCTGACGTTCTGCGCGGGCTCGTTCGGCTCCAACCCGGGGAACGACCTTCCGGCGATGCTCGCCGAGTTCGGCCCGCGCGTGCATTTCGCGCATCTGCGCAGCGTGCAGCGCGAGCCGGACGGCTCTTTCCACGAGGCCGAGCATCTCGACGGCGACGGCGACCTGATCGGGCTCGTCGCCGGCCTGATGCGCGAAGAGACGCGTCGGCGCGGCGAGGGTCGCGCCGACGCTGAGATCCCGATGCGGCCCGACCATGGTCATCTGATCGGCGGCGACGATCCGCGCCGCTCCAACCCCGGCTATTCTTACATCGGCCGCCTGAAGGGCCTCGCCGAACTGCGCGGCGCGATGCGGACGGTCGAGGCATTCCGTTCGGGCCGGCTGGAGTAAGTTGACTAGAGCGTCGGAATCGTCGTTGCGAGCGAAGCGAAGCAACCCACGGTTCCGCGGCGCCGCCAAATCCGGTCATCAGACGATCTCGTTGAGATGGATGGCTTCGCTTCGCTCGCCATGACGGTTTTTCCAGAATGCGACTTGTGCTAGCCGCGCTCTTGTTGAGGCGGCGCGAACAGGGCGGTCAGGTCCAGCACGGGGACAAATAGCCACTCGCTAGCAGCCGGGAGCGCGGCGTCGCATTCGTGTTTCGCAAATCGCAGCGCATCTTTGCGCCCGACAAACACCGCCCCGCACACGCCCTCGGCGTCACGGACGACCCAGAGACCGTCGCGGGTTGGACCGATACGCAAGTGACGCCCGCTGGCGGCGCTCGCGGTTTGATAGCTGCTCATCGTCGTGGTCTCGGCCGCCTCAAAACAGCGGCGGACCCATCGACAAGCGTGCGGCGAGCGCAACGACAACCGCTACCGCCAGAACCGCAATCAACCGCATCGCCACCGCGCGCAACTCCGAGGCGGCGGCGTGCCGATCGGCGAAAGGACGAACCGAGGACATGGACGATCACTCCTGAGGGGTCTGCGGCGGGCTCTTGAACAGAGCGGCGCGGACCGCGTTACAGGGATCAAGTGCGTCAAAAGCGCGTAAGTTTTCGCCGGGGAAGTGGGGCTCTCCGCATCAAGCGGGCATAAAGAGGCCGAAGCGAGAGGCGACGGCCGACCCGGTGTTCACCTCTGCACCGGCTCGCCGCCGAACCAGACGCCGCGCAACGCGAGGTCGTCGCCGAGATGCACGAGGTCCGCGCGAGCGCCAGACGCGAGGACGCCCACTTGATCCGCCACGCGCAAAAGCTTCGCCGGGGCGGACGTCGCCATCTGCAAGGCGTCGCCGAGCGGCGCGCCGACGCGTTCCACCATGAACCGCACGGCGTCGCCCATCGTGATGACGGCGCCGGCGAGCGTGCCGTCGTCGAGCGAAAGCCGCAGGCCCGTGCGTCGCACCTCGCGGCCGTTGAGCTGGTAGGTGTCGGGGCCGCCGGCGGCGGGCGGCATCGCGTCGGAGATCAGCGTCAACCGCGATGCGCCCTTGCAGCGGAAAGCGATCCGCGCCGCTGTCTCGTCGACATGCAGGCCGTCGGCGATGAAGCCGGCGAACACGCGTTCGTCCGCCAGCGCCGCACCGACCACGCCGGGTTCGCGCGAGCCGAGCTGGCTCATCGCGTTGAACAGATGCGTGACGCAGCGCACGCCCGCATCGAAACACGCGCGCGCCTCCGCGGCGCCGGCGTCGGAATGGCCGAGGCTGACGACGACGCCGTTCGCCGCGAGCAATCGTATAAGCTCCAGCGACACGGACGCCGGCGCCAGCGTGACCACGCGCGCCCGCGCTTCAATCAGCCGCTGTGCGTCGGGCTCCGTCATGCGCCGGATATGCGCTTGCGGATGCGCGCCGTTGCGGCGGGGATCAATGAACGGGCCTTCGACGTGGACGCCGACCGAGCCGGCGATCTCCTGCCGTCCCGCCGCTAGCGCGCTCTCCAGCACCTCGGGCGCGTCAGTAATGACGGTCGGCGCCAGCGCCGTCGTGCCGAACCGGCGATGCGCTTCGACGATGCCGCGAATCGTCTCCGGCGTCGGCGCGGTGTTGAACAGATGGCCGCCGCCGCCATTGACCTGCCAATCCACGAACCCCGGCGCCAACACGCCGCCGCCGAGGTCAATTGTCTCGCCCGTCGGGCGCTCGGCGTGGGCAACGATCGCGCGGATGCGCTCGCCGTCCGTCACCAGCGCCGAGCCCTCATGGAAGCGCTCGCCGTCGAACAGGCGGGCGCCGACGAATATCCGCATCAGCGCGTCTCCGTGACTTTGCGAAGGTTGCGCGGCCGGTCGGGATCGCGGTTGAGCCGCCGCGCCGCCGCCTCCGCGAGGCTGTAGAACCGATGGATCATCGGGATCGGCGCCAGCAGCGGATGCCCGGCGTCAGCCGCGCCGAGCCGGTCCTCGCCGTCCTCGCGGCCGGAATCGACCGTCACGACGCGGGCGCCCAGGCCGCGCAGCTTCGTCAGCGCCTCGGCGAAGCCCTCCGCCGCTTCGTCACGCGGCGGAAACGCCAGCACCAGAAAGCCGGGACCGACGATCTCGGCGGGGCCGTGCATGACCTCGGCGGCGGAGAACGCCTCCGCGTGGACGCCGCAGGTCTCTTTCAGCTTCAGCGCCGCCTCGGCGGCGATCGCGAAGGTCGAGCCGCGACCCAGCACGAAGGCCGAACGGACTTGCGCGATCGCCGCGACCAACGCCTCGGGCGGCGCTTGCGGCGCGCCGAGGCGCGCCGGCAACCCCGCCAGCGCGTCCTGCAACGCCGCATCGCCGCGCCAGGCGGCGGCCAGCGCCGCGCCGGCGGCGAGGCCCGCGATCATCGATTTCGTCGCCGCGACCGAATGTTCCTTGCCTGCGCACAACGGAATCAAACTTTCCGCCTCTGTCGCCAGCGGCGAGGCCGCGTCGTTGACCAACGCCAACGTCGCCGCGCCGCCCTGCCGCGCCGCCTGCTGCGCCGCGACGATGTCGGGGCTGCGGCCCGACTGCGAGATCGAGACGGCGACGGCGCGGGAGAGCTTGAGCGGCGCGCGATAGAGCGAGGCGATCGACGGTCCGATCGAGGCGCAAGGCAATCCGAGCGTGATCTCGAAGACGTACTTCAGATAAAGCGCGCAATGGTCGGAGCTGCCGCGCGCGTTGGTGACGACGACGTCGGGATCGCGGGCGCGAAAACTTGCGCCGAGCGCCTCGAAGGCCCCCGCGTTTTCGCGCAGGCAGCGCTCGACCGCCGCGCCGCTCTCGGCGATCTCCCGAGCCATATATGTGCTCACGTCCGCGCTCCCTTCTGCGCCCGCGCCGGCGTCACTTCGGACACGAACTCATACGTGTCCGAGCGGTAGTACGAGCGCGTGAATTCCACGCCGCGCCCGTCGGCGAGATAGGCGATGCGCTGGATGTAGAGCACCGGCGAACCCGAGGGCACGCCGAGCAGCGCCGCGTCCTCGTCAGACAACAACACCGCGCGCAACCGTTGCAGGCCGCGCATCGGCGGGTGGCCGGTGGCGGCGAAGGCGTCGTAGAGCGAGGCGCCGATCTTGTCGAGCGCGGGGAGGAATCGCGCCGGCGCCGAACTGTGCTCGATCGCCATCGGCACGTCGTCGGCGAGACGCAGCCGCGACAACCGGACGACGCTCTCCTCCGGCCCGATGGCGAGCGAGGTCATTTCCTCGGGCGACGGCAGGAACACGCCCATGTCGATATTGCGCGAGCTCGGCGCGAAGCCGCGCAGCCGCATCAGCTCGGAGAACCCGACCAGCCGCGAGAACGGTTGATCGACCTTGGGCGAAGCGCGACGGATGAAGGTCCCGGCGCCCTGACGCTGGAACAGGGCGCCTTCCTCAACCAACGCGGCGATCGCCCGCCGCAGCGTGGCGCGCGAGACGCCGAAAGTCTGCGAAAGCTCGCGCTCGCCCGGCAGAACCTGCGCCTGCGCGAATCGGCCGCCGACGATTTCGCGGCGCAAGGCCTCGGCGACGGCGCGAAACCGGACCGGCGCGCCTTCCACGATGGCGTTCATGGCGTCAGCGCGCCGCCGACCAGGGCGATGGCGCCGTCGGTCGGATCAAACAATGGCGCATGCAGCCGAGCTGCCAGGCCAGGGTCGAGAAACGGCCGCAGCGCCTCGCCGAGGCCGCCGACCATCGCCAGCCGCGGCGCGCCGAGCGCCTCAACCGCCGCAGCCAGCGCAGCAATCGAACGCGCCGCCGCGTCGACCAGCGGACGCGCGACGACATCGCCGGCGGTTGCCGCCTCAACAACCAGCGGCGCGAACGCGCCATAATCGGCCGGCGTCGCCTTCGACGCCCAGATCACCATGGCGAGCGCGTCATGGTTGAAGCGCGAAAGGATCGCGCGCGTGAGATCACTCTGAGGGCCGAGCCCGTCGGCGGCGCGCATCGTCGCGCGCGCGGCTTCAAGGCCGAGCCGCGACGCCGATCCGTCGTCGCCGAGATGAAATCCGCGGCCGCCGAGGATCGTGTAGCGCCCCGCGACGCGCGCGACGCCGAACGAGCCGGTGCCGGCGCCAATCAAACCTCCGTCCGCGCCGCCGTGGGCGCCGAGGCAGGCGGTGATCGCGTCGTTGGCCGCCTCGACGCGCCCGAAGCCGGGGAAACAGGCGGCGAAGCGCGCGGCCTCCGCCGCGCTGCCGATGCCGGCGACGCCGAGGCCCAGTCGTATGCTACTGGTATCGGCGGCGGTCATCCCCGCCCGGTTCAGCGTCTCGGCCACGACGCCGCGCGCGACCTCGACCGCGCGCTCGAAATTCACGTAAGAATTCGCCGCCGGCCCCTCCGCCTCAGCGCGGACGGCGCCCGAGAAATCGCGCAACCGCGCGCGGCATCGCGTCGCGCCGGCATCGACGCCGAGGTTGCAACCGCTTTGCCCGCCGCCCATCCTCGCTCCCTGCGGAACGGACTTCCGCATCGACATTTCGATCCGGCGCCCCTAGACAACAGGTATACATTCTGTTTAGGATTGTGGCAAGTGGTCTATACCACTTACCCGGCGACCAGACCACCGGGAACAAGGAGGGAGAGACGAATGCAGCGTATGACCCTATTTCGGACGCGCCTCGCCGTCGCCGGCGCCGCCCTGCTCGCGAGCCTCGCGACGGCCGCGGCGGGCACGATCAAGATCGAAAGCTGGCGCAACGACGACGCCGACATCTGGAATTCGCAGATCATTCCCGCTTTCAACAAACATTACCCCGACATCACCGTCGAGTTCTCGCCCTCCGCGCCGACCGAATATGACGCCGCCGTCAATGCGCGGCTCGCCGGCGGCACCGCCGGCGACCTCATCACCTGCCGGCCGTTCGACCGCTCTCTTGAACTTTACAAGAAGAAGAACATCGTTTCGCTCAACGATCTTCCAGGCATGAAGAACTTCTCCGACGTCGCGAAATCCGCCTGGACGACCGATGACGGCAAGGACACGTTCTGCGTGCCGATGGCGTCCGTCATTCACGGCTTCATCTACAACAAGGACGCCCTGGCGAAGGTCGGCGCCTCCGAGCCGAAGACGATGGAGGAATTCCACGCTCTGCTCGACAAGCTGAAGAAGGACGGCACCTACGTTCCGATCGTGCTCGGCACCGCTGACCAGTGGGAAGCGGCGACCATGGGCTTCCAGAACATCGGCCCCGATTACTGGAAAGGCGAGACCGGCCGCAACGATCTCATCAAAGGAACCGAGAAGTTCACCGATCCCGAATACGTCGCGGTGTTCAAGGAGCTCGCGAGCTGGGCGCCCTATATGGGCAACGGTTATCAGGCGCAGAAATACGCCGACAGCCAGAACCTGTTCTCGCTCGGCAAGGGCGCGATCTATCCCGCCGGCTCCTGGGACATTTCGACGTTCCGCGCTAGCGCCAAGTTCCCGATGGGCGTATTCCCGCCGCCGCTGCCGGCCGGCGACAAGGATTGCTACATCTCGGACCACACCGACATCGGCATGGGCCTCAACGCCGCCTCGAAGAACCAGGCCGACGCGAAGAAATTCCTCGACTGGGTGACGACGCCCGAGTTCGCCACGCTCTACGCCAACGCGCTGCCCGGCTTCTTCCCGCTCTCCAGCGAGCCGGTGGCGATCAAGGACGATCTGGCGGCGGGCTTCGTCGGCTGGCGCAAGACCTGCAAATCGACGATCCGCAACTCCTATCAGATCCTCTCGCGCGGCACGCCGAATCTGGAGAACGAGCTGTGGAACGTCTCGGCGCAGGTCATCAACGGCAGCCTGACGCCGGACGCCGCCGGCAACCAACTGCAAGACGGCCTCGACAAGTGGTACAAGCCGGCCAAGTGAGCTGAGACGCCCGTCATGGCCGGGCTTGTCCCGGCCATCCACGCGGCGCCGATTCAACTCACGTTGGTCTTTTTCAAGGTGGCTTTGCGCGCGACGGCGTGGATGCCCGGGACAAGCCCGGGCATGACGTCGCGGGCGCGCCAGTAGGACGCGGCGAAGCCCGCGCGCCTCCCATTCCAGGCTGCGACTCCATGCCCGAGCCCGCTCCCCAGATCGCCGCTTCGATGCCGCGCGCGCGGCTCGTCGGCCTGATGCTGTTCTTTCTCGGGCCGGCGGTGCTGATCTACAGCGCGTTCTCCATCTATCCGCTCGTCGCCACCATGGAGCTGGCGACCTATCGCGTGACGCCGACCGGCGATTCTTATTTCGTCGGCGTGCAGAATTTCGTCACGCTGCTGACCGACGCCGTTTGGTCGAAGCCGTTCTGGAACGCAGCGTGGAACAACCTGAAATTCTTCATCGTCCACATGCTGGTGCAGAACCCGATCGGCATCGCGCTCGCCGGGCTGCTGAGCCTGCCGCAGCTTGCGTTCCGCGGCGTCTATCGCACCGTGATTTTCCTGCCGACGATGCTGTCGGTGGTGATCGTCGGCTTCGCCTGGAACCTGATCCTGTCGCCGCTGTGGGGGGTCGCGGAAGGGGCGCTGAAATCAGTCGGCCTCGGTTCGTTGTTCGCGCCGTGGCTCGGTTTGCCCTCGACGGCGCTCATCACGCTGGCGCTGATCTCGGTGTGGCAGTTCGTCGGCATCCCGATGATGCTGATCTATGCGGCGCTGCTTAACATTCCCGACGAGTTGGTGGACGCGGCTCGCGTCGACGGCCTCGGGCATTTCCGCATCTTCTGGCACATCAAGCTGCCGCTGGTGGCGCCGACCATAGGAATCGTCTCGATCCTCACCTTCGTCGGCAATTTCAACGCCTTCGATCTCATCTATTCGGTCAAGGGCGCGCTCGCCGGGCCGAATTTCGCCAGCGACATCCTCGGCACGTTCTTCTATCGCGCCTTCTTCGGCAATCAGTTGCAGCTCGGCGATCCCAACATGGGCGCGGCGATCGCCACGGTGATGTTCTTCATCATCCTGGCGGGCGTCTGCGTCTATCTGTTCCTCATCCAGCGGCGCATGACGCGCTACGCTTTCTAGGGAGGCTTGCATGCGCAACGGCCTTTCCCGCGCCGGCGTCCACGTTGTGCTGATCGCCTACAGCCTGCTGGCGGTCGCGCCGATCGTGCTCGTCGTGATGAATTCGTTCAAGGCGCGCGGCGCGATCTTCGGCTCGCCGCTGTCGCCGCCCGACGCGCAAACCTTTTCGCTGGTCGGCTACGCCAAGGTGCTGCGCAGCGCGCATGTCGGCGCCTGGTTCACCAATTCGCTGATCGTCACGCTCGGCGCGATGGCGCTGACGCTGCTGTTCGGCGCGATGGCCGCCTGGGCGCTGACCGAATATCGCTTGCGCTGGACCACCGCGCTGGCGCTGTATCTGGCGATCGGCATCATGGTGCCGATCCGGCTCGGCTCGATCGCCATCGTCACGATGATGCGCGCCGCCCATCTCAACGATACGCTGATCGCGCTGATCCTCGTCTACATCGCGCAAGGGCTGCCGATGGCGATCTTCATCCTCAGCGAGTTCATCCAGCAGATCCCGCAGGATCTGCGCGACGCCGCGCGTTGCGACGGCGTGCCGGAGACGCGCATTTTTTTCGAGGTGATCGCGCCGCTGCTGCGACCCGCCATCGCCACGGTCGCCGTGTTCACCATCGTGCCGATCTGGAACGATCTGTGGTTCCCGCTGATCCTGACCTCCAGCGAACGCACCCACACGATCACCCTCGGCGTCCAGCAGTTCCTCGGCCAATACATCACCGATTGGAACAGCGTGCTGGCGGCGCTGTCGCTCGCCATCCTGCCGGTGGTGGCGATCTACATCGTGTTCTCGCGCCAGCTCATCAGCGGCCTGACGGCCGGCGCGGTCAAATAGGGTCATCGCATGGCGACGGTCAAAATCGCGGGGCTCGAAAAGGCGTTCGGCGAAGCCCGCATTCTCAAGGGCGTCGATCTCGACGTCGCCGACGGCGAATTCGTCGTGCTGGTTGGCCCCTCCGGCTGCGGCAAATCCACGCTGCTCCGGCTGATCGCCGGGCTCGACGGCGCGACCCGCGGCGACATTCGCATCGGCGATCGCCGCGTCAACGATCTGGAGCCGGCGGCGCGCAAGATCGCCATGGTGTTCCAGTCCTACGCGCTCTACCCGCACATGGACGTGCGCAAGAACATGACGTTCGGCCTGAAATTCTCCGGCATGGCGAAAGCGGAGATCGACCGTCGCGTCGAGGCGGCGGGGCGGATGTTGCGGCTGGAGCCGCTGCTCAACCGCCGCCCGCGCGACCTTTCCGGCGGCCAGCGGCAGCGCGTGGCGATCGGCCGCGCGATCGTGCGCGAGCCCGACGTGTTCCTGTTCGACGAGCCGCTCTCCAATCTCGACGCGGCGCTGCGCGTCTCGACTCGGGTCGAGATCGCCAAGCTCCACCGACTGCTCGGCGCGACCATGATCTACGTGACGCATGACCAGACCGAGGCGATGACGCTCGCCGACCGCATCGTCGTGATGAACCAGGGCGAGATCGCGCAGGTCGGCAAGCCGCTCGATCTTTATTACACGCCCGCCAATCTATTCGTCGCCGGCTTCATCGGCTCGCCGGCGATGAACATCTTCGACGCCAATGTGACCGGCGGCGGCGACGGCGCCGTCGCGCTTTCCGGCCCCGCGATCTCGGATTTGCGGCTCCCGGCGAAAGATCTCGCGGGGCCAGTCAAGGTCGGCGTGCGGCCCGAGCATTTGCGCCTCGGCGGCGAGGGGCCGTTCCGGGTCGAGGCGGCGGTCGAACTCATCGAACGGCTCGGCGAAATCTCTTACGCCTACACGCGGACCCGCGACGGCCAGCCGGTCGTCGCCGAGTTGCGCGGTCGCGACGTGCCGGAGATCGGCGAGTTCGTCACCTTCGCGGCCAACGATCGCGACCTGCATCTGTTCGATGCCGCCGGTCGTCGCGCGGCGCTCGCCATTTAACCGTAACCTACGGTTTCGTCGCGGCTTATCGCGTTTGCGGCAGGCGCGTGCCGGCGACGCTCTCGCAAAATCGTCGCATTGCGTCTATAGGCGGCGCCGTCCCGCAACGGCATCCGCCGCCCCACAGGAGCCACAATGACTTTTCCGCCCGCCGCGAGCCGACTGGCGCTCGCCCTTTTTCTCAGCTTCGCCGCCGGACTTTCGGCTGCTGAGGCCGAGAACAAAACGCTTGCGACCGTCGACGGGCAAGCCATCACCGAACAGGACGTTGACGACGCGATGACCGACATCGGCTCCGGTTTGCCCGAGAAGTCGGACATGGCGGCGCGGCGGAAATATGTGCTCGACTACCTCGTCGACCTCAAGCTCGTGGCCAAGAAGGCGTTCGCCGACAAGCTCGACGCGACGCCCGAATATGCCCGCAAGCTCGCCTATTTCCGCGACAAGCTGGCGATGGAGGCGATGCTCGGCAAGGTCGCGGCGACCGCCGACACGGATGCGGCCGAACACGCCGCCTATGACGCCGCCGCGAAGGCGCAGCCGCCGGAGCCGGAGATCCACGCCCGCCACATTCTGCTGCCCGACGAGGCCTCGGCGAAGGCGGCGCTGGCGCGGGTGAAGGGAGGCGAGGATTTCGCCAAGGTCGCCACCGAACTCTCCAAGGACCCCGGCGCCGAGGGCGGCGATCTCGGCTGGTTCACCCGCGAGCGCATGGTGCCGGAATTCTCCGAGGCCGCGTTCAAGCTGGAGCCGGGGCAAATCTCCGATCCGGTCAAGACGCAGTTCGGCTGGCACATCATCAAGGTCGAGGAAAAGCGGATCAAGTCCTTCCCGCCCTTCGACCAGGTGAAGGATCAGGCCGGCAAATACGTGCAGCGCAAGGCGCAGACCGATCTGATTACCGGTTTGCGCAAGGACGCCAAGATCGAGCGCTTCGACGCGCCGCCGCCGGCCCCGGCCCCGGCCGCCAGCGCGAGCCCGGCGCCCGCCCCCGACGCGAGCGCCACGCCGGCGAAATAAGCCCAAGCCCGGACGGCCGCAGCCGTCCGGCTTGATCCTTGTGCGCGCCTATCGCCCGTGCCATGTTGACTTGCGCCGTCGGTCAAGTGCGGCCGAGGGTTGGAAACGGGCGAGGTGCGGGTGCTACCGGTAGGCGTGATCGGCGTGGTCGTGGCGCGGGACGAGCGTCATGCGTTCTGACGGCGGCGGCGGCGGCGCGCCGCTGGTCAGCCTGCGCGGCGTCAGCAAGGCGTTCAAAAGCGGCACCGTGGCGCTTGAGAACCTCGACCTCGATATCCGCGACGGCGAGTTCCTCACCCTTCTCGGGCCCTCCGGCTGCGGCAAGTCGACGGTGCTGCGCATCATCGCCAGCCTGACCACCACCACCGGCGGCGACATTCAGTGGCGCGGCCAACCGAGCCTCGGCTTCGTGTTTCAGGAGCCGACGCTCGCCCCCTGGTCGGACGTATTCGACAATGTGTGGCTGCCGCTGCGGCTGAAGCGGGTGTCGCGCGCCGACGCGAAATTGCGCGTCGACGAAGCGCTCGCCAACGTCGGCCTGAGCGGCTTCGAGAAGGCCTTCCCGCGCGAATTGTCCGGCGGCATGAAGATGCGGGTGTCGATCGCCCGCGCGTTGGTGCTGAAGCCGGCGGTGCTGCTGATGGACGAACCGTTCGCCGCGCTCGATGAAATCACCCGCGTCAAACTCAACGACGATCTCCTCAGACTTCGCACGGCGCTCGGCTCGACGATCGTGTTCGTCACCCATTCGGTGTTCGAGAGCGTCTACCTTTCCACCCGCATCTGCGTGATGGCGCCGCGGCCGGGCCGGATCGTCGCCGAACTCGCCGTCGACCCGCGCGTCGAGCGCGACGAGGATTTCCGCCTCGGCCCCTATTACGCCGACCGCGCCCGCGAAACCTCGGCCGCGCTGCATGCGGCGATGAACGGGGCGACATGCGCGTGAGCATCCCCTTGCCCTGAGAGGCCGTCAGCGTGAGCCGCGAGACCATCGAAGACTATCTGTTTCCCGCTTTGATGCTGGTCATCGCGATCGCCGCCTGGGAATTGTTCGTCCGGCTCGATCACATTCCCCCGTTCGAACTGCCGGCGCCGAGCGTCGTGATCGCGACGCTCATTCACGATTGGCCGACGCTGTTCGACTCGCTGCTGGTCACGCTGACGATCACCTTCGAGGCGCTGCTGGCGGCGATCGGCGGCGGCGTTGTGCTGGCGCTGGCGTTCCATATGTGGCGGCCGTTGGAGCGCGCCTTCTTCCCGTTCGCCGTCGTCATGCAGGTGACGCCGGTGATTTCGATCGCGCCGCTGCTGCTGGTCTATCTGTCCTCCAGCGCCGCGGTGCTGGTGTGCGCGTTCCTGGTGGCGTTCTTCCCGATCCTGTCCAACACCGCGCTCGGCCTCGCCTCGGCCGACCACAACCTGATCGACCTGTTCGAGCTCTACGGGGCGTCACGCTGGCAGCAACTTTATTTGCTGCGCCTGCCGGCCGCCCTGCCCTATTTTCTCGGCGGCCTGCGAATCGGCGGCGGCCTCTCGCTGATCGGCGCGATCGTGGCGGAGATCGCCGCGGGCTCCGCCGGCTCGGGCTCGGGACTCGCCTACAGGATCGTCGAATCCGGCTTCCGCCTCAACATTCCGCGCATGTTCGCGGCGCTGTTTCTGATCTCGGTAACGGGAATCATGATCTTCCTGTTCTTCACCGCGCTTTCCTATCTGCTGCTGCATCGCTGGCACGACAGCGCGCGCACGCGGGAACAGTAGAGAATCAGCAAGGGTTGCGACCCTCCTCCCTGCGTGAAAGCGTAACCGCGTTCTCCGCGGCCTCGCAAGCGGGGAAAGGGCGCCTAAGCCGCTGCGATTCTTGCGAAATTTGCCTCGCCCATCACCCTGTCTCTGTAGCGGCGGCCGACGTGTGCGCCGCGTGCGGGGAGAGGGAGACGCCCAACTGTCCGGCTCTTCCAGCTTGCCCTCAGCTTCACCCGCCGCCTCGCGTCCAGGTCTGATGGCGAAGCTCGTGCGCCGGGTCGAGCACGGCCTCGCCGAGCAGATCGAGCCCGGCGCGGCGCAACACGGTCTCCGGCGGATTTCCCTCGCGCACGGCGCTCAGCACCGGCACGCCGCCCGGCAGCGCCACCTTGCCGGCGCGGCAGAGGTGGAACTTGGCGTAGAACGGCAGGAACATGTCATAGGCCGCCGTGCCGCCGAGCACCGCCACGACGCCCGATTCGATCCCGAGCGCCTTGCAGACCTCAGGAAACGGCGTCGCCTCCGGGCTCCACAGCCAGACGTTGGGTTCGATCGGCGTGGCGGTGAACGGGCCGGCCGCGCGGGTCATCAGCAACCGGCGGCGCTGGCAGGAATTGGGCTGCGCCTCGTGGCTCTTTCGCCCATGCACCAGGAGCGCGGCGGCGTCGAGCGCGTTGTCGAGGAAATGCTGATCGCAGTCGAATTTCAGCGAGTCCGGCATGAGACCGTCGGCGCCGGCCAGCATGCCGTCGCGCGAGACGATCGCAAACCCTTCGATCCGTAACCCCATCCGTACCTCCGTCCCGCCTTTTACGTGCGGCGCGAAGGTTAGATTTGCAACCGGGGTCAGCCGTTGCCGCCGACGGTGCGCAGGAACTCGTTGCGGGTGCGCGGATCGTCGCGGATCGCGCCGAGCAGCCGGCTGGTCGAGAGCCGCGAGCCCGGCGTGTTGACGCCGCGCAGCGTCATGCACGAATGTTCGGCCTCGATCATCACCCCGACGCCGAGCGGATTGAGGACGTCCTGGATCGTCTCTGCGATGTCGAGCGTCAGCTTCTCCTGAATCTGCAGCCGCCGCGAAAACCCCTGGACGACGCGGGCGAGCTTGGAGATGCCGACGACGCGGTCGCGCGGCAGGTAGCCGATATGGGCGACGCCGATCACCGGCAGCATGTGGTGTTCGCAAAAGCTGACGACGCGCACGTTGGAGAGCACGATGAGTTCGTCGTAGCCGCCGGTTTCCTCAAACGTGCGTTCGAGGTACTGCCGGGGTTCCTCGCTATAACCGGAGAACAATTGCGCGTAGGATCGCGCGACGCGCGCGGGCGTGTCCTTGAGGCCCTCGCGCTCGGGATCGTCGCCGGCCCATTCGATCAGCACCCTGACCGCCGCCTCGGCGTCGTCCTGCGAGACGGCGCGTTTCGTCTTGGTCTGATCGTCCATGCGGCCTCGTTGCGCGAAGGCGACCGCATGTCGGCGCCGATGCGTCGCCAAGCGTTAACACAGCGGCCCGCCTTGCGGAAGGTCGGCGCCGCCGCGACGCTATTGCGAACAAACCCTAAACGGGCTTCCCTCCCTTCATGCCCGCCCCGATTCGCGATTCCGGCCTCAACGACGCGCAGCGCGCCGCGGTGGAGCATGGCGAGGGGCCGCTGCTCGTCATCGCCGGCGCGGGCACGGGCAAGACCAACACCCTGGCGCACCGCGTCGCCCATCTCGTGCTATCCGGCGTCGATCCGAAACGCATCATGCTGGCGACGTTCTCGCGCCGCGCCGCGGCGGAGCTCAACCGCCGCGTCGAGCGGCTGCTGCGGCGCGATCTCGGGCCGGAGGCGGCGGCTGCAGCGACCCCTGCCTACGCCGGCACGTTCCACGCCATCGGCGCGCGGCTCTTGCGCGAATACGCCGAACGGATCGGCCTCGACGCCAACTTCACCATCCACGACCGCGCGGACAGCGCCGACTTGATGAACTGGAGCCGCCACGGGGCCGGCCTGTCGGAGACCGTCGCCCGCTTCCCGACCAAGGCGACCTGCGTCGCCATCTATTCGCGCGTCGTCAATGCGCGGATCACGCTGGCCGAGGTTCTCGGCCGTCATTTCCCCTGGGCCGCCGCGCACGAAGCGGCGCTGGGGCGACTGTTTTCGGCCTATGTCGAGGCGAAGCAGGCGCAGGGCGTGCTCGACTACGACGACCTGCTGCTCTATTTCGCGCAGGCGCTTGCCGAGCCGGCGCTTGCCGGCGAGATCGCTGGCCGCTTCGACCACCTGCTGGTTGACGAGTACCAGGACACCAACTCGCTACAGGCCGAGATCGCGTTGAAGCTGCGCCCCGGCGGGCGCGGCCTCACTGTGGTCGGCGACGACGCGCAGTCGATCTATTCGTTCCGCGCCGCGACGGTGCGCAACATCCTCGACTTCCCGAAACATTTTGATCCGCCGGCCCGCGTCGTGGCGCTGGAGCGCAACTATCGCTCCACCGCCCCGATTCTCGCCGCCTCCAACGCCGTCATCGCGTTAAGCCCGGAGCGACTGCCGAAAACGCTGTGGACCGAAAAGCCGGGCGGCGCGCCGCCGCTGCTCGTCACCGTCGGCGAGGAGGTCGATCAGGCGCGCTATGTCGCCGAGCGCGTGCTGCAAAATCGCGAGGCGGGGGCGAGCCTGAAGAGCCAGGCTGTGCTTTTCCGCACCGGTAGCCATTCCGCCGCGCTGGAACTGGAGCTGACCCGCCGCAACATCCCATTCGTCAAATTCGGCGGATTAAAATTCCTCGACGCGGCGCATGTGAAGGATGCGCTCAGCGCTTTGCGCTTTGTCGAGAACCCGCGCGACCGGGTGGCGGGATTCCGCGTCCTGCAACTGCTGCCGGGCGTCGGGCCGGGCCATGCCGAACGGATGGTCGCGGCGGCGGGCGCGGGCGACGCGTTTGCGACCCTCGCCGCCTACCCCGCCCCGGCGAAAGCGCGCGCGGCGTTCGCCGAATTCGTCGGTCTCGTGCAGCGGGTCGCGGCCGGCGTGCCCTGGCCCGCCGATTTCGCCGAGATCCTTGCGTGGCGGCGGGCGACGCTGGAGGACGCCTACGACAACATCGCCTCCCGCGCCGCCGACCTCGACGCGCTGGAGCGCATCGCCGAGAGCTACCCCTCGCGCGAGCGGTTCTTGAGCGAGCTGACGCTCGATCCGCCCGACGCCACCAGCGACGAGGCCGGCCCGCCGCTGCGCGACGAGGACTATCTGATCCTCTCCACCATCCACTCCGCCAAGGGGCAGGAGTGGAAAGCCGTGTTCGTGCTGAACTGCGTCGACGGCTGCATCCCCTCCGATCTTGCGACGGGGACGAGGGCCGAGATCGAGGAGGAGCGGCGGCTGCTCTATGTCGCGATGACGCGGGCCAAGGAGGACCTCGAACTGATCGTCCCGCGCCGATTCCACGTCCACGGCCAGCCGCGCAACGGCGACCGGCATGTTCTCGCCGCGCGAACCCGCTTTCTCCCTGCCTCGACGCTCGCCCTGTTTTCGCAGGCGACATGGCCGCCCGTCGCGGCGGCGCCGCCCGCGTCCCGCGAGGGGCCGCGGGTCGATCTCAAGGCGCGGATGCGGGCGATGTGGGGGTAAGCCGCTCAGCCGAGCCCGCCGTTGCGTAGCGCGGCGAGGAAGAACGTCGCGCGCTCCCTGGCGTGCGGAACGATGTCGGCGCGCAAGGCAGCCAAGTCCTCCTGCGCCAAAGCGCGCAGCAGAAACGGCAGCAGCACCGCTTCGGCAAAAAACCGGCCGGCCTTGATCGCCCGCGGATCGTTCTCGTCGGACCACAAGGCTTCGTCGACGCCCTCGACCAGCAGCCGCACCACCGAGTGGCCGCCGCGCTCGCGGCACTGCCGCACCAGCCCCGCGACCATGTCGGGAAGCCGTCGCGACTCGGCGATCGCCAGCCGCATCAGGCCGATGAAATCCTCGTTCAGGCTTTCCTCGACCAGGGCGACGCCGATGCTGGCGAGACGGTCCTCGACGGTGACGCCCTCGGGGTGATGGGTGGCGAGGCGCGCGTTGCGCGCGGCAAGACGTCGCAGGAAGGCGGCCTCGAACAGCGCCTCCTTGTTGGGATAGCGCGCATAGATCGTCGGCTTGCCGGCGCGCGCCACCGCCGCGATCAACTCGATGCTGGCGGCGCTGAACCCGCGCTCCAGAAACACCTGCGCCGCCGCGTCGAGAATTCGCCCCTCAACCTCGCCGGCGAATTCGCTCGGCGGGCGCCCGATCCGACGCGCCGCAGCCTCCGACGTGCTCGCCAACCCCACCGCACCCTCCTCCGCCTCTCCGGAACTTTAGCCGATATCCGGCGTCTGAACTCCTAGATAGGCGCGTTTGGCTCGTCTGTAAACAGAACGTTACCGTTCCGTTTCGATATTGAAATCGCCGTCGCGCGAGCCATCTCCACCACGCCACCGAACGCGGGAGTTGGGGGTCATGCTGGATTCCGAAGACACGGGCCTGCTGGAGCGGCGCGAGCACGACGGAGACTGGAAAGATTTCAGCGCCACCGCGCCCGCGCGGGCGCGTCCGTCTCAAGACCGGCCCGCTTTGCCGCCGCCGGCGGAAAAGCCCCCGCTTCCCAAGCCCGAAAACAAGCCGCAGCCGAACGTCAAAGGGGAGGACAAGGCGGCCGACAAGCGTCCGTTCTGGCGCAAGCGGCCGTTGCTGACGACGGGGATCGTCGCGCTGGCGGCGGTGATCGCCGGGGCCGGTTACATCTGGTGGGAGAACGCCTCACATTTCGAATCGACCGACGACGCCTTCGTCGCCGCGCGGCAATCGGCGCTTGCGCCGAAGGTGACGGGCTATGTCGTGGCGGTCCCCGTCACCGACAACCAGCACGTCAACGCCGGCGACGTGATCGCCAAGCTCGACGATCGCGATTACCAGGTCGCGCTCGATCAGGCCAACGCGCAAGTCGCGTCCGCCAAGGCGAGCATCGAGAACGTCGAGGCGCAGCGCGACGTGCAAACCGCGCAGATCGAAGCGTCGAAGGCGCAGGTTGAGCAGGCGAAGGCCGCTTATTCTTTCGCCAACCAGCAGGCCGCGCGTTACAAGGATCTCGCGCAGAAGGGCGCCGGCACGGTCGAAAACGCGCAGCAATACACCTCGCAGCTCGCCCAGCAGCAGGCCGCAGTGAATAGCGCGGAGGCCAACGAACGCGTCGCCGAACGCCAGCTCGAAGCGCTCAAGGCGCAGCTCGTCAGCGCGCAGGCCAGCCTCTCCAACGCGAACGCGCAGCGCGACCAGGCCGTGCTCAACCTCGGTTATACGGTCGTGCGCGCCAGCGAACCCGGCCGCGTCGTCAACCTCACGGCCGCCAACGGCGAGCTCGCCCAGCCCGGCACGGACTTGACCATGTTCGTGCCCGACGCGATCTGGATCGTCGCCAATTTCAAGGAGACGCAGCTCGACCGGATGCGCGACGGCCAGCCGGTCGACATCAGCATCGACGCCTATCCCGATCACATGTGGAAGGGTCATGTCGCCAGCGTCCAGCCGGGTTCCGGTACGGCCTTCTCGCTGCTGCCGGCGCAGAACGCGACCGGCAATTACGTGAAGGTCGTGCAGCGCGTGCCGGTGAAGATCGTGCTCGACGAAGCGCCGCCGGACGTCGCGTTGGGCCCCGGCATGTCGGTCGTTCCGACCGTTCGCGTCGATCCGCGCCCGAGCCTCTATGAGCGCTATGCGCCGCGCTTGGCGTTCTGGAGGAAGCGGTGAGCGCGTCGTCGCCGTCCGCCGGCAAGCCGGCGGTCAATCCTTGGCTGATCGCCGTCGTCGTCGCGGTCGCCGCGTTCATGGAGGTCCTCGATACGACGATCGCCAACGTGGCGCTGCGCTATGTCGCCGGCAGTCTCGGCGTCAGCGAGGACGAATCGTCCTGGGTGGTGACGACCTATCTCGTCGCCAACGCGATCATCGTCACCGCGACCGGATGGATGGCGCAGCGATTTGGCCGCAAGAAATTTTTCCTCGTCTGTCTCGGACTGTTCACGGTGAGCTCGGTGGCCTGCGGCTTCGCCTGGAACCTCGACATGCTGCTGATCTGCCGCGTGTTCCAAGGCTTCGCGGGCGGCGGCATGGTGCCGGTGGCGCAATCGATTCTGGCCGATTCGTTTCCGCCCGAGAAGCGCGGGCAGGCGTTCGCGCTGTTCGGGCTCGCGGTGGTGGTCGCGCCCGTCGTCGGCCCGACGCTCGGCGGCTGGCTCTCCGACAATTGGTCGTGGCACTGGTGTTTTCTCATCAACGGACCTGTCGGCCTCATCGCGATGGCGCTGATCTCCGCGCTCATCACCGAGAAGAAGGCGGAGGTGCGCGTCGGCTTCGACTACATCGGCTTTGCGCTGATCGGGCTGACGCTCGGCGCGCTGGAGATCGTGCTCGATCGCGGTCAGGTTGACGACTGGTTCGGCTCCAACGCCATCATCCTGGCCACCGCCGTCTCGGCGCTGGCCTTCGTGCTGTTCCTTCCCTGGGAGATGACGCGCGCACATCCGCTGATCGACCTCAAGATGTTCGCCACCAAGCAGTTCAGCTCGTGTTTCATTGTCATGGGGGCGACCGGCGCGATCCTGCTGGCGACCACCAACTTCATGCCTCAGCTCGTGCAGGAGGACTTCGGCTACACCGCGACCTGGGCCGGCCTCAGCCTGTCGCCGGGCGGGCTCGTCTCCGTCGTGATGATGTTCGTGGTCGGCCAGCTCTCGCGCCGCGTTCAGCCCAAATATCTGATTGCGACGGGGGCGGCGATCTGCGCGCTGTCGATGTATTGGCTCACTAACACCTACGCCGATCTCGACTTCTGGTTCTTCGCCAAAACGCGCATGCTGATCGGCGCCGGGCTGCCGCTCGTGTTCATCCCGATCACCGCGGCTTCCTACTATGGGCTGAAGCCCAACCAAACCGACGCGGCCTCGGGACTTCTAAACGCGGCGCGCAACACCGGCGGCTCGATGGGCGTGTCGCTCGCCAGCAACGTGCTCGCGCACCGCGAACAGTTCCATCAGAGCCGGCTCGCCGAGGCGGCGATCCCCTCGTCGATTCCCTACCAGGAGAACGTCAAGCAGATTACCCACTTTTTCCAGAGCACAGGCTCTTCAGCCGTCGACGCCAAGGGTCAGGCGCTCGCGTTCGTCGGCCAGCAGTTGCAACTGCAATCGTCGCTGATGGCCTACATTGACGTGTTCTGGGTGCTGATGCTGCTGGCGCTCGGCGCCATCCCGCTCGCACTCATGCTGAGCAAGGTAAAGCTCGGCGCGGGACCGGCGGCGGCGCATTGAGGCTCACGCGCGCCGCGCGTTGACCGCGCCAATCAACGCGGCGGCGAGCGCGAACCCCGCCGCCACCGCGAGCCCGAGCCGCGGCGCCACGTCGCCGGGCGCGAGTTTAAATAGCGCCGTCATCACACTCGCCCCGAGCGTTTGCCCGAACAGCCGCGTGGTGCCCTGCACCCCGCCCGCCGCGCCGCTGCGCGCCTTCGGCGCCGACAGCAGCAGCAGACGATTGTTGGCCGGCTGGAACACGCCGAAGCCGAGCCCGGCGACAGCGAGCGCGGCCAGGATCGGCGCGACGCCGGCGCTCGTCGGCGCCGCCGCGGTCATGGCGAGGCCGAGCGCCAACACCAGCGTGCCGAGCGAGCACAGCCGCGACGCTGGCGCCCAGGCGCCGAGCCGGCCGGAGAACGAAGCCGTCGTGATGATGGCGAGCGGCCACACCGTCATGTAGAGCCCGATCGACAGCACGTTGGCGCCGAGCGCCGCCTGGAAATGAAACGGCAGCGCGACATAGCTCATCACCTGCGCGCAGAACGAGCAGGCGGAGGCGATCACGGTGCGGCGGAAGGTGATTTCGCCGAACAGATCGACGGGGACCAGCGGCGCCGGGCGGCCGCGCTCGCGCCGAATCAGCGCGTACAGGCAGAGGCCGGCGGCGACGATCAGGGCTACGCCCCACGCCGGCGTCTCGAACAATCGCCCGCTGCCGACGAAGAACATCGCAAACAGCCCCGCGCTCATCGCCGCGCTGACGCCGTCGACCGATCGCCCCGAGCCCGGAACGGCGGGCAGCGCGCGCGCCGCGAGCAGCGCGACCGCGCCGATCGGCAGGTTGACGGCGAACAGCCACGGCCAACTGGCGACCGAGAGGATCAGCGCCCCGACCGACGGCCCCGCCGCGCCGGCGAGCGCGACCGCCACGGCGTTCCAGCCGATCGCCGAGGCGAGCCGATCCTTCGGCATCGCGTAGCGCAGCAGCATGGCGGTGATCGCCATGATGCCGCCGCCGCCGAGCCCTTGCGCGAATCGCGCCGCCACCAGCATCGGCAGGCTGGTCGACAGCGCGCACAAAGCCGAGGCGGCGATGAAAAGCGCCGCGCCGCCGACGAACACCCGCCTGGGTCCATAGCTCTCGCCGAGCGCGGCGAACGGCAACAGCGACATCACCACCGCGAGCTGATAGCTCGTCGCCACCGCGATGCTCGCCGCCGAGCTGACGCGCAGCGTCTCGGCCAGCGTCGGCAGCGCGACATTGACGATCGCGCCGTCGAGCGCGACCAGCGTCAGCGCCGAATAGATCGCCGTCAACGCCAGCCAAAGCCGTCGCGGCGCCTCGTCCTGGGCCGCAACGCGCTCGGCGGCTTGGGATTCGCTCATCTCAGTCTCCGGTTCGCCGCTGAGATAAGCGGGCGATTGTTTTGGCGGAAGCCGCATCAGCGTAACGTCAATGTTGCACGCCACGCCCGAGTCGCCCTCCATGTCGCGTCCTGACCTCAACCTGCTCACCGCACTCGACGCCCTGCTTGGCGAAGCGAGCGTCGCGGCGGCCGCGCGCCGTCTGCGCCTCAGCCCGTCGGCGATGAGCCGCACCCTGGCGCGGCTGCGCGTCGCCACCGGCGATCCGCTGCTCGCCCGCTCCGGCCGCGTCATGGCGCTGACCCCCCACGCCGAATCGTTGCGCGAACGGGTGCGCGCGGTCGCCGAGGCCGCCGAGGCGACGTTGCGGCCGGCGCCGAGCCTCGACGTCGCAACGATCGACAAGCTGTTCACGATTCGCGCCAACGAGGGTTTCGTCGAAATCTTTGCCGCCCGGCTGGTCGCCGCGGCGGCCGCCTCGGCGCCGCGGGCGCGGTTGCGGTTCGTGCCGAAGCCCGACAAGGACGTGCGCGCCTTGCGCGACGGCGCGATCGACCTCGACATCGGCGTGCTCGGCGAACAGGGAGCGGAGCTGCGCACGCAAAGCCTGTTTCGCGACGCTTTCGTCGGCGTGGCCCGCCGCGGCCATCCGCTGCTCGCAAAGACCGACATGACGGCGCGGGATTTCGCCGAGGCCCGTCACGTCGTGGCGACGCGTCGCGGCCAATTGATCGGTCCGGTCGATGAGGCGCTCGCCGCGCTGGGCCTCACCCGCGACATCGCCGTCTATGTGCCGAGCTTCCCCGCCGTGCTCGCCATCGCTGCGACGTCCGATCTCGTCGGGTTGGCGACGCGCTCCTACGTCGAGCACCGCCTAGGGCTCGAACCGTCGCTGGCGAGCTTCCCGCTGCCCGTCGCGACGCCGGAGATCACGGTGTCGCAGCTCTGGCATCCGCGCTTCGACGCCGACCCCGCGCATCGCTGGTTACGGGGTTTCGTCTTCGCCGTCTGCCGCGCCGGGTCGAGGGGCCAGGCGCTACCGCCAAGATACGCAATGGATACCGAAAAATCCGCCGCCAAACTGAGCGACGCATAAAGCCGTCTGAGAATAAATACAGCAATTCAAATCGCTCTCATGAACTCATGCCGATCTATCCCAAGTTTGATTTTATAATCGTAAATGTCTTTTATACAAGAGAGCGATGTCAAAAATGGGTCGTTCCGTGTTGCCAATTTATGAGGATTTGTAACGTCAGGATTTGAAAAGAACGCAACCGCACATTCAGGAAGTTTCAATTCCATTTTTTCTGATTCATTCCAAGGAATCCCGACGCTGTTCAATTTCTCACGACTTAAAATTTGCGCCGGCCAAATTCTGTCGATTTGAAATAATCCACCGCCTCGCGTCAATTGCGAATAAGGTTTTGCTGTTACCTCTTCTCCTCGCCACATAGCGGACGTGTTGATTCCACCAGGATACTTAAATTTCATGAGAAAGCAATTTCTCTCTTGGTGGACATTGAACTTGTGCTCCGCCGACTCGAGTGACGCCTCTGATGAAGTTCGACTATCGCCTGAAACAGGGCAGTAGAACATTTGAAAAAGGCCGTCAAAGTCATCGTCTATTTCAAAGACGAAGTATGTCGTGAACTTCGTACTTTCGAGTCTCAAGGGTCCGCGAGCACTGCGGGAAGGTTCAGAGGCTGTTGAATAGGACGCCATGTCGACAAGCCTTTCAGCATATCCTAGCGGCTAGGAGGCGGCATCCGCTGCATGGGGATCGCGCCGAGTGAACGATAGAACGGGAAATTGTCGCGAAGCCATGACCAACTGTCGCTAGGACATCGAGTAGAGTGAAGCCAGTTCCAAAACTCAGTGGGGATAGAAGTCCAATTTTGGCGGTCCTCCTGGCGGGCGGGACCGGAACGTCGACCCATATAGTCCCAAGATCTCACAGCATTTACAAATGTCCCGATATTCAAAGCTCTGGCCACATCGATAATGATATTCGTGTGGGTCATCGCTCTTTTCGAGTTGAACCAAAGTTGCCCGCTTGCTGAACCGAATCTGACATGCGTGGCCAAAAATATTTTCTTTCCAAATTCGTCAACAAGATAGCTTTCGCAATTAGGGAAACCGCTGCCGAAAATGTTTGAATGCAAACTCATCTTTCCATTCGCGCTGTCGACAACAAGCTCCAATTCGTGATATACGCGAAGGTATGGAACAATTTTCTTTGCAAATCTTGCCGGCATTTTGAAAGCGCCATTTGGATCCGCGTGTCCGGACGGGTCGACCCTTCTCCACCAAGGAAGCGCCAAGTTCTGTCCTTTATATCTAAGATTTATGCGAATAATTCGCAACCCGTCGGGGTTATCGGGCGCAGTATAAACGATTTGTTCGCTCGTCGGAGCCAGTGCAGGATCGCGATACGCTTCCGTGGTCCCAGTCAACCAATTTCGACTTTCGTCGGAGGCGACACCTGCGTCAATAAATTGGGCGTCATCGATTGAGAAAATCAATTTGTGTCGAATTCGAGAGGTGACGTTGTCATCAAAACTAAACCCTCGATGATCACCCTCGTAGCCAAACCCGGATAGGCCGAAATTATTTTTCGGATGAAACGACCTTGTCCATAAGATATATCTACCCATGAGTCTGCCTCAATTTCGAATAACAATCCTATATGCAATCAAAAATAACAACCCCACGCAAGTCGTCGCTCTCCCCTGCGACACCTAGCGTGCCTTACTGGCGCCCGCGCAAATACTCGATGATCCCCGAGAAATCCGCCCCCGCCCCGCCGGCCGCGTTGAAATCGGCGTAAAGCTGCGCGGCGAAGGCGCCGAGCGGGGTGTTGGCGCCGCTCGACTGTGCCGCTTCCTGTGAAAGTTTCAGGTCCTTCAGCATGAGCGCCGCGGCGAAGCCGGGCTTGTAGCCGTTGTTGGCGGGCGAGGCCGGCACGGGTCCGGGGACCGGGCAGTAGGTCGTCAACGACCAGCTTTGCCCCGAAGACGTCGAGGCGACGTCGTAAAGCGCCTGCGCCGAGAGGCCGAGTTTCTCGGCGAGCACGAACGCCTCGCAGGTGACGATCATCGTCGCGCCGAGGATCATGTTGTTGCAGATTTTCGCCGCCTGCCCCGCCCCCGCCTCGCCGCAATGGACGATGCGCTTGCCCATCTTTTCTAGGATCGGCTTGGCGGCGGCGAAGGCGGCCTCCGACCCGCCGCACATGAATGTCAGCGTCGCCCCCTTGGCGCCGCCGACGCCGCCCGACACCGGCGCGTCGACCGAGAGAGCGCCTTTGGCGGCGGCGAGCGCGTGCGCTTTCCGGGCGCTGTCGACGTCGATGGTCGAGGAATCGATCAGCAGCGCGCCCGGCTTCACCGCCGCGACGATCTCCGTCCAAACGCCGAGAACGTGCTTGCCGGCCGGCAGCATGGTCACGACGACGTCCGCCGCGGCGGCGGCTTTCGCCGCGCCGTCGGCGATTTGCACGCCCTCCTTCGCCGCCGCCTCGCGCAATTCGGGCACGAGATCGACGCCGAGCACGGTATGGCCGGCCTTGACGAGGTTGCCGGCCATCGGCCCGCCCATGTTGCCGAGACCAATGAAAGCGACGACGGCCATGGCGGGGACTCCTTGGGTTGCGGCGATGCGCCGCGTGATTGCGACCTGGCGGGAGTTGCGCCATCATGCCGGGCCCGTGTCAATCCCCCGGTCCAACGAGAACAACGCCCAGCGATGAGTGAAACGCCCTACGAAGCCCTCAGCGCGGCGACGCTGCCGCAGCGCCTCGGCGACTTGCCGGCTTTGGTTGAACGCCTCGGCTCGGCGCCCGCGACCTGGCGGGTGCGCGAAGTCGGCGACGGCAACCTCAACCTCGTGTTTATCGTCGAAGGCGCGCGCGGCGCGGCGGTCGTCAAGCAGGCGCTGCCCTATGTGCGCCTCGTCGGCGAAAGCTGGCCGTTGCCGCTGAAGCGGTCGTTCTTCGAATATCACGCGCTGACGCGCCAGTCCGCGCGCGACCCCGGCCGGACGCCGGCGGTCTACCATTTCGACGAGCGCCAAGCCTTCCTGGTGATGGAGTATCTGCACCCGCACAAGATCCTGCGTCGCGACCTCGAGGCGGGGATCAAACACGCAAACCTCGCCGAACAGCTCGGGAATTTCTGCGCGCGCACGCTGTTCCGCGGCTCCGATCTCTCGATGAAGACCGCCGAGCGCAAGGCCGACGTCGCGCTGTTCTGCGACAACGTGGCGCTGTGCGACATCACCGAATCGCTGGTGTTCACCGACCCCTATTTCGCCGCGCCGTTGAACCGACACACCTCGCCGCAACTGGACGAGCTTGTTGCGAGTTTGCGCGCGGACGTCGATCTCAAGGTCGCGGCGCAACAGTTGAAGCTCAAATATTGCAACCACGCGGAGACGCTGTTGCACGGCGATCTGCACACCGGATCGATCATGGCGCATGACGGCGACGCGCGCGTGATCGACCCGGAGTTTGCGAGCTACGGCCCGTTCGGTTTCGACGTCGGCATGCTGATCGCCAACTTCCTGATGGCCTATTTCGCGCAAGGCGGCTACGAGCGCGCTGTCGGCGAACGCGACGAGTTCCGCGCCTGGACGCTCGATGTCGCGGAAGGCGTGTGGACCCGCTTCCGCGCCGAGTTCGCGCATCTCTGGCGCAGCGAGCGCACGGGGATTCTCTATCCGAGGTCTCTCTACGAGGACCAGGGCCACGCGCTCGCCGCCGAGCAGGCGTTAGGCGCGCTGTTGCAGGAGATCTGGGTCGACGCGCTTGGCTTCGCCGGCGTGGAGATGCACCGGCGCATACTCGGGCTCGCGCATATCGCGGAGTTCGAGCACATCGAGGACGCCGACGCGCGGGCGCGCTGCGAAGCAAAGGCGCTGCGGCTGGGAAGGCATCTCGCCGTCAACCGCGCCCGGCTGCTGAGCTTCGCCGACGTGCGGGCGGCGGCCGGGAGGCTGGAGAAGGGGATCGGCTGAAGCGCGCCGTCATGGCGAGCGAAGCGAAGCCATCCAGCGCCGGGGCCATCCTTACTCTGGAAAGTGAGGCGCCGCCGGCCATGCGACACTGCCCAGCCTCAGCGTCACGGAGGGGCTGGATGGCTTCGCTTCGCTCGCCATGACGGATTCGCGGAGCCTATTGGTTCAAAGTTAAGTACAGATCGCACCAGTCAGGGTTCATCGCCTCAATCAACGCCAGCTTCGTGGCGCGACTGCCGCCCTTGATCTGCTTCTCGCGCGCGATCGCTTCATCCATGCGCAGACACGGCTCATACCAGACCAGCGTCTTGCAGCCGTATCGTTTGGCGAACCCGTCGACCGCGCCCATCCTGTGTTCGTAAGCCCGTCGTGCAAGATCGGACGTCACGCCGCAATAGAGCGTCCCGTTCCGCCAACTCGCCACGATGTAAACGCAAGGCGCTTTCACGACGGGCTCCTTGCTCGTCATAGCGAGCGAAGCGAAGCCATCCAGCGCCGGGGAAGGCAGGTCGCCATCCGAACTTACAAACACGACAGGCCCTTTCCCGCACGAAGGCCTGATGGCTTCGCCTCGCCCACCATAACGGTCGGGGCCTAAACGCTCACCCCTGCTTCGGCTCGACGTGGCCGCCGAAGCCTTTGCGCATCGCCGAGATGATCTTCTCCGCATAGGTGTGCTGCTGGCGCGAGCGGAAGCGGGTGTAGAGCGCGGCGGACAACACCTCCGCCGGCACCGCCTCCTCGATCGCAGCTTGCAACGTCCAACGGCCCTCGCCGGAATCCTCGATGAAGCCGGAATAGGAGTCGAGCTTCTCCTCCTGCGCCAACGCGATCGAGGTCAGATCGAGCAGCCACGAGGAAATCACACTGCCGCGCCGCCAAACCTCCGCGACATCGGCCAGTTCGAAGTTGAAGCGGTGCTCCTCGGCGACGCCCTCGGCGTCGGCGTGGCGCAGAATGTCGAAACCCTCGGCATAGGCCTGCATGAGGCCGTATTCGATGCCGTTATGCACCATCTTGACGAAATGCCCGGCGCCGCAGGGACCGGCGTGCATGTAGCCCTGCTCGACTCGCGGATCGCGGGTCTCGCGGCCGGGCGTCGCCGGGATCGAGCCCTTGCCGGGCGCGAGCGCGGAAAAGATCGGGTCGAGCCGTTTCACCTCGTTCTTGTCGCCGCCGATCATCATGCAGTAGCCGCGCTCCAGGCCCCACACGCCGCCGCTGGTGCCGACGTCGAGATAATGCAGGCCCTTCTCGGCCAGCGCCTTGCCGCGCCGGATGTCGTCGCGCCAGAACGAATTGCCGCCATCGATGATGGCGTCGCCCTTCGAGAGCAGGCCCGTCAGAGCATCGATCGTCGCTTCCGTCGCCTTGCCGGCCGGCAGCATCACCCAGATCGCGCGCGGCGCGGACAGCTTGGCGACGACATCCTCCAGAGAGGTCGCCGCCGTCGCGCCCTCTTTGGCCAAGGCCTCGCCGGGCTTCGGGTCGCGGTCGTAGACCACGCACGAATGACCGGCTTTGGTCACTCTACGAACGATATTGGCGCCCATGCGCCCGAGGCCGATCATACCGAGACTGCATGGCGAACGCCTTTCCCTTAAATTGCTTCCATCAGTCCTTCGCGCGCTCGACGTAGGAGCCGTCTTCGGTCTGGATGACGATGCGCGTGCCCGCTGACACGTGCGGCGGCACCATCACCCGCGCGCCGTTGGTCATCTTGGCCGGCTTGTAGGACGAGGAGGCGGTCTGCCCCTTGGTGACCGGCTCGGTCTCGACGATCTCCAGCGTCACCCGAGGCGGCAGTTGGATCGACACCGCCTTCTCGTTGAAGATCGACAGAATGACCTTCATGCCCTCCTGCAACCACTGCGCCTGGTCGCCGATGATGTCCTCCGGCACCTGGATCTGCTCGTAGTTCTCGTTGTTCATGAAGTGATAGCCGTCGCCGTCCTTGTAGAGAAAGTCGTATTCCTTGTCCTCGACGAACGCGCGCTCCACCTGTTCGGTGGTCTTGAAGCGATCGGTCACCTTGACGCCGTCGGCGAGGCGGCGCATGTCGATTTGCGTCGTCGGCGTACCCTTGCCCGGAAAAAAGCTTTCGGCGGACAGGACGACGCAGAGATGGCCGTCGTCGCGCTCGATGATATTGCCCTTGCGAATCGAGCTGGCGATGACTTTCACTTGGCTGAATCCCTTGGCTTGCGCCCGATCTTGACGGGAGCGAATGGGCGCGCGTCAAATCAGATCGGAGTGAAATTGTCGATACCCTCCCCGTTCTGGGCCCCCGACCGCCATGCCGACCGCCGGCCGCGCCTGCTGGCGCGCGCGCGCGCCACAGCCGCCGTGCGCCGCTATTTCGAGGCCGAGGGCTTCGTCGAGGTCGAGCCCGCGGCGTTGCAGGTTTCGCCGGGCAACGAGACGCACCTGCACGGGTTCGCCACCGAGTTGATCGCCGGCGACGGCGCGCGCCATCGCGCCTACCTGCACACCTCGCCGGAGTTCGCGATGAAGAAGCTGCTCGCGGGCGGCGAGACGAAGATTTTCGCGCTGTCGCGGGTGTTCCGCAACCGCGAGCGCAGCGCGTTGCATGCGCCCGAGTTCACCATGCTCGAATGGTACCGGGTCGGCGAAGGTCTGGACGCGCTGAGGACCGATTGCGCCGCCGTGCTGCGCCTGGCGGCGCAAGCGGCGGGGACGCAGCGGCTGACCTACCGCGGCCGCGAGGCCGATCCGTTCGCCGAGCCAGAGCGGCTGACGGTGCGCGAGGCGTTCCAGCGCTATGCGGGGGTGGACATATTCGCGGAAGGCGCGCGTGCGACGCCCGCCGTCATGCCCGGGCTTGTCCCGGGCATCCACGCGGTTCCGCGCGCCGACGCGGGGGCGACATTGCAGGTCGACGAGAGCGGCGCGACGTGGATGGCCGGGACAAGCCCGGCCATGACGGGGAGCGACAAATCACTGAGCACTTCCGCTGCTCTCGTCGACGCGTGTAAGCGCCACGCCATGCGGGTCGCCGCCGACGATTCCTGGTCGGACCTGTTCAGCAGGCTGCTGTCGGAGAAAGTCGAGCCGAACCTCGGCCTCAGCCGGCCGACGTTCCTGTGCGAGTACCCTGCCAGCGAGGCGGCATTGGCGCGGCTGTCGCCTCGGGACCCCCGCGTCGCCGAGCGTTTCGAACTCTACGCCTGCGGCGTCGAGCTCGCCAACGCGTTCGGCGAGCTGACCGACCCCGACGAGCAGCGCCGCCGCTTCGCCGAGGACATGACGCTCAAGGATAAACTCTACGGGGAAAGCTATCCCCTCGACGAAGATTTTCTCCGTTGCTTGCCCTACATGGGGGAAACCAGCGGCGCGGCGCTCGGATTCGATCGCGTTGCGATGCTCGCCACAGGCGCCGACACTCTAGAGGACGTGCAATGGACGCCGGTGTTTCGGCCTTGAACCCGGACATCGACCGCGCCCGCGAGGCGCTGCATCGGGTGTTCGGCTTCGCCGAGTTTCGCCCCGGGCAGGAGGAGATTCTCGCCGCCCTGTTCGGCGGCGAGGACGCCATCGCGGTCATGCCGACCGGCAGCGGCAAGTCGCTGCTGTTCCAGCTTCCCGCCCTGCTCGGCGACGGGCTCACCGTCGTCGTCTCGCCGCTCATTGCGTTGATGCGCGATCAGGTCGCGCAACTGCGCGCCTACGGGATCGAGGCGGCGGGGCTCAACTCGGCCGCCGACGCCGCGGAGCGGCGGGCAATCTACGACGGGCTCGATAGGGGCCGGTTGCGCTTGCTCTATGTCGCGCCCGAGCGGCTGCTCCGCGACGACACGCTGGAGCTGCTGCACCAGCGCCGCATCGACCTGTTCGCCATCGATGAGGCGCATTGCGTCTCGCAGTGGGGCCACGACTTCAGGCCCGAATACATTCGGCTCAAAGAGGCGGCGCAGGCGCTCGGGCGTCCCAAGACCCTGGCGGTCACCGCGACCGCCGACGCGCCGACCCGGACCGACATCGCCGAGCGGCTGTTCTTCAAACCGCCGCGGGTGTTCGTGCGCTCGTTCGACCGGCCGAACCTTTATCTGGCGATGCGGCCGAAGACCGACGCCACGCGGCAGCTCTGGGACGCGCTGCAACGCCATCGCGGCGAAAGCGGCATTATCTATTGCGCCTCGCGCCGTCGCACGGAGGAGCTCGCCCACGAGCTAACCCAGCGCGGGCGCCGCGCGCTGCCCTACCATGCCGGCCTGGACGCGGCGCTGCGCTCGGCCCATCAGGACGCCTTCCTGCAGGAGGACGGCGTCGTCATGTGCGCGACGATCGCCTTCGGCATGGGCATCGACAAGCCGGACGTGCGCTTCGTGCTCCACGCCGACATGCCGTCGTCGCTGGAGAGCTATTATCAGGAGATCGGTCGCGCCGGCCGCGACGGCCTGCCCGCCGACACGCTGACGCTCTACGGTCTCGGCGACATCGAGCTGCGCCGCCGGCAGATCGAGGAGAGCGCTTCGCCGCCGGAGCGCAAGCGCATCGAGCAGGAGAAGCTCGAAGACCTCGTCGCGCTGTGCGAATGCGCGCGCTGCCGCCGGCAGACCTTGCTCGGCATGTTCGGCGAGGATTGCGGCCCGTGCGGCCATTGCGACGTCTGCGACGGCGCGGTGCGGCTGATCGACGGCCGGCTGGAGGCGCAGAAGGCGCTGAGCGCGGTGCTGCGCACGGAAGGGCGGTTCTTCTTCGGCCATCTCGCCAACATTCTGTCAGGCAAGAAGACCGAGGCGGTCGAGCGCCACGCCCACGACCAGCTCAAAACCTTCGGCGTCGGCGGGGATCGAACCGTCGCGGGCTGGCGCGCGGTGTTCCGGCAACTCATATCCTCGCAGATGCTGACCCACGATCGCGACGACCGCGACCGCCTCGTCCTCACCGAGGCCGGCCGCAAGGTTCTGAAGGGCGAGTCGCCGTTCCAGTTGCGCGAGGACGTGCTGGAGGCCAAGCCCAAGACGGCGCGCAAGCTGCCGCCGACGCCCCGTGACGCCGACGCCGACCTGCTTGGCGCGCTGAAGGCTTTGCGCGCCGCGATGGCGAAGGCGGCCAACCAGCCGGCTTACGTGATCTTCCCGGACCGCACGCTGATCGAGATGGCGAAGGAGAAGCCGCGAACGCTCGACGCGATGGGCGATATCCATGGCGTCGGCGAGCAGAAGCTGCGGAAATTCGGGCCGGCGTTCCTAGCGGTGGTGAAGGATCATGCCTGAACTGCCCGAGGTCGAGACGGTGCGGCGCGGCTTGGCGCCAACCTTCGTTGGCGGCCGCATCGCCCGCGCCGAGGCGCGACGGCCGAACCTGCGTTTTCCGTTGCCAGAGCGCTTCGCCGCGCGGCTCGCCGGCCAGCGTGTCGGCGATCTGCGGCGGCGCGCGAAATATCTGCTCGCCGATCTCGATTCCGGCGAGACGCTGGTCATGCACCTTGGCATGTCCGGCTCGTTTCGCATCGAGGAGACGCCGGTCGGCGAGTTCTACCATCCGCGCGGAAAGGCGCCGACGCACGACCACGTCGTTTTCGAGTTCGAGGGCGGCGCGCGCGTGGTCTACAACGATCCGCGCCGCTTCGGCTTCATGGACCTCATCACGACCGCGACGCTCGACGAGCACCCGCTGTTCGCAGGAATCGGCGTCGAGCCGCTCGGGCCTGAGTTCGACGCCGCCACCCTGGCGGACGGGCTCGCCGGCTCCCGCGCGCCGTTGAAGGCCGCGCTGCTCGATCAGCGCCGCATCGCGGGGCTCGGCAATATCTATGTGTGCGAAGCGCTGTACCGCGCCAAACTCTCGCCGCTGCGCGAGGCGGGCAGTCTCAAACCTGCGGAGACGCGGCGGCTGGCGAAGGCGATCCGCGAGGTGCTGGAGGCGGCGATCGAGGCCGGCGGCTCGACGCTGCGCGATCACAGTCAGGTCGATGGCGCGCTCGGCTATTTCCAGCACTCCTTCGCCGTCTACGATCGCGAGGGTTCTGTCTGCGGCCATGCGCGCTGCGGCGGCGTCATCGCCCGCACCGTGCAGAGCGGCCGCTCGACGTTTTACTGCGCGAGCTGCCAGAGATAGTGTCTTCGTGAATTCCTTTGTGTCTTGGTGGTGAGATGGTTCACCACAAAGGCCTCAAGGGAAGCACAAAGACACGAGAGGCTCGCCATGCCGAAAGCCGAGACGCGCGTCTACAACGAGGCGGAGACCAACGAACGGCTCGCCGCCGAACTGCCGAAATGGCGGCTGGAGAACGGTTGGATTCGCCGCAAATACAAGACCCATAGCTGGAAAGGCACGTTGATGGCGGTCAATACGATCGGCCATCTCGCCGAGGCCGCCTGGCACCACCCGGACCTCGCCGTCTCCTACGCCTGGCTCGAAGTGAAGCTGACGACGCACGACGCCAAGGGGATCACGGACAAGGATTTCGAACTCGCCAGGAAGATCGAGGAGGTGATCGGCTGGCGTCCCGGAACAGACTCCGCCCTCGAAGGCACCCCGCAGGGCGACGCGCGGTTCGCCTACATCAAATATGATTGAGGCTTGATTTCCGCCGCTCGCGCTAAGGCGCGCGATCTTCCGATCGGTTCGATTTATCTCCGCCCGGGGGCGGAAACCTTTTGCCCGGCGCGAGTGTTGCATTGGCGCTTGCGCGGGCGGCGTACGCGATGCGGCGTGGCTGCTTGCGATGGCTCAATGGAGTTGCAAGATGCGGTCACTATTTATCGCGGGCGCTTTGGTCATAACGCCCGCCGCTGCCCACGATTTCTGGTCTAATGGAGAACCGGTGCCCGCTTGGGTCAAGGCGGAGTGCTGCGGCCCGCGCGACGTGCATCATCTCAGCGCCCGCGCCGTCCACATCCAGCCGGACGGCTACCACATCGACGGCCTCAAGACCGTCGTGCCGGTCAGCCGCGCGCTTCCCTCGCCCGATGGCTCTTACTGGGCGTTCTGGAATTCGATCAGCGAGCCCGACCCCGTCATCTTCTGCTTCTTTGCGCCGGTGAACGGCGTCTGACCTCCGTTTAACGGGCTGTTAACTGTTGACAGTTAACCAAATGCGGCCTAGGTTGCAGCCGGTGTCGCATGTCCATTCCTGGTCCCCTCAGCCTCGTCCCGTTCGTGAGCGTCGACGACATGATGCAACTCGTCGCCGAAACCGGCGTCGAGCGCGTCCTGCGTGATCTCGCCGGCTACATCGAAGACGACTTCCGACGCTGGCCTAAATTCGACAAGACCCCGCGCGTCGCCGCGCACGCCGCCGACGGCTCTATCGAGTTGATGCCGACGAGCGACGGCGCGCTGTACGCGTTCAAATACGTCAACGGCCATCCGAAGAACGCGCGGGCCGGCCGGCAGACGGTGTGCGCGTTCGGCGGTCTCGCCGATGTCGCCACCGGCTATCCGCTGCTGCTGACTGAGATGACGATCCTCACTGCGCTGCGCACCGCCGCCACCTCGGCCGTCGCCGCCAAATATCTGGCGCCGCCGGGCGCGCGGACGATGGCGATTATCGGCAACGGCGCGCAATGCGAGTTCCAGGCGCTGGCGTTCAAAGCGCTGATCGGCGTGACCGCCGTGCGGCTCTACGACATCGATCCCGCCGCCAGCCGCAAGGCCGCCCGCAACCTCAGCCTCGCCGGCCTGTCCGCGACGATTTGCCGCTCGGCCGAGGAGGCCGTGCTCGGCGCCGAGGTCATCACCACCGCGACGGCCGACAAGGCGCGGGCGCGCATCCTCACCGACAACATGATCGGCGCCGGTGTCCACATCAACGCGATCGGCGGCGATTGCCCCGGCAAGACCGAACTCGACCCACTGATCTTGTCGCGCGCCGAGGTGTTCGTCGAATTTCCCGAGCAGACGCGCGTTGAGGGTGAGATCCAGCAGATGCCCGCCGACTTCCCCGTGACCGAACTCTGGCGCGTCATCGCCGGCGAGGCACCGGGCCGGAAGGGGGCGCGTGAGATCACGGTGTTCGACAGCGTCGGCTTCGCGATCGAGGATTTCGCCGCGCTGCGCTACGTTCGCGACCGGCTCGGCGCGCAGGCCGCGCGGCTCGATCTCGTCGCCGATCCCGACGATCCTCGCGATCTCTACGGCATGCTGGCGCGAGCCGGCGTCAAAGCCGCCGCCTAATCTCCTTGCCGTCCGCCGCGTCCTCCGTCAAAGAGGCCGCGGGGAGGACGGCCATGCTTCATCTGGTTCCGGCGTTTGATCGCATCGGCGAGGAAAACGCGTTCGCGGTGCTGGCGAAAGCCGCCGCCTTGCAGGCGCAAGGCCGCGACATCATCAACCTCGGCATCGGCCAGCCCGATTTCAAAACCCCGCCGCATATTGTCGAGGCCGCGGTCAAGGCGCTGCATGACGGCGAGCACGGCTATACCCCTGCGACCGGCATTCTCCCGCTGCGCGAGGCGGTCGCCGCCGATCTGCACAAGCGCCACGGCGTCGAAGTCTCGCCGGAGTCCGTGATGATCGTGCCCGGCGGCAAGGTCACCATGTATATGGCGATCCTGATGTTCGGCGCGCCGGGCGTCGACATCCTCTATCCCGATCCCGGATTTCCGATCTATCGCTCGATGATCGAGTTCACCGGCGCGCGGCCGATCCCGATCCCGATGCGCGAGGAGAACGGCTTCGCGTTCTCGGCCGAGGAGACGCTCTCGCTGATGACGCCGGCGACGAGGCTTATCATCCTCAACTCGCCCGCCAATCCGACTGGCGGCGTGACGCCGAAGCCGGAAATCGACAAGCTCGTCGCCGGCCTCGCCGCGCTTCCCGGACGCGGCGATTCTCTCCGACGAAATCTACGGGCAGATGACCTACGACGGGCTCGCGCATCAGACGCTGCTCGCCTATCCGGAAATCCGCGACCGGCTGATCCTGCTCGACGGCTGGTCGAAGACCTACGCCATGACCGGCTGGCGGCTCGGCTATTCGATCTGGCCGGCGCCGCTCTACGACGCCGCGCGAAAGCTCGCGGTCAATTCCTATTCCTGCGTCAACGCGCCGACCCAGTTCGCCGGCCTCGCCGCGCTCACCGGGCCGCAGGACGCGGTTCATGCGATGGTCGAGGAGTTCGACGCCCGGCGCAGAGTCGTGGTCGAGGGGCTCAACGCCATCCGCAACGTGCGGTCGGCGACGCCGAAGGGCGCGTTCTACGCGTTCCCGAACATCGCCGCGACCGGCTGGAAGGCGAAGCCGCTCGCCAACGCGCTGTTGGAGACGGCGGGCGTGGCGACCATCGGCGGGCCGGATTTCGGCGTCTACGGCGAAGGTTTCTTGCGCCTCTCCTACGCCAACTCGACCGCCAATATCGTCAAGGCGCTGAAACGCATCGACGACTTCCTGGCGAGCGAAACACCGCCGGCCTGACGCTGCGATAAGCGCTGGCGTTTGACGCGCCGCGCCTGTATGGCACCTCCGCATATTCTCCTAGCGAACCCTACATGCGCCGTTTCGTCTTGGTTTTAGGCTGCCTTTTCATTGCCTCCGTTGCGCGCGCCGAGGCGACCAAGCCGTCGCAAAACGCTTGCGACCCCGCCCGCATCGCCGCCCGGGAATTGGCGGATTGCCTGCGTTCGGCGTCCGAGAAGTCGGAGCGAGACCTGGCCTCCGCGATCGAGGGCGCGCAGAAGGCGATCGACGCCAAGCCGAAAATGCTGGCGGCGCGCAAGGCGCGCTGGAAGCGGTTCCTCAACGACTCGCAGGCGCAATGGTCAACATGGCGCGACGAGGAATGCCAAGACCTCGCCCCGCTCGAGGCGGACGCGGGCAGCGGCGATCCGCGACTGGCCTGCATCATCGATCACAACACGCGCCGCACGGCGGACTTGAAGGCGCGCTACCCTTAAGGAGCGCCCGCTGCGCGCGCATATCGTCCTAGCCCACCCCGAGCCCAAATCCTTCAACGCACATCTGGCGAAAGAGGCTCGCAAGGCGCTCGAAGCGGCGGGATGGCAGGTCAGCCTGACGGACCTCTACGCCGCGCATTTCGATCCCTGCGAAGGCCCCGGCCATTATCGCGATCCCGCCGAAGCGGCGCGTTTCGACGCCCAGAAGGAGCAGCGTCACGCCAGCGACGCGGGCTCTCTGCCGGCGTTCGTGGTAGAGGAACTGGCTCGCCTCGACGCGGCGGACCTGCTGATCCTGCAATATCCGATGTGGTGGCACATGCCGCCCGCGATATTGAAAGGTTGGTTCGATCGCGTGCTCGCTTATGGCGACGTCTACACTGCGCGGAAGCGTTTCGAGGCGGGACGGTTCGCCGGCAAGCGTGCGTTGCTTTCGGTGACGGTCGGCACCAGCCGCGCCACCTACGAGCACGATGGCCGCAGCGGCGACATTTCGCTCATGCTGTGGCCCGTCGAGTTCACGCTGGCCTATGTCGGCTACGAAATTTTGACTCCCTTCGTCGCCTACGGCGTTGAGGGAAGCCTGCGCTATTCCGATCCCAGCGATATCGAGGCTCGGCTCGCTGGCGTCGTCGACGATTTGCGCGGCGATCTCGGCCGCCTCGACGAAAGGCCGATCGTTCCGTTCAACCGCATGTCGGATTGGGGCGCGGACGGCCGAATCAAACCCGACGCCCCGGTCTACTCGCCCTATATCCGACGCCGGCGCGACCTCGATCTAAGCTGACTCGGTTCACCCCGGACTCGTCTCCATCGCGATCCGCATCAGGTCCATCGACGACCGCGCGCCGAGCTTCTGCTTGAGCGCGGTGCAATTGTTGGCCACCGTCTTATAAGACACATGCAGCGCGTCGGCGATGTCGCCCATCGACTTGCCCGCCGCCAGCATGCGCAGGATTTCGAGTTCGCGCGCGCTCAACGAGGCGACTTTGTTGGCGTTGGCGTTGTTGCGCAGGAACGCGATCTGCCGCGCCATGTCGGGATGCAGATAGACGCCGCCGCGCGCCACCTGCCGCACCGCGTCGATGAACAGCGAGGGGTCGTCGTTCTTGGCGACATAGCCCTTGGCCCCGGCCTCGATCGCCCGCGCGGCGAATACGGGATCGTCGTTCATCGTGAAGATGATGATTTTCGCCCGCTCGTCGCGCTGGCGGATGCGCCGGCAGACTTCAAGCCCGGACAGGCCCGGCAGGTTGAGATCGACCACCGCGACGTCCGGCTTCCAGGCGAAATAGACCGCCTGTCCGGAATCCGCGTCCGCCGCGTCGCGCACCTCGATGCTGGGATCGCCGGCGAGCAGCGCCTTGCAACCGGAGATGACGATCGGATGATCGTCGACGATCAGCACCCGCAACCGCTTATCCTCCCAAGCCGTTCCGGTCTTGATGACGCCGCGCGGCGGGGAATGCAACCGGGCCGGCGTTTGCGCCGAGGCGGCGCGGTCATGCAGCCGACAAGAAACTCTGCTTGGATATGTGGATGGAGACCGCAATGTCTGAAGCGCACACCGACCTCGACGCGATGCAATCCGCCTATCAAAAGGCTGTGGAGGCTTGGATCGCCGCGATCCGCGTGGAGGAGGCGCTGGCCTCCGTCGCCCATAACGTCGCCGAGATCGACCAGTGGGAAGCCGCGTCCTTCCGCGAGGACGAACTGCGCCAGCAGGTCAAGGCCGCGAAGAAGGCTTACGAAGACGCGCTACGGCGGGCGCATTTCAATTTCTAGCCGCCGCCCGCGCAGGGAAGCGAACTGGGAATTGAATTGCGAACTGAGGGGACATGATACCGATTACCCTATTTCTGCTCGCAATTCGCAGACAGGCGCAATAGCGCAATGCGTATCATGTCCCCGTAATTCCATCCCCATGTCCCCCATCCCGTCGCCCCTTTCTCGATCACACTCCTCTCCGTGCAGAGCTGCAGCTTTTGGCGCCTACCGCCTTGAAAACGCAGCCCCGCTGATTCCCCGCTCCCTACTCCTCCTCGTCGATCTCCTGCCGATCCGGGCTGCCCGCCAGCACTTCGCGCTTGCCCTGGTGGTTCGGCGGGCTGACGACGCCTTCCTTCTCCATGCGCTCGACCAGCGACGCCGCCTTGTTGTAGCCGACCGACAGCCGGCGCTGGATGTAGCTGACCGACACCTTCTTCTCGCGCGTCACGATCGCCACCGCGCGGTCGTAATAGTCGCCCGCCTCTTCCTGATCCATCGTCAGCGCCGGGGCGCCGGCCGCCGCCGCGGGCGCTTCTTCATCCTCAGACGCCGCCGCGTCCTCCTCGGTTATCGCGGCGAGATACTCGGGGTGTCCCTGCGTCTTCAGATAGGCGACGATCTTCTCGACCTCCGCATCGGACACGAACGGCCCGTGCACGCGGCTGATGCGGCCGCCGCCGGCCATGTAGAGCATGTCGCCCTGCCCCAGCAGTTGCTCGGCGCCCTGCTCGCCGAGGATGGTGCGGCTGTCGATCTTGCTCGTCACCTGGAACGAGATGCGGGTCGGGAAATTCGCCTTGATCGTGCCGGTGATGACGTCGACGGACGGACGCTGCGTCGCCATGATAAGATGGATGCCGGCCGCGCGCGCCATCTGCGCGAGCCGCTGGATCGCGCCCTCGATGTCCTTGCCGGCGACCATCATCAGGTCGGCCATCTCGTCAACCACGACGACGATGTAGGGCAGTTCGGAAAGGTCCATCTCCTCCTGCTTGTAGAGCAGCTCGCCGGTCTCGGGGTCGAAGCCGGACTGCACCTGCCGGGTGATCGCCTCGCCCTTGGCCGCAGCTTCCACCACGCGGGCGTTGAAGCCGTCGATGTTGCGCACGCCAACCTTCGACATCTTGCGGTAGCGGTCCTCCATCTCGCGCACCGCCCATTTGAGCGCGACGACCGCCTTCTTCGGATCGGTGACGACGGGGGTGAGCAAATGCGGAATGCCGTCGTAGACGGAAAGCTCCAGCATCTTCGGGTCGACCATGATGAGCCGGCACTGACTCGGCTCCAGGCGGTAGAGCAGGCTTAGAATGAACGTGTTGATCGCCACCGACTTGCCGGAGCCGGTGGTGCCGGCGACGAGCAGGTGCGGCATCTTGGCGAGATCGACGATGACCGGCTCGCCGCCGATCGTCTTGCCGAGCGCGATGGCGAGCTTGTGCTTGGAGGTCTCGAAATCCTGGCTCGCCAGCATTTCGCGCAAGAACACCGTCTCGCGGCGCTGGTTCGGCAGCTCGACGCCGATGGCGTTGCGACCCTGCACGACGGCGACGCGGGCCGAGATCGCCGACATCGAGCGGGCGATATCGTCGGCGAGCCCGATCACCCGCGAGGATTTCACCCCCGGCGCCGGCTCCAACTCGTAGAGCGTCACCACCGGTCCGGGGCGCACGTTGATGATCTCGCCCTTGACGCCGAAATCGTCGAACACGCCTTCGAGCAGGCGCGCGTTCTGCTCCAGCGCGTCGTCGGAGATTTTCGAGGTCGCCTTCTTCGGCTCGGCGAGCATGGCGAGCGCGGGAAGCGCGTATTCGCCGCGCTCGATCGGCGTGGCGGGGCGCTTGGCCGGCTTCAGCGGGCCGGCGGCGGGCGTCACGCGCGACGGAGCAGCGGGCGCCTCGGGCGCCGCCGGCGGCGGCGCGGGCGGCCGGACCGCGTCTGGCTTAGCCGCGACGCGCGGCGCCGGCGCGACGGGGGCGGCGACGAGCTGGGGCGGTCCTTCAAGCGGGGCCCCGAACGGCGGGCTTGATTCGTCGAGCCACGGCGCGCGCGGCGGCGCCACCGGCTTGCGCGGCGGGCGCCGGCGCGCCAGCAGCCGCTTGACGCCGCCCTTAACGAAATAAAACGCATGGATGAGCGCGCCAAGCGAGACCAGCGCAAAGCCGGGCTCGCCGTCCTTATCGTCGTCCTCGACGTCGGCGGGCGGCGGCGCGCGACGGCGGGTCTTCGGCGTCGGATCGGCCGCCGTCCCGCCGGCGAACCCGTAGCTCGCCGAGGCGGTGAACGCGAGTATGCCGATCCCTGCGAGCGCGATCCCGACGCCGATCATCTCGGCCTCCGCTCCGCCGAACAGTTTTCGCGGCAGCCAAAGGACGGCGTCGCCGACGACGCCGCCGAGGCCGCTCGGCAACGGCCAGCTCGCCGGCGCCGGCAACATCGCGGCAAAGCCCGCGCTCGCCGCCGCGCCCGCCATCCACAGCAGAATCCGCGGCGAAATCCGGCCGATCCGCCGCTCGGTGACCAGCCGCCAGCCCCAGGCGGCTGGGGGCGCCAGCGCCGCCGCACAGGCGACGCCAAGAAACTGCATCAGCAGATCGGCCGTGACCGCGCCGCCGCGTCCGAGCCAATTGTGCGGCGCAGTGGAGGTGGCGTGGGTGAGGCTCGGGTCGTCGACCGACCACGACATCAGCGAGAGCCCGGCGGCGGCGACGAGCGCCAGCAGCGCGACGCCGATCGCCTCGGCGGCCCGCCGCTTCGGCCCTTCGCGCAGCGCGTCGGGGAGATAGTCGAATAACGTGAAGGAGGTCGTGCGCATCCGGAGCCTCGCGCCGCGCCCACGCGCACGCGTCCCGACCCCACGCTAGGGCGGCGGGGTTAACGCCGACCTAACCTTAACGAATGGCTGCGAATTCCCTGTCGCGCCTTACCCACGGGGACTCAACGCCAGCCGGGCGCCGAAGGCCAGGAAAACGCAACCGGTCAGACGATCCATTGCCCGCACGACGGCCGGCCGCCGGAGAAAGCGGCCCAGCGGGACCGTCAATGCGATCAGCGCCGAGAACCACAGCAGCCCAAGCGCCGCGTGAATCGCCGCCAGCAGCAGCGAGAACGCTGCGACGTTCGCGCCCGGCGGGACGAATTGCGGCAGGAAGGTCGCGTAGAACACGCCGACCTTGGGATTGAAGATGTTGGTGAGGAAGCCGCGCCTCAGCGACGCCCGCACGCCGCCGCGCGATCCGCCGGCGTCGGCCAGCGCCGCACGCGGCTTCAGGATCAGCTGAATCCCGAGAACGACGAGATAGGCCGCGCCCGCCCATTTCAGCGCCGCGAACGCCGCCGGCGAGGCGGAAAGCAGGGCGCCGAGACCAAACGCCGCCCCCGCGCCCCAGACAAACAGGCCGCCGCACACGCCGAGTCCCGCCGCCGCGCCGGCCCTCGGCCCTTGCGACGCCGCGCTGCGCAGCACCATCGCGGTGTCGACGCCGGGCGTGAGGGTCAGCACAGCGGCGGCGAGCGTGAAAGCGAGCAGTGAAAAAGCGACGGGATCAGCCATCCGGCCCTATACCGCGAAATCCGTTCGGCCGCACACAAACGCGAGGGATCGGCGCTTTCCTTGCAGCAAACCCCGCGGAGCGGCGAACAATACCGAAAAGCTGGTATCGTGGCGTGCGCGCGGGGCACAGCATGGTCGAAACTCGCAAACTTGCCGCAATCCTAGCCTCTGATATTGTAGGATATTCTCGTCTGGCCAGTGCGGACGAGGACCGCACGCTAGCCAGGCTGCGGGCGTTGCGCAGCGACCTGATCGATCCCACCATCGCCGTCCACCACGGCCGCGTCGTCAAACGCACCGGCGACGGCTCGATCGTGGAATTCCGCAGCGTGGTCGACGCGGTCAATTGCGCGCGCGAAGTCCAGAATGCGATGGTCGAACGCAACGCCGGCCTGCCCGACGGCCAGCGCATTGTCTTCCGCATCGGCATTCATCTCGGCGACGTGATCGAGGAGGCGGACGGCGATCTCATGGGCGACGGCGTCAATATCGCCTCGCGGCTCGAAAGCCTCGCCCAACCCGGCGCGATTTGCCTCTCGGAAACCGCCTACTGGCACGTCAAATCGCGCCTCGATCTCAAGGTCGCCGATCTCGGGCCGACTCAGTTGAAGAACATTGCCGAGCCAGTCAGGGTCTTTGCGTTGGAGGCGGGCGCAGGGATCGCGCCGCCGCCGACAAAAACGACGCCGAAGCGGCGACAAATCCTGCCGCTCGCGATTGCCGCCGCCTTGTTCGCTGTCTTGCTTGTGGCCGGCGGCTACTGGGCCGTCACTCGCACGGCGCGGACCGCGGATGCGGGCCATCTTTCCATTGTCGTTCTGCCGTTCCAGAATCTTTCCGGGGACGCTGCGCAAGACTATTTCTCGGACGGGATCACCGAGAATCTGACGACCGAACTCTCCCGCATCAAGAACAGCTTCGTCATCGCCCGCAACACCGCCTTCACGTTCAAGGGAAAATCGTTGGACGCCAAGGAAATCGGCAAAGAGCTTGGCGTGCGCTACGTGCTTGAAGGTTCGGCTCAGCGCTATGAAAATCGCGCCCGCGTCAACGCGCAACTGATTGACGCCGATTCCGGGGCTCATATCTGGGCCGACCGCTTCGAGGACGGGCTCGCCGATCTCCTGAAATTGCAGGACCGCGTCGTCGCCCAACTCGCCAACGCCCTGCGCTACGAATTGGTGGACGCGGAGGCGCATCGCGCCCAACGCTCGCTGAACCCGGACGCCGTTGATCTTGCCATGCGCGGCGCGGCGCTGACATCCGCGTTTGCGACCACGACCAAGGATCAAAACGAGCTGGCGCGGTCCCTGTTCGAGAAGGCGCTGCAACTCGATCCCGACAACAGCCTGGCTCTCGCTGGAAAGTCCGGCGTTCTGTTCTGGGAATGGTTGCACGACCCCAAGCCTGGGCTTGACTACCCCGCCGAGGTCGTCGCGTTCGCCGACAGAGCGACCGCCCAAGACGACGGCAACGAAGCCGCCTACGCCAACAAGGCGTTCGTATTCGAGTTGACGGGGCGGCCTGCGGATGGACTGACGGCGGCCGACGCCGGCCTGCGGGTCAACGGGAACTCCGCACTGCTGCTCGCGGCGCGCGGCAGTATTCTAACCTACTTGCGCCGTTACGATGCGGCGCTGGAGAGCATCGAGTCCGCGATGCGATTGAGCCCGCGCGATCCGCAGACGCCCCAGTGGTTCAATTATCGCGCGGACGCCGAGATCGGACTGGAGAAATACGCCCCCGCGCTGGCCGACGCCAGGACCGCAATCGAAAGCGGCTGGCGTCTGTTCTATCCCTATCTCAACGTCGCGGTCTGCGAGGCCGAACTTGGGCACATTGACGCCGCCAAGTCCGCGCTCGCCGAGGCGCGTCAGCGCAATCCGAAGCTGACGATTGCATGGCTCACGACGCACAAACCGATCCTCGACCACACGTTCGACGTGCTGCGCAAGATCGGCCTGCCGGACTCCTGACCGCGATTAGATGAACCGGAACAGACCCGTCATGATGTTCTTCAGGAAGCTCGGCTCCTGGCCGCCGGTCGGCGTGGTGTTGGAGACGAAGTCGAACACCTTGCCGTCCTTCATGCCATAATTGGCGATGCGCGCGACCTTGCCGCCCTTGTCGAAATAGATCGCCAGCACGTTCTGGTCGGTCGTCTGCACGGGCATGAAGGCGAGCGCGCGGTGCATCTTCTGGCCGATGTAGTACCACGCGTCGCCGCCGACGGTGGATGTGGTCGAAGGCGTGCCCATCAGGTTCAGCGCCTCGCGCTTGTCGGTCTTGCCGACCTGCACTTTGGCGAGCGCCTGCTCGTCGAGCTGATAGCCGCGATCGAAATCGCCGTCATAGCCGATGCAGCCGGCAAGCGGACCCGTCAGGGCCAGCGCCGTGGCGGCGAGCCAAATTTTCCCGATCACGCGCATCCACGACCCCATTGCGAAGCGGCGTTGACGTCGCCAGATTCGAACGGCCTAACTGAAGCGCGTTAACGAAATCAAGGCGCCAAATGATTTTTGCCCGCTGGCGCGCGCGCCGAGCCGCCCGCGCCCTCATCGATCATATTCACGGCGAGATCGTGGCGGCCGCGCGCGCGCCGGTCCTTTACACCGAATGCGGGGTGCCGGACGACCTCGACGGGCGCTTCGAAATGGCCACGCTGCACGCCGATTTGCTGCTTCGCCGGCTCACCGAACTCGGCGCCACCGACCTTGCGCAGGACGTCGTCGACCGCGTGTTCGAGGGCTTCGACGACGCATTGCGGGAACTCAGCGTCAGCGACGTCGGCGTCGCCAAGCGGATGACGAGAATGGCCGGCGCCTATTTCGGCCGCGCCGCCGCTTATGGCCCGCCGCTCGACACGGACGACCCCGAACGGCTGGCCGCGGCGCTGGCGCGCAACGCGCTCCGCGCGGGCGACGCCGCGACGCCCGCGGCGCGCCGGCTTGCCGCGCGGGCGCTCGCCACCCGACAGCGGCTTGCCGCCACGCCGCTCCGCGCATTTCTTTCAAGACAATTCCGCTATCCGCTGCCGGAGGCCGCGCCATGAACGAAATCGCCTTCAGCCGCCCGATCCGCGTCGATCCGATGCCGCGCGGCGGGCTTGAACACGAGATCGAGGCGACGGCCGCCGAGCGCGACGAGCTCGCCGCGCTCAATGGCCTCATTGGCGTCACCCGCCTTTCCGCGCGCTTCGAGATCGCCAAATGGCGGCGCGGGGTGCGGGTCGAAGGCGAGCTGACCGCGCGCGTGACATACAGGTGCGTCGTGAGCCTGGAGCCGTTCGACGCCGACATCGAGGAGCCGATCGAGGTCAAATTCCTGCCGCGCGACGAGCGCACCCCGGCCGCCGAATTGCTCGCCGTGTCGCTCGACGACGACGAGCCGGACGAACTCGTCGACGGCAAAATCGACCTCGGGGCGATCGCGGCGGAGTTCCTGACCTTGGCTCTGGACCCCTATCCGCGCAAACCCGGCGTCGCCTTCGAGCCGCCGGCGCCGGAGGAGCCGCGCGATTCGCCGTTCGAACGCCTTCGCCCCCTCGGCGATCGGCAGGAGCCCGACTGAACTTTGCCTTGGTCGCCCGACCCGCTATGCTCCCGCCGCATTTGCGGGCGAGATGCTCGGCCAAGCGGCAGTAAAGACAGGCCTACTTGAAGCGCGAAGTCATCATAGCGTTGGACGCGATGGGCGGGGACCATGGACCGAGCGTCGTCGCGCAGGCGGCGGCCATCGCCTTGGAAAGACGTCCCGATACGCGCTTTCTGCTGTTCGGCGACGAAAAGATTCTCGGCCCGCTGGTGGCGGCGAAGCCGAAGCTCTCGGCGAAGGCCGCCGTTGTCCATTGCGACGTCGCGGTGAAGATGACCGACAAGCCGAGCCAGGCGCTCCGCCAGGGCCGCCGCGTCTCCTCGATGTGGCGCGCCATCGAAGCCATCAAGCGCGGTGAGGCCGATTGCGCGGTCTCCGCCGGCAACACCGGCGCGTTGATGGCGATGGCCAAGGTCTGCCTGCATATGATGCCGCTGATCGAGCGCCCGGCGCTCGCGGCGATGTGGCCAACGACCCGCGGCGAATTGATCGTGCTCGACGTCGGCGCCTCGATCGGCGCCGACGCCCAACATCTGATCGACCTCGCGGTGATGGGCGCGGCGATGGCGCGAATCGTGTTCGACATCGAGACCCCGACGGTCGGCCTGCTCAATGTTGGGGTCGAAGAGATCAAGGGCATCGAAGAGGTGAAGGCGGCGGGGCGGCAGTTGCGCGAAATCTCCTGGCCGAACCTCAACTACCACGGCTTCGTCGAGGGCGACGATCTCGGCCGCGGCACCGTCGACGTGTTCGTCACCGAAGGTTTCACCGGCAACATCGCGCTGAAGACGGCCGAAGGCACCGCCAAGCAGATCTCGCAATACATTCGCGACGCGATGGGCGCGACGTTGGCGTCGCGAATCGGCTATCTGTTCGCCCGCGGCGCCTTCGACGCGCTGCGCCGCAAGCTCGATCCGGGCCGGGTTAACGGCGGGGTGTTTCTTGGCCTTGACGGCGTAGTCATCAAGAGTCATGGCGGAGCCGACGCCGAAGCCTACGCCGGGGCAATCGAGGTCGGGTACGACATGGTGCGCCAGGATCTGCTCGCCAACATTCGAGAGATGATCGGCCACGCCAACGAGACCAGAACTCCGACGCTGGCCAGTTCGTGAAAGTTCGCCATGAAGGCCGCAAAAATCCGTTCGGTGGTGCGGGGCGTCGGCGCTTGCCTGCCGGAACGCGTCGTCAGCAACGCCGAACTCGCCACCAAGGTTGACACTTCCGACGACTGGATCACCCAGCGAACCGGCATCAAACAGCGCTACATCGCCGCCGACGGCGAAACGTCGTCGAGCCTGGGCGCCCGCGCGGCCGCGCGGGCGCTGGTTCGCGCCGGTTTGACGCCTGCCGATATTGACCTCCTCATCGTCGCCACCTCGACGCCGGACTATACGTTCCCCGCGACGGCGACGCAGATCCAGACCGCGCTCGGCATGACGCACGGCGTCGCCTTCGATCTTCAGGCTGTCTGCTCCGGCTTCGTGTTTGCGGTGACGACGGCCGATAAGTTTCTGATCTCCGGCTCGCACAAGCGCGCGCTGGTCATCGGCGCGGAGACATTCTCCCGACTGCTCGATTGGGAGGACCGCACGACCTGCGTGCTGTTCGGCGACGGCGCCGGAGCGATCGTGATGGAGGCGGTCGAAGGCGACGAAAGCCCGACCGCGCCGGGCCTGATCGCCTCGAAGCTGCGCTCGGACGGCCGGCACCGCGCCAAGCTGTTCGTCGACGGCGGCCCCTCGACGACGCGGACGGTCGGACATCTGCGGATGGAGGGCAAGGAAGTCTTCAAGCACGCGGTCGGCATGGTGACGGACGTCATCAAGGCCTGTTTCGACGAGGCCGGCGTCACCGCCGCCGACATCGACTGGTTCGTGCCGCACCAAGCAAACCGCCGCATCATCGACGCTTCCGCCGACAAGCTCGGGATCGCCCGCGACAAAGTGGTGGTGACGGTCGACCGCCACGGCAACACCTCCGCCGCCTCGATTCCGCTGGCGCTCGACGTCGCCGTTTCGGACGGCCGCATCAAGCCCGGCGATCTCGTGATGATCGAGGCGATGGGCGGCGGCTTCACCTGGGGCGCGGCGCTGATCCGGTGGTGAGCGAAACGCCGCCCGGCTTCGTCCGGCTCGAAATCGTTTCCGGCTTCGCCGCCGATTTCGGGCCGATATACGCCAAACGCGAGGGCGAGCGGGTCTGGTTCGGGTTCCGGGTCGAGAACAAGCACCTCAATCCGCGCGCGGTCGCCCACGGCGGGGCGCTCGCCACCTTCGCCGATATGCAGCTCGCCACGCTGATGCGTAGCGGCCTGCTGACGCCGAAGCAATCGCCGACGATCAGCCTGTCGATCGACTTTCTCGCTCCCGCCCCCGCTGGCGAATGGATCGAAGGCGAGATTGTGCTGGTGAAACGCACTGGACGGTTGGCCTTCACGGAGACGATCCTGACAGCGAAGGGTTCGCCGGTTGCGCGGACGAAGGCCATGTTCTCGCATGCGAGCGACGCCGCCTCGCTCGATGCGCCCCGGCCGGCCCCGCAGGCGGAGGAGGCGGGGAGCGACGCGCCGCCCGCGGGCTTTGCGCCGCTCGATCCCGGCCCCGGCTTCGGTGAATTTTTCGGACCGTTGTACTGGCGCGCCAACGGCGACCGTCCGCGGATCGGTTTCCGCGTGGCGAGCCGGCACATCAACCTGTTCGGGCTCTGTCACGGCGGCGCGCTGACGACGCTCGCCGATTACCAGCTCGCGCCGCTACGGCGCGCCGGGATCGCGCAGGGACCGTTCGCGCCGACCCTCAACCTCAACGTGGATTTCCTCAGCGCGGCGCGGCTCGGCGAATGGATCGAGGGCGAGGTCGCGCTGGTCCGCGCGACGGGACGCTATCTGTTCACGCAGGCGCTGCTGTCGAACGCGCAAGGCCCGGTGGCGCGATCAACGGCGATCTATGCGCTGTCGAGGGTGTAAAGCGAAGCGTTTGGGGAGGGCGCTCTGCGCGCGGGCAAACGGCGCTGACGCCAGCCGATTTTTGAAATTATACAAACGAGGTCTGCGTGAGCCTCAAAAATCTCCTTTGGAGCGTAGAGAAGGATGAATGGCTCAGGCGCGAGCGGGGAATCAGTTTCGACGATATCGAGACGGCGTTGGCGGAGGGCAAGCTTTTGGCGGATTTACCGCATCCAAATCCGTCGCGTTTTCCCTCCCAGAGGATGTTGGTTGTCGAAGTGCGCGATGAAACCTATGTTGTCCCTTATGTCGAAGACCAACAGCGTATCTTTCTGAAGACGATCTACCCGAGCAGGAAAGCGAGACGCATCTATGGCCGGGGTGAAACGCCCTCTAGCGGAGACGCCGAGCGGTGACTCGGAGACCCGTTTCTTCGACCTGGAAGAGCGGGATTTGATTGAAAGTATTGAAGGCGCGCTGGAGCGCGGGGACCTTGAGCAGAATACGTCAGAGGAGCTGGCGCAAGCCAAAGCCAAATGGAAGGACATCGTTGACGCATCGCAGGCGGTCAAATCCGTCTCGCTCCGCCTCCAGGCTCGCGACCTTGAACTGATAAAATCGATCGCTCACCGCCGCGGCGTCCCGTATCAAACCTTGATCGGATCGGTGCTCCACCAGTTCGCCCACGGAGCGCTGCGCGAGGCGAACTGAGGCGCTATTACTCCTTACCGCCCCCAAACAGAAACGGCGCCACATCGTTGACGCTCGGCGGCTTGGCGGCGTGAAACGGCGCCGGGCGGCAGACCGACAGCGCCGACAGCCCGACGCGCGCGGTCAGCAGGCCGTTCAGCATCCCCTCCCCCATCCGCGACGACAGCTTTGCCGCGATGCCGTGGCCGACCAGCCCTTGCAGCACAGTGTCGCCGACCGCCATGCCGCCGGTGATGACGAGATGGGCCGAGATCGAGCGCGCCAGCTTGAAGAACCCGAGCAGCCCCGGACGACCGCCGTAGATTTCGGCGATTCGCCGCGTCAGCCGCACCACCTGCGCCGCCACGAACACCACGTCGAGCACCGCGCGCGGACTCAGCGCCGTCACCAGCGACACGCGCTTGGCGGCCGCCGCGACTTCGGCGCGGGCGCGCGCATCGAGCGGCTTGACCAGAGCCCGCTCGGCGATCTCGACGAGGTCGCGGCCATCGATGATCTCCCTCCGCGCGCGCGCAATCTCCTCGCGGGCGCGGGCGGTCTCCGGCCGCGTCTGGTACAGCGCGATCAGCCGACCGACGGCGGCGCGGGCGAGGTCGCGATCGTCGCGGGCGTGGGCTTGCGCGAGTTCGGCGTGCAGGTCGGCGATGCGGCGCTGTCGGGATAGCGCGGCGATTTCGCGCGCGGCGAGGCCGATCACGCCGCCGAGCAGCAGCAGTGCGAATGCCAGCGCCAGCCAACCGAACCCGACCGCTTTCGCCCACAGCGCTTCGACGACCTCGTCCACCCACAGCGCCAGCGCCAGCGAGACGAGGCCGCCGAGTCCGGTCCAGATCACCGCGGCGAGCGACGGCCGCCAGCGCCGGGCGAGGCCCGATTGCTGCGCGACTTCGATCTGCCGTTCGCCTTCGTCGAGCGGCTCGGGACGATTCGGGATCGGCGCGGTCTCGGTGCGGACTTCGGCTTTCGGGGGCTCCGTCGCCGGGCGATCGTCGTAGACGACCCCGGCGTCGTCGAGCCGGAACGCGCGCGGGCGCGGACGCTGATCGCTCATGCCAGGCGGTCTCCGATGAGGAATTGCAGCGCCCGGTCGAGCCGGATGTGCGGCGGCGCCGCGCCCTTGGCGTAGATCGGCGGGCGGAAGCGCACGAAGCGCAGGTCGTTGTCGGCCTCCGGCATCGCCAACGCGTCGCCCTCGAACAGGCGGGCGGGGTCCTCTGGCAGCTGGCCCGGAAACACGGCTGCCTCGGCGGCGCCGTCGAACACCTGATCGCCGATGCGCTCGCCGAGTTCCGGCGTGCCGATGATCGCCTCAAGCTCATCGCCGCCGTGGCGGATCACCGCCTCGCGGGTCGCGCGCACCGCCGACAGCGCGATCACGTCGATCTCGGCCCCGACGCCCTCGGCCCGCGCGATCGCCTTCTTCGTCAGCGCGCGCAGGATGTTTTCGAGCCGATCGTGGCTCGCGTGGTGCAGATGGTCAGCCTTCGTCGCCGCGAACAGGATGCGATCGACGCGCGGGCGGAAAATCGAACCGAAGGTCGAGGCGCGACCGGCGCGAAAGGCGCGCAAAACCTCGGTCAGCGCGTTTTCGAGATCGCGCATCGCCGCCGGCCCCGAATTCAGCGCGCCGAGCGCGTCGACCAGCACGATCTGACGGTCCAGCCGGCTGAAATGGTCGCGGAAGAACGGCTTGACGACATGCGTCTTATAAGACTCGTAGCGCCGCTGCATCATCGCCGCGAGCGAACCCGCCGTCGGCTCAACATTATCCTCGATCGACAGCGGCGCGAAGGTTAGCGCCGGCGAGCCTTCGAGGTCGCCGGGCATCAGGAACCGGCCCGGCGGCAGCGTCGACAGCGCGTAGACATCAGCGCGGGCGGCGCGCAAATACTCGGTGAACAGAGTGGCGGCGGCGCGCGCAACGTCCTCGTCGAACGAGGCCTGCGGGTCGAGCCCGTCGTGATGGGCGAGCCAGGCGCCGGCGAGCGCGCCGCGCGCCGGCGCCCGGCTCGCCTCGATCGTCTCGTTCGACCAGCGAGCGTAAGACTTGTCGAGCAGCGTAAGGTCGAGCAGCCATTCGCCGGGGTAATCGACGATGTCGAGGTCGAGCCGCGCCGGGCCGGGGTTCCATCCGGCCGCGCGCTCGAAATCGAGGCGCAGGCGTAATTGCGAAATCCGGCGCGTCGATTCCGGCCAATGCCGGCCGGGTCCGGAAAGCGCCGCCAGATGGGCCTCGTAGGGAAATCGCGGCACGGCGTCGTCGGGCTGCGGGTCGAGTTGCGCCTTGGCGATGCGGCCTTCCGCCGAGGCGGCCAGCACCGGCAGTCGCGCCTGCGCCAGGAGGTTGTTGACCAGCGCAGTGACGAACACCGTCTTGCCCGAGCGCGACAGCCCGGTGACGCCGAGCCGGAGCGCGCCGCCGCGCAGATAGTCGCCCAGGGACCGGGCGACGACGCCGGCTTCAAAGGTAAGATTGTCGAAGAAAGACATTGTCCGCCTGGGCTTTACGGCCTCTTATCTAGGGTAAACGACGGGCGGAATGAAGGGTTGGGGCCATTAAGGTCATCGTCTTGTCAAGCGCGGCGAAAACCGGTCGGCGGGCGCCGGACTCTGAGCAATCTTGCGGCGACAATGTGACCGGGTCAAAGTTACCAGATCATTTAACCCAATCTTTACCATCATCAATTTGTGCTAAACCTAAATATCACGCGCTTGTTACCAAATATGCTTCCTGAAACTGAGACGACTCATTTGATGATTTGATTTAGACCGCCGTACAAATAACTCAACGAATATTGCCAGATTGTCGTCACATTCGCCCGCTCCATTGTGGTCGCGACGCAACAGACTTTTCGGCGCCGAGCGCGTACTGTCCTTGTCAACGGGATGGGGGCCACGCTCTCGCCGTCGGGTTGGAATTCAGGAGTTCAGTATGAAAACGCTATTTCTCGCCGTGTTGATGGCGGGCGCGGCCACCGGGGCTCTGGCGGCCGATCTGCCGACGCGCAAGGCGCCCGTCGCGCCGGCGCCGGTCTATACGCCGGCCTTCACATGGGGCGGCCTCTATGTCGGTATCAACGGCGGCTTCGGCTACGCCGCCCTCGGCAACACGAACTTCAGCAATCCCGACGGCGGACTGATCGGCGGCACGCTCGGCTACAACTATCAGATGGGCCAGATCGTCTTCGGCGTCGAGGGCGATTTCGACGCCGCGTTCATGAGCGCCGGCAATGCCTTCGCCTTCGGCAACACCAACTATAAGGTCAACTGGACGACGACGGAGCGTCTGCGCCTCGGCTATGCCGTCGACCGCGCGCTGTTCTACGTCACCGGCGGTTACGCCGGCGTCTCGACCCACGCCAGCATCGCCGACAACTTCGGCTACACCAACGCGCGCAACGATTGGCGCAACGGCGGCGCGATCGGCGGCGGCATCGAATACGCCTTCACCAACAACATCACCGCCAAGGCCGAATATCTGTGGCTGCCGCTCGAGGACAAGACCTACTGGGTCGCGACGCCCTACACCGAGACCAACCATATGTCGGTTTCGCTGGCCCGTGTGGGGCTAAACTACAAGTTCTAAAATTTGCGTCCGCGTCTCAGGCGTGGAAAGGGCCGGCGGTTCTCCGCCGGCCCTTTCGTTTTGCGGGCGGCCAACGAGATGCGGCCGTTTTCTCGGATAAAATTGCAGTCAAGCAGAGCTGTCATCGCGAGCGCAGCGACGCAATCCAGCTTTGAACGATCGTTCGCCAGCCAGATCCGTCTGCGTCGGCGACGCCGTGGATTGCGTCGCTTCGCTCGCAATTGACAATCGATTTTTCTCTCGCTTGTTGGCTCTTTCGCGTGTTCCATCTCGCCGTTGCCGCATCGCTCGGCGTCCGGCATAAGCGCCGTCATGCAACCTTGGGACGCCAAATCCTACGATCGCTTCGAGGCCGAGCGTGCGCGGCCCTCGGGCGACCTCATCGCCCGCGTTCCGCTGAAGAAGCCGCGCCGCATTCTTGACCTCGGCTGCGGCTCCGGCCTGTCGACGCTGGCGCTGCGGGGCGCCTTTCGCAAGGCCGAGATCGTCGGCGTCGATCTCAGCCCGGACATGCTGAAGGCCGCCGCCAAACGCGTTCCCGACGCTACCTTTCGCGAGGGCGATGCGGCCAGTTTCGATTCCCGCGGCTTCGACCTGGTCTTCGCCAACGCGGTTTTTCACTGGGTCCCCGATCATCTCTCGGCGATCGCCCGGCTCGCGCAGGCGCTGCCGCCGGGCGGTTGTCTCGCGGCGCAAATGCCCGACAACGAGGACGAGCCGAGCCATCGCCTGATGCGCTCCATCGCCGCCCTGCCCGCCTTCGCCGGCCGCAGCGGCGGCGGCCCGCGCGAGCGCATCGGCGGCTTCGGCGACTACGAGGCGGCGTTGAACCCGCCCTGCGCCGAGGTCGACCTGTGGCGCACAACATACGTCCACCGCCTCGGCTCAACAAACGACATCGTCAAATGGGTCGAAGGCGCCGGCTTGCGGCCTTTCCTGGAGCCGCTCGACGCGGACGCGCGTGGCGCCTATCTGGCCGCTTACGGCGAGGCGATCGCCGCGGCCTACCCGCCGCAACCAAGCGGCGTTATCCTGTTTGCGTTTCCGCGGCTGTTCATGGTGGCGACGCGCGGGCAAGGTTAACGAATCGTTAGCGCCTGCCGCCGCAAAATCGGCCCGGTCGTTCGAGGATGCCCATGCGCCGTTCGCTTTCCGCTCTCGCCTTCCTTTGCGCGGCTCTCGCCGGCGCCTCGGCGCAAGACATTGGCACGCTGTCGCCGAAACCGCTGCCGCCGCTCGCCCACCCCGACGATCCGCACAACGCCGCCAAGCAGGTTTTCGGCCGCGAGCTTACGCCGACCGAGACGCAGACCCGCTCGATCGGCTTCTACTCGCACGGCTGCCTCGCCGGCGCCGAGGCGTTGCCGCTCGACGGCGACACCTGGCGGGTCATGCGGATCTCGCGCAACCGCTATTGGGGCAACCCCGAGACGATCGCCTTCCTGCAACGGTTCTCGAAGAAGGCGGCCGACGCCGGGATCTGGCCCGGCATTCTCGTCGGCGACATCTCGCAACCGCGCGGCGGCCCGATGATAACCGGCCACGCCTCGCACCAGATCGGTCTCGACGCCGACATTTGGCTGACGCCGATGCCGGCGAGCCTGACCTTGGCCCAACGTGAAGAAATGTCGGCGATCAACATGGTGCGGCCGGACGGTCTCAGCGTCGATCCCGAGCGTTGGTCGGAGCGGCAAGCCGGAATCATCCGCGCCGCCGCCGAGGAGCCGCAGGTGACGCTGATCTTCGTCAACGCCGCGATCAAGAAAGCGCTTTGCGAAAGACACGCGGGCGAAGCGTGGATGAACAAGGTGCGCCCGTGGTGGGGGCATGATTACCACTTCCACGTGCGGCTGCGTTGTCCCGAGGGACAGGCGAGCTGCGAGAATCAAGGACCGCCGCCGCCCGGCGACGGCTGCGACAAATCGCTGAACTGGTGGTTCACCGACGACGCGCTGCATCCCAAGCCCGCCAAGAAGGTGGCGGGACCGTTGACGATGAGCCAGTTGCCGGCGGCGTGTCGGACGCTGGCGGCGGAGAAGTAAAAGCTGGTACTGATGAGTTTGGGCGACGGCGTTGAGCTTTGAGTTTCTTTAAGTCATCAACCGTCATGGCGAGCGAAGCGAAGCCATCCAGCCCTCAGAGGCCGTTCGCCGGCCGGATGGGGAGCCTCAGCGGCGCGCTGGATGGCGTCGCTGCGCTCGCCATGACGGCCAACGCCAAAAATGGGCGCCGACGCCGACCAGCAGCATGTTGTTGCCGGTCGACAGCTTCTCGACGCCCGAGGGCATGTAGTAGGTGGCGGCGCCGAAGTCGTAGTGGCGAATCTCCGCCCGCGCCGAAATCATCTGCGTCAGCGCGATTTCGCCGCCGACGCCAACGGTATAGCCGTGCAGCGACTTGTCGAAGTCGAAGCCGCTGCGCTCGAAACTGGAGGTCGCCCAGGCCGGCCCGACCGTGCCGTAGGCCAGAATGTTGCCGAACGCCCAGCCGCCGCGCACCCGCAGGCTGGAGATCCAGTTCTGGTTCAGCGTGCCGCCCGCCCCCCCGCCGTTGATTGCGCCGAGCAGCGCGTCGCCTTCGAGGCCGCCGACGATCGGCCCGTTCTGCAGATTGTAGCCGAGGTGCAGGCCGCCTGCGGCGCCGGTCGGGCTGACGTTGCCGGTGCCCCCGATGGCAGCGGCGAGATCGGCGCCGGCTTCGACACCGCCGAACGCCGGCCCCGGCCCCGGTTGGTAGAACCCATCGGCGTGCGCCAGCGACGCGGAAAGGATCGAGACCGCCGCCAACCCCGACACAAACGCCTTGCGCATGACCCGATCCCGTTACCGCCGAATCGTCATCGGCGAACGGTCCAATTTTACCTTGTTTTCTAACCAACGATTCGCCATTCGCGCGCTACGGCGAACAAACAGTTAACAGTCCGCGCTCTCGCGCCGAACGGGAACGATTGCCTTCGGCGCGACGTTAACGCCCCGTGTCAAACGCAAACGGAGGCGCCCCTATGTCCACGAAATCCAGCGAAAAGTCGCTCAAAGACCTGTTCGTCCACGCACTGAAGGACATCTATTACGCGGAGAATGCGATTATCAAAGCGCTGCCCAAGGTCATCAGCAAGGCCAAGCACGACCAATTGAAGGAGGCGCTCACCAATCACCTCGAGGAGACAAAGGGCCATGTGCAGCGGCTCGAGGACGTGTTCGGCGAACTCAACATGAAGCCGGTATCGGTCAAGTGCGAGGCGATCGAGGGCATTCTCAAGGAGGGCGACGAAGTGCTCTCGGAGTTCGGCGCGAGCCCCGCAGGCGACGCCGGGATCATCTTCGCCTGCCAGGCGGTCGAGCACTATGAGATCAACCGCTACGGCACGATGCACGAATGGGCGAAGGAGCTGAAGCTGGGTTCGGTCGCCAAAATCCTGCAGAAGACCCTCGACGAGGAATATAAGGCCGACGAGAAGCTGACGAAGCTCGCGGAGTCCGGCGAAAACCGCGAGGGCATCGTCCACGCCGCGGCGAAGGCGGCCTAAACGTCAGGCGGCGCGCGGCGGGTCCGCGCGTCGCCGCTCCATATAGTCGACGAAGCGGCGGAACAGATAGTGGCTGTCCCTGGGCCCCGGCGAAGCCTCGGGGTGGTACTGCACCGAGAAAGCCGGCCGATCGTTCAAGGCGATGCCGCAGTTCGATTGGTCGAACAGCGAGACATGGGTGACGCTCGCGTTGTCGGGCAGCGTCGCAGGGTCGAGCGCGAAGCCGTGATTCATCGACACGATCTCGACCTTGTCGGTGGTGAAGTCCTTCACCGGATGGTTGGCGCCGTGATGGCCTTGCGGCATTTTCATCGTCTTCGCGCCGATCGCCAATCCCAGCATCTGATGGCCAAGGCAGATTCCAAACAACGGCGTCTTGGTTTCGAGCAGCGCCTGAATCGTGGGCACGGCGTAACGCCCAGTTTCGGCCGGATCCCCGGGACCGTTGGAGAGAAACACGCCGTCAGGCTTCAGCGCCATGATCTCTTCGGCGGTCGCTGCGGCGGGCACGACAATCACCTCGCAACCCTGATCGGCGAGCAACCGTAAAATATTGCGCTTGATCCCGTAGTCGACCGCAACGACCCGATATTTCGCCGGACCGCGGTGGCCGTATCCGTTCTCCAAAGACCAACTCGTCTGGTCCCAATCATAGCGCTGCGCCGTGGTGACGTCGGGCACCAGGTCCATGCCGTCGATGCCCGGAAACCCCTGGGCTTTTCTAAGCAAGGCGGCGCAGTCGAACTCGCCCTGGGGATTGTGTGCGATCGTCGCGTTGGGCATGCCAAGCCGGCGGATGCGCGCGGTCAGCGCCCGCGTGTCGACGCCGCAAATCGCGATCACGCCGCGCGACTTCAGCCAGGCGTCGAGCCGGCGTGTGGCGCGGAAGTTCGAGGGATCGCTGACGTCGGCGCGGAAGATAGCGCCGCGCGCGGCCGTCGCGCTCGCCAGATTGACGGTCTCGATGTCCTCTTCGTTCGTTCCCACCACGCCGATATGGGGAAACGTGAAGGTGATGATCTGCCCGGCGTAGGAGGGATCGGTGAGGATCTCCTCGTAGCCGGTCATCGCCGTGTTGAAACAGACTTCGCCGACCGCTTCGCCGGTGGCGCCGAGCCCGAATCCCTCGATGACGAGCCCGTCCGCGAGCGTGACGAGCGCCGTCGGCTTCCGCGGCGTCCAACCGGCGCCGGCGTCGGATGTGGTTGCGTTTGACATGGGCCTGTGGTTAAGCGCCGCCCGCGCCGGGCGTCAAGCCGATCCGGCGGGAGTCGGATATGGCGGAACCTGTTCCCCTGCGCGAAACCATAGCCACGCAGATGAAAGAAGCGATGAAGGCGGGCGACAAGATCCGCGTCGGCGCGTTGCGGCTCATCATGTCGGCGTTGAAGGATCGCGAGATCGAGGCGCGCGGCGCCGGTAAGATCGTCAGCCGGGCGGACGAACTCGCGCTACTCAACAAGATGGCGAAAACCCGGCAAGAGTCGCTGACGATCTACAAGGACAACGGCCGCGACGATCTCGCCCAGCAGGAGAGCGCCGAGATCGCCGTCATCAACGAGTTCCTGCCGACCCAGATGGACGACGAGGCGGTCGCCGCGGCGGCCCGCGCCGCCATCGCCGAGACCGGCGCGGCCGGCATGCGCGACATGGGCAAGGTGGTGGCGGCGCTGAAGGAGAAATATCCCGGTCAGATGGATTTCGGCCGCGCCAGCGCCGTCGTGAAGGGGCTGTTGGCTTCGTGACGGCGGGGGCTTCGCCGAAGCGCGGCGTCTGCGTCTATTGCGGGTCGAGCCTGGGCGCTGACCCGCGCTATGCCGAGGCCGCCGATCAACTCGGCGCGGCGATCGCCGGCATGGGGGCGCGGCTGGTGTTCGGCGGCGGCGCTCGCGGCCTTATGGGACGCGCGGCGCGGGCGGCGATGGCCGCCGGCGGCGAAGTCACCGGGATTATCCCCAGGTTTTTGCAGGAGCGCGAACAGGCGACTTCGGAGTGGAGCGAACTCGTCGTCGTTGAAAACATGCACCAGCGGAAGCAGTTGATGTTCGACCGCGCCGACGCCTTCGTGGCGCTGCCGGGCGGGATCGGCACGCTGGAGGAGCTTGTCGAGCAACTGACCTGGGTGCAGCTGGAACAGCACAGGAAGCCGGTGCTGATCGTCGATGTCGCCGGCTTCTGGCGGCCGCTGTTGTCGCTGATGGCGCATATGCGGATGGCGGGCTTCATTCGCGACGAGTTCGAGGCGCATTATCTCGTCGCCGAAACCGTCGCCGACGCGCCCGAAATGCTGCGGAAGGCGTGGGAGTTCGCGGCGCGCGGCTGACCCGTCTTTTCCTCAAGCCGAATTTGCGCGATGAAAGCGAGGCCGAGTCGGGCGTCCAGAGGGTGATATGACGAGCATGCGGCGCGCAGGTGTTTTGGCGGCGGCTGTTTCGGCGGCGCTGGCGATCGGGATGGCGAGGGCGCAAACCACTCCGCCCGATACGGCGGCGCCCGGCGCCGCGAGCGACAGCGCCAAACCGACTCCAGAAGCGGCGCCGACGAGACACGCCCGGCCGAAGCCTCGTGAGGCTTCCAGTCTCGCCGTCACGGTCAACAACAAGCGATCGGTTGGTCTGGTTGACCTCACCGTCGGTCCGGCGGGGGACGCCAACCCGAAGAAAGTCGCGGGGCCGCTGGCGTTCGGCCGCAAGACGGTGGTTCATCTCAAGCGCACGAAAGATTGTCTCTACGACGTGCGCGGCCATTTCGCCGACGACGCCGACACCGAGCAACTCGGCGTCGAGCTTTGCAAGGATAAGGTCATCAACCTGACCGACGAGTGAGCGCCGGGGTTGGACGTCCCCGTCCCCTCATGATCGGGCTCATGCTGTCCGCGTCATGCCGCGCTTGTCGCGGGCATCTACGCCGCGGCAGGGCGCTACGATACGTCAGCACTGCCTGCGACGAGCGCATTCACTGTTGCAGCTTTGCCGCCGCTTTGTAACGGAGCGAACGGATGGCCGGGACAAGCCCGGCCACGACGGAACCGACCGCTGATGAAGCCAAGCAAGTCGCCATCCGGCGCCTCAAATTGGCGCCCGTGGGGACAAGCCCGGCCATTGCGGCTGGCTGCTACTTCGTCGCCGCGGCGTGCAGTTCCGCGACATATTCCCAGTTGACGAGGTGCTCGACGAACGCCTTCAGATAGTCCGGGCGGCGGTTGCGATAGTCGATATAATAAGAGTGCTCCCAAACGTCGACGCCGAGGATCGGCGTGCCGCCGTGGACCAGCGGGCTCTCGCCGTTCGCCGTCTTGGTCGCGACGACCTTGCCGTTGACCACCGCCAACCAGCCCCAGCCCGAGCCGAACTGCCCGGTTCCGGCGGCGATCAAATCCTCCTTGGCCTTCTCGACCGAGCCGAACCCGTCGACCAGCGCCTTCTCCAATGCGCCGGGAATCTTGCCGCCGCCGTTCGGCTTCATCCATTTCCAGAAATGCGAGTGATTGTAGTGCTGGCCGGCGTTGTTGAACAACGCCTGGTTCTTGCCGAACGCGCCGCGCACGATCTCCTCGAGCGGCTTGCCTTCGAATTCGGTGCCCTTCAACAGGTTATTGCCGTTCGTGACATAGGCCTGATGATGCTTGTCGTGATGAAATTCCAGGGTTTCTTTCGACATATAGGGGCCGAGCGCGTCATGCGCGTAAGGCAGTTCGGGCAGAGTGAAAGACATGGAAAGACCTCCTCGGTGGGCGCGACGGGACGCGTTCCGAGCGCGCCTCAGCCGTAACTAATGGCCGCGCGCACGCCCCGCAACCCGACCGCTCCCGGGAAACTCGGGAAACTCCCCTTGCTTTTGACACAATGTCGAGAACGTTAGCGCCATGGCGATCGCGGTATTCGTTCTTGGCGCAGCTCTCATCGCCGGCGGCTTGGGCAGTTGGGCGGCGGCGATCAATCTCGTGCCGACCGAAATGGGGCTGCTCTACGCCGTCAGCGGCGTGATGTTCGTTAACGCGGGCGCGGTGGTGCTCGCCATCGGCGCGCTCATCCTCCGCATCGGCCGCCCCGCCGCGCCCGCCGTGAAGGCCGCCGCCGCTCCCGAGGCGCCGGATACGCCGGCAGCCGACCCGCCCGCGCCCACCGCGGGGGCGCCGGAGGATGACGTCAACCTCAACCGCAGCGGCCATCTGCCCAGTTTGCGCGGCATCGAGGAGGCGATCGCGCATCCCGAGGCCGCGCCGCAGGTCGTCGGCCGCTACACCGCAGGCGGCGCGAAATACATGATCTATTCCGACGGAACGATCGAGGCGGAGACCGAAGAAGGCGCCTTCCGTTTCGCCTCGATGGGCGAGTTCAAATCCTATGTCGCCAACCGCAAGCCCTGAACGTCGTCAGACCGCAAGGCCCGCTTTGCCCGCCAGCTCTCGCAACGAAACCTCCGGCCGGGCGCCGAGGTGCTGGATGATTTCGCCCGCCGCGAGCGCCGCCAGCCGCGCGCAATGTTCGGGCGTCGCGCCGCGCGCGAGGCCGGCGAGATAGCCGGCGGCGAACAGATCGCCGGCGCCGGTGGTGTCGACGAGCTTGGCGATCGGGTGGGCGGGCACCTCGGTGCGGCCGTCGCCTTGCACGATCACCGAACCCTTCTCCGACCTTGTGACCACCGCGCAAACGCCCTCGGCGGCGAGCGCGTCGAGCGCCTCGCCGAGATGCGTGGTCTGATAGAGCGACAACGCTTCGTCGGTGTTGGCGAACACGGTGTCGACGACGCCAGTGCGCATGAGGTCGATGAACTCGCCGCGAAAGCGATCGACGCAGAATGCGTCTGACAGCGTCAGCGCCACCCGCGCGCCGGCTTCATGGGCGATCCGCCCGGCCTTGCGGAACGCCTCCTTGGCGGCAGGCCGGTCCCACATGTAGCCTTCGAGATAAACGAAGCGGGCCGAGCGCACGAGCGCCTCATCGACGTCGTCTGGCGAAAGAAAAGTGCTGGCGCCGAGGAACGTGTTCATAGTGCGCTCGCCGTCCGGCGTCACGTAGACGAAACAACGACCGGTGCCGGGGCCGTGTTCGGCCAGCGCGGTTGAATACCTGACGCCGGTGGCGCGCAGGTCGCGGCCGAACGCCTGACCCAGTTCATCCTTCTTGACCTTACCGATGTAGGCGGCGCTGACGCCGAAGGAAGCGACGCCGACGATCGTGTTGGCGGCCGAGCCGCCGCAGACGATCTTCGGCTGCTGACGGGCCGCGTAAAGCGCCTCGGCCCGATCTTCGTCGATCAGCGTCATCGCCCCTTTCGCCATGTCCTGTTTGACGAGATAGTCGTCGTCGGTCCGCGCGATGATGTCGATGAGACTGTTGCCGAGACCAAGCACGTCGACCGCTTGAGACATGTAAGAGCGCCTTTGATCCTGTTCTTGAAGCCTGGGTCTTTGGCGCCGGCGCGCCGCCCCGTCAATCCGCGGCCTCTGTCTTAACGCCGGCGAGACTATATAAAGCATGACCCTACATCCCGCGGAGCTCACGACTTTGACGGTCACCCTCGACTTTCGTTTCCCCGTCCCCCCCGCGCCTGGCGAGGCCATCGAAGTCGCCGACGGCGTGCTCTGGCTCAGAGCGGCGCTGCCGTTCCGCCTCGATCACGTCAACCTCTATCTCATCGAGGACGGCCCAGGCTTCGCGCTGCTCGACACCGGCATAGACAATCCGGCGACCCGGCAATTCTGGGACGATCTGCTCGGCGGGTTATTGAAGGGCCGGCCGTTGACGCGGATTATTTCGAGCCATTGCCATCCCGACCATATCGGTCTCGCCGGTTGGCTGTGCGGGCGGCTCGATCTCGAACTTTTCGCCAGCCAGACCGAATATCTGGAAGCGCTGACGGTCCGGCTCGATCCCGCCGCCCTCAACGCCGAACCCTATCGCGGCTTCTATCTCAGGCATGGGCTCAGCGAAGAGCAGACCGAAATCCTGCTGAACCGCGGGCTGCACTATTTGCGCATGGTCAGCGAGCTGCCGCGCACCTTCAACCGGCTGATGGCCGACGAACCGCTGGAGATCGGCGGCCGGGTGTTCGAGGTGCTGACAGGCGGCGGCCATTCCTCGGAGCAGGCGATGCTCTATTGCCGCGAAGGCGGTTTTGTCCTCTGCGCCGATCAGGTGATGGCGAAGATCTCGCCCAACATCAGCGTCGAGGCGACCAACCCCAACGGCGATCCGCTCGGCGCCTATCTGCGCTCGCTCGCCGACCTCAAACAACGGCTCGGCCCGGAAACGCTGGCCCTGCCCGGCCATAACCTGCCGTTCGTCGGCCTGCATACCCGCATCGACGAGTTGATCGCCCATCACCAAACGCGCTGCGCGGCCATCCTGACCGCCGTCCAGGGCGGCGAGGCCACGGCGCTTACCCTGGTGCCAACGGTCTTCGGCCGGTCGATTGACGACCCGCATCAGATGTCGTTCGCGTTCGGCGAGGCCTTGGCGCACGTCAACTATCTTGTGCGCCGCAAACACTTGGCGATTCGGCCCGGCGCGGACGGCGCCTGGAGGGTCGTCAGGGCCTCGCCCGGCGTCTGAACCCAAAAAAACCGCGCAATCTAACCCATCTGTTTCTTGTTTGTTTCACAAACAACGCTGTTTGTGTCCTGGGAGGCTTGCAAAACTATTAGTTTTGTGTTCAACGAATTGAACGGGCCGTTAGGCCCGTTTCTCATAAGGAGACGACGTGGCCAAAGCCCCCAAAACATCCCCTTCCCGCCGTCCCTGGGCCTCGGACGACGTCAAAATGCTGAAGTCGATGGCGCGCAAGGAGCCGGCTTCGGCGATCGCGAAAGCGCTGAAGCGCACCGAAGGCGCGACGCGACAGAAAGCGACGGCGCTTGGCGTTTCGCTCAACACGACGCGCGGCCGGGCTGCCCCCGCGAAGACGGCGGCGAGGAAGACGACGGCCCGCAAGGCGGCGCCGAAGAAGGCGGCGGTGAAGAAGGCGGCGCCCAAGAAGGCGGCGGCGAAGAAGAGCGCCCGCAAGGCCTGAACCCGCGGCGACGCCTTAGCGTCAGACCGGCGCGATCCCGAATTTGTTTCTGAGCCAAGCCAGCCGATCCTCGAGATCCGCTGGTTTATAGGCAAGGGCTGTTCCGACGCCCCAAACCGGCCCCGGCCAGGCGGGATCGTTGACGCGCCGTCCGACAACATGGGCGTGCAATTGGCGCACGATATTTCCTAATGCGCCGATGTTGATCTTTTCGACCTTGGGAAGCGCGCGCAGGATTGCCGCGGTCTGAGCGAGCTCAGCCATCAACTGGGTTTGCTCGCCGACGGCGAGATCGGTGATCTCGAGCAGCCCAGCCCGTCGCGGCGCCAGGATCACCCAGGGAAAGCGCGCATCGTTCATCAACAACGCGCGAGACAGCGGCAATTCCCCGATGACGCGCGTATCGGCCGCCAGGCGTGCATCGAGAACGAAGCTCACGCCCAGCTCGCGCCGCGCGGACCTTTGGCGAGGCCAAGCTTGACGGCTATCGTCTCGGCGATGTCGGCGAAGGTCGCGCGCTCGCCGATCGGCCCCGGAACGGCGTCGCCGAAGGCGACGATCGGCGCGTGTTCACGCGTGTGATCGTAGCCGCGCCAGGTCGGATCGTTGCCGTGATCGGCGGTGACCACGCAGAAGTCGCGCGGCCGCAGCGCCGACTGGATCAATGGCAGCCGCGCATCGAACGCCTCCAAACAGGCCGCATAGCCCGCAACGTCGCGGCGGTGACCGTACTCGGTGTCGAAATCAACGAGGTTGGCGAAGATCAACCCGCCGTCGCCGGTGTCGCGCAACGCGTGCAGCGTCAGGTCGATGTGCTCGTCGTTGGACTTGCCCTTCAGCTCCAACCCGGTGTCGCGATGCGCGAAAATGTCGCCGATCTTGCCGACGGTGACGATCTGACGCCCCGCCTGCGCCGCGCGCGCCAGCAGATTGCCGGGAAGCGGGGGAATCGAGAAATCCTTGCGGTTGGCGGTGCGCTGAAAATGGCCGCGCCGCTCGCCGAGAAACGGCCGGGCGATCACCCGGCCGATGTTGAGCGGATCGCAAAGGCCGCGCGCGATGCGGCACACATCATACAGCCGCTCCAGGCCGAACGCCTCCTCATGCGCGGCGATCTGCAACACCGAGTCAACCGAGGTGTAACAGATCGGCTTCAGCGTCCGCAGGTGCTCCTCGCCGAAGCGTTCGATGATCTCGGTGCCGGAGGCGTGGCAGTCGCCAAGGATTCCGGTCAACTTGCCGCGCGCGGTGAGCTCGCGGGTGAGTTCGGGCGGGAAGGTAGGCGTCTTGACCGGGAAATAGCCCCAGGTGAAATCGACCGGGGTGCCGGCGATCTCCCAATGACCGGACGGCGTGTCCTTGCCGCGCGAGGTCTCGACGCCATAACCCCACTGCCCCGTCGGCGCGCGGCAGGCGAAGCCCGGCGGCCGGCGCCCCGTCGAGGCGTGCATGGCGAGGCCGAGGCCGAGCTTGTCGAGATTGGGCAGCGCCAGCGGGCCTTGGCGCAGGCCCTCGCGGTCGCCGCCGCCCGCCGCGCAGCGCTCGGCGATGTGGCCGAGCGTGTCGGCGCCTTCGTCGCCATAGTCGCTGGCGTCGCGAGCGCCGCCGCAGCCGACGGAATCCAGAACGATGATGATGCCGCGCGCCATGAGAAATCCCTTTTATACCGGCGCGAGCGCCGCGGCGAGCAGCGCCCGCGTATAGTCTTCGCGGGGCGCGGCGAAGATTTGCGCCGCCGGCCCGCTCTCGACCACCCGCCCGCCCTTCATCACCACGATGTCGCTCGCCAGCGCGCGCACGACTTCGAGATCGTGGCTGATGAACAGATAAGCAAGGCCGCGCCGTTTTTGCAGGTCGGCCAGGAGATCGACGATCTGCGCGCGCACCGATTTGTCGAGCGCCGAGGTCGGCTCGTCGAGCACGACGAACTCGGGGTCGAGCGCCATCGCGCGCGCAATCGCGATGCGCTGGCGCTGGCCGCCAGAGAATTCATGCGGGTAGCGATCCATCGTATCGGGATCGAGCCCGACGTCGGCGAGCGCCCGCGCCACCGCTTCGCGGCGCGCGCGCGCATTGAGCCGAAGCTTCTGCGCCAGCAGCCCCTCCTCGACGATCTCGGCGACCGAGAGGCGCGGCGATAGCGACCCGAACGGGTCCTGAAACACTACCTGCATCGCCCGCCGTAGCGGCCGCATCTCGTTGCGCGTCAGCCCGTCGATGCGGGCGCCCTTGAACCGGATCGGCCCCTCGGAGCGGATCAGCCGCAGGATCGCCAGCCCCAAGGTTGTCTTGCCCGACCCGGATTCGCCGACGACGCCGAGCGTGCCGCCTGGTTTGACCTCAATCGAAACGCCGTCGACCGCCTTCACATGCCCAACCACGCGGCGCAGGAAGCCCTTGCGGATTGGGAACCAGACCTTGAGATCGTCGGTGGCGACGAGCGCGGGCGCCTCAGCGTCGGCGGCCGGTGGTTCGCCCTTCGGGGCCGCCTCCAACAACATCCGCGTATAGGGATGCTGGGGCGCCGCGAACACGGTCGCCGTCTCGCCCTGTTCGACGATTTGGCCCTGGCGCATGACCGCGACGCGGGCGGCGAGGCGGCGGACCAGGTTAAGATCGTGAGTGATGAACAGGATCGCCATGCCGTATTTGGCCTGGAGATCGCGCAGCAATTGCAGGATCTGCGCCTGCACCGTCACGTCGAGCGCAGTCGTCGGCTCATCGGCGATGAACAGGTCCGGCCGGTTGGCGAGCGCCATGGCGATCACCACGCGCTGGCGCTGGCCGCCCGAGAGTTGATGCGGAAAGGCGCCGAGCCGGGTTTGCGGATCAGGGATGCCGACCTCCTTCAGCAACTCCACGACCCGGGCGCGGATCGCCCTGCCCCGCCCGCCGTGCAGTTCGATGATCTCGGCGATCTGCCGCTCGATCGTGTGCAGCGGGTTCAGCGACGTCATCGGCTCCTGGAACACCATGGTGATGCGGGCGCCGCGCATCTCGCGCAGGTCACGGTCGCTCATCGTCAGCGTGTCGCGGCCGTCGAACAGGATTTGGCCTTCAGGAAAGCTCGCGCCCTGCACGAGCCGGACGATCGCCTGCGCCGTCACCGTCTTGCCGGAGCCGGATTCGCCGACGATCGCCAAGGTCTCGCCGCGCGCCAACGTGAAGGACACGCCGTCGACGACGCGGCGGGCGCCGAACGCGATCGCGAGATCGCGCACCTCCAGCAAGATCGCGGTCAAGCAAAGGTCTTTCGCGGATCGAATGCATCGCGCACCGCCTCGCCGATGAACACCAGCAGCGAAAGCATGATGGCGACGATGAAGAACGCCGACAGCGCGAGCCACGGCGCGGACAGATTGTCCTTGCCCTCGAACAGCAATTCGCCGAGCGAGGGCGAGCCCGGCGGCATCCCCAGTCCGAGGAAATCCAGCGAGGTCAGCGCGCCGATCGAGGAATTGACGATGAACGGCGCAAACGTCAGCGTCGCCACCATCGCGTTCGGCAGCACGTGTTTGATGATGATCCTGAAGTCGCTCAAGCCCAGCGCGCGGGCCGCGTTGACGTACTCGAAATTGCGCGCGCGCAGGAATTCGGCGCGCACGACGTGGACGAGGCTGACCCAGGAGAACAGCAGCAGGATCGTCAGCAGCACGGTGAAGCTCGGCGACAGGAGGGCCGAAAGGATGATGAGGATATAAAGCTGCGGCAGCGACGACCAGATCTCGATGCCTCGCTGCATGATGAGGTCGAGCCGGCCGCCAAAATAGCCCTGCACCGCCCCCGCCGCAACGCCGACCACCGACGAAACGCCGGCGAGGATTAGCCCGAACAGCACCGAGATGCGAAAGCCGTAGAACAACCGCGCCACGACGTCGCGGCCATTGGCGTCAGTGCCGAGCCATTCCGGCTCCAGATCGCGGCAAGTTCCGCCATCCGGGGGCGGGTGTTTCAAGGGATGCGCGGCGAGCGCGGCTTTGCATTGCTGTTCGGTCAGCGTCCAGGTCGGCGGCGAGGGCACCGGGGTCGGCGGGTCGAGCTTGGTCGTGTTGTTGGCGAAGCGGACCAGCGGCCAGATGAGGAAGCCGTGCGCCTCGATCTCCTCGGCGATCACCGGATCGCGATAATCCGTCACCGCCTCGAAGCCGCCGAACTTGTCTTCCGGATAGTTGACGAACACCGGAAACAGCCACTCTCCCTTATACGAGACGAGCAGCGGCCTGTCGTTGCAGATGAACTCGGAGCCCATCGAGGCGACGAACATCACCGCAAAGATCCAGAACGCCGCCAGCCCGCGCCGGTTGCGCTTGAAGTTCTCCAGCCGGCGGCGGTTGAGCGGCGAGAGCTTCATCGCGCCTTCCGCCCACGCACTCTGTCATGCCCGTCCCCGGACTTGATCCGGGGATTGTCCCGGGCATCCACGCCGTAACGAGGCGCGAAGGGTTCAGGATGACTCGCGCTCTCGGCGCAAAGAACTGCGTCAAAGAAACCAGCCGCCTCTGCACGGCCCGGCGTGGATGGCCGGGACAAGCCCGGCGATGACGGCGCTGTGCCTGTCCAATCCGACATGACCTCAGACTTCTCTCGTCTCAAAGTCGATGCGCGGATCGATCAGCGTGTAGGTGATGTCGGAGAGCAGGTTCACGACGAGGCCGAGGAGCGCAAATATATAAAGCGTGCCCAACACGACGGGGTAATCGCGGTTGATGAGCGATTCATAAGAGAGATAACCGAGCCCGTCGAGCGTAAACACCCGCTCGATCAGCAGCGAGCCGGCGAAAAACGCGCCGACGAAGGCGCCGGGAAAGCCGGCGACCACGATCAGCATCGCGTTGCGGAACACATGACCATAGAGCACCTGGCGCTCGTTCAAACCCTTCATGCGGGCGGTCTGCACGTAGGCTTTGCGGATTTCGTCGAGGAATGAGTTCTTGGTCAGCAGCGTCGAGGTGGCGAACGAACCGATCACCAGCGAGGCGACCGGCAGCGTGATGTGCCAGAGATAATCGAGAATCTTATGCGGCCAATCGAGGTCGGCGAAATTGTCGCTGGTGAGGCCGCGCAGCGGAAACAAGGCCCAGAAGGAACCGCCGCCGAACAGGGTCAACAGCAGGATCGCGAACAGGAAGCTCGGGATCGCGTAGCCGATGATGACGATCCCAGAAGACCAGACGTCGAAACGCGAGCCGTCCTTGACCGCCTTGGCGACGCCGAGGGGAATCGAGATCGCGTAGGAGATCAGCGTCATCCACAGCCCGAGCGACATCGAAACCGGCAGCTTCTCGCGGATCAGCGAGATGACCGGCGCGTCGCGGTAATAGCTGCGGCCGAGATGAAACGTTGCGTAATCGCGGACGAGGATGAGGAAGCGCTCCCACACCGGCTTGTCGAAGCCGTATTGCTTTTCGAGCTCCTTGATGAATTTCGGATCGAGCCCCTGACTGCCGCGATAGCGCGAGGCGATGTCGGCGGCGCCGGCGCTGACGCCGCCGACGCCGTTCTGATCCGCGTTCTGCAACTGCGCGATCGCCCGCTCCACCGGACCGCCGGGGACGAATTGCACGATGGCGAAGGAGACCAGCATGATGCCGAACAGCGTCGGAATCATCAGCAGCAGCCGGCGCGCAAGATAGCTCAGCATGGGCGGCGGCGCGCCCGATCGCCCGTCCTTGCGAGGAGCGAAGCAACGAAGCAACCCAGCGCCGGGGACACGCGGCGCCGTGACCAGATTAACAACGGCGCCGGGCCATCGCGGAGGGGCTGGGTGGCTTCGCTACGCTCGCATTGACGGAAAACGTAGCCCATCACAGCCCGATCTTCTTGGCTTTCTCCGCGTCCCACCACCAGGTCTCGGGCGCGCCGACGCCGAGCTTCGGCTGCCGCTCCGGCCGGGAGAACACGTCCCAATGCGCGGCCCAGAACGCGTCGAGATACCAGGCCGGCATCCAATAGCGCCCCGCCCGCCACAGCCGGTCGATGCAGCGGCAGGCGGTCGTCAGTTCGGCGCGCGTCGCAGCGTTAGCGGCGATGTCGACCATCGCGTCGATCGCCGGGTCTTTGACGCCGGAGAGGTTGCGCGAGCCGACCGTATCGGCGGACGACGAGGAAAACAGCGTGCGCAGGCCGGCGCCCGGCGTATCGCTGCCGGAGATATTCAACGCCGTCATATCGAAATCGAAGGATTCCACGCGCGACTTGTATTGGCTCGCGTCAACGACTCGCGAGCGCGCATTGATGCCGAGCTTGTTCAGGTTCTGCCGCCACGTCGCCGTGTGCGGCAACATGAGTTCGGAGGAGTCCAGTATTTCGAAGGCGAGCGGTTGGCCGTCGGGAAGCTTCAGGACGGCGCCGTCGCGCTTGCAGCCGGCCGCGAGCAACATCTCGTAGGCGCGCTTCAACAACACGCGGTCGCTACCGGAGCCGTCGGAGACCGGCGGCAGATAGGGTTCGCCGAAAACCTCGTCGGGAACCTTGCCGCGCCACGGCGCCAGCAGCGCCAGCTCTTCCGGCCCCGGCTTGCCCTTGGCCTCCATGTCGGTGTTCTGGAACCGCGACGTCACCCGCTTGTAGGACGAGTACATCACGTTCTTGTTGGTCCATTCGAAATCGAAACACAGCGTGATCGCCTCCCGCACGCGCGGGTCTTTGAACGCCGGATGGCGCAGGTTGTAGTACCAGGCCTGCATGGTGCTCGGCGCGCCATTGTGCAGCGTCTCCTTGATGACGCGCCCTTCGCGCATGGCCGGGAAATCGTAGCCGGTCGCCCAAGTGTGCGAGGTGTATTCGTGTTGGAAGTTGATCGCGCCGGCCTTGAACGCCTCGAACGCGACCTGCCGCTCCCGATAATATTCGAACCTCACGGTCGCGAAATTGTTGAGGCCGACATTGATCGGAAGGTCGCGGCCCCAATAGTTTTCGTCGCGGACGAATTCTATGAACCGGCCCTGCTCGAACCGGCCAACCTTGTACGCGCCGGCGCCGAGCGGCGCTTCGAGCGTCGAGGCGTCGAAGTCGCGGCCCTTCCACCAGGCGGCGGAGAAAATCGGCATGCCGGCGACGATGAGGTGCGCGTCGCGGCTGCGTCCCTTCTCGAACGTGATGAGCGCCATGTCGTCGCTCTCGGCGCTGACCGAGGCCATCTCGCGCAACAGGATCGCGTAGACCGGATGCGCCTTCTCCTTCAACGTCTGCAAGGAGAAGACGACGTCGGCGGCGGTCAGCGGCGAGCCGTCGGAAAAATGCGCCTCGGGGCGTAAGCGGAAGCGGTATTGCAGCTTGTCGGCGCTGATCCGCACGCTTTTTGCAAGAAGCCCGTATACCGAATCCGGCTCGTCGCCGTTGCCGGACATCAGCGTATCGAAGGTCGCGCCCATGCCCGCCGCGCCGTCGCCACGCTTGGAGAAGATGTTGAGCGTATCGAAGGTCTCAAAATTCTGGTTGCCCGAGACGCTGGTGATCTGCAACGACAGCAGGCCGCCCTTCGGCGCTTGCGGATTGACATAGGCGAGATTTTTGAAGTCGGGCGGCAAGGCGAGATCGTCGAACGCGGAAAGGCCGTGGGTTTCGACGTCCTCGGCGCGGGCTCGCGCGCCTGCAGCCAGCAGGGCCGCCGCGCCTTGCAGCGCGGTGCGTCTTGTCATGCGGACGGCCATAAGGCTTGCTCCGTTGCGCGTCTATAACAGCCGATTCGCGGCGCGATGTCATCGGCCGGCGCGAGCTTGGCCAGTTCGGAGGGTTGTACGATGAAAGACGCCTTTTTCGCGACAACCCCGCCGGCCGGCTTCGCCTTTGCCGGCGTCACGCTGGACCGCGTTTCCGCCAGGCGCGACGATCGCGATTTCCTCGCCGAATTGCGCGCCCGGCCGGGCGCCCGGGTCGCGCTGATCGCGCGCGACATGCCGATCCTCGGCCGCGACAGCCGCCAGGCGTTCTGGACCCACGCGCTCGCCGATCAGCTCGGGCCGCCGATGGTCGAGGCGCTGTTGGGTCTCGATCTTGCCGGCGTCCCCTATTTCGCGGCGCTGCTGCCGGACTCCGCGGTCGAACAGCGGGCCGACGCCAGCGACGGCTTCTTCGATCGCCGCGCGCTTTACGTGCCGGGCCGCGACGATCTCGAACTCATCGACATGCGCTCGATCGCGTTGCAGGGGTTGGTCGACCCCGAGACGACCGCAATCCTCGGCGCGGCCAAGGCGATCACGGACTGGCACGCGCGCCACGGTTTCTGCGCCCGCTGCGGTCAGCCGACCCGCGTCGCCGCGGCCGGCTGGCGGCGCGAATGCGACGCCTGCAAGGCGCAGCATTTCCCGCGCACCGACCCCGTCGTCATCATGTTAGCGACCGACGGCGAACGCTGCCTGCTCGGCCGACAGGCGCGGTTTCCGAGGGGCATGTATTCCGCGCTCGCCGGCTTCCTCGAACCCGGCGAGACGATCGAAGAGGCGGTTCGCCGCGAAATCCTGGAGGAATCTGGCGTGATCTGCGACGAAGTGCGCTATGTCGCCTCGCAGCCGTGGCCGTTCCCGTCGTCGCTGATGATCGGCTGCCTCGCCCGCGCCGCAACGCACGACATCATCGTCGACGGCGACGAACTGGAGGACGCGCGCTGGTTCGACCGCGAGGAGGCGCGAGCGATCTTCGAAAAACGCCACCCCGAGGGCCTGCTCGCGCCAACCAAGATGGCGATCGCCCATCACCTGCTGAAATTCTGGCTGGAGACCTGAGTGCGGCGATGATCGTCGACGTGCTGGCGCCGGTCGCCGTCGACACCGCCTATTCCTACCGCGCGCCGCCCGATCTCGCCCCCAACCCCGGCGATTTCGTCGTCATGCCGCTGGGAACCCGGACCGCCGTCGGCGTCGTCTGGGCCGCCCGGGAGGGCGACGGCGGCAATCTCAAATCGGTGATCGACGTGCTGCCGTGGCCGCGCGTCGCGGGGCCGATGCGCGACTTCATCGACTGGATTGCGCGCTGGACGGTGAGCCCGCGCGGCGCGGTGCTGCGGATGGCGGTGCGGACGCCGGAGCGCGCCGAACCGCCGGCGCCGCGCATCGGCCTGACGGCGACGGGCAAGGCGCCGGCCCGCCTGACGCCGGCCCGCGAGAGAGCGCTTGCCGCGCTCGCCGACAGCGTGACGCTCAGCAAACCCGAACTCGCCGCGAAGGCCGGCTGCTCGGCCAGTGTGATCGACGGGCTCGTCGCTGACGGCGCGCTGATCGCCGTGGCGCTGCCGCCGGCGCCCGTCGCCGCCCTGCCCGATCCGGATTTCGCCCCGCCGGCGCTGGAGCCCGATCAGGCCGAGGCCGCGTCGGCGCTCGTCGAGGCGGTCCGCGCCCGCGCGTTCGCGCCGTTCCTGCTTGAGGGCGTCACCGGATCAGGCAAGACCGAGGTCTATTTCGAGGCGATCGCGGCGGCGTTGCGAGAGGGCCGGCAGACGCTGGTGCTGACGCCGGAAATCGCGTTGACCGCGCAGTTCCTCGACCGCTTCGCCGCGCGTTTCGGCGTGCGTCCGGCCGAGTGGCATTCCGGCGTCACGTCGCGCCGTCGCGAGCGGCTGTGGCGCGCCGTCGCCGACGGTGAGGTGAAGGTGGTCGTCGGCGCACGCTCGGCGTTGTTCCTGCCGTTCCAGGATCTCGGGCTGATCGTCGTCGATGAGGAACACGAGGGCGCCTACAAACAAGAGGACGGCGTCCTCTACAACGCCCGCGACATGGCGGTGGTCAGGGCGCGGCTCGAAAAGGCGCCGATCGTGCTCGCCTCCGCGACGCCCTCGGTCGAGTCCCGCGTCAACGCCGAACAGGGCCGCTACCGCTGGCTGCGGCTGCATGCGCGCTATCGCGCTCGCGCGCTGCCGGAGATCACGGCGGTTGATCTGCGCCGCGCCGGTCCGCCGCGCGGTCGTTTCCTCAGCCCGCGCCTGGTCGACGCCGTCGCGGCGACGCTGGAGGCGCGGGAGCAGACCTTGCTGTTCCTCAACCGGCGCGGCTACGCGCCGCTGACGCTGTGTCGCGCCTGCGGCCATCGCTTCCAGTGTCCGAACTGTTCGGCCTGGTTGGTTGAGCACCGCTTCCGCAAAATCCTGCTGTGCCATCATTGCGGGCACGTTGAGGGCAAGCCGACCTCCTGCCCGCAATGCCAGGAGACCGACACGCTGACGCCTTGCGGCCCCGGCGTCGAGCGGGTCGCCGAGGAAGCGGCACTCCTGTTTCCCGAAGCGCGGCGGTTGGTGCTGTCATCCGACACGACCGGCGGCGTCGATCAGATACGCGGCGAGTTGGACGCCGTCGCGCGCGGCGATTACGACATCGTAATCGGCACGCAGCTGGTCGCCAAGGGCCACGACTTTCCGGGCCTGACGCTGGTTGGGATCGTTGACGCCGACATCGGCCTCGCCAACGGCGACCCGCGCGCCGCCGAGCACACGTTTCAGTTGCTCCGACAAGCGACCGGTCGAGCGGGACGCGGCGAAAAGCCGGGGCGCGCGTTGTTGCAAACCTATCAACCCGAGCATCCGGTGATCGCCGCGATGCTTTCGGGCGACGTCGAACGGTTCTACGCAACCGAGATCGAACAACGCCGCCGCGGCCGTCTGCCGCCGTTTGGGCGGCTGGCGGCGTTGATTGTTTCCGGCGAGGATCGCGGCGCCGCCGAGGCGCACGCCCGCGCGGTCGCGCGCACGGCGCTTCAGTTGCAAGGCGGGTTTCGCATCGCGCCGGCCGGCGGCGTAGCGCAAGCCGACGAGATATCATTGCTCGGCCCGGCGGAAGCGCCGATCGCGTTGCTGCGCGGCCGACACCGCTTCCGGCTCGCCGCCAAGGCGCCCCGGAGCGCGGACTTGCAGGGATTTTTGCGCGCCCTGCTTTCGGCCGCGCCGCCGCCGAGGGGTGGGATCAAGGTGACGGTGGACGTTGATCCCCAAAGCTTCCTCTAATTTGAGCGCAGCCGTCATCAACTCGGCGCGTTCATGACGTCAAGCTTCAGTGGTGGTGATGCCCGCCCCCGCCGTGGCCGCCGCCATGGAAGTGGCCTCCACCCCCGTGAAAGTGGCCGCCGCCGCCATGGAAGTGGCCGCCGCCGTGGAAGTGGCCGCCGCCGCCGCGCCAGTAGCCGCCACCGCCATGCCAATAGCCCCCTCCCCAGCCGCCGACGACGGCGACGCCGCCGCCCCAGCCTGGGGGCCAGCCCAACTGGCCTGGCGGGCGACATGCGCCCCACGCCGTGCGATGCCGATAGGGACCGCACCCGCCGGACGCCTCGGCGGGCGCCGTCGAAATCGCTGTCAGTGCGCCAAGCGCGGCGAGGGCGATCAATAGCTTTCTCAAGCTAACCTCCTACAATTATTGGGAAGACGAGGCTAGGCGGCTCGAAATGAACGCAACCTGTACAGAGGCGACCGCGACCGAGATCGCGTGTTCACATTTGCGGCGCCTGCGCGGCCGAACCTGAAAAGCCTTTGGCGAACGGCGGCTACGTCGCTTTGCGCGCGAGGAGACAAAAGCCGTGGCCGAACGGGTCGGCGCAGAAGGCCGCCGATCCATGTTTGGGATCGTCAAAGAACTGCTCTTGGATCGCCCCGGCCGCGACGGCTTTATCCCGCGCGGCCTTCACGTCTTCGACGTGAAAATCGAGGTGCACCGGGGTCCAGTGACGCTCGTAGCGTCTGAGGTCGACGGCGTTTGGCGACGGTTTGCTGCCCTCGCGCTTTTCCAGCAAAGTGATTTTCGCCGCGCCGACCTGCAAGAACGCGACCCCGGGATACGGCTTGGCCGTCACGGCGAAGCCGAACGCTTCTTCGTAGAAGCGGACGCCGCGCGCAAGATCGGGGACGTCGATACAGATTTCGATGTCAAACATCGGCGTTTACCCTTTCAGCGCAGTGTAAGCGCGCGACTATTGCGAAAATATCGTTCCCCTGCAAACTGATGACATGATCGAAACGCTCGCGGTCTCCGGTTTTCGGTCACTGCGCGATGTCCGGGTTGAGCTTCAGTCTCTCAACGTTGTCACGGGCGCCAATGGCTCCGGCAAGTCGAGCCTCTATCGGGCGCTGCGGCTCATTGCCGAGATCGCGCAAGGACGTGTCGTGGCTTCGTTGGCGGAGCAAGGCGGATTCCAATCGGCGCTGTGGGCGGGGCCCGAGCAGTTCGGTCGCGCCGTAAAGAGCGGTCGATACGCCGTCGAACGAACTTTGCGTCGCAGTCCTGTCAGTCTGAAGCTCGGCTTCAGCGACGAGACGCTTGGCTATGCGATTGACCTCGGCCTGCCGATCCCGCCACCCCCGCCGACGCAGTTCAACCATGACCCGCAGATCAAGGCCGAGGCGCTGTGGTCCGGGCCGACGCTCAGCGCACGCAGCGCTTTGGCTCTCCGCGCAGGCCCGAGCGTGCGGCTGCGTTCGGCGAATGGCGAGTTGCGGCAAGCGATGACCGGCATCGCGCCGTTCGACACCATGATGACACATGTCGCCGCGCCCGGCGACGGCCTGGAGTTGCTGGCGATGCGCGAGCGCATGCGCGGCTGGCGGTTCTATGATTCCCCGCGCACCGACGCTGAGGCGCCGGCGCGCCGCCCGCGCATCGGCACCCACACGCCCGCGCTCGCCGGCGACGGCGCCGACCTGCCCGCCGCCTTGCAGACGATCCGCGAGATCGGCGACGACGCCGGATTGGACGGCGCCGTAGACGACGCTTTCCCCGGCGCCTCAGTCGAAATCGTCAACACCGACGGCTTGTTTGAATTGACGGTGCGCCAACCCGGCCTGTTGCGACCGCTGAAGGCGGCCGAACTTTCAGAAGGTACGCTGCGCTATCTGATGCTGGTCGCGGCGTTGCTGTCGCCCCGCCCGCCGCCGCTGCTGGTGCTCAACGAGCCCGAAGCCAGCCTGCATCCCGACCTCGTCGCTCCGCTTGCCAGGCTGATCGCGTCCGCTTCGGAGCGCGGGCAGGTCGTCGTCGTGAGCCATTCGCAGAGGCTCGTCGACGAACTGCACGAACACGGCGGGCGGACGATCCGCCTCCTCAAACAGCTTGGCGAGACCGTGATTGAGGACGCCGATCACGTAAATTGGGCGTGGCCGTCACGGTGACGGTGGTCCCCCAGCCCACCGTCCAATCACCCCTGCATCCGCGCCACCAGCGCGTCGCTTACCTCAAAGTTCGCCGTCACGTTCTGCACGTCGTCGTTTTCTTCCAGCGCGCCGATCAACCTGAGAATCTTCTCGCCCGCCTCGTCGTCGACGGCGATCGTATTCTGCGGTCGCCAGACAATCGACGCCTTGCGCGGCTCGCCGAATTTCGCTTCGAGCGCCTTCTGCGCGTCCTTCAGCGCCTCCATCGAGGTGACGATCTCGTGCTCCTCCTCGCCGGACTGCACGTCGTCCGCGCCGGCGTCGATCGCCGCGTCCAGCATCGCGTCGTCGCTGGCGACCTTCTTCTCGTAAACGATGAGGCCGACGTGATCGAACATGAACGAGACCGCGCCGGTCTCCGCCAGCGCGCCGCCGGCCTTGGTGAAGTATGATCGCACCTCGCCGGCGGTCCGATTGCGGTTGTCGGTCAGCGCCTCGACGATCACCGCGACGCCGCCAGGGGCGTAGCCCTCGTAACGCACCTCTTCGTAGCTCTCGAGGTCGCCCGCGGACGCCTTCTTGATCGCGCGCTCGATGTTGTCCTTCGGCATGTTCTCGGCGCGGGCGGCGAGTACGGCCATGCGCAGGCGCGGGTTCATGTTGGGATCAGGCGTGCCCATCTTCGCCGCCACGGTGATTTCGCGCGCGAGCTTGGAGAACAGTTTGGAGCGGATCGCGTCCTGCTTCCCCTTCTTGTGCATGATGTTCTTGAACTGACTGTGCCCAGCCATCGCCTGCGACCCCGAAGATTTGGAAGAGAATGGGGCTCCTATACGCGCCGGATTTGCGGAAGGGAAGGCTTGCCAAGGACGCGTCGCCGGGGAATAGGCATCGCCAAAGGAGCGGGGACTTTGAGTTCGAGGATCATCGCCGTCTATCGGGTCGGCAGCGACGCGGCGTCCATCGAGTCGCGGGCGCGCGCGATCGCGCTGGAGCAGAGCATCGAGGCGCCGCTCGAAGCCGTGCGCGACGATTGGGTGAGAAGCGAGATCGTCGGCGAACCCGGCGCGATCCGCGATCTCGGCGGCGGCCGGTTCGAGGTGGAGATCGCGCTGAGCGCCGCCACCGTCGGCGACGACGCCGGCCAGTTGCTCAACATGCTCTACGGCAATTCCTCGCTGCAAACCGATGTCGAGCTCGCCGATTTCCGCCTGCCGGACGAGGTTCTGGCGCGCTTTCCGGGACCGGGACAGGGCATCGCCGGCTTACGCGCCCGCGCGTCGGCGCGGGCCCGCGCGCTGACCTGCGTCGCGCTCAAGCCGCAGGGGCTTTCTCCCGCAAAGCTCGCCGATCTCGTCGAGGCGTTCGCGCACGGCGGCGTCGATTTTATCAAGGACGACCACGGGCTGGCGGATCAGGCCTACTCGCCTTTCGCCGAGCGCGTGCGCGCCTGCGCGGCGGCCGCGCAGCGAGCGGCCGAGAAGACCGGGCGGCTTGCCGGCTACGTCCCGAGCCTCAGCGGCCACTACGCGACGATGCGCCGGCAGATCGAGCAAGTGCGCGAGGCCGGGCTCGACGCGGTGATGATCGCGCCGATGATCGCCGGCCTCTCAACGGCACAGGCGTTGGCGGCGGAAAACCGCGATCTCGCCTTTTTCGCGCACCCGACGATGGGCGGCGCGGCGCGCATCGCGCCGCCGGCGTTGCAGCGGCTGTTCCGTCTAGTCGGCGGCGATGTCGGCATTTTCCCGAACTACGGCGGCCGGTTCGGCTACAGCCGGGAGACTTGCCGCGCCCTCGCCGAGGGCCTTCGCGCGCCGTGGGGCGTGTTCAAGGACGCCGCGCCAGCGCCGGCCGGCGGCATGACCGTCGCCCGGGTTCCGGAGATGCTCGACTTCTACGGGCCCGACACCCTATTGCTGATCGGCGGCGCGCTGCTCGCCGCGCCGCCGGCACGGCTCGCCGAGGAGACCGCGGCGTTCGTCCGCGTCGTCGCCGAGGATGGAGGCCAACGATGAGCGAACCCGTGTTGCGCAAATCGCTTGCCGATTTCCGCTGGGAAGGCGTCGAGTTGCGCGCCTACAAGGATGAGGCGGCCGCGCCCTTCCGCAGCGTGACGCGGCAAGTGCTCGCCTCCTCGCCCGACCTCAAGGGCGAGTTGCGCTATTTCGAGGTCGCCCCCGGCGGCTGGACGACGCTGGAGCGCCACGCCCACGTCCACGCCGTCACGGTCCTGCGCGGCAAGGGCCAAGCGCTGATCGGCGAGACGGTTGTCGACGTCGCGCCGCTCGACCTCGTCACCATTCCCGCCTGGGCGTGGCATCAGTTCCGCGCCGCCGTCGATACGCCGCTCGGCTTCCTCTGCATGGTCGACGCCGAGCGCGACCGGCCGCAACTGCCGACGCCGGACGAGCGCGCTGTCCTGGAGGCGATCCCGGCGGTCGCGCGCTTCCTGGCAAGATCTTGAAAACGCGGCGGACGCCGCGCATGTGAGGCGCGGAGGCCCGACATGCGTTATCTCATCGCGTTGTTCCTGCCCTGGCTGGCGTTCTTCACCTTGGGCATGCCGGTGTCGGGCATCATCTGCCTGATCCTGCAACTGACCCTGGTCGGTTGGCTGCCCGCGGCGATTTGGGCGTTCTTTGCGATAAACAACTATTACGCCGAGCGCCGCGAGGCCGACTACCGCCGGTAGTTCGGGCGCGGCTAGCGTATCCTCCAATCGGTTGGAATCGAACGCGGAGCAAGGGTCGACCTCCAGGTCGGCCCTTCGATGGTGTTCACAACCTGTTCGGACAGCGCCCTCAGCCTCGTCATCGTGAGGAACGAAGCGATCCATCGCGCCGCCGATCCGGCGCTTTCCGGCAAACAGACGATCGCGGAGAGATGGGTTGCTTCGCTTCGCTCGCAACCACTCACCCCGTCATTGCGTGCGTACGCGAAGAAATCTACGGCGCCGCCGATGCAGACCTGTCCCGTTACAGCAGGAACTCGTTCAGCTCGACGGGTCCTCGCAAACGCAGTTCGTTTTACGAAATCAGCTTCTTCAGCCAGCCCTTGCCCTCCGCCGGCGCGTCTCCCTCCGGGGCGGGCGCATCGGGCGCCGGCGGCGACAACGCGGCGGCGAATTTCTCGAAGAACTCCCCCGCCAGCTTCTTGGCGGTGGAATCGATGAGCCGGCTGCCGAGTTGCGCCAGCTTGCCGCCGATCTGCGCGTCGACCGCGTAGTCGAGCCGCGTCACGTCCGCGGCTTCGGCCGTCAGCTTGACGGTCGCGCCGCCCTTGGCGAAGCCGGCGACCCCGCCGGAGCCTTCGCCGGAAATGCGGTAGCCGTTCGGCGCGTCGATGTCGGACAGCGTCACCTTGCCGCCGAAACTCGCCTTCACCGGCCCGACCTTGACGACAACCGTCGCCGTCATCTCGTTCGGCGAGGTCCTTTCGAGCTTCTGGCAGCCGGGGATACATTGGGCGAGCACGGCGGGATCGTTGAGCCCGGCCCAAACCTTGTCCTGCGAGGCGGGAACAAGCTGGCTGTCGTTCATCTGCATGGGGTTCTCCTCGCGTCACATACGCGGCGAACGCCGTCGCGGCGGCTTAAAGCGCGAAACCGCCGTCGGCAAGGTGGATCTGCCCGGTGGTGAACGCGCTTTCGTCGGAGGCCAGATAAACCGCCAGCGCGGCGATCTCCTCGGCCTTGCCGAGCCGGCCCATCGGCTGCCGATCGACGAACGCCTGCTTGACCGCCTCGACCGCCTGCCCGGTCTGGCCGGCGAGCGTCGAGATGCGGCCTTCCAGCGACGGGCTCTCGACCGTGCCGGGGCAGATGGCGTTGCAGCGGACGCCGTTGCGGATGTAGTCGGCCGCGACCGCCTTGGTCAGTCCGATCACCGCCGCCTTCGAGGCGCCGTAGACATAGCGGTTCGGGATGCCGCGCACCGACGAGGCGGCCGACGCGACATTGACGATCGACCCGCCGCCCTTCGCCAGCATCGCCGGCAGGAAGGCGCGCACCGTGCGGTGCATCGACTTCACGTTGAGATCGAACGAGAAATCCCAATCCGCGTCGGAGCAATCGAGCGCGGTTCCGTGATGCACGAAACCGGCGCAGTTGAACAACACGTCGATCGGTCCGATCTCGCGGGCGAGCGCCTCGACCGCTTCGGTCGAACGCACGTCGAGCCGCCGCGTCTCGGCCTTCAGTCCATTGAGGCCGGCCTCGTTGAGATCGGTGGCGATCACCCGCGCGCCCTCGGCGGCGAAGGCTTCCGCCGTGGCGCGGCCGATCCCGGCGGCGGCGGCGGTCAGCAAAGCGGTCTTCCCCGCGAGACGGTTCATCGTATTCCTCCCCTGCGTTTCGTTCAGCCGCGGCCGCGATACGGCGCGACGCCCTGGTCGGGCGCCCAGACTCCCTTTGGCAGTTCGCCGGTCTGCCAGAACACGTCGATCGGAATGCCGCCGCGCGGATACCAGTAGGCGCCGAGCCTCAACCAGCGCGGTTCGATCAGCGCGGCAATCTCTTTGCCGATCCGGACCGAGCAATCCTCGTGGAAAGCGCCGTGATTGCGGAAGCTGGCCAAGTGCAGCTTGAGCGATTTCGATTCCACTAGCCATCGGTCAGGCACGTAGTCGATGACGAGATGCGCGAAGTCCGGCTGCCCGGTGACGGGGCAAATGGACGTGAACTCGGGCGCGGCGAAGCGCGCGACGTAGTCGACGTCGGGATGCGGATTGGGTACGCGCTCAAGCGTGCGCGCGTCGGGCGCGTCGGGGATTCTTGAGGCGTGGCCGAGGGCTCGGAGGTCGGACATGGGGCGCGGCGTAGGACAGGCGGAAGGAGGGGTCAAGGTCCGTGGACGGCGGGGTGCACGGGACAGGTCGCGCGCAAGCGATTTCACTATTTTAGGCGCGATTCTGTGTCCGCGCATCGAGCGGGGCGCATTTCGGCTCTAAGCGCCGCCGCAGGCTCGGCGCCGAGTCGGGCGCGCAGCGTTCGTGCTCCGCGGAGGCAGGCACCGTTGCGGCGCCGCATGGACTCCTACCCTAGCGAAAACCGGGCAATGCCAAAGACCGAACTTTCAGAAAGATTTTTCATAAGCTACTGTTGCAACGTATTTTTTTGCAATTGCGAATCAACTTAGAAATAGAGTAAAGCATGTCTATGGACGATTCGATCGTATTGATGTAAAAACTACGCAACGCTATTCATTTTCGCGGTCTTTCTACCGGTCCCAGACGGACCGACGAGACATGCCGGAAGGGCACATACGTGGAGCGGCAGCGAGAAGAACCTGCGGGCGGTCACGTTTATATCCTGACCTCGCCGAAAACCGACCTTATTAAGATTGGAGGGACGGCTCATCCGCCGCTGAAACGTATCCGCGAGGTCAACGTATCGTCGCCCTATAGAGAACTCGGACCCTGGACGCTTTCGGACTTTCGGCAAGTGACCGACTGGCGCAAAGTCGAGGCTCATTTGCACTTTGTGTTTCGTAGTCATTTCGCCTCCGACGTCTCGGGCGCGAACGAGTTGTTCCGGGTCGCCCCGCAACGGGTATCGGCGCTTCTCGGCGAACTCGATCCCGCGCTTATCGTAAAGCGGCCGAAGATCGACCGGATGTTTCAGGATGACGAGTTCGCCAACTTCATTCTGCAACTCTTTGCCTTCACCGGATTGTTACAGTGGATCGACAGTCAGGGCGCATGGACCTTCGTGCTTTTTCCTGCAACCGCCGGCGGTCGATATTATACGGTCAACATTGGCAGGCACGAAGTCGCCTACAGCTCCCTACCGCGCGGATCACAAGGCGGCGCCCACGCCATCGTCGTGGACCGCCTGATCTACGACTTCCCGAACGTGCGTGGCTGGATTGAGTCGCGCAGCGGCGGCTTTCAAGATGATGCCTACTCAAGCGCGCTACCGAGATCGGTCATCGTATATTTCACCGGGGGCTTTGCCGAGGCTCAGCAGTTTCTCAGCCTTACGGGAGTACGTCGGGCGTTGATCGCGTATTGGGCGGAAGCTCTCTTAGGTATCAACGAGCGGGGAGTGGAGAGCGTCTTCTCTCGCTTCCATAATTGGAACGCCGTCGCCGAAATTCGCTCGCGACTTATTGGAGCCCACAGCTTTCCGGCTCCCCCTCCCCTTTCTGCTGGCGCTACGGCCAGACTTGCCGCGTCTGAGCCAACCTAAATTGCTGTTGAAATCGTCATGGCGGAGTGTGGCGTAGCGCGAGCTGCGAGATCACGAGATCGCCTCGCCGAGCTTATCTCGAAGGTAGCGCACCTCGCGAAAAAACTCGGGGATGATGGCTAACACTTCGCGCGCTTTCGTCTCGTCGTAAGTGTAGCTCGTGAGGCTACGCGCCTCGCGGTACTGCTTCCAGCGCGACCAGTCGCTCATTAACAAGCCGCGCTCCGATCCGGCGTGAATGAGGTCCTGAAACGTCCGCGAGTCATAGTCGGTCGGGTTGGCGGCGGTCGCCTTCAAGAAGCGCTTGAGCGTCTTGTAGCTCAAATCGTAATTGAACTTGAAGCGATGGACGCAAGCGTCGCGCACGAGATCTTCGTTTGGAGTCTGGTCGTGACGAACCAGCGCCGCCTCTAGCGAGGCGATGGCCTTTTCCAGAGACCCGATGTCGAGATCGATCGCCACTGCTTTTCCTTCAGCGAGAACCTTCCGGGCTCGGGCCATGATTGGCCCAAACTACGACACTACGCATTTACATCGTCATTGCGAGCGAAGCGAAGCAATCCACGGCTCCGCTAACGCATCCCTATCCGGTTTACGGACGATCTCTCGGAGTTATATTGCTTCGCTTCGCTCGCAATGACGGTTTTACTTGATTAACTTCAGTCTATTGCCGTAATGCCTGTGATTGTCGTCAGCAACCCAAGTTATGCGTCGCGACCAAGCATTTCACCCCAGCAGAAACCCCGCCTCCACCACATACGGCCCGCCGCCGACCCCGTCGCGCGCCGACATCAGCACGAACTCCTCGGCCACGAACCTCGGCGCCTCCAGCCGCCCGCGCGCGGCGAGATAGTCGGCCACGGCCGCCGGCCCGACCCCGCGCAGCCGCGCCAGCGTTACGTGCGGGGTGAAGTTGCGCGTCTCCGGCGTCAAGCCCAGGCGTCGCAAGCGCCGCTCGTGGTCGGCCTGCAACTCGACGAACTCCGGCGCCAGCTTCACCTTGGCGACAATGGCGCGCGGCTTGTCCCCGCCGAACCACGCAAGCCCTTCGAAGGCGATCGGCGCCCGCGGGCGCCGGACGTCGGCGAGCGTCTCGGCGATCTCGTTGGCCGTCCGCGCGTCGATGTCGCCGATGAAGCGAAGCGTGATGTGATAGTTCTCCGGCTCGATCCAGCGCGCGCCCGGCAACCCGCCGCGAGCCAGCGCCAAGGCGGCGGCGACGTCGTCGGAAACTTCGAGCGCGGTGAACAGCCGCGGCATGGCGAAACCTTCAGCGCGGCTGCGACAGCACGCCGGCGACCCGCAGCTCAATCTCGTCGGCGAGCGACTTGGCGACGCGAATCTCGGCGTCGCGGCCGGCGCGCAAATCCGCGAAGCTCTGGAGCGTGCGGTCGTAGACCGCCGAACTCGTCGCCGAGCCAGCGTACAGGGTCTTGCCGCCGTCGATCTTGGTCAGCGCGAACAGAGCGGTGCCGGTGACGGTCGCGGCGTCGGCGGTCTGGATTTGCGACTCGATCGTCGGCGTCGTTACGCTCTGCGAGAGGTGAACCGTCAGCCGGTACGTCGGCTTGGGCGTCTCGCCGGAGCCGTTGAGGCGGCTGATGAGATCGTCGGAGAGATAATGGCCCATGCGCTCCGGGATCGGCGCGACCTCGACCTCGCGCATCGCCTGCACGATGCCGGGATGAAAGGCCTCGCCGTAGATCGGCTGGAAACAGCCGGCGGTGGTCGCCGCCAGCGCCAGCGCGGCGAACACGCGCCATCGGTCAAACCACGACATTGACGATCCTGTTCGGGACGACGACGACCTTCTTCGGCGCCCTATTATCCATCCCCCGCTTGACCGCGTCGAGCGCCAAGGCGGCGGCCTCGACGTCTTTCGCGTCGGCGTCGCGCGGCACGGTGAGGTCGGCGCGCTTGCGGCCGTTGATCTGCACCGGCATCGTCACATGGGTCGCGACCAGCAGCGAACGGTCGACCTGCGGCCACGGGCTCTGCGACACCAGCGTCGTGTGGCCGAGCGCGACCCAGCATTCTTCGGCCAGATGCGGCATCATCGGGGCGAACGCGGCGACCAGCATGTCGCCGGCTTCCGCGAAGGCGAAGCGCAGGTCGTCGGCGATTTCCGCCGTGTCGATCGCGCCGACGGCGGCGGAGAGCGTGTTGGCGAACTCGTAGATCGTGGCGATGGCGACATTGAAGCGCAATCGCTCGATGTCGTCCTCGACCTTGGCGAGCGCGCCGTGCGCGGCGCGGCGAATGTCGGCGGCGGCGGGGGAGAACACGGCCGGCTTCTCCGGCCGCGACGCGCCGACGATGCGCTCGATCTCGCAGACGAGCCGCCAGAACCGCTGCGTCTTGTGATAGGCCCCTTGCACGCCGGCCTCGGTCCAGTTGACGTCGCGCTCGGGCGGACTATCGGACAGCATGAACCAGCGCGCGGTGTCGGCCCCGTAGGTCGTGATGATCTCGTCGGGATCGACGGTGTTGCGCTTCGACTTCGACATCTTCTCGATGGCGCCGATCTCGATCGGGGCGCCGCCATCGAGCTTGAACGCCTTGCGGCCCGCCGCGTCGCCCTCGATCCGCACTTCCGCCGGCGCGATCCATCGCCCCTCGGCGTCACGATAGGTCTCGTGGACTACCATGCCCTGCGTGAACAGGCCGGCGAACGGCTCCGAGATCGCCATGTGTCCGGTCTTGCTCATCGCGCGCGCGAAGAAGCGGGAATAGAGCAGATGCAGGATCGCATGCTCAATGCCGCCGATATATTGATCGACCGGCAGCCAGGCGTTGGCGATCGCCGGATCGGTCGGCTGCGCCGTATTCCAGGGATCGGTGAATCTTGCGAAATACCACGAGGAATCCACGAACGTGTCCATCGTGTCGGTCTCGCGCCGCGCCGGCGCGCCGCACCGCGGACAGGCGACGTTCTTCCACGTCGGGTGATGGTCGAGCGGATTGCCGGGGCGGTCGAAAGTCACGTCGTCGGGCAGCTTGACGGGGAGATCCGCGGCGGGAACCGGGACGACGCCGCACGCCTGGCAATGAATGATCGGGATCGGGCAACCCCAATAGCGCTGGCGCGAAATCCCCCAGTCGCGCAGCTTGAAGTTAACCTGCCGCTTGGCCTGCGGCCGGTTGCCCATCGGCCGGCTCTCCAGCCGCCGCGCCACTTCTTCGCGCGCTTCCGCCGGCGTCATGCCGTTGAGGAACTCGGAGTTGATCATCGTGCCGTCGCCATCATAGGCAGTATCCGTCACGGCGAAGGCGGCGGGATCGACGCCGGGCGGGCAGACCACCGGCGTGACGCCGAGCCCGTAGGCGTTGACGAAATCGAGGTCGCGCTGATCGTGCGCGGGACAGCCGAAGATCGCCCCCGTGCCATAGTCCATCAGGATGAAGTTGGCGACATAGATCGGCAGCGTCCAGTTCTCGTTGAACGGATGCTTGACGCGCAAGCCCGTGTCGTAGCCCTTCTTCTCCGCCGTTTCGATGGCGGCGACCGAGGTGCCGATGCGCCGGGTCTCCTCGATGAAGGCGGCGAGCGTTGGATCGTGCGCGGCGGCGGCGCTGGCCAGCGGATGGTCAGGCGCGATCGCCATGAAGCGCGCGCCAAACAACGTGTCGGGCCGCGTCGTGTAAATCTCCAGTTCGCTCGACGCGTCGGGGCCGGCGAGCGCGCCCAGCGAGGCCGGGTCGATCGCGAAACGCACCGTCAGCCCCTCGGAGCGGCCGATCCAGTTGCGCTGCATCAGCCGCACTTTTTCCGGCCAGCGGTCGAGCGTGTCGAGCGCCGCCAGCAGCTCCTCGGAATAGTCGGAGATTTTCAGGAACCATTGCGTCAGCTCGCGCTGCTCGACCACCGCGCCGGAGCGCCAGCCGCGCCCGTCGATCACCTGCTCGTTGGCAAGCACGGTGTGGTCGACCGGGTCCCAGTTCACTTTGGATTTCTTGCGCGAGACCAAGCCTGCCTCAAGAAAGTCGAGGAACAGCTTCTGCTGATGCCCATAGTAGCTGACGTCGCAGGTCGCGACTTCGCGCGACCAGTCAATCGACAGGCCCATCGACTTCAGTTGCGCGCGCATCGCGTCGATATTGGCGTGGGTCCATTGCGCGGGCGGCGTGTTGTTCTGCACCGCCGCGTTTTCGGCGGGCAGGCCGAAGGCGTCCCATCCCATCGGATGCAGCACGTTGAACCCGCGCGCGCGCCGATAGCGCGCCACGACATCGCCCATCGCGTAGTTGCGGACGTGCCCCATGTGGATGCGGCCCGAGGGGTACGGAAACATTTCGAGCACGTAATAGCGAGGCCGCGCGTCGTCGTTGGGCGTGACGAAGACGTCGCCGTCGGCCCAGATCTTCTGCCATTTCGGCTCGGATTCGCGCACGTTGTAACGCTCGGGGCGCGGCATGTCGGGCGGCTCGTTCGGGGGTTGAATTGGGTTGCGCGCGGATCAAACATGATTTGCCGCGAGGGTCAAATTCGGCGCGGCGCGTCTATTCGAGGACGGCGGCCCCGCGTTATGACGACCTTACGACAAGACGCCGCAAGGGGGAGTTGCGTGACAACCAATAACGTTCGAGACCCGGTCCTGCATGCGACGCCGATCCTGGAGTTGCGGCCGACGCAGATGACGGTCGGCATGCGCGAGGTGGAGCGCAAACGCGAGGCGTGGCGGCGCAAGGGCGAAGGCTCGAAGCGGGCCGCGATCGAGAAACACATGGTTCCGGTCGTGCTCGGCCCCAGCGGCAGGCGCTACATCACCGACCATCATCATCTGGCGCGGGCGCTGTTCGACGACAAACAGACCCACGTCTTCGCCATCGTCGTCGGCGATCTCTCGAAATCCGAGCCCGACTATTTCTGGACGTTGATGGATTACCACGGCTGGACCCATCCTTATGACGACAAGGGCCGCCGCTGCGATTACGAAAGCCTGCCGAAAACCGTCGAGGGCCTCGAAGACGACCCCTACCGTGCGCTCGCCGGCGCGCTGCGTCGCGCCGGCGGCTTCGCCAAGGACGCGACGCCGTTCTCCGAGTTCGTTTGGGCGGATTTCTTTCGCCCGCGCATTAAGCGCAAAGCGTTGACCCAGGGGTTCGAGGCCGCGCTGGAGGAGGCCTACAAGCTCGCCAAATCGGCCGAGGCCGACTATCTGCCAGGCTGGTGCGGTCCCCACGGCGTCGCCGCGCAACCGGCCGCCGCGAGGCGGCGCCGAAAGCCGGCTGGATAAAGCATCCCGTCATTGCGAACGAAGCGAAGCAATCCATGGCGCCGCCGCTGCTTTCTTACCCGGTTGAACTCCGATCTCTCGGAGATGGATTGCTTCGCTGCGCTCGCAATGACGCCCTAGCGCGTCATGTCCTCAGCCGCTCGCTGCGCTCGTAACGCCCGCGAGCGCGTCGCGCAGCGCCTGCTCCTTCTGCCGGTCGAGCGAGGTCTTCAGCACCAGGCCGCCGGCGCCCTTGAGCGCGTCCATCACCTTGTCGGCGGTCATCTTGCGCACCAACAGGAAAAGCGCGGCGTTACCGGGTTGCAGGCTCGCGGCGATCTGCTTGGCGGAATTGTCGTCGACGCCGATATCAGTCAGCGCCCCCGACAATGCGCCGGCCCCGGCGCCGAGCGCGGCGCCGGCCAGCGGCATCAGGAAGATCGTGCCGATCATCGCGCCCCACAGGCCGCCCATCAGCGCGCCGGTCGCCGTCGGATGGATGAGCTGGTTGAGCTTGACGTGGCCGTCTTCGTGTTTGACCGCGATGACCGCGTCGCTGAGCTCGATCAGATATTCCGACTGTAACGACAGAATCTTCTGGCGCATTTCCTCGGCGCGCGCTTCCGAGGGATAGGTGATGACGATGAGGTCTTCCATTGGCCGGCTCTCCGCAGCAGGTTTCCGCTACGCTTTAGCACACCGCATCGCCAAGGCGCTTGCATTCTTCAGGATATGGACATAAACATATCTTTATGTCTCATTTCCACGCCCCCGCCCTCTCGTTCGAAGCGCTGCTCGGCGCCCTCGAAGCGGCCGGCGAAGTCACGCGGCTGCGCCTGCTCGGCCTGCTCTGCGAAGCGGAGCTGACGGTCAGCGAGCTGGTCGGCATTCTCGGCCAGTCGCAGCCGCGCATCTCTCGCCACCTGAAGCTGCTGGTCGATGCGGGCCTCGCCGAGCGGCATCGCGAGGGCGCCTGGGCGTTCTTCCGGCTGGCGGAACCGGGCGGCGCGCTCGCGCGCGACCTGATCGCCCGCGTCGCCGCCGACGATCCGACGCTCGCCTCCGATCGGGCGCGGCTCGAGGTGGCGCGCGAGACCCGGCGCAAGCAGGCGGCCGCTTATTTCGCCGCGCAGGCCGCCGAATGGGATCGCATCCGCGCCATGCACGCGCCCGAGGCGCAGGTCGAAGCCGCGATCCTCGATCTCGTCGGCGATACGCCGATCCAGGCGCTGCTCGACCTCGGCGCGGGAACCGGCCGCATGCTCGAACTGCTCGCCCCGCTCGCCCAGTCGCGCGGTCGGCGTCGATCTGAGCCCGGCGATGCTCAACGTCGCCCGCGCCCGCATCGAGCGAGCAGCGGCTTGCGCAACGTGCAGCTGCGCCAGGGCGACGTCTACGCCCCGCCGGTGGAGCGCGGCGCCTATGATCTCGTCGTCATCCATCAGGTGCTGCATTTCCTCGACGATCCCGGCCGCGCGCTCGCCGAAGCCGCGCGGCTGCTGCGTCCCGGCGGGCGGCTGCTGGTCGTCGATTTCGCCGCCCACGAAGAGGAGGCGTTGCGCGAGCATTTCGCGCATCGCCGCCTCGGCTTCAGCGGCGAGGAGATCGCCGGCGCTGATGAAGGAGGCGGGGCTCGACGTCGTCGAGACCCGCCGCATCGCCCCGGACGCGCGCGAAACCGGCAAGCTGACCGTCGTCGTCTGGCTGGCGCGCGATCCCCGAATCATCTCCGACGATTTACGTCAACGCCTCGCGGGAGTTTGCCTGATGCTGCATATGCCGGCCCGACTGAGCCGCTCGGGCTCGACCGTGCAGCGCCTCGTTCGAGTTCTTTCCCGCCGAAGATCGGAGGAGATGGAGACCGCGCTGTGGGAGGCGATCGAGCGCCTCGCGCCGCTGCGCCCCGGACTTCGTCTCCGTCACCTACGGCGCCGGCGGCTCGACGCGGGCGCGCACCCACGCGACGGTCGAGAAGATCGCCCGCGAAACCTATCTGCGGCCGGCCGCGCATCTGACCTGCGTCGGCGCCTCGAAAGGCGAGATCGACGACGTGATTCGCGGCTACTGGGACGCCGGCGTGCGCCATATCGTAGCGCTGCGCGGCGATTCCCCCGGCGGCGTCGACGCGCCCTATGTCGCCCATCCCGATGGCTATCAGCGCACCGAGGATCTGGTCGCCGGCGATCAAGCGGATCGCCGACTTCGAGGTTTCGGTCTCCGCTTATCCCGAGAAACACCCGCACAGTCCGACGCTGTTCCACGACATCGACGCGCTGAAGCGTAAAGTCGACGCCGGCGCGGATCGCGCGATTAGTCAATTCTTCTTCGACAATTCCCTATTCTTGCGCTATCTCGACGTAGCGGCGGCGGCGGGTATAAATATACCGATCGTGCCCGGCATCGTGCCGGTGCAGAACTTCAAGCAGACCACCGGCTTCGCCAAACGCGCCGGCGCCAGCGTGCCGGCATGGCTCGCCGACAGATTTGAGGGACTAGAAAACGACGTGACGACTAGAAGACTAGTGGCGGCGGCGGTCTGCGCGGAGCAGGTGATTGACTTGATCGACCGCGGCGTCACGCAATTCCACTTCTATACCATGAACCGCGCCGATCTCGTCTACGCGATCTGCCATCTCGTCGGGTTGCGGCCTCGTCAGGAAGCCATCGAGCTGCCTGCGGTCGTGGCGCGCCGGTCGTGGTGACGAGCCGCCCTTGGCGACGTCGGCCCGCATCCTGCTGATCGACGACGACGCCGGACGCCGCGCCGCAATTCGCGCGGCTCTGGCGACGACGAACTTCCCCTTCACGCTGATCGACGCGGCGGACGCCGCCGCCGGGCTCGCGCTGGCCGCCAGCGAAACGTTCGATTGCGTTCTGCTCGATGGCGACTTGCCGGGCGCCGTCGACGCATTGGGCGAGCTGGCGCCCGAGGAAGGCGGTCGACCCGTGATCGCCCTGACCAACGGCGCAGGGCCGGCGCCCGCGTTTTTGCGCGGCGGCGCGTTCGAGTGCATCGCCCGCGCCGAGGCCGATCCCGAAAATCTCGCGCGCGCGATCGGCGCCGCCAAGGCGCGCGGCGACTTCGTCGCCAGTTTGCGGGCTGCCCGCAACGACGCGGAGGCGAAGGCGCGCGCGCTCGAGCGATCGAACCGGCAGAAAACGCTAATCCTTTCGATCATCGCCCACGATTTGCGCAATCCGCTGCAAGTGCTGCTCGGCATGAGCCAGCTGCTCGCCGAGATGGTCGGCGGCAGCGACCCCGCGACGATCTCGCGTCGCGCCGCGACGGTGCATGAGGCGGCGAACCAGGCGCACGGCCTGGTCGAAAGCCTGTTCTCCTGGGCCGGCCTGCTGATGGAGGGGCAAGCCGCGGAGCCGGCGCCGATCGAGGTCGACACGCTGCTCATCGACAGCAAGGCCGCGCTGCAGGAACGCGCCGACGCCAAAGGAATCGTTGTCGAAGCCGTCCCGTCGGCCAGCCGCGTGCTCTCGCAGCCCGATGCGGTGGCGGCGATCCTGCGCAACCTCGTCGCCAATGCGCTCAAATTCACCGCGCCGGGCGGACATGTCACGCTTTCGGCGAGCCTGCGCGGCGACCGGATCGTCATCGCGGTCGAGGACACCGGCGTCGGCATGAGCGAGGCGCAGACCGCGAATCTCTTCCAGCTGGAACGGCGTTCAACCTCGGCGGGCACCGACGGCGAACGCGGCGCGGGCCTCGGCCTGCTGCTGTGTCGCGACCTTGCGGAATGGATCGGCGGCGAATTGGAAGTCGAGAGCCAGCTCGGCGTCGGCGCCACGTTCCGCCTGTTGCTGCCCGCCGCCTGACGGCGCGCCTTTGGCAAGACTCAGCAAATCCGCCGTCCCAGAGGGGCGAGAACAGCCGCGATGCAGTTCTGTCCGGTTATACCAAGTCGCAGAGAGAATGACTCAAAGTCGCGTCGGTTTCGTCATGCCCGGGCTTGTCCCGGGCATCCACGCGGCTGAGAGAGCGGTCGTTTAAGGTGTTGCACTAACAGTCGAATTTTATTTTCGAAGGTGAAGGACGGCGGAACGGCGTGGATGGCCGGGACGAGCCCGGCCATGACGGCGAGCCGTAGAATGGATTCTCATCCTCGCGATCTGGTATTATCCGACGATCTTTAAAAAACGAATGCGTCGTCCGGCGCGCTTAAAACCCCTCGACCATGGGCTGGTTCCCACGTCACGGCTCGAGCGGGAGGTCGCCGGCGCCGAGGACGTTCTGGTCGAAGTCGATGTTCGATCCCGTCATCAGGCCGGACTCGTCGGAGGCGAGATAGAGGCAGGCGCGGGCGACCTCTTCAGGGTTGATTAGCCTTCCGACCGGCTTCGACTTCGCCGCCTCATCGAGCCAGCCGTCCCGGGCGCCGTGATAGGTCTTCATGATGCGGTCCTCGCCCGGCGTCGACATGTGGCCGATGTTGAGGCCGTTGACGCGGATGCGGTACTTGACGAGGCTGTGGGCGACGTTCTTGGTCAGCGCCGCCAGCGCGGCTTTCGAGGCGCAATAGGCGGTGATGAACGGCTGGCCGCCGTGCGCCGACATCGATTGGATGTTGACCACGGCGCCGGGTATCTTGTCGCGCTTCATCAGCGTGACCGCGCCCTGGATCAGAAAGAACGGCGCGCGCGCGTTGACGTCGAAGATTTCGTTGTAGCGCTCTTCCGTCGTGTCGAAGATGTTGCCGCGATCGGTCAGCGCGGCGGCGTTGACGAGCACATCGACGCGGCCGAAGCGCTTGTCGGCCTCCGCAATGACTTTGCGGCACTCCGAGACTTTGGCCAAATCGGCGCGGACAAAATAGGTCGGACAACCGCTGTCGGAAATCGCCTTGGCGACGCGCTCGCCGTTGGCTTCATTGCGACCGCAGATCACCAGGCCGGCCGCGCCATTCTTGGCGAAATGGCGGGCGATCGTCTCGCCGAGACCTTGCGAGCCGCCCGTCACAACAGCGTACTTGCCGTCAAGCCTGCCCATCGCGTTGGTCTCCACCCGCCGTGCAGCGTTCCGCCGCTACAATATGAAACAAAAATTCCATCGGGAAGTCAAGATGGAATTATCGTTCTTTCAGGCGACACGGACGGTGGCGTCGGGATAGCTGAGCTGCTCGCGGGCGCGCCATTCCTCGGTGACGTAATTCAGGATCACCGAGCGGCGCACGCCTTCGATCGGGCGTTTCTCGAAGCCGTGCCAGGTGTTGTCGCCGGGCACGAAGACCATCGCGCCGCCGCGCTTGAACGGCGAGACGCCGAAATGCTTGTCCGGGCGCTCGTAAATGTCGGTTCCGAGCGCCTCGTGGCCGGGGCCGTCGGAGAGGTAGATCAGGCAGGTGAACCGCTTCACGCCGAGATCGGTGTGCGGCTGCAGCCAGAACCCGTCGACGTCCTGCGCGTACTCCAGCCGAAGAAACGTGTCGTCGATCGGCGCGTCGAAGGCGTCGTGAATCTGCGACACGATACGCGTCGATTGCAGCGCCTCCGCAACGGCGCCCATCACCGGAAAGCGCGCAACGCCAACGGCGTCGAAATAGCTGCGCTGGTCGTTGTGCAACTCGCGCTTGCCCGAGACGCCGTTCAGCACCGGCGGGGCGAACGGCAATTCGGCCAACTCGTCGCTGACCTCGCGAGGGAACACATTGTCCATCAGATAGTGCGGATAAGGGCGCTCGAACCCTCGCCGGGCGGCGATCGCGGCCTCGAACGCGGCGGCGATCCGCTGCGCGGCCGGGCTCAGGGTTTCCTTCGGCAAAGCAGTCCTCCGTGCGCGCTCAATTCGCGCCCAATGCGGCCATGTAAAGGTCGAGCAGCGTCTCCTCCTCGACCCGTTTGTCGGGATCCTGCCCGCGGATGGAGACGATTTTGCGGAGGATTTTGGGATCGAAACCGTTGCCTTTGGCCTCGGCGTAGACCTCCTTGATGTCCTCGGAGAGCGCTTTCTTCTCTTCGTTCAAACGCTCGATGCGCTCGATGAAGGCGCGCAGATGCCCCGAGTTGATCTCTTCCGAGCCGGTTTCCGCCGGGCTCTTGTCCTTGGCCATGTCGAGTCTCTGACAACAAAAATCGCGCGAGCCATGGCCGCCCGCGCGCTTCCCGTCAAGCTGACGACCGCTTACGCCGCCTTGCGCAGCCGCGCAGGGCGATCATGGATCCATCGCGCAGCGACCATGACCGGTTTCCGGTGCAACTCGACGCCCGCCTTCCCAAGTTCGCGCACCGAGACCGCGAACGCCAGCGAAGCGGCAAGCGCAAACCCTGCGCTCATCGCAAATATCGGCGCGTGCGCCCAGACCGCCACCGCGGCGACGAGGACGGCGACGCCGCCAAACAGCACGCTGAGCCCAACGAAAGCGTCGCCGACGCGTTCGCACGACATCCGCAGGGTCTCCAGATCGGACGATAATTCAGAGACTTGGCGATTTCGGACGAGCCTGTACATGGGAGCCTCTTTCCGTTCTTCCCGAAGGCAACGTTTGAGAGCGACTTAAAGTTTCAGAAATTCGGCGCCAATCGCGTGATCGGCGGCGCGCACTTGCGCCGAGAGGGCGCGCGCGCGAAAGTCGCGCTCCCGGATTTGGGGGCGAGATGGCGAACGCGATCTGGAGAGATCCGCGGGCGAGGGGCATGGTCTATCAGGCGGCGCTGTTTATCGCGCTCGCTGCGCTGTTCGCCATCGCCTGGCGCAACGCCGTCGCCAACATGGCGGCGCGCGGCATCCCGATCGGCTTCGGGTTCTGGAACCAGACCGCCGGCTTCGACATCAATCAATCGCTGATCCCTTATTCGGCGCTCTCCACCTATGGCCAGGCGTTCTGGGTCGGCCTCCTCAACACGCTGCTGGTCGGCGCGCTGTCGATCGCGCTGGCGACGCCGCTCGGCTTTCTCGTCGGCGTCGCGCGGCTGTCGCCGAACTGGATCCTGTCGCGGCTGGCGCTGGTCTACGTCGAGCTGATGCGCAACACGCCGCTGCTGCTGCAACTGCTGTTCTGGTACAACGCGGTGCTAAAAGCGCTCCCTGGTCCGCGGCAATCGCTGTCGCTCGCCGGGGTCGCTTTCCTCAACAACCGCGGCGCCTATCTGCCGCGCCCCGAATTCGGCGCCGGCGCCTTCGCGATCCCGCTGGCGTTGCTGGCTGGCTTGGCCGCTGCGATCGCCTTCGCCGTCTACGCGCGCCGGCGGCAGGCCGCGACCGGACAAATCTCGCCGGTCGGACTGGTGGCGACGTTTGCGATTCTCGTCCCGCCGATCCTCGTCTATTTCGCGCTCGGCCGTCCGATCACGTTCAGCTACGCCGAGTTGAAAGGCTTCAACCTGCGCGGCGGCGTTCAGCTCTATCCTGAGTTCGTCGCGTTGGTGTTCGGGCTCGTGACCTACACGGCCGGCTTCATCGCCGAGATCGTGCGCGCCGGCGTCAACGCCGTCTCGCGCGGCCAGACCGAGGCCGCGTCGGCGCTCGGCCTGACGGGCGGGCGGACGCTGCATCTCGTCGTCGTTCCGCAGGCGATGCGGCTCATCATTCCGCCGCTGACCAGCCAATGGCTCAACATCGTCAAGAACTCGTCGCTCGCCGTGTTCATCGGCTATCCCGACCTCGTGCTGGTGTTCGCCGGCACGGTGCTCAACCAGACCCAGGCCGCGATGCAGGTGATGGCGGTGACGATGGCGGTCTATCTGGTCATCTCGCTGGCGCTCTCGCTAGCCGCCAACGCGTTCAACGCCCGCCTCGCGCTAAGGGAGCGCTGAGCATGAGCCTCGCCTACATTCGCGTGGACGCCGAGCCGCACCTGCCGCCGCCGCTGCTGGCGAGCGGGCCTTTGGCGTGGGCGCGCGAAAACCTGTTCTCGTCGCCGGCCAATGCGGCGGTGACGCTCGTGCTGCTCGCGTTCGCGCTCTGGTTTTTTCCGCCGTTGATCGCCTGGGCGACCGTCAACGCGGTGTGGAGCGCCCCGGACGGCGAACTCTGTCGTCAGCATCAGGACGGCGCCTGCTGGGCGTTCATCGCGCGCAAGCTCGATTATCTGCTCTACGGCTCCTATCCGGAGACGCAACGCTGGCGCGTCGATCTGACCGAAGCTCTCGGCGCCGTGCTGATCGCCTGGCTGCTGTGGCCCGGCGCGCCGCGGCGCGGGCTCGGCTCGGCGCTGTTTTTCCTGGTTTATCCCGTGGCGGCTTTTTTGCTGCTGTCGGGCTCGCCGGCGCTGGGGCTCGAACACGTCGATACGCTGCTGTGGGGCGGCGTGTTCGTCTCGTTGGTGACGGCGATCGTCGGCATCGTCGTTTCGTTGCCGCTCGGCGTGCTGCTGGCGCTGGGGCGGCGCTCGCCTCTGCCGTTCGTGCGCGCCGCCAGCGTCGTGTTCATCGAGGTGGTGCGCGGCGTGCCGTTCATCACCGTGCTGTTCATGGCCAACAACATGCTGCCGCTGTTCCTGCCACCGGGAACCGAGCCGGACCGTTTCCTGCGCCCGCTGGTCGGCATCGCGCTGTTCTCGGCCGCCTACATGGCCGAGGAGGTGCGGGGCGGCCTGCAAACTTTGCCGCGCGGACAATATGAGGGCGCGATGGCGCTCGGGCTCGATTACCGGCGCATGATGGCGCTGGTTGTGCTGCCGCAGGCGCTGGTGCTGGTCATCCCCGGCATCGTCAACAACTTCATCGGCCTGTTCAAGGACACGACGCTGGTTTCGATCGTCGGCATCAACGATTTCCTCGAAGCGCTGGATCACGCGATGAAGGACCCCGCCTGGGCCGGGCCGACGATCTTCCCGACCGGCTACGCGTTCGCCGGGCTGTTCTATTTCGTGTTCTGCTACGCGATGTCGCGCTACTCGGCGGCGATGGAGCGAAGGCTGGCGGCGGGACGACGGCGGTAGCCCGACGCCGTCATTGGCCGGGCTCATTCCCGCAGACGCTGGACTTAAGGGTTTGATTGGCGCTTTCCGCGTCTTGCCCGGGCTTGTCCCGGGCATCTCCGTCGGGACGCGGCGACACTCTTTCAGAACAACAAAGATTTTGTGCAAAGCGTGCAGTTATGACGGAATGGGCCGATTTGACGCTCATGACAGGGTTGTGCCTGCCTTCGTCGCTGGGTCCTGCACGACCTCAGCCGAACGGAATGCCGACCGCCTGGCGCCACGGCTTGATGTCGATGCTGGCGAACAACCCGGCGAGCGCGTAGGGATCTTGCGCCAGCAGCGCCTCGATCTCGGCCTCGTCCTCGCCCTCCAAAATCAGCAGCGAGCCGATGACGCCCTTGCGATCGGCGGTCAGCAGCGCGCCGCCCGCCTTCACTTTGGAGCCGAGGCCAGTGAGGTAGGTGAGATGCGCGGGACGCGTCTCAAGCCGCAGGGCGTTGGAATCCGGCTTGTCGGTCAACGTCGCGACAAACAGCATGAGGGCCTCCGTGTGCAAACGGCTTAACCCGGCCCGTTCGGCGCCGGCAAGCCGCCGCCATCGGCCCCGGATGAAATAAGCGCGAGCGACGCAAAATTCCCGCGCGGCTATTTGGTCCCGAACATGCGATCGCCGGCGTCGCCGAGACCGGGCACGATATAGCCGTGATCGTTGAGCTTCTCGTCGATCGCCGCGGTCCAAATCTGGACGTCGGGATGCGCCGTGGAGAGCCGCTCGACCCCTTCCGGCGCCGCCAGCAGGCAAACGAAGCGGATGTCCCTGACGCCGCGCGCCTTGAGCCGGTCGATCGCCGCGACCGCGGAATTGGCGGTCGCCAGCATCGGGTCCATGACGATGACCAGCCGGTCGGCGACGTCGGTCGGCGCCTTGAAGTAATATTCGACCGCCTGCAGCGTCTCTGGATTGCGATAGAGCCCGATATGGGCGACGCGGGCGCTCGGCACGAGATTGAGCATCCCGTCGAGAAAGCCGACGCCGGCGCGCAGGATCGGCGCAAACACCAGCTTCTTGCCGGCGATCGACGGCGCCATCATCTTGGCGAGCGGCGTCTCGACCTCGACGAGTTCGATCGGCAGGTCGCGCGTCACCTCGTAGGCGAGCAACATGCCGATTTCGTTGAGAAGCTGACGAAACCCCTTAGTCGACACCTCCTTGTCGCGCATCAGGGTCAGTTTGTGCTGCACCAGCGGGTGAGCGACGACGTGAACGTTCGGCATGCGGCCTCCTTTGCGTTGCCCTGCGTGTAGCGCAATCGGGCGCCCCGCCGCCACGAGCTTTCGCCGGACGGCGCCGCTCTATTGACGGGCGAGGGGGTAAACTGTCACTTGGGCGTCCCATGGCCGATGCGAAAATGACTGCCGCCGGCGGTCCTTTAAACCTGCCGAACTTGCTCACCTACGGCCGCGTCGCGGCCGTGCCCGTGGTCGTGGCGCTGCTGTTCTGGTCAGAGCAGAATTGGGCGGCCTGGACGGCGCTCGGCGTGTTCGTCGTCGCCGCGATCACCGATTTCTTCGACGGCTATCTCGCCCGCGCCTGGTCGCAGCAATCCTCGCTCGGTCGGATGCTCGATCCGATCGCCGACAAGCTGCTAGTCGCCGCCGCGCTGCTGATGCTCTCGGCGAACGGGACCATCGCCGGGATTAGCCTGTGCGCCGCGATCGTCATTCTCTGCCGCGAGATCCTCGTCTCCGGCTTGCGCGAATATCTGGCGGAGTTGCGCGTGCCGGTGCCGGTGACGGCGGTGGCGAAGTGGAAGACCGCGGCCCAACTCGTCGCGCTCGGCTTCCTCATCGCCGGGCCCGCCGGCGAACAGGCGCTGCCGGGCGCGCATTTCATCGGCATCGTGCTGCTGTGGGTCGCCGCGGTGCTGACGCTCTACACCGGCTGGGACTATATGAAGGCGAGCTACGAGCACGTCGGAGGCGTTTGAACGCCATGAAAGCGGTTTATTTCGCCTGGGTGCGCGAGCGGATCGGCAAGGCCGAGGAGGAGATCGATCCGCCGCCCGGCGTCGCCACGGTCGGCGAGTTAATCGACTGGCTGGCCGAGCGCGACGAAGGCTACGCCCATGCGTTCGAGAACAAAAAAGTGATCCGCGCGGCGCTGGATCGCGCCCACGTCAAACCCAACGCGCGGCTCGATGGGGCGCGCGAGATCGCGTTCTTCCCGCCGATGACCGGGGGCTGACGGCGTGGAGGTCCGCGTCCAGGCCGAAGATTTCGACGCGAGCGCCGAGGCGCGCGCCTTGACGCACGGACGCGGAGACGTCGGCGCCGTCGTGACGTTCGTCGGCCTCTGCCGGGATGAGGGCGGCCGGCTGGCGGCGCTGGAGATCGAACACTATCCCGGCATGGCGGAGGCGGAGATCGCGCGCGTCGTTGAAGACGCGCGCGCGCGATGGCCGCTGTTGGGCGTGCGCGTCATCCACCGCTTCGGCGCCATCCGTCCGGGTGAGCAGATCGTGATGACGGCGACCGCCTCGACGCATCGCGGCGACGCCTTCGCGGCCGCGGAATTCCTGATGGATTATTTGAAAACGCGCGCGCCGTTCTGGAAGCGCGCTCGGCGGAGCGATGGGACGATCGAAGGCTGGGTGGAGGCGAAGGATACCGACGACGCCTCCGCCGCCCGTTGGAGGGCGCGTTAAGCGCGCCGTGATACGGCGTTGTAGATCAACAGTACTACCACGGCGCCCAATATCGAGAGCAACCAGCTCCACGGGCTCCAGAATCCTTCGATCCCGCCGAGACCGAGTTTGGCGCCGATGAAGCCGCCGATAATCGCGCCGACGATTCCGATCACGAGATCGATCAGGATGCCCGACCCGCTGTGGTTGACGAGCTTCGAGGCGACAAAGCCGCTGATGAGTCCGAGAATGATCCAGGCAATCCAACCCATGGCGTTTCCCTCAGTGACGAGCGCCGCGGGCGCCCTAGCGGCAGGTTTGACGTCATGGACGTGAAAAACGCAAGGCGCTAAGGAGAAGCCCCAAAAGTGAGGAGGAACCCATGAGCTTTTTCGATGATGCGCTGAAGGACGCGGTGCCGGGCGGCGATCTGGCGACGCCGATCGCGATCGCCGCCGGCGCGCTGCTGCTGCATCACTTTTTCGGCGGAAGCTCCGCGCCGACCGCGCCGGCACCCGTCCCCGCGCCGCAGGCCGGCTCGGGAGGGTTTCTCGAAGGCGGCGGCTTGCTGGGCGGCCTCAGCGGGCTCGTCGGCAAGCTGGCGAGCGGCGGGGCGGGCGCGCAGGTCAATTCCTGGGTCGGCCCCGGCGCCAACCAGCCGATCGACCCCTCCCATCTCGGCGCGGCGCTCGGGCCGGATGTGCTGAATCAACTCAGCGCCCGCACGGGTCTGACGCAGCAGCAGCTCATCGACCAGCTTTCTCAGGTGCTACCGAAGCTGGTCAACAATCTGACGCCGAACGGCCGGCTGCCGACGCCGCAAGAGGCGCAATACGGGCGCTGAGGCGCTGAACAAGGGCGGCGTGGACGCCGCCCCACCTGAGCGCGCCCGGAGCGGCGGCGTCCACGCCGCCGCTCAGCCCTTGCTCTTCTGATAGACGTCGACGCCGACCGCCGCCAGCAGCACGAGGCCCTTGACCACCTGCTGCCAGAAGATGCCGAGGCCGATCAGCGACATGCCGTTGTTCATGACGCCCATGAACAACGCGCCGATCACAACGTTCATCACCTTGCCGACGCCGCCCGAGGCCGACACGCCGCCGATGAAACAGGCCGCGATCACGTCGAGCTCGAACGAATTGCCGGCGCTCGGCGTCGACGAGTTTAGCCGCGCCGCCACGACGAGACCGGCGAGCCCGGCGAGCAGGCCCATGTTGGCGAAGGTGAGGAAGATCAGCCGCTCGGTCTTGACGCCGGAAAGCTGCGCGGCGAGCCGGTTGCCGCCGAGCGCGTAGATGCGCCGGCCGATCACCGTGCGGGTGGTCACGAAGCCGTAGAACAGCGCCAGCGCCGCCATGATGACCAGGATCACCGGCAAGCCTTTGTAGAGCGCGAGGTTGTAGGCGATGCCGATGATGATCGCCGAGAAGATCAGGTTTTTGACGATCAGCAGCGGCAGCGGCTCCGCCTCCATGTTCTCCGACCGCGCGCGCAGCCAGGAGCGCACCGACATCACGAACATGATGAGCGCGCCGAGGACGCCGATCAGCAGCGACAGCAGCTTCACATGCGCCCAATCCGGCAGCGACGCTTCGAGACCGCCGAGCCCGGTGAAGTCCGGAATGAACCCCGACGCGATGTTCTGGAACCCGCGCGCGAACGGGCCGACGAACTGGCCGAGCAGCAGATTGCCGGTGAGCCCACGAAAGATCAGCATGCCGCCGAGGGTGACGATGAACGAGGGGATTTTCGCGTAGGCGACCAGCACCCCTTGTATGGCGCCGATGCCGAAGCCGATCGCCAGGCTGATGACGATGACGATCGGATAAGGCCATTTCGCATAGACCATCAGCGAGCCGGCGACGGCGCCGACGAAGCCGACCGTCGCGCCGACCGAGAGATCAATATTGCCGCCGACGATAACCAGCAGCATCCCCAGCGCCATGATGACGACGTAGGAGTTCTGCATCACCAGATTGGTGATGTTGACCGGCGCCACCGAAGCGTGGTCCTCGGTGATGACATAGAAGAACCCGACGATCAGCAGCAGCGAAACCAGCAGCCCGTAATCGCGCAGGTTGTCCTTCCACAGCTCCGACCGCATCTCCTTGGTCGCGGTCGTATTGGGGGCGACGGCGGGCGCGCTCATGAGCGGGTTCCGTATTGGCGCATGATCGACGCCATGATCTTCTCCTGACTGGCTTCCTTGGCCGGCATTTCGTCAACGAACCGGCCCTCGTTCATCACGTAGATGCGGTCGCAGACGCCGAGCAGCTCCGGCATCTCCGAGGAGATGACGATCACGCCCTTCCCCTGCCCCGCCAGTTCGTTGATGATCCCGTAGATCTCATATTTCGCGCCGACGTCGATGCCGCGCGTCGGCTCATCGAGGATCAGCACCTTCGGTTCGGTGAACAGCCACTTCGACAGCACCACCTTCTGCTGGTTGCCGCCAGAAAGGTTGATCGCGCGTTGATAGATGCTCGGCGTGCGGATGCGCAAAGCCTGGCGATAGCGGCTCGCCACCGCGACCTCGCGCGCATCGTCGATCACCCCGCCGTTGGAGACGCCCTCCAGATTGGCGAGCGTGATGTTGGTGCGGACCTCCTCGGTCAGCACCAGCCCCAGCACCTTGCGATCCTCGGTGACATAGGCGAGCCCCTGCGCGACCGCCTTCTGGATGGTCGAGAGGTCGAGCTTGCGGCCCTCCAGCGTCGCGGTCCCGCGGATGTTGCGGCCATAGGCGCGGCCGAACACGCTCATCGCGAGTTCCGTGCGCCCTGCCCCCATCAAACCGGCGATGCCGACGACTTCGCCGCGCCGCACATGCAGATTGACGCCTTTGATGACCTCGCGACCGGCGTGCTGGGGATGCTCGACGCGCCAGTCCTCAAGACGAAACAGCTCCTCGCCGATGGTCACGCTGCGCGGCGGAAAGCGGTCGGTCATCTCGCGGCCGACCATGCCCTTGATGATGCGGCCCTCGCTGATCGGCTCCTTGTGGGTGTCGAGCGTCTCGACCGTGGAGCCGTCGCGAATGATGGTGATCTTGTCGGCGACCTTGGCGATCTCGTTGAGCTTGTGCGATATGAGGATCGACGTCATCCCCTGCGCCTTGAACTCCAGCATCAGATTGAGCAACGCCGCGCTGTCGGCTTCGTTGAGGCTGGCGGTCGGCTCGTCGAGAATCAGCAGTTTGACGTTCTTGGCGAGCGCTTTGGCGATCTCGACCAGTTGCTGCTTGCCGACGCCGATATTGGTGATGAGCGTGGTCGGCGATTCCCGAAGGCCCACTTTCGCCATGAGGTCGCGGGCGCGGCGGAAGCATTGCCCCCAGTCGATCACGCCGCCGGACGCGGTCTCGTTGCCGAGAAAGATGTTCTCGGCGATCGAGAGCTGCGGGGCGAGCGCCAGCTCCTGATGGATGATGATGATGCCGAGATGTTCGCTGTCGCCGATCGAGGCGAACTTGCGCACTTCGCCCTTGTAGACGATGTCGCCGTCGTAGGAGCCGGCGGGATGCACGCCGGAGAGCACCTTCATCAGCGTCGATTTGCCGGCGCCGTTCTCGCCGCAGATGGCGTGGATTTCGCCCTCTTCGACCGCTAGATTGACGTTGCTCAGCGCCTTCACGCCGGGAAACGTCTTGGTGATGGATCGCATTTCCAGAATGGCGGTCATGCGTCGCTTCGCCCTCCCCGGGCGTCACTCTGCCCCAAGCCGCTTGGGGACGCCAGATGCAAAAGGGCCTCCGCGAACGGAGGCCCCAGAATTCACGCCGAAATTACTGCAGCTGCTCGGCCTTGTAATAACCGCTGTCAACCAGCGCCGACTTGACGTTGGCGGCCGTCACCGGAAGCGGCTTCAGCAGGTAGGAGGGAACGATCTTGACCTTGTTGTTGTAGGTCTTGGTGTCGTTGACCTCCGGCGTCTTGCCCGACAGCACCGCGTCGACCATGTTGGCGGTGACCTTGGCGAGATCGCGGGTGTCCTTGAAGATCGTCGAATATTGCTCATGGGCCAGGATCGACTTGACCGACGGGATCTCCGCGTCCTGGCCGGAGATGATCGGCATCGGCGTGCCGCCGGTGCCGTAGCCGACGCCCTTCAGCGCTGAGATGATGCCGATCGAAATGCCGTCATAAGGCGACAGCACCGCGTCGACGTGCTTCTTGGTGTAATAGGCGGAGAGCAGGTTCTCCATGCGCGACTGCGCGGTCGCCGCGTCCCAGCGCAAGGTCGCGACCTTGTCCATGCCCATCTGCTTGGACACGACCACCAGCGTACCCTTGTCGATCAAGGGCTGGAGGACGGACATGGCGCCGTTGTAGAAGAAGAAGGCGTTGTTATCGTCGGCCGAGCCGCCGAACAGCTCGATGTTGAACGGGCCGGTCTTGCCCTTGTCGATGCCGAGACCCTGCACGATCGTCGTCGCCTGCTCGACGCCGACCTGGAAGTTGTCGAAGGTCGCGTAATAGTCGACGTTCGGCGAGCCGACGATCAGACGGTCATAGGAAATGATCTTGATGCCGGCGTCAGCGGCTTGCTGCAGCGCATCCGAAAGCGTGGTGCCGTCGATGGCGGCGATCACCAGAACCTTCTCCTTCTTGGTGATCATGTTCTCGACCTGCGACAACTGGGTCGGAATGTCGTTGTCGGCGTATTGCAGGTCGGTCTTGTAGCCTTTGGCCTGCAAAGTCTTGACGATATTGTCGCCGTCGGCGATCCAGCGCGCCGAAGATTTCGTCGGCATGGCGATGCCGACCGTGCCCTTGTCCTGCGCGCTGGCCGCGCCGGTAAACGCCAATACGCCGAGCGCGACCGCAGTCGCGAGCGCCTTGATACCCATGCGTAACCTCCCGTTGAGAGACCCTGCGCCGCGCTTTCGCCCTTGAGGCGAACGTGCGGACGCCGGCGGAGATAACCCCCACCGTTGCCGGCCTTCCTAGAGACTTTGGTATGACAGTCAAATGCTCGGAATGACGTGAGCTATTCGTTTTTGCTATGGGTCAACGGAATTCCCGGAGCCCGTCATTCACATGAAAGTCGAATCGCGCCCCCGCGCCGCCCCGCCGCAGAGCCGGCTGAAACTGGCGCAGCTTCGCCTCGTCGCGGCGATCGAGGACGGCGGCTCGCTCAGCGCCGCCGCCGACGCGCTGAATCTCTCGCAACCGGCGGCGTCGCGGATGATCGCCGAACTCGAAGCGACGTTCGCCGCCCCGTTGTGCGAGCGGCTGGCGCGCGGCGTGCGGCTGACGCCGCTAGGGCTGGCCCTGGCGCGGCACGCCCGATCGGTGCTGCTGCAACTCGCCGAGGCCGAGCGAGAACTCGGCGATCTCCGGGCGGGCCGGCGCGGCGCGGTGGCGGTCGGCGCGGTCAGCGGCCCCGCCTTCGACCTCATGCCGGCGACGGTGCTGCGCGTGCGCGAAACCGCCCCTGAGATCGAGCTTTCGGTGAAGATCGACAGTTCCAACGTGCTCGCGCGCGATCTCCTCGCCGGCCGGCTGGATTTTCTGGTGGCGCGGGTGCCCGACGACCTCGATCCCGACGAGTTCGACACTTACGCCGTCGGCGTCGAGGAGGCGCGGCTGGTGGTCCGCCGCGAAAATCCGCTGCTTTCGCGCGGGCCCGCGCGATTGGCGGATCTGACGGCTTGCGAATGGGTGATGCAGCCGCGCGGCACGCCGCTGCGGCGTGCGCTGGAGAACCTGTTCCTGGAGGCCAACCTGCCGCCGCCGCGGCGCCTCCTGGCGACGACGTCGCTGACAATGACGCTGATGACGGTCGCGGAGGCCGATGCGGTGGCGGCGGTCAGTCGCCCGGTCGCGCGCTTCGCCTGCGAGAGCTTGGCCGGCGGCACTCTGTCGGTGCTGCCGACCGCCTTTCCCCTGGTTGTGCAGCCGTTCGGGCTGATTTCGGCGCGAAAGCGGCCGCTGTCGCCGGCCGCGCGGACGGTCTACGAGGCGATCCGTTCGCTTGCCGCGGGCGCGCGCGCCGCGGCCCGGCAGACCGTATGAACACGCGAGACAACCCTTTACAAGCCGCAGCCGCAATGGTTTGACGTTGCGAGGGATCGGGGAGGCGGCGGCGTGCAGGGGAGCGGGGACGACATCCTCGTCACCGAGGGGCTTGGCAAGTCCTTCGGCGGATTCCAGGCCGTCTGCGACGTATCGCTGCGCGTGCGGCGCGGCTCGATCCACGCGCTGATCGGACCGAACGGCGCCGGCAAGACCACCTGCTTCAACCTGCTGACCAAATTCCTGCCGCCGACCTCCGGTCGCATCCGTTACAACGACCGCGACATCACCGCGATGCGCCCCGCCGACGTCGCTCGGCTAGGTCTGGTGCGCTCGTTCCAGATTTCCGCCGTCTTCCCACATCTGACCGCCCTCGAAAACGTCCGCGTCGCGCTGCAACGCAAGCGCGGCGACAATTTCGACTTCTGGCGCTCGAAGCGGGTGCTGCGGCAATACGACGCTCGCGCCCGGGAGCTTCTCGAGGAAGTCGGCTTGTCGAATTTCGCCAACGCGTTGGCGAGCGAAATTTCCTACGGCCGCAAGCGCGCGCTGGAGATCGCCACGACGCTGGCGCTCGAACCGGAGATGATGCTGCTCGACGAGCCGATGGCCGGCATGGGCCACGAGGACATCGACCGCATCGTCGCGCTGATCCGCCGCGTCTCGGTCAACCGTACGGTGCTGATGGTCGAGCACAATCTCAAGGTGGTCCAAAATCTCTCCGACCGCATCACGGTGCTCACGCGAGGCCGCGTGCTAGCCGAAGGCGACTACGCCACCGTGTCCGAGAACCCCGAAGTGAAGACCGCCTATCTCGGCGCCAGCGATGTCTGAGGCGCAACTCAAGGTAGCGGGCCTCGAAGCCTGGTACGGCGAATCGCACATCCTGCATGGCGTCGATTTCGAGGTGCGGCCGGGCGAGGTCGTCACGCTGCTCGGCCGCAACGGCGCCGGCAAGACGACGACGCTCAAATCGGTGATGGGCATCGTGGGGAAGCGCAAAGGCTCGGCGAAATTCGAGGGCCGCGAGACGGTCGGACTGTCCTCCGACCGCATTGCGCGGCTCGGCGTCGCGCTATGCCCGGAGGAGCGCGGCATCTTTCACTCGCTCAGCGTGCGCGAGAACCTGATGCTGCCGCCGCGCATCGCGCCCACCGGCGGGCTGGGGCTCGAACAGATTTTCACGCTGTTTCCCAACATCAAGGAGCGGCTGTCGAGCGGCGGCGGCAAGCTGTCGGGCGGCGAGCAGCAGATGCTGGCGATCGCGCGCATCTTGCGCACCGGCGCGCGCTTCCTCATGCTCGACGAGCCGACCGAAGGGTTGGCGCCGGTCATCATCCAGCAGATCGGCCGCACGATTCAGGAGATCAAGAAAGCCGGCTTCACGATCTTGCTGGTCGAGCAAAACTTTCGCTGGGCCTCTACTCTGGCGGACCGTTTCTACGTGATGGAGCACGGCAAGATCATCGACGCCTTCGCCGCCGCCGATCTCTCCGCCAACATGGACAAGCTGCATGACTATCTCGGCGTTTGAGCGGGGCAAGGCGACCTCCCACCGTCATGGCGAGCGGAGCGAAGCCCTCCACCGCGCCGCCAATACGCGGTGGGGCGTTGTCGGCGCGGCCTTCACGAGGTCAGTCTGGCGTTTTGCGAGGACAGCGGCCTGCCCCGGCGCTGGACGGCTTCGCTTCGCTCGCCATGTCGACCTGCGGTCCCGCTGATGCTGCTCGCCCTCTCGATCACCCCGATGCAGCTTTACGGCCAGCTGCTGATCGGCCTCATCAACGGCTCGTTCTACGCCCTGCTCAGCCTCGGCCTCGCCGTCATCTTCGGCATGCTCAACGTGGTCAATTTCGCGCACGGCGCGTTCTATATGGTCGGCGCCTTCGTCGCCTACTTCCTGCTGCAATACCTCGGCGCCAACTACTGGCTCGCGCTGATTTTCTCGCCGCTGATCGTCGGCCTCCTCGGCGCAGTCGTCGAGCGGCTGATGATCCGCCGCATCGCCTCGCTCGATCACCTCTACGGTCTGTTGCTGACGTTCGGCCTCGCGCTGGTCATCCAGGGCCTGTTCCAGAACGAGTTCGGCTCCTCCGGCAAACCCTATCCGGCGCCGGCCGCGCTTGCCGGCGCCTACAACGTTGGCTTCATGTTCCTGCCCAAATATCGCGCCTGGGTGATTGTCTGCTCGTTCGTCGTCTGCATGGCGACGTGGTTCGCCATCGAGAAGACGCGGCTCGGCGCCTATCTGCGCGCCGCCACTGAGAACCCGACGCTGGTGCGCGCGTTCGGCATCAACGTGCCGCTGATGATTACCGCGACCTACGGCTTCGGCGTCGCGCTCGCGGCTTTGGCCGGCGTGCTCGCCGCGCCGATCTACCAGGTCCGGCCTGGCATGGGCGCCGACATCATCGCGGTCGTGTTCGCGGTCGTGGTGATCGGCGGCATGGGCTCCATTCTCGGCTCGATCCTCACCGGATTTGCCCTCGGCGTGATCGAGGGCCTGACCAAAGTGTTCTATCCCGAGATCTCCAACACGGTGGTGTTCGTCATCATGGCGATCGTACTCATCATCAGGCCGTCCGGCCTGTTCGGCAGGGTGGCGTGAGCGTCGTCGCCGCCGCGCCCGAGCGCGCCCGTCACGCCGACCGCGACTTCGCGATCGCCGGCGTCGTGATGATCGCGCTGATCGCCGCCGCGCCATTCTTCGCCTATCCGTTCTTCGTCATGGAGATGCTGTGCGTGGCGTTGTTCGCCTGCGCGTTCAATCTGTTGATCGGCTATGTCGGCCTGCTGTCGTTCGGCCACGCGATGTTCTTCGGCATGGCGAGCTACGTCGCCGCCCACGCGGCGAAGGTGTGGGAGCTGGACCCGCTGCTGTCGATCCTGTGCGGCGTATTGGTGGCGGCGGCGATGGGGCTCGTCGCCGGCGCGCTGGCGATCCGCAGCAAGGGCATCTATTTCGCGATGATCACCGTCGCGCTGTCGCAGATGGTGTATTTCTTCTGCGTCGAGGCGCCGTTCACGCATGGCGAGGACGGCATCCAATCCGTGCCGCAGGGTCGCGTGCTGGGCCTCGTCGATCTCTCCAGCCCGACGCAGCTTTACGGCTTTGTCGCCGTGGTGTTCCTCATCGGCTTCTTCATCGTCTACCGCACGATCAACTCGCCGTTCGGCGAGGTTCTGAAAGCGATCCGCGAGAACGAGCCGCGCGCCGTTTCGCTCGGCTTTCGCGTGCCGCTGTACAAGCTGCTGGCGTTCGTACTGTCGGCGGCGCTCGCCGGCCTCGCCGGCGGCACGAAAGCGCTGGTGGTGCAGAACGCCTCGCTCAGCGATGTCTCGTTTCAGATGTCAGGCGAAGTGGTGCTGATGACGCTGCTCGGCGGCATGGGCACGCTCTATGGCCCGGTCGTCGGCGCGGTGGTGGTCGTGTCGATGCAGAACTACCTCGCCCAGTTCGGCGAGTGGGTGACGGTGATCCAGGGCGCGGTGTTCGTCGCCTGCGTGCTGCTTTTCCGGCGCGGGATCGTCGGCGAGATCGGCAACGCGGCGGGGCTGTCGCTGTAGGGCTTCAGTGGCCCTCGAACTCAGCTCGGTCTTGGCCGCCCCGAAAAATCGCCAAAATCGTGATTTCGTCTGCGACAAAGTCTACGTGGTAGTAGGCTACGAACGGCGTTTTGGCGATGACATATCTGTAGACGTCGCGCGCTGGCAGAAAGCGGCCCAAATGCGGTTGCGCGCCAAGAGTGATGTTCAAGGCGTGGTGGATTTTCTTGAAAGTGCTCTCGGCCACGCGACTGCCAAATCTCGCTATGCCTTCGCTCAAATGGATATCGAGTTCGGCTTCGACCCTTGCGCTGTAGACGACCTTCATACGCTCGAAAAACCGAACTTCTTGCCCAGGCGATCAAAAAGTTCATCGGCGCCAATCGTTTCGCCGCGCCGCATCTGGGCGAGACCCTCGTCGATCGCCGCGATTTCGACGGCGCTCAGATCGTCGGCTTCCTCCGCGGCCGCCGACGCCTCCGCGAGTCGGGGCAGCAACGCCTCGCGTTCGTCGGGGCTGAGCGCCCGAAACAATTCCAGGATGCGCGTCTGGTCGGCGGTCATGGCGGAGGGGTTACCATATTAAGGGCATAGTCGCCATAAGTCGGGTCCTTTGGCGGCGTTCGTCTTGGCAAGTGGCGTCCGGTTCGACGACGCCATTGCGCCCGCCGCGTTTTCCGATAACGAAGCGCCGCTCGAAACAATAAGGCGCTAAGGCGTGAAACTGACCCTCTCCTGGCTGAAGGACCATCTCGACACCACGGCCTCGCTGGCCGAGATCGTCGAGACGTTGACCCGCATCGGCCTTGAGGTCGAGAGCGTCGAGGACCCCAGCGCAAAACTCGCCGGCTTCGTCGTGGCGCGCGTCATCGAGGCCAATCCGCATCCCAACGCCGACCGGCTGCGGCTTTGCCTCGTCGACGCCGGCGGCGATCCCGTGCAGGTGGTGTGCGGCGCGCCGAACGCCCGCACCGGCATGAAGGGCGTGTTCTCGCCGGTCGGGACGTATATCCCCGGCAAGAAGATTACCCTGGCGAAAGGCGTCATCCGCGGCGTCGAGTCGAACGGCATGTTGTGCTCGGGCGCCGAACTGGAGCTTTCCGACGACCACGACGGCATTCTCGACCTGCCCGCCGACGCGCCGGTCGGCGTCGCTTACGCAGCTTACGCCGGCCTCGACGATCCGGTCATCGACGTCGGCCTGACGCCGAACCGGCCCGACGCCACCGCGATTTCCGGCATCGCCCGCGATCTCGCGGCGGCGGGTCTGGGGACGCTGAAGACGCCGGCCGTCGCACCGATCAGCGGCGGCTTCGACGGTCCGGTCAAGGTGAAGCTCGACCTCGACGCGCATCTCTGCCCGGCCTTCGCGCTGCGTTTGGTGCGCGGCGTCCGCAACGGGGCGTCGCCGGATTGGATGCAGCGGCGGTTGCGCGCGATCGGCTTGCGGCCGATCAACGCGCTGGTCGACATCACCAATTATCTCACGTTCGATCGCGGCCGGCCGCTGCACGTCTACGACGCCGCCAAAGTGAAGGGCGATCTCGTCGTGCGCCTCGCTGCGCCAGGCGAGACCGTGCTCGCGCTCAACGGCCGCAGCTACGCGCTGAGCGAGGGCATGGTCGTGATCGCCGACGACAACGGCGCCGATTCGATCGCCGGCGTGATGGGCGGGGAGCGCACCGGGGTCGACGAAAACACCACCGACGTGCTGATCGAAAGCGCGCTGTGGGACGCCAACAATATCGCCCGCACCGGCCGCAGCCTCGGCATCGTCACCGACGCGCGTTATCGCTTCGAGCGCGGCGTCGATCCGGATTTCTGCGTCCCCGGCGCCGAGCTGGCGACGAAGCTCGTTTTGGAGCTTTGCGGAGGGGAGCCGTCGCGCCTGCTCGTCGCCGGCGATCCCGCGAGGCTGCGCAAGCGCGTGCCGTTCCCCTACAGCGAAGTGAAGCGGCTGACCGGCCTCGACGTGCCCCAGGCCGAGGGCGAGGCGATTTTGCAGCGGCTCGGCTTCGAGCTGGAGAACGGCGAAGCGATCGTCCCCAATTGGCGGCCCGACATCGACGGCAAGGCCGACATCGTCGAGCAGATCGTCCGCATCGCCGGCCTCGACCGCGTCGCCTCGACGCCGCTGCCGCGGCTCGCCCCCGGCGTGCCGGCTCCGGTGCTGACGTTGTTGCAGAAACGCACGCGGGTCGCCAAGCGCGCGTTGGCGGCGCTCGGGCTCGACGAGGCGATCACTTGGTCGTTCATCGCGCAAACTCATGCGGAACTGTTCGGCGGCGGCCAGCCCGAGCTGCGACTCGCCAACCCAATCGCCGCCGACATGTCGGACATGCGGCCAAGTCTGATCCCCGGACTCGCCGCCGCCGCCGAGCGCAACGCGCGCCGTGGCTATCGCGACGTCGCGCTGTTCGAGGTCGGGCAGGTGTTCCTCGGCGCGGGCGATCGCGACCAACGCATGTGCGCCGCCGCGCTGCGGCGCGGCCTCGCCAAGCGCCACGGCGAGGGCCGGCATTGGAGCGGCGGCGGCGCCGTCGACGTGTTCGACGCTAAGGGCGACGCGCTCGCCGTGCTGGCGGCGCTGGGCGTGCCGGAGGGCGCGGCGCAGATCGTCCCCGGCGGCCCCAAGTTCCTGCATCCCGGGCGCTGCGCCACGGTGCAATTCGGGCCGAAGAATATCGTCGGCTGGTTCGGGCAACTGCATCCCGCCGCTTGCGAGACGCTGGATGTCGAGGGGCCGCTGGTGGCGTTCGAGATCGTGCTCGACTCGATCCCGGCGCCCAAGGCGCGGCCGACCAGGGCCAAGCCGAAGCTCGAACGCTCCGAGTTCATGGCGGTCGAGCGCGACCTCGCCTTCGTGACGGCGGAGGCGACCCGCGCCGCCGACCTCATCAAGGCCGCGCTCGCCGCCGACAGGACGTTGCTCGCCGACGCGCAAGTGTTCGACGTCTATCGCGGCCCCGGCGTCGGCGAGGGCCAGAAGTCGGTGGCGATCAGCGTCACCTTGCAGCCGCGCGAGCGGACGCTGACCGACGCCGAAATCGATGCGGTGGTCGAAAAGATCGTCGCCGAGGTTGGCAAGCGCACGGGAGCGACGCTGCGCGGATGAGGACGGCGTTGGCGCTGATTGCAATCCTCGTCGGCGCCCCGGCCGCCGCCGAGGACTGCGCCAAGATCGAGGACCCGCTCGCCTATAACGCCTGCCTCGCCCGCCAGGGGCCGGCGGCGCGGGCGGTTCATGTCGGCGCGGCGCCGGTCGGCGGGGCGCCCGCCGCCGTCCGGGCGCGCCCAGGTCGCGTTCACAGCCAAATCCTCGTGACGAAACGTCGCGGCCGCAGCGAACTGGTGTTCAGCCCGCACTGAGCCGCCGATTGCAGGCGCGGTCTCAAGACCGCGCAGGCGGCGCCGGCGCGATCCTGAGATCGCGTCTACACCGCCGGAGCCCGCTCAGGCCCGTCCCCGCTCCGACTGGAACGGGCGAACCCGCGCGGCGAGGAAGTTCGTAAGCTCCAGCGCCCGCGCCTGCGGCGTCAGCACGCTCTCTTGCAGCCCGAGCCGCCAGGCCGCGCCGAGCGGCGGCGGCGCCTCGTTCGAGGGTCCGCAGCTCCGCCGCGAACGCCTGCGCCGCGGCCTCGTCGGCGACCAGGCCCTCGCGCGCCAGCGCGCGGGCGCGGCGCTCGATGATCGCGGCGACCTCGGCGAACGCGTATTCCGGATGATACTGCACGCCCCAGAAGACGCCGCCGTCATGCGCGATCTCGGCCGCCTGGACCGGCGCCAACGGGTTCGAAGCCAGGACGACCCCGGCTTCCGGCAGTTCGACGATGTCGAGATGGCTGCACAACGCATCGTAAGCCGCGGGCCGTCCGGCCAGCAGGGCATGACCGCGCCCGGCTTGCGTCGGCGTGATCGCCCGCGCGACGCCGATCTCGCGGCCGCGCGGATTTCGCAGCACCCGGCCCCCGGCGGCGGCGCAGGCGACCTGCAAGCCCCAGCAGGAGCCGAAGAACGGCGTCCCGGCGGCAAAGACCGCGCGCGCCAAAGCGATCTGCCGCTCGACGGCCGCGCCGCCGTCGTAGACGTTCAGCGCCGAGCCGGTGATGAACACGCCATCATAGTCCGTGAGCGCGGCCGGCAGCTCGCCATCGGGGTCGGCGGCGAAGCAAATGTCGCAGCTTGCATCGGGCGCCAGCCCGCGCAGCGTCTCGGCGTAGGATTGGCTCGCCGTCTTGCCGAAGCCGACGCGGTACGTCTCGCGATCCGCCGCCGTATTGCCCTCGACAATAAGAAACCTCAGCGCCATGACGGCCTCCGCGCCATGTCATGACGCCGCATTGCGCTCGGCGCAACTCTCGACAACCGACCGCGCCAGGCGCCAAATGCGCCGGAAGCCAAGGGGAATTGCATGCGCGGCATGTTGTCGTTCGAAAGGTTGAAAAGCGCCGTCGCGGCGGGCGAGATCGACACCGTCGTCGTCGCCTTCGCCGACATGGTCGGGCAGCTCGTCGGCAAGCGCTTTCACGCCGAGCACTTCGTCGAAAGCGCGCACGACGAGACGCACGCCTGCAACTATCTGCTCGCCAACGACATCGAGATGGAGCCGGCGCCCGGCTATGCGGCGGCGAGTTGGGAGCAAGGCTACGGCGACTTCGTGCTGAAGCCGGACCTCGCCACGCTGCGTCGCGTTCCCTGGCTGACCGCGACCGCGCTAGTGCTCGCCGACGTCGTCGACCATCACGGCCACGACATTCCGCACAGCCCGCGCGCGATCCTGAAAAAGCAGCTCGCGCGGTTGACCGAACGCGGATGGAAGGCGATGTTCGCCTCCGAGCTCGAATTCTATTTGTTTGACGAGACCTATTCCGACCTGTTCGCGCGCGGGTATCGCGACGCCAAGACGGCCGGCTACTACATCGAGGACTACCACGTCTTCCAAACCTCCAAAGAAGAGCCGGTGATGCGGGCGATCCGCAACGGCCTGCACGGCGCCGGCATCCCCGTGGAGAACTCCAAAGGCGAATGGGGGCCGGGCCAGGAGGAGATCAACGTCCGCTACGCCGAGGCGCTGGAGATGGCGGACCGCCACGTCATCTTGAAGAACGGCGTCAAGGAGATCGCCTACGCCGCCGGCAAGTCGGTGACGTTCATGGCGAAATGGCGCGGCGATCTCGCCGGCTCCTCGAGCCACATCCATGCTTCGCTATGGGATCAGAACGGCCGCGCGCCGCTGTTCTACGACCCGGACGCGCCGCGCGGCATGTCGACGCTGATGCGCCGCTTCGTCGCCGGCCAGCTCGCGCACGCTGGCGAAATCACCTATTTCCTCGCGCCGTTCATCAACTCCTACAAGCGCTTTCAATCGGCAACGTTCGCTCCTACCCGCGCGGTGTGGAGCGTCGACAACCGCACCGCCGGCTTTCGCCTCTGCGGGGAAGGCACGAAGGCGGCGCGCATCGAATGCCGGATCGGCGGGGCCGATCTGAACCCGTACCTGGCCTTCGCCGCGCTGATCGCGGCCGGCCTCGCCGGCGTCGACGCCGAGCGCGACCTGGCGCCGCCGTTTGTCGGCGACGCCTATCAAGGCGACGCGCCGCATATCCCCAAAACCTTGCGCGCCGCGACGGAGACGCTGCGCGGCTCTACGATGCTGCGCGCCGCGTTCGGCGATCCGGTGATCGACCATTATCTGCACGCCGCCGAATGGGAGCAGTCGGAGTTCGACCGCCGCGTGACGGACTGGGAGCTGCGGCGCGGGTTCGAGCGGGCGTGAGAGGCGGCGATTTGATAGTCGCGACGGGGCGCTTTCGATCGCTTTCAATCGCGACACGGTCATGGCGAGCGAAGCGAAGCCATCCAGCGTTCCGAGATCGTCGGTCATCAGGATCGGTCAGCGTCAGCGGCGCCGCTGGGTCGCTTCGCTCCGCTCGCGATGACGCCGTTTCCGTTTGATCGGAGTAGGCTCTATCAATCGTGGCCGGCGTTTGCCAAGCAGTCTCCCTCGCTGATTCGCCCTGGCTGAGTTTTGCTATAGTGTTGGCGCACAACTTGTGGAGGCGTGCATGAGCGACACCGCCGATACTGGAGCAACGAAACCTTCCGACGAGGCGCGCGCGTTCGCATCCGACGCGGCCGACGCGGCGCGCAAGTTTGCGAAGGACGCCGAACGGTTGACGGGGAAAGCCACGTCGAAAGCGGAAACCCTGGCGGCCGAAGCGGTCTCGGAAATGGCCCGGATCAGCCGGGCGGCGCAGTCGGCAGCCTTCGAGGACACACGCGCCACCATCGACGCGTTCGAGAACATCGCCCAGGCCGCCACGCTGGCCGACGCCGCGCAAATCCACATCGACTATCTCAGCGCGCGCGCCCGGGCCAACGTCGAGCGCGCCAAATCGGTGGCGAGCTATCTGACGAGCGCGCTCGGCCGCTTCACAAAAACCGCCAAGACGGAAAAAGCCGCCTGAGCGGCGCTCAGGCCAAGGCGCGCAATCGCTTGAACGCGCCGCCGGCGAGGCAGCCGAGCAGATAGGCGACGAAGAACAGCACCGCCGTCTCGATCCAGAAGCCGAGCCGCCCCGGCAAAATGTGCAGGATCGACGCCAACAGGGCGACGATCAGCACGATCAACGCGATCTGAAACCAGCCGTGGAACCACGGGCCTTGCGGCTCGGGGGCCTCGCTGCGCCAACCCACGGCGCCGCCGACGATGAGCGTCAGCAGCAGCCAGATCCAGAGAAAAGCTATGTCATAAAACATCGTCGGGGATCTCCGCCGCGCGTCACTTCACGTGAATTTCGATGCGGCGGTTCTTCGCCCGCCCGTCTTCGGTGTCGTTGGAGGCGATCGGGCCATCGGCGCCGCGCCCGACCGAGGTCAGGCGGTTGGCCGCCACCCCGTCGCGCGTCAGCGCCGCCGCCACCGCGTCGGCGCGCGCCTTGGACAAGCGCCGGTTAGCCCCGGGGTCGCCGAGGTTGTCGGTGTAGCCGGTGACCTCAAGATGCGAGTCCGGGCAACGCTGCGCAACATGCGCGAGCTTGGCGATCAGGTCCGACGAAGCCGCCGCGACCGTCGACCGGCCGAGCGCGAATTGCACGCTCGTATTGTTGAGCAGATAGACCATGTACTTGTCGCAGCGCGGCGGCTCGAGCTTGGTGTCTGCGTTGATGTCGGCCATCGTCGGCGGCGCGTTCGCCGCCTCGTCGGCCTTGCGCTTGTCCTCGGCGGCTTTGGCGTCCTCGTCGGCCTTGCGCGCGGCGGCGAGGCGATCCTCCTCGGCCTTCTCTGCATCGCCGGCCGACTTGGCGGCGTCGGCGGCCGCGGCGGCGCTTTGCTCGGCGGCCTTGGCGGCGGCGACCGCTTTTTGCGTCTGATCCGCGACTTCGCTCGCGCTTGTCTTGCTCGCGTCCTGCGCGGTTTTTGCCGCCTCGCCGGCCGCTGCGACGCTGAGCGCGGCCGCCTTGGCCGCCTCCTCCGCCTTGGCCGCCTGTTCAGCGAGCGCCGCGGCGTCGCCCTTGCGCGCGTCCTCGGCCGCTTTGGCGGCGTCGGCGACCGACTTGGCCGCCTGTTCCGCCGACGCTGCGCTCTGTTCCGCCGCCTTGGCGGCGTCCTGGGCTTTGCTCGCCTGATCGGCGAGCGCCGCCGCGTCGCCCTTGCGCGCGTCCTCCGCCGCTTTGGCGGCGTCGGCGACCGACTTGGCCGCCTGTTCCGCCGACGCCGCGCTCTGTTCCGCCGCCTTGGCGGCGTCCTGCGCTTTGCTCGCCTGATCGGCGAGAGCCGCCGCGTCGCCCTTGCGCGCGTCCTCCGCCGCTTTGGCGGCGTCGGCGACCGACTTGGCCGCCTGTTCCGCCGACGCCGCGCTCTGTTCCGCCGCCTTGGCGGCGTCCTGCGCTTTGCTCGCCTGATCGGCGAGAGCCGCCGCGTCGCCCTTGCGCGCGTCCTCCGCCGCCTTGGCCGCGTCGGTGATCGCTTTCGCCGCCTGCTGCGCCGCGCCCGCGCTCTGCTCCGCCGACTTCGCGGCGTCCTGCGCCTTGTTGGCTTGTTCGGCGAGCGCCGCCGCATCACCCTTGCGCGCGTCGTCGACCGCCTTGGCGGCGTCGGCGACCGCCTTCGCCGCCTCCTGCGCCGCGCCGGCGCTCTGCTCGGCGGACTTGGCGGCGTCCTGCGCCTTGTTGGCCTGATCGGCGAACGTGGCGGCGTCGCCCTTGCGCGTATCCTCCGCCGCCTTGGCGGCGTCGGCGACCATCTTCGCCGCCTCCTGCGCCGAGCCGGCGCTCTGTTCGGCGGACTTGGCGGCGTCTTGCGCCTTGTTCGCCTGGTCGGCGAGCGCGGCCGCGGCGCTGTTGCGCGCGTCCTCCACCGCTTTGGCCGCGTCGGCGACCGCCTTCGCCGCCTCCTGCGCCGACGTCGCGCTCTGCTCGGCGGACTTAGCGGCGTCCTGCGCCTTGCCGGCCTGATCGGCGAGAGCGGCGGCGTCGGCCTTCCGCGCGTCGTCCGCCGCCTTGGCGGCGTCGGCGGCCGCCTGCACAGTCTGCTGCGCCGAAGCGGCGCTCTGCGCTGCTGTCTTCGCCGCGGCCTCGGCCTTGGCGACCTGATCGGCGAGCACGGCGGCGGCGGCCGTGCCGGCGCCGACGACCGTCTGCTGCGCCGAGGCTGCGCTCTGCGCCGCCGCCTTGGCGGCGGCCTCCGCCCGGCCGGTCTGATCGTTCAACGTGGCGAGATCGGACTTGCGCGCGTCCTCCATCGCTTGCGCCGCTGCGGCGCGCTTCTGCTCATCCTCCGCCCGAGCGTTGGCCTCCGCCTGCCTGGCGTCGTCGGCGGCCTTCTCGGCGTCGGCGACCGCCTTGGCGGCCTGGTCGGCGGCGGTGGCGCTCTGCTCCGCCGCCTTGGCGGCGTCAGCGGCCTTGCTCGCCTGATCGGCGAGTGCGGCGGCGTCGGCCTTCTCCGCCTCGGCGCGCTTGTCGGCGTCCTGCGCCGCGGTTTGACGCGCCTGCTCGGCGGCCTTCGCGGCCTCCTCGACGAGGCGCGCTTGCTCCGCGATGCTCGCCGCCTCCGCCTTGCCGGCCTCGTCGGCCGCCTTGGCGGCGTCGGCGGCTTGCGAAGCGCTCTGCGCGGCGGCCTTCGCTGCGTCCTCGGCCTTGCTCGCCGCGTCGGCGACCTGCTGTCCGCCCGCCCCGGCGTCCGGCTTGGCGGCGCTCGCCGCCACCGCGGCCTGACGCGCCTCGTCGGCCGTCTTGGCGGCGTCGGCGGCTTGCGTCGCGCTTTGCGCGGCGGCCTTTGCCGCGTCCTCGGCCTTGCTCGCCGCGTCGGCGCCCTGCTCTCCTCCGGCCTCGGCGTCCGGTTTGGCGGCCACCGCGGCCTGACGCGCCTCGTCGGCGGCCTTGGCCGCGTCGGCCGCTTGCGTCGCGCTCTGCGCGGCCGCTTTCGCCGCGTCCTCGGCCTTGCTCGCGGCGTCGGCGATCTGGCTGACATCGACGGATGGCGTGGGTTCCGGCGCCTTCAGCGGCTCCGGCGTCTTGGCGGCAGTCGCGTCCTGCGCGGCCTTAGCTGCGTCGCTCGCCTGCTTGGCGCTCTCGGCCGCGGCCTTCGCCGCCTCCTCGGCCTTGCTCGCGATGGCGGCGAGTTGGACAATGTCGACGACGGGGGCCGCGTCGGGCGCCTTGAGCGGCGCCGGCGTGGCGGCCGGCGTCAGCACGGCCTTGGCGGCCGCAGCGGCCTGCTCGGCGCTCTGCTCGGCGGCCTTCGCCGCCTCGTCGGCCTTCAGCGCCTGATCGGCGATCGTCACGGCCTGCGCCTGGCGCGCGTCATCGGCGGCCTTGCTCTCGGCGGCGCGCTTGTCGGCGTCCTGCGCGACCTGGTCGGCTACGGCTTGGCGGGCGTCCGCGGCCGTCTTGGCGGCGTCGCCGGCCTGCTTGGCGGCTTCCGCCGCGGCCGCTGCGCTCTGCGCCGCCGTCCGGGCGGAATCGCCGGCCTGACTCGTCTGATCGGCGATTTGCGCGGCGTCCGCCTTGCGCGCGTCGTCCGCGGCCTTGGCGTCGGCGACCACGGTGGCCGCCGCCTTGGTGGCCGCATCGGCCTGCTGCAAAAGGTCGGCGAGGCGGGCCTCGTCGTCCTTGCGCGCCTTGTCCGCGGCGTCGCGGGCCTGTTGCGCACTATTGGCGACGTCCTGGACCTTGGCGACCTCGGCGGCGATCTCAGCCAGCGCGTCCTGCGCCGCTTTCTGCACCGCCTCGGCGCTCTTGGCGACTTCGTCGCTGCGCGCCTGACCGGCGTCGAGGGCGGTTTTCGCCTGCGCGGCGACGTCCGCCGACGCCTTCTTGCCCGTCTCGTCGGCCGACTTGGCGGCCTCGCCCGCGGCGCTCGCCGCTTGCTCGGCCTTGCTGACGTTTTGCTCGATCGCCGCCAGCGCCGCGACGCCGGCCGCCGCGACGGCCTTCACGGCGGCGTCGGTCTTTTGCGCGGCGTCGGTCTGGCGCGCGGTCTCCGCGTCGACGAAGCCGCGGGCGACGTCCGCCGTGGATTTGCTCGCCGCCTCGGCGGCTTGCGCGGAGGCGGCCGCTTTCTGTGCGAGCTCGGCGATCCGTGCTTCCGTCGCCTTGATGGTCTCGGCCGCCTGCTCGACCGCCTTGCGCGCGGCTTCGGTGGCGCTCGCCGCCGCGGCGACGGATTGCGCTTGCTCGACGAACTGCGCCTCCTTGGCCTTGCGGTCCTCCTCGGCCTTGCGCGCCTCCTCGACCTTGCGCGCGGCCTCGGCCGCCTTGCGGTCTTCCTCGGCCTTGGCGGCCTCCTGCGCCTTGCGCGCCTCCTCGGCCTTGGCGGCCTCCTGCGCCTTGCGCTCCGCTTCCGCCTGACGAGCGACTTCGGCTTGTTGCTCCTCTTCCGCCTTGCGCGCCGCCGCGATCTTCTTGAGCTTCTCCGCCCGCGCCGCCGCCAACTCATCGGGAGTCGGCGGACGCTCGATGGCCGCATCGGCGACCGTCAGCCCGGCGGGCGGCGTTTTGAGCCGGTTTTCGGCCTGCTGGCCGACCTGCCAATCCAACGTGCGACCCTGCACGCTTAATTTGTCGCCGACGAGCTTGACCTTGCCCTGTTCGAGCCCGGTAAGCTCGGTCATCGCGAATTTCAGCAGCGCCTTGAAGTCGATCGCCTTGCCGAGCCCGGCGGCGATTTGGGTGTGGTCCTCGACTGCCCCGCCGGACGCCTTCGCCGCCGCTTCGAGCATCTTGTGCGCGGCGGCGTCCGGCGTGAAGCCGGTGAAGTGCAGCCCGTCGGCGTCGCGCATCACAGCGAACGAGTAGGTCTTGACCGTCGCCGGCGCGATGTCGTCGGATTTCACGGCGAATCCCGCCGGCGCACGCGCGGCGAGCGCCGCCACCGCCTCGATGTCGCCGGGCTCGCGCGCCTTGCCGCTCAGCGTGATCGCCTCGTCGCTGAGCGTCGCCTTGCCGCTCTGCAACTTCGCCAGCGCATTGAGCGCCCATTCCTGCGCCGCGCTCTCGCCGCCCGGCGCGCCGCTTTGCAGCGCAAGCTTGTCGTCGATCTTGGCGCCCGGGAACAGCTTCGCCGCCAGCGCGAGCAGCGCGGCCTTCTGCTTCTCCGAAACGGCGCCGCCGGCGAGCGACAGCGCGCCCTGGCTCGTCACAGCGGAAAAGGCGAATGGCGAGGCGATCGGCGGCGTGACGTCGACCGTCGCGAGCTTGACGCCGTCCGGCGGCGCCTTCAGCAGGGCCAGCGCCTTGTCGTAGCCGGCGGCGTCGGCGGCCAAGCCGTTCACCTCCAGGGCGCCGTCGGTGAACACGGCGGAGCCGCGGCGGAAGTTCGCCAGCACGCGCGCCGCAAACTCCGCGGCGGCGGGCAGCGCCTCCGCCGCGCCGCGCCCGTAGGTGGAGCGGTCGAGCACGTCGGCGGTCCCGATCGATTTCGCCGCGGCGGCGATGGCGGTTCTCACCTTCGGGTCGGGCACGTCGCCGGAGGTGGTCACCCGATCGCCGTCGCGGACGATCCACCAGACATAGGGCGAAACCGCGGGGATCACGCCGACCCCGCTCGAATCGACCGAACGCACGCCCGACACCGAATACGCCTGGTCGATCGAGTTGGTCAGGCTGGTGTGGGTAAAGGCGTAGCCGCGCAGCCTGACGTCACGGCCGAACGTCTTCGTCCGCGCGCCGTCGATGTCGCCGCCGACTGCGCTGTCGACGTCGCGCGACAGTGTATGCTCGACGTCCTGCAGCGCGCCCGTAGTTCCGAGCACCCACAGCACCGCCACCGGAACGAGACCGATCGCCCATCTGTTGGGTTGATAGGACATATGTCTCCCCCCGAAGGAATCGAGCGACGCCGCGCCACCGTCATTCGGCCGAAGCAACTTCAACGGCGTGGCAGTGTCAAGGCGAGCGCGCCGCCCCGCGCTTTCGCGCCCGGGTTTCGGCCGAACCCGCAGCGCCGATTTAGACGCTAATCGACGAAGATGACGATTTTTCGGGGAGCATCCCCTCCGATCGGCGGGAATTCGCGACGACCCCGCGCCGCGGCGAATTGACGCCGGCGCGGCGAACCGCGCCTTATCTAATCCTGACGTTCGAGACTCAGCCGCGTTTGCGGTTCTGGCCGAGGCCGATCTTCTTGGCGAGCGCCGAGCGCGTCGCGGCGTAGTTCGAAGCGACCATCGGATAATCGGCCGGAAGGCTCCACTTCGTGCGATACTGGTCCGGCGTCATGCCGAGCGAGGCGAGATGCCGTTTCAGCGACTTGAACTTGCGGCCGTCATCGAGACAGACAAGATAGTCCGGGGTGATCGACTTACGCACCGGTACAGCCGGGGTCAAAACTTCGGGCTCCGAGGCCGCCGGTGCAGCCGAGCCGCTCGAAATCTTAACCAACGCTGCGTGAACGGAAGTTATCAGACCCGGCAGTTCCGAAACCGGCAGCGAGTTATGGCCCACGAACGCCGATACAACCTCAGCCGCTAAAGCGACATAGTCGTTGGACGGCGAATCACTGGTCGTCATGACTTTCCCCCAAATGGATGTCATAATAGTACTTATACGATTGTCGTTAATTCGCAATAGGGAACAGAAGTGATTCGCAAAAAATTATCACAACTGTGTCAGCGAGGAACTGGCAACCCGCTATGCGCCCCAATATTGGGTGCTCGTCAGTTCATCGCTTCGGACTTGGCCGACAGTTCGAGCCAGGTCTCCTCGGCGGCAACCAGTGCGAGCTCAAGTTCCTTACGCTTGGCGGCAAGATCAAGCGCCTGCGCCGAGGCGCCGCCATTGACCGCCGCCGCCGCCAGCGCTGCGTCGACTCGGATTAAAAGGTCCTGAAAGCGTTGCATCTTTTGTTCGGCGGCGGCGATTTGTCGGTCGAGCGAAAGTTCTTGTCGCCGCGGGGCAACGGTAACTTTCGCCGGCCGCGCCGCCGGCTTGCCGCCCGCGGACTCGCCAAGCACGAGCCGGGCGTAATCGTCGAGATCGCCGTCGTAGGCGCGCACCTGGCCGCCGGCGACCAGCCAAAGCCGGTCGGCGCAGGCTTCCAGCAACCGCCGATCGTGCGAGATCAGGATGCAGGCGCCTTCGTAGTCGTTGATCGCCTCGACCAGTTCGGCCCGGCTATCGATGTCGAGGTGGTTGGTCGGCTCGTCGAGGATCAGCAATTGCGGGCCCTCGAACGTCGCCAGTCCCATCAGTAGCCGGGCCTTTTCGCCGCCGGAGAACTGCGCGACCGGCGTATCGGCGCGGCCTGAGGAAAACCCGATACGGGCGACGCGGCCGCGGATCTTCGATTCCGCCTCGCCGCGCATCTTCGCCGCGACGTGGGTGTAGGCGCTGCCGCCCGGTTCGAGTTCGTCGACCTGGTGCTGGGCGAAGAACCCGGTCTCCAGCTTCGCCGCCCGGATCATCTTGCCGGACATCAGGTCTAGTCGTCCGCCCATCAGTTTGGCGAAGGTCGACTTGCCGTTGCCGTTGGGGCCGATCAGGCCGATCCGGTCGTCGGCTTGCAGCGTCAGGCTGAGGCGCGACAGCACGGCGCGACCGTCGTAGCCCACCGTCGCGCCTTCGAGCGCCACCAGCGGCGAGGCCAGCGCCTTGGCGACCGGCGGCCAGGCGAACGGCAGCGTCGAATCGTCGACCGTGACCGCCACCGGCGCCATCCTCGCGAGCATCTTGAGGCGCGACTGCGCCTGCCGCGCCTTGGTCGCGCTGGCGCGGAAGCGGTCGACGAACGACTGCAAGTGCTGCCGCCGCTCTTCTTGCTTCTTGGCCGCCTTGCCTTGCAGAACCATCATCTCGGCGCGCTGGCGCTCGAAGCTGGAATAGCCGCCGCTCCACAGCGTCAGCTTGCCGCGATCGAGGTGCAGGATGTGGTTGGCGACGTCGTCGAGCAGGTCGCGGTCGTGGCTGATGACGATGACGGTCGCCGGATAGGTTTCGAGGTAGTCGACGAGCCACATCGCCCCTTCGAGGTCGAGATAGTTGGTCGGCTCGTCGAGCAGTAGCAAGTCGGGTTCGGCGAACAGCACCGCCGCGAGCGCCACGCGCATCCGCCAGCCGCCGGAAAACTCCGACAGCGCCCGCCGTTGCGCCGTTTCGTCAAAGCCAAGCCCGGCCAGGATGCGCGCCGCGCGCGCCGGGGCGGCGTGCGCGTCGATGTCGGCGAGCCGGGTCTGGATCTCAGCGATGCGGTGGGGATCTTCGGCGGTCTCGGCCTCAGCGAGCAAAGCTCGCCGTTCGACGTTGGCGTCGAGCACGAAGTCGATCAGCGTCTGCGCGCCCCCCGGCGCCTCCTGCTCGACCGAGCCGATGCGATCGTCCTTTGACGTCGTGATCGTCCCCGACTCCGGCGAAAGCTCGCCCCGCGCCAAGCGAAACAACGTCGTCTTGCCGGCGCCGTTGCGCCCGACAAGTCCGACGCGCGCCCCGGTCGGAATCGCAACCGTCGCGTGGTCGATCAGCACGCGCTCGCCGATGCGGTAGGTCAGATCGTTGACATGCAGCATGGGCGGGCTTTTGCAACGGCCCGCCGTTGCAGGCAAGGGGCCGCGGCGCCGGACATCGATTACGTAAATGCGCTTGCAAAGCCGCATCGTTGCGATAGCGTTGATTGCAGAGAAGCAACGCCGCAGGGGTGGCGCTACTTGACGGTGCAGGGGCGTCACTTGGCGATACTGCAACTTCGCTGAGCAGGACGCGAAGCGCCTCGTGTTGTCGTCGAGCTTCGGGGGATTGCGTATGGCCGACAATCCGAAGCCCGATCCGGGCCCCGGGCAAGCCGATAAGCAAGCCAACAAGAAGGCGGCGCTCGCCGTCTATTGGCGTATGTTGACGTGCTTGTTCATCGCGACTTGCGTGATCCTCGTCCTGTTCCTGCTGCTGGCGGCGATTGATTTTTGGCGTCCGTCTACCGGGCCGGCGCGGGCGACCTGGTTCCTGCGCATCGAGAGTCTGCTGGCGGTTGCCGGGGCCGGCGCGTTCGGGGCGATCTTCAGCTCGCTGCTGCGCGTCTACAAGTTCAGCGATTTGCCGTCCGAAATCACCGGCAGCCTGACGCTGCGAGATCGCGACCTGATCCTGTACACACTGACGCCGATGTTGGTCGGCGCCATTTCGGCCTTGGTCCTCTACGGCATCTTCGCCGGCCAGTTGCTGACCGGCGATCTTTTCCCGAACTTGCCGAGGCTTTACCCCGACAACGCGATGAACGCAGCCAAGGCGCTGTTTTGGGCGTTCGTCGCCGGCTTCGCCGAACGGCTGGTTCCGGGATTCCTGGAGAGCTTCGCCGATACCGCCGGCAAGCGGCAGCCGAAGGACGAAACGCCGCCGAAGCCGGCGCCGGCGGAGAGTTCGCGGGCGCAGGCGCACGACGAATGACGCCGAATTCCCGCCCAGCAGAGGATCGACGACCTTGGTGATCTTCACTCTTTCCGAAGTCGAGAAGCTCGCGCCGGGGATGGCGGACGTCTATCGCTCGGCGTTCGGCGCCACGGGCGCCAACCAGACGCTCGACAAATACGCGATCAACGCCACGCCGTTGCGGCTTTGCCATTTCTTCGCGCAAATCCTCGAGGAGACCGGCGGCTTTCGCGCCACGATCGAAAACCTCAATTATTCCGTCGCGCGGCTGCAGGTGGTCTGGCCGAGCCGCTTCCGCTCGGCCGCGGAGGCGCAGCCCTACGCCGACAACCCCGAAAAGCTTGGCGAGCACGTCTATGGCGGCCGCCTCGGCAACGACGCGCCGGGCGACGGCTACAAATACCGTGGACGCGGCCTGTTGCAGATCACCGGCAAGGCGGCCTATCGGCGATATGGCGAGGCGATTGGCGTCGATCTCGTCGCCAATCCCGATCTGGCGATCGATTCCCGATATTGCCTCGAAATCGCCGCCGCCGAATACGCCGCCACCGGCTACAAGGGCAAATATTGCAACGAGTGGGCCGATCTCGACGACATCGAAGCCATCACCCGCGCGGTGAACGGCGGGCTCACCAACCTGGCGCAGCGCCGAAGCGCGCTCGCCCAGTGCAAGGCGATCTGGATGACGACGGCCCCGCTGAGCGCGGCGGGGCCCGTCGTCGCGAGCGTCGCGGCGGGGTCGGCCGCCGCCGCCGCCGCAGCCGCGCCCGAGTTTCTCAATCCCCCGCCCCCCGCGGGCGCCGTCCATAGCTACTTGAAAATGCCCGCGCAGGCGATGGCCGTTGCGGTCTCGCGCGGCTTGCAAACGCCGGCGGCCCCGGCGTCGCTCGGCGTGTGCAAACCCTATTTCAAGGTGCGCCCGATGGTCACGCGGGCGCATGCGTCCGGCGCGCAGGGCGCCCGCCGTTCCTGGAGCGTCGGCGACCTCTGCACGGCCTATTCGTGGCCGACCGGCTTGACCGGCGCGGGCGTGATCGCAATCGTCGAGCTCGGCGGCGGTTACGTCGACGCGGACATATCCGCGTTTTGCCAAGGCGCCGGCATTCCTGTTCCGGCGATCGCGAACGTCTCCGTCCATCCGGGCGCGGGCAATGCGCCCAACCAGGCGACCGACCCGAACAACGATCCCGACATCGAAGTGACGATGGACATCGAGGTCGCGGCCGCCGCCTACAGCGCAGCGACCGGGCTGCCGGCGCAAATCCGCATGTATTGGGCGCTCAATCAGCCCGGCGGGATTGCCGATGCGGTGCGCAAGGCGACCGCCGACGGCTGCGCGGTCTGCTCGATCTCCTGGGGCGCGGACGAGTCGGACTGGCGCTCCTGGGCCAGCGACGGCGGCACGCAATATCTGGACGACATGGAGCAGGCCGCGGCGGCGGCGGTGGCGGCGGGCATGGTCGTGTTCGCCGCCGCCGGCGACAATGACGCCTCCGACGGCGGACCGACGCCCGCCAATGTCGATCTTCCCTCGTCCTGCCCGAGCGTGGTCGGATGCGGCGGGACGACGAAAACGGCGATCAACGAAGTGGTGTGGAACAACACGCCCGGCAGTCCCTCCGGCCAGGGAACCGGGGGCGGCTTCTCGAAGGCGTTCCCTCGACCAAACTGGCAGGCCAGCGCGCCGGGGGACCCGCAGAACCCCAACGGCCCGCCGATGCGCATGATCCCCGACGTCGCCGCCAACGCCGACGTCAACACCGGCTACAATCTCGTCGTCCACGGCGTCGAGGACGCCTTCGGCGGCACCAGCGCCGTCGCGCCGCTCTATGCCGGCCTGTTCGCGGCGGTGGGCGCTGGCCTCGGCTTCATTGCCGACCGGCTGTGGGCCAACCCGTCATGCTTCGTCGACATCACGGTCGGCGACAATGGCGAGTATTACGCAGGTCCGGGTCCCGACCCCTGCACCGGGCTGGGCGCCCCGGTCGGCGCGGCGCTCGCCACGCTGTTCGCCACGCCGGCCGTCGCCGCGCCGGCGGCGCTCGCCGCAGCGCCGCGGGCGGCCGACGGCTTCGACGCCGAACAGGCGATTGTCTACGGGCAGTTGATTGACCAAGCCTATGCTATGTTCGCCAACAGCCCCGGCAATCTAACGCCGCCGCCGGGCGTCGATTTTCCGCCGTCGCATCGCCTGACGGCCTGGGTCCAGATGCAGGATTTCATCGTCGCCGGGACCGGACCGGTTTTCTACGGTTTCATCGCGCAAAGCGTCGAGAATCCCTCGCGCTCGGTGCTGGCGCTGCGCGGCACGCAAAACTTCACCGAGTTGTTCGACGACGCAACCTCGGTATGGCGGGTGCCGTTCAAGGATTACGCCGATTGCGGCGCGGTCTCCTACGGCTTCGCGCGCATCTACGAAACGCTGCGTCTCGTCGAGGCGCCGGCCCCGCCGACGCCCGGGGCGGCGATGGCCGCCCGCGCCGCGCCGCGCGCCCTCGCCCAAGCCGGCGGATTCGCTGCGCAAGTCGCCGCGCACATCAAGGGCGTCGCATCGCCGACGCTGCTCGCCCGCGTGGCCGCCCCGACCTCGACCAGCGAACTCGACATCGTCGGGCATAGTCTCGGCGCGGCGCTCGCGACGTTGTACGCGCTCGACAATGCGCGCACCGAGAAACTGACGACGCCGGTGCTCTACACGTTCGCCTCGCCGATGGTCGGCGATCCCGCCTTCGTCGCGGCGTTCAACCAGTTGGACCTCGCCTCGTGGCGAATCGTCAACGCGCCAGACCTCGTGCCGCAACTGCCGTCAGCAATACTGGGCTACGCGCATGTCGATCGGGAGCAGAGGTACGACTCCCGGGGCAAAGTCCAACCCGACGAGCTCTGTCTGCATGCGATGACGACCTATCTGCATCTGATCGACCAGGACCTTCCGCTCGGCGCCGGCTGCACGCTCGCCCCCGCCGTCGCCGCGGCGGTCGCGCGAGGCCGTGCCCGGCGCTGAGCGAGCGGGCCAACAGCTGTCATCATTTCGTCATGCCGATGCGATCACACGGCCCCCGCGCCGAGGCGCGGGGGCTTGCGGATATGAATTATTTTCAGCGTTTCACCTTCCTGTTCTCCGCCCCGAACTTCGACGCCGACGATCTCGAGGGCAATCGCGTCGCGCAGATCATTCAGGCGATCGACCGCATGGGCTTCCAGGTGGTCCGCGCCCGCCGGCTCGACGACGCGGAAATCGCCGTACAGACCGACGCCGCGATCGGCTGCATGGTGGTTGACTGGGGCAAAAAGGGCCTCGAAGGCAAGGCCGCCTCGCTCATCAACCTGATGCGCAAACGCGGCCTCGAAATGCCGATCGTCATTCTCGTGCGCGGCAAGCGGTTCGAGGACATTCCGGTCGAGGTGCTCGACTTTATCGACGGCTATGTGTTCCTCGCCGAGGAGACGCCGGAGTTCATCGCCAAGAACCTCGTCTCGCGCCTGAAGCAATACGCCGAGACGCTGAAAACCCCGTTCTTCGGCGCGCTCGTCGATTACGCTGAGGAAGGCAACCAACTTTGGACCTGTCCCGGCCACAACGGCGGCATCTTCTACAATCGCTCGCCGATCGGCCGCATCTTCATGGAGCATCTCGGCGAGGCGATCTTCCGCGACGACCTCGACAATTCCGTGCTGGAGCTCGGCGATCTGCTGACCCACGAGGGCCCGGCTCTGAAGGCGCAGAAGGAGGCCGCGCAGATCTTCGGCGCGGAGAAGACCTACTTCGTGCTGAACGGCACCTCGTCCTCCAACAAGGTGGTGCTCGGCAATCTCGTCGCCGACGGCGATCTCGTGCTGTTCGACCGCAACAACCACAAGGCCGCCCATCACGGCGCGCTGCTTATCTCCGGCGGCCTACCGATCTACCTGCCGACCGACCGCAACGCCTTTGGGTTGATCGGCCCGATCTGCGCCGACGCCTTCGACGAGGAGCGCTTGCGCGAGCGTATCCGCGCCAATCCGCTGGTGGAGGACAAGGAAGCGTGGCGCAAGCCACGGCCGTTCCGCGTCGCGGTCATCGAACAATGCACCTATGACGGCACCATCCTCGACGCCGAGAAGGTCGCTCGAGCGCATCGGTCCGCTCTGCGACTACATTTTGTTTGATGAAGCCTGGGCGGGCTTCATGAAGTTCCACCCGATCTACGAGCGCCGCTTCGCCATGGGCCTGCGCGCGCTCGGGCCGAACTCGCCGGGCATCGTCGCCACGCAATCGACGCACAAGCAGCTCGCGAGCTTTTCGCAGGCGAGCCAGATCCATGTGCGCGACCGCCACATCAAGGGCCAGCGCCGCCGCGTCGAGCATCGCCGCTTCAACGAAGGCTTCATGCAGCACGCCTCGACCTCGCCGTTCTATCCGCTGTTCGCCTCGCTCGACGTCGGCGCGCAGATGATGAAGGGCAAGTCCGGCGAAGTGCTGTGGGACGACACGATCCGGCTCGGCATCGAGTTGCGCAAGAAGCTGCGCGCGATCAACCGCGAGTTCGAGGAGAAGGAGCGCGATCCGGCGCGGCGCTGGTTCTTCGATCCGTTCGTGCCGGATCGCGTCGAAATCCCCGATGTCGCGGCGCCGGGTCGCGTCCACAACGTCGCCTGGGAATCGATCTCGACCGACCAGCTTGCGCGCGACCCGCGCTATTGGATGCTGCAACCCGGCGCCGATTGGCACGGCTTCACCAAGGTTGAGCGTGACTTCGTCATGACCGACCCGGCGAAACTGACGCTGCTGACGCCGGGCTTCGATCGCAAGACCGGCGAATACGCCGACTACGGCGTGCCTGCGCCCGTCGTTGCGCAATACTTGCGTGAGAACCGGGTGGTGCCCGAGAAGAACGACCTCAACTCGCTGCTGTTTCTGCTCACTCCCGGCGTCGAATCGAGCAAGGCGGGCACGCTGGTGTCGGCGCTGGTCGCGTTCAAGCGTCACCACGACGACAACGCGCTGCTCGACGACGTCATTCCCGAGTTCGTGGCCAAGCGGCCGCAGCGCTACCACGGCCGACGGCTGCGCGACCTCTGCGCCGACATGCACGCGTTCTATCGCGAGGCCGGCGTCTCCACGTTGCAGCGCGCCCAGTTCACGCTCGAACACCAGCCGGAAATGGCGATGACGCCGCACGACGCTGCGCGCGAGCTGGTCCGCAACAATGTCGACTACCTGCCGATCGACGAGATCGGCGGCCGGATCGCGACAACCCTGTTCGTCGTCTATCCGCCAGGGATCGCGACGATCGTGCCGGGCGAGCGCATCGACGCCCGCGCCCGGCCCATGATCGCCTATCTGAAGGCGTTCGAGCGCGCGGCCAATCTATTCCCGGGATTCGAGGCGGAGATCCAGGGGCTCTATCGTGAACCCCAGCCCGACGGAAACGTGCGGTTCTACACCTACGTGGTTCGCGAGGACGCGGACGATTGAGGCGATCAGAGCGTCGCCGCGCGGGCGCTGCGGATCTGCGGCGCGATCTTGATCGCGTCGGCGTCGGCGGTGCAGGCGATGGCGAGCGCCGCCATCGATCCGGCTTCGAGTTCGCTGCGGCCGCCCGCGGCGATTTGCAGGACGAAGCGGCGCGGCGGCGACGTCAGGCTTTCGTCGTCGGCGCGCGCCTGGAACACCGTCACGTCGCACCGATCGGGACCGGCGAGGAAGTAACCGACGAACCGCTCGCCGCCGACGACGTGGTTGAAGCCCGCCATCGGCTTGTACGTCGCCACGCGCTTCATGTAATCCGCGTGGGAATCCGCCACAGCCAAGGAAACCGGACCTAAAACCGCGAGAGCGCCGATGGCGATCTTGAGGATATTCATGGATTTCACTCCTGATTGCATAAATTGGCGACGGGAAATGCCGCAGACATCTTGTCATTGGCTTCGTCATGGCGAGCGAAGCGAAACCATTCAGCGCAGTCTTTCGACCGGTTAGGACGGGACCGGCCATCGCCCCCACGACTTGTACATATGATTCCTAAAATGCAAGAATGTGTGCTGCGGCGCAAAATGGCTCAGTAGGCCGCCCTCTCGTCCCAAACGTCGTAAATAGGTCTGTTAATTCAAATTCTTGATAGGCCATCCGAAGGCGCCGCCCGCCGCGCCGCGCCATGCTGCATTGCAATATGGGCATAGCCTGACACGCGCGGGGACGCTGGGCCCGGCGTTGCAACGATCGGGGTTCTATGTTCAACCGAAGCGGGAGGGACCAGCGTGGATTCAGCGAGTTCTGAGGACGTATTTCCCGTCATCGTGCGCAATTCGCGCGACGCCGACGTGCCGGCGATGCTCGCCATCTACCTCCACCATATCCGCATGGGCGTCGATCCGCGCCATCACGGCGACATCGAGACGCCGGACGCCGACGACATCAAGAGGCGGCGGAAGTCCATGCTCCGTCGCAAAATGCCGCATATCGTCGCCGAACAGGACGGCGTGGTGCTCGGCTACGCCTACGCGGTGCCGTTCCGTAAGCGCCCGGCTTACCGCTACACGGTCAAGCATTCGATCTACATTCACCATCAGCATTTGCGCCGCGGCCTGGGCCGCCGGCTGATGGAGGCGCTCATCGACGCCTGCGCGGCGGCGGGCTTCCGGCAGGTGATCGGCTATATCGACGCCGCCAACGCGCCTTCGCTGGCGATCCACGAGGACTTCGGCTTCCGCACGGTCGGCTTTCTGCCGCAGGTCGGTTTCAAGTTCGGCCACTGGACCGACACCGTCATGGTGCAGCGGTCGCTCGGCCTCGGAGGCACGGCGTCGCCGGAGCCGTAACCGCCGACGATCCTAAGAACGTCGGCGCGGGGGTTTGGCGGTCCGCTCAGGGCAATTGCGTGCGAGGCGGGCAAGCATATTCACGGCTTACGCGCGCGATCCGTCTCCGCGACCGCCGCCTCATGATACCAGGCGCCGGCGCAGACGGAAGTCGCCATTTCGAAGCCTGCGTTTTTTTGCTTGACGTTTGCTTGCGAAATTCGGCCGAGGCGCGCCCGGGCGCTTGGAGGCGGAAATTGCAAAATAAGGGCGGTTTCGCGCTGAATCAGGGAATTCATAGGTCCATTTCCTTCGATTTTGGTCTCCCGGAGCGTTCCGGGCGCGCCTTCTAGCACCAGAATCGCGATTCTTCGTTCACGACACGTTGAAAAATCCGCTTTGCCGTTATTTTGTTCCTTACGGGACGATGATGAAAATAACTGCAGCGGATCCTTGTTTTTGCTTGGCGCCCCCAAAACCGGCCCCAGGGACCGGCGCCCGCGGCATGGCACGCGACATGCTATGGCGTCGGCGATCCGAGGGCGACCCAGGGTCCCGGCCGGAGCCAACGCCTTCGGGCCGGGCGTACCAACGACGAGAGAACGCGATGACGAAGTACAAGTTGGAATACATTTGGCTGGACGGCTACACGCCGACCCCGAACCTGCGCGGCAAGACGCAGATTAAGGAGTTCGACGCTTTCCCGAAGCTGGAGCAGCTGCCGCTGTGGGGCTTTGACGGCTCCTCGACCATGCAGGCCGAAGGTCATTCCTCGGATTGCGTGCTGAAGCCGGTCGCGGTCTATCCTGACGGCGGGCGCACCGACGGCGTGCTCGTCATGTGCGAAGTGATGATGCCGGACGGCAAGACCCCGCATTCCACGAACAAGCGCGCCACCATTCTCGACGATCCCGGCGCATGGTTCGGCTTCGAGCAGGAGTATTTCTTCTACAAGGACGGGCGGCCGCTCGGCTTCCCGGCGGAGGGTTACCCCGCGCCGCAAGGGCCCTATTACACCGGCGTCGGCTACAAGAACGTCGGCTCGGTCGCGCGCGAACTGGTCGAGAAGCACCTTGACCTCTGCCTCGCCGCCGGCATCAACCACGAAGGCATCAACGCGGAAGTCGCCAAGGGCCAGTGGGAGTTCCAGATTTTCGGCAAGGGATCGAAAACCGCCGCCGACCAGATGTGGATGGCCCGCTACCTGATGATGCGCCTGTGCGAGCCCTACGGCGTCGACATCGAATGGCATTGCAAGCCGCTCGGCGACACCGACTGGAACGGTTCGGGCATGCATTGCAACTTCTCGACCGAGTATATGCGCACGGTCGGCGGCAAGGACTATTTCGAAGCCATGATGAAGGCGTTCGACAAGAACCTGATGGACCATATCGCCGTCTACGGCCCGGACAACGACAAGCGTCTGACCGGCAAGCACGAGACCGCGCCGTGGAACAAGTTCAACTACGGCGTGGCCGACCGCGGCGCCTCCGTCCGCGTGCCGCACTCCTTCGTCAATAACGGCTACAAGGGCTATCTCGAAGATCGCCGCCCGAACTCCATGGGCGACCCCTACCAGATCGCCTCGCAGATCCTGAAGACCATCGCGGAAGTGCCGACCGCCAAGGCCGCCGCGGCGGCGTAAGCCCGGGTTCCGCGCGCCCATCGGCGCCTGATAGGTTTTGAGAGGCCCTCTCTCCGTCTTGCCCGGGCTTGTCCCGGGCATCCACGCCGGGACGGGGCGCTAAAGTTTCAGACTGCAAGGTTTCTGCGGACAGATCTGCTATTGATCTGCCGCCACGTTGTTACGAGCCCGGCCACGACGGCGCGGGCGGTTCAAAGCCCGACGTCCGCCCAAATTTTGGGCGGACGCTTACATCTTCGCCAAAGCGGCGCGAATCTTGGCGGCGGTCGTCTCCAACTCGGCCGCCGCCGCCATCGGCCCGGCCGGCGGCTTCAAAGTCACGCCTTCAAAGCGCGGGATCACGTGGAAATGCAGGTGAAACACCACCTGCCCGCCCGCGCTTTCGTTGAACTGCATAACTGACACCCCGTCCGCCTCCAGCGCCGCCTTCGCGGCGACCGCGAGCTTCTGCACGGCCGGCATGATGGCGGCGAGCGCCTCGGCGGGAATGTCGAGAATATTGCGCGCCGACGCCTTGGGGATGACCAGCAGGTGCCCCGGCGCGCGCGGCATGATGTCCATGAACGCCAGCGCGACGGAATCCTCGTACAGCTTCACGCACGGCGCTTCGCCGCGCAGGATCTTGGCGAAGATGTTCTGGTTGTCATAGGCGGCGGACATGGCAACTCCTCTGGCGAAGAGCCCGAAATCTTCGGCCAAGCCGTCCCGCGAGACAAGAGCGCGTTCACTCCGCCGCTTGTACGCCCTCGGTCGGCCGCTCCAGCGCCGGGTCGTGGCCGAGCGCGAAGACGATGACGGCGCCGATCAGCGCGCAGACCGCGAGATAGACCAGGCTGGCGAATTCGCCGCGCGTGTCCTTGAGATAGCCGAACACCTGCGGGCCGAAATAGCCGCCGAGATTACCGATCGAATTGACCGCCGCGATCCCGGCCGCCGCGCCGCTGGCGCTGAGGAACGAGGTCGGCAGCGTCCAGAACACCGGCAGCACGGAGAAGAAGCCGAAGCCGGCGACGCAGAGGAACAGCATCTTGATCGTCGGATCGGCGACATTCGCCGCCGCCAGCAGCCCGACGGCGATAATCAACAGCGGGATGATCGCGTGCCACTTGCGCTCGTGCGTCGCGTCGGAGTGGCGGCTCCAGATCAGCATGCCGATCGCGCCGACCGCGTAAGGCAGCGCGGTGACGAAGCCCGCCTGCACGTTGGTGAGCCCGAACGCCTTGACGATCTGCGGCAGGAAGAAGCTCAGCCCGTACTGCGGGATGTTGCAACCCATGTAGACGAAGCCGAGCGCGATGACGCGCGGGTCGACCATTGAGCGCAGCCACGACGCCGCGCCGTGACGTTCCCGCGTCGCCTGTTCAGCGGCGAGGCGGTCGCGCAGCCATTTCCGCTCGTCGGGATCGAGCCACAGGGCGTTTGGCGGCCGGTCGGTCAGGTAGAAGAACACGACCACCGACATGATGAGCGCCGGCGCCGCCTCGATGAGGAACATCCATTGCCAGCCGCGCAGCCCCATCCAGCCGTCGAGATTGAGAAGCGCGCCGGAGATCGGCGCCCCGATCACGGTGGAGATCGGAATCGCGAACATGAACAGGCCGATGATGCGAGCACGGTAAGCCGACGGAAACCATAGCGTCAGAAAGAAGATGATGCCGGGGAAGAAGCCGGCTTCGGCGACGCCGAGCAGCAGCCGCACCGTGTAGACGCTGACCTTGCCGACGACGAACGCCTCGGCCCCGGCGATCAACCCCCAGGTGAACATGATGCGGGCGATCCAGATGCGCGCCCCGACCTTGTCGAGCGCAAGGTTGCTCGGCACCTCAAAGAAGAAATAGGCGATGAAGAAAATGCCCGCCGCGCCGCCGAACACCGAGGCGGAGAAGCCGAGATCCTTGCTCATCGGTCCGCCGGCGAAGCTGAGGTTCACGCGGTCGAGGTAGGCGATGAAATAGCAAAACATCAGAAACGGCACGAGCCGCCATGACACTTTCGCCATCGTGCGCGTTTCGATCTCGCTCAACCCGTCCTCCCGTCGTCCCCGCCGCGCGTTCGCGACATCGTTACCGCCAGCCTTACGCAACTTAAGAGCGTGCGCAAGAGCGTAGATAAATTTCAAACTCTTGGCGCGTAATCATCGCCGCCTGTGGGGAGAAAGCCGGCGATGCCGGAGTTAAGAGAAAACCGTGTACTCGCGCTCGATGGCTGGCGGGGCCTCGCCATTGCGCTGGTGCTGGTCGGTCATTTCTGCCCCATCCCGCAGTTGAATCTGGCGCGGCTCGGCGTCGACCTGTTCTTTGCGCTGAGCGGCCGGCTGATCGCCGAACTGCTGTTTCAGCGCCAGACACCGCTGCCGGTGTTCTTCTTCCGCCGCTTCTCCCGGGTCTACCCGGCGCTGGCCGGGTTCGTCGTGCTGTGCATCATCGTTTTCGACACAACGCCGCTGCGCATCGGCGCGCGGGCGGCGCTGGCGGCGCTGACGTTCACGCTGAACTACGTCAGCGTCTGGGGCTTGCGCAGCGCCCTGCTCGATCAAATCTGGTCGCTCTGCGTCGAGGAGCACAGCTATCTCGCGCTCGGCGCGGTGGCGTGGGTGGCGCGTCGCCGCCTCGCCGGCGAGCGCCTCATGGTGCTGGCGCTCGCCACGGCCGCGCTCGCCAACGGCGTGCTGCGCTCGGACCTGCTCGGCGAAAGCTACTACGACGTGTTCTGGCGCACCGACGTCGCCGCCGCGCCGATCCTGATCGCAGCGCTAGCCTATCTCTATCGCGATCGCCTCACGCCGCGCCTCGGGCCGCTGTCGCCCTGGCTGCTGGCGATCGGGGCGCTGTGCAAGGCCGCGATTTTCGGCACGGCGATTCGCTTTGGCTTCGGCGCCGTCGTTCTCGCGCTCGCGGTCATCAGCGTCGAGACCGCGCCGGCGTGGATGCTATCCGCCTTGTCGAACGTTGTGCTGCGGCGCCTGGGCGAGGCCTCGTTCTCGATCTATCTCTGGCAGCAGCCATTCTATGAGATGCACGCGCGCGGCGCCGGGGCCTGGACGCTCGCCGCGGCGCTCGCCTGTGGCTTTGCGAGCTATTACGGCCTGGAGAGCCCGGCGCGCCGCCGGCTCAACGCCTGGCGCCCGCGCCCCGCGCCCGCTTTGGCGTAAAGCGAAGGCTCGCCAGACCCGCCGCTTGCGCGTAAAACACCCGCGCTGTCCTTTGGAGCGCGCGGATGACCGAGGCGAGACAACCGGCCCTGTTCCTGCCGCATGGCGGCGGCCCTTGCTTCTGGATCGACGGGCCGCCGCCATTCAGCCGCCAGACCTGGGAGCGCCTTCGGACCTATCTCGCTGGCGTGGTCGCCAGCCTGCCCGCGCCGCCGAAGGCCTTCCTGATCGTCACCGCGCATTGGGAGACGGAAACGCCGACCGTCAGTATCAACCCGGCGCCGGGGATGATCTTCGATTATTTCGGCTTCCCCGCCCACACCTACGAGCTCAAGTATCCCGCGCCGGGCGCGCCGGAGGTCGGCCGCCGCGCCGCCGCCTTGCTCCGCGCCGCCGGCCTCCCCGTCGCCGAGGATTCCGAGCGCGGCTTCGACCACGGCGTGTTCGTGCCGATGCTGATCGTCGATCCGGAAGCCCACATTCCCGTGGCGATGGTCTCGCTCCAGCGCGACCTGGACCCTGCCCTGCACATCGCCGTCGGCCGCGCTCTGGCCCCTTTGCGTGACGAGGGCGTCGCCATCGTCGGCAGCGGCATGAGCTATCACGACCTCCGTCACTTCCGCGACGGCGACGGCCGCGACGCAGCGATTTTCGACGAATGGCTCGGCCACGCCGCCACCGCCGCCCCGGCCGAGCGCGACAAGTCTCTGTGCGCTTGGGCCGACGCGCCCGCCGGCCGCGCCTGTCATCCGCGCGAGGAGCACCTGTTGCCGCTGATGGTCGCGGCGGGCGCCGCCGGCGACGACGTCGGCGTGCGCGACTTCCGCGACATCATCGGCGGCAAGACGATCTCCGCCTTCCGCTTCGGCTGAATTTAGAGCTCCGCGGGAAAGCCCGGCGCGCGCAGGTCGGTCTGCAAGGCGTCCTCCAGCAGCCTGACGACCCCCGTCGACTGCGCCGCGCCGCCGTAAGCCTCGCGCGCGCGAGCGAAGGTCTCGGCCGTCAGCGCCGCGAGTTCGAGCGGCACCCCGAACTCGCGACCGAACCCGAGCGCGAAGCCAAGGTCCTTGCACGCGAGGTCCATGGTGAAGTTGATATTGTAGCTGCCGTTAAGGATCAGCTGCGACTCGGTCTCGTGCACGAAGCTGTTGCCGGAGCTCGCCCGGATGACCTCGAAGGCCTGCGCGAGATCGAGCCCGCCGCGTTTGGCGAGCATCAGCGCCTCGCCCGCCGCCGTCAGGTGGATGAAGGCGAGCATGTTGGTGATGACCTTGATGACTGACGCCGCGCCGATCGGCCCGACATGGAAAATCCGCCGCCCCATCGCCGCCAGCGCCGGCCGATGCCGGGCGTAAAGCTCAGCGTCGCCGCCGACGATGACGGTGATTTCGCCGCGCGCCGCCAGATGCACGCCGCCGGTGACGGGACATTCCAAGGTCGCGACGCCCCGCTCCGCCGCCTTCGCCGCCATCGCCCGGATGCTGTCGCGATCGTTGGTGCTCATCTCGATCCAGGCCATCCCCTCGCGCGCCCCGTCGAGCACCCCCTCCAGCACGCGCGCGGACGCCGCGGGCGACGGCAGGCAGGTGATGACCGCCTCGCACCGCCGCGCGACTTCAGCGGACGAGGCGGCCAAACGTGCGCCCGAGGCGACGAGCGGCGCGGCGACGTCGGGATCGAGATCGTAGACGACGGTTTCGAAGCCGGCGCGGACCAGCGACGCGGCCAGCCTGCCGCCGAGATGTCCGAGCCCGATGAATCCGTAAGTCATGCGTTCTCCCCTGGGCGGGTGATGGCGCCGCTTGCGATTTCCGGCAAGATGCCGCGTTGACTTGACCCTGTGGCGGGGTTTAAGAGCGCCCCCGTTGCTCCCATCGTCTAGCGGTCCAGGACGTCGCCCTCTCACGGCGAAAACAGGGGTTCGAGTCCCCTTGGGAGCGCCAATGAAAACAGAGGCTTAGGCAACAGCGAGCAAGTTCGTGTCCAGTTTGTGTCCGGTCCGCGTTTTGGACCAATACGAACGAACACGAACGATGGCGAACCCGTGCCTTACGTTTAGACCCAGCGGGGGCATCCGCAACGGCACAGCTTCAGGGCCCAGGCGAACACTGGTCTCTTTCGCCCTGACGTCTTTCGCGGGTGGGATTAACGCGGCGGGAAATGTATTATACATATTTACATAGTGAATACTTATTTTTAACTTGACATTTCAGTGTAATTATGGCAAAATGGTATTGTGCGGGAATCCGTTGCCCGCGCGCATCCCCAAAATTCCGCCTTCGGCGACCGGTGCCCGTGCGTGGTGAAACCGCATCCGCCCTGTGCACCGGGCCAGTACCCCGAGGAGGCTGAAATGACCTGATCCGCCGTCATTATCGCCGCGTCGCGTGCGTACTCGCGTTCACCCTCAGGCCCTATCGGGCCTGTTTCGATTCTAAGGATCAACCAAATGACGAGCAAACAAGCAACGCCCACTCCGCAGTTTGTCCTTCTTGTCTTCGGCAAACCCACGAGCGCCGACCTCCCTCAAGCTTCATGGTTCCGCGCCGAAGATCGCGCGGCCGTCGTCGCTGCCGCGCAGAGCCTAAAATTCTCGGTTCTCAACGTTCAAGCCGACGGCGACCGCTCCCTCCTCGAAGGGGTTCACGAGGGCGTGCTGAAGGGCGCAGGTCGTATTGTCGTCGGTCTCGGTGACTCCGGAGATCTACAAGCGGATCGAAGACTACGTGGCCAAGAGGTCGCCCGCGCCCGCCGCATCTTCGGCGAGCGATGAGGCGGCAGGGGGTAAAGCTGCCACAGAACAAAGCGCGAACCTTAGAAGTGTCGCCACCGCTACGTCAGCGATCGCCAAGGCCGCTACGACAGCGCCAACACCGGCAGATGGCAAACCGGTCATCTCAGGAGGCGCCGCCGCTCCGTCGCCTGGTAAATCCGAAAAGCCTGCCACAGCCACAAACCCCTGGGAAACGCTACGGGTCGGCTCGCGGGTTCTGGCGGCATATTGGGGCGAGGAGCGAGAATTTGACGGCTTCTGGCTGGCCACGGTGAAGCGGATCGAGGCCGGAGAGTTCACGTTGGAATGGTTCGAGTCGCCCGAATATCCACCGTTCAAAGCCACGCCCAAGACCATCGCCGTCCCACATCCTGAATTCAGCCACTTACGCAAGTAGCAGGCGTCTCGGCGACGCTGAAACTCAAATCCTTGCAGACGATTGGGGCGGCCTTCGGTCGCCCCTTTCATTGTCGAGCGCTCGCCGACCGCGCGACCGCCGTCCGTCCCCCCAAACCTCAGGAGACCTCGCCATGACCAGCACAACCGAATTTAAAACCGACCGCATCCGAGAACTTAACGACGCATTCCGCCGCACGTTTGTCGGCGGAGCGGTGATGATCACGCAAGGGGTCGAAGCGATGCCGCTACATCAGCGCCACTCGCTGTTGCAGAAGATACGAAGCTTCGACGCCTTCAGCGAAGGGAACGATCCCCACGCCGAACATGATTTCGGCGCGGTCGACGAAGGCAGCGTCCGATGCTTTTTCAAGATCGACTATTACGACCGCAAAACCGAATTTGGTTCGCCTGATCCCGCTGACCCCGCCGTCACCACCCGTGTGCTGACGATCATGCTCGCCGAAGAATATTGAGCGCTACGCGCTCGCCCGCTTTGAGCGGCTTCTCTCACTCGCTCTGAGAGCACGGCTTCCTCGCCGGCGACCAGCGGCGACCACCAAGAACCACCGCAACCAGAGCGCCGCCGCGCCATCGACGGCGCTCGCCCCGTCATGCCCCGCAACCAAAGGAGACTTTCAAGATGCCCGGCAAACAAGCCAAGGTCGTCACCCCACCCATGCTCAAGCGCATGTTGCGTCATGTCTCGCATTCGTCCTTCCCCGCCCGCGACCGCGCGATGATCCTGCTTTCAATCAAAGCAGGCCTGCGCGCTTGCGAAATCGCCGGGCTCGATTGGTCAATGGTGCTCGATCCGCAGGGCCGCGTTTCCGGCACGATCAACGTCCGCGACATCATCGCGAAGAAACGCGGCGGACGGCGGATTCCGATGCATCCCGACCTCAGGCGCGCCTTGGAATGCCTGGCTAGCACCAGCGAGCCCGTCGGGCCAGTGATCCGTTCGTATCGCGGCGCGCACCTGAAGCCGAACAGCGTGGTCAACTGGTTCGTCGCGCTCTTTCAAGAACTGGGCTTTGAGGGGTGCTCGTCGCATTCCGGACGACGAAGTTTTATCACCGTCGCGGCCCGCAACGTTCACCGGTCCGGATGCAGCCTGCGCGACGTGCAGTTGCTCGCGGGCCATCGCTCCATCGAGACCACGGAACGATATATCGACGGAGACACTTGCGCGCAACGGAAGTTGGTTGGCTACGTGTAGGCCCAGCGACATCTGAACAAGCCGAATGTCATGAACATTCGTGTTCCAACAATGCGCGCGATCAATGCCCCCCGCTCGGCCCCAGGAGGAGCCTGAGTGCCCTTACCGCAAAACGAGCAAGTATACCAACAGGAGCCCAACATGACCGAATTTACATTCCAGGTAACGCTGATTGCATCGATCCGAGTCAAAGCCGAGACGATAACCGATGCGGAACATAAGCTGCGCGAAGCACTGGCGGCATCCGACGCGAATCTCGGGATGTTGGACGACGAACCCATCGTCGTGCCTATCGGGATCGAGGGCGATTTGGATTTGATTGATGCTATGGAAACGCCTGCGCGCCGTGGCCGCCTACGGCGCCCCCTCTAAATTCCATAAAGGACCATCCCATGTCGAAGTACACCATACTTCCCGAGGTCAAACCTTTGGCTGCCGAAGTTCAAAAGACCCGTCGAACCGCCCTCCGCGCGTTGGTCGGCGTCAGCGCACTCGGCATTCCGATAACGCCAGCGTGCGGTTGGATCCGATCTTGAGCGCGATTGCGCGTCACAAGTGCGCTTTCCAGTCCCTAAAGGCGACGAGGTTTGCAATGGACGACTTAATTTACACACCTGAACGTGAGGTTTCGGACGATCCGCCGAAGTCATAGAACTGGCCGCCATTCTTACGGTATCGGGCGGCGGCGGCGCTGATCTTCTTGAATTCGCCGTAGCCGCTCATCCGATAGACAAGGTGCGAATGCGGCGCGTAGCCCTGGCGATTGTCGACGTCTGGCACCGGCCAATCGTCGCGCTCGAGCTTAGGTCCGATCTCGGCGTGGCTTTCTCCTGTCAAGCTGCTATGCTCGTCAAGGATTTACGGATCCAGAAAGTCGCGGGCGCGGCCAACCGGCGGCAGGAGCTCGGCGTCCTCTGCATAGCCCTAGGAGACGTTTCTAGAACTCATTATCGAAGTCGTGAACTCCGCGAAGATGTTCTGGATGCTAATTACCTAGACTTAACTGGCTGCAGGCCGGTCGCGAGCAACCCGGGAATAACGTGAGCGGCTGGCGACCACGGCGGTCGCATAAAACCCGCGCGGACCGGAACTTGCAGAGCGACCTGAAATTGCCGGCCACATCCGCACGGAAACGCGTAAATCATTCTTCAAGCTCTTCCACCGAACCAGTAAGCTAATTTTAATTGGAAAGCCGATGCCCAACAACGTCAGCCGGAACTCATTAGCCAAGTCTTATCGTGGACTGCATGTGATGGTCACCGGAGGTCTCGGCTTTATCGGTTCCAACCTCGCGATGCAATTGGCCGAGCTCGGGGCACGAGTTCTGATCGTCGATGCGATGATCCCCCAGCATGGCGGCAATCGTGTAAACATAGCAGGATTCGAAAACCGAGTCCAAGTCAGCATCACCGACCTTCGCGATCGAGACTCAATTCGCGATTTGGTAGCAGGTCAACACATAGTTTTCAACGTCGCCGGACAGGTCTCGCATATCGATTCCATGTCGGATCCGGCCTTTGACCTGCAAATAAACACCCTAGCTCATGCGATTCTCCTCGAAGCTTGTCGCGAGCGGGCGCCGGATGCTACGATCGTATACGCCTCGACTAGGCAAATCTATGGCAAACCTGAGTATTTGCCAGTGGATGAACGGCACCCTATTGCGCCCGTCGACGCAAACGGAATAAACAAGATGGCGGGTGAATACTATCATTTATTGTATAACAGAGTGTATGGCATGAGAACTGTATCACTGCGGTTGACCAATACTTATGGCCCGCGGATGTTGATAAAAGACGCTCGGCAGACTTTTCTGGGCGTTTGGCTGCGACAAGTGGTAGAAGGGGGGAGTTTCGAGGTCTGGGGTGGTCAGCAGATGCGCGATCTTACTTACATCGACGATGCCGTCGACGCGTTTTTGTTGGTTGCACTAACAAAGGACGCTTGGGGCCAGGTCTATAATTTGGGTGGCGGGCCGCCTGTGTCTCTCGAAGAGCTCGCGTGCGTCCTTATAGACGTTGCGGGAAGCGGGCGATTCGAGAAAAAGGACTTCCCAGCAGAGCGCAAACGAATCGACATCGGCGACTACTTTGCCGATGATCGCCGCTTCCGGCAACTCACTGGCTGGCGACCAGAAACTGACCTGCGCAACGGTCTGGCGCGTTCAGTAGAATATTACCGCGCCAACATCGCCTCTTATATTTGAAACGGCTGAAATGGATCCGGTCCCTCAGATGGACGTCGGCGCCTTCTATCGAGCGCACAAACTCGAAGTTGATGCGGCGATAAATCGTGTTCTCGGGAGCGGCTGGTACATCCTTGGTCGGGAAGTGGCGGCTTTCGAGCAAGAGTTCGCGGAAGCGTTCGGATACGCTCACGCCGTTGGGGTAGCGAGCGGAACGGACGCGCTTGTGCTTTCGCTCTTGGCTGCGGGAATCGGGCGCGGCGACCGCGTTGTGACGACATCTCACACTGCGGTCGCCACCGTCGCTTCTATTGTGCTTGCTGGCGCCGAGCCCGTATTGGTCGATATAGATCCGAAAAGCTATACGATCGATCCGACAAGGCTAGCTGACGCGCTTGCGAAAATTTCGGGCATTAAGGCGGTGATCGCGGTCCATCTTTACGGGCACGCGGCAGACATGCCGGCCATACAGGATATTGTTCGACCCTATGGCGCGCGGGTGATCGAGGACTGCGCCCAAGCCCACGGAGCCATGTGGAATGGACGTTGGGTCGGCTCATTCGGAGATGCTGCGGCCTATAGTTTTTACCCGACGAAAAACCTGGGAGCGTTTGGAGATGGCGGTCTTCTCGCCACCAACGATACGGGAATTGCCGAACGGGCGCAACGACTCAGGGAGTATGGTTGGAAGCAAAGATATATAAGCGAGTCAGTCGGTATGAATAGCAGATTGGACGAGATCCAAGCGGCTGCATTGCGGGTTCGGTTACCAAAGCTGGCTGAAGGCAATTTGCTCCGGCGGAGAATTGCTGCCCAATACGACCAAAGGCTTGCGGGGATCGGCTTGGAACTTCCGAAAGTGCGCCGGGAAGCTGCCCACGTATACCACCAGTATGTTGTTCGGCACGCCGACCGAGACCGGCTGCAGGCAATCCTGCGTGAGGCAGGGGTGGGCACCAACATTCATTATCCCGTCCCGGTGCATCGTCAGCCCGCGTATTCCGGCCGAGTAGTCGTCGGATCCCACGCCCTTCGAGAGTCGGAGGCGGCCGCGGCGAACGTTCTGAGCTTGCCCATGTATTCCGAACTCGGCGACGACGCAGTGTCCCGCGTCGTTCAATCGATCCGCGGCGCACTTAACGCACCACCGGAATAGCTCAAATCGGAGCCTGAAAGCCTGACCTCCCGGAAGGAACGCTACCCAAAAGCGCGCATCTTTTACGCCGAACCGGCTGCGCCGTTTTCCAAGCACCTTAGGGCCCAAGCGTTCACAGACTGTTCGGCCGCCTTGGCAGCTGCCTCGATTCTGTCCTTCAATGATGTCGGAACGCGCACATAGATGGTCGACTCAGGGTTGATCTCCTCCGCGGCCTCTGGCATGTCATCAAATATATCCGAATAAACCTCCACATTGCCCGTCATGACCCAATCTTGGGCTTCGTCGCGCGTCAATGGATAAAATATCTTTGTTTCCTTCACGATCCGCTCGTTGGGGGTTTTTTTATCAGGGATCATAGTTAGTTTGAACCCGCAGGTGAAGAATGCGCCGCCCCGCGTCTGATAAAGTATCTCAGACCCAGAGCTTTCGCCCTCTCCCTCATCGTATTCAGATTTGGCAATTTCGGTAGACGTTTCCGTGTTGTAGCTTACACCATTGACTATTCGTTTCATCGCGGCCTCATCACTTGCTAGCACCTGACAGATGCTAGCAACTGCGTATGACGTTCAGCAATTCGGGTCAACCCTTTTAGGTGCAATCGGTGCGAGCTGGGGCCGCAAGTGGTATGCCGTACTGTCGTTCAGCTTCCGCTTGCAGAACCGAGCATGTTTGACTAATGCCTTGGTTCACGTTCGTTCGACGGGCGCAGAGATCGCGAAAATAAGCAAGTCTCCGAGTCCGTAGCCAGGCAATCGAAGAATACCGCCAAGATCAGGCCAATATTAAAATGAAAAAGACCGAACGTATGGAAGGCGCACAAGAGATGCGGAGCGCAATGCCTAAGAAGCTGCAGGCGGGGCAGAATCTAGTGGTGTCTACACCCGTTCCCGATCCAGTCGAAATCGGTCATATTGACTTTTACGGATATCTCGAAGGCGTCGCAGGCTGGTTCTTCATCGGCTGGACTCACCGTCCGAAGCAGGCCTCTGACGACTGCATCGCTCTAGCAAGATTCGATCGTAGCGGAGTCGGGGGTAAAGCTACCATCGTCTATTTCCGGCGCCCTGATTTGGTCGACCCGCTCGGTTTGGCCGTTGGCGTCGTCGTATTCGTCGAGGGCACCGGCCGCGTCATCGGGGATCTCTCCGAAATACGGTTGCAATTCGGCAATGAGGCATATCTGGCCAGAAGCGTAATATCTACGCGACGTCTTGACGGATTGGATTTGTTGACTCAAATCCGAACGATCCTCATCGAGAGCGCGGCGGCTGATGCGAACCGGTTGCTGATGCTGCGCATGCTGTCCCGACCCATCTTTCGCGGCGAAGATACAGTCGCCTCTCTTCCCATTCCCGTCTACTTCGCGTTAGATGAGATAATCGTCTGCCCTCCCATGGGGTTATTGCTAATCGGTTGGAGACTCGGTGGGCGTCACGCCGGCTACTCGCTTCGACTTCGATCGGGCCGGTTGGGCACCGAATTTGTTCCGGAACTGGGCTACAGGGTGGGCAGGCCGGATGTCGTCGAAGGACTGGGGCGGGAGCGCGGCTTCGTCGACATCGATTGTGGTTTCATGATATTGCTTCCTCACGCCCATGCAGTGGGAGAATCCACGTTCTTGGAGATAGAAACTGCAGCGGGCGCGATCGCTTACAAGCCGTTGGCGATTTCGCATCGATCCGGCATGGAGGCGATCAAACACATTCTGGCGATCGTCGCTCCTCACCGCGGTGAGTTCGACGCGAGCTTCGACAACGTGATTGGCCCGGCGATCTCCGCATTGAATCGGGTTAGATTGCGCACCCCGCTAGACGTCGCACAAATAGCTTTTGGGCCAATAAAAGACGAACCGACGCACACCTTAATCGTGCCGCTCTATGGTCGCGTCGATTTCATGGAGTATCAGATGGCGCAATTTTGCCGCGACCCGGCCGCGCATGACCTCGAAATCATCTACGTGCTGGACGATCCACCGCGCCGGCGCGAACTCGAGAACCTCGCCCAATCCGTATACGAGCGGTACGAAATTCCCATCCGCCTGTTGCTTCTTTCGCGCAATGTCGGCTATGCGCCTGCGAACAATATTGGGCTCAAGGCGGCGCGGGGGAAATTCGTTTGTTTTCTTAACTCGGACGTTTTCCCTTCAACTCCGGATTGGCTCTATCTTCTGACAGACCAATTGAAGAGGCATCCAGAGATTGGAGCTATCGGCCCACGCCTCTTATATGAAGACGGCTCGGTTCAGCACGAGGGCTGTACTTATGAGGAAATGCCCGAGTTTGATGGGTGGTCATTCGTCCGTCACCATAACAAAGGTCGGCGACCGGCGACTGCTCGAGCCTTGCGCCAGTGCGAAGCCATCACCGGCGCCTGCATAGTGCTGGAGCGGAGTTTGGCGTTAGGGTTGGGCGGCTTTGATGAATCCTATATCACGGGGGACTTCGAGGACTCGGATTTGTGCATGAAGATCAGGAAGTCAGGGCGTGAATGCGCGGTTGACCTGGACATTGCGCTCTTTCATCTCGAGCGCAAGTCACAGACTTCTCCGGATCAAACTTGGCGTCAGAATCTAACGCTCTACAACGCTTGGGTCCACCAACGGCGTTGGTTCGAGGCCCGCCGCGTAAGCGGCCAAATTGCAAACGCAGTGGGGCGCTAAATTGGAGTCGAACCAAGGCTCAGCGCCGGACTCGCACTGCATCCGCGTTCTTTTCGCTTCGCATGGTCACCCGCGACTTTCTAACGGGGGCGCGGAGATCTCCGCGTACGAGTTGTTTTCGGCGTTCGAATCGCGGGCGGATTTTGAATCTAGCTTCTTGGGTTGTACACCAAATCAATCGGATGCGCGGATCGGCGCCAGCATCAGCCAACCATTCTCCGATCGAGAGTATATTTACTCGGTCGCTGCGTTCGACTGGTTCAAATTTTCTAACCGCGATGCGACGTTTCCTCGCGAATTTCGTAAACTACTGGAGACGCTCTCGCCCCGCATTGTCCATTTTCACCACTACGCAAACTTCGGAGTTGAGGCAATTCTTCATGTGAAGCAGGCCCTGCCTGATTCGAAAATAGTTCTCACTCTTCACGAGTTTCTTGCCATATGCCATCATTACGGACAAATGGTACGCAGCGATCGGCAGACGCTCTGCGATGAATCGAGCCCGCAGCACTGCCATGACTGCTTTAAAAATATTCTTCCATCCGACTTTTTTCTCCGTAAGCAATACATCAATAGGTTCTTCGAACTTGTTGATCATTTCATATCGCCGAGCGAATTTCTTGAAAAACGCTACGTCGCCTGGGGCATCCCAAAAGAGCGGATCTCGGTCATCGAAAATGTCATCCCTTGCGCGCGACGGGAACGTCGTCTCGATGACTCAGAGTACGATCCGATTCTGCGAGTGGGTTTTTTTGGGCAGATTTCTGTTCTCAAAGGCATAAACGTCTTGTTCGACGCCGCTCAGATTCTAAAAAAGCGAGGCAAATCTGCCGTCGCGTTTGACATCTTCGGCGACTATCGTGGCCAGCCACCGGAGTTTCAAGCCGACTTTTCCTCCCGGCTCGCGGTCGCAGGAAATAATGTTAGGTTTCACGGTCCGTACATGCACGATCGAGTTGACCAGTTGATGCAAAATGTAGATTTGGTGCTTGTTCCGAGCATCTGGTGGGAGAATTCGGCGTTGGTGATTCAGGAGGCGCTTCGCAATCGTCGCCCAATCGTTTGTTCCGACATCGGCGGAATGGCGGAAAAGGTGACGCCGAAGCGCGACGGCTTTCATTTTCCGGTGGGAAATGCGGTAGCGCTCGCGAACTTGCTCCGCCGCTTGTCCACCGCGCGCGAACGCTTGGATGAAGTCTGCCGGTCGATCCAGACGCCGCCGCCGCCAGAGGTGATCGTCTCTCAACATGAAATGCTCTATCGCAAATTGTTGGCCTAAGTTGTGCTTCCTCCCAGCGTATAACACCGCAACCGGGCCGTTGCGGCGCCGGGATTCAATGCCGCCAGCAGAGGCTCTCAACATGCTCGGCTCTTGGAGCGACGGCTGGAAAACATCCAGTTGTACGGAGGCTACGGCTAGGTGACTGTCGCCCTTCGAAATTTCGAATTGGCTGCTCAGGCTCTATCGACCGATTCGGTTGCCGGGCTGGCCAAAGTACTTGGTGAGGTATTTGCCGACAGCGCGCATTCCTCTACCATATCGTCGTGGGTTCGATTTGCGTTGAGCAGGGGCGCGGCGCCACCTGTAGTTGACGGTCACACTGCGCCTTTTATTCAATGCATCTCCGAACTTAGGCAAAGTCGCAGCAATGACGTTGCGCGAGCGAAGGGCCCCTCGCAACGCATTGTCGACGAGAATCTTGACTTCCTCGGCGATCCAAGCGGATGCGCGGGTTGGATCCCAGTTCAGTATCTCAATTATTTGCTAATGGCGGAGATCCGGCCACAACGACATGCCGCGGTAGTCGGGACGATGCGCGATGATGGCATCTATGCGGTCGAATGGATCGCACACTATCTTGCATTGGGTTTCGAACATGTGTTCATCTATACTAACGACAATGTCGACGGTTCGGAATATTTGCTCCGCTGTTTGGCGTCCAACGGCGTGATAACGCTGATTGAAAGTAAAACGTCCGGAAACGTGGCGCCCGAAATAAAGGCATTCGAGCACTTGCTGCAATTTGTTCCAGACGCGCGCGATTTTGAATGGCTGCTATTCGTCGACTCTGATGAATTTCTGTTCCCTGCGCCGGTTTTTGGCAATAGTATCAAAGCGATCACTTCCGCCCTGAGACAGAAGTACCCGGAAACTGCGCCATCTGCGATCCTATTCAACTGGCTGTGGCAGGTCAGTGGTATGGTGTTTGAGCGCAGGCCTGGATTGCTGATGGAACGATTTCAACACGCTCGACCTCATTCGTTGACCAAGACCTTGGTGCGTTCATCCGATGTTATTTCGATGCGGCAACAACATTATCCGGAGTTACGGTCCGGTCGATTTGTTGTCGACTTGGCTTTTGAGCCGTTTGATCTTCAGCACATTTGGGATGGACGGCCCCCCAGCTACGAGGGAGGTTGGATATCACATTATTGGCCGAAATCCTTCGAGGAATTTTCGCTTAAGAAGGCACGCGGAGACGCCTTGAAGATGGACGCCAATGAGTACAGCCGACCATTTGAATTGTTTTTTCAGTGGAATGGATTGGAGACTGCGAGCAATCACTCTCCGCCCGATTCGCCACTCATTGCGCACGTCAAGACAGTGTGCTCCACATTGCGCACTCTCCAGGGCGTAGCTGAGGCGGAGGCGGAAGTCGAACGTCGGTTCGGGAATCTGCTCCATAGATACGACAGCGTGGGCGGGTTGAAGATGATCTACGATCGAGCGAAGCGGAAACCGGGTGCGTTGTAAGAAAAGCGGTCAACGGTATAGTTCCGAAGGTCCCTTATTTAGCATGCCGCCGAAACCCCTTACCGAGCTTTAGAGTTAGGCAATGGAATTATGATTGGCCGAGACAATGAGATGGCGGGTCCAAGTTGGATTGTCAAAAATGAAGGGGCAGAGCATGATACGAGTTTAATCGTGCAATCACCGTCGCGGGCCGATGTTTTTTCCGTGATTAAGACGTCCGGAATATTTGACTTTGAGCACTATCGAGCCTCAGGCTCGTACATAGGAGGCTCAGACGACGTTCTAATAGATCACTTTATTGACTTTGGTTGCGATCAAAATCGACGACCGAACGCATACTTTGAGCCACATTGGTATACCAGCACCTATCCTGATATTCGTGAAGTAGGAGTGCAACCATTTTATCATTATATTCGTCACGGAGATCAAGAGAATCGACGCCCGGGGCCGTTGTTTAATACTGCGTGGTATAGACACGCCCAAAACGTTCCCGCCGATCAATTGGCGCTAGCTCACTATCTGAGATATTCTCGCGAAGGATCCGTGAGTCCAATTCCAGAATTTGACATTTCATACTATGCAGAGAACTGTCCAGATGTCATCGCCGCGCGAATCGATCCCTTCGTTCATTTCATATCCTACGGGTTTCGGGAGGGCCGCAATCCTTCGGCCGATTTCAACGTGCAGTGGTACGCCGACCGCTATCTTGGAGGCTCCTTTGAAGTGAATCCGTTTCATCACTGGCTTTCGCATCGGGGGCAGCCCGGCGTCTGGGGCCGCTTTCCGGATGACGAGCCAACAGTTGCCCGCGAGGTAAAGCGCTTCGCGCGCCCAGCGGCTGAATTCGAGGAAATCAAGCCGGTTCCCCGCACGGCGACGCGGAGAGCCAAGATTTTAGCTTATTATCTCCCTCAATTTCATTCGTTCAAGGAAAACGATGCTTGGTGGGGAGCGGGGTTCACTGAGTGGACGAACATATCGCGGGGATTGCCCCGATTTCAGGGGCACTACCAGCCCCGCGTTCCGCGAGATCTAGGGTTTTATGGACTAGATGATGACAGAGTTTTGACCACGCTTCGCCGTCAGATCTCACTCGCCAAGGGAGCCGGTATTCATGGATTCGTTTTCTATCATTATTGGTTTGACGGTAAGCGCCTCATGGCGGGGCCCCTGGAACAACTTCTCAAAGACAAATCGCTCGATCTTCCGTTTTGCGTGATGTGGGCGAACGAAAATTGGACCAGGCGGTGGGACGGGGCCGAAAGTGAGGTGCTAATAGCACAGAATTATCGACCGGAAGACGAGGAGGCGATGCTCGCTGACTTTGGGCGGCATTTCAAAGATACGCGCTACATTCGGGTTGGCGGCCGCCCCCTATTCATGATTTACCGACCAGGCATAATCCCCCGGACTCTTGAGACAATCCAGCGTTGGCGTGCATCCTACCGGAAAAACTATGATGAAAATCCCATTTTCGTGATGGCGCAGGCGTTCGGTGACAACGAGCCCGACGAATTTGGCTTCGATGGAGCCGTGGAGTTTCCGCCTCACAAACTCACTCAGAATTTGACGCCAATAAATCGCGAGCTTAAATTGCTCGATCCTGAATTTACAGGGAAAGCATATCGCTACGAGACGGTGGTGCGACAATCTCTCGAGGAAAAAGAGCCCGACTTTCCGCTCATCAAAACTGCGGCGCCGAGTTGGGACAATGATGCACGCCGTCAAGGCGCGGGACTCTGTGATTACAGGTTCGACGCCGGCCCAATATGAGCGGTGGCTCAGTCGACTCGTCGAACGTGCAGTACGCACCCCTTTCCATGGCGAACCGATTGTTTGCGTCAACGCCTGGAACGAATGGTGCGAGGGGGCGTATCTGGAGCCCGATATCCATTTCGGCGCGGCATACCTCAATGCCACTGGTCGCGCAGTGACCGGCTATTCCGTCAAAGAAATCCATTCATTGCGACGATTGCTCCTAGTTGGACATGACGCGTTTCCCGGTGGCGCGCAGACCCTTCTGTTGAGGATTGGCCAGACGATCCGCCGCAGGCATGGCATTGAGATCGAATTTTTGCTGCTCGATGGGGGACGCTTGGTGTCGGATTACGAAGCCACGGCTCCGACGACCGTGCTCAAAGCCGGCTTGGGACTTGAAGACGCCCTTGGCGCGGCTTTTGCCCGAGGAGCGGCGAATGCTGTGGTCAATACGACCGCCGCGGGCGAGAGCGTTCCCTTGTTGAGACGTCTTGGTGTCGGGCCTGTGCTTCTGGTGCACGAATTGCCCCGTATCCTTCGAGAAAAGGGCCTGCTCAAGGCTGCGCGACTGGGAATCCTGGGAGCACGCGTCGTCGTGTTTCCGGCGAGATTCGTGCGCGATTCGCTGTTCGCGGAGTTGAGCCTGTCCGAGTCCGAAGCGCCCGCGACGCTCATCAGGCCGCAAGGGTCATATAGGCCGATCACGCCATCAGCCGTCGCCGGCGAAAAATTTCGCGCTGACTACGACATCCCCGCCGACGAGGCGCTGATCGTCGGCGTCGGCTATGCCGACCTGCGCAAGGGCTTCGATTTCTTTTTGCAACTGTGGCGCCTGCTCAATCGCGATCGGCGCGTCCATTTCTGCTGGCTCGGAGAAATGGACCCGGAATTGGACACCTGGTTATCGGAGGAGCTTCGTATCGCGCGCGCCAGCGGAGCTTTCCATCTGCCGGGCCATGTCTCCGATGTGGCGCCGGCGCTATCGGCGGCGAACGCGTTCGCGCTCACATCTCGCGAGGACCCGTTTCCCACGGTAGCGTTGGAAGCTCTTGCCGCTGGCCTGCCCGTGGCGGCTTTCGCGAAATCAGGCGGCATTCCCGAATTGCTGGAGGAAACCGCGACGGGACGGGTCGTGTCCTATGGCGACGTCTTAGCCATGGCCGACGCCCTCGCCGCGATGATCGATTCGCCAGACGAGTCCGCCGCGGCTTCGCGTCAGGCCCTCGTCCGCGAACGTTTCCAATTCGCTCCTTATGTTTCCTCGCTATTGGGGTTGGCTGCGCCCGATTTGCCGCGCGTGTCGGTCGCGGTGCCAAACTACAATTACGCGCGTTACATGCCCGAACGTTTGGGGAGCATCTTTCGCCAGAGTCACCCGGTGCACGAAGTGATCGTGTTGGACGATTGTTCGTCGGACGAGAGCTTGAGGGTGATTCCCGCGATAGCGGAAGATTGGAGCCGAGACATTACGTTGATCGCGAACGTGGAGAATTCGGGCTCCGTATTTGCCCAATGGCGCCGAGCGGCCGAGACCGCGACCGGGGATTGGCTTTGGATCGCCGAGGCGGACGACAATTCGGACCCTGAATTTCTGACGCGCCTCATGAGATTGGTCGGGAACGATCCGTCGGTCGCGCTCGCCTTTTCCGACAGCCGGACGATTCATGCTGATGGCTCTCCGCAATGGGAAAGTTACAAGGGATACTTTTCGACCGTGGAGCCCGATGCGCTCAGGCACAGTGAGGTGTTCGAGGCAGAGGCCTTCGTCACGCGCTTCCTGGCGGTGAAGAACCTGTTGCTCAATGCGAGCGCCGTGATCTGGAGGCGCGAGGCGTTGTTGCGCGCGCTCGACGCCGTTGGCGCGGAATTGCGCGAATATAAGATGGCCGGCGATTGGCGGCTTTACCTAGAGACGCTGGCGGCGCCAGGGGCGCGGATAGCCTACGAGGCGGCGCCGCTCAACGTGCATCGCCGTCACGCCGGCAGCGTGACGCACTCTCTCGACGCCAAACGCCACCTCGAAGAGATCGCCCGCTGCCAGCACTTCGCGCTCACGGCGGTTGGTGAGAACAGCGAGTCGCGCCGAGTTGCTCAAGCGAAATATCTGGAGGAGGTTGCCGTCCAGCTTGGCGTTGAGCTACAAGCTCCTGGGCCGAATCGCAAGTCCAAATGGCCTGCGCGCGCTGGCGCCAAAGCTGCTACCCAAAATTGAGCTGACCACGAGCAATGTCAGGGTGAGCTCGCATCGACGAAACAATTGGAGCGATTAAAGATGTATTTTCCGCCGTATGACCAGATGCTGCGCGTCGCCGGCCAAAGCCGCGCCGCCGCCGAAGCCGCCAATGAGGTGAGGATTCCGTTAGATTTGTTTCGGTTTCTGATGCAGGCGGCTCTGAAAACCGCCGATTTCAGCCCGGATGCCTATTTGACCGCCAATCCCGACGTTCGCGACGCGATGAGGAAAGGGCATGAATTGACGGCGGCCCAACACTTTATCGCGTTCGGGTATTTCGAGGGCCGGAGGGGAGGCTTGCCGAAAGTGGACGAGACTTGGTATTTGCGGACGTACCCGGATGTCGCCGTCGCCGTTGCGGCTGGAAAGGTGAAGTCCGCGACCGAGCACTTCGAGGTCATGGGGGCGGGCGAAGGGCGGGCGCCGTCGCAGGCGCTTAGCGATGAGGCGAAGCGATGGAAGGAGTTGATGCTGGGTAGGTGAATAACGCTATGAACGCCTCACTCCTTCACAGGATGCCATAGTATATCTCGCGGTGATGATATTAGAAAATTGCTTTTCTCAGAATAGAGTGGCCAAGCTGCAAGCGTGCTCACAAATATCCCTAGGGGCAGCATAGCAGACGCATAATATTTACCTTTTCTCTTTGCTGGAACAAAATCGCTGACACCACCTATTTCTTCAATCAACATACCTTTGAAAGCCGCGATTGTAGGCCACAATACCTCATTGTGACCTGTCCATCCAGATTGACAACATTCGTCGATTGACCTTATCAGTCTGTTGGAAAAACGAGAAAATACAAGAAATCCTCGCAACTGGTGCGCCGTTTCAATCTCCATCGTTCCCGCCGAGAACGTTTTCCAATGCATCCAGTTTGGGCTCTGCTGGAATTTTGTAACATGAGAGCATAAAAGATCTGCTGACGACTTGCTCAGTTCATCCAAAAACGTTCCCCAATTGCCCGTAAAACGAACGTCGTATTCGATAACCCAATAGTAGTCGAAATTAGGATTACCGCGAAAAAATCTCATCAACGCCAAGTCAGGGTTTCCGCGAAGCGTCTTCCAATCGACATTTCTGAGTTGGTCTATGTAAGGGAGCTGGCGGAGATCTTCCCTGGAGTACGCACGAGTTTGAACTCTAGGGCCTAAAAGTGCGTCAAGTGAGTCAGATTCATGACAGCAGCCCATTGCGAATATTGTATAATCTCTACTCAATTCTGATTGAAGCCTTTGCAATTCAAATTTTACGGTGTTGCTCACAAAATGGGTATAATATACGACAGCGCACGATGGCATGCTGAAAACCCTCCGAAGCCAAACCAAAACCACTTCATTTTCACCATAATGTGGCCAATCAGGGGTTCGCGGATCTAACTCCTCGTGAAACACACGTCGTGTGAGACACATCAAAGAGCGCAGCCGTGGCAGTCCCTGCCGGCGATCATTTCCAAGTTGGTCGGCCACTCCTCACCTCTGATCGCTCCGTACACGAGCGAGGGCTGCAAGATACTCGCCTCCCGGGTCACCTAAAGTCGGCATTACGCAACCACCCTCGTCGCACTCGCTCCATGAATATAGAAGGACCGTGTTAGCAGCGCAGCAGGTCGGGTTGTTCTTGACGAACCCGATCGCCGCCATCATGTGGGCAGCAAACTCGTCCGGCGTCGCGATGGCATAGTAAAGATCGTGATCGGCCGGATTGTTGGATTTTTCCCATGGAACCGGATGATCGTGACGGGGCCGCGTGTCCCAACCTACCTGAGCAATCGGTATAATTTCCTCGCCCGTCGCGGCCATGCGATCCCAATATTGCCGCACTTGGCGATCGAGCTCCAAAAACGACCCTCGCTTTTCATGGCGAAATCGACCGATATAGTTGCTGCTTGCGTCCGCGCCAGAATTCGCAAACAGGTTCTTGTCTAACGCGGGGTTGAAAAGCACGAAATAAGGTTCGCCGACCCCCGCGTCGAGAGCTTTTTTTTTGATCCTCGTCAGGCAGGCGAAGAGTTGGTCAAATGTCTTGAAGTAACTATGCATTTCGTCGGGACGATAGAAGATGAAAAACAATGGACGCTGAGCGCTGCGCACTACAACTCTGTGAAAGGTCGGGGACGCGAACAGACGAATCCATTCCTCCGCCTTTCCGTCCATTTCGGCGATCGAGCCCGAAGCCGATCCGAGATACCCCAAGCCGGCGATGGGACACCACTTCACAAGCCGATTGAGCGATGAGGATTGGTACAAGTCCCATGCCCGTCGAAAACTTAGCTCCCCAGGGTCCCAGTCGAACGCCCAAAACGCGACCCCCCCTCGATGAGCAGCCTCAATTTCCGCATCAAGGACTGCTTGGTCTCCGGTGCAACTAATGGTGTCCCCGCTTACCGTACAGTGGATTGGCGCTCGCCCGCGATACATCTGGGACGACAGGTTGTTCTGTGGAAAGACGGACTGGCCTGTCTTGCTGTACCATGCATCCCAGCGGATCGCGCCGACCTCCACAGCTTGGGTGTTCGCGCAAGCTTTGCGGCCAACTGCGGCGGTTGCCGCCATGCCTGTCAAAAGCGCTCGGCGCGACGTGTCCATTCGGTGACTCACTTCGCTGACCTCGAGCTAGATAGAATAGAGTGATCAGTGCTTCGCGGCAAAGGTCTGCTTGCCGTTGAAATATTTATTGATCGCACCAATCACGCTTTCGAACGGCCGCCTCTTGGAGCTGATTTCATATGTCGATATGGGGCGCGGTAGGGCCTTAGTCACTGTCCGATCGAGAGCGAGGACGTATTGAGAACGCATACGATCGAATAAATCATCTCGTGTTATATGAAAGCCACTTATCGAGTATAGATCCAATATCTATTGCAATATTACCCGCCAACCTGGCGCGTTCGCAATATAGTTTAGCAAAGACTCCCGCCGCAATTAGAAACACGTCACCCGTTCGGTTATCAATAAAATTACATACTCGATCATAAACATCCGGATAGTGAGGCTCTGCCAAGGATTCGTTCTGTATTGCCCGATGTCCCTCTGACGGAATCAGAATTTCGTGCGATTCCGCATTTGAGAGCCAGTCAATTCGATCTTTCAAGTTCTGATGCGGAGAGACTATGCAAATTGAAGCGCAAGAGCGCTTCGCAATGACCGGTAAACGCCTGTAGAAGTTCATGTTATCAAGCACAACGTTGTCCCAATTATTGCACAATACGCCTTTGTAATTACTCAAATGTTCGTACATAAAGCGATTTCCGTTAGTAACTCCCACGTAGCCGATTAAGCTGTTCCGAGATTCTAACTCCAATCGATATATTGGGTTAATCCCCACAATGCTTGCTCTAAGGTAAGCATCTTCAAGCAAGCTGAAAAACGCCGGTGGAGGAAACTCGCTTGAATTCCAGAACCAAATCCGCTTTGCGATCGCTACGGTCTCACCCCATATTGCGGGATAAGCGGATAGACGCGTCCCGAGAAAACGACCTTCGCCATCTCCAATTCGCACGAAGGAAAAGCCTATTCGGTCTTGGATGGCGTCTTCGATGAGTTCTACAAATTGCTTCGGATGCAAAAATATCGGCACCGCTGTCATCGCCGAGACAATTTGCTTCGCGCCAGCGACGCTGTTAAGTTGGTAGTATTCGTAAAATTCTCCTGTAATGCCATCGGGAACGTCCAGGTGACCGGCCATTTGCGCATCAAACCGACCGCACGTTATGAGCATGAATTCAATGTCGCGAAGCACATCGGGATGACTCTCCTTAATCCTCCTGATCGAGAACTGACCCTGAATCGCGTCTACGAATACCTCAAGAGAATTATTATCTTTTGCTTGCTTCCAAATCGCATTGAACAACCAAGGATGAGAACATATGGCGCTCCAAAACAAAGCAATCAATTGATGACGCAGTTCGAGATATTTTCCTGCAATTAAGAACTCAAAAATTGGCACGAGCATCGACGGGTTGAAGTTATCAATTTGGGGCAATATTGTTATTCTCGCAATGATCGAAAGTGACTTATCTTTCTCTCCGGTGGAAATAAGACATGCACACTTATGCAGCAGAAAATTGCAACCCCTATTTGCATTATCGAAGCGCTCGTATATGAGTAGCGCCTTGTCTGGACCATATAATACGTTTACATTAGCAGCCAATCTGATCACACACCAGTCGGATTGATTATCTACGATGGTCAAAATTGAATACAGCAATGAAAGCTTATTATCCTTGGAGAAAAGCGCGTCGTTGGCGGCGCGATCGAAATCCTGACTGTTCACTGTTGTAGACATCCACCCACTCCAAGTCGTCGCGTGAAGGCATAGACCTACGCGGAAGCACAGATTGCACGATGTCGCTTGAAAGACAAAGTTGGCATCCACGGACCGAATTGGCGCAGAGTCACCCTTCTCCTTTTCGCTTGAATGTACCCAATTCGAAACCTGTGAAATCGAGGCGACCTGCGTTAGCGCTAACTCAAGGCTCTGCTACCCCCCATGGCCTGAGGCCAATCCTGTGAAGTTGGAGTTGCCGGTCTCGATTAGGTCACAATGGCGAGTGAGAGTCGGATGGGCGGCCTTGTCGGGGTCATCTCGGCGTCGATGAAAGGTGCGTGCTTTTTCTGCATATTGATCTGTATATTGACAAGAGCGAAGGGCAAGCTATCCACTGCCCGCTTCCTTAGAAAATAGAAATGTCACACCCGCGAGGTCCATTGCCCGGCGAGTATTCACCATCCAGGATTGTTATCGAGTCGCTGTCGGCGGTAGCGCTTCGGCATGGCGTCGACGTTGTGCCGGAAACGTTGGTGCGCACCTATATGTTAGGCGACGGACCGCTTACAACTCCGAAGCTCGTCGCCGTGGCGCGGGAAATCGGACTCAGGGCGCATCCGGTGCGGCCCAGCTGGCGCGCCTTGCCCCGACTTCGCAACGTGCTTCCGGCCATTCTTCGCTTGAAAGACGGCGGCGCGCTGGTGCTGGAGGATGTGCGGGTCGAGGGCGCGGCCGGTCAGGTGGTCGTGCTGCGCGACCCCAGCGGCGGATTTGACGCTCAGGCGACGCTCGACGAGTTGCATCTGGCGGAAATCTGGAGCGGCGAAATTGTACTCGTCAAACGGCGCTATGAGCTCGGCGACGAGCGGCAACCGTTCGGCTTCAAGTGGCTCGCCGGCCAGGTGCTGCGCGAGCGGCGCCTGTTCCGTGATATCGCGATAGCCTCGCTGATCTCGACGGTTTTCGCTTTGACGCCGCCGTTCATGGTGATGATTGTCGTTGACCGCGTTCTAACGAATCACTCGGAATCGACACTCATCGTGCTGGCCGGCGCCATCGGCTTCATGATCCTGTTCGAGATGATCCTGGGCTTCCTGCGCCGGCTGTTCATCGAGGTGACCGCGACGCGCATCGATGGCCGGCTTAATCTCTACATCATGGAGAAACTGCTTAAGCTGCCGATGGAATATTTCGAACGGACGCCGACCGGCGAAACCCTATCCAAAATCGGCAAGATCTGGCAGATTCGGAGCTTCCTGACGGGTCAGCTGTTTGGCATCCTGCTCGATACAGTAACGTTACTCGGGCTTGTACCTGTCTTGCTGATCTTGAACTGGCGACTGTCTCTATTCGTGTTTGTTTTGTGCATCGCTATATTTGTAATTATCTCGATTTACATGGGACCTTTAAGCCGGCGGTTGGGGCGCATTACAAGAGCGGAGACCGCCAAGGGATCGTTCTTGGTGGAGACGATCTACGGCATGCGCACGGTCAAGTCGTTGGCGCTGGAAGGGCGTCGCCGGCATGAATGGGACGGCAAGGTCGCAGAGGCTGTGCGCGCCCGGCATGCTTATGGAACGCTCGCGAATTTTCCCGCGACGCTGACGCTGCCGTTCGAACGCTTGACCTATTCCGGATCTTTCCTGCTGGGAGCGGCGGCGATTCTGGCGCATCCGGACTCGATTTCGGCGGGAAGTCTAATGGCGTTCGCCATGCTTGCGACGCGGGCCGCGCAGCCCCTGATTCAGATCGCACGTTTACAGGAGAGCCTCGGCCAGGTTCAGGAGGCTGTCTCCGAGGTCGCGTCCGTTATGAACATACCGCCGGAGAACGCGAAGGCCGGTTCGGGACTCCGCATGCCGATCCGCGGCAATATCTCCTTCCACAATGTCGATTTCCGTTACGCGACAGGCTCGCCTCTCGCGCTCGACGGGGTGAGCTTTAAAATCCGGCCGGGAACGATTTTCGGCCTGATGGGGCGCTCCGGATCGGGCAAGACGACGATCACGCGGTTGTTGCAGGGGCTCAACCCCAATTTCGAGGGCGTGATCAAGATCGACGACATGGATCTGCGCGAGATCGACCTGCATCACCTGCGCACTTCGATCGGGATCGTGGCGCAGGAGAATTTTCTGTTCAGCGGCACCGTGCGCGAGAACATCGGGATGGCGAAACCCGACGCGACGTTTCGGCAGATCGTCCGCGCCGCTCAGCTCGCCGGCGCCGAGGAGTTCATCGAGCGGATGCCGCGGGGATATAACACCTTCATTGCGGAAGGAGCGGCGAACCTCTCGGGCGGCCAACGCCAGCGGCTGGCGATTGCGCGAGCTCTGGTCATCGACCCGCCGGTGTTGATTCTCGACGAGGCGACCAGCGCGCTCGACGCGGAGTCGGAAGCGATCATCAACGCCAATCTGGCGCGCATCGCGGACGGCAGGACGATCATTTGTGTTTCGCACCGCCTGTCGATGCTGGTCCCCGCCGACGCTATATTGGTGATGGAAAAAGGGCAAGTCTACGACGTCGGCCGACACGAGGAATTACTTCGTCGCTGCGACATTTACAAACATATGTGGCATACTCAGAATCGTCATAGTGAGAGTTCAAATTCCCATGCCCGTCTTGCCGTCCTTCATCCCTCGGAGGGGTAGGGCCCTTCATCGAGTCGATGACTCGGTATCTGGAGCGGTCAGCGTTTTCGAATCGGAGACGCTCGCCGTTTTCCACGAAACGACGCCTTACAGCGAGCACGCGATCTTGCATGGCGTGGCGGCGATGATTTTCGCTATGCTCGTGCTGGCGAGTGTGGTCAAGCTCGACAGGGTCGTCACAGGAACTGGACGCGTTGTTCCGACGGAAGGCTCGTTATTTGTGCAGCCGTTGGACCGCTCTATTGTCCGGGAAATCAAAGTGAGGACGGGCGACGTCGTCAGGAAGGGCCAGCTCCTGGCCACGCTCGATCCGACTTTCGCCGCGGCGGATCTCGTGCAATTTCAACAAAAGGTCGCCAGCGATTCCGCTCTTGTCGCCCGACTAGAGGCGGAACGAGCGGGAAGCGATTTCGATCTCGGCCCCGCCCCGGATCGTAACTATCAGACCCAGGACCTCATCTGGCGGCAACGGCAGAAAGAATTTCAACAAGGCCTCAACGATTTCGAATTTCGCATCCGCTCCACCCAGGCGAAAATTGGTTTGGCCAACGACGATGTAGCTAATTACGACAAGCGGCGCGTTTTGGCCAAACAGATTGAAGCCATGGACGTCACGCTGGAGCAACACGGCACCGGCAGCAAGCTCAATGCGCTTGTGTCAACCGGCAATCGTGTGGATTTCGAGCGGCTTCTCGCCGAAAGCGACGGCCAGCTAAATCAAAGTCGACATGATCTCGATTCCTTGAAGGCGCAGCGTGAAGTTTTCGTTCTCAAGTGGCAGGAAGATATCGGAACGCAATTGGTCGCCGCGCGGAACGATTTGGAGGACGCTAGGCAGGGTTTGTCGAAGGCCGAGAGAGTGAGCCAGCTCATCAATTTAGAAGCCCCCGCGGACGCGGTGGTGCTCCAGATTGGCAAAGCATCCGTCGGATCGGTTGTCGATCCCACAGGTTCGACTGGCGGGCAGGATCCCGCCCCGCTATTCACACTGGTGCCGCTTGGCGGAAAGCTGGAAGCGGATGTCGAACTCGATAGTCAGGATATCGGATTCGTCAGAGTCGGCGACGGCGCCCAGATCAAGCTGGACGCTTATCCTTTCATGCGGCATGGCACGGCACACGGAACGATCAAGACGATCAGCGAAGGATCTTTCACAGTTGGACAAAGCGAAGAGATCCGATCGCCATATTTCAAGGCGCGGATTGCCGTCGACGACGTCCATTTGCGGGGCGTGCCAGCGAGCTTTCGGCTGATTCCCGGTATGACGCTGACGTCCGATATACTGATAGGAAAGCGAAGCATCCTTTCTTATCTCGTGGAGGGAGCTTTGCGGACGGGCTCGGAAGCGATGCGCGAACCGTGACGCTAGAGCGGACCAAGTAAGCCCAGCGACTCCCCCCCCCTATTTACGCGAACTGCGATGCCCGCTCTCGGTGGTTTATTTTCCGGACTGACTTCACGGTCTGCCGACCGGTCCTGGCGGCGGATCGAACGGGAACTCGCGGCACAGAACTATTCCCTCGCTGCCTCTCTGCTGAGGACGCTCGCTGACGCCGAAAACCCGGCGGCGTGCTTTCGGCTCGCTGAATGCTACGAACGAGGTCAGGGCGTCGTCCAAAACTTCGCTGAGGCGACGCGATGGTTCGAAAAGGCCGCGGCGTCGGGCGCCACGGCCGCCAAGGCTCGCCTTGGCGAAATCTATCTGGTCGGCTACGGCGCGCCGGACAAGCGTAGCGGCGATGATCAGCAGGACGGACGAGCCAGGGACGGCGCCTTGCAACGTCTCTTTCCCCGCTACGTGCCGCCTAACCTTGCGGCAGCGCTGCGTTGGAACGAACTTGCGGCGACCGATGGGGACGCCGACGCCAAGGCGCGTCTTGGCTATCAATACGGCGCCGGTCTCGGCGTTCCCGCTGACCGCGCCGCCTCGGAACGCTGGTTTTTGCAAGCTGCCTCGCAGGATAGCGAGGCGGGAATCCTTGGCCTCGGCATGCTCTACGCCGGGGGATTCGGCGGGACGGTCGAGGCGACGAAAGCCGAACCCTGGCTGCTCAAGGCGGCGGCCAAAGGACGCTCCACGGCGAAGCTTTATCTCGGCGTGCTACATCTGTTTGGCGAAGGTCTCGAGCTAGCCCCGGAGCGCGCCGCAGCGCTTTTAACCGAAGCCGCCGAGGATCACCCCGACGCTATGTTTCACCTGGGACGGATCTATCGTGAAGGCAAGGGAGTCGCGGCGGACGCTTCGCAGGCGGAGACCTGGCTGCGGCGAGCCACGGCGCGCGGCCATCCGCACGCCATGTTGGAGCTTGGCCGGTTGTTCGCAAGCCACGCTTCGTCACCGGACTATACGTCGGCGACGATCTTGTTTCGCGAGGCGGCCGACTTGGGACACGCGGAGGCCCAGTTCGCGCTTGGTCATTGCTATTTGTTCGGCAGGGGCGTTCCCAAGGACTACGCCGAGGCCGCCAAATGGCTGCAAAAAGCGGCGGAGGATGGCGTTCCCGCCGCCGCCGAGGCGCTTGGGATTCTCTACGCGAGAGGCCTTGGGGTAAGTGCCGATCAAAGCACAGCGATTCACTGGTTCTCGCGCGCCGCCGCGTCCGGAAGCCCCGGCGCACTTTTTGAACTGGGCATGGCGCATTTGACGTCAAAGGGTGAAACGGATGCGGTCACGGGAATCGCGCTCCTTCGGCGCGCGGCCGAGGCTGGAAGCGCCGATGCCTGTCTTCAACTGGGGACACTTTATAGCCACGGCGATCGCGTCGATCAGGATTACGCCGCGGCCGCCAGGTGGTACGAGAAGGCCGGACAAAGCAGCCAGCCGGACGGGTTTTACCATCTCGCCTTCCTACGCCTCCAGGGGTTAGGCTGCCCTCGCGATATCGGCAAAGGTATGCAAACATTGGAGCAGGCCGCCGATCGGGGCAGTCGCGCGGCGATGTTGGCGCTTCACGACCTGCATACAGACGGGGTCTATTTTCCCGCCGATCGAGCTGTTGCGCAAAAGTGGCTGCTCAAAGCCGCCGGCCTTGGAGACGGCGGAGCAGCCCGCTTGCTCCTGGTTCAGGTGGTGGCGGGCACCGCCAGCACGCAACTAGCCGGTCAAGTCGTGGGATGGCTCAAGAACGCAGCCGAACGTGGCGATCCCAAGGCTGAGGCTGAACTCGGCAGACTATGCAGCGAAGGCCGACATGTCGCCAAAGACGACGAAGCGGCGACGGCGTGGTTTACGCGCGCGGCACGAGGCGGTGACGCATTTGCGCAGGCATGGCTTGGCGACCTACTCTGGCGCGAAGGTGCCGTAGACGCCGACAAGCAAGCCGCGCTCGCGTGGTATCGCAAAGCAGGCGCTGCAGGGCACCTAGGCGCGCTTATAGTTCTCACGCAGCGTGCGTTCACTGCTGCGACGACCGAGGTCGAATGGACAGAGCTTTTTGCGCTATGGCTCGACAAGGCCAAAGCCGGAATCGCGGTCGCGCAGCGAATGGTCGGCTATTTCTATTTGCAAGGCCGTGGCGGCGTCGCCGAATCGGTATCCGAGGCGCGCCGTTGGTTGCGCCTGGCGGCCGAGCGTGGCGACGAGGCCGCTGAAATCGAGTTGGCGAGTTTGGTCCTCAGGGAGGACTCAGATGGGGAGGAGATTGCTCAAGCCATCGCTGTATTGCAGAAGGCTGCGCAACGCGAAGTCGCGGACGCCGAATACGCTCTCGGCGTTTGCCACCGACTGGGCGTCGGCGTCGAGAAAGATCCCGACGCGGTGGAGAGGCTGTACCGACGCGCCGCAACAAAAGGGCATGCCTCCGCGCAAATAGCGCTGGCCGAACGCCTGTTGAAAGGGGGCGCGTGGGGCGCCGCAGTCGCCGAAGCGGTGACGCTGCTGCGAAGCGCCGCCGAAAAAGGAGCGCCGCGCGCCTATTTCTGGCTTGGACGCCTGCACGAGTTGGGACGAGGAGTTCCCCGCAGCCGGGAACGCGCCATCGACTGTTACGCCCGCGCCGAAGCCGCGGGATTCGCTGAAGCGGGTAAGTTCCGGAAACGAGCGGCTCGCGCCGGCAGTCAGGCACAGCAGGCTGGCGCTTTGTAACGCACGGGAACTGTCGTCATCTCGGCTTGCGCGCCCCGCTGCAAGGGAAAAGAAGGGACCGGGCCTATTCGTGTCGCCGCCGCGGCCGGCACGCCTTGAGGGGCGGAGGCGCGTTCAGGCTGGGGCGCCGACGGTTGATGAGGTCGTCCATGAGTCGCAGCCAGCTCGGCATTATCCGTGTTTTGAGGTCAAAGTCCCGCACCGCCGTCGCGCGTGCCGCGTCTCTCATTTCTTGCATTCGGTCGGGATCATCGAGCACATTATCAACTCGATCGGCAATATCGGTGGTGGAGAAAAAATCGACGAGTAGCCCGTTGACCCCGTGCTTGATTACCTCCTTGACCGGAGGCGTTGCGGAACCGACAATCGCGCAACCGCAAGCCATCGCCTCAATAAACGACCACGAAAGGACAAAGGGATAAGTCAAGTAGACGTGCACGGCCGAAACTTGCAATATATCAAGATATACGTTGTAAGGTACCGTTCCGAGGAAATGTATTCGTTCGAGGTCGATCCCGGCGCCAACTTCTGCTATCATCATTTGCCGATAGGTCATCCCCGGGGGCGGGGGCGCGCCGTAACTAACTTCGTCATCGCCGATAATGATAATTCGTGCTCTTGGCCGTCTGCGCATTATTTCCGGCAATGCGCGCATAAATACATGGAAGCCGCGATAAGGTTCGAGGTTACGTGACACGTAGGTGATTACTTCATCTTGCCGTGTAAGAGGCGCGGCAACGCGCTCGATACGGATCCAAGCCGCGCGATTCGGCGCTACAGATTCGGTATCGACCCCTTCGTGGATTCGGGTAATACGTGAGCGAAGCTCCGGCGGATGCAGACTTCTTTGCCAGCGGGTCGGCGTATTGCCCCAATCCGAACTGTCGAAGCTTAGGAGCGTAACTGCGTTACGGGTACGAAGTCGGAAGGCGTCTTCAGGATGCCAAGGGAATTCCGGATCAAATCCAAGATCGACTCCCGCGAAGTGATAATAGAACTCGAAATAGGATAAGATCGGAGAGTCTGGAAAAATGTCTTTGACGAACATTGCCTCGCCCCAACCCGCATGACCTGCTATTAAGTCCGGCACGATGCCTTGGCCTTTAAGATCCCGACATATCTGCACTACCGACATCCCGTTGTGGACAGCGCGATCGAACCACATTGTGTGCGGATGCAATTCGGTGTGTCCGGTAGGGGTGGGCTTATAGACGAGCTTTGTTACCCGTGGGATTGCCGTCTGATTTGGCTGAGTAATAAAAAAAACTCGATTCCCCGGTTGGATGGCCAGATAATTTACAATATTTCGATACTGACCCGGGAAATTTTGATGAATGAAGAGGTAAACCATCAATCGCACTTAAAATATTGAGGGACTCTATTTTCGATATGCATTCTCTCCCCGCGAATTGTGCGGGCCTCAATCTCTGCGAAGAACGGTCTCGCAATTGAAGCGAAAGTCATGACTCCAGGCGTTCGGCGCGGCAGAGCTTGAAGGCCACCATTGTTTCGCGCGCGCAAATCTGCGCAGCAGAACGGGAAATCACAATTGCAATCTTTCAAAGCCGAAGGCGTCACGGATCCGGGCCCAAAAGCCGCCTCCGTGCCTTTGAGAATGGGAAACCGCGGCTCAAATATTGTAACTCACTGGATTCCCTTTCTTCAACGCATACACCCTGTTCGGCGCCCTCCGACTAGGCAGGCAGCTACGGTTAGAAACCTGCTATCGAAATTTCGACTGGAAGTGGGTCAGACCCCATTTTCTCGAAAGACGCCGAAATTCGCTCCTAACTTGCGACGCTTAGGTTTCGCGACCATCTCGTGAGCTTTCGGAGCGACCACGTTCCCGTGCCCTGGCGATCTCGGAATGATCGCTAGATAAATGCATTCGAGCGGGTCCCCTCGTGTGGGAGAAAGAAGCGGCGCACCATTCTTTACCGGGCCAACAATTTGACCAGAAACGAACCTTCCGAAATATTCGAGGTCGAAGTTCCCAGACTCAGCTTGCAGGCTCAAGCGGACCGCGAATCCTAACAGCGGAACTCCCAGACCGCGGGTACCGCACATTTCGCCGCCGAAGATCCACGGCGTTTCTCCGCCTGCGGCGTCCAGGGCCTTGTACTCGATATGCTCCGGAGGAAGCTGTTCGCGCGGAACTATCTCAAACGCCTCGATCCAAAGCCGCTGAGCAGGCAAGCCGGCCCAAATTTCCTCAAGAAACGTGAGGTCACCTCGGTTCTGGATATGTGCAATTATTTGCGTTCTTAAGCCTTCCCGTTTCAAGTTCTCGTGGTCACCTGAAACAATCGTTGGGGTCGCTTGACTTTGACTAGACTCGCCAAGTCTCCGGATTTCGACCTCAAGAGGCGCCGCTTCGTCCAACCGTATAGAAGTAATCAGCAGTGGACAAAAGTCACTATGAATGCGCACCAACACTACGTCATCACGTTTGTATAGCCAGAAGCCCGACGAGTTTGGAGCGGATTCGAACTCCACCGAGTTCTGGCGCGGCCCCAGGACAGGTCGCGACGTGCAACCCCGGCAAAACGACCCTGCCATCAAGTCCTGTAAGCGATGGCGAAGCTGCTAGTACCGAGAATAGATACGAGCCTCGCGGCAGAGACACCAATTCTACATCAGAGTGCAGAGTCTTACCCACTCCTGAGCCCCCCGCAGTCAATCGATTCCGATCAATCGAATGGAATAAGAATCAAGAAAGCAGCGTTCGTGCAGTCGCCTCAATTATTTAAAGTGACCGCCGCCGAGGGTTGGCGTTACGTCCTTCATGGACACGGTCGTGCTTTCGCCTAACGTAAACAGCGCGTGTCCAGCCGTACCGGACGATGCGCCAAGGGTACCCGGAGCTGCCACGGCCTGGAGATCCACATGCACGGCCGAAAGAGCAGCTGCAAAGATACGATCGTGAACAACGCTCCCGCTTATGCTGTAAGCCGCGGCGCCAGCTGAGCCGGCGAAGCTGTCGGCGTGGCGCAGCGCTTCCAGGGCGCCGTCCCCGGCGCTTCTAGCGGTGGGATTCGGCGCGGCTCCAGCCAGGGACGCGGCGCTATGGGTTCCCACGATGCGATCCCGCCCCGGGTCACTCCCTTTGAACGCCGTCACACTCCCGAGCTTTATAGTTGTTGTTTCGCCCGTTGGACCAATGGAGGCTCTCAGAGCCACATGCGCATGTAATCCGTAAGACGGATCATACACGGAACCGGTTTGACTCACCCCAATCGCTGCCATGAGAACCCCTCAGAGCGGACAAAATGCCGCGTGCCCACACTATTCCTTCAAGGAGGAGAGCCCGCGCGAAGCACTTTATCGATGCGCGGTTCGTGTAAACTTGGTGATACGTTCTCTGGAATGGCAGCGAATGTATGCACTGTAGCGGGGACAGGGATCGAATTTCTTTGCGGCGAATGAAACATAGCGACTTGAGTAGTTAACAAAACGTTTCGAACGTAAGCGTCCAGCCGGCGCCGTTCAACCGAGGGGCTTGAAGTTCCATGGCATCAGCGCCTCGATGTCACTGTTAGGCCAACGGCTGGCGATGCGCTCCAACGTCGGCTTGGCCCAGGCGTAGGGATCGACGCCGTTCATCTTGCAGGTCTGCAGCATGGTGGCGATGGCGGCCCATGTCCGCCCCCTACCGACGGAGCCGGCGAAGAGCGAGTTCTTCCTCGTAATGGTCTGGGGACGGATTGCGCGCTCGACGATGTTGGAGTCGATCTCGACGCGGCCGTCGCCGAGGAACAGCGGCAGCGCCGCACGATGGGATCGGGCGTAGCGGATCGCCTCGGCGAGTTTCGATTTGCCGGAGATGCGCGGCAGTTCGCGCTCCCAAAGGTCGAACAGCGCCTGCACGACGCCAACCGATGTCGCGCGCCGGGTCGCCAGTCGCGCCTCGGGCGATTGGCCGCGCGCCTCGCCCTCAGCGGCCCATAACAGCTTCATCTGCTCGACCGTCGCGCTGGCCACCACCGACTCGCCGTTGGCGTGAAGGTCGAAGAACCGCCGCCGCAGGTGAGCCCAGCATCCGGCGAGCCGCAGCCCGTTGGCGCGCGGAACGCTCGCGGGCTTGCTAAATCCGGCATAGCCGTCGCATTGCAGGATGCCGCGATAATCGCCGAGATGGCGCGCCGCGCAATCGCCAGACCGGCTGTCTTCGAACCGATAGGCGACCATCGGCGGTCCCGTCCCGCCGAAAGGTCGGTCGTCACGCGCATAGGCCCAAAGCCAGGCCGTCTTGGTCTTGCCGGCGCCGGGGTCCAAGGTTGGCAACGTCGTCTCATCGGGGAAAATGCGCTCGCCCTCGCGGATGCGCGCCAGAACGAAAGCCGCCAGCAGCTCGAAGTGGAACCCGACCGCGCCCATCCATTGCGCCATCAGCGAGCGCCCGAGTTCGACGCCGTCGCGGGCGTAGATGGCCTCCTGGCGGTAGAGCGGCAGGCTATCGGCGTATTTGGAGACGGCGACCTGCGCCAGCAGCGCCTCGGTCGGCAGGCCGGCCTCGACGATGTGCTCGGGCGCCGGCGCTTGCAGGATCGCCGTCGGCTCCTTGAACGCGTACTTCGGTCGGATCGTCACGACGAGTCGGAACCGCGCCCGCACGACGTCAGGCCGGATGCTCTCGTCTTGCCCGATCTTGACCCGCTCGTTGTCCTCGAAGCCCGGCGGGATGGCAGGTTCGAGAACCTCCTCGACCCGCTCCAAATGCGAGGGAAAGCGCGGCTTGGCTGGGGACGTGCCGCGCGGCTTTGCGCCGGTCTTGGCGGCGAGCCGGGCGCCGATCTCTTCCAGCCCCGTCTCGACCTCCTCGAACGCGAAGCTCTGCTGCTCGTCCTCGTCGGATCCGAGCTTTTCCGACTTCGCGCCAAAGCGCCCACGGCGCAGCGTCTTCAGGATCGACGTCAGCCGCGCGATCTCGGTCTTGGCGACGGAGTTCGCTTCCGCGAGGTCGTTGACCTCGGTTTTAAGCTTCAGGACTTCGCCGCGCGCCGCTTGCGCGTCCGCCTCTGACTGCTCGGCGCGAGCGGCGTTGGCGAGCGTCAGCGCTTTCAGTTTGTTAACGTTATCGGGAAGCTCGCCGGAGCGCTCGATCATGCTTCGAGCCATAGCATATTGGTTGATGAAAGTCCCGCGTTTTCGGCTGCTTTCGAACAGTTTTCCGCATCAACCGGCGCTTCGCGGCGCCTGAACTTCCACCGCTCGGACGCGCTTCCAGTCGAGACCTTCAACCAGCGCCATGAGCTGCGCATGGCTCAGCCTTATCTCCGCGCTCCCTGGCGTCGGCCAGACAAAATGCGATTGTTCCAGACGCTTGTACCTCACGCAGAAGTGCAGCCTCTGCGGCCGCAGATGAGCGGCTTGTGGGTGTCATATATCACCCATCCGTTTCACCCATTATTCCAGCGGCAGCTGCGCTGTGTGGGAAGCGATACAATCGCTATGGCGAGCGGCTTTTGCTGCAAGCGGACGGTGGCCGGGTTTGGTCTGTTCCTGTGAGATGGACCGATCTTTCGGCCCCTGATCCTGAAGCCGTGATGGGTGAAGGGCGTCTTTTGCTGCGCCTCGCCGACTGGATGCAGCTTGCCAATCTGGTGGAGGATTTTCTGGGGGCGTCGGCTGCGCGGGCGCGCAAGGGGCGTAAAGGTGATTATGCCGCGTTTGTAAGCCAGATTACGCCACAGGGTAGCTCCGATGATAAGTGATACCCCTATAATTTCGGATATTCGCGTGGATAACGGTCTTGACGGCGGCGTCCGTTGCGGCACAAATGTCATTAGGAACAGGCCGAAGGCCATGCCAGAGCCGGGGATGTCGGACAAGCACGACGGCAAGCGCTCGAAGATCGACGCCCTCAAAGAAGAAGGCTCCCTCAATCCCGCGCCCGAGAAGCTTCACGACCCGAAGTTTCCCGACAGCGAGTTTTTCGATCCGCACGACATCGTGCAGGTCAGATACGAGATGCTGCGGCGCGTCTCCGTCGACAAAGCGTCGGTGACGCAGGTCGCCGACGAGTATGGCGTCTCGCGGCCAACCTACTACCAGGCGAAGGCGGGCTTCGACGCCGCAGGGATTGCCGGACTGGCGCCGGCGAAGCCCGGGCCGCGCGGTCCGCACAAGATCGACGACGCCGTTCTGGCTTTCCTGCAAGCGCGCCTGCTTCCTGGCGAGCCGATTCGCGCCCGGGAGTTGGCGAAGCTCGTCCACCGCGAACTGGATATCGATCTCCATCCCAGAACGATCGAACGAGCGTTAAAAAAACCGGCAAGTGAAGATCGCCGCCCCGTTGGCGGACTCCTCCACGGCCATGGCGGCGCGGTACGAAGCGCTGCGCGCCGCCGCCTTTGGCGACGGTCTGCCGCCGGAGGCTCGAAGCGGCCTTCCGCTCTTTCTGCGCCGCGGCATGTGGGGATGGGCGCGGGCCCTGACAGCAGCGCCGCGCGCGTCTCAAGAGCAGACATTGCCGTCCTCGGCAGCCTTGCCGTTTACGCATGATGGAAGAAGCTCCGTCGTCCGTCTCCTCGCGGCAATCGCCATGGGCTCCAACGACGATCGGAGATCGCCATGAATGCGCATCTCAAAGTCCAATCTCATCACCTTGAACGCGGCGCCTACCTTTACATTCGCCAACCCTCGATGCGCCAAGTCGTCGAGAACGCCGAAAGCGCCAAGCGACAATATGCGCTTCGTGGACGCGCTACCGCTCTGGGCTGGCGGGACGAGCAGATTATCGTCATCGACAACGACCAGGGCGAGTCCGGCGCGTCGGCGTCTTGGCGCGAAGGATTTCAACGGTTGGTCAGCGATGTCGGCCTGGGGCGTGCAGGGATCGTGATGGGCTTGGAAGTCTCACGCCTGGCCCGCAATAACGCCGACTGGCAGCGATTGCTGGAGATCTGCGCCCTTGCCGACACCCTCATTCTCGATGAAGATGGCGTCTATGACCCCGCGGGTTTCAACGACAGGCTGCTGCTCGGTCTCAAAGGTACGATGAGTGAAGCCGAACTGCATGTGATCAAGGCGAGGCTGCGCGGCGGCATTCTCAACAAAGCGAGGCGTGGCGAGTTTCGCAGCCCGCTGCCGACCGGCCTCGTCTATGATCTGTCCGGCGGCGTGCAGCTTGATCCGGACGCGCAGGTCAGAGAAACACTCTTTCATTTCTTCGAGACTTTCTCTCGCGTCGGATCCGCATCCCAGACCGTCAAGCCTTTCGTAAGGAAGGCATCCTGTTCCCCTCGCGCTTGCACAACAGCGAGACGGTATTTCGGCCATTGACGCCTTCGACGGCGATGCGCGTCCTGCACAACCCGCGTTACGCCGGCGTCTACTCCTATGGCCGGCGACAATATCGACGCGCCATAGGCGTCAAGAAGACGATACGCGACCGCGGCGCCGACGATTGGTTGGCCTGTATTCCCGACGCACATCCCGGCTATATCAGCTGGCCGCAGCACCAGGAGAACCTCAAGCTCCTCAAGGTGAACGGCCAGGGATATGACGCGGCTCGCGCCTCGATCCCGAGAGAGGGCCCGGCGCTTCTGCAAGGCCTGGCCATATGCGGGCGACGCGGTCGACATCTCCGGGTTCGCTATGCATCCCGCCGTGGCGGGCTGGAGGCTTAGTATGCCTGCGATCGCACCCATAATTATGGCGGAGCCGATTCTTGCCAGACGATCGCTGGACCGGCCGTCGATAAAGCTATTGGCCTTCTGATCGCCGAGCAAATCACCCCATCCGCCGTCGAGTTGACCCTCGAAGTGCGCAAGGAGATCGAGGCCCGCCAAGAAGAAACCGACAAATTAAGGCGCCGCGCCGTCGAGCGCGCCCAGGTCGAAGCCGATCTTGCGCAGCGCCGCTTCATGCTCGTCGATCCCAATAACCGCCTCGTCGCCGACACGCTCGAAGGCGAATGGAACGACAAGCTGCGCATCCTGGCCAACGCCCGAAAGGAGCGCGAGCGCGCCCGGCAGAACGACCAGTCGTCCTTGATAAGACCGTCCGCGAGCGGCTCGCCGCCATGATCGCCGATTTCGGCGCGCTCTGGACGGATCCCGAAACGCCAAACCGCGAGCGCAAACGCCTGCTCGCCGTCATCGTCGAGGACGTCACTCTCACGAGGCTCCCAAAGCGGGGAACCACCAACGTTCATGTAAGATTCAAGGGCGGCAGAACCCACACCCTCGTCACGATCAGCCCACGATCTTGCGCCGAACAGATCAAGACAAGCCCGGCCGTTATCGAATTGATCGACAAGCTGCTCAACGATCATCTCTTTTCTGAGATCGCCGACATTCTCAACGATCGGGGTTTCCGTCCCGGCTCGGTGGCGCGCCGGGATCAGCGTGACGCCCGCTTCACGACCAAGCGCGTCACCTATCTGGCCCGCCAATACAAGCTCAAGTCACGCTATGACCGGCTCCGCGAGCGCGGGATGTTGACCAAGAAAGAGGCCGCGGCGCGGCTCAATATCCACGAGCAGACGCTTATCCGATGGGCCGAATACGGCATCGTCAGAACCCATGCCTACAATGGCCATCACGATTTGTACGAACTTACCGAAGCTGATCTGCCACAAAAGCACTGCAGCCGATGGGACACACTCGTCGATCGCGTTGCCGCTCGCGAACAGGCGAACGCAAAGGCCAAGACCTTAACCCGCGACCACAAGGATGACGCAGTATGAATCCAGATCGTTGGCGAACAGACAAAGGCCGGACCCATCGAACCGGACAATCTTGATCCTGTCCGCACAGCGTCTTTCATGCTACCCCCTCTGGTTATATTCCTGGAAGGCGAATGACCTTATCGTATTGATAATTCACGAATGTTTTTGGGCGTCGGGCGGCTACGCCTTGGGCCCCTTGCCGCACAGCGGGCGTATCGAGAGCAGCGCTGGGAACGAGCCAAGTCGCTCCTGGCATCATCTGGGTCGCGGGCAGGATACCCTGAGCGACGAGACGCCTGGCGGATCCAATGCAGATCTCAAGCCGCTCGGCGGCCTTTGCAAGGCTGATCATGCCGTCATCGACACGACCTCCTTCAGGGACGCCGAGGCGTTCGCGCATTGCGCGGACGCGGACTGTTGTCCAGGTTTCTCCGTCGCTCGTCTTGCAGCGCATGCGATTAAGCGAGACTGCGATGTTGCGATCGCTCCATCGATCGGCGAGCTTCCGGATCGCATCAACAACAGCGCTTGGCCCGTAGGCGCACAACAGCCTGCATAACCTCTTGGCGCGCGAAGTTCGCTGTGCCGACCGCCGGTCCAATGGATCAGCAAGACGACCTCGTTGGCTGCGTCGTCGAGGTCGCAGACGATCTCCTGGATCAGAATATGGATAAGGCGCTGCTTGGTGCGGGGAGGTCGTGCGCGAGCTGCATCAGTGCGTCACGATCGATCTTCGGCCGCGCAGTGGCGGCCGCGCCCAGCTCTTCGATGCGGCTTTCTATCTCGAGAACCTTCTACGATCGCCGCACGGGCGAGGTGGTCAGCGCTGATCTTCGGGCTCATGACCGCCTCCCTGAACGCCCACCGTCGCCATCGTCCGCTCGCCGAGCGCCTCGAGAAGGAGGTCGGCCAGCGTTTCGATCAGTCCCTTCGCGTTCGGCGTTGTCGGAAGCGGCGTCGGGCGCCGCGGTTCGAGATCCAGCGCGAGTTGTCTTCGATCCTGTTTCCTTCTCTTCGGCACGAATCGCCTCCTTCGGTTCGGAAGGACGCAATCTTGAACCCCGTTTCGCGGATTTGCCGTTTGCCGCCAGCACGGCCGTCAGTGCGTTCAGCGCCTCGATGCTGACCTGTGGCGGGCCAAGACTCATGCCCGCGCAGTACCTCTCGTCGAACATCCAATTCAGCAACTCGCGCGCCAGGTCTGGCCGCTCGTCCGTGTAGATGCAGGTCAGGTCCTTGACGCGCCGGTTGCGGGACACCTGGAATGTCCGCCTGAATAGCGGATGCCAACGATACGCGATCGTCGCGGAACGAAGACTATATGCAGAATGTCGCTTGTTGGGCTCTTTTCGACCGAAAGACGTAGAGCGCGCCGTTGAACGGATCGGCCCCGCCGTCGCGCACCAGCGCGACCAGCCCGTCCGGCCCATTGCGGAAATCCACCGCGCTCGCTCGCAGGAACACGCGCCGGACGGGATCATGCCTCGCGCACCGCCCGAAGGACACGCCGCAGGTCGTCCTCGGCGATATCGGCGGCGACCCGCACCACGCGTCGACAATCTCGATCTCGATTCGTTGCGGCGAAGCCGCCTGAGACTTCGCCATGTCCTGAGATGCTCTTCTCGCCGCCGAGCCCCGCCAGCCGAAGAGCTGCGACGGCGTGATCTCCAGCGACCGCGCCAGCGCCGAGATATTTACGCCAGGCTCCAGCGACGCCGCGACGGCCCGATCCTTGAAAGCGTCCGACCACCGTCGCCGCTCGGCCACGGGCGCACCCTCAAGCCGCTCGGCGCGAACCTCGACGAATTGGTTCGGACTAGGCCTGCGCATAGGCGTAGACATAGATGTTGATATCCATGTCCGACCGCTATCATGTGACCGTCACCGGCCGCGAGAACGGCCCTTACTGGGCGCTTACTTTCGAACGGCGCCCGGAGATCATGATCAACCAAGTCGCGCCGTGGTCGCGCCGTCAGTGCCTCGTTCCGGTCTTCCGGTGTGGTCTCGCAAGTTACCCTCCCAACGGCTAGCATTGAGTTCTAACCCCATGGTTGATACTTTCCCGTAGCCCCTGATCCAGCCCCATCGGTTCGACCAAAGTGCGCGTCAACACTCGACCGCTCGTTCGGCGCTCTAACCGGACTTTGATTCCGCCGGCTCTCGTGAGTTCAAATAGGACAGAGCCTGCTCACCCGACCGCGGTGGATTCAAGCTCGGAGCTGAACGCGAAGGGAGCTCAAGGCGCGCGCGCCGATCTCGCGTTATTGATCCATACGGCGATCGCCGCCAGCAGGATGCGGGGCTCGTAAGGCTTAGCGACATAGTCGTTCATGCCGGCTTCAAGGCACCGCCGCTTATCATCGTTCATCGCGCTGGCTGTCATGGCGACGATCGGGACGTACTTTCCATATTCCAATGCACGAATCTGGCGCGTAGCGGAGAGACCGTCGACCTCCGGCATCCGCAAATCCATGAGGACGAGATCATACCCGTTTTCTCGAATCGCGTTGACCGCCGCTACGCCGTTGAGCGCGTGATCAACCATATACCCAGCCCCCTCCAGTATCACGGTCGCGAGTTTAATGTTCACCCAGTGGTCTTCGACCAAAAGGATGCGGCCGAAGGCGACGGCTCCGTTGTCTAGCGGTATACTTTCGGTGATCATGTCCGGGCGCCTCTACAGACAACTCGAGCAAACAGCACTCACCAACGAAAGTACGATCAATCCAATCGATGGTTTGACGCAGGTTCCAGATTGCGGGTAAGAAGCAGAGTTGGAAGCTCGCTCTCTCTATTATGCAACGTGCGTGCCCTATTGATTCGCAGCAACCTTCTTCTTGAAATTCGGTGCAGACTACCCGCTAGCGGGCATACGGAAGAAAGTCGGCGCGTTGGGCTGGGAAACAGGGAGTTCGCTTGCAATTCTGCGGCCACGGCCGAACCGCGTGAACGCACTTGCCAGGAGGTCAGGCGCCGGCTCATGACCTTGGCAGGTAGCCCCGGCGATGCAGTCGATAGTCGCTTCGGGCTTACGGCAATCCGTCGGTGCCAGGGGAGCATGTCCTTGGCTGTCAATAATCAACGAAACGCGATCCCGGAGTTGCGTGCAATTCCAGGAAAGACGACAACCACGGCCGAGCCGCAGGCGGCATCACCCGTCCTCGCCAGGCGACGCTAGCGACGCTCCAACCTTCGGCATTATGACGCAACCGCTATAAGAGCTCTGAGGCTCCGTACTACCTCTAAAGGTATGAAAGGGACGAGCTACAAATACGCGCTCGCGGCGCTTCGTGAACGGAGAGGTGAGATCGCGAGAGAGATCAAGAGGCTTGAATTGAGTCTCGCGTTCGCTAACTTCGAGAATCGCTTGTACACGTTGACGCGACCCTTCGGTTATTCGACTGGGATGGAAACCCCGCAACAGTCACGGCAAAACGGCCTACCGTTCGTCGTGGGTCAGGGGGGCGGGTGGGAGTAGAGGCTTGACTCGCCAGCCGCGAGGGCCGCTGCGCCTGCCGCCAGCAACTCGGCGACGCGGTTCAAGCCGTCCCCCTGCCGCGCTTCGCCCTCGACTTCGGCGCAGAGGCGGGAGAGCCGAATGAAGCCGAACTGTCCAGCCGGCCCGATGAGCGAATGAGCGGTGTTCGCGAGGTCGGCCGTCGAAAGTGTGGTCTCGAGAGCCGCCAGTCTACTCCGCATATCGGTCAGGAATTGAGACAGTGTGTCGGCCAGCCGATGATGACCGAGGAATCTGACGAGTTCCGCCAATACGCGTTCGTCGAATATTGGAAGCGGCGCCAAACTGCTCGCCGCCGCGCTGGCCGGCGCCGCGAGTAGGCGGTTAAGCGTCGCGAACAATTCGACCCACTCGATTGGCTTGGCGACATGGGCGTTCATGCCGGCCTCCCGGCATCGGTCGACGTCCCTCGCCATCGCATTGGCTGTCAGGCCAACGATCGGCGTCGCGTGTCGATGCTCAGCCATTTCGGAGTTCCGGATCACGCGGGTCGCAGATATGCCGTCCATTTGAGGCATATGCACATCCATCAGAATTATATCGAACGCCTCCGTCTGAGCCGCCACGACCGCGGCGACGCCGCTTTCGACGACGGTCACCAAATGCCCTTCGGTTTCAAGCATCGCCTTGATGATTTGCTGGTTCGTGAGATTGTCCTCAGCGAGCAAAATTCTCAGCGAAGCCGAATTTAACGCGGGTTGACGCGGTTTCGGGACTTCGGCCGCTTCCGGCGCCCGCGGCAGTGGCGCCTCGAACCAAAACGTGGAGCCGCGCCCGAACTGTGAATCGACCCCTATCTCGCCGCCCATAAGCTCGAGGAGTCGCTTGCAGATCGCAAGGCCCAGACCCGTACCGCCGTAGCGTCGCGTGGTGGATGCGTCGGCTTGCCTGAATCGCTCGAACAGAAGCGCGAGCTTGTCCTCGGCGATACCAATGCCGCTGTCCGAGACCTCGATCCTTAGCCGCCCGCTCTGCGCGGAATAACCGCCGCTGATCACGATATTTCCACGCTCACTGAATTTGACCGCGTTGGTCAGCAAGTTGCGGAGAACCTGTCGCAATCGATTTTCGTCGCCGACGAGCTCAACTTCTGCGTCATCCACGTCGACGACGATCTGCAAATCTTTCTTGGCGGCCTCCGTTCGGGCAAAGTCGCGACAAGCCGCGATGATCTTGCCGAGCCTGAAGGGCAAGTTCTCGAGCGACATTTGTCCGGCCTCGATCTTCGAAAAGTCGAGCACATCATTGACGATTGTGAGCAGCGACCGACCCTCGTCTCGCGCCAGTTCGAGATAATGCCGCGATTGCGGACTTAACGTCGGATCGTTGCGCAGCAGATCGTGAATGCCCATGATCCCGGTGAGGGGCGTCCGCAACTCGTGGCTCATGTTGGCGACGAAGTCCCCCTTCATTCGAGTTGCATTCTCCGCAGCCATCTTGGCGCGCTCGAGGTGCCACGCTGCTCGCTGACGTTCGGTCACGTCGCGAAGCACGCAGATGATGGATTTCGGCGCGCGGGTTTCCGGATCGCGCGCGAGACAAAGTGTGGACTCCAACCACACCCAGTGGCTTTGCTTGTGCAATTTGCGCTTGGTAGTCATGGCCCTGTCGCCTGGAGTAGCGCCCGCGGCGAGAATCTCCAGCGCGTTTTTGACTTTTTCGACGTCGTCCGGATGAATGATTTCGAGCGCTGAAACTCCAATCATCTCTTCGGGCTCGTATCCCAGCAACAATCGGCAGCCGGGGGATACGTATTGGCGAACGAGATCGAGATCGAGTTGCATTATGACGTCGCTCGTAGTCTCTGCGATCAGGCGCCAGTGTTCTTCGCTCTCGAGTTCGGGCGTTCTCCGCCCGTTTTCGTTCCGTAATATCCTGCAACGTCCCCCGCAGTTTCGAGACTCTTCCCGATGCGTCGCGGACGGCTTCACCCCGCGATTCGCCCCAGCCGTTTCGCCCGTTTGGCCTGGCGAATTCGAGTTCGAGTGAATATGGTTCGCCATTTTGCACCGCCTGCGAAACGGCCTGCCGTAAGCGATTGCAACTTTCTGGAACGTACAGGATCTCGTGCTCACTGAAGGTCGGCGGCGGCCGTGCCGGGTTGAAACCCAGGATCCGAGAAAGCTCTTCAGACCATGTGACGAAATCTGTGGCTACATCCCACTCCCAACTGCCGATCCTGCCCAGCGCCTGCGCCACTTTCAACATTTTCTCACTATTGGCCAGCGATTCGTTGACGCGCTCATGCGCTTCCATCTCCGCAGACAACGCCTCTTCGGTTTTCTTCAAGAAGGTCACATCGCCAACCAGCGCGATAAATCCGACAATTTCGCCCTCGACCTTGTCTGGAATGTAGCTCGCCAACGCGCGTAAGGGCCGACCATCGGGCTTCGTATGCACGCTTTCGAACTGCTGGCTTTCTCCGGCCGAGGCGCCTCGAAGATTAGGTTCGCTTAGGGCGAAAACGCGCGATCCCAGGAGGTGCCGCAAAGCGGTACCGACGATCTTGCCGGGCGGCGCGTCGAACCATTGCCTGTATGCTTGGTCGGCGAATTGGCACCGAAGGTCGCGTCCCCAATAACCCAGGAGGCCGAGACTTCTCGTTGGCAAAGGCGGAGGTTAAGCGCTCTCCGAGTTCCGGCGTTTCGGCCGAGAACGCCTCTCGAATATGCTCGCCCGGCGAACTGGAGACCACTCCTTCCGCCGTCTCCTTCTGCTTCATGATCTCCAAGCCCTCCCATGCGCCGGAGCCTTTGGTTCCCGCCGCGCTTGCTCTGGTACCGCACAACCGCGAACGAGGCTTTGATGCGAACGACGTTTTCGCACCAACCTACGCGAAGTTGACACGCATCGGGCGCCGGATGCATCCGATAGGCTGTATCTAGGAAGCACCGTGGCCTTCGCGCGTCGTGTTCAATCGGTAAGCTCCCGTGCCGGAGCTGGGCCTATGAGTTTGATCTTGTCGACTAAGCCGGGACATGCCGGAACTTTGCAGTGCTATTTGTCTGAAGCCGGATCACATAGCGTTTACGAAGAAGGTTTATCATGATTAATTATGTTCTTCCAGAAACTCTCGGACATCTACCCGCCAGCGTGCATTGCGGATTGGGAAGGATGAGAAAAGGTGAGGTTCGGTAGCCCGTGTGCGTGGACTCGTGCAAGGTCGGCGACCGGCATAAATTGGTCCATGGCGCAATTGAAAATGGCTGACCGGCGGATCGCAAGCGCGCATTTTGGCCAGAAATGCTTCCGCGGGCACGCCGCGATCCATGACCCAAACGCGCCGCGCGTTGCCATATTGTGTTTCGCAGGCGTAGGCACGAAGCTGAAGAAGCAAGGCCGCAATGCACGGACCTACCGATCGAGTCGCCGACGATGCTGGTCATAGGCGCTACCGCGCGGGCGGTTAAGTGCAAGAATAGTTCTCTTCAGGCACGCTTTCGATCACCAGATTCAGGAATTCATGAGCGCGGCATAGTTCTTCTTTGACGGAGTCCCCCAGTGCCATCGAGAGCGCCGCCAACTATTCCAGATATTTCATTTCGGTCATTCCGTAACGGCATTTTGGCCGATAGAAACCATTTCTTGGCCCCCAACGCGTCGATCGCGCACTCTTCCCGGTTGGTCATCGGTCGCCCGGTGCGGATGATGTCCTGCTCAAGTGCGAGAAACTCTCGGGCGGCTTCCTTTGGATGAAAATCGAAATCGCTCAGACCAATCATGTCGCTGATCCCCGCGCGGCCACACACGGACGCGAGCGCTCGGTTGACGATTACAAAGCAGCCTTCAGTGTCTTTGACCGAAAGGTCCCATGGCCCCGTGTCGATCAAGGCTTGCCGCGAGAGGGCGATGCGCGCGGTCGAGGACGAGTGCGTCTAAGAATTCCCGCAGCGGTGCGCCCGGACGCAATTGCGCTGGTGAAAGTCGATACATCTCCGCATAGCTACGGTTGCACAGGATCAGTCGTTCGTGATCGTCGAAGATACAAATCCCTTGCGCGATGTTATCGATCGCAATATTGTAGCGAACTGCCTGGGCCGCGAATTCAAGAGCGACCATACTTGCCAACATATCTCGCTTCGAAATTTTGGACGAGGCGGTCGCCCGGCTATCCGCTTTCGCAAAGCTGTCGTCGTCGGGCACGCGCGAGGCGAGGTTGGTTGAATTTGCGAACGAGGCGGGACCCCTATTTGGGAGTGGAGCGTTCCGACAACGCCCATTTTTCGGAGGACGTCTTCACGACTGAGTTGCGATCGGTTGCAGCTGGCTGCGCGCATGGCTGATGAGATCAGCCCCCGTATAGCCGTGCATCGGATAGACCGCTTTGCCGAGTTGGACCTTCAAAGCGGCAGAAAACAGGTCCGTATCGCGCAGGGCTTCTTCGAGCCTTTCGAATATGACATCAGCGGCAAGCGCATCGCGCAGTAGATGGGAGCAGACTATGAACTCGTCGTCAGAAATGATCTCGACTTCATCCTTGTTGCGAATATGAATGCGTAGCAGATTAGCTACGAGGCTCCGCATGACATGCGGCAATCCGGGTATCTTCACGCAGATCACGGATAGTCGGCGGCCGTACTCATTGCTGCAATAAGCAGCCTCGGTGATCATGTCTTCGAACGAAGGTTCAGCTTTCCACTTGCCGAATAGGCAGCTGAATGGATCCACCTCGGCCTCGCTCCGCTCTCGGAAGCCGGCTTTATAGGATGTCGGCGCGGGCAGTTTGTCGCCGTTTCGCTCCCGGTGGGATTGAACGAGGTTCCAGATCGAAGGGAGAACAGACGCCGTCGCCGTCAGAGCGACAATTGAAGCGGAGGCATGCAGACTTGAGAGCAATAGTATGGCCATCCCTCCGCAACCAACGGCGCGCCACGATTGGCGCGCCCTCGCGGAAAATCGGGGTGAAGCAGTGCGTGCGAGCATGGTCTTCTCCTCTTGCCGCCGGCACGTAACAACGCCTCGCTAGCCAAAGCAACTTAGGTATTCGAACGATGTTAAACTGCTGCTAATTCAAATACAACCGCCTATATTTCAGATACTAAGACACGTTGTTCAAAATCGGTATTAACATCTGCACGCGTCGTAACGTGTTATTCATACGTTATCATATATAGAAGTCGCCTTAGGAGTTTTCAATTCGACGCATCACTCACGGGAAGCGGAAAAACAACTCCATGCAACCTCTCCGTTCGGTCCCACTCTATTCACAAGTCCGCAATGAACTCGCCCGGCAGATCGCGGCGCAAAGATTTCCAGCGGGGTCCATATTGCCTAACGAATTAGTCCTCGCAGAAGTGTTGGGCGTAAGCGTCGGAACCATTCGCAAGGCATTGGATATTCTGCATACGGAAAAAATCGTGATACGAAGTCAGGGCCGCGGAACGATTGTCGCGGGCGCGAGCTCCTCGGACTTACGCGGCAAATTCGATGGCATTCGTGATGCTGACGGCTCGCCAGTGCCTTGGCGATTTCAGGTTCTCGAGCGAAAAGTCCGCCCCGCCGGCGCCGCAGAGCGTGTCATTCTCAACTTGGATGAAGGCGAAGAGATCGTTGAACTCATCAGGCTGCGTCGAGCCGAGGATCGACCCATCCAGCGCGAACATTCGCGGGTTCCGCTCTCTATCTTTGGGGACTTGTCCGGCCTCGGCGCCGCGGATACGACTATAGAATGTGTGGCATATTGCAATGGAATCATGATCTCGGTGCTCGACGAACGCATTTCGATAGTACGGGCCGACGCCAAACTCGCCAAACAATTTACTGTCTCGGAAGGATCGCCGTTGCTTCGGCTAGAACGCGTGGTTTTTGACGGCGCGGAGAGGCCCTTGGAGTGGCGGATCACATATTGCCACCTCGACGGCTTTCGTTATCATGCCTCGGCGTCGATCAATACAAGGCAGCCTTCGCGGCGCCGGACCGGACGGCCCGTCGAGCCTTCCCTCGAGGCCAAACCGCCGCCTCAACCACATCAAAAGTGAGTCAGAGCCAATTGTCGCGCTGCCACACAATCGATATTGGAGCGATTTCCGGCCGGGATGAATTCGACTGTGATTTCCCAAGACTGGGAAAAGCTGATTCTTGGACTGCGCCGAGAGGAGGCGGCGCGGCATGGGTCCGTTGTCTCTGGATTTGCGCGAGAGGGTCGTAACGGCGATCCGTTAGGACAACATGAGCTATCGGGCGGCGGCGCGGCAATTCAAGCTGATCTTCGACACCACGAATCTTCAGCGATTGATGTCAAGCACGAATCAGCGCTGGAAAAGCGCCGTGGCACTACATTCGTGGCGGGAGGGGCGGTTCAGGCATCGGCGACTTGACGCACGGTTTGCGGCAGGGCGACGCCAGCGGCGCGCAGCGCGAGGCTGGCGGCGGGTCGGGGCGCCGAGCGCAGAAGGAACCGCTTGCCGTCCTGTTCGATTTCGGTCTCGGTCAGAGAGTCGAGATCGGCCAGAATGTCGGGCCAGGAGACGCGCGGCGGCCCGCCCTTCGCAGCCGGGTCGGCGAGGGCGGCAATGCGGTCTTCCAGTTCCTTCTTCAGCACCAGCGCGAGGAAGCTGCACGAGACGTGGCCGCGAATGGTCTCGTCGAGCTTGTGATAGATCGGACGGGTCTCGAACAAGCTCTTGGAGGTTCGAAAGGTCCGCTCCACCGTCCACAAACGCTTGTAGACGATCATGGCTTCGAGCGGCGACAGGCGGGCGTTGGTCCTGAGCACGAAAACGCCGTCGAACTTGGCGTCCTCTTCGGCCTTGCCTCGGTCGATGACGAAATGGCCTTCGTCGGGGTTTTTGAGAAAGCGGCGATAGCCCTTGTTGCCGACGAGCGCCTTGTCGCCCTTCTTCAAATCCCGTTCGAGCCCGGCCAGGATCTTGGCCCTGTCGGCGGCGTCCTTGCGCGCTTCGTCGTGGTTGCGGCAGACGATGTAGCGCCGTCCGGCGAGCGTGACCGCCTTGGCTTCGTAGTCGATCTCGTGTCCGCGCCTGGTCAGCAAGAACGGCACGAAGGGCGCGGGATCGTCGAGCACGAGTTCGCGCACGAGTTTGTCCGTGCGTTCGCGAACGCCGAGGATGTAGAGCATGTCGCGGGCTTCGAGTTCGGCGATGGTCTCGGCGCTGATCATGCCGCGGTCGGCGACGACGCAGACCCGGTTGACCGCGAAGCGCTTGCGCAACCGGTCTATCACCGGGATCAGGCTGCCGACGTCGGCGGTGTTTCCGGGCCACATCTCCGTGCACACCGGCCGGCCGTCGCCATCGAGCAACACGGCCAGGATCATCTGGTTGAGGTCGGGTCGATGGTCCTTGGATAAGCCGCGTCGCCCGAGCGTCTGGCCGCCCGCGCCCTCGAAATAGAGGCTCGTCGTGTCCATGAACACCAGATCGAGCGCGCTGAACAGGTCGCGCCGCCGCGCGAACAGGTCCTCCTCCAGGACGTCCTTCAGGCAGCGCGGCGCATAAGGCGTGGCGCCGTCCAACTGGTTCCTGGCCAACTCCTCGCCGAGCCAGGCCATCGCGCGACAGAGATGATGATGATGCAGGTCCAGCCTGTCCACGCCCTCGATCCGATAATGATGATATCTACGACGAGGGCTCGCAAGAGCTGCTGGCGCGTGTGCCCCCCGGCGAAAATGTCTGAATTTATCGGTGACAACCCGAATCGGAGGTTGTCCTGCGCCAGCATCGCTTCTGGAGATTTTGCGCTCGATCCCGGACCATCGTCGCAACGAAGGCAAGCGGTTCGATCTGTCCACCGTATTGCTCTACGCCATCCTCAGCATGGTCGCCGGGGCCAATTCCTACCGGCAAATGCATGAATTCATTCGCATTCATTTGCAGCGCTTGAATGAAGAGTTTGGGCTGCGGCTGCCTTATTCGCCATCCTACACGGGATTGCGGCTGATCCTCCAAGGCGTCGATCCGACCGCGTTGGAGGCCGCGTTCCGCCAGCACGCTTCTTCAATTTCGCCGCCAGCTGCGGATTCCGGCGAAGCCGGCCAGGCATTCCGATTTGAAGCCGGCCACCGATTCCGATTTGAAGCCGGCCAGGGTTCCGATTTGATGTCGGCCACCTGACGTCTGCTTGCGCGGATCGAAGACTATGATGTTTGCCGCGACCGGATCGGTCAAGGCGGTTTTTTCCAGCCTCCCGAGGAAGGGGCTATGGTTCAGGACGACGTGTCGGGTGGCGGTGGGCAACGGCGGGCTTAAGCGCGCTCTCCATTGCGCCGTAGCGTAGCCCGCCGTTGTCCACGGCCTTGTCGCGCCGCCGTTGGTGTGAAGCTCTCGGCGGCGATTGGCGCGATATTCACGGCGGCGGGCGGCGTTTACGCAGGCTCTCGCCGGCGAGTTCGATCCGGTAGGCGTTGTGAATGACGCGGTCCAAAACGGCGTCAGCCAGGGTGGGAACGCCGATCAGGTCGTGCCAGCGGTCCACGGGAACCTGGCTGGTGATGACTATGGAGCCCTTGTCATAGCGATCCTCGACGATTTCGAGGAGATCGCGCGCCTGGTCGGCGTTGAGCGCCTCCGGCCCCCAGTCGTCGAGGATGAGCAGCTTGACGCGGGCGAGTGTGCGCAAGAGCCTGGCGTAGCCCGGAGAGCCGTGGACGACGGCAAGATCGGCGAAGAGACGGGGAACGCGGACGTAGAGGACGGAGATGTTCTCCCGGCACGCCTTGTGCCCGAGTGCGCAGGCGAGCCAACTCTTGCCTAGGCCGGCGGCCCCGGCGATCAGGAGATTGCGGCGTTCTTCGATCCAGTCGCAGGCGGCGAGCTTGAGGAACAGCGCCCGGTCGAGCCCGCGCGGGTTTTGATAGTCGATGTCCTCGACGCTGGCGCCGTGGCGCAATTTGGCGGCGCGGGCGCGGGCCTCGAACTGCTTCTGCCGGCGCAAGGTCGTCTCATATTCCAGCAGCAATCCAAGCCATTCGGCCTGGTCGAGGCCGCGCGCCTCGGGCTTGTGTTCAAGGTCCTTGAACCCCTTGGCCAGGCCGTAGAGGCCGGGCGCGTTCAGTTGGTCGAGCGTGGGATGGGCGAACATGGGGAGTTCCCTCAATGGTAGTAGCCGGGGCCGCGCAGATTGGCGTGGTCGAAGAGCGTCGGCGGTCGGTCGTCCTTGCCGGCGGCGCTGTCGGCGTTGCGAGCCAGCGGCGCGGCGACGCCCTTGCAGTTGAGGACGCCCAGTTCGACGGCGCGGGCGGAGACGGCTTCGAGGCGCGCGACATCGAGGCTGCGATAGGAGCGCAAAATCCCCAGGCAGGTGCGGAAGCCCTGTTCGGGATGGGGCCGGCTGGCGAGCACGGCTGAGATCAGCCCTTCCGTGTTCGGCCCGATCTTGGCCGCCCACCGGCGGAACCGTTCCGGCGACCATTCGGCGTAGCGCCGGTGGGCGCTGGGCATGTGCTCAGGCGTCGTGCCGTGCTTGCGCCCCATGTAGCGGCGCTGGTGGGCCGCCACGCGCTGGCCGCGATGGAAGACCTCAACCGTGCGCGCAGTGGCGCGGACATCGACCTCGGCGCGGATCAGCGCATGCGGAACCGAGTAGAGAAAGTCGTGGACCCCGATGTGGTAGTCGAGATTGACGCGCGCGCGGCCCCACTCGGCGAACTCCCAATCGTCGGCGGGCAGGTCCGACAGCGCCCGCGCGCCCGAACAGCCGCTGCTCCAGCGCGTCGTCGGTGACGTCGTCCGCCAGCGGCCAGGTCAGCTCCGCTGCCGCTCCCTGACTTTCAGGATGCGCAAAGCTCTCGGAGACCTGTTCCTCGGGCCGTACTCGGAATTCAGCTAAGTCGCTTAATTGCGTATTCGCGTAACATAAAGGACGTTATGTTACACTAACGGCCAAAGGAGGGGGGCATGGATTCCGAGGGCGAACCAAAGGGCAAATCGACCGGCGTCGTGATCGTCGAGACCGCACCGGTCCCGACGAATGAAACACGGGCGGCGGGCAACGCGGTCGTGCCGGCGATCGTCGCTGCCGGCGGCGACAAAGCCATGCGCCGCTTTCTCGAATTCTTCGCCGTCACCATCGACAACCCGAACACCCGCGCGGCGTATTTTCACGCCTGCCGGCGCTTCTTCGCCTGGTGCGATCGGCGCGAGGACATTGAGGAGCTGGCCGATATCGAGCCGATGCATGTCGCGGCCTATATCCGCGGGCTCGGGAAGGAATTCGAGAAGCCGACGGTCAAGCAGCACCTTGCCGCGATCCGCATGCTGTTCGACTGGCTCGTCACCGGCCAGGTCGTCGCGACCAATCCGGCACACGCGGTGCGCGGGCCGAAGCACGTCGTCAAGACCGGCAAGACCACGGTGCTCTCAGCCGAACAGGCGCGCGAGCTCCTCGACTCGATCAATGTCTCCACGCTCGTTGGCTTACGCGACCGCGCGCTGATCGCGGTGATGACCTTCGCCTTCGCCCGCATCGGCGCGGTCGTCGGTATGCGCGTCGAGGATTATTTTCCGAAAGGCAAGCGTTGGTGGGTCCGCCTGCATGAGAAAGGCGGCAAGCGCCACGAAATGCCTGCGCATCATAATCTGGAGGCGTATCTCGACGCCTATATCGACGCCGCGAGAGTCCGAGACGACGGGAGGGCTCCCCTGTTCCGCTCCGCGGTCGGCCGCACCGACGTCCTCACCGAAACGCCGATGCACCGCGTCGACGCTTGGCGCACACGTTCCGGGCGACGGGGATCACCGCCTATCTGGAGGCCGGAGGAACTTTGGAGAATGCTCAGGCCATGGCGGCGCACGAAAGCCCACGGACGACAAAGCTGTACGATCGCACCGGTGACGAAATCACGCTTGACGAGGTTGAACGAATTTTGATTTGAGACCCTAATTCCAAAAGTAGCGGGGCCGGATCAGTACCACCTTCCTCGCCCGTACCAACCAAATCCACCAAACAAAAATATAACGACTACGATGATCAAGAGTGTGTTCGTATCCATGATCGCATTTTCCTTGACTTTTAGCCCGACTTCGCGGATTGGAGCGGTTTTCGACTTTCCTGGTCAAGGACATCAATACCTTGACCTAAAAGGTCTTCACTACAAGGAGGTCAGCGGGGCAGCGCGGCGGCGGCGATTTTGGGCGGAGGTTGAGCTGGCAAGGCGAGGTTCATGCGGTCGATCAGGAGCCGTAGATCGCGCTCGGGCTCGGTGTAGCGGGTCAGCACGATCTCGCGCCCGTCGGTCGTCGGCAGATGCACGTCGATCATCTGAACGCCGGCAAACTTGGCCAGGACGCTGCGGGCGGTCAGGCCAGGGGCCACGCCGTGCAGGCGCCGGGTGAGCGTGATCTGAAGACAATAGGCGAGGAAGGCGATGAAGATGTGCGCCTCGATCCGCGCTTCGCCTTGATGAAAGATTGGACGAATGGCCAGATCGCCCTTCAGGGTCTTGAACGCCTCCTCCACGGCGACGAGTTGAACGTAATATTGCCAGAGGAGCGCGGGATCGCCCTCGGTCAGATTGGTGCGCAACAGATAGCGGCCCTCGCGGCGTCTGACGGCTCGCAGCTTGCGGCGATCGAGAGCGAAGCTCAGCGCGCCGGTTGTCTTGTCGACTTGCGTGTTGACCAGACGCCAGGCGGAAGGCGCCTTCGAGCGTGCGGCCCCGAGTTTCATCAGCCGCTCTTGCGGCGTCACCTCCATGAGAGATAGCTTTTTCAATCTCGCCCACAGCCATTTGAGCTGCCGCCGGCGCATCGCCCGCTCCTTGGCTACCCGATCGGCGCTTTGCGCGTAGACGTAGAGCTCTTTCTCTTGCTCGAGCAGCTTGACCTCGACGCCCTCGCGCGCCTTGCGCCACGGCTTGTCGAGGAGCTGCTTTTCGAGCCGGTTGAGGCGGCCCTTCGGCGTTCCCACCAGATAGCGGACCGGCGGATCGCTGGCGCGCATCTCGGCCAGAACCGCCTCGGTCGGCACGCCGCGATCCATCACCCAAACGCGCCGCGCCTTGCCGTATTGGCTTTCGATTCCGGCCAGGAACGCGCGCAGAGTCTTGCTGTCGGCGGTGTTGCCGGGCAGCACTTCATAGGCCAGCGGCAGACCCTCGGGCGTGACGACGAGCGCGATGACGACCTGCGGACAATCCGGCCGCTTGTCGCGGCTGTAGCCGTGTCGCCGCTTCGAGCCCTCGGGCAGATCGGCGGCGTCGATCTCGAAATAGGTGCTGGTCAGATCGTACAGCAATACGTCGAACGAGGCGTTGAACAGATCGCGCCAGCGCTGCGTCAGATGCGAGAACAGCGCCTGCTTGTGGGCGAGCAGCAGGTCGTGGCAGGCGTAGAGTTTGTGAGCTTCCGCCAGGCCGAAGTCGGACCCCAGCAGATCGGCCATCGCGCTGTCGAGGAACCACTGGCGATGCAGCCGCCATTCGCTGCCGGGCGAGAGGAGCCGGTAGGTCGCCAACACCTGCAGCACGTGATCCCAGCGCGTGCCTTTGCGGCTCGTCGGCAACCGCTCGGCCCAGAACCGATCGAGCCGCAACTCCCGCCACAGCAGGCCCGCCAGCCAACAGGCGCCCCATTGGCGCGGCCGGCAGAGCCGCATTTCGCTCAGACGCAGCCGGATGACATCGTCGCCGGCTGGAGCTTCGCAACGATCTTCTGGGAACAGGGCGAGCGTTCGCGCTCGGCCGGCCTCCTCGTCGAACACCTCGACCGCCCTGCGCCACGCCTCGGCCTGAGAGGAATTGATCTCGCCGAGATAAAGCACGTGACGCTGCGCCACGCGACCGTCGTCGAGGCGTCTGCTTTCGACGACGCTCCAGTAGAGATGCGCTTTCCCGTTCTTCCGCCGCTCGGTCTTTCGCAGGAACATGGCGAATAGAATTTGCCATGCCGCGGTGAGTCTGGGAATCCTGTGCGAGATTAGTTGGTCTTCACTACAGCCGTTTTTGGCGCTATTTTCAAAACCAGCATCAACCAACTCAAATACTTACCGCTCGCCCAAACCCCCAAAATCGGCTTATCCACAGGCGAATCCGCGAAGTCGGGTTAGCGGCGTTCTGAGTCGCATCGGACTGTGCGGATATGGCTACTGCGTCTCGCTTTCATCAGCATCGGAAAATACTCAGAACCGCCTGCTATGCTCTTTCGCCTCGGACAGCGTGCCGATGATTGTTTGGATAATCTTACTTTCGTCATAGGGCTTGGCGAAGAACTTGGCCCCATCGGCCAATTGACTTTCGACGATGGTCTTGCCCGACGTCACCATCAGCTCCACCGGCGGCCACCGATTACGGATATAGTGAGATAGTTTTATCCCATCCATGGTTCCGGGCATTCCCACGTCGGTAAACACCAACTGGATGTCCGGATCGGCTTCGAGGATGCGGATAGCTTCGTCGGCCGTCTCCGCCTCGAGCACCACGAACCCAGTCCTTACGAGGAGGTCGACGACACCCATCCGAATAAGGGAAATGTCCTCGACCACTAGAATTACACAATTATTTCTTTGATTCATTTAGCCCTCAACGACGTCGAACCCACTGCGCTCCCGAAAAGTTCCGGCCGACACCCCTGCTAAGCCGCGGAAAGCGCCGGGCCGCCGTGATCGTCGACTTCGTCATGGACAAGGGTAAATGCTGTGCCTGGCGATGCATCGGCTATTTGGATGCGACCACGGAGCTGCCTAGCGAGCGCATCGACGATCCCGGTGCCAAGTCCCGGCGTGGCCGTGGCTCCACCCGTAGGCATGCCAACTCCGTCATCCGATACCGAAAGCGTCCATTTCTTCCCACTAGAGCGGTAACCGACGGTTATCGTACCTTGCTTTTGTTCGGGGAAAGCGTGCTTGAGAGCGTTGATCACTAGTTCTGTAATGATCAGACCCAAGCTCACCGACGCATTCGCACTGACGACACTATCGTCGGCGGTCACCGCAATCGACAGCCGCTCGGGGTCGTGAATCATCGATGCGCCGAGGCTTTCGCACAGTTGAATGAAATAGGGCCGGAGCGCCACGTCTCCTAGAGTCGACGCGGCGAGATGACGCTGAACCGCGGCGATAGACATGACTCGATTGTGCGCATTCTTGAGATGTCCCCTGGCTTCCTCGGATTGCACCTTGCGGGCGCTCTGCATCAGCACGCTCGCTATGATCTGGAGACTGTTGGCGACCCTATGCTGGACCTCTTGCAGGAGGATCGCCTTCTCGCGAATAAGATCATCCTTTTGCCGAGCCTCGGCGCGCGCGATCGTGACGTCGGTTATCGCCAGCAGGAGGCGAACCCTGTCACTATTTCCCTCATCGAGCTTGCGCGCGTTTAGCACGAGGCATCGAGGTACATGATCCTTTCGGCGGAGATCGATCTCATAGGCCTCGATTTGGGCGCTCCCAGACGCGGTGGCTCTCAGCAACGAACTGAGCTGCGGCAACGCCCATTCCCCCGCGCCGAGATCAGAAAGCGGTAGACCCGAAACGCTGTCCGGGTTGATCTGAAAAGCTCGGCAGAATGATGCGCTTGCCGCGATGACCGTGAGATCGGCCGCTAGGAACAGCAGCGGTTCATTGGACAAGGCGATGACAGCCAGAGTGCTGGCGGCTTCAATATCGGGAGGCGGGATAACGAGTGCCATAGTTTGGCCCTAGGGCCGGAGGCTCGCGGAGCGAAGCCATGACTCGGCAGGAATTGGGCGCGCGTAGAGCGGGCCAGCGACAGTCCGAATACCGATCCGGGAGCCGGATCGCTAATCATGTTTCTTCCATAGTTTGATGCAGCGCGGGAGCCACGGAATCTACTCTACCGAACGTAAGCGCCGGTTCGTTTGCTGCACGTCATTGTAATATAACGGCTTTGCAACTGTCTGTGATAACCACGCTATTATCATGCGCTTTCTCGACGCAAGGCTAGCCGATGGCCTGATGATTCTACGGCACGACACAGAATTACCGATAAAGAGAATAAAATCCGAGCAACGAGCGAGGCGACGCCATCGGTCCTCCAAAGGAGTGGGACAAGTCTAACGGGGCGTTTTGCGCGGACGACCGGGCCTGCGTTTCGCGACGCCCTGCAACGGCGCAGTGGTCAACTTGGCTTTGCTCTTGGCCCGACTCGCCGGCTCGGTCGCGACGGGCTTCTCTCGCCAATGCCCGAAGCCGATGCTCTTCGCCATGGTCGATCGCTGCGCCGCATAATTGGGCGCGACCATCGGATAGGTCGGGGGTAAGTCCCATTTCGCGCGATATTGCTCCGGCGTCATCCCGAGCAACGCGAGGTGCCGCCGCATCGACTTGAACCGTTTGCCGTCTTCCAGGCAGATCAGATAGTCCGGCGTGACGGACTTGCGGGTCGACACCGCCGGCGAGGGCGGATCAGTCGCGCCGACCTCGCCCGGCTTCCCGAACCCCTGCACCGCCGCATGAACCGACTCGATCAAGGCCGGCAACTCGCCGATTGACAGCGAATTATAGGACACGAACGCCGCCACGATCTCCGCGACAACTTCTACAGCATCGGACGCCACCACAAATTCCCCCACGCTCTCAAATTCGCTTTTACTCACTTACGCGCGATCTAGCGTCGAGTTTCGCCGGCTCTGGGCGCGAAGAGGCCCGGGGGCTACGACGCCCGAGGGCCTTGCGGGCAAGAGCTACGGCGATTTGAGGCTTCGATGCTTCACCAGGCGATCAATCACGCCGCACGTTGTAGGTCTAGTTTGCGCTCACGTCCTACGGAACGAGCATCAACACGACGGGACATGACATGCCATGTGCGGAGAGCGGACCCTGCTTGAATGGCAGCGATTGCCGAGTTGTTGGCGTCGACCACCTTTGCCTAACAACCTGACTTGGCTCCGCTTATGTCGCCTCCCCGTGAGCAGGTGGCCGAATGCGGCGTCAGAGCGTGGCAGGCAAACGACATCATTCCGAAGACGACAACAGCGACGATCGAATCCGGGCGCGGGCCGAAAATCATGCAGACCGTGCGAAAACTTGGCCGCTATTGGCTGTGGACGGCGCTTGGGGCAAATATAGCGCGTTTCGGGCGGCATTGCCGGATTTGGGCTTGCTGAGGCCGCCGGCCGCTCCCGGAGCGGCCGTGGGCGTTCCCCGCGCGCCCGACGCTGCCTAGAGGCCTTGCTCAGGCCGCCACGGCCGCTGTCATGGCCCCGACGCCAAGGATGTTGAGCGCCCGGCGCATGTTGTAAGCGAGCGCGGTCAGACTGAACTCGCCGCGCACGTTGGTCAGGCCGCGCATCAGGAACGCGCCTTGATACATCCACTGCTTGATGCTGCCGAATGGATGCTCGACGATCTGACGCCGAAGAGCGAGAATTTCAGGCCGCGCCGTAAGCCGGGCCGCCATGCGGTCAAGGACAGCTTCATTCCCGAGGCGAGTAATGGTGCGCGTCATCCCGTTGGTGCAGCGCGGCCGCAATGGACAGGCTGGACAAGCTCTGCGATTGCCATAGTCGATCCTTCCCAGGTCGCGCAGCTTGCCGTGACGCAATGGCTTCAATTCCTGGCCGCCCGGACAGCGGTAGACGTCGCGCTCGGGCAGATATTGGAATTCGTCCTTGCGAAAGAACCCCTCGCGCACGGCGGCCCCGCGCTGCGGTTTGGGGACGTGCGGAATACAGCCCGCTTTCTCGCAGGCCTCGATGTCCTCGGCCTTGAAGTAGCCCCGGTCAGCGGTGACGTCGATCTTCGTCACCCCGAGAATTTCGCGCGCGGGCGTGGCCGTATCCGTCAAAAGCCCCATGTCGACGACTTGGTTGGTGACGGCCTGCTCGACGATCAGCTTGTGCTTGGCGTCGACGGCGACCTGGACGTTGTAGCCGACGTCGACCCTCGTATGCGCCGCCATGGCTCGACTGTCAGGATCGGTCAGCGAAATCTGGTCCTCGCCCGTGCGCTCCAGATGCGCCACCATCGCTTCGCAACGGCTTCGCTTCTTGCGCAGGGCCTCGATCTTCTCGGCGAGATTTTTCACTCTAGCGCCGCCATGCGTTGCGCCGTCTTCGCTATCGGCGGCGTCGAGCCTTGCGAGGTAGTCAGCCAGCCGTTCGTCAGCGGCGCGCAGGAATTGGCCAAGCGAGCCGCGCGTGAAATTGCGATCTTTGTTGTTGACGGCCTTGATCCGCGTTCCATCGACAGCGAGAAGCTCGCGGCCGTAAAGATCGAGCTTGCGGCATAGCAGCACGAACTGACGGAACACGACGCGAAAGGCCTTGGCGTTGTCGCGTCGGAAGTCCGCAATCGTCTTGAAATCTGGCTTGAGCCCACGCAGCAACCAGAACACCTCGACGTTGCAGCGGCATTCCCGCTCCAATCTGCGGCTCGAGCGGACGCGATTCAGGTATCCGTAGATGTACAGCTTCAGCAGATCGCTCGGCGCAAAGCCCGGCCGCCCTGTCGCCTTGGCCTCGACCCGCTCGAACCCCGCCTCAGTCAGGTCGAGTCCTTCGACAAACGCGTCGATGAATCGAACCGGATTTTCCGCGTCCACATAATCGTCGACTGCTTCAGGAAGCAAAAGCAGTTGATCGCGAGCGAAGCCGGAAATGTGCGCCATGCCGGATTCTACCGACACGCTATCGGCGGCGGAATCCCACTTGACCGTTTTCCAACGCCTTTTCGCACGGTCTGCATGCAATCTGTTCGCGCGATTTTGGGCCAAAAAGCGGTGTAGCCTTGATCGGAAATTGGCACGGTTTTTGGTCGCTATTTGATACGGTTTCCGGGCGATTGACTCGATGCCAGGGGATTCCCGGGCTGATAGATGGGCGGCCATGATTTGCGGAGGCGGACATGGCTCGGGTCGTCGAACATCTGAGCGTTGAGAAGTTGGAGGCGGTTACGAGGCTTGCCGGGACGTGACCTCGTCGCGGCATTTTCAGACGATCTTTCTGCTGGCGAAAGGCCACTCGACGCGCGAAGTCGCGCAGATCACATCATTCGGTCAACGCTGGATCGAGCAACTTCTCGAACGCTACAATGCGCTCGGTCCAGAAACGCTCGGCGACCTTCGCCGCGACAACGGCGGTTTGGCGACGGTGTTGAAGCCGCAATTGCTGGAGCGGCTTCGTGCGCGCCTCGATGCGCCGCCTCCTGACGGCGGGCGCTGGACGAGCGGCAAAGTCGCGCGCTGGATGGCGGCCGAGCTCGGGCTGGAGAAGCTGGCCCCACAGCGCGGCTGGGAAGCGCTGAAAGCCATCGGTTGGTCGATTCAGAAGCCCCGCCCGCGCAACCCGAAGGCCGCCAGCCAAGCCGAGCAAGAAGAGTTCAAAAAAAAGTCGCCGAGATCGTCGCCGAAGAGGCGCAAGCTCATCCGGGCGTCCCCGTCGAAGCCTTCGCGACCGACGAACACCGGCTGGGCCTGAAACCGGTCGTGCGCTGGGTTTGGGCGCCGATCGGCGCGCGCCCGATCGCCCCCGGCCATCATCGCTTCGAGTGGCTGTATGGGACCGCCTTCGTCTCGCCAGCGACCGGCGAATGCTTCTGGTACATCTCCAACGGCGTGTCGAAGCCGTTCTTCGAGGCGCTGTTGGCGGCCTTCGCCGAGGAGGCCGGCGCAGGGCGCGACCAGATCATTGTTCTCGTCCTCGACAACGCCGGTTGGCATGGCCAGGCCAACCTGAAAATTCCAGAAGGAATTCGCCTTCTCTTCCTTCCGCCCTACACACCAGAGCTTCAGCCAGCCGAACACTTGTGGGAAGTCGTCGATGAGCCCATCGTCAACACACACGTCCCCGATCTCACAACGCTCGAAAAAATCGTCGCAGAGCGATGCGCCAACCTCGCAAACAATCGACAAACTCTAAAAGGTCGAACTGGCTTCCACTGGTGGCCCAAAATCACCAACCCGAAGTGATCGCCCGGAAACCGTATAATATGAGCCATCGCCAGTCTTGGCGTCAGACGACGAAATACATTACGGGAGTCACGCCGCCGTTGGAGTTCGCAGGATTGGGCTCCCCGCGCCGCCATCAGTGAGCGCCGGCGAGCCTAGCGTAGCTGGCGACTTGACATACCGACATGCGCAACGGATTTCGACGGCTTGTCCGAGAGATGATAAAGCGTGATCCGCCCAGGAGGACCTTGGACTGTCTCCATGCGTCAGCCGTCGACCTGATAGCTAGCGATCAAGCATCTCCTCGTCGCAGAGCGCTTGCGCGAGCGCTGCCGACCCTTCCGCGGAATGGGACTGGGTGGGACCGGTCGCCGGCTCAGGTTGCGGCGCTTCGACCGTGGCTGAACCCTCCTCAGTGTAGTGATTGAAGAACACCTTCATGACATGGTCGACGCCCGCCGCGGTCACTGATCGCCCGTCCTCCTCATAGTAGGCGCCCTTGTTGAAATTGCCTGTGATGATCTCGTATGAAGGAAAGTACATCACCTGGTTGTATCTACGATGGAGAATGCCGGCCGCCGCTCGCAAAACGGATTTGGAATAGGTTGTGGCGACCAGAACATGCTCGTCTTCCGCGGTGGCCACCAAAGGTACAGGAGAAACTGTCAGGATTATCCGAGCTTTCGGATTGACCGAGCGGAGCCTATCAAAAAACTTCTCAAGGTCGGACACGACCTCCTCATATTGCAGGTTCAGGAAAACGTGCTTGTTTGCGTCGAATCGTCCCCCCTTCGTCGTTCCCGGGCAAACGGGAAAAGCGCTGCCATCCTCACTTCGAACCCAAGTCTCCGTCAGACCAAGGGTAAAGACAAAAACGTCTAGTTGCTGAAAAAGCTGAAGTACGGCCGCGAAGTGTCGCCGTCGGTCCTCCCAATACTCCTCAGCGCACCAGTACCCGCCCTCAACAATCTGTGGGCGGAAAGGGTCGAAGTATCGACCGTCCTCCGACCATATGTCCTCGACTGGCGTGTATTTTCCATAAGCCCGGTCAAAAAGCTGAAGCAGTTGCCGAGAAGTATAGATGTTCCCATATCGCGCTGAAAACATGCCGTAACCGTATTTGTCTTGTTCCTCCTTTTGGGTAAGTGGGTGAGGCCGCTCCTTTACCATATAGTTATACCCGCCTGCTACTAAGCGCTTGGCAATGTGCTGAGCAAAGCAGTCTCCCCGCGGTGACAATTTTGGTATCGCGACTGATTCGAAACTTTGCATCGGCGGTCGGCGACATCGATGCCGGCGGCACTCTCGACACAGCCCGGGACCAAAAAGCGTGCGTGGGCTGAAATTTGTACGGATGGGTCATAGCTGCGCCTTCAGGCCCGATAGTATTTCTCGGCGGATTTTTACGAGTTGCGCGATACGCAGAACACCGTATCGGGAGGTGCCGTGGGTCGGATTGCTGGCGAGTTCATTAAGCATATAGCCGTCGTCATCGAACACGTCGCTCGGATTTTTCACAAAAAGAACGCCGATTGATTCACAAAACTCGCGGACAAGATCGGAATGGCAGGCCCAGAGCTTCCAGCGCAATGGCGCAGGCGCAAAGCGAGTAAAATCGATGCCCTGCCTATCTAGTTGATTCCGAAAGCGTGCTACGGACTGAATTCGGCGGCGGAGATTCGACGTGGATCATTGTTCGCCCCGTCGCCGCCTTAATTGCGGAAAGAAGCACAAAGTTCGCTTTCAGCCGCTCCGAGAGCAGCGAGCGAACCATTCCGTAGGGTATCAGTTCCGACTGTTTTTTTACCGGTAGATCCGGGCGGCCGGGATAAACGAAATCGAACGGACGCTCGTGTTCGAGCATGCCGATAACGTTGTGGCCGTTGCCCCCGTAAGCCGAAATCAGAAGATTTTCCGGACCGCCTTGGAAGCCACCGAGATAAAACAGGGTTGACATAATCGCGGCGTTAGGCTCCCACGCCATGCGAAGGGAGTCGAAAAACGCGGATCTTACAAACCATTTGTTTTGGTGACCGAATACATAAAAAGCAAAGTCCGCGACATCAGGGAATTCCGCGGCAAACTCGGCGTTCAGGCATGCGACGCGCAGAGCGTTGGTATGACTGTTGCCGAATACAATGATCTCTCGCGGCGGCGGCGCGGCGACCTTGGGGCCGTTTGCCGTCGCGGCTAAGATCTCGGACGCGACTGCTTGCAGGTTGTCGTTGTCGTCGACAGGATCTCGCCACTTTGGCGCGCCCAGGGGGCCGTCAAAAGATTCAAGCATCATGATCAGTGTTCGGCTAAAATATTTTTGATCTTATCCACCATCAAATCGTACCCGATGGCCGTCGGATGGAGATAGTCGTCGCCGAGGGCGTTGGCAGTGCCGGTAATCGCGTCGTCCATGTCAATGTATGTATAGCCTTCTTTTTTGGAAAAATCCAACGTGGAGGCGTTCAGCTTCAGCCTGTCGGCTTGCCTGAAGCTGAAATTGACGCCGCGAGGCATGACGCCGAAGGCCAGTATACGCGCGTGCGGCGCACGCTGCCTGAGGTCGGACATTATTGCGGCGACGCCGGAGGCTATCCCGCAGACAGGCGACATGGTCCGCAAATCGTTTGTACCTATGATAAGAATGATCGCCCTGGCATCCGAAAGATCGAGATTGAGTTTGGACAAGCGCCATTCGACATTCTGAACTCGGTCGCCGCCGATGCCAAGGTTCATCGGTTCATGGAAGCCAAGCGCCGCGAACGATGCCATGGGCAATCCACTGGCGATGGAGTCTCCGATAACAACGATATCCGGCCGTCTGCCTTGCGTTTCCCGCGCCTCCTGTTTGAATTTCAAATATGATGAATCGTTGGGAGGGGGCGCCGGGAGGGTAAAAAGTTCGGTCGTACCCGGTAGGCAAGGTGGGACCGGCGGATCAGCGCTAGCGGCGACAATCAAATTGAGAGATACAACGACCCACGAAAACGCACGGACAGGACCCATTTTGATCTCATTCGTGGAACAAGCGAGCCCATCCTGACTCGCTCCCCTAGCGGGTAACAATATAGCTAGACCAGGTTGCGGGTCAATTTGCTCCTGCTCAAACCCTAGGTGCAAGCCGACCCCACAGTTCGATTAGCTGAAACCGCGATTGCGTTCAACCTACAAGCATTGAAAACAGCGTCGCCCCGTCGTCGGCCGCCAAGTGGACGGCGCAAACACCGCCGTGCCGTGTCAATTCTAGAACAGAACCCGAGCTGAAGGAACCTTTGGGGGATTCCCATTACGCGGCCGATCAGATTCTTGCATGAAAGCGTGACGCCTGTTCGCATGCCACGGATTCGCACATCGAGAGCATGGCAGGGATCCCCCAAAGAACTCAAATGTCAGATGCGAGCGCCTAGGGGGTGTCCTCATTTAGGGGATTCGCAAATCAGGAAAAGCGTGATTCATGAGGAGCCTTCCTACTGGGGGCTTTTGGATGAAGCGCTACGGACTGCGCGACGATCAGTTTGCTCGCATCGAGCAATTGCTGCCGGGTCGCCCCGGCTACGTTGGTCGCGACAGTGAACGAGGCAACCGGCTTTTCGTTGACGCGGTTATTTGGAAGTTCCGTTCGGGAGCGCCGTGGCGCGATTTGCCGGAACGCTTCGGCCCTTGGAAGAATATTCACACCCGCTTCTCGCGTTGGGCCAAGAGGGGCGTATGGGAGAATCTTTTCAAGGTTTTGGCCGATGACCCCGACAACGAATACGCCATGATCGACGCGACCATCGTCAGAGCCCACCAGCACAGCGCCGGGGCTCGAAAAAAGGGGGTCTCGACCAAGCCATAGGTCGCTCGCGCGGCGGGTTGACCACCAAAATTCATGTCGTCGTTGACGCCTTGGGCAACCCGTTGGCGCTGAGCCTCACCGGTGGACAAGCTCACGACATCACTCAAGCCGAGACGCTTATCGCTAACGTGGCGCCAGACGCGGTCCTCGCTGACAAGGGCTACGACTCGGATGGCTTCATCGCGAGCCTTGAACGTCGAGAGATCGAAGCCGTCATTCCCTCCCAAGGCCAATCGTAAAATCAAACGCGATTGCGACTACGCCCTATACGCAGAACGCAACCTGATCGAACGTTTCTTCCAGTATATCAAACAGTTTCGAGGCGTCGCCACGCGCTATGAAAAAGCCGCTCGCAACTTTCTCGCCGGCCTTCATTTGGTCTGCGCTCTGGCTTGGCTTAAATGAGGACGCCCCCTAGCCGTTCGCCGCTGTGCGCGACGCACGTGTGCCGGAGCGTGTAGCGCCGTCGCCGATACGTCAGAAAATTAAGCAACGTATCAGACCGCGCGAAGTTGATCGCAAACTGTCGGCGCCTCGAAAGCTTCGCAGAATTCCTCAAAGTTTACGCCTTTCCCAATTGTCGGCAAGATTCAAAAAGGTTGGCGCCCAGGGCAATCGGGTGAAGGAATTGCGTGACAATGTGCTGAAGTGCTGGATCTGTCGAGGCCCTCTGAGCCATCCACATGGTCTCGGCCTTCGCCGCCCGCCAGCGTCTGGCGCTGGGTCAGGTGAAAGTGGCCGACAAAGTCAATGAGATCGTCGCCATCCCAAGTTGCTGGACATGCTGGCATCGAGGGCGCCGTGGCGACCATCGACGCCATGGTTGCCAGCGCGCTATCGCCCAGAAGACCGTCGACAAGAAGGCCGACTACATCCTCGCTTTGAAGGGCAATCAAGGCGCGCTACGCGAGGACGTCGACCTGTTCGTCGCCGAGCAGAAAGCCAGGGATTTCAAAGACACGACTGTCAGCTGCTCCGAAACCGTGGATGGCGATCACGGCCGCATCGAGACCCGCGCGATCACTGTCATCCACGACACGGACAGGTTACAAGAGCGACACGCGTGGCCCGGCCTGAAAAGCATCATCCTAGTCGAAAGCACCCGCGAAATATCCGACAAGACCGAGCGCGAAACCCGCTTCTACATCACCTCGCTGGTTCTCCTGGCCAATCCAATCGCACCCCTCGTGCGCGATCATGGGGCCGTCGAGAACAGCCTCCACTGGGTCTTGGACATGGCCTTTCGAGACGACGAATGCCGTCTGCGCACCGACCACGCCCCCGCCAACTTCACCACGCTAAAGCACATGGCCCTGAACCTCATTCGAGGAGCCAAGACCAAGGACTCCATGGCGCAAAGTCGCCGCTTGGGACGATGAGTTTCTCGTCGGCTTAGTAGCAGCGTAATTCCTTCACCCGATTCCCCTGGGGCGGCGCTGTCGCATGCGAAGGATGACGAAAACGGCCAACCCGTGCATACTCGAAAGGGGTTGCCCGCTGGCGGCAGGCGCATGCGTGTGATCGCCGGATTACTGAACCGGAAGAGCCATGATCAACGCACGCATATTCAACGACTTGTGTCGCCATCCCCAATGGCAGCTCAATGATATCAAGATAACGCCGTCTTATGTCAATATAACGGGATGGGCCCTCCCGTTTCATAATGAAAACGATGCCGGTCAAATTCTTCTAAATGGAGTGAAAGCAAGTAATTTAAGTTGGGCGAATTCACCTGCAATCAAATCAATATTTCCGTATCTTAGAAATGCCGATTGGTGTAATTTTGCCGCGGATTTCAAAGCGGCCCGACTCGCCAATATTTTACATTTCAGTTACGTTGGCGCGTACTCAAACGATCCGTTCGACAGATGGACGGATATATACTTCCCCCTTTCGCTTTGGCGCGAGCGTAAATTTTTTGCGCCGGACGTTGAACGCATGAGGCGAGCGCATAGAGAGGCAAACTTATTTCGTTACGTATCCAACGGGTTCACGATCGCTGCTCAACTTGAGCAGGCTTTGCAGACCTATTTCGGCACCCATCTGCGGGACTATTCGAGGATTTGCGATTGGGGCGTTGGATGCGGTCGAGTGGCGCAGATGGTCCACTATATTGCGCCCGAGTCCGACCTGATAGGCTTGGATTTTGTTTCGGATAACGCGAGCTGGTGCACAAATAATCTACCCTTTGGACGCTATGAAGCAACAGGTCTTTACCCGCCGACGTCTCTACAACCAGAGTCCATTGATCTTCTCTATGGAATATCCGTTTTCACGCATTTGAACAGAGAGGCGTTCAGCGCATGGATCGAGGAACTCGCCCGAGTTTTGCGCCGTGGAGGCGTAGCGATGGTTACGATCAACGGGGGAGCGGGCCTCGTTAGGCAAGCCGGAACCAATTACGGCCTCGTTGCACGCGTGCTTCAGAACGGGTTCGATGATACGACGAGAGACGCCTCGCTCGCAGCAGTTATAGGTGACCCGCACTTCTATCGAACCACGTTTGTCACGGAAGCCTCGGCAGTGGCCATGTTTTCGAAGCACTTTCGAATTAGAGACGTGCTAAAACAGACGAAGGAATCATCAGAAGATTTGATAGTATGCGAAAAGATTTGAGCGGCCGCGACCTGCATCCGCGACCGTGACCGTGACCTGCATCCGCGACCGTTTGACTCCCCTTCGCCCTAAAGACACTACCCTCCGCTGGGCCAGTTTGAATAAGGCAGACGAAGATCGGTCTGGCGGCATTACGCGAGGTGAGTTGGCCACACGTCGGACTCTAACAATGCCAAGCTCCGCGAAGTATCTCCAACCGATCAACCATGATGGTGATGGTGGTGACGGAAGCGGCGATGGCAATCGTTCCGCATCGAGCAAGAAATATCAGGGCCGGACGAATAGCCGATTATCCCGCCGGCAACGAGGCCGACCGGGCCGGCGACCAAGGCACCCGCGCCCGCGCCCATCACGCCATCTACTATCCGGCTATCAGCGTCCGCGGCCGAGGCCGTGAGAATAATTCCGAGCGCCAAAGCAGTCGTCGAAGCAATCCGTCTCACGTGCGCACCCAAGTTGATTGTCACCAAATCATGACCTAAATGACGCAGGCGAGTTAGTACTTCAGTAATAGACTTCGGTTCTCCTATTGTACTTTGAATGGACGGATTGAATATAGCAAGGAGTGCCCGGCGGGCATAGCGGCGAGCCGCTTCTATCGACGGGTGACTGATCGGCGACGTGCGACAGCCACAGCGCGCGAGGTTTCATCGACCGATCGCGGGAGGCCGCGTCGCCGGACCGTTGCACCTTGAAGGTGTAGGAGTTCGAGGCCGGCTGACGTTGGAGGATCAGCCCGCCTTTGACCCTTTCGGCGGCGGGCCGGCCACGCAACGCTTCCGTCCGCAGTAGCACGCTCGATCGCGCGCGGTGTCTCGGAATTGACTCGCTCTCATCCGAGGTCAGCGACCCAGCAGGCCTTAACGCGAGTGAACACGAGCAGGCCTCCTGGCGAAGCGGGCCGCGGTGCGGATTCCGACGAAGCCGGCCAGGCATTCCAATTTGAAGCCGGCCACCGATTCCGATTTGAAGCCGGCCAGGGTTCCGATTTGATGTCGGCCACCTGACGTCTGCTTGCGCGGATCGAAGACTATGATGTTTGCCGCGACCGGATCGGTCAAGACGGTTCGGTTTTCCAGCCTCCCGAGGAAAGGGGCTATGGTTCAGGACTG
>CAWEDI010000017.1:0-160854 GCA_963807735.1 uncultured Pseudomonadota bacterium | reverse complement strand
AATTTCCGCCGATATTCCTGCGCGTCTGGCGCTCGACGATTGCGCACGGCGACCCCATCGTGCGTCCGAAAGTGTCGCACAAGCTCGATTGGGAAGGCGAACTCGCTGTCGTTATGGGCAAGGGCGGCCGCTACATTTCTCAAGCCGATGCGCTCAATCACGTCGCCGGATACTCCATCTTCAACGACGGCTCGATCCGCGACTATCAGCAGCATGCGCAGCAGATCGCGGCCGGCAAGAATTTTGTCGGCACTGGCCCGTTCGGCCCCTGGCTGGTGACGAAGGACGAGATCGCCGATCCCGAGCATCTTGCCCTGCATACGCGGCTCAACGGCGAGACCGTGCAGGAGTCAAACACCGAGCATCTCATCTTCAAGATTCCGCGCCTGATCGAATACTCCTCCCAGATCTTCGATCTCGTGCCCGGCGACGTGATCGCCACCGGCACCCCTGCGGGCGTCGGCTTCACGCGCAAGCCGCCGGTTTTCATGAAGCCGGGCGATGTCGTCGAGATCGAGATCGAGAAGATCGGCACGCTCCGTAATCCTGTCGTCGATGAAGCCTGACATGAGCGAATTCGATATCCGCAAGATCAAGGTCTCCGTCGAGCACGTCTGGCACGACCGAGGGCCGGGCCTGCCTATGCCGCTGCTTGTCGGCTGCGCGCTCGCCATCATTCGCAACCCCTACGCCGGCCGCTACGAGCCAAACTTGCTCGATTTCCAACGCGACTTGCGTGGCCTCGGGCGCACGCTGTCAACCGATCTCCTCAACGCGCTCGGCGGCAAGGACAGAATAGAGGCCTATGGAAAGGGCATGATCGTCGGCGAGGACGGGGAGCTGGAGCACGCAGCCGTCTGGCACGAGGCTGGCGGCTGGGCGATGCGCGAGGCGCTAGGTGAGCCGAAGGCCATCGTGCCGGCCGCCAAGACCGTCGGCGCCCTGGGAACGCGTCTGATGGTCCCGCTGGGTCATATCCACGCCGCCTACGTGCGTAGCCATTTCGGAACGGCGGAAATGACGGTGTGGGACGGGCCCAAGCGCGACGAAATCGTGTTCGGCCTCGTGATGGCGACCGGCGGCCGGGTTCACGCGCGTATCGGCGGACTGAAGGCGGAAGATATTTCGGTTCACGACGGGCAGCGTTGAACGCAAGGGGGGAACCGGTGAACGAGAAAGAGCAGCGTTGCGACGTCGCGGTCATTGGCCTCGGGCCAGTCGGGTTGGCGGTTGCGATGGGGCTGGCCCAACGGGGCCATAGCGTCGTTGGACTCGAGCGCGCGGCCGAGGTCTATGAAATGCCGCGCGCGGTCGGTCTCGATCACGAATCCATGCGACTGTTCCAGGGACTCGGCTTCGCCGACGACATGGCCGGCGTCATCGAGACCTACCGTCCCTCCGAGTATCGCAGCGCCGACGGCGCCGTGCTGCGCCGCCTGCTGCCGGCGCCCGAGCCGGCGCTGCTTTCGTGGCCGTCGCATCTGACGTTCATCCAACCGGAGTTGGAGCGGCTCATGCGCAAGCGCGCCGCGCAACTGCCGAACATCGACCTGCGGGTCTCTAACGAAGTTGTCGAGGCTCTCGACCTTGAAGACGCGCCGCTGCTGAAGGTCCGCTCGGACTCGGGAAGGCTTTACGCCTTGCGCTGCAAATATGTCGTCGGTTGTGACGGCGGCGCCAGTTTCCTGCGCAAGACTATGGACGTGAAGTTGGAAGACCTCGGCTTCGATGAGCCGTGGCTGGTGCTCGACATGCTGCTCACAGAGCCCGTCGATCTGCCGGAACTCAACATCCAATTCTGCGACCCCGCGCGGCCGGCGACATTCGTTCGCGGCCCCGGCGCCTTGCGCCGTTTCGAATTCATGCTGCTGCCCGGCGAGTCGCCGCAAGATATCGCGCAGCCAGACAACGTATGGAAATTGCTGCGCCCCTGGCTGACGCCGGCCCAAGCCAGAATTTGGCGCGCGGCGACCTATCGTTTTCATGCGCTCGTCGCGCAAGAGTGGCGGCGCGGCAAGGCGTTGCTCGCCGGCGACGCGGCTCATCAGACGCCGCCCTTCCTGGCGCAGGGGCTCAATCAAGGCCTGCGCGACGCGGTCAATCTGACCTGGAAGCTCTCGGGGGTACTCAACGGCTCACCCGAGGCGCTGCTGGACAGCTATGGCGCGGAGCGGCGGCCCAATGTGCGCGAGGTGATCTCCATCACGAAGGCGCTGGGCCGCGAGATCTGCGAGCGCGATCCCGCCGCGGCCGAGGCGCGCAATGTCCGGCTGATTGCGGAATTCGCGGCAGGACGAGGTGTACGCGTGCGTCAGGAGCTTCTGCCGCCACTGCAAAATCGGCTTTTGCCCGCGGACGAAGCGCGCCTGGCCCGGCCTGGCGAGGGCGAGTCGGCGCCGCAACCCTGGGTGCGAACGCACGGAGGGCGCGCGCGGCTGGACGACGCGCTCGGCGGCGGCTTTCGGTTGCTCTGCGCGGCGGATTTCGATGCCGGCCCGGAGCTTCGGCGCGCACGTGACATGGGCGTCCGCGTCGCACGTTTGGCCGCAGCCGGGCCGGGCGAATTCACAATCGACGAGGAGAGCGGACTGCTGGCGAACTGGATGGCCGCGCGGCAATGCCGGGCGCTGCTCGTCCGGCCTGATCATGTCGTCTACGCTGTCTCCTCCACGGCGAAGGACCTTCGTGAGGCGCTAGGACGGCTCGGCGCGGCGCTCGGGATTTGAACCGCCGAGCGCCGCCTTCGCTTTAGCGCTTCCACACCGCCGGCAGCTGACTGACGCCGCGAAAGCGCCAACCCTGGACCTCTACCTTGCGCTCGGGATCGAGCCGGACGTCGGGCGCGGCGCGGAACAGTTCTTCGAGCGAGATGCGTCCGATTTCACGGCTCAGCGAATTGCCCGAACAGTAATGCGCGCTGTAGCCGAACGAGGCATTGGGCTTGCGGGGACGGTCGAGCAGATAAGCGTCCGGATTTTCGAACCGCGCGGGATCGCGGTTGGCGGAGGCGAGCACGAGGGCGACGGAAGCGCCCTTCGGGATCACGGTCCCCGCCAGAGTGAACTCGCGGCTCGTGTTGCGCGGCGTGATGCCGATAGGCGCTATCCAGCGGATGCCTTCGTCATAGGCGCGCAAGGCCCAGGCGCTCGCGTCGCGCGCGACCGTGGCCGCCTGATCGGGATTGCTGAGCAGGCCGTACATCGCGTTGGCTGCGCCGTGTCCAGGCTCCTGCAATCCGCCCAGGATGATGACGCGGATTGTAGGGATCAATTCGTCGAAGCCGCGAGTCTGGCCTTCGGGCATGCCGCCATGCACCATATGCGACACAAGGCTGCGGTCCGGCGTGCGCGTGACGCGTTCGACGAGCGGCCGCATGACGGCGTCGATCTCGTCTCTGACTTGATCGACGATGGCCCAGACGGCGGCGTCGTCAAAGACGTTCTGGCAGCCGCGATTGAGCGCATGGAACCAGCGCGTCAAAGTAGTGTTGTCGACCTCGGGAAGCCCGAGAACAGAGCCGACGACGCGCACACTGATCGGTTCGAACAGTTCGGTCGTAAGATCCGCTTCGCCGCGCGCGAGCACGGAGGCGACATACTGACGCGCAATCGGCCGGGCGAGCGCCTCGATATAGCTCTCGACGGCGGAAGGTCTGAGACCTTCGTTCAGGCCCTCGCGAAGGCTGAGATGATCCGGCCCCGACATCGAGAGGATGTTGGGCTGCCCCATCGTGCGGGCGAGCGGCTTGTAGCTGCCCGACGGCACGAACACGTCCATCGTCTTGCCCGCCGTCCAGCAGTCGTCCCAACGGGTGATGAGATATTCGTGGCTCATCGGGAAGAAGTGGACGGGATCCTCGCGGCGCAGCCGCTCCCAGACCGGATAGGGATCCGCCATAAGATTGTTGGGCGTCAAGGCGGTGAAGTCGTCGGCCGCTGCGGTGTTCATGATGTTTCCTCCCTGATTGTTCTTTGTCGCTCTTCAGCGCTCCGCGCCAATCAGTACGAACGCCAAGGTGACGGGCTTGTCGCCCTTGTTGCGCCATGCGTGCCGCGCTCCGTTCTGCACGACGACGTCGTGCTGTTTCAGATGCACCGTCTTGCCGTCGTCGAGTTCCAGCCAGACTTCCCCCGCAAGCACGATGCCGTAGTCGACGGTCGCTGTCGTATGCATGCCCGGATTGTCCATCTCCATCGCGTGGGCGATGCCTGGCGTCGCTTCTAGGAACTCGGCGCCGGCCGCCGCAGGGTCGAAGCTCGGCGACATCATCACCGCGTCGGGCGGAAAGGTGATGATCATGAAGCTCGTGCCGCCGGGGCCGGGCACCAGGGTCTCGAAGCGCGCCGCCGGATCCGATGCGTCGGTCGCCTTTTGCGCCGGAGAGCCGGAGAACCAGAGCGGCGTCGAGACGAAGCCCGGCGTGTGTTTGAGTGCGCGATGGGCAGGCGAGGGTCCGTCGGAAGCGACGACAGACTTGCCCAAGTTGTTCTTGATGGTGACGACGCGGCGAATTTGCATTCGAGCCTCCCGACTCAAGGAACGATGACGAAATTGGAAAAGCCGCCGTCGCGGCTGGCGATGCCGGAGATCGCCTTGTTAACTTCGGCGAGCGGATAGGACACGGTCTTGTAGATCGACATGTTGAGGCGACCCGTCTTCGCCAGCGCCGCCATCTCCTCGGCTTCACGGGTCGTGAACCAGACCGAGCCGAACAGCTTGATGTTGCGGTCCATCATCCAGTGCAGGTCGATCGGCACGTCGCCGGCCACCGCCCCGACGTCCACTGCCGTTCCGCCGCGCCGCAGCGCCTTTACGCCCTGCACCAGTTGATCGTGGCCGGCGCCGGGGCCCATGCAGTCGATGAAGGCGTCGACGCCTTCGCCGCCGGTGAGCCCGCGCGCCCAGTCGGTGATCGAGCCATCCTCGGTGGAGAAGACCTCTATCTGTTCCGGCGCCAGCGCCTTGACCTTGGCCAGCAGTTCGCGGTTTCTCCCCGTGCCAAGGATGCGGTCGACGCCAAGCGCCAAAGCGGAGAGGACGCCGCCCAAGCCTAACGTGCCGCTTGCCCCGTTGATCAGCACGGTGTCGCCCGGGCCCGCCTGCGCCTTCTTCAGCGCCGAAAAAGCCGTGCCGGTGTAGCCGAAGCGGGCGGCGAGATCGAAGGACAGGTTGTCGGGAACCTTCACGATCGCTGCCGAAGGCGCGACCATGTACTCGGCGAGGCCGCCGACATGATAATCCTTCTGCGTCGTGATCGCCTCGGCGCTGAAGCCGAAATAGCCCTGGAAGGTGTAGCGCGGGCAGGATATGGGGTCGCCACGACGGCAATGGCGACAGGAGCCGCAGGAGCGGCCGGGATTGACATAGACGCGGTCGCCGACCTTGAGACTATGCACCTGCGATCCGACTTGAGCGATCTCGCCGGCGGGGTCGAGGCCGAACACCGCCGGCAGCGGCGGCAGCGGTAGATCCGGAAACCACGTCGTCCAATTCGCCAGAATGTTGCCGAGATTGGGGACGATGCCGCAGGCGCGCACCTTGACGAGGACGTCCATCGAGCCCGGCTTCGGCGTCGCAATCCGCTCCAACACCTGCTCGCCGCCGACCTTGTGCATGCGTGCCGCGTTCATCATTTCGGGGACGGTCATGGCGTTTCCTCTGCTCCCTTTTCCTCGCCGCGTGGGGACGGCTGCACTGCATGATCTCTATCGAATATTTTCGTAATCGCAACATATTTTCGAAAACAAAACACTCTGGGTCGTTGGACGCCGAAAGGCCCACGGTTTTGGGCTGCGGCGCGCAAGCAGGACCGTGCGCGTCACTATAGCCGACCGTTTATTTTTCGAAAATATGATGTTAGGCTGCAAAGTCGAGCGGCACAGGCAGGCCACGCTCGTGCGGAGGCGCCGAAATCTCGGCGGAGGGGCCAGAAATGACGGGTTCGGTAATTGCGCTGCGCAAAGAGTTCGGCAAAACCGTCGCCGCCGACATCGCGTACCGGATGCGCGAGGAAGTGATTTCATGCCGGTTGGCGCCCGGCGAACCGTTGAAATTCGAGACGCTGCGCAGCGCCTTTGGCGCGAGTTTCACCACCCTGCGCGAGTCGCTGATGGCCCTGGCCGCCGACGGCCTCGTCGTGTCGGAGGGTCAACGGGGGTTTCACGTCGCGCCGGTCTCGGCCTCGGACCTCATCGACATCACCGACGCGCGCGTTCTGATCGAGGTGCAGGCGATGCGCAAAGCGATCGCGAAAGGCGACGACGAGTGGGAAATCGCCGCGATGACGATGCTCCATCGGTTGGCGAAAATCGAGGAGCGCATCGAGGGGCGCCCATCGGACGACCCGGAGTGGCGGCGCATGCACAGCCAGTTTCATCACGCATTGGTCAGCGCCTGCGGCTCGCCCACGCTGCTCGCAATACGCGCTCAATTGTTTGACCGCTCCGAACGCTATCGCAGTCTCTCCGCCAGCCGAAGGCCGACCTCCCGCGACAAGACCGGCGAGCATAGGGCGATCATGATGGCCGCCATCGCCCGCAACGCCGACCTCGCCGCCGATCTGATCGAAAAGCACATCCGCAGCACCGCAGAAAACGTGCTCAAATACGCCGGCGATCTGCTCGAAGAATAGACTAAGCTTGAAGCGACTTCACGGCGTGCCAGGCCAAAAAGCTCGGTTCCGGCCGATGACAATAGATCGCCGTATAGGTGAGACGATTGCTCAACCGCCCGGCCGCGCGGTCGACCTCAACTTCGGCCTCACCGAACACGAAGGTGAAGTCACCGTCGCGACGGCAGGTTCGCTCGACCGCGCGAAAGGCGAGATAGCGCCGCTCGCCTGAGGAAAGCTTGCGCAGGAATTCGCGCTTGTCCTCGATCATTCCGTTGGCGTGAACGTAATGCAGGTCCTCCGCCAAAAGCGGCGCCAGCGCATCTAGGTCTCCGCTCGCCATTGCGGCGAAGCGGCGGTCCTCGTACGCGAGGATCTCATCGTTGTTCGTCGTCTCTCTCACGCTGGCGGCCGCATGCGGTAGAATTCCGGCAGGTCCGGCGAAGGCGCGCCGCCCCAGACATCGCGCGGCAACCCGACCCAAACCTTCGGCCGCTGCGGCCGGTCGCGATGCCAGGGACGGGGATCGTAATAGCCGAGATCCTCGTCGATCATGCGATCGAGGTCGTAGAACATCTCGACGACATGCCCGTCGGGATCGCGATGATAGATCGCCACATTGTGCCCCGGCCCGTGACGCACCGGACCCCACAGGATCGGAATTTTCTGGCCGCCGAGAATGTCGCAGGCGCGATGCATATGCGCGGCGTCGCGAAGTTCGAAGGCCATGTGGTGCATCCGCACCTGCTCGCCGCGCGCGAAGTTGACGGCATGGTGTTCGTAGCCGCAGCGCATGAACACGAAGCGGTCCTCGATCCAGTCGGAAATGCGGAAGCCAAGCGTTTCGCCGTAATATTTCGATACCGCCTGCGGGTCGGCGGTGTAGCAGGCGACGTGCCCGAGCTTGAGCGGATTGACCCCGGGCGGCGGTTCGCGATTCGCGGCGAAATATTCGCTGACATGCAATTCGAGGCTGCGGCCTTCCGGGTCGGTCAGACGTGCAACTTGGCCGCCGCCAGGCCCCATATCGCTGCAAAGCTTGGCGAGGACGCCTTGCTCGCCGAGCCGGCGCACGACGTCGCCAAGGTCCGCGGCCGGGGCCAGATCGAGCGCGAGCGCCGACAGCGACACCGTGGAGCCGCGCTCCAGCACCAGCGCGACCTGTCCCGCCTCCGTCGCCAGGAAAGCGCGGTCGGCGTCCTGCGCAATCACGCCGAGGCCAATCACCTGACGATAGTAGTCCACCTGGCGTCCGAGATCGGGCGTGGTGAAGCGCGCATAGCGCAAACGTTTGGCCTTGATCACGTAGTTTCCTTCGCGTCCCACCAACTCGGACTTATTTTCGAAAATCTGCCAACTCGTCGCCGAAAGCAAGCGATTTTTCGCGCCGCAGGGTGTTCAGCGTGTGGGCTGGCCTAGGAACAGACTTCGCCAAGCCAGTTTCGGAATGCGACCAGGGGCGCATAGCGGTCCTTCTCCGCGGGCCACGCCATATGATAGCCGCCAGACCCTGGGATGGCGGGTTTGAACAAAGGCCGAAGCCGGCGCTCCTCAATTTCGCGCTGCGCCAGATAATCCGGCAGCAGCGCAACGCCGATATCGGCAATAGCCGCCTGGATCATCATCTCGAAGTTGTCCATTAGCACGCCACCCGCGTTCGCCGAGGTCGCGCTTTGACCGGCGAACCACACGTCCCAAGCCAGCGGACGCGTCTCCATCTGCAAAAGCGGCAAGGCATGAAGATCGGCAGGCTTCCTCACAGGATGCCGACGCAGAAACGTCGAGCTGGCGCAGGCGGTCAAATGCTCTTCGAACAGCAGGAGATGGCGCGCGTCGGGCCAATCGGATTGGCCGAAATAGATGACCGCGTCGAAACTTTCGGCGTCGAAACGGAAGCGTGGCGTTCGCGTCGCCAGATTGATGGAAATGCCGGGATGCGCATCGAGAAACCGATTGAGACGCGGGGCGAGCCAACGCGTGCCGAAGGTGGGCAAGGTCGCCAACGAAAGCGCCCCCCCGCGCGGGTTGATCGCGAGAGTGGCGCTCGCCCGTTGGATTAGGTCGAGCGCCCGGGTGACGTCGCGGCCATAGGTCCGGGCGAGTTCGGTCGGGATGAACTGTTTGCGTTCGCGCACGAACAGCGCAAACCCGATCTGCTCCTCAAGCGACTGGACCAGGCGGCTGACGGTGCTCTGGGTGAGGTTCAGTTCTTTGGCCGCCGCAGTGGCCGAACGGTTGCGCAACACCGCCTCGAAGGCGAGGAGGAGGCTGATCGACGGCAGGAAGCGGCGTGGACGCATCATTCATTTAATACATTAATCTAGGGAAAAACAGCGTTTTGATGGCGAAGTGTAAGCAGATATTGCATGCGAGCGACACGACCTCAAAGGAGTCTCGGCATGTCTTTGGAAAATACGCGAACGGCGCCGTTCTCCTGGTCGGACCCGTTCCTGCTCGATGGGCAATTGCATGAGGACGAACGCCTGATCCGCGAATCAGCTGCAGCTTTTGCGGCTGAGAAGCTCGCGCCGCGCGTCGCGCGCGCCTATCTGGAAGAACACACCGACCCTGAAATCTTCCGCGAAATGGGCGGCGCGGGGCTGCTCGGGGTGACGATGCCTGAGGCCTACGGCGGGGCCGGCGCCTCTTACGTCGCCTATGGCCTTGTCGCGCGCGAAATCGAGCGCGTCGATTCCGGCTATCGTTCGATGATGTCGGTTCAATCGAGCCTTGTCATGTTCCCGATCCACGCTTTCGGCTCGGAGGCGCAGAAGCGGACCTATCTGTCGAAATTGGCGTCCGGCGAATGGATCGGCTGCTTCGGCCTCACCGAACCTGACGCCGGCTCTGATCCCAGCGGCATGAAGACGCGCGCGGTCCGCACCGCCGACGGCTACCGCCTCACGGGATCGAAGATGTGGATCTCCAACGCCCCTATCGCCGACGTCTTCGTCGTCTGGGCGAAATCGGAGACGCACGGAAACAAGGTGCGCGGCTTCGTTCTCACCAAGGGCATGAATGGTCTCTCGGCGCCCAAGATCGGTGGCAAGCTGAGCCTGCGCGCTTCTATCACCGGTGAGATCGTGCTCGACAATGTTGAGGTTGGCGAAGACGCCTTGTTGCCTGGCGTTTCCGGCATGGCCGGGCCTTTCGAATGCCTCAACCGGGCGCGCTACGGGATAAGCTGGGGCGCGATGGGCGCCGCCGAGGACTGCTGGCTTAGGGCTCGCCAGTATGGGCTCGACCGCAAGCAATTCAACCGACCTCTGGCCGCAACCCAGCTCTATCAGAAGAAGCTCGCGGACATGCAGACCGAGATCGCGCTCGGCCTTCAGGCTTCGCTGCGCGTTGGGCGGCTGATGGACGAGGGCAAGTTCGCGCCCGAGATGGTCTCGCTCGTCAAGCGCAACAATTGCGGCAAGGCGCTCGACATCGCCCGCATCGCCCGCGATATGCACGGCGGAAACGGCATTCAGATCGAATATCACGTTATGCGCCACGCCCAGAATCTGGAGACGGTCAACACCTACGAAGGCACGCACGACGTTCACGCCCTGATCCTCGGCCGTGCGCAAACCGGCCTCTCGGCTTTCGGCTGACCATGACCGAAGCGCCGCTCAAGGGCCTCAAGGTCGTCGAACTCGCTCGCATCCTGGCCGGGCCATGGCTCGGTCAGACTCTTGCCGATCTCGGCGCGGAGGTGATCAAGGTCGAAGCGCCGGAGGGAGACGACACCCGCCGCTGGGGTCCGCCCTTCATCGACCGACCGCGGCCGGATGGAACCACCGAGCGCGTCGCCGGCTATTTCCATGCCGCCAACCGCGGCAAGACTTCGGTGATCTGCGACTTCGGCAATTCGGAGGACTTGAAGCGCCTCTTTGCGCTTATTGACGAAGCCGACGTCGTGATCGAGAACTTCAAGACCGGCGGGCTGGTCAAGTACGGCCTCGACTATGCGAGTTTGGCGGCCCGCAATCCGCGTCTGGTCTATGCCTCTATTACCGGGTTTGGACAGACAGGGCCGCGCGCCATGCAGGCCGGTTACGATTTCCTCATTCAGGGCCTTTGCGGCGTCATGCATCTGACCGGCGAGCCCGACGGAGAACCGCAGAAGATCGGCGTGGCCTGGATCGACATTCTTACCGGTCTCTATGGCGTCATAGGCGTCCAGGCCGCAATTGCCGAGCGCGCGCGCGCGGGTCGCGGGCAACACGTCGACTTGTCGCTGATGGACTGCGGGGTCGCCGCGCTCGCCAATCAGGCGACGAACTATCTGCTCGGCGGCGCTGAGCCGCGTCGGCTCGGCAATTCGCACCCGAATATCGTTCCCTATCAGGTCTTTCCCGCCAGCGACGGTCATGTGATCGTCGCCTGCGGCAACGATCGTCAGTTCAAGGCGCTCTGCGAAACGTTGGAGGTCGGATCGCTGGCGATGATGGAGGAGTTTGGGACTAATCCGGCGCGAGTCGCCAACCGTGACGACCTTGCCGCCCGATTGTCGGCCGCGACGGCGCGTCTGCCGCGCACCCTCTTGATTGAACAGCTCGACGCCGCTGGCGTCCCCGTCGGCCCCATCAGCTCCGTATCGGAGGCGCTCGCCGAACCCCAGGTCGCGGCGCGCCGACTGCTCGTTGCGCCCGAAGGCATCCCGGGTCTGAGAACCCCCATAGGCTTCTCACGCAGCGAACTGCGACTGGATCGCGCGGCCCCAGCTCTGGGCGGCGGCGCTTGGCGCTTCGGCGCGGACTGACGCGGCCTTGCGAGCCGCGTTGCCTATGCTCAGGCCGTCGCTTCAAGCTTCGCACGTAGCCCGCGATCTGAATTCCGCTGTCCATGCTTCCCGCATGATGAAGTCCTTATGTCGGCGCCAGGGTCGGTGAGGAAGGTCAGCGAGCCAATAACTTGCCCCCGGCGCCCGGTCCCACGCGCTCATAGGGCGCGTGGATTGGTTGTCCATCCTGCGGGGCGACCAGGCCGCTCAGTAATCCATCCCGCCCATGCCGCCCATCCCGCCGCCGCCCGGCATCGCAGGCGCGTCGTTGCGCGGCTTCTCCGAAACCATCGCTTCGGTCATTATCATCAGACCGGCGACGGAAGCGGCGTCCTGTAGCGCGATCCGCACGACCTTTGCGGGGTCGAGAATGCCGGCGCTGAGCATATCGACATATTGCTCGGTTTGGGCATCAAATCCATAGGTCTGAGACTCGTGCGCGAGGATGTCGCCGACCACGATCGAGCCTTCGACGCCGGCATTCTCGACGATCTGCCGGATGGGGGCCTCGATCGCCTTGAGGACGATGTTGATTCCAGACTGCACATCCGGGTTTTCGTCGGTCAGCTTGACGAGCGCCGCTTTCGCGCGCAACAGCGCCACCCCGCCGCCGGGCACGATGCCTTCCTGCACGGCCGCCCTGGTGGCGTTCATCGCGTCGTCGACGCGATCCTTCCGTTCCTTGACTTCGACCTCGGTCGAGCCGCCGACGCGGATGATCGCCACGCCGCCCGCCAGTTTCGCAAGGCGCTCTTGCAGCTTCTCCTTGTCGTAGTCCGAAGTGGTCTCCTCGATCTGCGACTTCAGCTGCGCGACGCGCGCCTCTATGTCTTCTCGCTTGCCGGCGCCGTCGATGATCGTGGTGTTTTCCTTTTCAATGCGCACCCGCTTGGCGCGGCCGAGCATTTCGAGCGTGACGTTTTCGAGCTTGATCCCGAGATCGTCCGAGACCGCCGTGCCCGCGCTGACAATCGCGATGTCTTCGAGCATCGCCTTGCGCCGATCGCCGAAGCCGGGCGCCTTGACCGCCGCGACCTTCAGGCCGCCGCGCAGCTTGTTGACCACCAAAGTCGCCAACGCTTCGCCGTCGATGTCTTCGGCGATGATGAGCAGCGGCTTGCCTGCCTGCACGACGGCTTCGAGAATCGGCAGCATGCCCTGGAGCGACGACAGCTTCTTCTCGTGAACGAGGATGTAAGGCTCCTCCAGTTCGACGATCATCTTCTCCGCATTGGTGATGAAATAGGGCGAGAGGTAGCCGCGATCGAATTGCATGCCCTCGACGACGTCGAGTTCGGTCTCGGCGGTCTTGGCCTCCTCGACGGTGATGACGCCCTCGTTGCCGACCTTCTTCATCGCCTGCGCGATGAGCTCGCCGATCGCCTTGTCGCCGTTCGAGGCGACCGTGCCGACCTGAGCGATCTCTTCGGAGGATTGCACCTTCTTGGCGCGCGCCTCGATGTCCTTCACGACCGCCGCAACGGCGATGTCGACGCCGCGCTTCAGGTCCATCGGGTTGAGTCCGGCGGCGACCAGCTTCAGGCCCTCGCGCATGATCGATGCGGCCAGAACCGTCGCCGTCGTCGTGCCGTCGCCGGCGAGGTCATTGGTCTTCGAGGCGACTTCGCGAACGAGCTGCGCGCCCATGTTTTCGAACTTGTCGGCAAGTTCGATCTCCTTGGCGACAGTGACGCCGTCCTTGGTGATGCGCGGCGCGCCGTAGGATTTGTCGATCAGCACGTTGCGGCCCTTGGGGCCGAGCGTCGCCTTGACGGCGTTGTTCAGAATTTCGACGCCGCGCAGCATATGCGCGCGCGCGTCTACCGAGAAGCGAACGTCTTTTGCGGACATGATTTGTTTTCCAAATATCAGAGAAGAGGCAGGGCTTCGCTCAGGCGGCTTTCTTGGCGACCGCTTCGCGCTCGATCACGCCCATGATGTCGGATTCTTTCATGATGAGCAGGTCTTCGCCGTCGATCTTGACCTCCGAGCCAGACCATTTCCCGAACAGCACCCGGTCGCCCGCCATCACCCCGACGGGAACGAGTTGCCCGTTTTCGTCGCGCGCGCCGGGGCCGGCGGCGATGACTTCGCCCTCCTGCGGCTTCTCCTTGGCGCTGTCGGGAATGATGATCCCGCCCTTGGTCTTTCCCTCTTCTTCAACGCGTCGAATGACGACGCGGTCGTGCAGGGGACGAAATTTCATGGGGCCCGTTTCCGGCCGCAATGCTGGGGCGCGCTCGAGGCATGAGGCCCCGATTTTCGGCCGCATTTCGGCGCACAAGATAGATGGCTACTGTTGGCGCTCGTTACAAGAGAGTGCTAGCGCGCCGCTTCGCAGAGGCCAAGGCCAGGCTGTTTCGGCGCATGGCCAAAAGAAGCTTCCACCGCCCTGAGTGGTTTCCGACGCCAACTTATCGCTTGCTTATAGCCACCATGCCGCTGGGCGTGGATTTGGTCGTTTGGCGCGACAAGGCCGAGTTGTCCGAGGAGGCGATTTTTAACGTCGCTCGCGGCCTGGCAAGGGTTCGGTCTTCTCGATCGAAGTCCCGCTGGCGTCAGGCGGCAAGGCGGCGCAGACGGCGCCCGATCGCGCAATCACGCCATCAACTGGGGCTCAGGCGGTGACGCCCTCGGCGACGATTCTGATCGTCGAGGACGACCCCGAGGTGCGGGAATATCTTGCGCTCTTCCTGAGCGAGCAGGGCTACAATATCTTGGCTGCGGTCGATGGTCCCGCCGCGCTGGCTTTGCTGGCCGACGCGGGACAGCGCCCCGATATCGTCGTCGCAGATTACAATCTGCCGAACGGCTTGACCGGGGTCGAAGTTTCGCAGCGATTGCGAGGGCGGCTCGATCTCAAGATTCCGTTTGTCATTCTCACCGGCGATATCTCGACCAGCGCGCTTCGCGACATCGCGCTGCACGATTGCGTACAGTTCAGCAAGCCGGTGAAGCTGCGCGAACTCACGCAGGCGATCGTGAAGCTTCTAGCCAAGGCGGTCGAGCCGCCGGTTGAAGCCCATCTTCGGACCGGAAAGTTTCGGGTCTTCGTTGTCGATGACGATGTTCAGGTTCGCGGCGCCCTCAGCGCTGTTCTCGAAGATGAGGGCCACGCCGTCACGGCCTTTACGAGCTGCGAGGCTTTTCTTGATGCGTTTCATGGGGAGGAGGATGCGTGCCTATTGATTGACGCCTATCTGCCGGGGAAGTCGGGGCTGCAACTGCTGCGCAAGCTCCGCGCGGACGGGCGTCATTTGCCGGCGATCATGATTACGGGCGACAGCGACGTGACCATGGCCGTAGAGGCGATGAAAGCGGGCGCGATCGATTTCATCGAGAAGCCTATCGGTCGTGAGGAACTGGTCGCTAGCCTCAATCGGGCGCTTGAGCTCTCGCGCGACTCAGGCAAAGTCCTGGAACGGCGCGGGTCGGCGGCCGCTCATCTCGAGGGTCTCACGCCGCGCCAGCTGCAAGTCATGGAGATGGTGCTGGCCGGACAACCGAGCAAGAATATCGCGGCGGACCTCGGCATCAGTCAACGCACCGTTGAGAACCATCGGATGAGGATCATGAAGCGGACGGGATCCAAGTCCTTACCGGCGCTGGCGCGCTTGGCGCTGATCGCTGCGGGCGGAACGGCGCCGGCGCATGCCGAGCTGCAGGATCTCAAAACCGCCGAGCCGCAGGGCTGAGGATCATAGTTCGCGGGCGCATCGGCTTCAAAGCGCGGGTCTGATACCGACATCTTTTACCGCCCCGCCGGTATTCAGGGTCCGGAAGCATCACCGGAGGTCTGCGCGGCCTCAACGCGCGCCTCCTGTATCGCGTCGATCACTCTGTGCGGGTCGGCGGGCTGCGCCATTTCGTCCGCCTGTATGTCGACACGGTCGCGGATGTGCGGACTGTCCCTGCGCAGTTCTTCCAAGAGCGCGATCGCCTTGGCCGATTTTTGCTCCGCCAGGAGCCCAAGTTCGAGGGTCAGCAGTTCGCGATGTCGGGCCAAGAGATCGTCGCGTCGCTGGGTGGTGAGAATCACGACGACCAAATATAGCGACGCCAACGACGCAAAACCCGACAAATACGGATACGGCGGCGGATCCCAGGAGCGATAGCCCTCCGCAGACGCGAGGCCGTTCAGGACCAACCAGGCAACGACGAGAAGCGTAAGCGCGACGATAAAGATCGGCTGCTCCAGGAACGCGGTCATGCGTTCGACGAAGCGATCGTGTCGGGTGGCGCTGGAATCGTGTTCAGCGTGGAGGCGCGCCAAAGTCTGAACGGTCTCGTCAAGATGCAAATGAGAGATCGGCGGCGCTGCGGCGGATTCCGACAATTACGATCCTTCTCACGGGGCTTGCGAGCAACTAGCGGCCGAGGAACCACAATACGACGACCACAACCAGCACGATGCCGAGAACCCCGCCGAGCCCCGACCCGCCATAGCGGCTGTGCGCGTAATAGCCGCCGCCGCCGCCAAAAAGCAGCACCAGGATGATGATAAGGACGATAAGGCTCATGATCGTGATCCCGGGAGGAAGACCCCTAGTTGGCTGGGATCGGGCGCCCGAAGACTGCGCGCGAATCTCGCGGCTCGGCAGCGTCGGATACTACTCTAGGAGAATGCTCGACGATCGGCGCCGCCCGTGAGTATTTTCCGAATCTATCGCCAGGCGTCGAATGCCTCGTACCGTGATGGCCGCCCTTCACGACAACGAAATCGAAGCGGAGGCCGGCGCCGCCAAGCCGCGTTCGGCCGGCGCCGCGGCCGTCGCGCCGCGCGGTGACGGGCCGAACAGCTCGACCAACGCCGCGACCAGCCAAATCGACGCCCAGGGAACGTAGTTGTTGTGGAACGCGCCGCTGGTGGCCAGCGCCGTCAACGCGACGAGCGCGAGCGTGCGGAACAGGCTCGGCTCGCGGCCCCTGAGATAGCGGACCCATATCCAGGCGATCGCGACGAGGCCGGCGACCCGCGCGATTTTCCCGACCGCCGGCGGCGCGAAGGCAAGCCAGGAGGTCGTGTCGGTCCCCAGATAGAGCGGCCACAGGAAGACGTTGTGCAGCAAGCCCGAGGGGTCGGCGACGGCGAACGGCGCGTAGATCGCCGCTACGACGCCGGCGAAGACGAGCCCCGGCGCGACGCGGCCGCCCGCCACCAGCATCGGGAACAGCAATGCGCACGGGAAGATCTTGAACCCGAAACCCGCCGCCAAGGCCGCCGCGCCGAGGTTCGCCCGGCCGCGCGTCACGGCGAGCGCGGCGAGCGCCGAGAGCAACAGCGCCCAGACGTCGGTGGCGCTCTTTTGCACGTAGTTGACGAGGATCGTGTTGTCGCAGAGCAACGCCGCGAGCCCGAGCCGCGCCAGAGCGGGATCGCCGACGCGGTCGCGCATCAGCCGATAGACGGCGGCGAGGCAGAGGACGGCGACGAGGGCGTTGAGCGCCATGATCCCAGCCGGCAGGCCGGCTTCGACCAGCGGCAGCGCGACGATCGGAAACAGGGCGCCGTATTTGTAGCCGAGCAGATGCGCTTCGAGCGCCGCCGAGCCGGAAGCTGGCGCCGGAGGCAGCACAACCGCGCGGTCGGCGGGGCTCAAGGTCCTGTCGTAGGCGGTGAGCGCGGCGCGCAGGTCGGCACGCGGAACGCTCGGCCCGATCCCCGCCGCCTCGCGCGCGGCGAGACGGTCGAAATAGGTCTGGAAATCGACCAGGGCGCCGAACCCGTAGGGGTTCTCGCCGTGCGCGAGCAGGCGGGCGGCGCGCCATGTCGTCTGGCCTTGGTCGAGGGGAATGGCGCCGGTGCGCGCCGTGTTGGCGATCGCGCCGACGGCGGCGGCGAGCCACAGCGCGCCCGCGGCGGCCAGCAGCGCGTTGACGAGCAGGGCGAACCGCGGACCGACGGCGGCCGGTGCTGACGGCGGGCGCAGCAGGACGATCGCCGTCAGCATCTCGAACAGCAGCAGCCCGCGCAGCGGCCCGCTGCCCCAATCGAGAAAGCGGAAAGCGAAACTCGCCGCCACCAGCAGCGCCAGCGCGGCGGCGAGCGTTACGGCCGATCGATGGGAAGGCGCAGCCGGGGACATCGACGCTCGCGGGATACGGAGGGCGCCAATCTGCGCCATTTTCCTTAGAGATTGGTTGCCCTGCGCGAGCTATCAAACGGTTCGCGAAAGGGATCCTTATCGAGTTCCCGCCAGAATGACGCATCTTTCACAGCGTCAGGTTCGATGAACGCTTCCCGGATTGCTCCGCTTGACGCGCTGCGAGGCCTCGCCGCGCTGGCGGTCGCCGTGTTTCACTACGGCATACTCGCGCGCGGCGGACCGCTGCCGCTCCAGGGCGAACTGGGGTGGGTTTACGAGTTCGGCCGGCTGGCGGTGCCGCTGTTCTACATGCTCTCCGGCTATATCTTCTTCGAAGCCTACGCCCGGCCGCTTGGCGAACGCCGGCTCGGCGGTCGTGATTTCTTCTGGTTGCGCGCGTCGCGGCTCTACCCGTTGCATCTGATGACGCTGATCGTCGCGGCGGGGCTGCAATTCCTCGCGCTGCGCGCCACCGGCGGCTATTTCGGCTACAGCCACAACGACGTTCCGCATTTCCTGCTGAATCTGGCGTTTCTGCAATTCAGCTGGTTCGATCCGATCATGAGCTTCAACGGCCCGTCGTGGTCGCTGACGATCGAGGCGGCTCTTTACTTGGTGTTCTTCGCGTTCGCGCGCACGTTCGGGGCGGCGTTGCGGCCGCGGCTCGGCTTTGGCCTTTTGTGTCTGGGGCTGTCGAGCGTTCGCGGACTGCTGCCGCTCTCCGGTCCGCTCAACGTGTTTTTCGCCGAGGGACTCGGCTGCTTCTTCGTCGGCGGCTGTCTGCAAGCGACGGAAGGCTGGTCCAATCGCCCCAAGCTGGCGCTGGGCCTCGCCGTGCTGGCGCTCGGCGCCGGCCTGTTTTACGCGACCGGCGGCCGGCGCGAGACGACGCCGATCCTGTTCGCCGGCATCGTGCTCGTCGCGCTGGGCCTGCCGACGTTCCGCCGCGTGGCGGCGTGGCGCGGGTTCGCTTGGCTCGGCGACATCTCTTATTCGACGTATCTCTGGCACTTTCCAGTACAGATCGCCCTGGCCGTCGTCTCGGCGACAGTCCTGCCGCTGACGTTCTCTTCGCCCTGGACGTTGGCGCTCTATGTTGGGGCGACTCTGGCGGTCTCGACGCTGTCGTTCCACTATTTCGAAGCTCCGGCGCGCGCCCTCGTCCGGCGTTGGGCGGCGGCTCGCACGCTGGCGACCGCGCGCGCCTAGCCGCGGCCGTATTTCGCCATCAGCGCCTTGACCACCGGCGCCGGCGCGAACGGGGCGACTTCGCCACCCATCTGCGCGATCTGCCGCACCAGCGTCGCGGTGATCGGCCGCACCGGCGAGGACGCCGGCAGGAACACCGTGTGCAGGTCGGGCGCCATCGCCCCGTTCATGCCGGCCATTTGCATTTCGTAATCGAAGTCCGTGGAATCCCGAAGGCCGCGCACGATGATCGCCGCGCCGGAGCGCCGCGCCGCCTCGATCGCCAAACCGTCGAACGAGATCGCCTCCAACTCGCAGCCGGCCGCCGCCAGCGCCGCGCCGGCGGCCTCGCGGATAAGCAAAAGTCGCTCCTCGACCGTGAACACGCTAGATTTCGAGGGATGCGCGCCGACCCCGACGACAAGCTTGTCGCACAGCGCGGCGGCCTGGATCATCACGTCGAGATGACCGTTGGTCATGGGATCAAACGATCCGGAATAGAACGCGATACGCGGCATGGCGCAGGGTTAACCTCTCGCTAGGAGAGCGGCAAGAGGACATTTGCGCGGCGTCGCGCTATGAGCGACCCCGGGAGGACGCTCGATGAACGCCGACGAACTTCGCGCCTTGCAGGCGCCGCTGAAGGAGCAATATCGCGGCGATCCCGCCGCGGCGCGCATCACGCTGACCGCCAAGGGCGCGCTCGACGATAGCCACATCGCCTGCAAGGTCGAGACGGGCCGCGCGTTGGCCGTCGCCGGGTTGCATCCCGCGACCGGCGGCAGCGGCCTGGAGCTCTGCTCCGGCGATATGCTGCTTGAGGCGCTCGTCGCTTGCGCCGGCGTCACGCTCAAGGCGGTCGCGACCTCGCTAGGGATTGCGTTGCGTTCCGGCGAGGTCCGCGCCGAGGGCGACCTCGATTTTCGCGGCACCCTCGGCGTCGAGAAACAGGCGCCGGTCGGATTCACCGATATTCGCCTGAAATTCACGCTCGACGCCGACGCCTCGCCGGAGCAACTCGCCACTCTGATGAAGCTGACCGAGCGATATTGCGTCGTATATCAGACCTTGAAGCGGCCGCCGGCGCTGACGGCCGAGCTGGCGCGCTAGGCGGGGGCGGGGTGCTGCGATTCCTGGTTCGTGCGGTCGGGCTCATCGCCCTGGCCGGGGCGTTCGCCACCGCCGTGATGGACGGCGCGCGCTCGATCGCCAACAATGCGCTATCGGTGACGCCGCTCGGCGCCTCGCTGGCGCGGCTTTCGCCGGGGAAATTCGAGCAGTTGCCGGCGCTCGCGGCGAAGATTCACCCAAAACTGTGGAATCCGGTGTTGATCGACGCGCTCTACGTTCCCACCTCTGTCGTGCTGGCGGTGGCCGGGATAGTGCTCGTGGCGGTGGCCGCCTCGCCGGTTCGGGACAACCGCAGGTAACGCCCGCAGGGCTCGCCGCGAATAGACGGGCAAAGGAGCCAAGCATGTTCAACTTCCTCTCCAAGAAGACCCGCATGGTCGAGCCGTCCGAGGCGCTGCCCGGCCGCGCCGCGCCGATCCCGACGGCGAGCCAGCATTTCGTCAACGGCCACCCTCTCAAGGGCCCGTATCCCGAGGATTGCGAGCGCGCGATCTTCGGCCTCGGCTGCTTCTGGGGCGCGGAGCGCAAATTCTGGCAAGCGGGCGAGGGCGTCTATGTCACCGCCGTCGGCTACGCCGGCGGCGCCACGCCGAACCCGACCTACGAGGAGACCTGTTCCGGCTTGACCGGGCACACCGAAGCCGTGCTCGTCGTCTACCGACCACGCCTGATAAGCTACGAGGCGCTTCTGAAACTATTCTGGGAGAGCCACGATCCGACGCAGGGCATGCGCCAGGGCAACGACGTCGGCACGCAATATCGCTCGGCGATTTACGCCACCTCCGACGCGCAACTCGCCGCCGCCCGCGAGTCCGCCGAGCGTTACGGGCAGGCGTTGAAGAGCCGCGGGCTTGGGGCGATCACCACCGAGATTGCGCCCGCGGGGCCGTTCTACTTCGCTGAGGACTACCATCAGCAATATCTCGCCAAGAACCCCGGCGGCTATTGCGGGCTCGGCGGCACCGGAGTCGCCTGTCCGATCGGCGCTGGGGTCGCGGCGGGCTGAGCTTGCCGGCCGGCCGGGTCGACGCAGCGACGCGGCGCGACGCTGCGCTCGCCGAGATCGAAGCGCGGCTCCGCCAAGTCGGCGTCGAAGCGCCCGCGCGCGAGGCCGCGCTGCTGCTGCGCCGCGCGGCGGGTTTGAGCGCCGCCGCGCTGATCGCCTCACCGCAGGCGCCGCTAGGCAAGGCGGCCGAGCGCGTCGAAGCGTTCGCGGCGCGGCGCGCGGCGGGCGAACCGCTGTCGCGGATCGAGGGCGCGCGTGGGTTCTGGGGCCAGGAATTCGCGATCACGCCCGACGTTCTCGACCCGCGCGCCGACACCGAAACGCTCGTCGAGGCGGCGCTTGCGGCTATGGCGGCCCGCCGAACGGAAGCGTTGCGCGTGCTCGATCTCGGCGTCGGCTCCGGGGCCATCTTGTGCGCGCTGCTCGGCGAATGGGCGTGCGCCACGGGCGTTGGCGTGGACGTCAGTCCTGCCGCCGTGGCGATCGCCCGCGCCAATGTGGCCGCGCTCGGCCTCGCGGCGCGCGCGGAGATTTTCGTCGGGCGTTGGACGGAGGGGCTCGATGGCGTCTTCGACGTAATCGTCTCCAACCCGCCCTATATTCCGACCCGCGCCCTCGCCGGCCTCGCGCCGGAGGTGCGCGATTACGACCCGCCGCTGGCGCTCGACGGCGGCGCGGACGGGCTCGACGCCTATCGGGCGCTGGCGCCGGACATCGTTCGGCTACTGGCGCCGCAGGGTCGCTTTTTCCTGGAGATCGGCGCGGGGCAGGGCGATGACGTCGCGGCGATCCTGGCGCGGGCGGGGCTCACGGTGACAATCCGCCGCCCCGATCTCGCCGGGATCGAGCGCGTTATAGGCGGCGGTTCGCCGGCGCGATAAAGAGGGAGTCGCGCTTTCGCCCCGGAGCCTCACGTGTCCGACCTCGTTTCCGAACAGCCGCATGGCGACCTGACCGTCCGGCTCATCGCCATGCCGAGCGACACCAACGCCAACGGCGACATCTTCGGCGGCTGGGTTTTGAGCCAGATGGACCAGGCCGGCGGCATCGCGGCGGTCGAGCGCGCGCAGGGGCGGGTGGTGACGATCGCCGTCGACGCGATGACCTTCATCCGCCCAGTCAAGGTCGGCGACGTGCTGTGCGTCTACACCAGCGTCGACAAGGTCGGGCGCACGTCGATGAAGGTTCACATCGAGGCCTGGGCGCGGCGGTTCAGCAGCCACGTTCGCGAGAAGGTCACGGACGCCGTTTTCACCTTCGTCGCCATCGACGACGACGGCCGCCCGCGTCCGGTGCCGCCGGAGCATGAAGTGGCCCGGGAAAATGGGACCAGTGGCTAAGGTGGAGGAAGTCTGCTCCGATAGGCGGGAACGGAGCGGAAATGACGAAATCGAGACGGAAGATTGATGCGGCGTTGAAGGCGAAGATTGCGCTGGAGGCGGTGCGCGAGCAGGCGACGGTCAACGAGTTGGCGCAGCGGCATCAGGTGCACCCGAACCAGATTTACGCCTGGAAGAAACAGCTTCTCGACCATGCGGCGCGGGCCTTCGATGCGAAGATCGGGGTGGATGCGGAGGCGACGTCTTCGCGCGAGATCGAGAAGCTTCACGCCAAGATCGGGCAATTGACGATCGAGAATGATCCTCGGGTCGAGCCCGAGGACAGGCTTTTTCGCCAAGAGGTTCGGCCGATGAGCGCGTCGGACCGCAGAGGCTGGCTTGATCGCGCGCGTCCCGAGCTGTCGATCCGGCGACAATGCGCGATGCTGGGCCTGGCTCGCTCGGGCGTCTACCGAAGGCGACGACCGGCCAACGACAACGATCTGGAGGCGATGCGGCGCATCGACGCGCTGTATACGGCGCGGCCGTTCTTCGGCGCGCGGCGGATGGCCGCGACGCTGACCGAAGACGGCTTTCCGATCGACCGCAAGCGCGCGCGGCGCCTGATGCGGCTGATGGGGATCGAAGCGCTCGGGCCGAAGCCGAGAACCACCAAGCCGACGCCAGGACACAAGATTTACCCGTATCTCTTGCGCGACATGAAGATCGACCGTCCCGGACAGGTTTGGGCGGCCGACATCACCTACGTGCCCATTGGCAAGGGATTCCTCTACCTGATGGCGGTTATCGACTGGGCGAGCCGAGCGGTGCTGTCCTGGCGGCTGTCGAACACGATGGACGCCTCGTTTTGCCTCGAGGCCCTGGAGGAGGCGCTGGCGCGCTACGGCCGGCCCGAAATCTTCAACACTGACCAGGGCAGCCAGTTTACAGGCGCGGCGTTCACCGGCGTGCTGACGAACGCCGGCGTACGCATCTCGATGGATGGGCGAGGCCGATGGATGGACAATGTCTTCATCGAACGGCTCTGGCGTTCGCTCAAATACGAGGACGTCTATCTCAAGGGCTACGCCGACGGGATCGAGGCTCGCGCCGGCATCGGCGCATGGTTGGCTTTCTACAACGAGCGCCGCCTTCACCAGGCGCTCGGCTATCGCGCGCCGATGGCGATCTATCGAGAAGGCGCGGCGACCGGGCCCTGTGCACATGTGGACAATGCGCTCCCATGCAAGCCCAACCCGCAGCCCCGCGCATTGACCACATGCCCACAGGAGGAGCAAAAACAGCAGCAGACGGGATCTTTGGTGGCTTGAAGGAAACACATCCGGCAGACGCTCTTCCAACTTAACCTGACCCAAATTCGGTCCCGCTTCGCCGGGCCACTTCACCTCCTCGCCCTCGCCGGCTACACCGACCCCACGTGCGAAAGGCTCGCCACATTGTCCAGATCCTGCTTCTTCCACGCCTAATCTGGTTCGGATGCACAGCGGGGCGCTTGGCAAGTTCGGGAACCGTCGAGTCCTCCCGCATGGCCTGCCGCCCTCAAAAAGTGGACGGTATAACCAAGCCGCCGGCGAGCTGACCGAACAAGGTTCTCCGACCTTCGAGAGGGCGGTGCCGATGCCATCCCGTCTCCTCAAGGCGGAGACGGCCGACGGGGAGGTCGGGTCGCCCGCCTAACAGCTCAAAGCTGCGCGTTTCCGGAACTATCGCGACCGTGTCGGCTTCGACTTCGCTAGTAGTGAGGTCAACGAAACGCTCCTCCGCGGCGAAGTCCGCCAGACCCCATAAGCTGAAACTGCGAAACTTGACGAACCCCGGACCCCGAAACCATCATAAAGCCGGGTCAATTCTCAATGGAAATCCCGGGTCAAGTTCTCGGCGGCAATCGACACGCGGCTTTATTGGCTTTACGACATAGCTTGGCAGCGCCGAAAACGACGCTAGGCTGCGCTGGGGTTGCCCGACGCGTATTGGTCGCGAGGGGGGACAATTCGCTTGCACATCGTGCTTGTATCGCCGCGAAACCCGCGGAGCTTCTGGACCCTCGACGGGTCTCTCCCCATGCTGGGAAAGCCGTGCGTTCTGCCCAATCTCGCGCTGCCGACGATTGCCGCGCTTACTCCCCGGCCCCACACGATTGAGCTCGTGGACGAGAATGTCGAAGCCGTAGATTTTTGCGTTGACGCGGATCTGATTGGCATAACTGGCTTCATCGTTCACAGGGAACGCATGTTCGAGTTGATTGCGGGGTTCAAGGCGCAAGGCAAGCGCGTCGCCGTCGGAGGATCCTATGTCACGCTTTGCCCCGAAGACTTTCAAGGCAGGGTCGACGTGCTGTTCGCGGGGGAAGCGGAGGAGACCTGGCCGCGCTTTCTGGAAGACTATTCGCGGGGGGATTGGGAGCCAATCTACCGCGCGCCGCAGTTGCCCGACATCTCTTCCCGACCCGTCCCCCGCTTCGACCTGCTGCGCACGGGCCGGTATCGCACGATGCTCATGCAGTTTGCGCGCGGCTGCCCCTTTGAGTGCGAGTTCTGCGACATCATCGTGATGTACGGGCGGAAGCCCCGGACGAAATCGGTGGCTTCGGCCATGGCGGAGGTTGAGGCGCTGCACCGGCTCGGGGCGAGAAGCGTGTTTCTCGTCGACGACAATTTCATCGGCAATCGCGCACGCGCCAAAGATTTTCTGCGCGCCCTTGTCCCCTGGCAGAAGGACCGAGGCTATCCGATTACGTTTCAAACAGAAGCCTCCATCAACTTGGCTCGCGACGACGAGCTGCTTGATTTGATGCGCGCGGCCCACTTCAGGTCGGTATTCATAGGCATCGAGAGTCCTCGCAAGGCGTCCCTCGCCGAGACGCGCAAGGTTCAGAACGCGCGCGAGGACATGGTCCACGCGGTCCACAAGATTCAGTCGTACGGCATCGAAGTGCAGGCCGGCATGATCGTCGGTTTCGACGCCGACGATACGAGCATATTCGAGGAACACTCACGATTTCTCGAAGAGGCGCGGATCCCCATCTCGATGACTGGCCTCCTCAACGCCCTCCCCAAGACCCCCCTTCACGAGCGGCTTGGGCGTGAAGGGCGGCTGCTCGGAACGACGACCGGGGATCAATTCGTATTCACCAACATCATCCCCGCCGGGATGAGCCGGCTGGAGCTCTATCGCGGCTACCGTCGGTTGCTTGAGGAACTCTACGACCCTAGACTTTTCCGGCGAAGGGCGCTGGATCTCATCCAGCACATCGGCGAGGCGGGGCGCCGTCTAGCCTGCGAGACGTCGACGTATTTCTTCGCTTTCTCTGGTATTGCGTTGTCCGCGCTGATAGGGCGCGCGCGGCGCTGAGCATTTCTCTGTTCGCAGCGACGCTGATGCGCAAACCGAGTCGCTTGGGGCTCGCAGTGGCCCTCGCGATCTGGCACGTTCATCTGCACGATTTCGTGCGCACGCTCTCGCCGCTGCTGTCGGAAATGGAGGAGGATTTGGCGCGCAGCCCCAAGAGTGAGCACATACTGCCTGCGCGAGTTTCAGCCGAGGTCTGATTCCGCCGCGTTCGCGCCGTCTGCGGTCTGCGAGCCGGTTGCCCGAGGCGCGAAGCGGTGAGGCGACGTAGAAACAGCTCGAGAATCTCATGTGAGGAACGATGAGTAGGAAGGCTGCAATCGTCGGCGTCGGCGAGACCGACTACACGAGGGGGACCGACGAGACTCCGTTGGAGCTGATGCTCGCCGCGTCGGCTCGCGCGGCGCAGAACGCTGGAATTTCGCTCGGCGACATCGATGCGATCCTTCCCCCGCCTGCATTCACGACCGCCGACGAACTGGCCGCGAATCTCGGTGTCGAGATGAGCTACGCGGTCACGCATCAGCAAGGCGGCGCGAGCCCGACCGCCGCCCTCCAAACCGCAGCCCTCATCGTGGCCAACGGCGTAGCCCGCAACGTTCTCGTGGTGATGGGCTGGAACGGGTATTCAGCGATACGTCCGAAGCAAGGCAGCAAGGCGGCTCCGCTCAAGGTGGGCGAGGGCCTGGCGGCGCTCTCCACGACGCTACGAGAATACTACAACCCGCAGGGCGCGACCGCCCCTGCCCAGTGGTACGCGTGGCTGGCCATGCGTCACAAGCAGCTCTACGGAATACCGGACGAGGCCACTGGCGCCGTCGCCGTCGCCGCGCGCAAGCATGCCCAGCAGAACAGCCACGCATTGATGCGGGGGCGGCCCCTCGACATGCAAACATACCTCGCCGCCCGCTGGATTTCGGAGCCCTTCCGCCTCTACGACTGCTGCCTCGAGACCGACGGGGCGTGCGCGATCATCGTCAGCACAGAGGACCGCGCGCGCGACCTTCGTGCGAAACCGGTGCTCATCCTCGGCGCAGCCCAAGGAGGTCCGACGCCCGCCGACGACATCGCATCCCGGGCGGATTTGCTAAAGATCGGCCTGGCGTCCGCCGCCCCGCGCGCGCTGCAGATGTCGGGCGTGAAGTTGAGCGACATCGACGTCTTCGAGATTTACGATTGCTTCACGTACGTGGTGCTGCTCCAAATTGAGGCTCTCGGGCTGTGTGGCCGGGGCGAGTGCGGAGATTTCGTGAAAGATGGCGGCATCGAGCTCGGCGGGCGTTGCCCGATCAACACCCACGGCGGTCTATTGTCCCAAGGTCACGCTTGGGGCCTCAACCACGTCGTGGAGGCCGTCCGCCAGCTCCGGCACGAAGCAGGCGGCGCGCAGGTCCCCGACGCGCGGCTCGGGTTAGTCACCGGCTGGGGAGATTTTGGCGACGGCAGCGTCGCGATTCTTGGAAGAGGGTGACTTTGATGACGGTCTTGTCACGCCCGGTCCCGAGTTCCGACAACGCGATGTGGGCCGCTTTCTACGCGCACTGCGCGCGTGGGGAGCTTCGCTTCCAGCGCTGCGAGCAGTGCGCCGGCTGGCGCCACCCACCAAGGCCGATGTGTCCCCGGTGCCATTCGGCTCGTTGGGAATGGGTAGCTGCGACCGGTCGGGGGCGAGTTCACAGCTGGACGATCGTGCACCAAGCGTTCCACCCAGCGTTCGCGGCGGACGTTCCTTACGCGATTCTTCTCGGCGAGATGGAGGAGGGGGTGAGGCTGATCGCCCGCCTCTCCAAGACGGACATGCCGAACGGCCCGCTGGCTCTCGATCTCCCCTTGAAGGTGGGGTTCGAACCCGTTTCGAATGAGATCGCTCTTCCTACGTTCTCCATCGCGCTAACCGACGCCGCCGCACCGGGCGACGCCGCGCCGTCCGACCCCGAGGGGTGAGATATCCCGAGAAACACCAAGTCCGCAAAACAGGAAAATATTAGCGAGGCGCCCGTGATCCGCAAAATCATATGCATTCAGATGCACGGTGAGTTTCCCGATTTCACGCATCGACTGGTGATGCCGGACTACGGTTTGCCTTTAATTGGAACGCTCCTCGCGAAGGAGGGCTACGATGTCCGTGTCTTCATCGAGCACGTTCAACCGCCGAGCTGGGAAGCGATAAGGCAGTCGGATCTGGTCTGCTTCTCAACCCTGAACGGCGGCGCCGACAAGGTCTACAAGCTCGCCAGAAGGATCCGCGACGAGTTGGGAATTCCCACGGTGCTCGGCGGGACGCACGCGAGCTACTACCCGGAGGCCGCGCTGGAGCACTGCGACTACGTCGTTTTCGGAGAGGGCGACGAGACGATCGTCGAACTCGTGTCGACGTTGAGCGCGAAGGGGAACCCTGCCGACGTGCGCGGCATCGCCTTTCGCGAGGGGACGCGTACGCACCGTACGCCGGCCCGGGAGGGGCCGGAGCGCTTCGACACGGCCCCCGACTTTCGCCTGATCGAGGGGTACAGGCAAATGACGACGCTCGACATGCTGCGCCAGGGGCGGCGGCCCCTCTTGACGGCGCAAGCGTCCCGAGGTTGCCAGTTCAAGTGCACGTTTTGCATCGTCAATACGATGTTTCCGACCGGGTACCGGAAGCGAGACATCGAAAGCGTAATCGCGGACCTTCGGGACAAGCGGCGGTACGGCTCCAACTTGATGTTCGTCGATAACGACTTCACCATGAAAAGGAAGGAGACCAAGCAGCTCTTACGCCGGATCATCGAAGAAAAGTTCGGATACAAATTCGTCGTTTTCGCGCGAACGGAGATTGCCCGCGACAAGGAGCTTCTCGACCTGATGCGCGAGGCAGGGGTCGCCTGCGTATATCAGGGATACGAGTCGATCCGCGCCGACACGCTCAACGCGTACGACAAGCACCAAACGCTCGCGCAGATTGAGACGGCGATTTCGACGCTCCATGCGCACGGGTTTCAGATCCTTGCCTCGTTCGTCGTCGGCGCCGACACCGACACCCTCGACAGCCTTCGCGACACCATCGAATTCGTGCGTCGGCAAAACCTGACCTACGCTTACTTTTTTCCGATTTGGGGCCATTACCCCGAGCAGATGAACGGATACCGGACCATCGTGCCCTGGTACCGGAGCATCTTTCACAGCTGGAAATACAGCGACGGCAACTTCGTCTCGCACTATCCCCTCCACATGTCCCCGTCGCGGCTTCAGCAGCTCGTCATCGACGCCTACGACAAGCTGTACGGACCGGCGGAGATCGTGCGCGCGGTGAGACGGAACGCGCTCCCTTCGGCGCGCGGGAAGCTTCTACATTGGTACTCGTGGCACAGGGTCAGAAAGGCGATGGTGGAGTTTGTCCCATTTCTTCAGGAGATCGAGAGGGGTCTCTACGAGGACGACGGTACGCTGCGCGAGGAGGCGCTCCTGCAGCGGGTGAGCGCGGGTTCGCCCTGGTCCTTCCGAGAGGGGAATCGAACGGTGGAAGCCCTGGGTCTCAGCCCGCTCCAACTGCCGGTCCCGCGGTCCCAAAACATCACTTGTGTGCCCCCCAAGTTGAACCTGCGGCCCATCCCCGCGGCGGACTCCGCCGGGTTATTATGAGCGGCTTGCGCTGCACCACATGCGGAAGTGACGCGGAACATGGAGCCCGTTTCTGCGAGCGATGCGGCGCGCAACTGCTCCAGCGCTGTTCTCACTGCGGGCATCGACTGACTCGAACCGCCCTTTTTTGCTCTGAGTGCGGGGCATCCGTCGGCCCGGTCAGCCAGAATGCGTCCGTCGAATCGGTGACGACCGACCTGGAAAGGCGTCAGCTCACCGTCATGTTTTGCGACCTCGTCGGGTCGACGGCGCTGTCAGCTCGGCTCGATCCTGAGGACATGCGTATCATCATAAGTTCTTACCACAAGGCTGCCGCCAAGGCGATTCACGACTACGATGGCTTCGTTGCAAAATATATGGGAGATGGCATCCTAGCCTATTTCGGCTACCCAAAGGCGCACGAGCACGACGCCGAGCATGCGGTGCAAGCTGGGCTCGCAATCGCCGAAGTCGCGCCCACACTAGAAACCGTGTTTGGCGAAACGCTGCATGTGCGGGTCGGCATCGCGACGGGGACAGTGGTCGTTGGGGACATCATCGGTTTGGGCGAGTTGGGTGAGCGAGATGTTGTAGGCGACACGCCAAATATAGCGGCTCGTCTGCAAGGGATCGCCAAGCCAGACAGTGTCGTCATAGCGGAAGCGACGCGCCGTTTGATTGGCGATCTCTTCCAGTTGAGTGACCTTGGCGCACAGGAACTGAAAGGTATCGGAGGCGAGACAAGAGCTTTTGAGGTTGTCCGCGCCCGTTCCGTCGAGAGTTGTTTCGAAGCGATGCGTGGGGCGCTCACGCCGCTTGTTGGGCGTGACAAGGAAATCGGACTGCTGCTGCAGCTATGGGGGAAGACCAAGGACGGCGCGGGCCAGGTTGTGCTTCTCTCCGGCGAAGCGGGCATCGGAAAAACTCGGCTCGTGGAAGTGCTGAAACAGCGCGCCCGGTTGCAGCCTTCGGCGTGCAGCGAATTTCGATGCTCCCCCGAGCATCGCAGCACGGCGCTCTACCCGGTCGTCGATTTTTTCCAGCGGCTCCTGCGTTTTCACGAGTGCGGTTCGCCGGCGGAGAAACTCGCGCGCCTGGAGGCGACGCTGGCCGACTACGAATTTGGCGGGCCTGAAGTCGTTTCGCTGATGGCGAATCTGCTGACGCTGCCAGTCGGCGAGAAGTACCCGAGCCTGGTGGGCAGCCCCGCCTTGCAGAAGCGACGCACCCTCGAGTCGCTGGTTGCGTGGCTTTGCGAAAGGGCGGCCAAGCAACCGATACTGTGCATTTGCGAGGACCTGCACTGGGCCGACCCGTCTACGCTGGAGTTGCTCGGATTGCTGATCGAGCGCCTTCCCATAGTCTCGATCATGGCCGTCTTTACTTTTCGGAGCACGTTCACCCCTCCCTGGCCTAAGCGGTCGCACGTCACCGCAGTCGAGGTGAATCGGCTCGGCGACGCCGACGTGGAGTCGATGGTTCGTGCGCTCGCCGAGGCTCGCGATCTGCCGCTCCTTGCCGTGAAGCGCGTCGTCGCAAAGACTGACGGCGTGCCGCTCTTCGTCGAGGAGCTGACGAAGATGCTGTTGGAGACAGGGGCTTTGCGAGAGATCGCGGCCGTACAGGGGGCGGGCGGCGACCTCGCGGATACGGACGTCCCATCGACCTTGCAGAGACTCTCTCATGGCGCGACTCGACCGCCTCGAGAGCGCGAAGACGGTTGCTCAGATAGGCGCGACCATCGGTCGGGAATTTGAATACGGACTCATCCGTGAGGTAGGCGAATACGATGATCCCACGCTGGAGCGCGAGCTTCGGCGCCTCTGTGGGGCTGAGCTGCTCCGCGAGTACGGCGCACCGCCTTCGTCTCGCTATGTCTTCCGACACGCTTTGATCCGGGACACGGCCTACAATTCTCTGCTTCGGAGTCGCAAGCGTCTGGTGCACCGCAAGGTGGCCGAGGTTCTCAAAAATAGAGAGGGGATCGAGCAGAGCCAACCCGAGCTCTTGGCGCGTCACTTCACAGAGGGGCAGATGCCGGAGATCGCGATCGACTACTGGCAAAAGGCGGGTGAGCAGGCGGCGCGCAGGTCGGCCAATGCCGAGGCCGTCAATCAATTGCAGGCGGGCCTGGAGCTGTTACGCAAGCTTCCTTCCTCGCCCGCGCGTGATTCGAAGGAGCTCTCGCTTCAAGTGGCGCTCGGCGCGCCGTTGATCGCGGTGAAGGGATTCGCCTCGGCGGAGGTGCAAGCGATATTCACCCGCGCGCGAGAGCTATGCGGTGTTCTGCACGCGACCGGGGACCTTTTTCCCGTCCTTTTCAGAGTGCGATCATTCCACCTCGTAAAAGGAGACATTCAGACCGCTTACGACCTCGGCAAAGAGCTCGTGGAGCTTGCCCGACGCGTCGGCGATCCTGACCTCCTCATCGAGGCCCACTACGCGCTGGGCGCGGCCATCTTCTACGAGGGCGACTTCCCGCTGGCCCTGGAGGAGTTCCGGCGGATGGAGACGTTCTATGACGCCGAGCGCCACGGTTCTCATGCCTACCTGTACGGACAGGAGCCGGGAATGGCGTGTCTCACGTATCAGGCGTGCGCTCTGGCTTACATGGGACGACCTGCCGAGGGTCAGCAGAAGCTGCGAGCCGCTCGGGTGATCGCTAAAAGGGCCAACCACCCGTTCAGCCTCGCATTTTCGTGGACGTTCGCGGCATGGTTTTACAGCGCTTGTGGTCACGCGCGGCGCACGCAGTTTTGCGCTCAGACGGCGATTGCGGTCTCGACCAAGTATGGTTTCCCGTTTTGGCGCGCGATGGCGACGAACTTTCTCGGCGGGGCGCTCACTGAGCAAGGCCGTCCGCTGGACGGACTTGATCTGCTACTGCAGGGCATTAACGGGATTCGAGTGACCGGGTCCGAGCTGGGCATGGTGCTGTATTTGCGCTTGCTCTCGCGCACTTACAGCGCGCTCGGGCGGCACGCCGATGCGCTGCGATCGATCGACGAGAGCATTGCAATGAGCGAGTCTCAGGGCGACAAAAACTTCGACGCCGCGAGCATCCATCGAGTGAAGGGAGAGCTGTTGCTGGCGCCTCAAGAGCGTCCGGCAGACGTCGCGACCGCGGAGGCCCTCTTCGCTCATTCGTTTGAATTGGCGCAGCGTCAGGGTGCCCGGCTTGCTGCGCTGAGCGCGGCCACCTGCCTTGCTCGACTGTGGAGCGCAAGGGGCGAGACGGGACCCGCGCGGCGCATCGTTTCGGAGCAGCTCGATGGCCTTGTCTCGGTGAAGGGCGCGGCCCGCCTGCCGGTCGTTCAAACGGCGAAGGCGGCGCTCGAAGCGCTTGAGAATCCGTTGGGCAAGCGGGAGTGGGTGCGCTGACGGCCGTCTCGAGCGCCAGACCGTGCCCCCTGGCCGGCGTGGATAGAGTGCGTAGGCTTAGAACACTTAGCCACAATCCTGCGGCGCGCTCGCTTCGGGCGGTCATCAGAGAAGCTCGACCGCGAGATCGAGCAAACGGCGCTCCTGCTTGGCGACATGGAGGAGAGAGACGCTGCGCGGCAGACGCGCTCGCCCGCTTCCAACGACACAGCCGCGTCTACGCCGCCGTCGACGAAGAAGCCGTCCGTGCGCGCGCCCTTGCTCGACCACCTGCCGCTTGAGATCGTTTTACACGAAGCGCCGTGCGTCTCGCCGAGATGCGGCGAGACCAAGTTCGGACGGATCGGCGTCGACGAGCGCATGGCGCTCGAATATGTACTCTCGCACTTCAGGCGCGTGCTGCATGTGCGCCCGAAAATGAGCAGCCGCGCCTGCGAGACCATCGTGCAGGCGCCCATGCCGACGCTGCCGATCGAAAGGGGCCGCCCCGGACCGGCGCGGCTCGCCCACGTCCTCGTCTCCAAATATGCGATCACCTGCCGCCGCATCGCCGTTCCGACCTCTACGCGCGCAGCGGCGTCGAGATCGGCGGCCATCTGCATGCCGACGCCTATGCGGGCTTTGCAGGGCTTTATATTACGAAGCCGTTTCCCAGACCGGCGCGCCAGCCCCGCTGACCGAGGTCAAGCTTGACGCGGGGGCCGCGTGTGGCTGCGCGGCGAGGAAGGCGGCGTTGGCGGGCTAGGACCGATGATCGAACAACTCAAGAACGAAGCGGCGGCGAACAAAGAGCCGTAAACGGCCTTTTAGGGCTTCTACGCGGTCTTCGGCCGATAGGGCTTATAGGCCAACCAAACCCGCGTCGCTGCGCCGACGTCGTCGTCCCGTTGCGCCATCTCGGCGAGGAACTCTGAGACACCCGGACGGCCAGCGAGATGCTGGCCAAGCGCGACGACGCTCTCCTTGGCCTTGTAGTTCTCGTGTTCCCAAGGCCCGTTGCCGATGAGAAGCCGCGCGAAATCGAGCGCCTCAGCGACAGTCCAATGCGAGACGGCCAGGCTGCGCCAGGCGACATCCCGCCAGCCCTCGGCGGAGAAAATTTGGGTGGGGCCCTCGTCGCGCAGCACTACGGCGGGGCGGTTGAGCAGCATGGTTTCAAAGGTCTCGCGCACGGCGGCGGGGTCCGGAAATTCAGCCAACCGGCGGGCGACGCAGCCCTCGCGGGCTTCGCGGTCGTTGTCGTACCTTTCCGCAAATCGCCAGCCTTCGCGGCGGCGCTCTGCGACCGTGTCGAGTTCCTTAACGTAATCTTCGATCCGCGCTTTGGCGGAATGCAATTTGCGAATGCCCGCGCGCCAATCGCGCGCGACATCGACGAGTTGATTCCATTCGAGGGCGCGTTCGGGCGTGGCGTCCACCCATTTCATGCGATGCACGGCGACAACAGACGCGGGCGTCTCCGGCGCCCCGTTGAGCGCCCGTTCCTCCATCAAGCTCATCGCCGGCAGCGCGTGACGCTTGGCGGGATCGCGGGTTCGCGGGATGGATTCGAGCAGCGAGGCGAGCATGCCCTTGTGATGCGTCCGCTTTGAATTGGCGGCCTCTGTTCGCGTCTCGGCGGTCCAGATGCGCCGGCGCGGCGGCGGCGGCGGTTTTGCTATCCAGTTTTCGAGCAAAACGTCCAATATGCGCTCAACCGGGCCATCGGGATCCGAACGAATATGATCCATCAAAGCGGCGCGGAAATCGGCGCGCGGAAGCAGCAGAACCGGCGTCCTGCGTATGGCTTCAGCCCAGCTTTCGAAAAGCGCGTCGGCCTCGATACATTTCCAGGGTGGACAGAAACTGTAAAAATCAAAGCCGAGGAGACTCTCGACAATCAGCGCCATCGCGCCCGGCGGCCAAGCGGCGATCGTGGCTACAATCCGCGCAAGTCTGGCCTCGCCATCTGGAGGCGCAAGCAGGAATTTCAGCGCTTCGCTGGCCCAGGCGTTCGCGCTCGTGAGCGAAGCGAAAGCGACGCTTTCGGCCTCCGCGCTCCGGGCGGGCAGCAGCGCCAGGCCGTAGAACGCATCGGTGGAGAGATCGCGGCCATTTCTCACGCCCACAGAGGTTAACAGAGCCGTCTCCGCGTCGCGCGCCGCGCGCAGGCGTTGCAGCGCGGCGGCGTCGGTCCGGTAGCTGGCGATCCAGTCGGCGGCGGGGTCGCTGTCGGTCATTGCGGGCAGGTCTTCGGTATTGAGAGAAGCGCTCTGACGTAAGCGGCGCGTTTACGCTCTGACTCTACTTGGTCAGTCTTAAAGTTCTTGGCCGATGGCCGTTGCGGCGAGTGAGGCAGGAACAGACGGCGGACGACACGGTGGCGCTCGCGGCGCTGAGGCTGGTCATCGACAAACTGGGCTTCGAGCGCTGCTCACGCGATCGCGCATAGCCACTCGCGGCCATCCGATCACACTTACGCCACAGGAGCGGCTGGCGCACGAATGATGCGGGCTCATGCCGTTGACGCGAATCCCCCGCGAGCGAGAAAGTCCCGGCAGACATCGCGGCGCTAGGCGGCCATTTTATTACTCTTCCGCGACCTTTCGCCCGGTCGACCGGAGTATACGCGGGCGCCAGACACCGAGCACCACGTTGAGGGTCGAGACCGCGAGCAGCAGCCAAAGGGTGCCAATCTCCCCCGGGGACATGCCGGCAAGCGACGTGGAGTCCAGCCGGCCGGCCAACGTCTCGGCGCTCAGCCGCGCCTCTTCCTGGATCGGAGCCAACGCGTGCAGGCCGCCCGCAAAGATCAGTATCCCCGTCGCGGCCTTGATCCACGCCCAACCGGCGTCGTGAAAGCCGCGGGTGACGGCGATCGCCAGGAGGCCGGGAACCAGCGTCAGAACGAGGGAAGGCAGAACAACCCAGGCTGCGATTTCGGCCATCGCGCCGCGGATGAGCGCATATTCGGAAAGGGAGCCCGGCGGCGGCGCAAACCTCGCGAGGACGAGCAGGCACGTGAGCGAGCCCATGAACCCGATCGCGCCCATCGTATGGAGAAATTTAATCAGCCGTCGCACGGTGTCCCAAGGATCTGCGATTCTCTGGCGTTTGAATGTCTACGATATCCCAAGTTGCCGCGGCCGCCGAATCGCTCGCGCCGAACCGATATCGACCGACGGACCGCAGTCCGTGGCCGAAGCTGCGTTCAAGGCGAAGCCGGCTGCGGCAGGGCCCGCCGGCGCACAAAATAAAGTTGACGTTCCCCAGGAACCACTGCGGAAGCGCCGGACCGTCCCGCGGCGCGTCTGGCAGGCGCTGAACACGAGGACTCGATGTTACCTTCAGTAGGTAAGCAACTCGCCGTTCGATCCCGTGTTCAGTTGGAAGCCGTCCTGGTTGTAACTGCCCGCGACCTCGTCCCGCTTTTACGGCCCGTTCCCTCGTGAACAGCGCGACGAATGCGGCGATGAAGCAAGGCGCAAGAGCTTGAACTGCCCCGCGTTGACTCGTCCTTTGCGGCCTGAAATCCTCCCGGCCGGAATTTTGCAAGCGGCAAGCTTGTGTGAGATCCAACCGATAGCAGGAGCAGCGGGCATGCGGTTCATGAAGGTTGTGACGGCGGCTTGTGTGGCTTCGGCGTTGACGGCGGGCGGCCCGGCATGGGCCGCGCGGGGCGGCGACGGCGAATTGAAAATCCTGTTCTGGCAGGCGGTCTCCACGCTCAATCCCTATCTCTCCGGCGGGATCAAGGAGGAGTTCGCATCCTCGATCGTCCTGGAGCCGCTGGCGAATTTCAACGAGAAGGGCGAACTTACAGTCCGTCTTGCCGCGAGCCTGCCGACGCTGGAGAATGGTGGCGTCTCTGCCGATTTCACCTCGATGACCTGGAAGCTCAAGCCCGGCGTCAAATGGTCGGACGGTTCCGCCTTGACTGCCGATGACGTCGTGTTCACCTGGGCCTATTGCACGGCGCCGGGCGGCGGCTGCGCGCAGGCTGCGAAGTTCGCAGGGGTGAAGTCTGTCGAGGCGCTCGATCCGCTGACGGTCAAGGTGACGTTCACGGCGCCGAAGCCCTATCCCTATCAGGCGTTCGTCGGCGCCACGAATCCGATCCTTCAGAAAGCGCAATTCAAGGATTGTCTTGGGGCGAAGGCGCCGGGATGCACCGCGGCCAATTTTGGTCCGATCGGCACCGGCCCGTTCGTGGTCAAGGCGTTCAAGCCGAACGATTCGATCGTCTATGTCGCCAACGAAAACTACCGCGACCCGGACAAGCCCGCCTTCGCGAGCGTCAATCTGAAGGGCGGCGGCGACGCGTTGTCGGCTGCGCGCGCCGTGCTGGAAACCGGCGAATATGACTACGCCTGGAATATACAGATCGAGCCGGAGGTGCTGAAGGGCATGGTCGACGCCGGCAAGGGCAGGGCGCTGACGGCGTTTGGAAGCTACGTCGAGCGGCTCGACCTAAACCGCACCGCCGTCGATCCCTCGCTCGGCGATAAGCGTTCGACCCTGGAGGGCGGCCCGCATCCGGCGATGTCCGATCCGGCTGTGCGCAAGGCGCTGAGCCTGGCGATCGATCGCGACGTCATCGTCGAGGCGGGCTACGGCGTCGCCGGCAAGCCGACGTGCAACATCATTCCGGGGCCCGAAATCTATGTCTCGAGGGCCAACGATTGGTGTCTGAAGCCCGATGTCGCGGCCGCCAACAAGCTGCTGGACGACGCCGGTTGGAAAATGGGCGCCGACAACGTGCGCGCCAAAAACGGCGTCAAGCTGTCCTTCCAGTTTCAGACGTCAACCAATTCGGTGCGTCAGGCGACTCAGGCGCTATTGAAGGACATGTGGAGTCAGATCGGCGTCGCCGTCGAACTGCGCAATATTTCGGCGTCGGTGTTTTTCGGCGGCGATCCGTCGAGCCCGGACACGTTCCAGAAGTTCTACGCGGACGTGCAGATGTACACCAACTTTTACGAGGGCACGGACCCGCAGGCCTATCTCGCAAGCTGGCTGTGCGACAAGATCCCGAACCCCAGGAACGGCTGGCAGGGGGAGAACTACTCACGCTATTGCAACGCCGACTACGACAAAATGATCGCGGCCCTGTCGAAGACGCAGGCGCCCGACGAGCGCGCCAAGCTTGTCAAGGCCCTCAACGACAAACTTATAAGCGACGGAGTCGTCGTTCCGCTGGTCTTCCGCGGCCTCCCTTCGGCCTATTCGAACAGGCTCGCCGGCGTGCGGCAGAACGCCTGGGACAGCGAAATCTGGAACATCGCGGATTGGTCGCGGGCGAAATAGGCGCGAGCGATGCTCGTCTATACGATCCGCAGACTGCTGCTCGCGATTCCCGTTCTGCTGGTCATCAGTTTCGTCATCTTCTCGTTGCTGACGCTGGCGCCCAACGATCCCCTCGGCGATCTACCGCTGACCATTCCGCCGGAGGTCAGGGCCGACATGCGGGCGGCGCTGGGGCTTGACCAGCCTTTCTTCATCCGCTTCCTGCTCTGGCTGCACCAGTTCTTCGTCAACGAACCGATGAACCTCCTCCAGGCTATCACAGGCCTCGATTTCGGGAACGGGCATCGCACGCGGGTGCTCTCCTGGACGACGCGCAGTCCCGTCGTCGATCTCATCGCGCAGCGGCTGCCGCAGACGCTTTGGGTTGTCGGCCTCGCCTATCTATTCGGCGTCATGCTCGCCGTTCCAATCGGGGTGCTTTCCGCTTATCGCCAGCATTCCTGGTTCGATCAGATTGGCGCCTTCGCGGCGATGGTCGGCTATTCGACGCCGACCTTCTTCACGGGCGTGCTGCTCATCGTGGTGTTCAGCGTCAAGCTGCATTGGTTCCCATCCGTCTACGACACCAACCTGAAGGTGACGGATTGGCCGAGCTTTATTGCGCAGGTGAGGCAGATGGCGCTGCCGGTGCTGGTGCTGACCCTCTACAATACCTCGCAGATCAGCCGTTTCATGCGCGCCTCCATGCTCGACAACCTGCATCAGGACTACGTTCGCACGGCAAGAGCGAAGGGCGTGAAGGAGCGTCGCGTGGTGCTGTTCCACGTGCTGCGCAACAGTCTTATTCCCGTCGTCACCGTCGTCGCGCTTGGCGTGCCCACGATCTTTTCCGGCGCGATCGTCACCGAGCAGGTGTTTCGCGTCAACGGGCTCGGGCAATTGCTGATCACGGCGATCCAGAGCGGCGATCTGCCGCTCGTGCAGACGCTGACCTTCATCTTCGCGGTGCTGATCGTAGCGTTCAACCTGATCGCGGATCTGCTCTACGGCCTGCTCGATCCGAGAATCAGCTATGAGTGAGGCGACGACGCTCGTTCACGCGCCCGTTGACGCCCTCGGGGGCCACGTATGGCGCCAGTTCCGCCGGCATCCCGGCGGAGTCGCGGGCCTCGTCGTCTTCGCCATCATAAGCTTCGCCGTTCTGTTCGGACCTTTCCTGCACCGCGTCGACCCCAACAAGATCAACATTCGCGAGCGCAACGCGGCGCCTGGCCTTCTGCATCCGTTCGGTACAGACAATCTCGGCCACGACCTGTTCGCGCAGGTGCTGGCGGGCGGGCGGGTTTCGCTCGCGGTCGGCGTCGCGGCGATGGCGGTTTCGCTGGCGCTCGGCGCCTCGGTCGGCGTAACCTCGGGCTACTGGCGGCGGCTCGACGGCCCGCTGATGCGGCTGACCGATCTGTTTCTCGCGCTGCCGCTGTTGCCGCTGCTGCTCGTCGGCGTGACGTTGTTTCGCGAACCGTTGCGTGCGGCCTTCGGTCCCTCGACCGGCATCTTCATCCTCATCGTCAGCAGCATCGGCGTTACGAGCTGGATGCACACCGCGCGCATCGTGCGCGGCGACGTGCTGGCGGTGAAACGGCTGGAATTCATACTCGCCGCGCAGGCCAGCGGCATGCGGTCGCGCCGCATTCTCATAAGGCATATTCTGCCGAACGTGCTGAGCTCCATCCTCGTGTCGGCGACGCTCGGCATGGCCACGGCGATCATCACCGAATCCGTGCTGAGCTTTCTCGGCCTGGGCTTTCCCCCAGATTTCCCGACCTGGGGGCGGCTGCTCTACGACGGCGTCCCGTTCATGCAGATCACGCCGGCGCGCGTCATATGGCCGGGGCTGGCGATCTCGCTGACGGTGCTCAGCGTCAACTACATCGGCGACGCGATCCGCGACGCCCTCGACCCTCGCGCGCTCAGGCGCTAGGCTCGACGCCAAATCGGCAAGGAGCGCTCTCATGCCAATACTAAACCGGGTCAGCGAAATGCAGGAAGAGATCGCCGGCTGGCGCCGCCATCTGCATCAAACGCCGGAACTGCTCTACGACGTTGAGGAAACCGCCGCCTTCGTCGCGGAAAAGCTGAAGGGCTTCGGCTGCGACGTGGTGCGGACGGGGATCGGTCGCACCGGCGTCGTCGGACTCATCAAGGGTTCGCGCGGCGAGGGGCCCGTCATCGGGCTGCGCGCTGACATGGACGCGCTGCCGATCCACGAGACCACCGGCAAGCCCTGGGCCTCGCGGACATCAGGCAAGATGCACGCCTGCGGCCATGACGGCCATACCGCGATGCTGCTCGGCGCCGCCCAATATCTGTCGGAGACGCGCAACTTCCGCGGCGCCGTCGCCGTCATCTTCCAGCCGGCGGAAGAGGGCGGCGCGGGCGGCGAGGCAATGGTTAAGGATGGGATGATGGAGACCTTCGCTATCCGCGAAGTCTATGGCATGCACAACCGGCCCGGCTTGCCCGTCGGCGAGTTCGCGACGCGCAAGGGTGCGACGATGGCCGCCGCCGACCATTTCGAAATCGTCGTCCTCGGTCACGGCGGACACGCTGCCCGCCCGCATACGACGATCGATCCCGTCATCATCTCGGCGCAGATCATCACCGGCTTGCAGTTGATATCCGCGCGGGAAACCAACCCGCTGGAGTCGGTCGTCGTCACCGTCGCTTCGATGCACGCGGGCACGGCCAACAACATCATTCCGGAAACCGCGACGCTGACCGGCACCGTTCGCACGCTGTCGTCGGACCTGCGCGACCGCGCCGAAAAGCGGGTCACCGAAATCGCCGCCGGCATCGCCGCCAGTTTCGGCGCGCGCGCAGAGGTCCATTATCATCGCGGCTATCCGGTCACGCGCAATCACGATGAGCCGACCGAACGCGCCATCGAGATCATGAAGAAGGTGGCCGGCGAGAACGCGGTGGACCCGAATTCTCCCCCTGTGATGGGCGCCGAGGATTTTTCCTACATGCTGGAAGCGCGACCGGGCGCCTTCGTGTTCATCGGCAACGGCGCGACGGCCGACCTCCACAACGCCGCCTACGATTTCAATGACGACGCGATCCCCTATGGCGTGAGCTACTGGGCGAGCCTTGCCGAGACCCTGCTCGCCGCCTGACGATCACACAAGCGCATGGCGCCGACGCTCTCGGTTCGCGGCCTGACGACGTCGTTTTGGGTTGGCGGCGTCTGGCGCGTGGTGGTCAGGAACCTGACGTTCGACGTCGCGCCGCGCGAGACGCTGGCGATCGTCGGCGAATCGGGCTCGGGCAAGAGCGTCGCTTCGCTGTCGATCCTGCGGCTTCTGCCGCGAGGCGTGAGCCGCATCGAGGGGAGCGTGCGGCTCGACGGTCAGGAGTTGCTGACGATCGGGGCGGAGGACATGCGGCAGGTGCGCGGCGCCGGGATTGCGATGATCTTCCAAGAGCCGATGACGAGCCTCAATCCGATCCTCACCGTTGGCGAGCAGATCGCCGAGGCGATCTATTGCCACGGCCGAGTGGCCAAGACGGCGGCGCGCGCTGCGGCGCTGCGGCTCCTCGACCGCGTCCGCATGCCCAACGCCGCGCGACGATTCCACGACCATCCGCACCAGTTCTCCGGCGGCATGCGTCAACGCGTGATGATCGCGATCGCGCTCGCGGCGAAGCCGAAACTGCTGATCGCTGACGAGCCGACGACGGCGCTCGACGTCACCATACAGGGCCAGATCCTCGACCTCCTGAAGACCGTGCAGGACGAGGAAGGCATGTCGGTCCTGTTCATCACCCACGATATGGGCGTCGTGGCGGAGGTCGCCGACCGCACGCTGGTGATGCGCAACGGCGAACAGGTCGAAACCGGCGCGACGGCGGATGTGTTCGCGCGTCCCGAGGCCGCCTACACGCGCGTCTTGATCGACGCCGTGCCGCGTCTCGGCTCCATGCGCGGCACGGACGCGCCCGCGAAATTTCCGCCCGCCGCGCCCGAGCCGGCCTCGCGAATTCCACAGGGACAACGACCGCTGCTCGAAGTGACGGATTTGACCGCGCGCTTCCCCGTGCGCGCCGGCTTTTTCCAACGCCGTACCGGCGCTGTTCATGCGGTCGAGGGCGCGTCTTTCCAAGTCGGGCCGGGCGAGACGCTCGCGCTCGTCGGGGAATCGGGTTGCGGCAAGTCGACGACCGGGCGTTCGATCGTGCGGCTCGTTGAGCCGTCGAGCGGTTCGGTGCGGCTCGGCGGCGAGGAGGTGCTGAAACTGTCGGGCGAGGCGCTGCGGCGCGTGCGGCGCGAAGTGCAGATGGTGTTCCAGGACCCGTTCGCGAGCCTCGATCCACGCATGACGATCGGCGCCGTGCTGACCGAGCCATTCCTCGATCACCGGCTCGGGTCGAAGGCGCACGGCCGCGACAAGGCCGCGGAGCTTCTGGGCCAAGTGGGGCTCGCGCCGGACATGCTCGGCCGCTATCCGCATGAGTTCTCCGGCGGCCAGCGCCAGCGCATTGCGATCGCACGCGCGCTGATGCTCGACCCCAAGCTCATCATCGCCGACGAAGCCGTCTCCGCGCTCGACGTCTCAATCAAAGCGCAGGTCTGCAATCTGCTCATCGATCTGCAGCGCAGCTTCAATCTCGCCTATCTCTTCATTTCGCACGACATGGCGGTGGTGGAGCGCATCAGCCACCGCGTCGCGGTGATGTATCTCGGCGAAATCGTCGAGATCGGCCCGCGCCGCGCCGTGTTCGACGATCCTCGCCACGCTTACACGCGCAAGCTGATGTCCGCCGTGCCCGTACCCGATCCCTCGCTTCGCCGGGCGCGCAAAAGCTTGGAGGTCGAGGAAATCAGCAGCGCGTTCCGGCCGATCGGCTATGCGCCGCCGCCCGGCCGCTACGCCGAGATTTCCGCCGGCCATTTCGTGCGAGAGAATGCGTCAACGGCCGGGCTGGATTGACCGCTTTCCGGGTTCGGCTAAGTCTCGGAGATTAGCGAGATTCAAAGGGAGGCGGGCCGTGCGGATCGTTTGGGGTTTCCTTGCGGGCGCACTCGCCTTTTCGTCGCAGGCGTTGATCGCAATTGTTCCGGCCGCCTACGCGCAGGAAAGCAATGTCCCGCGCTTTCTGGTGGATCCGTTTTGGCCGAAGCCGCTTCCCAACCGCTGGGTGACGGGCGCCGTCGGCGGCGTCTGCGTGGACAGGCAGGATCACATATTCGGCGTCAACCGCATTGACCTCACGCCAATGGAGCAGAAGGTCGGCAAACAGACCGCGCCTATTGTCATCGAGTACGACGCCGAGGGCGACATGGTGAACGGCTGGGGCGATCCTCAACTCCTGCCGCGTACGATTCATGGCTGTTTTGTTGATAGCGAAGACAACATTTGGATTGGCGGTAGCGGCGATGGCGTCGTGCAAAAATGGACGCACGACGGCAAGACCCTGCTGCTTCAGATCGGACGACGAGGCGTTTGCGACAATTCGGATGAGAAATGTGGCGAACCGGGCGGAAACAGGAGCCCAACCCTTCTCAATGAGCCCGCCGACATCGCCGTCGATGCCGCCGACGGCGACGTCTACGTCGCGGACGGTTACGGCAACCACCGCGTGGTGGTCTTCGACGCCCATGGCAAGTTCTTGCGCCAATGGGGCGATCCGGGCACGGACCGGGGCTTGTTCGCGCTAATGGGCGGAGGACATCCCCATTGCGCGAAGTTCGATCACGACGGCCTGCTCTATGTTTGCGACCGTGGCAACGACCGGATCGAAGTCTTCGACAAGAGGGGCGCGCTGAAACGGGTCATCGACGTGAAACCCGGGACAGCTTATTCGTCTGCGCCTGACGGCGCGCCTGGCCGCCGCGCGGTCGGGTCGGCGCTCGATGTCGCCTTTTCCCCGGACGCTGAGCAGAAATACATGTACGTCGTCGATACAGGCAATGAAGCTCTGTGGATCCTTGACCGTCAATCAGGGCGGATTCTCGGCGGCTTCGGCAGCGCCGGGCACGCTGCCGGCGAGTTCACGTTGCTCCATATGATCGCGACCGACTCCAAGGGCAATCTCTACACCAGCGAGACCATCGACGGACGCCGGCTCCAGAAGTTTACGCCGGACGGCTTTGTGCCCGCGAACAGGCTCGATACATACATGGCGAGCCCGCATTACGAGGCCTGGCCCGCCCTTAGCAAGTGATCCGGCGTCGCTGGCTCGGACATGAGGCCAGCCCGTCACACGTGTTCGAGACCCTGCGCGAGGTCTGAAATCAAGTCATCCACGTTCTCGATGCCAATCGAGATTCGGATAAGCGCGTCCGTCAATCCGATCGCCTCGCGCAGTTCCCGCGCGACGCCGGAATGGGTCATCGAGGCCGGATGCGAAATCAGGGTTTCGGTGCCGCCCAGGCTGACCGCCAACTTCATGATTTGGAGATTGTCGAGCAGCGCGAACGCCTCCTTCTCCCCGCCCTTGACGTCGAAGGCGAAGGTTGATCCCGGCGCCGTGCATTGCCGGTCAAACACCGATTTGCGCGGATCGCCGTCCTTGAGGAATCCGAGATAATGAACCTTGGCGATCTTGGGGTGACTGGCCAGATATTCCGCGACGACGCGGGCGTTGTCGTTTGAGCGCGTCATCCGGATTTCGAGGGTTTCGAGCGAGCGCATCAGCATCCAGCAGGAATTGGGGTCGAGCTGCGTGCCGATGGCGCTGCGCCAACTCATCACCTGTTTCACGAAATCAGCGCTGCCGCTAATGCTGCCGCCGACGAGATCGCTGTGGCCGCCAATGTATTTGGTCAACGAGCACAGCGAGATATCCGCGCCGCATTTCAGCGGTGTCTGGAACATCGGGCCGAGCATCGTATTGTCCACAAGGACCGGCGGCCGATGCTGTTGCGTCACCGCCAACGCGTCGGCGATGGCTGCGCAGGCGGCAAGATCGACGACGCCGTTGGTGGGGTTGGCAGGCGTTTCGACAAGGATCAGCCCAACCCGACCTTTCGCCCGCGCGGCGTCAGCGGCTTGGCGCATTTCGGCCGTGTTGATCCCGTCCGCGAAGCCGAAGGCCGTGACGCCGAATGCGGCCATTTGTTTGCTGAGCAGCGTTTCGGTGCCGCCGTAGAGGGGCCGGCTGTGCAGAACGGTGTCGCCCGGTCGGAGGAAAGCAAACAGCGTCGTCGCAATCGCGGCCATGCCGCTGGCGAAGACGGCGGAACGCTCGGCCTGATCCCATATCGCCAATCGGTCCTCAAGGATTTCGAGATTGGGATTGTTGAAGCGGGAATAGACCAAACCGGATTTCTCGCCGGGCCTCGGCTGACGACGACCGGAGGTCAGATCAAAGAAATCCTTGCCCTGCTGGGCGTTCTCGAACACGAAGGTCGAGGTCAGGAAGATCGGCGGCTTGAGCGAGCCTTCCGAGAGGCCGGGCGCGTAACCGTAGCCCATCATCAACGTCTCGGGATGGAGGCGACGATTGGCTATGCGGTCCTTGTGATAGCTATCCTCGACCATGACACTAGCTCCCACTTGCATTTGGCTCGCCGAACCGGTTAGCCTTGCGCCAGAACGGTTTCGAGAATGGCCGCCGCGGCGGACAGCCCGAGGCCCGATCCGCCAAATTCCTCCGGGATCAGCACAGAGAGGCATCCAGTGTCCGTCGGGGCGCGGACAAACGCGGTCGGCTCGGCGCGGACTTCGTCGAGCTTGCGCCCGTAGTCGCCCGGAAATTCCACGCCGAGCATGCGAACGCTAGCCCGGATGTCCGCGCTTGGGTCGCAGTCGAACGGGCTCAGGTTCATGTCGCGGCTTCCGAGGCCAGACCAAATTCGGCGCGAAGCGACGCGTCGTGCTGCCCGAGGGTCGGTACGTCGCCGGCGCCTCTGCGCTCGCCATCAACCACGGCGGCCCCGGCGATGAGTTCGATCGCATCGCCTTCCTGACGGCAGATCGCGCGGGTTGCGCCGTCATGCGCGAGGAGGTCCTGCAAGGTGGAGATTTGTCCCCACGCGACGCGCGCGCTGTCCAGTCGCGCCATCGTCTCGGCCTTGGTGAGCTTGCCGATCACTGCCTCAATCATCGCCTCCATTTCCGCGCGATGGATAACGCGCTGGTTGTTGGTGGCGAAGCGCGGATCCTCACCCAGTTCCGGGCGCTTCAGCACTTTGTCGGCAAAGGCGATCCATTCGCGATCGTTCTGCACCGCGATCACAATGTCTCCGTCGGCGACCGCGAAGCCGCCGTACGGCGCGATCGAGGGATGCGCGAGCCCGACGCGCTGGGCGAACGGGCCGCCATTGCGCGCCGCTATATAGGGCGCATTCATCGCCTCCATCGCCACATCGAACAGGCTGACGGAGATCGCGCTGCCCTCGCCGGTGACGGTTCGTTTGTAGAGCGCTTCGAGAATCTGGGCGTGCGCGGTCATGCCGGTCTGGATGTCGCAAATCGAAATCCCGATGCGGCTCGGCCCCGAGGTCGCAGTTCCGGTGAGCTCGGCGATCCCCGCCTCGGCCTGAATCAGCAGATCGTAGCCTTTTCGATCGGCGTGCGGCGTGCCGGGCGCGAAGCCGCTGATGTCGCAGGTCGTCAGTCGGGGAAATCGCGCGCGCAACGCGGCGGCCCCGAGGCCCAATCGGTCCGTCGCGCCGGGACCGAGGTTCTGCACGAAGACGTCGGCCTTCGCCAGCATAGCGCGGACCATCGCCATATCTCTGGCGTCGCGCAGGTCGACACGGCAAGATTGCTTGTTCCTGTTGAGCCAGGCGAAATAGCTGGAGTGGCCGTTGGCGTAGGTGTCATAGCCGCGCGCGAAATCGCCTTCGTGACGCTCAAGCTTGATGACGCGGGCGCCGGCGTCGGCGAGGCGGCTGGTCGCCAACGGCGCCGCGACGGCCTGTTCCAGCGAGACGACCAGAATTCCCTGGAGCGCATTCGTCACGTTTGTCTCCTCCGCTCGGGACGCCTACGGGTTGAGGAACCTTGCTACGCCTGTTCCGCGCTCGCCGAAATACGGAATTTCCCGCAGTGGATAGCCCGGCGTCAATCAAGGCACGCCGCGAGCAGGGGCGAGCTGGGATCCGCGAGGCCGTCAATCACGTCGTAATGATGCCGCCCGGGTTGCGGCGTCCACGGGCAGGCCCAGGCCTCCGACAACAGCCGCGCATGGTAGAGAAAGACCGGCCGTTCGTTGGCGCCGACCCACACATGTACGTCGACGCCGGCGCGCGGGACATGACGCGCCGGGCTTTCCGCCTCGATTTCCTCGGCGTCTAGCCGCAAATCGCGATTCATGGCGGTCAATGCGATGGGTTCAAGGTCGGCGAGCGGCGAGATCGGGACCACGCGGCGCAGCGGAACGCCAAGCGCGACATCACCACAGGCGAGACGCGCGCTCAACTGGCCGCCGGCGGAATGGCCCGTTACGATGACCGGGCCGTTGACCAGCGCAGCGGCGACCTCGACCGCGCGCCCGCATTCCGCGCGCATGTCCGCGATGCGCCCCGCCGGCGCCAGCGTATAGGAAGGAATCGCGGCCGCCCATCCGCGCGCGACGGCGCCGTTCGCCAAGTGCGACCAACTCTCGCGGCCGAAGCGCAACCAATAGCCGCCGTGAAGATACACGAGGAGGCCAAGCGGCTTGCCTTCGGGGAAGAACAAATCGAACTTCTGGCGCGGGCTGGGCCCATAATCGAGATCGGTTCTCGCGCGCGCGCCGAGCGCGGCGCGGAACTCGCCGGCGTCTTGCAACCATTTCGCCGGATAGGCGTCGCCGTTTGGAATGAAGGGTCCGTTGGCGTAGGCGCGGTCATAGTCCATGGTCGAGTTCCTGTTCATTCCTTGAGATTGTCGGCGATCCGGCGCAGCGCGCCGCGCAGCGCCTCGATCTGCGTCGGCGTGAAGCCGGCGAGCGCCCGCTCGGTTTCGGCCAGCGCCAGCGGGAGAATCCGGGCGAACAGGCGTCGCCCCGCCGGGGTCAAGCCGATCTCCAGGTTGCGACGATCGCTCTCGCGCGCGCGCCTGGAGACCAGCATTTCCCGCTCCATCAGGCTGAGCGTGTGGGTAAGCGTCGTCCGATCGACCGACGTCAGATCCGCGAGCCGTCCCATCGTTGCGCCGGAGTGTTCGTGCAGCACGGCCAACACGCGCCAACGGGGATAGTCGAGCTTGTGAGCGCGCAGGCTGGCGTTCAACGCGCGGGTACGGCGCGAAAGAATCTGGCTGAAGTAGAAGAACAGATGATCGTCCAGGCGGAAGCCTGGCGCCTTCGGCCGCTGACGCGCCGTCCGACGCTCTGAAACGGGGATTTCCTCTCGCATGGGGGCAGCGCAAATCAGGTTGACTTGCGCATAATGTGCATCACTATGCCCCTTGGCAACCGGCAAGACACGCAAAATCGTTGGGGCGAGGGAGTCACGGCATGAAGCGCGGTTCGATCGTTTTGGCGGCGCTCGCCGCCTGGATATCAACCGGGTTGGCCGCTGCGGCCGAGGAGACGGTGAAGGTCGGCCTGATCGTCACCTTGTCGGGCCCTCCCGCCGTGCTGGGCGGGCAGGTGCGCGACGGATTCAACCTCGCGGTCAAGACGCTTGGCGGCAAGCTCGGCGGCGTTCCCGCCGAGGTGATTGTCGTCGACGACGAACTCAAGCCCGACGTCGCCGTCACCAAAGTGAAGGGCCTGCTCGAACGCGATCACGTCAATTTCGTTGTCGGCCCGGTGTTCTCCAACGTGCTGATGGCGATCCACCGGCCGGTCACTGCGTCGGACGCGTTCCTTATTTCCCCGAACGCCGGGACCTCGAATTTCGCCGGCAAACAATGCAGCCCCAACTTCTTCGTCACCTCTTATCAGAACGATCAGATCCACGAAGTGCTCGGCAAATACGCGCAGGACCAGGGCTACAAGTCGGCGTTCCTGATGGCGCCCAACTATCAAGCCGGAAAGGATGCGCTCGCGGGGTTCAAGCGCGACTTCAAGGGCGAGATCGTCGACGAGACGTTTACCCCGCTCGGCCAGCTTGATTTCTCCGCCGAACTCGCCAAGCTCGCCTCCGACAAGCCGGAGGCTTTCTTCACCTTCATGCCGGGCGGCATGGGCGTCAATCTTGTCAAACAATACCGTCAGGCGGGTCTCGCCGCCATCCCGTTCCTCTCCGCGTTCACCGCCGACGAGTCGACGCTGCCGGCGGAAAAGGATGACGCACTGGGCTTTCTTGGCGGCGCCAATTGGGCGCCCGATCTCGACAACCCGCAGTCGAAAGCGTTCGTCAAAGCCTACGAAGCTGCGTACCACAGCGTCCCCGGCACCTATGCGATGCAAGGCTATGACACGGCGATGCTGATTGACAGCGCGGTCAAAGACGCCGGCGGCAAGCTCTCCGACCATGACGCCCTGCGCGCCGAACTCAAGAAGGCCGACTTTGCCTCGCTGCGCGGCAAATTCAAGTTCGGCGTCAACAACTATCCGATCCAGGATTTCTATCTCGTCAAGGCGGCCAAGCGCGCCGATGGCAAGTACGAAACGGAGATCGTGAAAAAGGTGTTCGAGGATTACGGGGACCGTTACGCCGCCGAATGCCCGATGAAGTGAAAGTCGCGCGCGATGTCCCTCGCGCTCCTGGCCGTGCAGACGCTCAATGGGCTTCAGCTCGGAGTCCTGCTGTTTCTCATCGCCGCCGGGCTCACGCTGACCTTCGGTGTGATGGATTTCATCAACCTCGCGCACGGCGTCCAGTATATGATTGGCGCCTATCTCGCCGCCATGTTCGCCAGCCTTACCGGAGGCTTTTGGAGCGCGCTAATCCTGACGCTGCCTTGCGCGCTGGCGTTCGGGCTCACGCTCGAGTTCGTGGTTTACCGTCGCCTCTACGATCGCGATCATCTGTCGCAAATTCTGGCGACCTTCGGGATCATTCTGTTCCTCAATCAGGCGGTCAAGACGCTCTGGGGCGCGGCGCCGCTCAGCGTGCCGATGCCCGACGCGCTCTCCGGCAGCTTCGTTCTGATGCCTGGCCTGCGCTACCCCGTCTATCGCCTCGCGCTGATTGGCGCGGGGCTGGCGACGGCGCTGGCGCTGTTCCTGCTCATCAACCATACCCGCGTCGGCATGCGCGTCCGCGCCGGCGCGTCAAACGCGCCGATGATTTCGGCGCTCGGCGTCGACATCCGCCGGCTGTTCATGGTGGTGTTCGGTTTCGGCGCGATGCTGGCGGGATTCGCCGGCGCGCTGGTCGCTCCGATCCTTTCCGTCGAGCCGGGGATGGGCGACAACCTGCTGATCCTCGCCTTCGTCGTGATCGTGATCGGCGGCGTCGGCTCGGTTCCCGGCGCCTTGCTCGGCGCGCTGATGGTTGGCCTGATCGACACGCTGGGACGCGCGCTTGGACCTTCGATGTTGCGGTTCGCGCTCTCGCCGGCGGCCGCCAGTCAGGCCGGGCGATCGCTCGCGCCGATGCTGATCTACATTCTGATGGCGGCGGTCCTGTTCCTGCGCCCGTCGGGCTTGTTCCCGATCAAGCGATGACGCGCGGCGCCGTTCCGGCGGTGGCCGTGTTCGCCGCGCTGCTGATCTTTCCCTTCGTCGCCGCGTTCGGTCCGCAATCCTATCTGCTCGCGTTTGGGGCGCGGGCGGCGATCTTCGCGCTCGCCGCGCTTTCCCTCGATTTCCTGATTGGCCAGAGCGCGCTCGTCTCGTTCGGTCACGCCGCCTATCTCGGCATCGGCGCCTATGCAGTGGTCCTCTGCTCGCTGCTCGGCGTTGAGGAAATTCTGGTGCAGGCGCTCGTCGCGGCGGCGGCGGCGGCCGTGTTCGCGCTCGCGACCGGCTACGTATCGCTGCGCGCGTCGGGCGTCTACTACATCATGAGCTCGCTCGCGTTCGGCCAGATGCTCTATTTCCTGTTCGTCTCGCTGTCCGCGCTGGGCGGCGACGACGGCTACACCCTGAATGACCGCAGCCGATTTTTGGGCGCGAGCTGGCTCGCCAACGACGTCGCCTTCTACTATCTCTGCGTCGGCGCGCTGCTGCTGTCGTATTTGCTGCTCGCCCGCATCGTCGGCTCCCGCTTCGGCCGGGCGCTCGGCGCGATCCGCCAGAATGCCTTGCGCGCGCGAGCATTGGGTTTTCGTCCGTTTCCGTTCCAGCTCACGGCCTGCGCGATCTCCGGCGCGGTCGCGGCGATCGCCGGGGTGCTGCTCGCCAACCAGAGCCAGTTCGTCGCGCCCGCGTTCATGTCCTGGCAGCGCTCGGGGGAGTTGATCGTGATGACCATCCTCGGCGGCGTCGGTTCGCTGTGGGGCGCCGTGCTCGGGACGATCGTCTATCTGACGCTCGACGAAACGCTCTCGCGATTCACCGACCAGACCGATCTCTGGATCGGTCCGCTCCTGGTGGCCGTCGCGCTGTTCGGCCGGCGCGGATTGGCCGGCGCGCGAGGTGCGGCGTGAGCGCGCCGCTGCTCGAAGCGGAGGGGCTATCGAAGCGCTTCGGCGCGCTTCGAGTCACCGACGGGGTCAGCTTTGCGGTTGACCCCGGCCGGCTTGTCGCGTTGATTGGGCCCAACGGCGCCGGCAAGACCACGCTCATCAACCTGCTTTCGGGCGCACTCGCCCCAGACGCCGGCCGCATTCGCTTTCTCGGTCGCGACGCAACCGCGCTGGACCTGGTTGGACGCGCGCGGCTCGGGATCGCGCGCTCCTTCCAGATCGCCGCGACTTTCGACGAATATTCCGTGCTGACCAATGTCGCGCTCGCCGTGCAGGCGCGGTCGGGCTCAAGCTTTCGCTTCGTTGGTCAGGCGGCGCGCGAGGCGGCGCTCAACGCGCCGGCGCAAGAGGCGCTCGACGAGGTCGGCCTCGGCGAACGGGCGTCCGTGCGCGCGGGCGATCTTTCTCACGGCGAGAAGCGTCTGCTCGAAATGGCGATCGCGCTGGCGCAGCGACCCCGGTTGATGCTGCTCGACGAGCCGTTCGCCGGGCTGGGGCCGGAAGAGGCGCGCGCCGGAATCGCGCTGCTCGCCAGACTGAAGCGCAACCATGCGATGCTGCTCGTCGAGCACGACATGGACGCCGTGTTCGCACTCGCCGACGAGATAGGCGTGCTGGTCAACGGCCGCCTGATCGCGTGGGGAGCGCCGGACCAGATTCGCGCCGACGAGAAGGTGCGCGTCGCCTATCTGGGCGAGGAGGCGCTCGCGCCATGCTGAGCGTCGAGCGCATCGAGGCGGGTTATGGCGGCGCCAAAGTGCTGCGCGGCGTCGCGTTCGATCTCGGCGAAGGCGAGGCGCTGGCGCTGCTCGGGCGCAACGGGATGGGCAAGACCACGACCGTGCGCGCGCTGTTTGGTCTGCTGCCGTTGCAGGCCGGACGCATCCTGTTCGACGGCCATTCGCTCGGCGGTCGTCCGCCCTTCGCGATCGCGCGCGCGGGGCTGGGGCTGGCCCCCGAGGGGCGCCAGGTGTTTCCGACCCTGACGGTCGAGGAGAATCTGGTCGCGACGGCTGCGCGTCGGGCAGGCCGTGCGCGGTGGACGCTTGGCGAAGTCTATCGCTTGTTTCCTCGTCTCGCCGAACGTCGCCGTCAATACGGAGACCAGCTATCGGGCGGCGAACAACAGATGCTCTCGATCGGCCGTGCATTGATGACCAACCCGCGGCTGCTTGTGCTTGATGAGGCGACCGAAGGCCTCGCGCCGCTGATCCGCGCCGAGATCTGGGCTTGTTTGAAAGCGCTGAAGCGAGAAGGCTTGTCGATCCTCGTCATTGACAAGAACGTGAAGGCGCTGCTCGATTTCATCGACGCCGTGGCGGTGATCGAGAAGGGGCGCATCGTCTGGCGCGGCTCGGCCGCCGCGTTTCAAAGCGATCCCTCGATCGTAGAACGGTTTCTGCGTGTGGGCGGGGCCGCGCCCGAGGGTTCCTCAAGTCGCGTTGGAAAGGCTAAGACGATGGACAATATTTTGGCGCCCGGAATCACCAAGGCCGGCGAGGGAATCGACAATATCTCGTGGAACATTCTCGGCCAGATTTACGTGCCGAAGAGCGTGAGCGAGACGGCGTTCGCCTGGCACGCGACGTTTCCGCCGGACACGTTTGTGCCGCCCCATATCCATCCGACGCAGGACGAATTCATCTACATGTTCGAGGGCCAGTTCGAGCTGATGCTCGATGGGCGCACGAATTTCGCCAATCCCGGCGACCTCGTGCGCATGCCGATGGGCCTGCCGCACGCGATCTTCAACAAGTCGGGACGCATCGTGAAGTGCCTGTTCTGGGTCGCGCCGACGCGCAGGCTCTATGATCTGTTCTGGGCGATCCACAACATGGCGGAGCAAACGCCCGCCGAAGTCGTCGCGCTCTCGGCCAAGCATGAGGTCGACTTTCTGCCGCCGCCCGAAGCGAACAACTAAGAGCGTCCCATGAGAGCGATCATCGCAGGGGCCGGGGTCGGCGGACTGGCGCTGGCCCTGATGCTTCACCGGCGCGGCGTCGAGGCCGTCGTTTACGAACAGGCGTCCGAGATCCGCGAAGTCGGCGTCGGAATCAACATCCTGCCGCATGCGGTCAAGGAGCTCGCCGCGCTCGGTTTGCTGCCCGCGCTGGACGAGGTCGGCGTCCGCACCAAAGAACTGCACTACGTCAGCCGGCTCGGGCAGAAAGTCTGGAGCGAACCGCGCGGAACCGACGCGGGCTTCGATTATCCGCAGTTCTCCATTCATCGCGGCCGGCTGCAAAAGGTGATCCACGACGCCGTGCTCGCGGAACTCGGCCATGGGGCCGTGCGCACTGGGTTGAGGCTCCAGGGCTTCCTGCAGAACGAGGGCGGCGTCGTTGCTCATTTCACGGATTCGAAATCCGGGCTCGCCAGCGAGACCGTGCGCGGCGACGTGCTGATCGGCGCGGACGGCATCCATTCCGTCGTGCGCCGGCATTTCTATCCGGGTCAGGGACGCCCGAGCTGGCAGGGTCTGATGCTGTGGCGCGGCGCGATTGAGTGGCCCAAATTCCTGACCGGGCGCTCGATGTATATCGCCGGCGGCATGAGCGCGAAGATTGCGCTCTATCCGATCGGGTCGGGCGCCACGCCGGAGAGCCGGCTCACCAACTGGGCGATCGTCTCGCGCGTCGCTGACGGCGCGATCACGCCGCCGCCGGCCGATTCCTGGTCGCGGGTTGGACGCATGGACGAGGTGATCCCCTATGCGCGACGCTTCTTTGTTCCCGGCGTCGACGTCGAGGCGCTGGTCAGGGCGACGCCGGTTTGTTGGGAATATCCGATGTGTGATCGCGACCCGCTGCCGAACTGGAGCTTCGGCCGCGTCACCCTCATCGGCGACGCCGCGCATCCCATGTATCCCGTCGGCTCCAACGGCGCCGCGCAAGCGTTGCTCGACGCGCGTTGTTTGGCGGATTGGTTGCGCAAGGCCGAACACCCGATGCAGGCGCTGCACGAATACGAGCGCGAGCGGCTGCCCAAGACCGCCGAGATCGTGCGCCTCAACCGCCTCGGCGGCCCGGAGCGGGTGATTGACGAAGTGGAGAAGCGGGCGCCGGCGGGGTTCGAGTTCGTAGATCGCGTGCTGAGCCACGCCGAGCGCGAAGCGATCGTCAAGGGCTACGCGGGCAAGTCCGGATTCACGCAGAGCCAAGTCAACAAATGAGCGAAACGCAGCCGGCCCGGCTGGCTGTCGATGCGAAGAGCGTTGAGCGGTGGCACGTTTTCGTGCGGAGAGCCCTCGTCCCTCGGCTGCAAGGGTGAGGACGCTACGGCGCGCTGGGTTCGCCCAGAGACAGCATCAGGCGGTTCGCCCAGTTGAAGAAAGCGGCGCTCTGGATGACGTCGACGATGGAGAGTTCGTCGAGGCCCGCGTCGCGCAATCGGGTCACATGTTGGGGACCGAACGCGCTCGGCGTCTTGGTCAGCGCAACCGAGGCGGCGACGATGGCGTTCCAGCGCTCTCCGACATCAGCGCCGACGCCCTCATCGAGCAGGCGCTGGACGTCATCGCCGCGCTTCGAATAGGTCGCGGCGAAACGCGCGTGGACGGACGCGCAGAACAGGCAGCCGTTGAACCGCGACGCGGCGAGCGCAGCCAGCTCGCGCTCGGCGCGGGGAAGGCCGCCGTCCGGGTTATAGAAGATGTCCTTGTCGGTCAGGGTGCGCGCTTCGAGAATGCCGGGGTCGCGGACCAGCAGCATGAAATAGTCGGAGTTGGCGCGCGCCGGTTCAACCAGCGCCCGCCAATGCGCCGGCGTGAGATCGGCGGCGGACAGCGGCGGAAGCCAAGGTAACCAACCGATCTCCGCCTTGGTGAAGATGGGAGGCGACTTCACGTCCGAATGGGCGACGAGGGCGTCGGTCATGGAGAAACCTCTCAGGCGGCGAGAACGCGCAGTCCCTCGATCACACGGATCTGGAACGCGAGAAAGGCGACGATTTGCGACAAGGTGACGATCTCCGTCGTCGAAAGACCGGCGGCGAGAAGCGCGCCAAGCGCTTCGGGGCTCGCGTCGCGGGGATGGAACACCAGCCCATGCGCATGTTGCAGCGCCGCGGCCAGCCGCGGCCCGAGCGCTGCCGTCAGTTGCGCGTCGGGTCGCCATATCGGCCCCTCGCGATCCTCAGTGCGCAGTTCGGGCGAGGCATAGCGCCCGTAGGGACCTTGCGCGGCGGCTGAGGCGGCGGCCGTTGCGATCGCGACGGAATCGCCCGTCTTTTCCGCCAGCAGTCGCTCATAGTGTCCAGCGGTCGGTTCGGCGCCATGCAGGCGCGCGACGAAGGCCGCGACAGCGAGACGCTCGCGCAACGGCAAGCCGTCCGTCGCCTGCGGCTCGAACAATTCCCGATAGCTGCGCTCGGCGTTGGCGCGCGCTTGCGGTCGCCGGCCGCGGAGGGCGTCGAGCGGCGAACCGGGCGCAATCCCGACGAGCTGATCGATGATGTCGGAGGGACGTTCGCTCATAGGGGCTCCTTCAGGCCGATCGCTTGGCCGCGGCGAGCTCGACGGCGGGCCGCCAGCCCAGCGCCGGGGCGACGTCCGAGGCGATGAGACGGATCGAACGCAGGATGTCGGCGTGCGGCGGATCCACGGAATGGACCTGAAACGCGAGATCGGTCACGCGCGCAAGCGCGGAATCCGCGGCGAGCGAGGCGATAGCGTCCTCCGGCGATCCGGTATGAACATCATAGGTCGCGATGACGTCCTCAAGCCGGTCGCCGAGCGGCGGAAATCCGGTCGCCGTGAAATGGGCGACCGAGCGCCGCAGGCCGGTCTCCGCGAGCCGCAGGGCGCGATCGCGGTTCTCCGCGACGAAAACCGTGCGCGATCCCAGAATGCGCGGCGCCCGGCCCGGCGGCAACGCGGCGAGGTAAGCGTCGATGATCGGGTTCTGGATTTCGGCCAGCGTCGCGCGGGGTGAGCCCTTCGGGCGCGGCTGGGTGCGGGACAGGAGCAGCCCGTCCCCGGCCTCGCCGGCGCGCCGGCCGCCCTCGACCGAGAAGGTCGCCTGCCAGACGCGGTCGGTCAGCGAGCCGGCGGCCGGATAGAGCACATTGTCCGGCGAGCCCAACGGTCGCCCGGCCCAGGCGTCGTGAATCAAAGCAAGCTGGCGCCCCATCGCGGCGCCGCGCTCCGCGCTGGTCTCGCCAAAGGCGAGAAAGGTGTTCGGCGTCCCGCCGGAGCCGACGCCGAATTCGAACCGTCCGCCCGAGAGCAGGTCGAGAACGACCGCGTCCTCCGCCACGCGCACCGCGTTCTCCATCGGCAGCGTTACGACGCCAGTGCCGAGCCGGATGCGCGACGTCTTCGCCGCGACATGCGCCAGGAAGACGAAAGGCGAGGGCAGGCCGCCCTCGTCCTCGTGGAAATGGTGCTGGGCGATCCAGGCGCTGTCAAAGCCGCAACGTTCGGCCTCGACGATCTGCTCGGTCGCCAGCCGATAGCGCTCGGCGGCGCTCGCGCGGTCGAGCAGCCGGGTGAAGAAACCCAATCGTTTGCCTAGCGTCGTCATCGATCCCCCGGACATGTCAGAACGGCGCCGGAGCGACCGCGGGCTCCGCGCTCGCCGCGCCGCCGAGATAGGCGTCGCGAATACGCGGGTCGTGCGCCAAAGCGCGGGCTTCGCCCTCCAGCACGATGCGACCCGTTTGCAGCACATAGGCGCGATGGGCGATGCTGAGCGCAAGGCTGGCGTTCTGCTCGACCATGAAAATCGTCACGCCCTCGCGGTTGATCGCCGCGATAAGTTCGAGCACGCGATCCACGTAGAGCGGCGACAGGCCCATCGTCGGCTCGTCCATGCAGATCAAACGCGGCCGGCCCATCAGCGCGCGCGCCATCGCCGCCATCTGCTGTTCGCCGCCGGACAGCGTGCCGGCGCGTTGCGCGAGCCGCTCGCGGACGCGCGGGAATAGCTCCAGCACGCGCTCGAAATCGCTGAGCGTCGCCGCGCGATCGTTGCGCGCGTAGGCCCCCATCATCACGTTCTCGCGCACCGTCATGTCGGGGAACAGCCGGCGCGCCTCGGGAACCGAGGCGATTCCGCGCCGAACGATCGCCGAAGTCGGCAGCCCGGCGATCTCGCCGCCGTCGAAGGCGACACGGCCGGCGCGCGGCTTCACGAGACCGAGGATGACCTTCATCGTCGTTGACTTGCCGCTCGCGTTGCCGCCGAGCAGACAGACGATCTCGCCGGCCTCGACATGCAGCGTGAGGCCGAAATGAACCTGCACCGCGCCGTAGAACGTGTCGACGCCGTTGAGGGCGAGCAGCGGCGTCATAGGCTGACCGCCAGCAACGCGTCGGCTTCGGTCGCGGGACGGCGGCCGTGGCCGAGATAGGCCTCGATCACCTTGGGATCCCGGCGCACATCGGCGGGAAGGCCCTCGGCGATCTTGACGCCATTGTCCATCACATAGACCCGATCGGAGAGCCGCATCACCATGTCGAGCTTATGTTCGATCAGCAGGATTGTCAGGCCGCCCGCTTTCAGGTCGGCGATGATCGCCTGCATCTCGGCGGTCTCGCTTTCGTTCATGCCGGCCGTCGGTTCGTCGAGCAGCAGCAGCCGCGGCCGCAGCGCCAGGGCGCGAGCGATTTCGACGCGTCGACGGTTGGCGTAGGAGAGGCTGTAGGCCGGCTGTTCGAGACGAGGCGCCAGCCGGTCGCCGAATTTCGCCAGGATCTCGCGCACCTCGGCGCGCAAGGCGGCGAGTTCGCGCCGGACCGAGGGCGGCTGAAGCAGCGCCAGCAGAAGCTCGGCGACGGCGCCGAGGACCGGGGCGCGCGGGGCCGCGGCGCGGAGGCGCGTGTGCGCGCCGATCAGCACGTTGTCCTCGACGCTGAGATTGCCGAAGACGCGGCCGTTCTGGAACGTGCGCGCAAGGCCGAGCGCCGCGAGGCGCTCGGGCGGCAGCCCGACGACCTCGTCGCCGGCGAGACGGATAGAGCCTTCGTCGGGACGATCCTGCCCACTGATGAGATTGAACAGCGTCGTCTTGCCCGCTCCGTTCGGACCGATCACACTGACCAACTCTCCGGGCGCAACGCGAAGATCGAGTTCCTGAACGGCCGCCAAGCCGCCGAAGCGACGGGTCAGCCCGTTGACGGTGAGCAGGTCCGACATGCTCACACCGTGCCCAGCAAGCCCTGCGGGCGGAAGCGGATCATCAGCAGCAGCACGACGCCATAGATCAACACACGGTACTCGGCGGTGAAACGGAACGCCTCGGGCAGACCGACGAGGATGACCGCGCCCGCGACGGCGCCGAGGACATTGCCCATGCCGCCAAGGATAATCATGGTCAGCGCCAGCAGCGACACCTGCGCGTCAAAGGTCTGATAGTTGATGTAGGAAAACAGGTGCGCCGAAAGCGCGCCGCTGACCCCTGCGCCGAAACCGCCGAACGCGAACGCGAGGCTCTTGTAACGGTCGAGCCGCACCCCGTAGGAGCGCGCGGCGATATCGTCGTCGCGGATCGCGCGCAGCGTTCGGCCGAAATGAGAGCCGAGCAACCGTGTTTGCAGGACGGCGAAGCAGATCAGGACGCCGAGGCAGATCCAGTAGACGGCCGCGGGCGAGTAGAGGTCATGGCCGCCGATGGATAGCGGCGGTATGCCGCTCAAACCCATGGCGCCTTGGGTGAGGCTCTCCCAATTGAGGATCACCAGGCCAACGGCCTGACCGATCGCGAGCGTCGCGATGGCGAGATAATGGCCGCGCAAGCGGAAAGCCGGGAAAATCAGCAACGTGCCAATCCCGGCGGTCAGGACGCCGGCAAGCGGGATCGCCGCGATAACCGGCAGGCTCAGATTGAGCGTGAGCAGCGCCGAGGCGTAGGCGCCGATCGCGAGCAGCGCCGCGTGGCCGAGCGAAATCTGCCCCGCCGTTCCTGCAATCAAGGTGAGGCTCAGCGCGAGAATCCCTGAAAGCCAGGCGTTCGTCAGCGTCTGCAGCAGATAGGGTTGCGCATAGACGAGCGGCAGCGCCGCGGCGGCCGCCGTCAGCGCCCAAACCAACGACGCGGGAACGCGAACCGGCCGCGAGGGCGCGAGGAAGGTGCCGGTGAGCGGCTCGGAATGAACCGACCCTCTGCCGAACAGCCCATTGGGACGGAACATCAGCGCCGCGATCAGCAAGACGAAGGCGAACAGATCCCGATAAGTCGCGCCGAACAGCCCGATGCCGTAGCTTTCCGTGAGCCCGAGCACGAGGCTGCCGAATATTGCCCCTGGCACGTTGCCGACGCCGCCGATCACCGTCGCGACGATGCCCTTCAAAATGGCGTTGAAGCTCATGCCGGGATCGATGTGGTTGTAATACATCCCGACGAGCAGGCCGCTCAGACCTCCGAGCGCCGAGGCGACGGCGAAGACGGTTCCATTCACCGCGTCGGTGTCGACGCCCATCTGCGCGGCGGCTTCCGGGTCCTGCGCCGTGGCGCGCACCGCCCAGCCCAGCTTGGTGTATCGCAGAAATCCAAACAGCGTCGCGGCGCTGACAATCCCGACGCCGGCGATCAGCAGGTCGAGCGCGCCGATCGAGCCGCCCCCGATCGCAATGCGCCAATCCGGCAGCGGATTTGGCAGCGCGCGCGGCTCGGGTTTGCAGACGAGTTGCACCAACTGGTCAAGCACGAAGCTGAGGCCGATGGTGGCGAGCAGCGGCGCTATCCGGCTGCGCCCCTGGAGCGGCCGGATCGCGAGCCGCTCGATGGCGACGCCCAACAACCCCGACGCCAGCAGAACGAGGGCGATCGTGATCGGCAGCGGCGTCCCCAAAAAGGTGACGCACGCCCAACCGATATAGGCCCCGATCGTGAACACCGAGCCATGCGCGAAGTTTATCAGGTTGGCGACGCCGAAAATCAACGCGAGGCCGATCGCTAGCAGCGCGTAGATGTTTCCGATCACCAGGCCGTTGACGGTGTAGTCAATGAATGGGCCCAAATCGGCCGCTCCGATCTTCGCCTGTCCTCAACCGCCCGGCTTCTTGCCATCCCAAACCGCAAACGCGCCGTTCTTGACCACCAGATAGACCGCTTCGGCGCCTGCGACGCGACGCGTCTGCGGATCGAAAGACGCCTTGCCGTAGATCACGCTCGGCACATCCTTGATCTCGGCGAGTCCGTCGTGAATCTGCTTCCGATCGGTCCCGTATTTGTTCATCACGTCGGCGAGCAGGATTATCGTATCGTAGGCGATGGCGTTGAAATTGTCAGGCTCCTCGCCGTATTTGGCTTTGAACTTTTTTACGAAGTTCTGCACTTCCGGCCGCGTGTCGCCGGGGAAGAAATTCGATTCCGTGAACACGCCTTCGACCGCGGGGCCGCCGAGTTCAATGAATTTCGGCGAATAGACGGAGCCTATGGCGACCAGCGGCTGGGTCAGTCCGACATCCCGAACTTGACGGGAGATCAGCGCGCCATCGGCGTAATAGGAGATGAGCGCCACGCCATCGGGCTTGGCGTCGCGCACGCGCACCAGCGTCGAGCGGAAATCTTTTTCATCCGGCTGGTAGCCCTCGGAATCGACGATGGTCAGGCCATATTTCGGCGCGGTCTCCACGAAGATCTTCTCGGCGGCGCGGCCCCAGTCGGTGTTGAGATGGAGCACGGCCACGCGCTTCAGCCCGAGATCGGCCGCGAATTTCACCAGCCGCGGCGTCTCCTCGGCCTGGCTGATCGAGTTGCTCCACATATAGTCGCCGCCCTTGGTGAAGTTCGGGTGCGAATTGGTGAAGCCGAACTGCACCAGCCCGGCGCGTTGGTAGATCGGCGACGCCGCCATCGAAGCGGTGCTCGAGAAATCGCCAGCCTCGACCACGATCTTCGGATCGCTGACGAATTTCTGCGCGACCGCGACCGATTGACGCGGATCGGACTGGCTGTCTTGGAAATCATAGGCCAGAGGACGGCCCTTGACGCCGCCCTCGGCGTTGATCTCGCCAAGCGCCAGGTCAAAGCCCTTTTTCCACTGGGCGCCGTATTGGGCGTTCTGCCCGGTCAAGGGGCCGCTGACGCCGATGGTTATCGGTTCGCCCGTCGCGGCTTCCGCCCATGCGGCGCCGGGCGCCGCGAGCAACGTAATTGCGGCGATGGCTGTCATCCATCGCCGAGGCTTGAACACTGTGAAAGGCGACATCGCGTTTCCCTTGTAGATGAACCCCATCGAGGCTCGATTTCGAGCGCAGGCGTTCGGCGACCGTACAATTCCGCCGCGCGACGGTCAAATATGTTTATAAAAATAGTAGGGTTATGCCAGGCGATCAAGGAAGAGGGGATGTGTTCGCTCGATTTTTCATGAGCGGCGCCTTGTCGAGGGCGCGTCGAACCCGTCGACGGTCGCGACCGAAGCCCTGGCGCCGCCGATCGTCTTGACAATCGAGATGACGAGCTTGCTTTACCGCGCATCATCCTATTTCCGGACGGCGACGAGAAACAATCGCGGATAGGTGAGAAAGCTCTTGCCGTCGTTGCGGGTCGGGTAGGCGGCAGCCAACTCGTCTCGGTAGCGGGCCAGAAACTGTTCGCGTTCGCTCTCGTCAAGCGGGTCGAGGAACGGCCGCAGAGCGGAGCCGGCAAACCAATCAACAATCTCGTCCGGCCCGTTGAGCACATGGACATACGTCGTCATCCAAATATCAATATGCGCGCTGAATGGGTTCAGCCAGTTGTAATAGTCTTCGAACGAAGCAATCACCGGCCGTGTTTTGGCTATCGGCACCAGGCGCCGCGCCCAAGGGCCATCCGCAGCCACCAGGCGCATTGCTGCATGCGTCGCTTCTTGCAAAAGATTGGGCATTTGCACGGCCAAACACCCGTTGATCGCGAGAAACGAGATGAGGCGCGGGAAGAGAACCTGATGGTTCGGAAGAAAATGCAGCGCGGCGTTGGCGAAGATCAAATCTGCGGGCCGACCCGGCTCCCAGCATTCGATGTCCTCCTGAAGGAAGGCGGCGCCGGGATTTCGCAGGCGTGCGTGGCTCAGCATCTCCGCCGAAGCATCGATTCCGACAATCTCGGCCATCGGAAAGCGGCGGCGCAACAACTCGGAGCTGTTCCCCGGACCGCAGCCCAGGTCAAATACGGAGTTGGCCGTCGCGAGCGGCGTGTGGGCGAGCAGATCTTGCGCGGCGCGCGTTCGTTCGCGCTCGAACCTCATATAGAGGTCTGGGTTCCAGGTCGGCGCCATACGTTCTACCAATTGCTCCTGGTCGCCCGCCGCTTGGAAAACTCAACCCTTCGAGCAACCTTGGTCGGGCCGATAGCACGACCGCGAACTCGGGTTTCTACAAATTTTTAGACATCATGTCGCGGCGACTCCAACGGCTTTCGCGGGGAGCGCAATCCGTGAGGATCTGGCCGACGTTCGTATTGGTTTTGGCCGACTTCGCCTGACGAGATCCCAAAGAACTACCTCGGATGAGCGTTGTCGCCGTTGTCCTCTTGTCCCTTCGGCGCCCTCTTCAGGAAAGAGGAAATCGCTACTACCCCGATCCACGACGGCTATCAGCCGGCGACGGAAGTCCATGCGCACGCTTTCGGCGGATATCGCCTTCAATCAGGACGGGCTCAACGACGAGGTTGATAGGGAAACGTCATTCATTCTTGTGCGATCCCCGCAAGTTCATTGGTTTGAGTTTGTAGACGGTGTCAAGCACGCTTCTTCCGCCGAAGACCTCTTCCTGGACGTCCCCCCAGTCCTTGGCGATCAGAGCGATCGGAAACGGTTTGATGGGCGGCAGTCGAGAAGCCTAATTGTCGACGATCTTCGCATTCATCGCCAGCTTGCCGTTGCCGGAGGTTTTTGAGGTTTGCGCACGACGAAGACCAACGTCGCGGAGTAGGGCTTCGCATCGTTCACTACCGCTCCGCGGCAGCGGAGGCGCGCCGGCGCGAAAGCCTGTCGAGCGCGGATTCCGCGGTCGAGGCGAGCCGACGCCCGTCCGCTCGGCGCTCCGCGCTTGACGCCAGGGCCGCCAGGGCGCGCCACCGGCCCAAGAACACCGCCGCCGAGCCCAGGTTCGACGTCAGTCCGGACTCTAGGCCGCCAAAGCCTGCGGCGAACCCGCCCATCACGGCGAGAAGATTGGCGAGGTAGACTGTCCGGTAGTCGGCCTCCAGCCGCACGCGATGCGCCGCCGCCGCCCGGCGCGGCGCCAGCATGGCGTCCACGTCGTGGCGGAGCAGGACGATGTCGGCTTCGTCGCGCGGCAGGCTGGCGAGGCCCGAGAGCGAAATGCTGACCGCGCTCGCCGTCCGCGCCAAGCTCGCCGCGGAGTCGGCGCCGTCGCCGATCCAGGCCGCGGGGACGCCGAGGCTCTGGAAGGTTGCAACTTTCTGCTCAGGACTCAGATCGCCATAGACGGCGTCGAAACCGAGGCTCTCAACCGCCGCTTCGGCTTGATCCTGCGGCGCCGAAGAAATGCGGACGAAACGCGCCTCGGGATTGTCATACCGCAACGCGGCGAGCATTTGCGCAAGGCGGCGTTCGCCGGTGCGGGCGAATTGCACAACCCCGACGATTTTGTGATCGCGGGCGACCGCCAGGGGCCGCTCGGCCGGGTCCGCCGAAGGCTGAGCAGCCAGTTTTCGGAGCAATGCGAGAGTCTGCGGCGAGGCGGCGAATTTCTCGGCCAGCGCGCGATCCGGAGCGGCGACGGAAACCGGGGCGCCGGAATCGGTCCAGAACAGGGTTTGACCGGCGCGTCTGCGCAACGCGTGCGCGTGCGCATCCGCGGCGCCCTCGTTGTCGAGCTCGCGCTTGACGGCCTGCGCGCGCGGATCGTCGCCGGACAACGCGATGGCGGCGAGGGCGAGCGCATCTTCGGCGGCGGCGCGCGCGGCCACGTTGATTTTCGCGACCTCGATCTCTCGCGTCTCCAGGTCGACGCCGTCGTCGAAAACGAAGACCTCCGCCGACCGCAGCCGTTCGAGCGCCGCCGGATCGCGCACCAAAGCGCCCTTGGCAAGGGATTCCGCAACCGCGTTCAGTCCGGAGAGATGGGCGCTGAGTCGCGGCGCCGTAGCATAATCGGGCCGGATGATCGCCTGCGAGAGGCGCGGGATTCGGGTCGCGAGCAGCAGCAGGCCCGCGGCGGCGAGCGCCGGCTTGGCGTTGCGGTTGGCGATTTGTTCGACTTCCGCGCTGGAAGGCAGGTCCTTCAAGGCGCCGCGGGGCAGGGCGCGCGCCAGCGCGGCAGCCGCCGTTTCGGCGCCGCTGCGCACGACCCGCACTTTCAGTGCGCCATCGCGCACGAAGGCGCCCGCGAAGACGGGATCGCCGGCGAGCTTGTCGGCGGGTCCCCGCGACCCGGTCAGCATATCCTCGTCGACACCCGCGCGCCCTTCGATCACCACGCCGTCCGCCGGCAGATATTCGCCGGCGCGGACGACGATCGAGGCGTCGCGCGGAAGCTGATCGAGCCCGACGAGACGTTCGCCCCCTCGAACGTCGGCCAGCCGCGCCCAGGCGACCTGGCGTCGCTGTTCCGCAAAAAGGCGGCTTTCGCTTTCCGACGCGAGGCGATTGGCCAGCGACGGCCACAACTGGCTCAAAGTCGCCATGACGCCGGACGCGAACGGCCGCCCGCTCCAGAGCATGAATCCGAGTCCAGCCGAGTAAAGCGCGGGCAGTCCGACGCGGCCATGCGCAAGATCGCGCGCCGCCGCGATCAGGTTCGGCGCGGAGTAAAGGGCGACCGCGGCGACTGCCCAAGGGAGCCACAATGGCCGAAGGAATTGTGCGACGAAAGCGAAGGCGAGCAGGCCCGAGGCGACGAACAATCGCCGCGGCGTCGGGGCGATTGAGCGAAGATCGGTGATTTCCGCCCACGAGCGCTCAACCAGGCGCAAAATGTGCTCGGCGTCGATGACCGACGCGTCGTAAAACACGATGACGCCGGCTCCAAATACGACGCTGCGCGCTTCTGAGACGCCGTGGACGGTGCGAAGGAAGGCCGCGAACCGCCGTTGGATCGCCCGCTGGCGCAGCTGCGGATGGCTGATTCGCAGGCGTTCGGGAGACAGTTCGCGGGCGCGAAAGGTGGTGAGCGCCGCGCCGGCGCGCGACACCCGCACCGGCAGGCCGGCCGAGGGGCCGTCAAGATCGAGCCGCGCAGCGCGGCTGTTCTTGTCTGCGACGGCGGGCGCCTGCCGCAGCAGGGCGCCGAGACGCGGCCAAACCTCGTCCGGGTCCGCTAACGGCGCGAGTTCGACGCCGATCTGGTTGCGGTCGCGTCGAAGGACGATCGATCGCACCTGATCCAAGGCGAAGGCCTGGTCGATCAACCGCCGGGCCTGTTCCGCGTCGCGTTCGAAGAGATCGCGGCCGCGCAGCACGAGACGATTTCCACCGAGATGGACCGCCAGCTCCGGTTTCAGACTCGCGCTGCGCTTCCGACTTCTCGCACCGCTCGCGCTGATCCCGCTTGTCACGCCCATCTCCACTTGAGTCAGTCTATAAATCTACTTGACTAAAGCCGTCATGTCACTAGTCTGTCACCTAGTGGCCGAGCTTTTTGAGAAGTCATTGGAAATGGCGAGAAATCAGACGACGGAGGCAGAAACCCAGCCGGAGATCAGGTTTTTCAAAGACGCCGGCGAGGACGACGGCGGAGGCGTGGTCGGAACGATTGGTCGCGTTTATGCGGGCATCGCGGGCTTTGCGCTGCGGAGGCTCGAGAACTTCGCCGATCGAAGAGCGGAGGCCCGCGCCGCGCGGGTGAAATGCAAGCTCCGCTCCGCAGGAGCAAAGCGACGCGAAGCGGCACGACGAGGCGCGTGAGGACGCCTCGGGGCCCCCTTCGTTCCCGCGGTTCACTCAGAGGAATTCGTCGACAATGTCTTCCTTGAAATCACGCTTTGAAGGACGCAAGCGCGCCATGGTGACGGCGGAGCCCGAGCCCATCGCGCGGGTCGTCGCCGAAGAAAGGCGAGAAAGCCGCGGCCCCGGGATACGCATTGACGTCCCCGAGCCCGGCGTCATCACGGTCACGGGCGCATCGTTCTTCTCGCAGCCGACGGGCGCCGCCGCCCGGCGCTTTTTCCAGCGCGCGTTCGAGGCCCCGGAGGTCAACAGCGTCTCGATCTCCGCCGATCGCGGGCAAGCCGAAATCCGCTATTCGGTCAGCGCGCTCGACGCGCAAGGCCAGTTGTTGGCGATCGGAAGCCGGTTTCGCGACGAGGTCGACGAAAGGCGGCTCCCCGTATTGCCGGAATCCTTCGGACGCGGAGTCGGCGCGCGGGTTCGCTTGCATCGCTACGGTCGGACCCTGTCGGGCTGGGCGGTCAAGCATGAGATCGAGGGCCGCATTCGCTTGGAGAATCCGGTCCTGCTGCGTCGCCGCACGCTGCGACAGGCGATCGAGGGCGAACTCGTCAACGCGCTCGGCGTCGACAAGTTCTCGATTCAGGAACTGACCGGCACGGTTCTCATTCACTACAATCCCCGCCAGATTCACAAGCGCCAGGTTGTCGAGCTGCTGGATTCGGCCTTGGCGCGGACCGAGGACTTTTCGGTCTCCCCCGTCGACTACGATCTGCCGGTTTCGATTGCGGCGGTCGCGCTCTCCGCCGCGAGTCAGTTCTTTTTCCCGGTGCTAACGCCGGTCAGCGCGGCGGTGTTCATTTATTCGGTGATTCCGAGCTTCAAGGGCGCCTATGATCTGGTGTTCAAGGAGAAGCGCATGGGCGTCGACCTGCTCGACGCGATCGTCGTCATCGCTTGTCTCGCCACCAATCAAATCTTCGCGGGCGCCGTGCTTGCCCTTACGCTCAGCATTTCGCGCAAGCTGGTCGAGCGCACCGAGCGCGATTCGAAGCGGATGCTGCTCAACGTCTTCGGCAAGCAGCCGCGCTTCGTCTGGTTGGACGTCGACGGCGCCGCCGTCGAAACGCCGTTGGAGAAGGTGAAGACCGGCGACATCATCGTCATTCACACGGGCGAATCCGCGCCGGTCGACGGGCAAGTCGTCGAGGGCATGGCGATGATCGACCAGCACGCGCTGACCGGGGAATCTGCGCCTGTCGAAAAAATCAAGGGCGACAGGGTTTTCGCGTCGACGACGCTGATCGCCGGGAAGATCCGCGTCGCCGTCACCAGCGCGGGTAAAGATACGACGGCGGCGAAGCTGACGCAGATTCTCAATCAAACTTCGGGTCACACGCTGAAGGCTTCCTCGCAGGGCCAGCTGCTCGCCGACCGCGCCGTGGCGCCGACGCTGGCGCTCGGCGCGGTGAGCTGGGCGATGCGCGGCGCCAACAGCGCGGTCGCGGTGGTGAACTGCGATCTCGGCACCGGCATTCGAATGGCCGCGCCGATCGCCATGTTGTCTTCGTTGACGCTCGCCGCGCAGCAAGGCGTGCTGGTCAAATCCGGTCTGGCGCTGGAAACGATGAGCGAGATCGACACGTTCTTGTTCGACAAGACGGGGACTTTGACGCGCGAACGTCCCGAGGTCGGCCGCGTGCTGACGTTCGCGCAGCACGACGAAGCGCAGATTCTAGGCTGGGCGGCTGCGGCGGAGAACAAGTTTTCGCATCCCATCGCCAAGGCGATCATCGACCGTTTCAACCAGCTTGCGTTGCCAATGCCGGAGACCGACGAGACAAAATACGCGGTCGGATACGGCGTGACGGTCGGTGTCGACGGCCATGTCGTTCATGTCGGCAGCGCCCGTTTCATGACGCACGAGGGCGTCAAGCTGCCGGCGGCGCTCGATCACGAAGTCGAGCGCGTTCACGACGAAGGCCATTCGCTGATCATGGTCGGCGTCGACGGCGAACTGGGCGGCGCGCTGGAGTTGCGCGCGGCGCAGCGCAGCGAGGCGCAACTGGTCATCGACGGACTGCGCGCCCGCGGCGCCAAGCACCTGGCGATCATCTCCGGTGACCACGAACGGCCGACGCGCAACCTTGCGCGCAAGCTCGGCATGGATCGCTACTTCGCCGAAGTGCTGCCGCAGGACAAAGCGCGTTACGTGAAAACTTTGCAACGAGAGGGCCGCCGGGTTTGCTTCATCGGCGATGGCGTCAACGACTCGATCGCCCTTAAGCAGGCGGACGTCTCGATTTCGCTGCGCGGCGCCTCCAGCATCGCGACCGACACCGCGCAAATCGTGTTCATCGAGGAGAGCCTGGAGAAGCTCCTGCAAATCCACGACGTCGCGACCGACCTGCAACGCAACACCAAGCGAAGCTGGCGAATGATCGTGGGCGCCAACGCGATCTGCATCGTCGGCGCCATGTTCGGCAATTTCGGCGTCATGCATTCGATGGTGTTCAACCAGATCGGCGGCCTGCTGGCGGTCGGCAACGGTCTGCTGCCGTTGCGCAAGGCTGCGCGGCTCCAGCGCGACAAGGACGAACTCGCGCAATTCATCGCCGAGCACGGCCCGCGCGGCGTCGACCTCGTCGCCTGAACCCCGGAGCCTCGTCTGTTCAGCCCTTATCGGCGGAGTCAGTTCCTGGAGGACGCCAAGTGGCTGGGCCTCCCGGACGATGTCGCGTTCTCGCGCGGGGAGCTGCGCCGACGACGCGATCAGCTGATGGCCAAACATCATCCCGACCACGGCGGCGACCCCGTCACGGCGGCGCGAGTCAACGAGACCTACAAGCGGATGGTCGAATGGCTGGATCGTCGCGAGCGGCGGCAAGGCGCGCCAAAGCGAGCGGACTTGGACGCGGCGCCAGGGACCGATTCGCCGCAGGCGCGCTCATTCAGAACCAAACTTCGCGCGGCGGCTACAACGATCGGAAGCGCGGTGGTCGTGGCCGTCGCCGCGTTGGCCGCGTTGCGCGCCTCGCGCAAGCCCTGACCGGTCAGATTTAGAGCCGTTACCGATCAAGTTGCACCGCCGTCATGGCGAGCGAAGCGAAGCCATCCACGTCTCCGCCGAGCCGAGCTTCACCGACTAGACTACGATCTCGGCGCGCTGGATTGCTTCGCTTCGCTCGCAATGACAATCCGATTCTGTCTGATCGGTATCTCTAGGCGTTTTCGACAAACCCTGCGCCGACCAATACCTGCTCCAGGCGCTCTTTGAGTTCGTTCTTGCGCGCCTTCGTGAAGAGCAGACGCGCCCAGGCCGGCGCCGCGCCGTAGCACTCAATGCGGTCGTCGAAGAACACGACCTCGACTGTCACCGGATCGACGAGGATGCGCAGGAAGCGCTCGTCGCCGCGTTTCAACCATTTATAAGAGATCTCGCGATCGAACGCCTCAGCGTTTTCCGCCATCTGCGCCTCGATCGCGCGGCGCTTCTCCGAGGTAAGCTTTGATTGAATGGGAAAAACATAAAACTGTTCGAGATCCATGGCCTCACGCCGTCGCGCTGCCTTGCGCGCGCTCCACGGACAGTCTGACAAGGTTAACACGCCGACGCAACGCGGAATCGGGACGTCGCGGCGGGTGCGGCCCGTTGATTGCCGGGAGCGGAGCGAACATCAGCAACAATAGCCCGCTCCACCGCAGCCGCATCAACTCGCCGAGGCCCTCGCAGCAACGATCGAGCGCCTGCCCGAGCGCTCGCAGGTGCAACCAGCGGGCGCACTGCAGCAACCAGGCTTTGATCCTGGCCCACAATTGCCGGCCTGAAAGCAGGCTCATGACCGCAACGGCGATCGAGGCAAGGCCGGCCAGGGCGCCGATCATGGCCGCCAGACCGTCGCGCTCCGCCATGCCGAGGGCGACCAGGAACGCGGAAGCCGCATGCTGAACGCCGCCGCCGATGATCGGCGCCATGCTGGCCAGGCCGAGCAGAAACAACAGGAGGCCGAGCACGCGGGTCATCAGGGGACTGAACACCCAGACCCAACGCTCGCGCACGCCGGCTTCCGCCCCTTCCAGCATGGCGCAGAGGCTGTGAATCAACAACGCCAGCGAATTGCGAGGGATTTTTCTGCGCAGAACGGCTCGCGGCAGATGCACGCGGCGATGGCCAAGCGCCAGTTGCGCGCCCAGGCCGACCGTCAGGCGCGCGGAAAGCAGGGAGGCGTCCGGCGCCTCGAAGACGCCCGCGGCGGAGAAGAGGGCGACCGACGCGCTTTGCGGCCCCAGGGCGGTAACGATCTGCTCTATTGTGAAATGGCGAACGTCGGGATGGGCGGTCAGAACGCGGCGCAAGCGGCCCGAGAGCCGGAGGCGATCGTGCGGGTCGATCGCGGCGACGCGGAGCGCCGCGCCGCTCGCCCTCAGAGCCGAGATTTTTGATCCCCTCGCGATCATTCTGGTCATCGCCGCCGATCGAGCCGTCACGGAATTGACATGTAAGTCGCGTCACTCTATAGACGCTATAGACAATGCTCGCAGAGAATGCGTGACCTGTCAACCGCTTTGGCTACGCCGAAAACGGTAGATCCCAATCCCATTTAGCGCATTTTCTAGCGGCGACGGGTGACAGCGTAATGACAGCACCGCCCCCAACACCCGTATCGCTGGTCCATGGCGGCAACTCGCGCCTAAGGTCGCAGTGCCTCAGCTACGCCGAAGTATTTGCGCAGTCCGTCTCGGTCATCGCGCCGTCGACGGTGCCCGCCGCGGTGCTAGGATTGATTTTCGCCTCGGCCGGTAACGGCACGTGGCTAAGCTTCGCTTTCGGCATGCTCGGGCTCGTGCTGGTCAGCCTCAACATCAACCAGTTCGCGCGGCGTTCGGCTTCTGCCGGCTCGCTCTATCAATTCATTGTCAAAGGGCTTGGAGGGACGGCGGGCGTCATCGGCGGCTGGGCGCTCTTGTTTGGTTACATGCTGACGGGCATGTCCACCCTTTGCGGGTTCGTCGTGACGGCGAAGGGATTGCTGGAGGCTGTCGGGCTCTCCGCCCCTTCGTTCGTCTTGTTCGCGGTCGCCACCATCGCTTGCATCTACATTGCGGGTCGCGACGTGAAGCTTTCGGCGAAAGCCATGCTGGCGTTCGAGAGCGCCGCGATCGCCGGTGTGCTGGCGCTCGGCGTCGTCGTATGGCGTCATCATCATTTCGCGCTCGACTATCCCCAACTGACGCTACAAGGCGCGACCCCAGGCGGCATATTGTCCGGCGTCGTGCTGGTCGTGTTCGCTTTCTCGGGGTTCGAAAGCGCGACGGCGCTGGGCGAGGAGGCGAAAGATCCGCTGCGCACGATCCCCCGATCGGTCATACAAAGCGTTGTCGTCTCCGGCTTGATTTTCGTGTTTATGGCCTATGTGGTGATCCTCGGCTTTCGCGAGCTCGGCGAGGATTTGGGGAAATCGGAGTCGCCGCTTTTCCTCTTGTCCACAAGGCTGAGACTCGGGTGGCTCGGCGCCTTCATCAACATCGGCGTGCTGATAAGCTTTTTCTCGTGCACATTGGCGTCGATCAACGCGACCGCCCGGATCATCTATTCGATGGCGCGCCACGGCGTAGCGCCGCGCGCGCTTGGTATCGTTCATCGCCGCAACGAAACGCCCTATATAGCCATCATATTTGCCGGCCTTTTGACGTTTGTCGTCTCGCTGGCGCCGAGCTTGCTCGGGGTGTCGGACTTTGACAGCCAGGGCTATTTCGGTACGCTTTGCAGTTTCGGATTCCTGTCTGTTTATGTGCTCGTGTCGGTCGCGGCGCCGATCTACCTGGCGAAGATCGGACAACTGACCGCCGCGTCGATCGTCTTCGCAGCGACGGGAGCGCTCTTCATGGTCATTCCCTTCCTCGGCACGATTGGCGTCCCGGGAAGCACGTTGTTTCCTCCGCCGGATTTCCCAAACAATATCCTCGTCTGGATCTATGTCGCCTACATGCTGTTTGGCGGGGCCTGGTTGCTAACGCTGCGCAAGTCGAAGCCTAACAGCGTGGACGAGGTCTTCGAGGACTGAGGTTTGCGCACAAAGGGCTGCCGCGCAACGCGAACGCGGCGAGCCCTGTTTCCACGCTTGAACTTGAAATGGAGAAGGAAGAAATGGCAAAACATCGTGAGGCGACAGCGTCGGCGCCGGATCCGCTGGCCACGATCGGAGAGAAGATCGAGAGCGCATCCAACTCTCTGAACGCCGCGGCGACCAACGCCAGCAATTCCGCAAAGGCGGCCGCTCGCAAGGTGAAAGCGACGGCCCATTCCGGCGCCTACAATGCGGCGTACGGAACCGCTTTCGGCGTCGTGTTCAGCGCGGTATTTCTTGTCGAGCTGTTGCCCGAGGGAAATGTGTTCCGCCGGGGCTTTGAGGACGGCGCCGAAGCCGGATTCGATTCGGCGATCGCAAGATCAGCCGCGCGCAAAAGCAGGAAGCGGGCGCTGATCGAGGCGGAGGAAGACATCGAACTCGACGACGAGCCCAAGGAAGAGGAGCACGGAACAGCCAGCTGAAGGCGCCGCAAAACGGCTTGCCGCTGACGCGTCGGACTGAGTCGTCGTAGGGCGAATCCGACGGCTCCCGCCAGCGGCCCCACTCGCCGTACATCGTCTCCCCTGACATTTCTACGCCGGCTTCCGCGTGCGCTGCGCGCCAAAGTCGTGCTTAGGGAGGGGGGTGGCCGATCAACCGCGGTCGCCGGCGCCCGATGCCTCCGCTCGGCCGGCGAACGTGGTTTCATGTAGATATTGGCGGGCAGCGGGCGCGCGCCTTGAAGCGTGCGGGCTTCCCTTGCTTCCCACCCGACCCGCGCTGTGTTCGGCCGCTGGCGCGTTCCACGGCCAGACGAGGAGCCTGCGTCGATTGCTTCCGTACCGACGCGGCCTTCCGGGCAGAGGCGAGTCGGCGGCTGTATCGATGCTTTCGAGGTCCGCTTCCGGCCACCCCCCAAGATCAATCGCAGACGTGGCGTTCAGGGAGCGCCCGATTTGAAATGATTCTAAAATGGAAACGATTTCAAATTAATGGCGGCAATCTTGTCTATGGAGGAAAAGTGAGGTGGTAGTCAGCCGCTATCGATTTCGCGCCGAGCCTGTCGTGGCGACCCGTCATGGAGCTCGTAGGACGAGCGGCGTGACGGCGGCGTGTTTATGCGGTTTCACCGACCGAAGGAACGAACTTCATGCCGTTAAGTCGCCTACGGGTTTCAGCCAATCGAGCTAGGCGGACCCTTGTCGCCTTCGCCGTCGCGTCCGCTTCGCTGTCCGTGGCGGGCGCGCTTCCGGCGGCGGCGGTCACGTTGACGGTATACTCGGCTCAGCACGAACAAACCGTCGATTTGCTGACGAAGGCATTCACCAAAGAAACCGGGATCGACGTCAAGGTCCGCAATGGCGAGGCGCCGGAGCTGGCGAGCGAACTTGTCAAGGAAGGCGCTGCGTCCCCGGCCGACGTGTTCTTCACGGAGAATTCGCCGGAACTCGAACTCCTCTCGGAGAAGGGTCTGCTCGCCAAGGCCGCCCCGGCGACGCTCGCAAGCGTGCCGTCAGCCGACAATGGCCCCAACGGCGACTGGGTCGGCGTTCTCGCGCGCGAGAACGTGCTCGCCTTCAACAAGGATTTGGTCAAGGACAGCGAGCTGCCCGCGTCGCTGCTCGATCTCGCCAAGCCCGAATGGAAGGGCAAGCTGGCGATCGCCCCGGCGGACGCGGATTTTCTGCCGCTTGTCGGGGCCGTCGTCGCGCTCAAAGGTCGCGACGCCGCGCTGGGATGGCTGAAGGGGCTGAGGGACAACGCCGCGATCTTCGATGACGACGAAGGCGTGGCCGCGGCGGTCGAGCGCGGCGCCGCGGCGGTCGGGATCATAAACAGCTACTATTGGGCGCGGCTCAGGATGGAGGTCGGCGCCGACAAGATGAAGAGCGACATCCATCATTTCGCCGGTGGCGACGTCGGCGGACTCATCAACGTCTCGGGCGCCGCGGTGCTGAAGGCCTCGCGCAAACAAGCCGCGGCGCAGAAGTTCCTGGCGTTCCTGGTCAGCAAGCCGGCGCAGGATCTCGTGTCGCGTCTCGACATCACATTCGAATATCCCCTGGCGGCGGGCGTCGCTGCGAACGCCGCGCTCAAGCCGATGGCCGAACTGTCGCCGCCGAAGATCGCCGTCAAGGAGATTGGCGACGACCGCGACGCCGGACAACTCTTACGCGACGCGGGCCTCATCTGATGAGCTTGGCGGCGGGCGCGATCGCGGGAACCGTTGCGCGCGCCGTCGCCGGCCGCCCGCGGCCGCCGGTGGCGCTCGTCGTCGTCGCGCTCGCCGGGGTGGCGCTGGTTCTGCTGCCGATCCTTGTCACCGCCATTCAGGCAAGCGAAGTCGATCTTCGCGAGGCCGCCGCGATCCTGTTTCGTCCGCTCGTCGGCGCGCTCCTGATCAATACAATTGCGCTTGTCGTCGCGACGTCGCTGACGACGGCCTTCATCGGCGCCGGGACCGCCTGGCTCGTGGAGCGCACCGACATTCCCGGGCGAAATCTCTGGTCCGTGCTGATGGCGGCGCCGCTCGCCGTTCCGCCGTTCATCTCCAGCTACGCCTGGGTGTCGATCAGCAACAAGCTTCAGGACTTCGGCGGCGCGTTGCTGATTGTGACGTTCGCTTATTTCCCTCTCGTCCATCTGTCGGTCGCCGCCGCGCTGCGCGGATTGGACCCGGCGCTGGAGGAGAGTGCGCGGGCGCTCGGCGAAGGGCCGTGGGGGAGTTTTCGTCGCGTCGTGCTGTCGCAACTCCGTCCGGCGCTGCTCGGCGGCGTGCTGCTTGTCGCCCTCGACGTTCTCACCGAGTTCGGCGCCTTTGCGCTGTTGCGTTTTCGTACGTTTACAACCGAACTCTACGCCCAATATCGCATCGGCCTCGACGGCCCGGAAGCGTCGGTGCTGGCGCTGGTGATTATTGGACTTTGCCTCGTCCTGGTCATCGCCGAGCTTCAGGTCCGCGGCCAGGCGCGTTATGCGCGCGTCGGCTCGGGAACGCGTCGCGCCGCCGCGCCGCTGCGGCTCGGCCGCTTGCGATGGCCCGCGGTGGGGCTGCTTTCGGCTTTGGTTCTTGCGACGCTCGGGGTTCCGGTCGGCATGGTGGCCTACTGGCTGTTGCAGCACGCCGAGGCCGCGACCTCGCCCTTGGCGCCCTCGGTTCCCGCGTTGGTTGACGCGACGCTGAACTCGCTGGAGTTCGGCGTGTTGGGAGCGGCGGCGGCCTTGGCGATTGCGACGCCGATCGCCTATCTGGCGGTGCGCTATCCAAGCCGCTGGACGACGCTCGCCGAGCGCGCCGCCTATCTCGCGCAAGGCGCGCCGGGAATAGCCGTCGCGCTGGCCCTGATCTCGCTTTCCGTTCGCTACGTTCAGCCGCTCTATCAGACCCTGCCGCTGCTGGCGCTCGCCTACGCCATTCTGTTCTTGCCGCTCGCGCTGGTCAGCGCCCGCGCCGCGCTTGCGCAAATCCCGCCGGCCTTGGAAGAAGCAGCGCGAGCGCTCGGCGACAGCGGCTTATCCGCCGCATGGCGAGTGGTTCTGCCGCTCGCCGCCAACGGTCTCGGCGCTGGCGCGGCGATGGTCTTCGTCTTCGTGTCGACCGAGCTGACCGCGACCCTCCTGCTGTCGCCGACCGGCGCCAGGACGCTCGCCACCGAAGTCTGGGCCAACACCTCCTCGCTCGCCTTCGCCGCCGCGGCGCCGTTCGCCGCCGCGATCCTTTGTCTGTCGTTTGTCTGCACCTGGGGTTTCGCCAACCGGCTGGCGAAGGCGGCTTCCGTGGGCGGAACCTGACGATGGCGCGGCTCTCCGTCACCCGGCTCGCCAAATCCTTCGCCGGCCGCCCCGTTCTCAGGGACGTCGATCTCGCCGTTCGAGGCGGGCGCGCTCGTCGCGGTGCTCGGCGCGTCGGGAAGCGGCAAAACCACGCTGTTGCGGCTGATCTGCGGTTTCGAGAGCGCCGACGCCGGGGTGATCGAGGTCGGCGGCCAGATCGTCAGCGGGCGCGGCGTCAACGCGCCGCCCGAAAAGCGCCGGATCGGTTATGTGGCGCAGGAAGGCGCGCTGTTTCCGCACCTCAGCGTGCTGGACAACATCGGTTTCGGCTTGCCGCGCGCGGAGCGACGCAACCGCGTGAGGATCGAAGCCTTGCTCGCCAGCGTGGGGCTGCCCGCCGCCTACGCCGACCGCGCGCCGCACCAGCTCTCCGGGGGCGAGCAGCAGCGTGTGGCGCTCGCCCGCGCGCTCGCCCCGAACCCCAGGCTGGTGCTTCTCGACGAACCGTTCTCTGCGCTCGATCCGGCGCTGCGCGTCGAGACGCGTGAAGCGGTCGCCGCCGCACTGGCCGCTTCCGCCGCGACGGCGCTGCTGGTCACGCACGACCAATCGGAAGCGCTGTCGATGGCCTCAGCCGTGGCGGTGCTGAGGGACGGGGTCGTCGCCCAGTTCGCCGCGCCGGAAACGATCTATCGCGAGCCGATCGATGCGGCGTTGTCGCGCTTCGTCGGCGAGGCCGTGTTCCTGCCGGGAACGGTCAGGGGCGGTTCGGCGGCGTGCGTTCTCGGGCGCCTGCCGCTGGCGCGCCCGGCGCCTGATGGGTTTGTTGACGTGATGCTGCGCCCGGAACAGATACGTTTCGCCGCGTCATCGAACGCCGACGGCGTGTCCGCGCGCGTCGTCTCCGTCCAATTCTACGGCTGCGACGCCATGGTCCACTTGACGGTAGGAAGAGATAGGGTCGCAAGCCGTGTGCCGGGGCATCGCGCGCCGAGGATCGGCGCCGAGGTTCGCCTGGAAGTCGATGGCTTCGTGATGGCCTATCCGCGCGGCGGGGCCGAGGCGCCGATCGAGAGCGCCGAACAGGTGACTGCTTACAGTTTCAACAATCAAGAGCGCGTCGCAGCGCTCGAAATCGGGGAGAACCTGACATGACTGCTTCGCCCTTCCGCCTCTCAAAGCCTTTGCTGTGCGCGCTGTTCGCGGGCGCGCTTGGCCTTCCCTTTGCACCCGCCGTCGCAGCGACTCCCGCGCAATCCTCTGCTTTTCTCGACCGCATCCATCGCCAGACGACGCTGACTTCCACCGTACCGGAGAATGGCGACCAGAACCCCTATGCGATCGTTGTCGCCCCGGCGTCGGCCGGCGTTCTTCAGAAGGGCGACGTGCTCATCACCAACTTCAACAACGAGGGCAATCTACAAGGGCTCGGAACAACCATCGTCGTCTTCAGCCCGTCGACGAAGAAGCTATCGACGTTCGCCTCGCTGCCGCGCAATCTCGCGGGGTGCCCGGGCGGCGTCGGGTTGACGACGGCGATGACGATGCTCAAGTCCGGATGGGTGATCGTCGGCAGCGCGCCCAGCGCCGACGGAACAACCGGCACGAAAGGGGCGGGATGCCTCATCGTGCTCGACACCAACGGCAAGGTCGCCAACATCATCGCCAACGATGGGATCAACATGCCCTGGGGCAACATGGCGACGCGCGACGACGGCGACAGCGCCACGATCTTCGTCAGCAACACGGGTTTTGGCGTCGCCTCTCCCGACGGCGATCCGCGCGTAGTCAATCAGCAAACCGTCGTTCGCCTCAACTTCTCGATCAAGGCCGGCGAGCCGCCGAAGGCGGTGAGCCAGACCCTGGTCGGCAGCGGCTTCGGCGGGCAGCCGAACAAGGACGTGTTCGTCATCGGTCCAACCGGCCTCGCGCTCGGGCAGGATGGCACGCTCTACGTTTCCGATGCGACCGGCAACCGCATCACGGCGATCTGGGACGCGCTCACGCGTGACCACAGCGCTGGAGTCGGCAGGACCCTCACCAAGGACGGCCTATTGCAGCGGCCGCTCGCCATGACCTTCGCGCCGAACGGACATCTGCTCGTGACCAACGCGCAGAACGGCCAGGTGGTGGAAGTCGATCCGGCGAGCGGCGACCAGATCAAGGCGCGCTGGATTGATCCCAACAAGGCGCAGAAGCCGCCGGGAAGCGGCGACCTGTTCGGGATTGCGATGACGCCCGAAGGCGACGGCTTCTATTTCGTCGAGGACGAGAACAATACGCTGGTGCTGGCGAGATGAGCTGTCCGTTCTCGGGATCGCGCGCGCGCCCGACCCGACGCGGACTGCTGATCGGCGCGGGCGCATTGGCTGGCGCCAACGCCGCCGCCCTCGCAAGCCCCGCGACGCCGGTCGCGCCGACCCCGTCCCCGGGGCGGGAGCCGTTCTATGGTCGCCACCAAGGCGGGATCGCAACGCCGCAGCAAAGCCATACCTACTTCGCGGCGTTCGATTGCCTCGCCAAGAGCCGCGACGACCTCTCCGCCATGCTTCGGGCCTGGACCGACGGCGCGGCGCGGATGTGCGCGGGCGAGACTGTTCGCGACCTTGGAAACGATCTATCGAAAGAGGGGCCGGACGGTGGCTCCGCGCTTGGCTTGGCGCCCTCGCGGTTGACGGTGACGTTCGGCTTCGGGCCCGGACTTTTCGTGAAGAAGGGCGTCGATCGCTACGGGCTGGCGTCGCGACAGCCGGCGGCGCTCGTCGACCTGCCGAAGTTCAACGGAGACCAGCTGGAAGCGCAGTTGACCGGCGGAGACCTCTCCGTCCAGGCTTGCGCCGATGATCCTCAAGTCGCCTTTCACGCCGTGAGGGAGCTTGTGCGGCTGTCTTACGGCGCCGCCCAGTTGCGCTGGGCCCAGACGGGATTTCTCGCCGAGGCGTCGGGCCAGGACAACCCACGAAATTTGATGGGATTCAAAGACGGCTCCAACAATCCGCGCACGGCCGCGGCGCCGCCCGACCTTCCGCGAAGCTTCGGCGAGGTCGTCTGGGCCGGCGACGAGGGACCGGACTGGATGGCGGGCGGCAGCTATTTGGTCGCGCGCCGCATCCGAGTAGCGCTTGAACACTGGGACCGCTCGGAGGTGGACTTTCAGGAGCAGGTCATCGGTCGCCACAAATATTCGGGCGCGCCAATCGGAAAGACGAATGAGCGCGACTCGCTGGAACTCGACCGATTGGACGCCGACGGCAATCCGCTGATCCCCGACAACGCCCATGTGCGACTCGGCGCCGCCGCGACCAACGAAGGCGCACAGATTTTCCGCCGCTCGTATTCCTACAACGACGGGGTTCGGTTTACCGCGGAACGCTGGCCGCCTTGGCGACAGGGCATGATGTACGACGCCGGCCTTTTCTTTCTCTGCTATCAGCGTGACCCTCGCGAGGGTTTCATAAAAATCTTCAATAATATGGCCAAGCTCGACGCGCTGAATCAGTTCACGACCCACACCGGGAGCGCCGTCTTTGCTTGCCCCGGCGGGATGGAGAAGGGAAAGTTCGTCGGCGAGAGCTTGTTTCAGTTCGCCTAGCGCGCCGACGGGCGTCGCGCGCGTTCTCAGGGCCGGATCGGCCGGAACCGCGCCCCGCGCGGCGGTAGGGCGGCCCGCCAGCGCGCCGTTGCCGGCGAGGATGAATGTCAGCGCCTTGGCGCCAAATTCCTCTTGAAACAATCGCGCCAAATCGCCGCAAGCGGGACGGCGCTACTTCGACGCCGTCACCCGATCGATCCAGGCGATCAGATTGGCGACAACTTCAGATCGGTTGATCTCGTTGAGCGCCTCGTGGCGCGCGCCCCCGTAAATGTGCCATGAAACGTCGGTCAGCCCCGCTCCACGATAGCGGTCGATCAACGGCTGGAGCAGCATTTCTGCGGAAAAGGTGACGCCGAACCCTCTATGTCAAAATCGGAATACCCCATAGCCGGGGTCGCCGAGCGGCGCGTTCAGTGAGGCGGTGATCGCGATGCCCAACGCGTTGCGCGTGTCAACGGGGTCGAGGATGCCGTCGTCCCAGATTTCGGAGGTCGAATAATAGGCCGACAGTTGCTCGACATAGTTGGCCCGCGTTTCCCCTCTGAGCCTGTCGATCAAAGCTCGATCGATCGGCGCCCCGTCGCGCTCCAACTGCCGGATCTTGACGTCGGCGAGCGTGTTGGCGGCCTGCTCGCCGCCCATGACGCCGATCTGATGATTGGGCCAGGTGAACAGCAACCGCCCGTCAAAGGCGCGTCCGCACATGCCATAGTTTCCGGCGCCAAAGGAGCCATTGCACATCACCGTGAATTTCGGCACCCGGCTGCAGCTCTGCGCCATGATCATCTTGGCGCCGTCCTTGGTGATCCCCTGTCGTTCGTAGCTTCGACCGACCATGTAGCCGGTAATGTTCTGAAGAAACACCAGCGGCGTGCTGTTTTGATTGCAAAGTTCGATGAAATGAGCGCCCTTCAGCGAGGAATCGTTGAACAGGACGCCGTTGTTGGCGAGCACGCCGATCTTCCAGCCCCATAGGTTGGCGAAGCCGCAAATCAGCGTCGCGCCATAGTTGGGCTGGTATTCGTGAAACCGACTGCCGTCGACGAGTCTGGCGATCACTTCGCGCATGTCGAACTGCTTTCGGACGTCGTCAGGCAATATGCCGTAGAGTTCGCTCGGGTCGTAGGCTGGCGGCTCCGCCTCCGCCGCCGGACATGCCCACTTTTGCCGGCGATCCCACTGAGCGACGATCTCGCGACCGATGGCGATGGCGTCCTCTTCCGACGTTGCGGGATAATCACAGACCCCGCTGACGCTGGTATGCATTTCGGCGCCGCCGAGCTCCTCGACGTTGACGTCCTCGCCTGTCGCGGCCTTGACGAGCGGCGGCCCGCCGAGGAACACCGCCCCGGTTCCTCGCACGATCACATTGTAGTCGGAAAGCGCGGGAATATAGGCGCCGCCGGCTGTGCAATGACCGAATACGAGCGCGAGTTGTTTGACGCCCATCTTAGACAGAATGCATTGGTTGCGAAAAATTCGGCCGCCCATCTGACGGTCGGGGAAGAGCTCGGACTGCAACGGAAGAAACCCGCCGGCGCTGTCGCAGAGATGCACGACCGGCAGATGGTTCTCGATGGCGATGTCCAATGCTCGAACGATTTTCTTCACGGTCAGCGGATACCAGGCGCCCCCCTTGACGCTGGAATCGTCGGCGCGGATCATCACCTCGCGGCCCGAGACGACGCCGATGCCGACGATGCTGCCGGCCCCTGGCGCTTCCCCCCCATAGGCCATGTTGGCGGCGAGCGTGGACAATTCGAGGAACGGCGTCGCGGAGTCGAGCAGCTTTTCCACCCGCTCTCGCGCCAACATCTTGCCCTGGCTGCGAAGGCGATTGATGTCGCGCGCGGGCCGATCGCCGCGCGCCTTCTCTTGTTTACTTCGAAATATCTCGGCCAGTTGTTTGTTGTGCGCGAAGTTGCGGCGGTAGTCGGACGATGTCGTGCTGATTGAGGACCGAATCTTGCGCATGGCCTACTCCGCGTCGCCGGCGGCGACGAGGGTTGCGACGATCTCATCCTTGCCGACCGTCTCCTCGGCTTGCTTGCTGATAGCGGCGATGATTCCGTCACGCGGCGCCGCCAGGGCGATCTGCAATTTCATGCTTTCGAGCGTCGCAACCGCTTCGCCGCGCCGAACCGCGTCGCCCTCTCGCTTATGCACCGAGACGACGACTCCAGGCATCGGCGCGCGGATGTCGTCGACGCCTTCCCCGAGACGGCCTGCGGCTTGCCGCAGATCCAGCAACGAGACTCGCCAGGTTCTGCCGCTCAACCGAACGAAGCCGCGGTCTCCGTGGCGGACCGCCGCGAACTCGATCGTTTCGCCGTTCACTAGCAATCGACGCCGTGGGCCCGAGCGGCAGTTCCTCGGCCACCGCGTACTCTCGATTTCCGACTCGTAGGGTAAGCCGTGGGCGGCGGCGAACGATCTCGATCCGTATCGCCTCGCCCTCGATGGAGAAGGGGAGCGACATCGTCAGTTTCTCCACCCGCCCATCGCGGCGTAGGGATCGGGGACATCGAAGGCGAGCGTTCGGAACTCGGCGAACCGAAGCGCGCCGGCGATCAGCGCGATATCGCGCTCCGCCTCGCTGCTTGCCGGCATCAGTTCGTCGGCGTGCTCAGAGATGAAGCCGGTGTGCAGATCTCCGCGCGCGAACGCCGAAAGACGAACCAACCGGCCGAGATAGTCGATGTTGGTCGTCACGCCGAGAATTGTGAGCTGCGACAAGGCCGCCGCCATGCGTTTGATCGCCTCGCTGCGATCCGCGCCGTGAACAATCAACTTGGCGAGCATGGGGTCGAAGTCGGAGGAGATGGTCTGGCCGACGACGAGCCCGTTCTCGAACCGCAGGCCAGGGCCGCTTGGAAGTTCCAACGCCGCGACGCGCCCCGTCTCCGGCATAAAGTCGCGCTCGGGATTCTCGGCGCAGATTCGACATTCGATCGCGTGTCCGTCAACGCGGACGTCCTGCCGGAGCAACGAACCCGCGTCGGCGGCGATCTCGATCTGGCGGCGCACGAGATCAACGCCCGTCACCATCTCGGTGACGGGATGCTCCACTTGCAGCCTGGTGTTCATCTCCAGGAAATAGAACTCGTCGTCGGGCGCGAGCATGAATTCGATTGTTCCCGCATTTCGATAGCGCGCGGCCCGGGCGAGCCGGACACCGGCCTCGCATATCTCTAGGCGCAGCGCGGGCGCGAGACGCGGCGCGGGACATTCCTCAATCACCTTTTGAAAGCGCCGCTGCACCGAACATTCGCGCTCAAACATATGAATGGCGCCGCCGCGGCCGTCGCCAAGGATCTGCACTTCGATGTGGCGCGGACGTTTGATGTAGCGTTCCGCGTAGATGCGGCCATCGGCGAAATAGCGCGCCGCCTCGCTGGCGGCGATGCGGCTGCGCTCCAACAATTCGTCGGGTGAGCGCACGACGCTCATCCCCTTGCCGCCGCCGCCCGCGGCCGCCTTGATGAGCAGAGGAAAGCCGATCGCTTCGGCTTGCGTCACGAAGGCGTCGGCGTCGTCCGTCGGCGTCACCGACAGCGCCACCGGGACGCCGTGCGCCTGCGCGAACGCGCGCGCGCGTATTTTGTCGCCCATCAGATGAATCGTCTCGGCTTCGGGGCCGATGAAGACCAGCCCCGCCTCGACGACCGCTCTCGCGAAGCCGGCGTTTTCCGACAAGAAGCCGTAGCCGGGGTGGATGGCCTGCGCGCCGCAACGGCGCGCGATGTCGATGATGAGGGGGCCGTCGAGATGCGCGGCCACTGGCGTCGCGCCGGCGACTTCGAATGCTTCATCGGCCGTCACGACGTGTCGCGCGCCGGCCTCGCTTTCATGATGGATCGCGACCGAAGCGATCGCCATTTCACGCAACGTTCGATTGATGCGGCAGGCGATTTCGCCGCGGTTGGCGACCAGCACTTTGGTGAAAAGAGGGGGGTCGGCGGGCATCGATTTCTACACGCCTCCGCGTTCCGCTCATAATGAGGTCAATTCATTAGCCTTGTCAATCTTGCGCTTTACACGAACCGCTGACCATCTCCCGAGCGCGTGCGCTTGCGGTCCCGAAGCGATTCAAGTCAGGGCCTAGACAAAATGAATTAAATTCACTATGGTCGGCCAATTCGCCTTCGTCCGTACGCTTCAATGACGCGCGGAAATCCTTCGGGAGAGAAACTTGAGCGTCGAGGCGCCCCAGGATTCGAGCCTGCTTCGTAACGCCGACGAGAGCCTTGCTTTCGACCTGACGGCGGACCAGCGCGAAATCCTCAATCAGGCGGACCGGTTCGGCCGACAGGAATTGTATCCGCTGGCGCCGCGCATGGACGCCGAGGAATATTGGCCCGAACAGGCGTTCCCTAGGATCGGCGAGGCCGGCTATTTTGGCGTTACGGTTCCTGAGATCTATGGCGGCGCGGGCGGTGATCTTTTCGTCGGCGGCCTCGTTCTCCAGGCTTTCGCGCGATGGAACCATGCGTTGGCGCTGAGTTGGGTCGCCCATGACAATCTCTGTCTCAACAACATTTTTCGCAACGGTTCGGAGGCGCAGCGGCGCAAATATCTGCCGGCGATGTGTGCGGGCCAATCGATCGGCGCACTCGGCCTGACCGAACCTGGGGCGGGTTCCGACGCGCTCGGATCGATGCGGACCACCGCGCGGCGCGACGGCGATCACTACGTTCTCGATGGCTCGAAACTGTACATCACCAATGGGCCGGTCGCGGATGTCGTTTTGGTTTATGCGAAGACCGATCGGGACCGAGGCGCGAAGGGAATTTCCGCGTTCATCGTCGAGAAACAGTTTCCGGGTTTCCGGGTCGCGCAGAAGTTGGAGAAAATGGGCTTCCGCGGTAGCCAGACCGGCGAGCTGGTGTTTGAAAGCTGTCGGGTTCCGATCGAGAACCTGGTTGGCGACGAGAACAACGGCGTCGCTGTCGTAATGAGCGGGCTCGACCTCGAACGCGCAATAATCTCGCCGCTCTGTCTGGGCGTCGCCGAGCGCGCGCTCGAACTCTCGATTGATTACGCGAAGACGCGGCGCCAATTCGGCAAACCGATCGGCGCCTTCCAAATGGTCCAATCGATGTTGGCGGGGATGTATGTCGCCATCGAGACAATGCGCACGTTCACCTATCGCACGCTCGCGGTCGCCGCGCGGCTCGAGATCGGCGGCGGCGGCCGCGGCGATATCCACAAACTTACCGCCGCCTCGTTGATGTACGCCGCAGAGGCTTGCCACAAGGTTCTGGATATGGCGGTCCAGATCCATGGCGGCGCCGGCTATATCTGGGAGTCGGAGATCAATCGGCTGTTCCGGTCAACCAAGCTGCTTGAGATCGGCGCCGGAACGACCGAGGTCCGCAAGCTCATCATCGCCGGCGAACTGCTCGAAGGCATGCCGCGCGATGGTTGACGCCGGCTCCGGAAAAGGCGACGAGGCGCCGCTCGGTCTCGACGACGAGGCTTTGGCGGCGATGCCGACTGTCTATGCGCCGGGATTGTTTACAGGACAGGTCGCTCTCGTGTCGGGCGGCGCCGGAGGGATAGGCCGCGCGATCTGCTGGCTGCTCGCGCGCCTTGGCGCGCATGTCATCGTCGTCGGCCGCAAGCGCGAAAATATCGACGCTTTGGTCAGCGTCCTCCAGAAATCCAACCTCGGCGCCAGCGGCATCGTCGTCGATATTCGCGACGCCGACGCGGTGGCGGCGGCGTTCGCCGAAATAAGAACCGTGCACGGAAACCTTACTCTGCTCGTCAACAGCGCCGGTGGTCAGTTTCCACAACCCGCCATCGATTTTTCGGTCAAGGGCTGGAACGCGGTGGTGGCGACCAACCTCAACGGAACTTGGTTTATGATGCAGGCCGCCGCACGGCTGTGGCGTGAGACGGGGCTTGGCGGGTCGATCGTCAATATCGTCGTGGTGACGCGACACGGCCTTCACGGCGTCGCGCACTCGGTGGCGTCGCGCGCGGGCGTGATCGCGCTCTCAGAGAGCGTCGCGGTGGAATGGGCGCCCCTGAATATCCGCGTCAACTGCATTGCCCCCGGCGCGATCGAGACCGAGGGTTGGAAAGTCTATAGCCCGGAAGCCCGCGGCCGATACTGGCGAAGCAATCCGATGATGCGCGTCGGCTCGACCTGGGAGGTCGCCGAGGCCTGCGTCTATCTCGGCGGCCCGGCGGCCGGCTACGTGACCGGCGAACTCCTGACGGTCGCAGGCGGCGGCCAGTTGTGGGGCGAAACCTGGACGATTGAGCGACCGGATTATTTCGGCGACTGACGGAGAGGCAAGCCGCGACTTGAGTGAAACAACAAGCGAACCGGCGTCCCGCCGACAAGTCTTTCGGCTGTCCCGCGAGCGGCGCATCGCCGACATTAGGGAGGCGGCAAGGACGGTTTTCGAGACCAAAGGCTACGAGGACGCGCTTATTTCGGACATCGCTGAACGCGCCGAGGTCGTTGAAGGAACGATTTATCGCTATTTTGACAACAAACGCGATCTTCTCATCAAGGTGGTCGAGCATTGGTATGAAGACATGTTGTCGGATTACGACGAACGGCTCGGGGGCGTCACGGGAACCTGGAACCGCTTGCGCTTCATGGTCTGGCAGCATCTGTTGTGCATCCATCGCCATCCCCAGCTATGCAAATTGATGTTCCAGGAGATCAGATCTGACCCCGGCTACGCGGAGACCGCCATCTTTAAGCTCAACCGGAGGTACACGCAGCGCACGCTCGATATTGTCAAGCATGCGGTGGACTCGGGTGAATTCCGCGCGGATACGCCGATGCGTCTCGTAAGAGACATGATCTACGGCTGCGTCGAGCACCATACCTGGGCCTATCTCAGGGGCGAAGGCGACTTCCAGGTTGACGAGACCGCCGACAGGATCACGAATTTGGTTTATCGCGGCCTTGCCGTCGAGGCGAAGCCGGAGACGCCCGCGGGGAATGCGGCGACGGTCGCCAGGTTGGAGCGGGTTGCCGAACGTCTGGAAGCCATTTCACGAGACCGCGGCCGCCGTCGATAATGTGGGGCTGGGCGCCATATACGATAAGGGAGAACGCGAATGTCCGATCAGGGTCTGCGGCAGAATCTGATGGCGCGCGTCAACGTCGGAGATTTGCTGGTGCGTAGCGCGGCGCGCGCCCCGGATCAGATCGCGATCGTCGACGGCGGCCGGCGTCTCAGCTATTGCGCGTTCAACAAGGAGTTGAATCGCATTGCGCATGGGCTGGTTGCGCTAGGGTACAAACGCGGCGACGCCCTGGGCCTGATGTCCGCCAACAATGCGGAATTTCTGGTGACCTATTTCGCCTGCGCCAAGATCGGGCTGATATGCGTGCCGATCAATCTGTTCTGGCGCCACAATGAACTTGCTTATGTTCTCCGCCACGCCTCCGTCAAGGGCGTCGTTGTCGAAGCCGCCCTGTTGGACCAACTGCGCCCGGCTTTGGCCGATGCGCCAGCCTTGAACGACATCATCGTCATCGGCGAACCAGATGCGCCGACGTTCGAGGCTCGCCCCGTTGTCGCCTTTGTGGCGCTGCAGGACGGCAGGCCCGAAGACGAACCGGAGACGCTCGTCGAGGATCGCGACCCGCTGTCGTACCTCTATACCAGCGGCACCACGTCCGCGCCGAAGGGCGTGGTCAGCAGTCATCTCGCGATCTACCTGGAATCGCTTGGCGTGGCGCTCGACACGCGTATGTCGGCGGCGGATCGGGTGACCGCGCTGATGCCGCTGTTTCATACCGCTCAGCTCAACGTCATCGCGACGCCGGCCATAGCTGTCGGGGCGACGATCTTCATCCAGCGCGGGTTTGACGCAACGCGTCTGTTGGACCTGATCGAATCCGAACGCCTGACCGTCTCCTTCGCTTTGCCGATGATGTATCGCGCTCTGCTCGAACAACTGGAAAAGCGGAGCCGCGACGTGACCAGCCTGCGGCTTGCGATCTACGCGATGGCGCCGATGCCGACCCACGAGCTGCGCACGGCGATCGAGACCTTCGGTTGCGATTTCGCGCTGATGTTCGGGCAAACGGAAATGAATCCGCTCGCCGTCTATTTCCGCCCCGAACATCAACTGAGCCATCCCGGCGCCGTCGGAACGCCGTCGCCCAATGTGCAGGTCGCGATCATGGACGAGTCCGGCCGGTTTTTGCCGCAGGGTCAATCCGGCGAGATCGTCTATCGCAGCCCGCAGGTCATGTCCGGCTATCTCCACGATAGCGCCGCCACCGAAGCGGCCTTCGCCTATGGTTGGTTTCATTCCGGCGATTGCGGTCATTTCGACGCCGACGGCATTCTTTGGTTCGAGGACCGTTTCAAGGACGTCATCAAGACCGGCGGGGAAAACGTCGCCTCGATCGAAGTGGAGAAGGCGCTCTACGCCGCTGATCCTCGCGTCCAGGAGGTCGCGGTGGTCGGGTTGCCGCATGACCGTTGGGGCGAGGCGGTCACCGCGATCGTGACGCCGAAGGCTGGAGAGACGATCGACGAAGACGACGCTGATCGCCAAGGTCCGGTCGCATCTCAGCCCCTTCAAATGTCCAAAACGCATTCTCTTCGTCGACGCGATGCCCAAGACCGCGACGGGGAAAATCCAGAAGGCGAAATTGCGGGAGGAACTCGCCGGCGTCTATCAAACGTAGGCCCCGCGGCAAGCGTCGGCGCGCTATGAAAGTTTCAATCGTGGCTCAATCGCCGCGGGTTGTAACTTAGGTTGCGCCGCGAAGTCGCACAGCCTAGCGGCGAAAGGGGAGTCGAATGACTGCCGCTCGGGGTTTTCGCGGCGGGCCGCCCTGGCATTTGGAATCGCCGTGTGTGGCATGCTCTTCTTGGTTTATCACTAACGGTCATATCGCTATCGCTCAGCCATCGCCTGTATGCGGCGCGGCATCCGAACGACCCGAATGGGCATGTAGCGGAGGGGCGCGCCGCTATCGCGGCTGTAGGTCAATCAGCAGGCGCAGGACGGCCTCGGCGGCCTCTGCGACGCCACAATGTCCCTCAAGCGCCGCCTCAAACAGCGCGTCACTTTGCGGACCGTCGAGAGCCAAAACCCGATCCTTGATCTGGCGGGCGGCGGACTGGGCAATCAGCCGACGAATTCGCCGCAGGCGATTGGCGCGCCTCTGCGTCGCGGCGCCACGGGCCCGGGCGTCTATCGCCGCAGCCAGCGCGTCGACGCCGGCGCCCGACGTGGCGACGGTCTTGATGACGGGCACGTCACGACGTTGCGCGCGCAACATCAACATCGCGCGCAACTGGTCGGCGGTTCGATCCGCCGACGGGAGGTCGGCCTTGTTGACAACCAGGACGTCGGCGATTTCGAGGATGCCCGCCTTTATCGCCTGAACGTCGTCGCCGAGGTTGGGCGCGCTGACGACGACGCAGACGTCGGCGACTTCAGTGACTTCCACTTCGGATTGGCCGGCGCCGACGGTTTCGATGACGATCACCTCGCGTCCGGAAGCATCCATCAGATCGACGAGGCGATGAAAGTTCTCGGACAATCCTCCGAGATGGCCGCGCGACGAGATCGATCGGATGAAAACGCCGGGGTCTTCGGTATGGCGATACATGCGGACGCGGTCGCCGAGCACCGATCCGCCGGAGATCGAGCTGGAGGGATCAACCGCGGCCACCGCGACCGATCGACCGTTCACGCGCAGGTGCGTCAGATACGCGTCGACAAGAGTCGACTTGCCGGCGCCCGGAGGACCGCTGAAACCCACGACGAGCGCACGCCCTGTCGCTGGATTGGCGAGTCGGCAGACGATGTCAGCGATCGGTCCGCCTTGCTCGACCAGCGATAAGCAGCGGGCGAGCGCCGCCATGTCGCCGCGCTTGAGCCGGTCGACGAGGGCCGCGACGGCTGGCGGCGCTTCAGGCGACGATGAGGGGACGGCCAAACCCGAGCTCTTTCCGAAGACAGCTCACGATCTCGCCGTGGGTCACGCCGACGCCCGCCGCTTCGACCACTTGCGCGAAGATGTTGTCCGTCTCGTCATGCGCCGCCCGCGCGAGGGCGGCGAGGGCGCGTTCGACGGCGCCTCGGCTGCGATCCTGCTTGAACGCCTTGAAGCGCGCGACATGCGCCTTCATGCGTTCGAGGTCAGGCCGTTCGGTTGGCTTGAACGGCGCCTCGGTCTCATCGACTTGGTAGCAATTGACGCCGACGACCTTCTCCTCGCCACGCTCGATCTTTTCCTGATAACGCAGCGCCGACTCGCCGATCATCGTCTGCACGAGCCCGCTTTCGGCGGCCTTGTACATACCTCCCGCGGCGTCGATCCTGGCGATGACCGCCAGGATCTCCGCCTCCATCTGATTGGTTAGGGTTTCGACGTAATAGGAGCCGGCGAGGGGATCAATCACGTCGCAGAGATGCGCTTCTTCGCGCAAAATGTTCTGCGTCGCCACCGCGATGCGCGCGGTCTCCTCGGTCGGCGTCGCCACCGCCTCGTCGTAAGCGTCGGTGTGCATGGATTGCAGCCCGCTGAGGATTCCCGCCATCGCCTGCGTGGTGACGCGCGCGATGTTGTTGAGCGGCTGTTGGCGGGTGAGGTCGACGCCGGAGGTCTGGCCGTGGAACTTGAAGCGCCAGGAGTTCGGGCTCTTTGCGCCGAGACGCTCGCGCGTGAGACGCGCCCAAATCCGCCGCGCCGCGCGGAATTTTGCGATCTCCTCGAAGAAGCTGATCGAGATGTCGAAGAAGAAGGTGAAGCGGCGCAGCAGCACGTCGATGTCGATCCCGCGCGCGACGCAATCCTCGGCGTATTGCAGCGCGGTCGAGAACGTGAAGCCGACGGTTTCGGCCGGCGTCGCGCCCGCTTGCTGCATGTGTTGACCGACCACCGAAATCGGATTCCAGTTCGGCAGGCGCTCCAGGCAGAAGGCGACGTGATCGACTAGCACGCGCCGGGCGCCCGGCAGCGACAGTCGATAGAACATGTGGTTGGCGATGAAATGGGAGATATAGTCGCTCTGGTTGGACGTGCCAGAAATTCGCTCCCAGGCAACGCCTCGGCGTTTCGCCACGCCGAGCGTGAAGGCAAGCAGGGTGAACGGGGAGGGATCGTTCATCGCGGTCGAAATCTCGCCGAGCGGGACGCCGTCGAGCGCCACCTCCATGTCGTCAACCGTGTTGGAGACGGTGCCGCAGGTGCCGAGCAGCAGCGGATCGACCTCGTCGCAGTCGACGCCACGGAAGCCGGAATTGCAGGGCAGGAAGCTGATCGCCGTCGCGCCGGCCGCCAGAATCTGCCGCACCCGCGCATTGTAATCCTCGGGCGTTCCAAGTCCGATCAACTGGCGCTGCGACCAGGTTCGGCCGCGATGCATCGTCGGATAAATGCCGCGCGTGAACGGGTGCTGGCCGGGAAAGCCGAGGTCAGCTTCGTAGGCGGCGCCGTCCCAGTTGCGCGGCGTATAGAGCGGCTCGATCTCGATCCCAGAGCGATTGACGATGCGACGATCGGCGCCGATCTGGCGAGCGTAGTCGGCCCGCCATTGCGCAAAATCCTGGTCGAAGCCGGGTAGGGGAAGTTGAACGGCTTCCTTGGTCATGGCGTTCCTCCCTGCAATTCCGCGTCGCGCGCGGCCCGCGATTGGGCCGCGAGCGTCGCGACGTGTTCGATGATGTCGTCGCGCGAGGCGCCGGGTCCGAATATGGCGCTGACGCCAGACGCGAGCAGCGTCGGCTGCTCGTCCGCGGGCACGATGCCGCCGACGACGACGCCGACGTGGCCGAGCCCCGCCTGACGCAACGCCTCGACCAGCTTCGGCACGATCAGATGGTCGGTCGCCAGCGAACTGACGCCGATCGCATCGACGTCCTCCTCGGTGGCGAGTTTCACGACGCCGGCGATCGATTGCCACGGCGGCGTGTAGATCACGTCCATACCGGCGTCGCGCAGGAAGGCGGCGACGATGCGGCTGCCGCGATCGTGGCCGTCGAGCCCGATCTTGGTGACGAGCACGCGGGCGGGCGGGTCGAGGCGCGTCAAGGTCATGCGCGCTCTCCGGCGGCGCGGAGCGGCGCGAGAAGCTGGCGCGCGATCTCGGCGACAGAGGTTCCTCCGCCCGGCCGATGCCAGACCGGCGTCCAGTTGAGCGCGCCGAGCAGGAACAGTCTGGCGAGGCACGGCGCCAGGTCGTCGGGCAATCGGACCTCGGCGAACAGAACGCGAAAGCGTTCCTCGTAGCCGTCGCGCAGGCGCGTCAGGTCGGCGGCGATCTCCGGCGCGTCATCGGGTAGAATGCGGATCACCACGCGCGCGTAAGCGCTGGCGTCGAGGATCGCCTGGAGATGCGCTTCGACCGCGGCGTGCAGCCGATCCCACGCCGTCGAATGGCCGGCGACAGCCTTGTCGACGCGATCGACGATGCGCTGCACCCCTTCCTCGTAGACTGCGAGCAACAGAGCCTGCTTGTTCGGCACGTGGAAGTAGATCGCGCCCGGCGTCATCGCGGTCGCGGCGGCGAGTTCGCGAATCGTGGTAGCGTGATAGCCCTGCTCGGCGAATTTCGCCGCCGCCGCATCCAGCAGCGCCGGCCAGCGATTGGATTGCCGTTTTGCCTCTGTCGCCGCCAACGCCCAAACCTCGCTGTTGAGCTAACTGAACGATTGTTTAGCACGCAGACTTGTGCATAATCAAGGCATAGGCCAAGCTTCGAAAGGTCGGAGGAGCGGCGATGCCTGATGAGGAGGCCGACGCGATCGGCGTCGCCTGCGCGCGAAAGATGCTGGAGGGCGACCGCGTCAGTCGCGGCTTCGGCGTCGAACTTGTCAGCGCCGGCGCCGGCCGCGCCGAACTGGCGATGACGGTTCGCGAGGATATGCTCAACGGCTTCGGCACCTGCCACGGCGGCGTCCTCTACACATTGGCTGATACGGCGCTCTCTTGCGCCTGCAACAGCCGCAACGAACGCTCCGTCGCCCATCATTGCTCGATGATCTATCTGCGTCCGGGTAAGCCCGGGGCCCGGCTAACCGCCAGCGCGGTCGAGCGATCGCGCGCAGGGCGGGTTGAGCTCTATGACGTGAAAGTCTCCGATCCATCGGGCGCGGTCGTCGCCGAGTTTCTCGGCCACGCGAGATTGATTGGCGGCTCGGTCCTGGGGGACGGCGCTTAATCTTCGAACGCAAGACTACACAAGCCATGGGAGGAACGATATGGCCGACGGCGTCTACTGGGATCGCACGAAAGAGACGCGGTCGCGCGCGGAGCGTGAAGCCGAGGTGCTCGCCAACGTGCAAGAGCAGCTTCATTACGTTTACGAGAAGCTGCCCTTCTATCGCGACCATTATGAGAAAAGCGGGTTCCGACCGGAGCAGGTGAAGACGCTCGACGACTTCGCCAAGCGCGTGCCCATCATCACCAAAAACATGCTGCGCGAGGATCAGGCCGCGCATGCGCCGTTCGGACGCTATACCGGCTGCGCCGCGGAGGACATCGTTCGTGTGCACGGCTCCTCGGGCACCAGCGGCAAGCCGACGCTCTACGCCTTCTCGCGCAGCGACTGGGATTACGTCGCCGACGTGATGGCGCAGGGCCTCTACACTTGCGGGGTGCGCCCCGGCGACGTCGTGCAACTCGCGACGGTTTTCAGCCTCTTCATGGGCGGGTGGGGCGCTCTGCTCGGCGTGGAGCGGCTCGGGGCGACCGCGTTTCCGCTCGGGGCCGGCGAGACGGAGCGCCAACTTGAGTTGATGTATCGCATCGGCTCGACGGTGCTCATCACCACGCCGACCTATGCGCTGCACATGCTGGAGACGGCGCGCTCGCTCGGCTACGACACCGTGAAATCGCCGTTGCGGCTCGGCATTTTCATCGGCGAACCTGGTTCCTCGATTCCCGGCACGCGGCAGGCGCTGGAGCAGGGCTGGGGCATCAAGGTGCGCGACATGGCGACCACCTCGGAATTGACCCCGTGGGCGACCAACGCAGAGTGTGAAGCGGGCCAAGGACCGCATGTAATGCAAGATGAGGTTTGGACCGAGATCGTCGCCAAGGACGATTCCACGCGCGTCCTGCCCGACGGCGAGAGCGGCGCCATCGTCTACACGCATCTGAAGCGCAGGTCGCAGCCGATGATCCGCTTCTACGCCGGAGACGAATCCCACATGGTCTACGAGCCTTGCTCGTGCGGACGGACCTATCCTCACCTTCCCGCCGGCGTATACGGGCGGCTGGACGACATGCTGCTCATCCGCGGCGCCAACGTCTATCCCAGTCAGGTTCAACGCTCGCTTCTGGAAGTTCCCGGCACGGGCGTCGAGTTCAAGATCGTGCTCGAAAAGAAGGGGCCGCTCGACCATGCGATCGTGATGGTTGAGCGAGACCCTATGGCGACGCCAGCGGACGCCAATCATTTCGACTCCGAGTTGAAAGAGCGCGTGCGCCACAAGCTGAAAAATGACACCGCGATAAGCTTCGAGGTGGAAATTCTGGCGCCCAACACGCTCGAACGCGCGCTTTCCAAGGCGAAACGCGTCGACGATCGCCGGCCGAAGTATCGGCCCGCCGATCGCTGATCGGGCTTCCGCCCAACGCCGAGCGGTGGTTACGGGCGGCGGGCAACGCGTCGTCGAACCGCGAGCGGCCGGGCGGCCGAGCCTGGCCGGCCCTAAGGCGACTACAACGCTTCCCGGGAATTGACAGGCGGGCGCAAATCTATTAGTCTACAATTCTTGTGGAGGTTGCCATGACCCTTGCGCTCAACGATATCGCCCCCGACTTCGAAGCCGAAACGACCGAGGGGCGCATCCAATTCCACGAATGGATCGGTGATTCCTGGGCTGTGCTGTTCTCTCACCCCAAGGATTTCACGCCGGTCTGCACCACCGAACTTGGCTACATGGCCCGGATCAAGCCCGACTTCAGCAAACGCGGGGTGAAAATTATTGGCCTCTCCGTCGACCCGCTCGATCGTCACGCCGGCTGGGCGGCCGACATCGCGGAAACCCAGGGCCACGCGCCGAACTTCCCGATGATCGCCGACACCGATTACAACGTGTCGAAGCTCTACGGCATGTTGCCGGCGCCCGTGTCAGGCGACCCAACCAAACGCACCGCGGCCGACAACCAGACCGTGCGCAACGTCTTCGTCATCGGCCCGGACAAAAAAATCAAACTGATCCTGGTCTATCCGATGACGACCGGACGAAACTTCGACGAAGTGCTGCGCGTGATCGACTCGCTTCAGCTCACCGCCAAGAACAAAGTGGCGACGCCGGTGAATTGGAAGAACGGCGAAGATGTGATCATCGCCGGCTCGGTCTCCGACGACGAAGCCCGCAAGGTCTATCCCGACGGCTGGAAGGCGCCGAAGCCGTATATCAGGATCGTGCCGCAACCGAGGTAGGGCGCCGCGCGTCCTGGTCGAAGTCTCGCCCTGCTTGCTGTCGGAGAGACCCGATGATCTTTCGCCAAATGTTCGATGCGGCGTCGGGGAGCTATTCTTATTTGCTGGCGAGCCGGCGCGGCGGCGAGGCGCTGATCATCGATCCGGTATTTGAGAAGGTCGATCGCTATCTTCAACTTGTCCGCGAACTCGACCTCCGGTTGGTCAAGGCGGTCGACACGCATATGCATGCCGACCACATCACCGGTCTGGGCGCGCTGCGCGATAAGACGCGGTGCATCACGGTGATGGGCGAGCAGACCAAGGCCGACGTGGTGTCAATGCGGCTGACCGACGGCGACAAATTGAGCATCGAGGGATTGGTTCTCGACGCGATTTACACGCCCGGACACACTGACGATTCCTACAGTTTCGTGCTGCCGGACCGGGTGTTCACCGGAGATACCCTGCTGATCCGCGGCACCGGGCGCACCGATTTTCAGAACGGCAGCGCCAATGACGAATACGAATTGATCTTCAGCCGGCTGTTGAAGCTTCCGGATTCGACGCTGGTTTATCCCGCTCACGACTACAAGGGCGATACCGTCTCAACCATCGCCGAGGAGAAGGCGTTCAATCCGCGACTGCAAGTCAAATCGCTCGATGAATATGTTGCGCTGATGAGCAATCTGCATCTGCCGAATCCAAAGATGATGGACGTAGCAATTCCCGCGAACATGGTTGTTGGCCTCCATCAGGACGAAATCGCCGGGGACGGCGGATCGCTTTCGGCCTCGGAGGCTCTGGCCGCGTCGGCGCTCGCGGACTTGATTATGATCGATCTGCGCGAAAGCAACGAGCGCGATCGGCACGGCGTGATCCCAGGCTCGCTGCATGCGCCCTATCCGCATCTGGAGGAAGGCCTGCGGCCCGGCGGGCTGCTGCACGAGATGGCCAAATCGACAAACAAGACGATCCTGTTTTATTGCTCCTTTGGCGAGCGCTCGGCGATGGCGGTGCAAGCCGCGCGAGAGGCTGGACTTTCCTCGGCGCGCCACCTCAAGGGCGGCATCGATGCGTGGAGGAAGGCCGGAGGCCCGCTCCTGCGCGGGTCCGGCGTTTCTTGAACGGGTCGGCGTGAGAGCGAGAGTTCGAACAGGGCGAATTCGCGGGATAGAATTCGTCCTCCGGAGGCGGCAAACTCCGTTGGCGTCGTCGCGAGCAACGCGAAACGAAGCAGCGGCGCCGCCAACGCCGACTTATTCAGATAAAGAACGATTTCGAAAAGTTGGACGGCTTCGCTTCGCTCGCCATGATCCGGAATTGCTGATCCTTATCCCTCGCCATCGCGACAGGAAATCCTCAAACTTGGTGAGCGCGCGCGACGCCCGCGCCGATTCGACGCTTCAAAGCCGCCAGCGCTCCTTCGCAAAGCGCGCTGACCGGCTTCTGCCGGCTTTTCAGGAGGATTCACACTTTCGTAGAACGCAACTATAGTCCCCCTTCGGATCGGGAGAAAAGTCATGCCAACGGTCGGGAAGTTGCTGCCGAACGGAGGCAGTTTCTCCAATTCGGGATCGCTGTCGGGAACCGATTACGGGGTCGAGTCGCTCGCCAATTCGGCGACGATCGCCAACAGCGGATCGATCACCGGCACGAATGTAGCGGGCGTGTCGATCAATGATTCCGGGGCGGGCGAGACGGGAACCGTGACCAACAGTTCCGGCGCCACGATCACCGGGGCCGCCGGGGTCGAAATCAGCGGCGCGGGAAAGATTACAAATTCCGGTGAGATCGCCGCGACGGTCGGCGCCGCCGCGCTCATCGGCGGCGGCGGCTCGGTCACAAACAATTCGGGCGCCACGATCACCGGCGTCGCCAAGGGGGTCGAGATCGACGGCGGCTCCGGCGCGGTCGCCAACAGCTTCGGCAATAGCGGGAAGATCCAGGCGACGGCGGCGACGGGCGTCGGCGTGACGATGGGCGCCGGCGGCACGGTCCAGAATAGCGCCGGCGCGACGATCAGCGGCGGCGACGATGGCGTCGCCTCGCTCTCCGGCAGCATGACGCTGACCAATGCGGGAACGATCACGGGCACGAACGGCTACGGCGTAACCATCAACGATTCCGGCGCAACGGACACGGCGACGGTCACAAACACCAATACGATAACGGGCGCGCAGGGCGTCGCCATCAGTGGCGAAGGGACTGTGACCAACTCGAGGACGATCACGGCGACCGTCGGGACCGGCGTCCTGATTGGCGGCGGCGGCTCGGTCACCAACAATTCGGGCGACACGATCACCGGCGTCGCCAAGGGGGTCGAGATCGACGGCGGCTCCGGCGCCGTCGCCAACAATCTCACCAACGACGGGACCATCAAGGCGACAGCAACCGCGACGAGCGTCGGCGTGACGATGGGCGCCGGCGGATGGATTCGCAATGTCGCCGGCGCCGCAATAAGCGGAGGCAATGACGGCGTGGCCTCGCTTTCGGGCGGCATGACGCTGACCAATGCGGGAACGATCACCGGCACGACGGGCTACGGCGTAACCATCAACGATTCCGGCGCGACCGACAAGGCCGTGGTCGACAATGCGGACATCATCACCGGCGCGCAGGGCGTCGCGATCAGCGGCGAAGGGACGCTGACCAATGCGAAGACGATCACCGCGACCGTCGGGACCGGCGTCCTGATCGGCGGCGGCGGAACAATCACCAATAACGCCGGCGACACGATCACCGGCGTCGCCAAGGGCGCGGAACTCGACGGCGGCGCCGCGGCGACCAACCGGGTGACGAACGACGGGACAATCAGCGCGACCGCCGTGAACACCAGCGTCGGCCTGACGATGGGCGCCGGCGGCACGGTTCGCAACGACGCCGGGGCAACGATCAGCGGCGGCAACGATGGCGTCGCGTCGCTTTCCGGCAGCATGACGCTGACCAACCTGGGCACGATCACCGGCACGACCGGCTACGGCGTCACCATCAACGACTCCGGGCCGACCGACACGGCCACCGTCACCAACAACAATTCGGTATCCGGCGCGCAAGGGATCGCGATCAGCGGGGCCGGGACGGTGACGAACGCCGGCAACGTCACCGCGACGGTGGGCTCGGGCATCCTCATCGGCGGCGGCGGCACGATCACCAACAACGCTGGCGCCCGGATTCAGGCCATCTCTCGCGGCGTCGAGATCGACGGCGGAACCGCAGTCAACAGCCTGACCAACAGCGGCTCGATCATCGCTTCCGCGGCGACCGGCGTCGGCGCGACGATGGGCGCCGGCGGCGTGGTCCGCAACAACGCCGGCGCAACGATCAGCGGCGGCAATGACGGCGTAGCGTCGCTGGCGGGCGCCTTCACGCTGATAAATCTCGGAACCATCACCGGAACCCGCGGCTACGGGGTCACGATCAACGACGCCACGCTCAACAATGCCGGAACCATCACGGGCGCGAACGGCGTTTCGACAGCCGGCTTCGGCTTGCTCTCTAATACGGGAACCATCACCGCGACGGCTGGAACGGCGGTTTCCATCGGCGGCGGCGGCTCCGTCGGCAACGGCGACGGAGCGCACATCACCGGGACGGCCGGCGGCGTCGAGATCGACGGCGCACCGGGGAACGTCACCAACAACGGGTCCATCACCGCGAGCGACGCCACGGGCGACGGCGTCACGCTCGGTCTGGGCGGCGCCGTCGAAAACCTGGAGATCGGCTCGGTCATTTCCGGCGGCAACGACGGCATCAACAGCGAAGCCGGCGCCCTTGCGGCGGTCAACGCCGGCCAGATTACGGGAACGCACGGCGCCGGCGTCGAAGTCAACGGCGCAGCGACCGTCACCAACGCCAATCTGATCACCGGCGGCGACGGGATCACCGTCAGCCTGGCGGGCCAGGTCACCAATACGGCGATCATTCGCGGGACCACCGGCGGCGGCGTCACGTTCGGATTCGGCGGCAATGTCGTCAACTCGCCGATCGGCATGATCTCGGGCGCGACGGGCGGGGTGGAGATCGACGGCGTCGCCGGCTCGGTCATCAACGATGGTTCAATTACCGTTACCGGCCGGAACGGCGACGGCGTCGCCCTCGGCGACGGCGGCAAGGTCGAGAACGACGGCGGCGGCGCCAAGATCACCGGCAAGGACAATGGCGTCAGCGTCGGCTCCGGAAACGCGACGATCGTCAATTCGGGCGCGATCGCCGGCGGAACCGGCGCAGGCGTCACGATCTCCGGGTCCGGTTCGGTCACCAACTCCAAGTCGATTTCGGGCGCGAGCGGGGTTACGATCTCCCAGGCCGGGACGGTGACGAATTCGGGCACGATCCAGGCGTCCTCCGGCGTCGCCATTACGATCGGCGGGACCGGCGGCGTCTCGAACCTGACGGGCGGCTCCGTCACCGGCGTCGACGGCGGCGTGTCGATCGCAGGGGCGCAGTCCTGGCTCATCAATGCGGGCGCGATTTCCGCGAGCGGATCGTCGAGCTACGGCGTGCAATTCACCTCGGGCGGCGCCCTGGACAATCTCGCGGGCGCGTCGATCTCAGGCGGCCAAAGCGGCGTGCAAATCGATGGCGCGGGAACGGTCGAGAACGCCGGCTCGATCAGCGGAACCATCGGCGTGTCGCTGGTCGGGGCCGGGACGATCGTCGACGATGGTTCGATCAGCAGCACGGCGGGCGCAACCGGGACGGCGGTCTCGCTTGGCGCGAGCGGCAGCACGTTCGTGCTCGCCTACGGGGCGGGGCTCAGCGGCGGAATTGCCGGCTTCGGCGGCGGCGACACCCTGGAGCTCGGCGACGACGGCATCGCGATCACCGGCTATGCGACCGCGGCCGGTCCCTCCGGCATGACGGCGTTGACGCTGGAGCACAACGGCGCGGCGGTCGTTACCGTCGACCTCGTCGGCAGCTACATCGGCGACACATTCGCGATCGCTCGGGTCGGCGGCGCGCAGGAGGTCGCGGTGACTTTGGGCCAAGCGCCGCAAACGGTGTCGGTCGCAACTTTCGAGAGCCAGGAGGCCACGCTCAATCAACTCCCCGGCGGGTTCGACATCGCCGACAGCGCCACGAATATTGAAACGGGTCTCGCCAAGATTCAGGCGGACAGCGGCCATATCGACGCGATCCAATCCACGTCGCGCGTCGTAGCCGGGATCGCAAATCTTCCTGCCGAGCAGACCGCGCTCGGCAAGATCGTCGGCGGCTACGCGGTCGCCGGAACCGCCGTCGCCATCGAGGGCAATCTTCAAGCCGTTGAGGCGAACTTAGGCCAAATCGTCGCCGTCGGCGACCAGTCGGGCGTTGTCACAATATCGGTCGCCGCGTTCGAGGCGGATCGGCTGGCGCTGCAGGATCTGAGCGGCTTTGCGATCTCCGACACGGCGGCGAATGTGCAGGCGGCGTTGGGGAGCCTGGCGACCGATCCAACCATCACTTCCATCACGACAACGGGCGGCGCCTTGAGCGAAACCGTGGCGGCGTTCGCCGCCGACAAGGCGACGCTCGACAAGGTGGTCGGCGGCTTCGCGGTCTCCGACCTCGCGACCAACGTCCAGGCGGCGTTGGCGAGCCTGTCCGCCGATGCGCATATTGCGTCGATTGTTGCGACCGACGGGACGCTGACCGAGACGGTGGCGCAATTCACGGCCGATAAGGCCGCGCTGAACAAGGTGGTCGGCGGTTTCAACATCTCCGACACGTCGGCGCATTTCCTGGCGGCCTTGACGCCGCTGCAAGCCGACGTCAGCCACATCCGGGCGGTGCAGTTCACCGACGCCTCGCCGCCGACCCTCACGCTTGGCGCCACGGGCGCCGCGGCGGACCAAGCGCTGCTCGGCAGAATAACGAGCTCCTATGTCCTCAACGTCGTCAGCGCAGGCGCGACGGTGACGACAGGCCATGGCTCGGGCCTAACGATCCACGACGTCGTAGGAAACGATACGATCACCGGCGGCGGAAGCGATGAAACTTTCATCTTTGGTTCCAGCTTTGGAACGGCGACCGTCACGGACGCCGCGGCGCATTGGACGGGCGCAGGTCACGACGTGATTGATTTCGCCGAAAGCGAATTCGCCGGCTTCCGGGCGCTACTGGCGGATGCTACCTTCGCCAACGGCGTCGCGACGATCACGGCCGGCTCAGACCATCTCACCCTCGACGGTTTCTCCAGCGCCGCGGCGCTCATCGCCGGCAATGCCGCAGGCGACTTCAGTTTCAAGTGAACAGGCGGTCGCCCATTCGTCAGGTATGAACGAGGCCTGCTGCTCGTCGGCGCGTATCGGGACAACGAAGGCGGCTCCAGCCACCCGCCGACGCGGAAGCTCAACGCCGTCGCTGACCGCGGGCGCGTCGCGACGAACGTGGCCCGCAGGACCCACCGATCGCCGGCAGCTTGAGCGACCACAGGTCATCTGTGGCGAGGGGTTTGGGCCGCGCGTCTGAAAAAGAAGGCATTGCGCTCAGCGGGGCACTCGTCGACGCGGGCGGCTTGAACTACAAGTCTGGCTTACGGTTCGATCGCCGCGGCTTCGGCAACCCCGAGCCCCTCGCGCGGACCGGCGGTGAGTTGATTGGCTAGGAGTTCGGTTTGCCCTCTACGGTCTCCCAGACTGTCACTGCGCGATCTCAGGCGGTCGACGCCCGGTTGACCCGCGCCGCTATCTTCCTGGTCGTCAGCCTTGGCGCAGGCGCGGGCGCGGAGGTCACGGTGCGAGGGCTGTGCGCGGACCTGTCGTCGTTGGTGCGAGGCGTCGGATTTCGCGCCGCTGACGGCGGACTCTCCTGCATCATGGGGATCGGTTCGGAGGTCTGGCCCCGGCTGTTCGGAACGCCGCGTCCCAAGGACCTTCATCCATTCCGCGAGATTCGCGGCGTGCATCACGCCCCGTCCACCCCGGGCGACCTGCTGTTTCATATTCGCGCCGCGCGGATGGACCTCTGCTTTGAGCTTGCGGCGCAGATCATGGCGCGCTTGGCCGGGGCTGCGTCGGTGACCGACGAGGTGCATGGATTCCGATACTTCGACGATCGTGATCTGTTGGGCTTCGTCGACGGAACCGAGAATCCGGTCGCCCAAGCCGCCGTCGACGCCACCGTGATCGGGCCGGAAGACCCTGCTTTCACGGGCGGCAGCTATGTCATCACGCAGAAATACTTGCACGACATGGATAAGTGGAACGCGATCCCGGTCGAGCGGCAGGAGAAGATCGTCGGACGCCAGAAGCTTTCTGACGTCGAGCTGGCCGAAGCCGACAAGCCGAGCTTCGCGCATAACGTTCTCACGAACATCGAAGAGAACGGCGAGCAGCTGCAGATTCTGCGCGACAACATGCCCTTCGGCGAGGTCGGCAAGGGTGAGTTCGGCACCTACTTCATCGGCTATGCGCGCTCGCCGGGCCGAATTGAGCGGATGCTCGACAACATGTTTATCGGTCAGCCCCCTGGCAACTACGACCGCCTGCTCGACGTCAGCCGGGCGGTGACCGGCTCGCTGTTCTTTGTTCCGTCGGCGGACTTTTTGGATGGGGTCGAGCCAACGCCCGCGGCGGGGGATGAAACCGCCGCCGTTGGTGAGGAACCGAAGCTCGACGGCTCGTCCTCTTCCGCGACGAAACCGTCATCATCGGACGGTTCGCTCCGCATCGGATCCCTGAAAAACGAGGCAGGTCATGAATAATCTCCACCGCGAACTCGCCCCCGTTTCCGATGCCGCCTGGCGCCAGATCGACGAGGAGGCGTCGCGCACCCTCGAACGCTACCTGGCGGCTCGTCGTGTCGTCGATGTGTCCGACCCGAAGGGCGCGAGCTTCGCCGCCGTCGGCGACGGCCATTCTGAAGCCATTGAGGGTCCGGCGCAGGGGATTCAGGCCATGCGCCGCACCGCCAAGGCCGTTGTCGAGTTGCGCGCGCCGTTCACCCTGACGCGACAGGCTATCGACGCCGTGGAGCGGGGCGCGGCGGATTCGGACTGGTCGCCGGTGAAGCAGGCCGCGCGCAACATCGCCTATGCCGAGGACCGCGCCGTTTTCGACGGCTATCCCGCCGCCGGCATTGGCGGCATCCGCCCCGGCGCCAGCAATCCCGCCGTGGCGCTTCCCTCGGCCGCCATAGGCTACCCGGCCGCCATCGCCGAGGCCGTCAACCAACTGCGCCTCGCCGGCTGCAATGGGCCGTACCGCTTGGTCCTGGGCGCAGCGCCCTTCGCCACCGTCAGCGGCGGCAGCGAAGACGGCTATCCGGTGCTCCAGCATATCCAACGCCTCGTGGAGGGCGACATCGTTTGGGCGCCCGCCATAGAAGGCGGCCTGGTGCTCACCACGCGCGGCGGCGACTTCGCACTGGACCTCGGACAGGACCTCTCCATCGGCTACCTCAGCCATACCGACAAACTGGTTGAACTCTACATCCAGGAGAGCTTCACCTTCCGGCTGTTGACCGCGGAGGCGGCCGTCGCGCTGGGTGGGCCGCGACGCCAGGGCGAGCCGACGGCGTAGCTCCGAACGCCGCAGCCCCGCAACAATCCGCGAGCGAGATTCTGATTGGACGTCCCACGTCTCGGGGCGGCGCGAAAAACATCGGCCGGGTCCCGCGCCGGCGCCCCAGCCCGCCGCCTACGAATGAAATCCAGCCTCCTCCAACCGACGTTCCGCAGGCAAGGACGGCAAGTTGGGGCCACTTGTCGAGACCCTGCTAGCCGACCGGAACAACTTCGGAGGCATTGCGGGGGGCTGACGGGTTCGCGCTGCCGGGAGCGGCCCATCGCCTCGGACCCATTCGGGAGCGGCCCCCGGGCCAACATCAGGGCCAACGAGATGCGCCGGGCGCTAGGACGTCATCAGTCGCTGCGTCTTATTGGCCAACAAAGGTGCCTGTCCATCCCCCTCCCGCCAGCTTGATTTGATTACCCACAATTTGGGCCGACTGCGAACGAGGAAACGCCATGCGTGCAAGTATCGGAACATTTGTAGTTGTTTTCGTATTTTTCAAGGTAATCGCTGTCTTGCCTCCAGTTCGGCAGACGGATATATTGCCACTCAACCACAGTTGGTCGGCCTTTCTGGCCAAATAGACAAGTCCGTCATTTCCGTTAGCAATAGAAATAGTCATCGGCTTGCCATCGTTCTCCGTTGTCTCTTGCCATCGTGTTTTCACATTATTCGCTTTGACCTCACGAACAGTCCTGAAACAGTCGGCCTGCGCAAGCGTGGGCGCGCCAAAAACCAGAAAACCTATGAGCAATTTGAAATGGGATAGAGCCACATTGACCTCCGGGGGACCAAGCCAAGGGCGCGACGATACACGAATGGACGGCGTGGGACACCCTGTGAGCTGGGTGACCGCGTCGATTACAAGCGGTCCTCGAAGCCATGCCCGTTTCAGCCCGGCGCAAACCGTCGAGGGTCTCTCGGCCGCCATCGGGGAATTCATCGACCTCTTCGGTCGCCGGGAGCGCCAAAACCTGTTCGACGCGCGCGACTACGATTGATTCTGTTCTGCTTCTAAATCTGCGATTTCTCATCGCTCTGGACCCGTCGCACCGCCGCGCCGGTGTGGATGAGATGCAGTCGCCAGACTTCGTGCGCCCGGGCGCTGTCGCGGCCTCTTATCGCCTGTATCAGCTCCTCGTGCTCCCGCATGGCTTCCCGCCAGCGGGCCGCATCGGCGATGGCGAGATAGCGCCCCCGCCTTGCTCGGACCTGCAACCGGGCATGCGCGGCGCGCAGCACGGCATTGCCAGCGAGCGCCAGAACGCGCTCGTGGATCTGCGTGTTGAGGTCGAAATAAGGGGAGCGCTCGCCGGCCTCGAAATGGCGGCGCATGCGAGCGTGCAGCGTTTCGAGTTCGGCCAATTCGGAAGTCGTTGCGCGCATGGCGGCCTTCTCAGCCGCAAGAGCCTCAAGCGAGGCGATCACCTCGAACAGCGCCTCCGTCTCCTCGATGCGGATCGGCGCGACGCGGGCGCCGCGGCCGGGCGACCATTCGACGATCTCCTCTTCGGCCAGAATTTTCACGGCCTCGCGCAGCGGCGTCGTCGATACGCCGAAGTCGATGGCGAGCATGGGCAAATTCAACCGCTGCCCCGGCGCGAGCTCGCCGCGTACGATCAACTCGCGCAGATGATGGGCGATCGATTGATCGAGCGAATGACGCGCGATCTCGAGTCCATCGGTTGTTTCTTCGGGGAGCGGCGGACGCGGCGCCATCTCTAATCGTCGCTCTCGGCCGCGTCGGCCATGGCTTGCCCGGTGCGGCGAAGATGCGCGAGCATGGTAGCCGCCGCGCGTCGGACATCGCCCGTATCGGCAGCTTCAATCAGTTCCGAATGCTCTTCCATCGAGGCGCCCCAGCGCGCCGCCGAGGCAAGCGTCAGCGGTCGGTCGTGGCGCGTGCGCTTGGTCAGGGCGTCATGCATCGCCGTGAGCGCGGCGTTGCCGGCGAGGAACACGAACAACCGATGGACCTTCTGGTTCAGCTCGAAATAACCGCGTGCGTCGCCGGCGGCGAAGGCCGTCTTCATCGATTCGTGCAAGGCGGCGAGTTCACCGCGCTGCGCCGGCGTCAACCGCGGCACCACGAGTTCGATGGCGTGCCGCTCAAGCGCGGCTATCACCTCGAAATGCTCCAAAATCTCGGTGCGAGAGAGCCGGTGCACACGGGCGCCGCGGCCGGGCAGCAATTCGAGCAGACCCTCTGAGGCGAGCAGTTTGACGGCTTCCCGGATTGGCGTGCGAGAAACGCGGAAACTCTCGGCGATCTGCACTTCATTGAGGCGCTCGCCCGCGGCGAGATCGCCTTTGGTGATCAACCGGCGCAGCTTATCGACGACTTGCATGTGCAATGCGGGCCGCCGCATCGCTACGCGGGCGGCGGGTAAGGGGCGCGGATGTTTCGGCGAGGCCTCCGCGACGGTGTCCTCGCGCCTCGGGCGTCTCGGCACAAGCCGAGGATTAGCCTAAAGCGCGCGTGGCACAAACCCCGCACTGCAAAGTGCCGCGGCGCGTAAGCCTTGCGCTTCGGCGCCCAATAAGACGGCGATGTGCATAACATATATATAATGCAATTATTGCATTATTGTTATATAACAATATGATATATGATGGCACGATCATTGCTATTCCGTGTCCGCGCGCCGCCCGACGCGCTAAGCATCCTGGAGAGACAGATGCCATCGCGCTTCCCCGCCCATCGTCCTGTTTCGCACGCCGCCGTTCAGGCGCTGGTCCTTGGCGCGCTGGCGGCGCTCGCAGGAACGGCCGCCGCGGCGACGCCGAAGGACATTCTGATTGAGGTCGGCGAGCATGGGCCGAACTCGCTCGACCCCATGACGCCCGCCGCCAACGAACTGTCGCAACTTGTCGCCTGGCAGATTTACGATCGCCTCGTCACGCACGGCAAGAAGACTCTGCCGGACGGCAAAGTTTCGTACGACTACGAGAAGATCGAACCCGAACTTGCGACGAGTTGGGACATATCCGACGACGGCAAGACGATGGTGTTCCATCTGCGCAAGGACGCAACTTTCCACGACGGCTCGCCGGTGACGGCTGACGACGTCAAATGGTCGTTCGACCGCGCCATCGCCGCCGGCGGCTTTCCCGCCATTCAGATGGCGGCGGGCACGTACGTCGATCCCAACATGTTTTCCGTGGTCGACGCCAACACCTTCAAGATCACGCTGCCGGCCAAGAACAAGCTCGCTCTGCCCGATCTCGCGGTGCCGGTGCCGGATATCGTCAACAAGAAACTCGCGCTCCAGCACGCGACGGACAAGGACCCCTGGGCGCTCGATTGGACGCGCGAGCACGACGCGGGCGGCGGACCTTACAAGGTGGCGAGCTGGAAGCCCGGCGACCAGATTGTGTTCGAGCGCTTCGACGCCTGGAAATCCGGCGAGACGCCAAAGATCAAGCGCGTCGTTTATCGCGAGATCGAATCCGCCGGCACGCGCCGCGCACTGCTTGAGAAGGGCGACGTCGACGTCTCCGTCGGGCTGCCGCCGAAGGATTATTCTGAGCTCGCGGCGGAAGGCAAAGTGCAAGTCATCGGCACGCTGATGCAGAACGAAATGTTCCATGTCGACATGAACGTGACGATGAAGCCGTTCGACGACAAGCGCGTTCGGCAGGCGATCGCTTATGCGCTGCCCTACGAGGCGATCATGAAACAAGCGCTTTATGATCGCGCCGTGCCGATGTGGGGCGCCGACGCCTCCAAGGGATATCCGCCGGTGTGGCCGACCGCCTCGCCCTACAAGACGGATCTAGACAAGGCCAAAGCCTTGTTGAAAGACGCCGGGCTTGAGAAGGGCTTCTCGACCGAGCTGTTCATCGACATGAGCCAAAGCACGACGCAAGAGCCGATGGCGCTGCTAATTCAAGAGCAACTCAAGAAGCTCAACATTGACGTGAAAATCACCAAGATCCCCGGCTCGGAGTGGTTCGCAAAGATGGGTTCGAAGTCGATGCCGATGGACATCAACTATTTCTACGGCTGGCTGGACTATCCCGAATATTTCTACTTTTGGACCTATGACGGCAAGAACAACACGGTCTTCAACACGCCCAACTATCAGAACCCGACGCTCGACAAGCTGATCGACCTCGCGCGCGACGACAGTCAGGACAAGGCGACCTACGAAGCGGCGATTTCAAAGATGAACGCCATTGCGATGGACGACGCGCCGCGCGCGCCGGTCGCGCATCTGTTCTCCGACATCGCGATGCAGAAGAACGTCAAGGGTTACATGTACTGGTTCCACACGCATCTCGACTATCGCTTCGTCAGCAAAGAGTGATCGGCGACAGCCGCGGATGAAAACGCTCGTCGCCATCGCCCGTCGCGTGCTGACGGCGTTGCCGAGCCTGATCGGCGTGGTCGTGGTGACGTTCCTGCTGGCGCGTGCGCTGCCGGGCGATCCGGCGGCCTATTACGCGGGCTCCTCGGCGACGCCGGAGAGCATCGCGCAGATCCGCGCGCAACTCGGTCTCGACAAGCCGCTGATCGTCCAGTTCGGCGACTATGTGTTGCGACTCGCCCACGGCGATCTCGGTCACTCGATCTCGTCGGGACAAAGCGTGCTCGCCGATCTCGCGTCGCGCCTCCCGGCCTCGGCGGAGTTGACGTTGGCCGCGCTTGCCTTCGCCGTCGTCGTTGGTCTGCCGCTCGGCGTGCTGGCGGCGCTGCGGCAGGGTTCGTGGGTCGATCACCTGTGCCGCGTCGTCGTCAGCGTCGGCGCGGCCTTCCCAACGTTCTTCGTCGCGCTGATGTTCGTGTTTGTCTTCTATTACGAATTGGGAATCGCGCCGGAACCGCTCGGTCGGTTCAATGAAGTCTACCACACGCTGCCCCAGGCGCGCACCGGCTTCCTCATCATCGACAGCCTTCTCGCCGGCGATTTCGAGGCGTTGCAGGCGACGCTGGCGCAACTCGTCCTGCCGGCGACCTCGCTCGGTCTTTTCGCGCTCGCGCCAGTCGCACGTGTCGCTCGCGCCGCGATGCTGGAGGCGCTGGCGAGCGATTATGTGCGCACCGCGCGCGCCATGGGTCTGTCGCGCGCAAAGGTCTCGCTTGGCTATGCCCTGCGCAACGCGACATTGCCGATCGTCAATGTGCTCGGCATGGTGTTCTCGTTCCTGCTCGGCGCGAATGTGCTGGTCGAACAGGTGTTCGCCTGGCCCGGCGTCGGCGCCTATGCGGTGAATGCGGTGATCGCGTCGGACTACGCCGCCGTGCAGGGCTTCGTGCTGACAATGGCGATCCTCTATGTCCTGCTCAATCTCATAGTCGACATCGTTGGCGCGGCGCTCGATCCCCGGGTGCGGCTCGGTGTCTGACGCGACCTTCCTCGCCGATGCGCGTTATCTGGCGACGCGCAATCGCCTGACGCTGGTCGCCGGGATCGTGCTGATCGCCTTCATCCTGCTGGCGATCTTCGGTCCGTGGATCGCGCCCTACGACCCGTTGCAAACCAACGCGCAACTGACGCTCGGCCGACCGTCGCTGAGCCACCCCTTCGGCGGCGACGCGCTCGGGCGCGACATCCTGAGCCGCGTGATCGTCGCAACGCGGCTCGATATTTCGATGGCGATCGGCGCCGTTGTGATCTCCTTCGCGATCGGAACTTGGCTTGGCGCCTTCGCCGGCTATTTCGGCGGCTGGATTGATACGGTGATCGGCCGGTTGATGGATACGATCATGGCCTTTCCGCTGTTCGTGCTGGCGATGGGCATCGTCGCCGCGCTCGGCAACAGCGTCGCCAATATCGTGCTGGCGACCGCGATCATCAATCTGCCGTTCTATGCGCGCTTCGCCCGCGCCGAGATCACGGTGCGACGCGAGATCGCCTATGTCGAGGCGGCGAAGATGAGCGGCCATTCGGGGCTGACGATCCTCGCCAAACATCTGATCCCCAATATCCTGCCCGTGATGACCGTGCAGGCCTCGCTCAATCTCGGGTGGGCGATCCTCAACGCGGCCGGCCTGTCTTTCATCGGTCTCGGCGTTCGTCCGCCGACGCCGGAATGGGGTATCATGGTCTCGGAAGGCGCGTCCTATATTTTTTCCGGCGAATGGTGGACCTTCACCTTTCCCGGCTTCGCGCTGGTTCTCGCCGTATTCTGTTTCAACCTGATTGGCGATGGTCTGCGCGACATCATCGACCCGAGGACGCGCACGTGACGCCGCCGCTGCTCAGCGTCGAGGGTCTCGCGGTCGAGTTCGAGACGCGCTCCGGCCTGGTGCGCGCGCTCGACGACATCACCTTCAACATCGCTAAGGGCGAGATCGTCGGCATCGTCGGCGAGAGCGGCTCCGGCAAGTCGGTGCTGTCGTATGCGCTGATGGGTCTGCTCGATAAGGCGGGCCGCGCGCCGCGCGGGCGGGTGGTGTTTGAAGGCCAGGAATTTGATCGCGACGGGCGTGAGGTCGCGAAGCTGCGCGGGCGCGAATTGTCGATGATCTTCCAGAGCCCGCGCACGGCGCTGAACCCAATCCGCAAGGTCGGCAAGCAGATCGAGGACGTGTTGCGCCGGCACGGCAACACGCCGCGCGCCGAGACGAAGCGCGCCGCGATGTCCGCGCTCGGCCGCGTGCGCATCCCCGATCCCGAACGCCGCTACGAGGCCTATCCGTTCGAGCTCTCCGGCGGCATGTGCCAGCGCGTGATGATCGCGATGGCGCTCGCCTGCGATCCGGCTTTGCTGATCGCCGACGAGCCGACCACCGGCCTCGACGTGACAACGCAGGCGGTGGTGATGGACCTCATCCGTGAGATCGCTCGGGAGCGTCAAATGGCGACGATCCTCATCACCCACGATCTCGCGCTCGCGGGGGAATATTGCGACCACATCCTGGTCATGCACGCCGGCCACATCGTCGAGAGCGCGCCGGCGGCGGCGTTCCCCACCGGCTTGAGGCACCCTTACGCCCGTCGTCTGTTCGCCTCCACGCCGAGCGCCGCTGAACGGCTCGACGAACTCGCCGCGATCCCCGGATCTTTGCCCGATCTGCGCAAGGAGTTGCCGCCGTGCCGCTATCGTCAGCGCTGCGAGCGGGCCATCGCCGCCTGCGATATCGCTCCGGTGCCGCTCGGCTTCATCGCCGCCGACCATGCGCTGCGCTGCCGGCATCCCGAATGACGATGCTTCTCGAAACCCACGGGCTGACCAAGCTCTATCCGGTGCGCCGCGGCTTCCGCAGCGCGGCGTTGCACGCCGTCGACGGCGTCGACGTTCAGATCCGCAAGGGCGAATGCGTCGGGCTGGTCGGAGAATCCGGCTGCGGCAAGTCAACCTTGGCGCGCCTCGTCGCCGGGCTGATCGGACCGACCGCCGGCGACATCGATTTCGCCGCCGGCGCGCGCGTGCAGGTCGTGTTCCAGGACCCGCACGAATCGCTCAATCCCGGCTTTACCGCCTTCGCCTGCGTCGCCGACCCGGTGCGCCGGCTGCTCGGCCTCCGCGGCGCGGCGCTGGAGGCCAAGGTGCTCGCCTCCTTTGACGACGTCGGCCTACCGCGCGATCTGGCGCGGCGCTATCCGCATCAGCTTTCGGGCGGGCAGAAGGCGCGCGTCGGCATCGCCCGCGCTCTGGCGGTCGATCCCGAATTGATCATCCTCGACGAGCCGACGTCGGCGCTCGACGTCTCGGTGCAGGCGACGATCCTCAAGCTGCTCGGGGAACTGCGCGCCAGGCGCGGCGTCAGCTATCTGTTCGTCACGCATGATCTCGAAGTGGTGCGGCTTCTGTGCGACCGGATTGTCGTCATGTATCTCGGCCGGGTGGTCGAAAGCGCGCCGACGCAGGCGCTGCTTAGCCGTCCGGCCCATCCCTATACTCGCGCTCTGCTCGCCGCGAGCCCCAACCCCGCACGGCGCGGTCAAAAAGTGCAACGGCTTGAAGGTTCGGCGCAGAGTCCGATTGACCCCGATCCGCATGTGTGCCGCTTCGCCGGCCGCTGTTGGCTGGAGACGGACATCTGCCGCCGCGCGTCGCCGCCGCTGCTTCCCTTTGCCGACGGCCATCTCGCCGCCTGCCATCGCGCGGGGGAAACATGACGCGCATCTTGCTGTTGAACCCCAACACTTCCGTCGAACTGACCGACATCATGGCCGAGGTTGCGCGCGCGGCGGCGAGCCCCGGCGTCGTCGTCGAGGCGATCACAGCGCCGCGCGGCGTCCCCTACATCGCGACGCGGGCCGAGGCGCAGATCGGCGGCGCCATCGCGCTGGAGTTGCTGGCCGAGCGCGAGGGAAGCTTTGACGCAGCCGTCATCGCCGCGTTCGGCGATCCGGGCCTCGGCGGCGCACGCGAAATGATGGCGCGGCCGGTGATCGGCCTCGCTGAGGCCTCGCTGCTGACCGCGTGCATGTTGGGCGGCCGTTTCTCGATCGTCTCGTTCAGCCCGACGCTCGGCCCCTGGTTCGCCGAATGCGTCGAACAGCACAGATTGGGCGGCCGGCTCGCGAGCATCCGGCTGCTCGACAGTCCGTTCTCCGGCATCGGCGCCGTTCGCGACGAGAAGGAGACGTTGTTGGTCGAACTCGCCCGCCGCGCGGTGGAGGAAGACGGCGCCGACGTGATCGTGCTCGCCGGGGCGCCGCTCGCCGGGCTTGCGGCGCGGGTCCGCGACCGGGTCGACGTTCCCGTCGTCGAAGGCGTCGCCGCGGCGATCAAGCAGGCGGAGCTGCTCGTTGGGCTCGATGTGCGAAAGGCGACCAAAGGCGCCTTTCGCCGGCCCGCGCCGAAGCCGACGATCGGGCTGCCGCCCGCGCTGACGCGGCTGTTTTCGGGAGAGACGCCGTGAAGGTCGCCGACTATGCGCAACTTTCCGGCGTCGAGATCGCCGCTCAAGTCCGCGCCCGTGAGGTTTCCGCGCGCGAGGTGACGGCGGCGGCGCTCGACGCCATCGAAGCCGCCGAGCCGCGCCTACACGCCTTCGCCACCGTCGCGCGAACGCAAGCGCTCGAAGCCGCCGAGACGATCGATGCGCGTCTGGCGCGCGGCGAGACGGTCGGGCCGCTCGCAGGGACGCCGGTCGCGATCAAGGATCTTGTGCTGACCAAGGGCCTGCGGACCACCTTCGGCTCGCGGCTGTACTCGGACTATGTGCCCGAGCACGACGACATCGTCGTTGAGCGGCTGCGCGGCGCAGGCGCCGTCGTCATCGGCAAGACCAACGCTTCCGAATTCGGCTTCGGCGCGCACGGCGCGAACCTGCTGTTCCCGACGACCCGCAACCCCTGGGATCTTTCGCGCGGACCCGGCGGGTCGAGCGCCGGCTCGGCGGCGGCGGTGGCGGCGGGTGTTTGCGCGTTGTCGATCGGCAGCGACGGCGGCGGCTCGATACGAATTCCCGCGTCGCTTTGCGGCCTCGTCGGCGTCAAGGCGTCGATGGGCCGCGTGCCGCTTTGGCCCGGCTGCCGCGATGAAACCCTGCCGGGCGTATCCGGTTGGGAATCCATCGAGCATGTCGGCCCGATCACCCGCACCGTCGCCGACGCGGCGCTGATGCTGAGCGTTATCGCCGGTCCCGATCCGCGCGACCGATGGTCGCTGCCGGCCGGCGACGTCGATTGGCTGGGCGCGCCAAAGGCGGCGCTGAAGCTTGGCCTCAAGGCGCTCTACTGGCCGCGCTGGGGCGATCAGCCGATAGAGCCGGCGGTGAGCGCGGCGGTGACGGCCGCCGTCGAGGCGTTCGCGAAGGCTTACGGCGTCGAGGTCGAAACGGCGGCGCCTCCCGACATTCCAATCGGGCCGGCCTTTCCAACTATCATCGCGCTGGAGACCGATCTCACGGGCCTGCGCCGGCTTGTCGCCGAGACGGGCGCGCCGGTGAGCGAGACCGTTCGCGGCTTCCTCGACAAGCGCCTGCCCCTGGACGCGGCGACCGATGCGATCACCACCCGGAAGGCTTGGGCGAACGCCGTGGCGCGGCTGATGGCGCGCTATGATCTGATCCTTACGCCGACGTTGCCCGCCACCGCCTTCGCCGCCGATCGCCAGGGGCCACCCACAATCGCCGGCGCGGTGGTTGGAGCGGACGATTGGTGCCCGTTCACGTTTCCATTCAATCTCACCGGCCAGCCGGCGGCGAGCGTGTTCGCCGGCTTGGTCGACGGCTTACCCGTCGGCTTGCAGATCGTCGGGCCCCATCTCGGCGACGCGCTGGTGCTCACGGCGGCGGCCATGATCGAGGCGCTGTTCCCTGCGCCGCGCCCCGCTTTCACCCTCTGAGAGAGCCGTCATGCCGATCCGACTGGGGATGCTGACGCCGTCCTCCAACACCGTGCTCGAACCGGTCACGGCGCGCATCCTGGCGGGGCTCCCCGACGTTAGCGTACACTTCTCGCGCTTCCGAGTGACGGAGATCGGCCTCGACGCAGCGGCGCTCGACCAGTTTGACGAGCGGCCGATGCTCGCCGCCACTGAATTGCTGGCCGACGCGCGGGTCGACGTGATCGTCTGGAACGGCACCAGCGCGGCTTGGCTTGGGCTCGACTCCGACCGTCGCCTTTGCGCGCGCATCCGCGAGGCGACCGGCGTCGAGGCGAGAACTCCGGTGCTGACGATATTCGAACGGCTGCGCCGGCGCGGCGAAACGCGCGTCGGCCTCGTGACGCCCTACACGGATGACGTTCAGCGGGCGATCATCGCGGGCTTCGCGCGCGAGGGCTTGGAGGTCGTCAGCGAGCGCCACGTCGGCTTGCGCGACAATTTCAGCTTCTCGCAAGTTGGGACGGTCGAACTCGAAGACATGATCGGCGCCGTCGCCGTCGCGAAGCCGGAGGCGATCGTCGTGCTCTGCACCAACCTGGCCGCCGCCCCGCTAGTCGAAGCCCTGGAGGCGCGCCTGGACATCGCCATCTTCGATAGCGTGGTCGTCGCCGCCTACGCCGCCCTCAGCGCCGCTGGCGTCGACCCGGCCCGGGTGAAAGGCTTCGGCCGCCTGTTCGCGAAGGCGTGAATGTCGCCGCGGAATCCTTTGTTCGTTCAGATGCCCCAGCCGAAGTCACGGCGCGCCAATCCCATTTCCGAATCCCATGCCCGCACGGCATCGGGAACGCCTCGCGCCGCCGGGGGCCGGCCGCCTGTTTCTGCCCTAAGCGTCGCGTTCCTGTCCACTGCACAATCGGCGTCGGCGAATGACTGATATATTTCGCCGCTTCTCGGACGTGAGAACTTGGCGTTTCAGACGAGATGATTGGTGGTGGACGCAGTCCCTTCGAACCGGTCTCCGCGTATCGAATTCCCTGCTAACAAGGAAAGAACAGGGAATTTTTCAAATTTGGCCCTCTTAGTCGAATATCGGTCGCTGATTCTATAGTTATAACAGAGGGTTGCGTAAATATTCCCTAAGCATTGGAGCAGGGAATTTAATTTCGAGATTAGGGAATAATGATTGAGCCAGCAGGAAAATATCTGGACGCTTTGCGGTGCGTCCGTTCGGCCATCGCCTTCAGTCTGCGGGGGCGCGGAGAATGACGGTCGCAACGCGCTTGGCTGAGGTGGGGTTGACGAAACGTGAGCCTGCTGCGCGTGCGCCCGTGCTGCCTCAATGGGGTTGGAGCGGTGTCGTTCGTCGCACTGCGGCCGACATTCCGGCATCGAAGCTCATTGAGGTCTTTCGGCTGTTGCCCCACCGCCGGTCGTCGGATGAGCAAATCGCCATCGAGTTTCAAGAATTGGCGAGTCGCTTTCTCAGCGACTTGGTCCAAGATGAATATGGTGGCTTCCGTATCAGCGGAATCCAACCGAGTCGCGGGCGTACTCGACTTCGAGGCTCACGTGCATGGACCCGTAAACGATTTCACCACCCTGTGTGGTGATCCTTAGCGTCGCCGGGCCGCACAGGTTGAGGTAAGCGCGGTCCCAAAGATCGGCCTCGACGATCCGCCAGCGGCCGATCAGACAGCAGTTCGCAGCGGCACTCGTGCGGCCGCCAAAAGCTTGGGCAGTCGCGTCAGATTATAGGCGGCGGCCGCGAACGCGAAAGCCCAGCCGACTCGCTCGCGACCTTGGAATTTGGTTCTCGCCTGTCCCGCCGCTGTCTTGACCCAACCGAAGGCCTCCTCGATCCGTTTGCGAACGCGCTGGCTTACACCGTAATCGGCATGACGGGTCGTGCGGCCGTCGATCGCCGACGCGCGCCCGTGTTCTGCGCCACATGCGGCGTGGCGTTCATCGAGCGCAGTTCATTGACGAAGTCCTACTTATCGCAAGCCTTGTCGGCGCCCAGCGTGATCGCCGTCGGCCGGTCGGCGCGCGGTTCGATCATGTGCAGGGCCGCGATGCGTTCGGCGCGGCCATTGGCTTCGGTCAGGCAGGTGTCGACCACCAGGCCGTTGCGGTTTTCCATCAGGGCGTGACCCATGAAGCAGAGCTTGGCCTCCTTGCCCGAACCCTTGCGATAGAGCTTGGCCTCCGGGTCTGTCGTCGAAGCGTGCGTCTTGTTCGAACGCTTCTGCCCGTGGAAATTGGCTTCTGCGTTGCGGCCGCCGTCAGAGGGCGGCGGTTCGTCCGATCCATCTTTCGGCGTGAAGCTCTTCATCGACGCCCAGGCTTCGATAAGCGTGCCGTCAACCGAGAAGTGATCCGTGCTCAGGAGCCGCTTCACCCGAGGTTGGTCGAGCACGGCCTGCATGAACTTGGCTGCGATGTCGCCTTCGAGCAGGCGGTCGCGGTTCTTCGAGAATGTCGAATGATCCCACGCCGCATCGTCGACGCCGATGCCGACAAACCAGCGAAAAAGCAGGTCGAACTCCAGCGCTCCATCAACTGCCGCTCGGACCGGATCGAATAGAACGCCTGCAAAAGCATGGCGCGCAGGAGCTTTTCCGGGGGAATCGAAGGTCGCCCATGCGCGACACATCGTCGAGAAATCGCCCGAAAGCGCTCCGAGCGCCTCGTTCACAAGCTCCCCGATCGTTCGCAGAGGATGTTCCTTGCCGACCCGTGCGCGCCCGGCGCACCTTTCAGGATCAGAGTTATGAAAACGCTCACTTCCGACGGTCTTCGCATCGTCTCCGATATCGCCAACAGAAACGGAGTCAGCGTCGATGCAGCTACGGCGCTGAGGCGGCCGGCGCGAGCTTGAAATATCTCCCGCCCTAAAGCCCCGATTTCAACCCTATCGAGAAGGCCTTCTCCAAGCTCAAAGCGTACCTGCGCAAGGCCGCCGAACGAACAATCGACGGCCTCTGGAACGCTATCGCTCGCTGCCTCGATCATTCGGCAAAGGAATGTCGCAACTATCTCGCCTCTTCGGGATACGATGCTGAATGATCGGAAAAACGCACTAGTACTACAATTGCGTATTTTGAGCAATCATGATTCGGTGCCTCGCGATTTGGGGGCTGTGTCATGGTCGCGGATTGGTCAGGGTCGCTGCTGCAATGGGAAGGCGAGCTTCTGCGTCTGAAGGAGCGGTTGGGAGCGGCGTTGCCGCGCCGTGAATTGCGTGACACCGCGAGCGCTTTCGTAGATGGCCTTCTGTCGGGCGTAGAGCGCAAGACGAGGTGGCTGTTGGCCGAGCAGGCGGGGCTTGAGCAGCCCTACCGCATGCAATCTCTGTTGGGGCGCAGTTCCTGGTCCGCGGACGACCTTCGCGATGTTGTTCGGAACTATGAGCTTGGGGCGCTGGGCGATCCCGACGGCGCGCTCGTCGTCGACGAGACCGGTTTTCTCAAGTAGGGCGAGCACTCGGTCGGCGTGGCGCGACAATATTGGAGTGCGGCGGGTCGGATCGAGAACAGCCAAGTAGGCGTATTCGTCGCTTACGCCAGCCGCTACGGCCAAACGCTGATCGATCCAGGCTTTCTCTCCCCGAAAGCTGGGCCAATGACGCCGAGCGTCGGGAACAAGCCCATGTGCCCAAGGGTGTCGCCTTCGCGACGAAGATCGCGATGGCGCGCGAATTGATCGCCACAGCGCTCGACGCCGGTGCGCCGTGCCGATGGGTTTTGGCGGATGCGCTCTACGGCGGCGACTATTGTTTGCGTCATATGTCGGAGGAGCGCGGTCAGCCCTATGTGCTGGCGGTCCGCTCCAATCAGATGTTGCGCCTGGTCGAGCCGGAGGGGTTCGTTGAAACCGATCCGGCCACAGTCGCTGACGAATAGCCCGCCAACAACTGGACGACGCTTGCCGCCGGCGAAGGCTCTCACGAACGCTGGCTGCTGATCCGGCGAAATCGCAAGGAGCCGAACACGCGCGCCTATTATCTCGTCTTCGCCCCAAAGGCTCGGCGCTCGCCGAACTCGCGGGCCCTGCCGGCCTGCGCTGGACGATCGAGGAATGTTTCGTCGGCGGCGCATGACAGCTCCCTTGAACTAGCGGTGGCGCCCCGCCGGGGCGGCCGCTTCCTCGACGACTTGCAGCACATCGGCGAGCGGCGCAGGGCTGAGCACGAAGACGCCCGAATAGGGATTGATGAGATCGGCGATGACGTAGATCGCCGACGCAATGGCCATCGCGCCGACCAGCAAGGCGATATAAGACATGGGATGACGTCGCGACAAAAGACCGTAGCCGCAGAAGAGGAATGTCGCCCAGGTCACCACGATGCTGACGAGCGGATAGGAGATGGGATCAACCAGGGCGAGCATCATTTGCGTGAGCGTCTGGTCGATCGCGATTGCGGCTTGCGTCGCCTCCGCTTTGGCCGCGGTCTGTTGGTCCGAGGCGGGCCGAAGCGCGTTGATAAAGGCGAGCCTGGAATTCAGATTGGCGCGCGCATAACCAACCCGGTGGATCACGGCCTCCTCGTCCTCGGTGTTCTTCCAAATTTCAGCGATCGTGTTCCTGATCCCCTCCTTCAGGATTCTATGGCCCTCCGCGGCGTCTGGACCGTAGTCTTGAAAGGCGCCGTCAAGTTTCAGATCGGTGATGGCGAGTGACTGCACCGACGCTTTCTGGGCCGAGTAGACGCCGTAGGCCGTCCAGATCAACAAGCCGAGCACAAGCGCGAGAAGAAGCGTCATCAGACCGACAACAGCGCCGGTCAGGTCTTTCGGGCCTCCGGATGTGTAGCTCTCTGGCAACGCATGCTGTAATTCCAGCCCGACAGTCCCGCCCATGAAAACGACGGCGAACACGATCGAGGTCAAAGTCAACGACGCCATCGACGCTCCCGACGGTCGCGCTCGCCGGTCGTGGCCGCGCCGCGATCTGATGTAAAACTTATCGACCAGAGGGCTTGGTTGATTCGGCGGCCGGGCGAGCCGCCGTATTCCGTGGCCGTCCAATGTAGCACGTACGGTCCAAGCTCGCCCAGCGGACAGCGGCGGGTCAGCGGCGGGATTGTAACCGTTACGACCTTGAGCCACGAGAGCGTCTCGACTTCACTCGCCCGAAAAGCCGTGGCGCGCGCCGCGGTACGTTCGCGCAACTGATCGTGGACTGGAGCTTCGCCGTTCCTCGGCGGCGTTCGTGAGCGCGGAGACGTCGAGAACAGTTTTAGCCTTCGGCCCGTTCGGTCACAGGGAGAAAACGAATGTCACTCAGATCCTCATTGGCGCTCATAGCGGCGCTGTCGCTTTCTGTGCTGCAGACGACCGAAGCTCAGGCCGCCATAGGAAGCGGGCTCGGTAGTCTGGGGACGGAACTGTCCGAGACGGCGCCCATCGAGAGCGTCCAGTATGTCTACGGAGGTCAGAACTACTGTTACTACACGAATGGTTGGCGGGGTCCCGGCTGGTACTGGTGCGGCTACGCGTGGAGAAGCGGCTTGGGATGGGGCGGAGGCTACGGCTGGCGGGGTTGGGCTTGGCGCGGCGCTGGGGGCGGTTACGGGTGGCGCGGCGGCGCGGTGGGATGGCGTGGCGGCGGATGGCATGGCGGTGGCTGGCATGGCGGCGGCGGTCGGTGGCGCGGAGGCGGCGGAGGTTTCCATGGCGGCGGGTTCCACGGCGGGGGGTTCCATCGCGGCGGCGCCCGCCGGCGGTGACTCTCGAATTCACGGCGTAACGCGCGCGGCTTTGCCGCGCGCATAGCCCGGAACCCGTTGGGATCTTAATTGATAGGACGGCCCCGGCGCAGGCGCCGACAACACGCGCGTCGGCGCCGGCGCAGAAATGCAAAGGCGGCTGTTACAGTTACCGTCTGGAAATCGCTCGGTTCGGCACCGCTAAAGACGAATCTTCAGGCCAGAGGGTCAAATCCGCGATAGGGATCTGTCCATGGGCGGGGACGCGGCCACTTCGGCACGACAGGCGGTCGCGGACCTCCAACAGCGGATGAATGGCGACATCATCGGGCAAGAGCGCGTCGTCGAGCGGATCATCGTCGCACTGCTCGCCGGCGGCAACGTTTTGCTCGAGGGCCTTCCGGGCCTCGCCAAGACCCGCGCGGTCAAGAGCCTCGCAAAACATCTCGACGTGGAATTTCGGCGTATTCAGTTCACTCCGGATTTGCTGCCGTCGGATGTGACGGGCGGCGAGATTTTGCGCGGCGACGGGAAATTCGAGTTTCGCAAAGGGCCTATTTTCGGCAACCTCATACTCGCCGACGAGATCAACCGCGCACCCGCCAAAGTGCAATCGGCTTTGTTGGAGGCGATGGAAGAGCGCCACGTCACCGTCGCAGGTACAAGATACGACCTTTCGCCCCTGTTCATGGTTCTGGCGACGCAGAACCCGATCGAACAGGAAGGCACCTATCCCCTGCCCGAAGCCCAGATGGATCGATTCCTGATCCATGTTCGGATCGACTATCCCTCGGACGGCGACGAGATCAAGGTTTTGCAGCTTGTCAGAAGTGAGAATGCGCCGCAGACGAACGCGAAGCTTGAGGAGCGAATTCCGGAAGACGTGATATTTCGCGCGCGGGCGGAGATCGACGATGTAACAACCAAGAGCTTCGTTGAGACGTATATCGTCTCGTTGATCGCGGCGTCGCGGCGACCTCAGCAATTCGGCGACAAGCTGAAAGGGTGGATTTCCATCGGCGCCAGTCCGCGCGGCTCCATCGGCCTCGACCGCTGCTCGCGCGTGAACGCCTGGTTGCGGGGTCGCGACTACGTGACGCCGGAGGATGTGCAAGCCGTCGTCCACGACTGCCTGAGACACCGCATTTCCCTGTCGTACGAGGCGACGGCCGAAGGGATCACGGCCAACGACGTCGTCGATGAGATCGTCAGGCAAGTCGCGGTTGCAGCCTGAGGGGCGCCGATGGTCACCATAAGCGAAGCGGCGCGAGCGAACGGGAAGGCGACCGGCCTTGCGCGCGCCTGCGTCAGTCTCGACGAGCTCATGCGCACGCGGCGGCGCGCCAAAGGGTTCAGTTTCCTGCCGCGGCAACCTGTTCGCAGCCTGCTTTCCGGCCGCTTTGCCTCACGCCTGCGCGGGCGGGGCCTGAACTTCGAGGAGCTTCGCCGCTATGTCGCCGGCGACGATACGCGAACGATCGACTGGCTCGCGACCGCGCGGCTCGGAGCCCCGCACGTGCGCGTTTATTCCGAGGAAAGTGATCGCCCTCTGTTGCTGATCGTCGATCAGCGGAGCTCGATGTTCTTCGGCAGCCGCCGCGCTATGAAAACGGTCGTCGCCGCCGAGGCGGCTGCGCTCGCGGCCTGGCGGGCGGCCTCGCTTGGCGATCGGGTAGGGGCGATCGTCTTTGGCGACCGCGCCATTGTCGAGGTTCCCGTCCGCAGCCGCGAGGTCGGCGCCGTACGGGTTGTCTCGGAAATCGCACGACAAAATCTGGATCTGCCCGGTAAGGAGGCCACCTCCAGCGCGCCGATGCTCAATCAAGTGCTGCGCCGGGCTGTCCATCTGACCACGCATGACTGGCTCGTTTGCCTGATCAGCGATGCGGCCGGCGCGGATGACGCGACGCTGCCGCTCGTGACGCGCATCATGGAGCACAACGACCTCATCATGATCTTCGTCGAGGATCCGTTGGAGCGCGAATTGCCGAATGTCGGCGCCGCGATCTTCAGTTCGGGCGGGCGGCAAATCGAGGTCGATAGTTCCTCGCACAATCTTCGCCAGCGGTTCGCTGACGAAAGCGCGGCGCGGCGAGATCGCCTCGCGGCTCTGTCGAAAGAGCGCGCTGTTCCCCTCCTGCCCATTTCCACCGACCGCGATGTCGCAACGCAGCTGCGGGAGTTGATCGGCCAGCGCGCCGCGCGCAGGACCGCGAGCCTCGTCGAGAGGCCGTGGCGATGAACGCCGATCCCGCTAGCCTCGCCAATCTGCGCGACATCGCGACGCCGCCGCTCCCGTCCTTTTGGCCGCCGGCGGCAGGCGTAGCGATCTTGGCCGCGAGCGCTCTGGCGTTCCTCGCCCTCTACGTCGCGCATCTGGCGCGACGCACCCGGTTGAACGCCTATCGGCGGGCGGCGGTGGCGGAGATCGATCGGATTTGCGGATCGCCGCCTGTGGATGCGGAAGCGGTCGCGGCGATTTCCGCGGTGCTCAAGCGCGCGGCTCTGGTCGCCTATCCCCGGGCGGCGGTCGCCTCGCTGACCGGCGCCCGATGGGCTTCGTTCCTCGAAGCAAGCAACCCGCGAGCTGGGGGCGGCGAGCTGAAACAATTCCTGGGGCGAGTCGGTGACGGCGCCCTGCGTTTACAGCCCGGCGATCTCAGCCGGCTCGCGGAGCAAGCTAAGGCCTGGGCGAGAAAGCATCGGCCGGTCTCCGGCGACGCCTGATATGCTGACCTTCGCTTATCCCTGGCTTGCCGTTCTCGCGCCCTTGCCGCTGGCGGCTTGGATTCTGCTGCCTCCGCATGTCGATCACCGCGCCGGGCTGCGCGTTCCGTTCCTCGACCGTCTCGCCGCGTTGACGAGCCAGACGCCGCATATCGGGGGCGTCGTCGCGCCGCGTGGTTGGTTCCGTCTCGCGGCGCTCGGACTGTGCTGGCTGCTTTCTGTGGTTGCGTTGATGGCGCCGCAATGGGTCGAGCCGCCGCTTCACCGCGACAAACCCACGCGCGATCTCCTGCTCCTGGTCGACCTGTCCGGCTCGATGCAAACCAAGGATTTCGCCAGCGCATCCGGCGAACTCGTCGAGCGTGTCGCCGCAGTCAAGCAGGTCTTGAGCGAGTTCCTGTCGCGACGAAAGGGGGATCGGGTCGGCATTGTGGTGTTTGGCGACGCGCCGTTCACGCTCGTGCCGTTCACCGCCGATCTCGAACTCTGCCGCTCGCTGCTCGCCGACATGGAGGTCGGCATGGCCGGGCCGAAGACCGCCTTCGGCGACGCGATCGGATTGGGCATCGGCCTGTTCGACCGCAGCGTCGTCAAGACGAAGACGATGATCGCGCTGACCGACGGCAATGACACGGGCAGCAAGGTTCCTCCGCGAGAGGCCGCGGCGATCGCCAAAGACAAGGGCATCGTCATTCACGCCGTGGCGATCGGCGATCCGACGGCGGTTGGCGAAGACAAGCTCGACGAACAGGCCCTGAAGGACGTCTCGGCGATGACCGGCGGCGGCTTCTTCCGCGCCCTCGACAGAAAACAGCTCGATGAGATCTATGCGCGGCTCGACGCGATCGAGACGCGAAAAGTCGACAGCGTGACGTTCCGCCCGAAGCGTGACCTCTACTGGCTTCCGCTCGCTGCGGCGCTCGTGATTTCCATGATCGCGCAGGCCGTTCGCCTGCTTTCCGATCGTTTGGTTCATCATCGAGCAGCCTCGAGAGAAGAGGCGGCGCCCGCATGATCGACGCTCTGGCCGCCTTTCACTTCGAACGTCCGCTATGGCTGCTGTGTTTGATCCCGGCGGTCGCGCTTTGGCGGCTCGAGCGAAGGCTTTCGGATCCCGCCGACAAATGGCGGCGGATCATCGACCCTGAACTGCTGCGGCATCTCCTGGTTGGCGACGAAGGCGCCTCTCGCATTACGCCCAACGGGTTGTTGCTCGCTGGCTGGATCCTCGGTGCGATCGCGATCGCGGGTCCGGTCTGGCAACGGCGCCCGTCGCCCTTCGCCGACGCGCCGCGGCCGGTCGTGGTCGTGCTGAAGGTCGCGACCTCGATGACCGCGACCGACTTGGCGCCGACAAGGCTGGATCGCGCGCGCCAAAAACTGTCGGATCTGCTCGCTTTGCGCGAAGGCGCGGCCACCGGCCTCATCGCCTATGCGGGGTCGTCGCATCTGGTGCTGCCTCCGACCGCTGATAGCCACGTCGTGCTGTCTATGGCCGAGGCGTTGGCGCCGGATGTCATGCCGGCGCCAGGCGATGACCTTGCGACGGCCCTTGCCGAGGCCGATCACGTGCTGGCGGGCGAACCGCGCGGCGGTTCGATTCTCGTTCTGGCCGACGCGGTTGCGGGCGAGCAGCTCGGCGAACTCGCGAGACGCGACGCGGGTCTCGCTCATGAGGTCACATTGCTGGCGTTGGTCCCTCCGGAGGAAAGTCCCGGCGCGCTCGAGGACGCCGCGAGGAGCATCGGCGGCGAAATGGTGCGGACGACGATAGATTCTTCGGATGTCGTCTCGATCGCCCGTCGTCTCGACCGTGTCGGGCGAAGCGGGGACGTCTCCGGCGAAGGCCAGCAATGGGAGCAGGAGGGTTATTGGTTGACGCCGATCCTGGCGATACTCGCGTTCGGTTGGTTTCGCCGCGGATGGGTGCTTCGGTGAGGCGCCCGCGCGCTTGGGCGCCCTGCGCGATCGTTGCGAGCTTGACGGCTCTGACGCTGGTTGTCGCAGCTGAGCGAACGGGCTGGCGCAATCTCTGGCTGACGCCGGATCAGCGCGGCCGGGTTCTGATGAGCCAAGGGAGGCCCGCCGAAGCCGCCGAGGGGTTCCGCGATCCGCTCTGGCGCGGCGTCGCGCTGTTCCGAGCCGGGGATTTCAAGGCGGCCGCCGACGTGCTCTCGCGCGTTGGCGCCGCTGAAGGCGTCTACGATCGCGGCAACGCGCTCGTCATGCTCGGCAAATATGAGGAGGCGGTCGGCGAGTACAGCCGGGCGCTGCAGATCCGTCCCGACTGGCCGGACGCGCTCGCCAATCGCGACCTCGCGCGGGCGCGCGCAGCGATGCTGAAGGCGACGGGCGGCGACATCGACGACACGGAATTCGGCGCCAGCCAGATTGTGTTCGACAAGACAAAAAGGGGCGGGACGGACTCGACCGTCGAAGGGGCTCAACCCGAAATGACCGACGAGGCGATCCGCGCCATTTGGTTGAAACGCGTGCAGACCCGGCCGGCCGACTTTCTGAGGGCGAGGTTCGCCTATCAACTCCAGTCCGGTGCGGCTGGCGACGCGCCGCGAAGCAAGCCATGAGAGTCCTGGTGGCTTTGCTGTTCTTGGCGCTCGCCGCGATAGCCTCAGCGCCTGCGGCGCCGCAGGACATTGTCGTTCGAAGCAAGCTCGATCCGGCGAAAGGGGCGGTCCCTGGCCAACCCGTCAAACTTCTCGTCGATGTCCTGTTCGCAGGTGCGATGCCGCGTCCTCCGTTGGTTGATGTCGGCGCGGCGTCCGGCGCGCAGATCCTCCGGTTTGAAACCCAGGCGGTGACAATTCGAGAGGGCGTCAATGGAAAGGACTACGTCGGTCAACGTTTCGAATTTGCTGTCTTTGCTCGCCGCAGCGGTCAGATCATCATTCCCGCCGCGAATGTGACCGTACTCGATCGATCCGGAGATCCGACAGGCTCGGTTAAAGGTCAGAGTCTGACGCTCGGCGTTACGGCGCCGCCAGGACTCGATATGTCAGGCCCGGTGCTGGCTGCGACGAAGGTAACGGCCTCCGAAAAATGGACGCCCGATCCGTCTACGGCCTCCTTCAAGCCGGGCGGGGCGGTGACACGCACCATCACGCGCCACGCCGACGGCGTGCCTGCGCTTGGCATGGCGGAGTTCAGCTTCGCCGCGCCGCCGGGCGTGCGGGTCTACGCCGACGCCCCGCAGTCGGACGATCACGTCGAACGCGGCCATGTCGAGGGATCGCGAACAGACAAGGTCACTTATGTCTTCGTGAAGCCCGGGACCTACGACCTTCCGGCGCTCGCTCAACCCTGGTGGGACCTCCAGGCGAAACAGGCGCGGTCCGAGACGCTGTCGGGCATCCAAGTCGTTGTGCCTGAGGCAGCAAACAAAGCCGAGGGTGGCGGGGGGATATGGCGTGTCGGATACACGATAATGGCGGCTGCCGGCGTCGGGGCCTTGGCGCTGGCGTTCTATCTGGCGGCGCCCCGACTCGTCTTGCTTTGGCGTCGACAGCATGGACGATCCGAGGCGTCGGAAGGGGCGGCGCGGCGCGAGTTGCGCAGGATCGCCAAAACCGGCGACGCCCTCTCAACCTATCGCGAGCTCGAAGTTTGGCTTCATCGTCTGCCGCTCGAGGCGCAACAAGCGATGCGCGGCGACGTCCGCTTCGCCTCGCTGAAGCAGGACCTGGAGCGAGCGCTTTTTGGCGCAGGTCCCGAATGGACGCGTGCGAGAGGAGTTGAACTCGCCTTGCGCGCCGGCGCCTTTCGCCCAGGCTTGCGCGTTCTCCGTTCGCCGCGGCGAGCCATTCTGCCGCCGCTCAATCCTCCGGCGCCGTTATGAGGTCGCTTGAAAGATTTAGCGTATGCAATATGATGTTTCCCGTTGCGTAGCGGGACCGTGGCGATGACCGAGACCGGCAGCCGAGGCCTAGGGGTTCTTGCAAGGCTGGTTATTGCGCTCGCCATCGCGCTGATCGTCTCCGGAATTATTTGGCGCGGCCTCGCCCTTACGAACGTCGAACGCCTATGGCGCAACCTTATGGACCGGCCGAACGGCTCAATGGCGTTTCGTTTCATCCTTCAGCCATCGATTGCGACTCTTCTTGCTGTCAAGGATGGCCTGGCCGATGCGCGCATGGGCCGCTCTCCGTATCTGATGACGCTCTTGAGCAAGTCGGCGGAGCGGGGAGACAGGTTGCGGGAGGGATTGAACGCAACCGCCAGGATCGTCGCGATCGGCATCGCAATCGATGTGATCTATCAGTACATCGAGCTCAAAACCTTTTATCCGGTCGAGGCGCTGATTGTTGCGCTGGCGCTCGCCTTCGCGCCCTATTTCATAGTGCGAGGACCGATATCGCGTCTCGCCTGCAAGTGGCGCAGCGGCGCCTCGACCCACCACGTGAATTTCCGCAACAACATGTGAGGACGGGCAGAACTCGGAGCGCATATGACGGATGCAAACCTTGGCGCCTCCGAGGCGAGGATCGCGGTCCATGCGACCGCGTCCGATCATTTCGCCTGGATCCGCACGCGCCTCGCCGTCGAGCGCACTTTGATGTCTTGGTTGAGGACATCGGTGTCACTGATCGGCTTCGGCTTCGCGATCGTTCAGTTCTTCGAGCGTCTGCAGCAATCGCCGAACGCACGCCCGGGCCTGCTTCCCGACGCCCCGGAATATCTCGGCCTCGCATTGATTTTTTGCGGCGTCCTGGCGCTTGTCGTATCGCTGTGGCAATACTGGTCGATCATCGGCTATTTGAAGAGCGCATCGTTCGCGCCGATAGCCGGCGTTGAGACTATGCGGGCGCCGCAGGCGGCCGCGGCGGCGGCGGTTCTTCTCATTCTGATCGGGCTTTTCGCCCTGTTCGCTGTGCTGTTCCGACTAACATAGAGGTGCAAAACAGGCATTGACGCGAGATCTCGCTCGCGTCGAGCAAGCGGAGGAAGACCAAAATGGCCAAGGCAGGCAAACCCAACATTCTCATCCTTTGGGGCGATGACATCGGCTGGTGGAACATCAGCTACAACAATCGCGGCCAGATGGGCTATCGAACGCCAAACATCGATCGCATCGGCAACGAAGGCGCGACCTTCACGGACTATTACGGCCAGCAGAGCTGCACCGCCGGGCGCGCGGCTTTCATCACCGGGCAAAACCCGATCCGCACAGGCTTGACGAAAGTCGGCATGCCCGGCGCCGACGTCGGCTTGCGAGCGGAAGATCCGACGATCGCCGAGCTGCTGAAGCCGCTCGGCTACGCGACCGGCCAGTTCGGCAAGAACCATCTCGGCGACAAGGACCAGTTTCTTCCCACCATGCACGGATTCGATGAGTTCTTCGGCAATCTCTACCACCTCAACGCGGAGGAGGAGCCGGAAGACCGAGACTATCCAAAAGACCCGGAGTTCAAAAAGCATTTTGGGCCGCGCGGCGTCCTGCACTGCATGGGCCGACGGCAAGGGCGGTCAACGCATCGAGGATACGGGCCCTCTGACAAAAAAGCGCATGGAGACCATCGACGAAGAAGTGACCGGAGCACGCGCTAAATTTCATCGACAAAATCCACAAGGCGGGCAAACCGTTCTTCCTCTGGTACAACACGACAGCCATGCATTTCCGGACGCATTGCGCGGAAAAACACAAGGGCAAGAGCGGTCAGGGCGATCTACAACGATGTCATGGTCGCGCATGACGAACATATCGGCCAGATGCTCAACAAGCTCGACGAGCTCGGCATCGCCGACGATACGATCGTCATGTATTCGACGGACAACGGCCCGCATTACAATTCTTGGCCAGACGCCGGCATCACGCCGTTCCGCAGCGAGAAGAACACCAACTGGGAGGGCGGCTGGCGCGTTCCGGTGTTCGTGCGTTGGCCCGGCGTTATCAAGCCAGGTTCGGTCTACAATGATCATCGCGTCACATCAGGATTGGCTGCCGACTTTCCTCGCCGCGGCTGGAGAACCCGACATCGCGGCCAAGCTGCTCGAAGGCCATCAAGCCGGCGACAAGACCTTCAAGGTGCATATCGACGGCTTCAATCTGCTGCCTTATCTCGACCGGCGACGCGAAGGAGAGCCCACGAAAGTTCTTCTTCTATATCAGCGATGACGGCGATATCCTCGGCATCCGGATGGGCGACTGGAAGGTCGTGCTGATGGAGCAGCGGGCCAAACAACTCATGTGCTGGTTCGAGCCGTTCGTGAAGCTCAGGGCGCCAAAGATATTCAACCTCCGGCGCGATCCGTTCGAGCGCGCGGACGAAAACTCGAACACGTACTGGGACTGGATGATCTCGCACGTCTACATCATCTACGAAATGCAGGGTCTCGTCGCCCAACAGATCGAGGCTTTCGTGAAGTTCCCGCCACGCCAGAAACCGGCGGCGTTCAATCTTGACGAGGTGCTGCGCCATCTGCAGGAGGCGACCAGCAGCGGCAATCACTAGAACGCTGCGCAACCCACGACCGCGGGCGGCCCACATCCGCCCGCGGCCCGTTCCGTGAAGCGTCCCCTTACGGCGAAGCAGGACCTCGTCACCTACTCCGGCGGACGCTTGAAAAGGAGCGCCTCCAGGCGGCCGGGTCCGAGAGCGCGGCTGACGTTCTTGAATGCGAAGAAGGGAATCAGCGCGACAAACATCAGCGCCGAGACGCTGAGCACACCCGCGAAGCCTCCGCCGCCGATCGACGGCAGGCTTGCAAGCACGGTTTTCCCCTTGAACACGCCTATCACGACATGTTCCAAAACATGGAAGCATAAAAAAAGAAGAGTCAGGATCAGCGCCTCGTAGAGAATAACCGCGATCAGGGGCTTTCCTCGGAGCCAACGGGCGAGATCGAGGCCCTCGCTGACCAGCATCACTTTCGCCAGCACGAGCGCGTTGACGAACGCCAAACCCTGGAAGGCGAATCCCTCGCCCTGTTTGCGCATGACGATTCCTTCTTGCAAGACGAACACACTGAACAGCGCCCAAAGATAGACAAACATCACAAGAAACCGGCGCCCCTCCTCGGCGGCCTTGGCGGCGATCTTTGAAGCCGAGGGAATCCCCGCGCTTGCGCTTGCCGGTTCGACATGAGGATCAGTCATCACGCAGGGCTCCCAACAGCCGCGAACTCAGCCGCGCGCCAACCGGCTTCAGGGGGGTAGCGATATCGCCTTGAGCTCCTTTCGCGCCGTGCCAAAGCTGCCGAGCTGATAGACCGAGGCGCCGGCCGGCGAGAACGTGAACGAGGCGAAGGACTCCGCCAGCATTTTGTTTAAATAAGATTCCATTCCGACGCCTATCGTCACGTGCGGATTGAACCGCTCGCCCGCCGCGTCTCTGACGAAATTCTCGATATAGGAGATCAGGGCTTCCTGGATGTCGCGTCCACCCTCGTCGCTGTAGCAGGCTGCGGCGGATCCTTTCTTCACGGCGTAAGGCTCGACGGCTTTGATCAGCTCGTCCTGCAGCCGATGCAGATCCCCTGTCGGCTCAACCACGATGCCTGCGACGCCGAACGGCGGAGAGGGAATATGATAATATTTGAACGCTTTGAGCTTCCAGGACTTCGGCTTCTCCTTGTCAAAGATGGCCCCCGCCGCGGCGTATATTTTGTCGAGATCATTGGTGCGGACGAACTGCTGCAACAGGGTTACGTGGGGGTGATGCGTCTCATCGAGTGCAAATCCCTGCGGGAAGGCCTCTCGCAGGCGCGCGTTGGCGTCCTTTGCGTGCTGAACCATCGTCGCGTCGGGTTCGAGCGCGATGTCGATCGCGGTCACCGGGTTCTGCTGCGCGACCGCGCCCTGGACGACGGCCATCGCCAAGCCAAGTCCGAGACCGAGGGTCGTAAACGCCTGCAACGGGTCATGCATGGTCCTCCCTCCCTGTTGGCGTAACTTTACTGTCCCTCTTGACTTGGTGTCAAACCACTAGTTTTGTGAGGGTTTAACCCCCCCTCCGGTGGGAGGCGTCGATGGCGGATGGTCAGTCGCTTCCTTCCTGGAACGACAGCGCGGCGAAATCCGCGATCCTCGACTTTGTCGCGCGTGTGACAAAGCAGGGCGGCGCCGAATTCGCGCCGCCGGCCGCGCGCATCGCCACGTTTGACAACGATGGGACGCTCTGGTGCGAGCAACCGCTGCAGACGCAGTTCTTTTTCACCTTTGACCGCGTGAAGGAGTTGTCAATCAAAGACCCGACAATCAGCGAGCGTCAGCCGTTCAAGGCCGTGCTCGAACACGACTACAACGCGCTCTTTGGATTGGGCAAACAGGCGCTGTTTGAACTGGCTTTCGCGACCCACGCGGGCATGACGGATGAGGACTTCGAGCAGGCGGCAAGCGGATGGTTGGCGACAGCGAGGCATCCGCAGTTCGGCCGCCTGTTCAAGCAGTGCACCTATCGGCCGCAGCTCGAATTGCTCGCGTACCTTCGGGAGAACGGCTTCAAGACCTATATCGTGTCGGCGGGCGGCGTGGATTTCATGCGCGCGATCGCGGAGGAAGCTTACGGCATCCCGCGCGAGCAGGTGATCGGCTCCAGCGTGAAATTGCGCTACGATTTAAATGGAGATGCGGTTTCGCTGGTCAAGCTGCCGGAGCTCAACAACTTTGGGGACCGGGAGGTGAAGGCGCTGAACATCGGCTTGCATATCGGCCGCAGACCCCTCTTGGCGTTCGGCAATTCCGACGGCGATCTCGCGATGATGCGTTACGCGAAGTCTGGCTCCGGGCCTCGGCTCGCGTTGCTTCTCCACCACGATGACGCCGCTCGGGAAGTCGCCTACGACCGGGAGTTCCGGCTCAGCCCGTTGGCCGAGGCGCTCGACAAGGCCGATGACTACAGCCTTACCGTCGTGAGCATGAAGCAGGATTGGAACGTTGTGTTTTGATTGCGGGGCGGCGGGGTGATAGGAAGGCTGACGCAACGCAGTGAGAAACGGGGATTGAGTGATGAAAGTTTATCTCGCGCTGCTTGCGGCGCTGTCGATCTCGTCGGCGTCGCCCTGTCTCGCGGGTCCGTGCTCTTCGGAAATCGATACGATTCAATTGCGGATCGCCGCCCGACTTGACGCCTACGCGTCGGCTGGGCGAGCGGGCGCAGAAACCGCGGCGGCGAGAGATCACCGACAACCCACCGCAAAATCAATAGCGGAGGCGGAAGCCAGGCTGGGCGACGTTTCGACAAAGTTGGTGGATGAGGTTGGAGAGGCCATGGGTCGAGCGCGTAGCGCCAACAACGCTGGTGAGCGCGCCGCCTGCGAGGAAGCGCTGGCGGTGGTTCGAAAGGCGCTTGGCGACTGACGAGCCTCGGGCGCAGCTTGCGCGCGGTCGTCATTGCGAGCGAAGCGAAGCAATCCGGTGGCGGGGTGCAGGCTTGGCTTCCGACTGCCCGCGGAGCGCTCGGTTTAACGGCCCCAACCAAGCATCGCCGAAACGTGGATTGCTTTGCTTTGCTCGCAATGACGGTTCTTCGGTGTCCTGGCCGCGCCGATCAGGCGCCGCGCAAGACACAGCGAAAGCCGACGTGGCTGGTGGATGTGTCTACCGGCTCGGCGTGCCGGGCCGCCGGGCGGTAGCGGCGGCAATAGTTTGGCGCGCACAAGATGCGAGCCGCCCTTGAGAACCTTGCGCGGGATCTTGATCAACGGTTGGCAGGGGTCGTAGCTCGCCTGCTCCAGCCCGCCGCGCGGGTTCTGCGGCACGCAACAGGCCTTGGGCGCATCGGCCGCATGGCCCGTCGACCAGAAATCCGTCGTCCATTCCCAGACATTGCCGATCATGTCGTAGAGGCCATAACCGTTAGGCGGAAACGCCGTGACCGGCGAGGTGCGGGGATAGCCGTCGGCTTTCGTGTTCTCCTGCGGGAACTCGCCTTGCCAGGTGTTCGCCATGTGACGCCCGTCGGGCGTGAACTCGTCGCCCCAGGCGAATTCCGCTTCCTGCAATCCGCCGCGCGCGGCGAACTCCCACTCGGCCTCGGTCGGCAATTGTTTGCCCGCCCAGGCGGCGTAGGCCTCCGCGTCGCGATAAGCGATGTGGACGACGGGGTAGTCGTCGAGGCCTTTGATGGAACTGCCCGATCCATAGGGTTTGCGCCAAGTGGCGCCGAACTGGAACTTCCACCATTGCGACCAGTCGCCAAGGTCGACCGCTCTCGTCGGGGGATGGAAGACCAGCGAACCCGCGCGCAGCATGTGCGGCAGCGCGCCGGGATAGTCCTTCGGGTCGGGCGGAATTTCGGCGAATGTCACGTGGCCGGTCGCCTCGACGAAGGCGCGGAACTCGGCGTTGGTGACGGGCGTCCTATCGATCCAGAACGGATCGACGGAGACCTGGTGGGCCGGCGCCTCCTCGGGATAGTGCCGGTCAGAGCCCATCCGGAACGAGCCGCCGGGGAGGCGGATCATGCCCGCGATGGCCCTCGGTTCCTGCAGCGCAGCATCCGCCAGCATCTCGTTCCGCCCCAAAAGCCCGTTCACTTTTCCGGAGGAAACACCGTCTTCCAATCCGCCTTCATGTCGACGACGATCCAGCCTTTTGCATTCGCCTCGTCGAGCGCCTTGTCTAGCCTGCCGAACTCCGAATGTCGATCATAGGCCCATTCCCGCACCGCATCCGTATGGTGGAGCAGCAGCGCTAGCCTCGCTCCTGACCCCGCGGCGACATATTCCAGCATTTGCTGGTCGCCGTCGGAATTGCCGAAGGCCAGGATCGGGCGGCGGCCGATGAAGCGGTTGATGCCGACGGGCTTGCCCGGCCCATCGTCGACGAATTCGATTTTCGGCTCCTTGATCAATTCCGGATTGCCGTTGGCGTCGAGTTGGAACTTCACCACTCCGGATGAGCCGACCACCTGTTCCGGTGGAACGCCATAGGCTCGGTCAGCAAAGACCCGCATGAACTCGACGCCGCCGCCGGAGACGATGAAGGTCTTGAAGCCGTTGGCCCTGAGATAGCCGAGCAGCTCGAGCTGCGGGACGTAGACGAGTTCGTCATAGGGCCGCTTCCTGGTCGGATGCCGCGCCGTCGCGAACCAATCGGCGACCGTCTTGTTGAACGCCTCCGTCGTCATTCCGGAATGAGTGACCGCCATGATTTCCATCAAGCCTTTTTCGCCAGAGGCCATAACGCCTTTCAGGTCGTTTGCGATCACGGACCTATAAGGCTCCTTCCCGTCCCATTCCGGATGTTGCGGGGCGAGGCGCCTCAGCTCGTCCAGGGCGAAGGCGAGCTGAAAGTAGATCGGCTGCTCGGCCCACAGCGTCCCGTCGTTGTCGAAAGCGGCGATGCGCTCGGCGGGCGCGACATAGTCGGCGCCGCCCTCCTTGGTGACCTTTGCGACGAAGTTGAGGAGCGCCGATTTGGACCTGCCGTCATTCCAGGACGGCAGCGGATCGGATTGGGCGAAAGCGGCGATGCCGCCCGCGAACAGGAAGACGAGGGCGCCCGCTGAGAGGAGAATTCGACGGCGGCCAATTCGCATGACAAACTCCATCGTCAGCTCACCGGCTTCGCCTCCGGGAATTTCCAGGCCCCGTCAAGGATTTCGAGCTGCGGCCTGTAGAGGCGCACCGTGTAGTTCCAACCTTTCACGATCGGAACGCAGTTCGGGATTTTGCCGTCGCAGCCGCCGAACTGAATCGCGATCGAACCGTCCGCCTCCTTCTTGGCGGTGACGTCGTTGACAGAATAGGCGTTGTACGCGTTCTTCTCGAAATAACCCTGCGCGTTGTACACGCTGACCGACCAGAACGCATCGACCGGCACATCCTTGACGTTGAGTTTGTAGACCGTCATGCCGTCGTTTTTCGGCGGCGTAGCGCTGAGATAGGTCGCGTCCTTATCGGGATTGCCGCCCCAAGCGGCCGCCGTTCCGATGAGGTGCTTGACGGGGTCGACCTTTCCTTCGGGACCAAATGCGTCCTTGAAGCCTGCACTCGTACTGGCAAGCACGAGTAGAGCGTCACGTACCTTCTTCTGGCTGACCGGGTCCCACTTCGGCGCTTCAAAGGCGCCGACAGCTTCTTGGCTGACCTTGATTGAATCTTGCAACGTATGAACCTGCTCCAGGTCTTTCGGATCGGCCGGATCGACCAAGGTACGGACTGCGGCAGAAATATAACGCGTCCCGACTTTGTCCTTAGTGAAAGTGTGCGGTCCAGGATCGTACGTCACCGAAGGCACATAGTGATCTTCGTTGATGATCATCAGCGACATGAAGCGCTTGCCGGCGTCGGGCATCGTGATGGTCACCGGCCCCGCGTTGAGGTCGAACACCGCTGACGAATACAGCGTATCCCGGTTGAGCCGGATGACGGTTTGGTTGTCGATCCGCGCTGGTTCGCGGCGATGCGAGAATTTGCCGACTCCGCCGCTGTCTTTGATCAGACCGGCGAAATACATGTCGGATTCGGCGCGGGCGAAATTGTCGACGGTGACTGGGATCGCCGTTGGAGTCTGCGCCAGCGCTACGATTGGCGTCGAAACCAACCCAAGCAACAAATAACACGCGATGTGAGTTCTCACGGCCGGTCTCCCTAGTTGATCTTCTCGATATCAGGCAATACCCACTCTTTGTCGAAGAACGGCTTCTCCGGGCCATAGAGACGGAACAGGACCTCAAAGCGGCCCGTTGGGTCGGTCGGAATCCAGTTCGCTTCTTTCCCGCTTGCCGCTTTTGCAGCGAAAAACACATCCACCGAACCGTCGGCGTTCTTCTGCAGGTTCGGCGTGTTGGAGGAGCGGCTCGACCAGGGCTGGCCGCGGATCAAAGCGTGCGTGGCGCGGTCATACACGGTCGCCGACCAATAAAGCTTTACCGGCGGATTGGCAGGCACATTGAGCCGGTAGGCGCCGTTGCCGTCGAGCGGCTTGTGATCCTTGTCCCTGATGGTCATCAGATAGTATTGCCCGGCGCCAAGGTGCTTGGCGCTGAAAAAGGCCATGGAGTAAGCGACGCCGCGTCCATCCACGGGGTAATCGTTCGGGCTGGCGAAGTTGGTCATCATCCCCTGGGCGACACCGGGCAGGGCCGGCAGCACCCATTGCTTACCTTTGTTGAAGGAGGTCGTGAAGACGCCCTCGTAGCGATTGTCGAGCCATGCGCGCGCTTCAGTGATCGCGTCCTTCAAGACCGTTTGCGTGGCCTGATCGGGCGTGAACGGCTTGCCTTTTTCGATGCCGATTGTCCTCAGCATGTCGATCATCACGCGGTCGCGATCGATCCACGGCTCATGCTGCACGAATCGGTCGAGCGATTGATAGAAGCGAAGATCCCCAGGAATAGTGCTGTCAAAGACGACGTCGATGGCGTCGACAAAGGTGGTCGCTGGCGGGCTTTGGGCCTGCGACAGCGGATAAACCTTCACGCGCTTGCCATAGGCAACTGCCTTGGCGATGTCCGCCTGATCGCCACTCGCGAGGTTAGAGCGCAGCAAGGCGTAGCTTTGGTAGGTCGGAGATTGCAGCAGAACATAGCCGCTTGGCGGCGCGTCCTTGTAGCCAGGCGGCAGGATCAGATATTTGCCGCCCTCGCCTTTGTCGGCGCCGGCTGGGCCGACATCTTCGAGCGCGGTCTGCCAGCCGTCGTCGATGCTCCCGGTGAGCGAGCCCTCTGGCCCGGCAGGCGGAATCTCCATCACCATTGGGCCAACATCCTTGGTGTCGAAGAACGGCATCAGGTAGATCACGTCGGGGTTTGGCGTGAGCGTCTGGTTTTTCGCGTCTGACAGGCGGGACCAATAGACGATCTGATTGGGCGCGCCCTTGGCGCTGCCGGTCATGGCCTGAAGCATCAGCTCGAAATTGACGGCCGGCATGCCCCAGATCACGGCTTCGACCGCGCGACGCTCAAGGCTGCGACGCGCGAGTTCATCGGCCGAGGAGGTTTGGGCTTGCGCAGTCGCTGCGGCGCAGAGCAGGGTGACTGCGACGATACCGATCCTTATCATGACGTCCTCCGGGCTAATTGCTAGCGCACTTCCTCGAAATCTCCGGGTTTCCAGCTTCCGTCGAAGGCCGCGGCTTCCGGGCCGTAGATGCGGAAGTATGTGAACCAGCCCTTGCCCGGCGTCGTTTTGATCCACTGCTTTTCCTTGCCGGCCGGCGCCTTCGGACCGAAATAGAGATCGGCCGTCGCGCCGTTAAGATCCTTCAGTTCGAACATTGAACGCAGCGCCGCAAAACCCTGATCGGTCTGAATCTCGGAGCGGGTCTCGGCGTCGTAGACGGTCACCGACCAGAACAACTTGGCCGGCGCCGGCAACGGTACGGTCAACTTGTAAGTCTTGTCGCCGTAGAGATAATCGCCGGCCTTGTCGCGCACGCCGAGCCAATAGAGCGAGCCCGCGCCCGGAGAGCGGCGGAACATCGCCGGCGATTTGACCTGCGCCTGGTAGAACCACTTCGCGCGCGCATCGAGGTCCTTGTAAGTCGGCGCGTCGAAGGTTCCGTTCTCAGGCCGCAGCGTCGCCCATTCCCATTTGCGGTCCGGCCACGCCATGCGAGCGGGGCTCCGATCAGCAAACGACTGCACGCGCATTTGCGCATTCGCCATTCTCGCCGCCTTTTCGAGAATGCCTTTCATGCGCTCATCCGGCGCGAAGGGCTGACCCTTGATGACGCCAAGACCCGCCAGTTCGCCGTAGAAGGATCGATAGGCCTCGTACGCAGGTTCGGTGTCGATGACTTCCTTCAAGACCTGCCAGAATTGCAGGTTTGTCTCCCATGGGATTGGCGTGAAGTCGCCCTTCGCAAGCTTGACCCATGAAGGTTCCTTCCAATTCGCCGGACGGTTCAACGGATAAACCTTGACCGTTTTCATGAGCGCATTGGCTTTCTCGTTGTCTCCCCCCGGCGGAATTGCGCGGAGCAGCACCAACACGCGATTGGTGGTCGCCGTGGCGACGTAGTACCCGCTCGGCACGTCGCCCTTGTATCCCGGCGGCAGTACGAGATGCTTCCCGCCTTTGCCAGCGTCTGGGCCTGGCAGTCCGAGGTCCATCACCCAACGCTGATTGAGATCGTCCGCAGCGCCCATGAGCGGTCCTGGCGGAAGTTCAATCACCATCGGTCCCTCGCTGAGGTCGAGCGGCAGGCCGGAATAAGGCGTGTCGGAATTTGGCGTGAACACGATTTGAAAGGGGGTTCCTTCGAGAAGCGCAAAGACGGCGTTGGCGACGGCGCCCTCCTTGAGATTTCCGCGCCACGTCGCCTCGAACGAAACGGTGGGGTAGAAGAATTTGTACGCCTCGACCGCGCGGCTGAGATCGGCGTCGTCATAGGCCTTTTCAATTGTCTTGGGCGTGGGATAGCCGCCCTTGAATTCGTATTCCTGAGCCGCGGCTGCGCCGATACCCGACAATGCGCCGAACCAGAACGCTAGCAGGAGTCTGGTGATAGATCGCATCAACTCATCTCCTTTTGTTTGATTCCCCGCGATCCAACCAAGAAACGATCTGACTCCGACCTCGCCGCCTCAAAACGGATTGACATAGTTGGTGATCGCGATCTGACGCAGCAGCACCTTGCGAATTACATGCGCCGCCTTGGCGTGGTCGGTGAAGATGGCGGCGTCGCCGGTGCTTCCCGCCGGCAGCCGGTCGGCGACATCGGCGTCATCCAGCTTCACGCGGACGGTGAACGGCGCCGATTGAATTTCCCTCGGCGCCACGGCGGCGCCGGACACCTGGACCTGTCCGGTCGCGATCGCCTGCAGCACAAGCTCGACCTTGCCGGTGTAGACGGCGCCGGGGGCAAACTTGAATGTGAGTTCGACGGGCTGGCCAGGCGCGACGTAGCGGGCGTCGATTTGCGGGATTTCCACCCCGACGAGCGTGTGCGACGTATCGATGAACGCCATCGCCGGCGCGAGCGGCAGGCTCGTCACCCGCGCGCCTTTGCGCAACCCGATGTTGGTGACGTAGCCGTCGCTCGGCGCCCGGACGGTCGTCTGGTCGAGCTCCCATTGCGCGTTGCCGAGCTGGGCTGTGAGCTGGACGACTTCGGTATTGACGCCGTCGATCTGCGAGGCCAGCGCGAGCCGCGCGCTGCTTTCCTGCGCCTTGGCGGCGTCGAGCTGGGCGTGCAGCGTGTCGACCTCCTTTTCCTCGTCCTGCAGCCGGAACTGGGTGGCGGTGCTGTTGCGGGCAAGCTGCGCCACATCGTCGCGGCGTTTCTCGGCGAAGCCGACCTGCGCCACCAGCGCCGCCACGCTGGCCGCCGAGGCGTCGACCTGCGTCTTGAGCTGTTCGGCCTTCTGCTTGGCCGCCACGACCTGCGCCTCGAGCTCCTTGACCTTGTAGGCGAAGGGCGCGGGATCGATGCGGAACAGAACGTCGCCCGCCTTGAGCGGCGTGTTGGCCTCGACCGGGACGTCGACCACCTGGCCGGATACGTTGGGCACGATCGCGACCGAATTGCGAAGCACCAGCGCCGTGCCCTGCGGGGCGCCCCAACCCATCGGGATGAACAGGCCAAACAAGAGAAGCAGCAGGACGATCAGCGGCGAGCACTTCCAGAACAGATTGAACGGCACGAGCTTGAGCCTGACCAGTAGGAAGAGAATGACCACATAGACATTGAGCAGGACGACGATCATGCCGCCGTCTCCTGTTTACGCGCCGCGGGAACGTCGACATAGGCCCAGATCAGCACGATCGGCCAAAGCGCGAAGCCGCAGATCAGCGTGACCCACCCGGCCACGGTTACCGCCTGCGCCCAGGGATGGTTGCGGCTTCTGGCGATGTATCCTGGCAGCGAACCGGCGATGAAGAACATACGAGGCCGCTTGCGACCAGGACGATGAGCACGATCCACGCGAAGATGTCGATGACGGACAACATCGTCTCCCCGGCCGACTGGCGGCGCGCGATGATCGCACGGGCTCGGCTCGGAAGCCCCGTTGTTACGGTTACAAGCTCCGCAATATCAGGATGAAAGGGCGCCCGCTCAGTCTACACGACCAAATTATGGCTCCCGCGGCGCCGTCGCCATCGTCTACGCTCAAAACCCAAGCGGCCTTGATCTTCTTATTGCGCGCCCTTGGCCGCCTTCGCCTTGATCGCATCTTCCACGCTCTTCTCGATCTGGTCGATCGTGAAGCTCGCAGGCGTCTGGCTCGGCGGATAATCGACGAAAGTCTGCAAGAACTCGGCGGCGTGCATGGTCATCCAGCCCATCAGGTACGCGTTCTGGACTCGCCAGTCGTCGTATTGGTCGGAGACGACGTCCGCGCGCTCGAAAGGATCCATCCGCAGATTGTAGAGTTTCGGAATGCGCAGGCAGGTGAACGGCTCATACCATACCCGGAAGCCGCCCTGAGGCCTCATCTCGCAAAAAACGGCCTTCCAGTTGTCGCGACGAAACGCGACGAGCACGCCATCGTCGTTGAAATAGGCGAATTCGTGCCGCTCCGCCTTGGGCTGCTGCCCGGTGAGGTAGGGGAGTTCGTTGTAACCGTCCAGATGGACTTTGAACTTGTGAGCACCGATCGTGTCGCCCTTGAGAAGGCGCTCCTTGATCGTCGTGTCGCCCGCCGCGGCGAGAAGGGTCGGGAACCAGTCCAGGCCAGAGAACATCTCATTAGAGACTTCGCCTGCCTTGATATGGCCGGGCCAACGGATCATCGCGGGAACACGAAAAGCGCCCTCCCAGTTCGTGTCTTTCTCCGATCGGAAAGGCGTCGTGGCCGCGTCGGGCCAGGAAAACTGATTGGGGCCATTGTCGGTCGTGTAGATTACGATCGTATTGTTGGCGATTCCAAGGTCGTCCAGCGACTTGAGCAGCTTGCCGACGTCGCCGTCGTGCTCAATCATGCCGTCGGCATATTCGTTGCCGGGCATGCCGCTCTGTCCCTTCATCGACTCGCGTACGTGCGTGAAGACATGCATGCGGGTCGTGTTCATCCAGGTGAAGAAGGGCTTCTTCGCCTTGACCTGACGCCCCATGAAATCGATTGCCGCCGCCGTCGTCTCGTCGTCGATGGTCTCCATGCGTTTCTTATCGAGAGGGCCGGTGTCTTCTATCTTCCCGTCCGCGGAAGTGTGCAGGACGCCCCGGGGCGAGTTCGCCTTGACATAGGGCTCGTCATCCTTCGGCCAGTAGGGACGCTCGGGCTCTTCCTCGGCGTTCAGATGATATAGATTGCCGAAAAATTCATCGAAGCCGTGGTTGGTCGGCAGGAATTCATCTCGGTCGCCAAGATGGTTCTTACCGAACTGACCGGTGGCGTAGCCGAGCGGCTTCAGCGCCTGAGCAATCGTAATGTCGCGATCCTGGAGGCCGGCGGTTGCGCCTGGAATGCCCACTTTGGAGAGGCCGGTGCGCTTAGGGGTTTGACCTGTGATGAAGGACGAGCGACCTGCCGTGCAACTGTTCTCGGCATAGTAGTCCGTGAACAGCATGCCTCCTTTCGCGATGCTGTCGATATTCGGTGTACGATACCCCATCAGGCCCTGCGTGTAGGCGCTGATATTCGATTGGCCGATGTCGTCGCCGAAAATCACCAGGATGTTGGGCTTTGTGGCCTCCTGCGCGCGCGTCGGGGCGCCAGTGAAGGCCAACAGAGCGGCGGCGGCTGCCGCGGCAAGCAAACTTGTCTGCGCCATGAACTCCTCCGGCCGACGAATCGCAACGGAAAGGCAATCTGCGGGTCAGAACCGCGGTCGCGCGAGAAGCAGAGCTTTGACATGGGATCGCCGGGCCGGAGGAGTCTGTAACCGTAACATCGGCTTGGCCGGGGGCGCTTCGCGCGCCGGCGTCACTCTCCTTGCAACCGCGCGCAGCCTTTCTCCACCAGTGACGCGCGGCGAAGGTCATTTCGCCACAACACTCGGGCTTTCCGCCAGAATCGTAGATGGGAAGGGCTGGTTCCGCCAATATCAGATCTGGGTTCTGCTGTCGGATCCGCGGCGGCGCCATTGGTTTTCTACTCCGACCAAAGCTTCTCGGAAGCCTCGCTATGTAGCAGTGTGTGGTTTTCGTGCACTAGTTAGGTTGAGCGAATCAGTCGTATCAGCGAATAACGACTTGGAGGGGCTATCCATGCTGCTGAGCGATGCCGGAAGGTTCGCTAGCCCACATGAGTTAAGGGCGTCGGCGCGACGTCCCTCTGCGCCCGTATTGCTGGCGATGATTGGGGTTGCGACGCTTTCGGCGGCGCCGGCCGCGGCGGACGAAGGCGGCGTGAGCTTCTGGCTTCCGGGCATCTTCGGAAGCTTTGCCGCCGTGCCTCTGCAGCCCGGAATGTCCTTCTCGACGACCAATTACTATACCTCGGTCAGCGGAGGAAAAAGCACAGACTTTCAGATCGGCGGACGTGTCGTGGCCGATGTGAGCGCGCGTGGGGATGTCCAGTACTCCACTCTCGCCTACGCATTCCCGACTCCCGTGCTCGGCGGAGAGGCTATCGTCAGCATGAGCAGCATCGTCGCCCAGAACGACGTGTCGATTTTCGGAACCTTGACAGGTCCGCTTGGCCGAACGATCTCGGGCAGCCGGGAACAGACGACGACCGGCTTCGGCGACCTTTATCCGCAGGCGTCGTTGCGCTGGAACCAGGGCCTGAACAACTACATGACCTACCTGACCGGCGATATTCCGGTCGGCGACTACAGTACGCAAAACCTCGCCAATATCGGCATCGGACACGCGGCGATCGACGCCGGCGGAGGGTACACCTATTTGAACCCGCAGACCGGCAACGAACTCTCGTTCGTCCTCGGCGCCACCTACAATTTCATCAATCCGAGTACGCAGTACCAAAGCGGCATCGACGGCCATTTTGACTGGGGCGCGTCGCACTTCCTTACGCCGAACTTCAACTTCGGCGCTGTCGGTTACGTCTACCAGCAGATCTCCGGCGACAGCGGTTCCGGCGACAAAGTCGGTCCCTTCAAGTCGCGCGTCATGGGCGTTGGGCCGCAAATGACCTTCCTGTTCCCCGTCGCGGGCATGCAGGGTTCTTTCAGCGCCAAGGGATACAAGGAATTCAACGGATTTGACCGGCCGTCAGGCTACAACATCTGGTTGACGTTTTCGATATCGCCGGAAGCGCCGACGACGCCGAAAACGGTCATGGCGAAGTACTGAAGCGCCGGAGTCAGAGCCCCTGACGCGAAACCGAATGGCGCCGGGACCTTCAGGCCGTCTCAATACGTGAGGTTTAGTCTGACCTGCGTCTTGAAGTTGTAGACCGGGTAGTCCTTGAGGATGGGCACGCCGATCTCAAGCGACAGCGCCGCATTGTCCGACAGTTTCCGTCCTATGCGCGCGTCGAAAGGCAGGAATAGCCGACCCGTCTGACCGGTGACGCGATCGCCGAAGTTCCAGCGAATGTCCTGGCTTGGGTAGAGGGTGAAGAACCAGCGGTCGGGCAAGCCGAAGTTCAGCATCGGCCCGAACTGCAGATTGCTGAAGTTTCTTTTGGTGGGATCGCCGGCGACGCTGGCGTCATATCTGACGATCGGTTCGAAATAGGTCGATGAATTGATCTCCAACAAACTGTAGCGGAAGCCGCCGAGCGGCATGATCCGCCATTTTCCTGATCCAAGTGTATCTCCGCCGGTCGGCGTGATCAGGCGGGCGCCAAAGCCGACCGCCCAGCGCGCGTCGACGCCATGGATGACGGCCGCTTGGAAATCGGTGTCGCCGACGCCATACAGGAAATCCCCGGCGGGATTGCTCGCGCTGACCGCGTCCTTGGCGCGCAGCGGTAGGTCCGTCCGGAACACCAGCGCCCATTGCGGCGCCAAGTCCACGCTGTGATCCAGTCGCAAATTGAGTGTTTCGGTCGTCGTCTCACGGCCGCCGCCCGGCGCCGTTTGCAATTCATACATCGGCTGAAAGAGAGTCCGCGGCGGACGGAAAAAGTCCAGCCCGGCGTTGTCGGGTTCGATCGCCTGTTGCGCGCGCGCGCCCGGGAGTTGCAAAGCGGAGAGCGCCAGCGTCGCGCCAACCAGGAGCGCCAGAGACGCGGAGAGAGAACAGCGCGCCATCAGGGCGCCCATCGACCTATCGTTCGATATGGGACAAACCGGCGTTCGTCACGCCAACGCATCCAGAATATCCTGTTCCATCGCGACAGCCAGCGCGCGATATTCCTCCGCCCGCGTGGAGGCGATCCCAGCTTTCGAGCGCAACCAGTAGTCGGCGGCTGCGCAGGCAGTCTCATAAGCCTCGCACAGCTCCGCAAGTCGGGCGTCGCTCTCGAGGCGCTCTCGGAGTTTCGATCGAGCTTCCGGCCAGCGTAAGACTACCCGCGCCGCGCCCCGGCGGCAGGCGTCGACCACGTTAGTCTCCCTATGCAAACGAGGAAGGTTGATCAACCACCAAGTGGGGGGCGGCGAAACTCGTAACGGTAACGAAGCGGCGATCGTGGGCAGCCGTCGAATCCGTTCGCGAGCTAACCCAATCGACGCCGCCTGAAGGCCGTGTGTTCAAAGTCCTTGGCCGATAACGCGGGCGCGAAGCTTGACCTCGAATCTCGAAGCCTTGTCACGTCTCCCATTTTACTGGGGTCGGTCCAACAAATGCCTCCCCCATATTAGCGCTCCCGACTTTTCCGCAGGTATTTATGCTTTCGCCGTGCGCCGACCATATCAACTCGGACGAACGTTACGGTTCAGTGCGATATAGTCTTCAAAGCCAAACACTTCCAGTAAATAGAAGACGCGTAGACTGAAAGCACGCCACGTTAACTAGGCGCTCGGGAGCGCCCTTGGCCCAAGCAAAGCCGGAGGACGAAATGTGTACCTCGGTAACATGGGGCGCTTTTGTGTCAAACCGATCTCATCTCGACTTTCTATTGCTCAACGATAATTTGCGGGTAATTTTCAAGCACGGTTACCAATTGTATCTCCTATTCGGTTCCTAACGCCGAGCCATTCAAATGAGACAAACTGAGACAATGCCTATCCGACAAGTTAGTCATAGCCGCATGAAGTATCCGGTGGCACATATTGCACAAGACAGCAGGGTTTCGTCGGGTTACCGTAGACCTGACGGAAAGTCGAAAAGCGCTTCATCGCGGCGAATGCTGTTCGTTGCGACAGTGACACAAAAAAGACAGATCAATAGCCCGATCCGGTCCTGGTTAAGGACGCCACAATGGATGCGAGAGGACATCTGGCGACCCACCCCGACGCTCCGCCGAGCGAGCTGGTCAAAAGCGCGCTTGAACGGATGCTTTCGGGAGGAAAGCTCAAGCTTTCAGAACGCAACCGGCGTTTTCTGACATTCGTTGTTTCGGAAGCGCTCGCGGGCCGAGGCGAACGGATCAAGGCCTATACGATCGCGGTGGATGTGTTTGGGCGCGGCTCTGATTTTGATCCGACCAATGATCCGATTGTCAGGATAGAAGCGACGCGTCTCAGATCGGCGCTGACCGCATATTACGAGCACGCGGCGCCTGACGAGCAGGTGAGAATCCTGATTCCTCCCGGCGCCTATGTCCCCCGCTTCTTGCTTGTCGACCACGAGGCTCTCCAGGACGCCGCCGCTAGTGAGCCCTCGGGCGGCAGCCCGTGCGTGATCCTGGAGACGCAGGCGGACAAGAGCGACGGCCTGGTTACGACCCGCGTTTCGCTGTTGTTGGCGTCGATTGTCGCGCGGCTCAAGAACAGCGGATTGAGACTTTTTCTCGCTTCGTCCCAGGAGGCCGACGTCGCGGCAAAGACGATCAACCGCATCAGGAATGGCGCCGAGGCAGTGTACGCGTGCGACATATCCGTGCACGCGGTTTCCGATAGTTTTCGCTATTGCTGGGTCTTCACCGACGTGGAAACTGGCGAAATCATCGGATCGGAGGTCATGGATAGGTCCGAGCACGCGATCGAACTGCCGGCGATGGATGAGATCGCCGAGCGCCTGGCGAACACGATCAGGTTGGCCTTGAAGAAAACCCACTGACGCAGGAAACGAGAGCTTGGTTATGCCGCCCCCGCGGGCGCGATCTCGCGCGACTTCTTCAGGGTGTCCGATGGGTTCTCGCCAAACAGCATTCTGTAGTAGTTGGCGAAGCGGCCAAGCTCGAAAAATCCATTCTCCATCGCGATATCCGAAACGCTCGCCGTCACAGGGTCGCTCCGCGCGAGAATTCTTTGAACCACCGACAACCGTTTTCGTTTGAGATACTCGATAGGTCCCACGCCTAGCCGGTCGGAAAACGCGCGATGCAGGGTCCGCCTCGACACGTTCAGCGCCGTGCATATTTCGGAAATGTGGATGGCGCGGCCGCCTGCGGAGGAAACGTAGTCTTCGGTATCCCGCACCAACGCAAAGGCGTTTTGCGGCTGCTGTTCTCGCTCATGAGGGAGTGAGCTTAGGATATGCGTCAAATAGACCTCGAGAAGCGAACGTGTCATAAAATCGATCGTGGCCGGCGTCGCCGTCGAAGCCGCTTTCATTCGGGAGACAATCGCGGCGACCCGATGCCGAATCTCTCGGCTTGTTGTTGAAGCCGCCGAATAGACCCTTGCGCGATCGACGACTGACGGCTCTCCGAGCGCCGCGGCTTCCCGTTTGAAGTGAAGATCGATATCCTCCGGACTGAGATAGATCGTCGCGTAGGCCGCTCCGCCTCTATAGACGGCTTCGTGATCCCTGTTTCTCGGGTATACGACAATGTCGCCGGGCGTCATCGCGCAGTCCCATTGCGAGGTCTCCCCGCTGCTGTCCAGGAGCATGCCGAAAGCCACGTAATCGGAACTCACAACGCCCCGCGCGCGGAGCCCATGTGAAAATCGTCCGAAGCTCAGGCCAATTCCGTCGCCTTTGATGTGGGTGAGGGCGCCGGCTAGCGGTCCCCGCTCCAGTTGCACGACCTCGAAATCCGCGTTCGCCACCGCGCCTCGGAGACCGTCGATACCTCCGATTGAGAGACACTGAATCTGTGTTCGATGTTCAGGCACTCGTTCACCTGCGCCGACGCCGAATTGGACACCAGTCCAAAGTTGTCTGAAATCCCTACTGTGGTTTTAGATTTGCCCGGGATCCGTCGAATGTCTGAATCCGCTCTCAAGTATACAGCGTTACACGCGAGCGGCCAAGGCCATGACTTTAAATTCGTGACCACCGATCTATAACCCGAGCTCAGGGGATTTCATTGTGCGGAAATGTCTCTCTTGGAAACAAACGATCCGCGCGTCGCACGCCAGGCGCCAAAAATCGCTTGGCGAACTCAGTCGGCGATCGGTCAGGCGGCGCGCCGCCAATCAGGGTTCTTCCGGCGCCCGATGAGACGCCCAACTGAGCTGTTACAGTTACACGCTACCTTCGCAGGGTCGCCGGGTGTTCTGCTGAACCGAGCGTTCCGAGTGTAGACGGTGCAAATGCAGAGCCAAATGCCTGATCGCCGGTGGTTATCTGCGAGCGCGGGGAGGTCGAAGTGAAAAGCCGACTCATGATCGCGATATGTCTTTCGCTGTGCGCGCCGATGACTTGGTCGCCAGTCGAAGCAGTGTCGCTTCCCTCGGTGGAACTGAGCGCACAGCCTGATCCTCTAGTGCAGAAAGTGGCTCGCTTCGTCAGAAGGGGCGTTGCGGTGGGCCCACGCGGCGGCGTCTCCTATCGTCGCACCGCGGTTGTGCGTCCCGGTTACCACGGCGCCGGCGTATACCGGGCAGGCGGCGCGCGATGGGGAGGTTGGGCGCGCCCCGGTTGGTATCGCTGGGGGCCCGGAGGGGCAATCGCCGCGGGCGCCGCGCTCGGCGTCGTCACCGCCGCCGCAGCTATCTCCTATGCGGGCGCGGCCCCGGGTCCGGGCCTATGTTGGTACTATACCGACGCGAGCCGCAGCCAGGGCTTCTGGGATGCGTGTCCGTGAGATTTATTTTGTACGCTACGCAACGAAGCAAAGCGCTTCGCCATAAAGTTTTACATACAAATTTCAACGGACCGCTTCTTTCGATACCAAGGACGTTGATGACCGGCGCTGATCTCCTTCCTCCGACAGTACTGAAGCGAAAAGCCGAAGAAACGTTTCGATCAGGTTGCGTTCGGCATATAAGGTGTAGTCGCAATCGCGTTTGATTTTGCGATAGTCCGGATCGCCTGACGCCCATGCCAATCCGTCGTTGGGCGCCGTCATAGTCGTCGTGCCAAATGTCTTCGACCCACTCCCAAACGTTGCCGTGCATGTCGTGAAGCCCGAACGCGCTTGGTTTGAACGCGCCCACGGGCGTGGTCTGCTGAAGATCGCACCGGCTTCCGCAGCCGTCGCAATTGGCTTCACTCTCGCCGGGATTGTCGCCCCAAGAAAAGCGCTTCGCCGTCCCGGCGCGGGCGGCGAACTCCCCTTCCGCTTCAGTCAGAAGTCGGTACTGCTGACCCTGACCTGCGAGAGCCAGATTGCGTATTGCTTCGCGTCATACCAACTCACATTGATTGCGGGCATTCGACCGCGCCCCCAATGATCCGGGGCCGGCAGACACTCGCCGGCGGCAACACAAGCATCCCATTCGTCGAAGGTTGTCTCGAACTTCGAAACGGCGATCGGACCGGCGATCGTCACCTAATGCTGCGGCCGCTCGTTGGGGCGCGCATCAGGATCACCCTCCGGAGAGCCCATGGTGAATTGCCCAGCCGGGATCACCACCATCGCCGGGCGCCTGGGGCAATCCCTGAACTCAGAGCCGAGCTTCGGCGCCTGTGCGCAGCCCTGCTCGGCAGCCAGCGCGCTTGCGTGATGGGCGAGGGGCGAGACGAGAAAGCACACTGCCAGTCCGACCGCCAGAGTTCTTGCCCCCGTAACCCTGGGGAGTATAGGAGACGCCGACGACAAGGCGGACGGCTGAGCGTCGCCCCGCCCAGCTCGAAACGGCGTGGCGTTCCGCGAACTGTCGCGGGGCCTAACGACGCGCGCGGGAGCGAGACATGCTGTCCAACTCTTCGAACCGGGCCTCTGCGAACCTCGCGTGGGAAAGCTCGACTGACGGGCTTGAAATCGATCCCGACGAACTCTCCCTCGCTGCCGCAGGCAACGATGCGTGGGGGGCCTTCGCCGCCAATTATTCGGGACTGACAGCCGACGCGCCGGCGACGGGCGGCGCCGAGCCGCTGACGACGCTCTATTCCGCACAATGGACCACCACGGCCGGCACCTGGGAAACCGCCGCCAACTGGACAGTGACCGATCCCGGCGAGCCCGCGCATTCGGTACCCGGGGTCAACGACGTCGTCGGCATCGGCAACAACGGCTCATTAGGATACACCATCACCTACAATTCGACGGACACAATCGCGGCGATCAAGACCGGGACGGCCGTGACTTTGAGCATGCAATCCGGCTCGCTGATCGCCCGGTTCGGCGGGACGATCGACGATGAGTTGGATGTGGCCAGCGGCACCACGCTCGGCGTCGGCGTCGGTTATACGCTCGACGTCTACAAAGGCAGTATATCGGGAAAGGTGATCGGCCGCGGCGAACTCGACCTGTTTGGCGGCGCGCATACCCTCGACACGAATTATGTCACGGTTGGCGCTCTTGAGGTAGGCTCAGGCACAACGACGCTCGACATGAGCCTTGGCTACAGCGGCGATTTCCAGCTCGCCGCCAACGCCATCTTGAACCTGAACGGAAATCTACTCAACCTCCGGGGAAGTGCAAATCTTAATGGGTCGATCGCCGGTGCCGGGACCGTTAACGTAGTCGGCTCCGCCACCTTGGGAAATACCTTATTGCTGAACGGCGCGAGTTTGGTGGACTGCTCGGGCGCAACTATAACCCAGGATGGGCAAGTCCTCATCGGACGGCAGAATCTCTCGCCAGCTTCTCTCACAGTGGCCAAGGGCGCGACCTACGAGGTCGTCAACGGGACGTCGCTCGGCAACGGATACCCTACGCGCGCTCCCATCAAGAACAGCGGGCTGATGACGGTCATCGACAATTCCAAGCTGATCCTAGAGGCTACGTTCACGAACTATGCAACCGCAACGATCGCCATTGACGCCGGGAGCACCTTTGATTTGAACGACGGAACCGCCGTGTTGAACGGAACCATCTCCGGCACGGGAACTTTGGAGGTCAGCACAATTGAGAACGCACTGCTCTACACTGCAAACGTCAGTGTAGCGGAAATTTTAATCACCGGCGGCGTCACGACGCTGGAGACCACTCTCAGCTATAGCGGCTCGTGGCAGCTTGATGGCGCTTCCGCCGTGCTCAAGCTCAACGGCAAAACTCTGACCTTGACGAGTGGCAGCAACTCGCTAGTCGCGAGCGCCGTCACTCAAGGCACGATTGACGTAACCGGAACGGTGACTCAATTGAGTGGTATATTCGGGACTGCAAATGGCGGCCCCGTCCGCATTAACGATAACGGAACTATTGATCAAGCCGGCAATGTCACCCTCGATGGCTCGATAGTCATCTCCAACAATAACGTTTATGAGATCGCGTCGGGATCTTATCTCAGCAATTCTGCTGTTGGCGTGAGCTCAGTGATCTACAACTCCGGCTCGTTCATACGCGACTCTAGCGCGGGTCCGTTTTTCTGCGGGGCCAAAGTCACTAACAATGGGCAGATCGTCGCCGAAAGCGGCTCGCTGACCTTCTCTACGACGATTTCAGGTTCCGGCCACGAGGTGATCGACGCTGGCGCCTACCTAGGGCTTAGCGCGCAAACGGCATCGCAGACGGTGCAGTTTAACGGCGCGAACGCGGAATTGGGGCTGAGTGACGCCAGCATATTCCAGTCAAACATATTCTCTTTCGGCGCAGCGGCGGACGACGCGATCGACCTGATCGGCTTCGCCTCCAACGCGACCAAATCGATCGAGAGCGTAGCTGGCGGCGTCATCGTCAACATTGCCGACGGCAATCACACTGCGTCGCTTAAGCTGGCGGGCAACTTCAACCAGAGCGGCTTCCAACTTAACACAGGCTCGAACGGCGAGTTGCTCACCTATTCGGACTGACGGCGGCGTCGGCGAGGGTCAATTCACCGCCTCGCCGGTCTCCTCGCGATCCGCGCCCTCGGCCGCGAGGCTACTCATATCCGCCGCCAGCCTCTCCCGCATTTCCCGCGCATGGGCCTTCAGGGCCGCCCGCAGCCGCTGTACACCGTCTTGCGTCGCGACCGTTAAACTCCTCCGCTTTCGTCGGAAGGGCATCCAGCCCCCGCGCAAGGCTCGCGCCGGCCCTCGCGGCCGCGCCGGCTACCTCGTCGGCGTTCAAAAGCGTCTTACGCATCTCGGCGACGCGCATTTCCAGGATGTCGGCCGCGAGCGCCGTGCGCCGGGCCTGCGCGAGGGCAAGTGCGCTCGAATTGCCGGCCGATGTTCCGGCGTTGGCTCGCTTTCGGCCCGATGCGTTGAGGGATTGCGAAATGTCGAGCGCGATTTCGCAGGCCCGGTCGTAACTGCCCTTGTCGACCATCTTGCGGCCGTCGATATGGCGCACCAGCACGAGACCCTCGCCCTCGAACTTGGCGACGCGGCGGGCGACTGTGATTCGGTTGAGACCGGCCGCCTTGGCGAGCTCGTCGATAGAGACCCAACCGTCGTCGGCCGCGTCTTCGATGTCTGCGCTCATCTCACAATGCCTTTGCCAGGTGCTTTGCAACCGCGGCCGGAACCGCCGTTTCCGCCGTCTCGTAGAACGCCTTGGCGCTGTCGTCTTTAACCGCCTCTTTCGCCATGTTGGGGCCGTCGAACGAACGCAGTGGCGTGCGCGGGCCTTCGGTCCGCATTTTCAGCATGCCCGCAATCGAGCCGCTGCGCTGCGTCCGAACGGACCAAATCTCGAACAAACACGCCCTCACCCGAAGGGGAAGGTGAGGGCCGGAGCGCCGAAAACTCAACGATATCAAGGATTGAAAAGTGGCGTGGTGGGGGAGGTAGGACTCGAACCTACGAAGGCTTAGCCAGCGGATTTACAGACTGCTTGTTCACATTGTTTTAAAACACGATTTTGGTTGCATGTTGCGTTTGTGTTGCGTTCGCCCAATCCCCATACTGCGCTTTTCGCGACGAGACGGGTCAATGACCGAACTTGCGACCCCTGGGTTGGGCCTGAATTCATTTATCTGCCCCGACTGCGGGGCATTTAGTAGCCAAGAGTGGTTCGTCTGTTATGCGACGCGACCTAGTCATTCTCTCGCGCCGATTAACCCATCCGCAAATGAATTTAAAATAGCTGCTATCGATTTGCTGCAGGCGCGAAACGCTGAACGCAACCGTTGGGCGAAAAGGAATCAGGGCTATGTGTGGTTAGCATCAAATGACAGCCTGAAGGCGGACAGCAACTATTTGACGAGAGTTGGAAATCTTGCAATGTCCCAATGTTACGCGTGTAAAGAATTCGCCATTTGGCTAAACGATCACTGCGTTTTTCCGATTAGAGCTGTTGGTCTGACTCCAAATGGAGACATGCCGGCCGACGTTACTGCTGATTTCAGGGAGGCCGCAGCAATTGTCGACTTGTCTCCCCGCGGCGCGGCTGCTTTACTGCGTCTTTGCGTTCAGAAACTTTGTAGAGAACTTGGAGAGAAGGGCGAAAATATAAACGATGATATTGGCTGCCTCGTAAAAAAGGGCCTCAGTAAAAAAGTTCAGCAAGCTCTCGACTACGTAAGAGTTGTAGGGAACGAGGCCGTTCATCCCGGCCAGATTGACTTAAAAGACGATCAGGAAGCAGCATACATGCTATTTCAATTGGTGAACCTAATTGTTGAAGCCATGATCTCGCAACCAAAACACGTTGAGGCCGCTTATATGCGGCTTCCAGAGTCGAAGCGGGCAGCGATCGACAAGCGCGATGCCGGCAAGAGTTAAAATAGGGAACGCTCTGCAGCCGCCAGTTCTTCGGAATCGTCACCACGTGGGAATAGATGACCATAAACGTCCATCGTCATGGTCATGCTGGAGTGGCCGAGTCGCTCCTGCACGACCTTGCCAGGAAGCTCGAGGCCGCCATCCTGCCGACGGTTGATGCACCATGACGCGTAGAAGTGACGGAAGGCGTGCAGACCGGTGTATTTGGCGCGAACAATCTCGGCGCCGTCCGGCGCTCTTTCGCACGTCACGACTCCGGCTGCGATCATCGTTGGGACCACGCCGCGGCTCACAATGTTGGAATGATGCTCGACCCGGCCGCCGCTCGACGGAAACACAAGGCCGGCCACGCTCTTCGGGCACGCGAGTTTCCATTCGCGCAATGTGTTCGCCACGATCGGCGTCAGCGGAACGGTTCGCTCGCCGGCCTCGGATTTCGGATTGCCGATCTCGCTGTATCTATCGGCGCGCTGGCGGACATGGAGCTCGCGCTTGCCGAGGTCGACGTCCTGCCAGCGTAGGCCGCGCAGTTCGGACGCGCGCAGGCCGGTAAAGATCGCCGTCAACAGGAACGGCCGCCAACGCCCTTGCGCGGCCGCCACGATGGCCTTGATTTCCTCTCGGGTCGGAATGTCCACGCCGACCTTGAGTTTGCCTTTCTGCCGCTTCTCAGCCCGGCGCTCGGCGCCACGATGACGGCTGCGACGAAGCTCACGAACGACGTTGCGGGTGACAAGGCCGCGCTCTTGGGCCTCGGATAGCAGCGACGAAAGGGAGACACGGATTTTCTTGACCATTGCCGCCGATCTCGGCTGCGGTTCGGCGCCGTTGGGCATGTCGCCGCGCGCGAGCTTATCCTCGAATTCGCGGACCATCGGCGCCGAGAGTTGCGAAAGCCTGAGCGAGCCAAGATAGGGGACGATATGCAACCGCAGGTGCTGACGGTAGGCCTCCGTTGTCGAGCGCTCCAGGCCGCTCGCTTCAGCCGCCGCGATCCACCGCTTGCCGGCTTCGGCGATCGTGATGCTGGCGCTGTCCGCGGTATGGATACCCTCGCGGACCTCGACGCTGGCCTTGGCGGCGAACGCATCGGCGTCTTTCTTTTTGTCGAAGGTTTTCAGCCTGCGCTTTCCGCCCTCCATGCGGTCGACATAGTCGACAACCCATGCCGTCTTTTGGCCGCCGTCGGCGGTCGGCCACGTTCGCTTGCGGACAGACATTCGCGGCGCTCCAGCTCGCTACCGGCGATTTCATTATGTTGCGGAACAGACCGCGTTTCAAATAGCGCGACTTGGAAACCCGATCGGCCCGGCGTCAGCGCCAGGCCGAGCCAATACCGTCGCCGCGGGGAACAGTTTTCCCGCGCCGTCACGCCTCCAGTTCGGCAAGGTGGAGAACCGCGCGCGCCAGCGCTTCGCCCTGGTGGTGGCCCTCGAATTCGCTGGCCTCGAGTAGTGTGCGCGCGACTGCGGCGAGGCCAGCGACGGTCCGCGGGCGTGGTTCGGTCAGCGCGTCCAGAGCATCGTGAAGCGCGTGCGCTGCGGCGTCTGAGGCTTTTATCGCTTCGGGGATCCCCAAGCGGGCATTCTCCGCTTCCTTCGCGTCGCGCCAAGCCGCGCCGGCGCGAAAAACCGCTCTGACGCGTTCGAACACCTTCCTCGCGGAAGGGTGCATGGTCGGGCTATCGGCGACGGTGCGCATCTGGAGATAGCGCTGTTCTGCGGCTTCGATGTCTTCGGGCGTGAGAACCTCGCCCGCCTGCGCTGTAGCGCCGAAACTGTAGCGGTCATCGGCGAGCGCCATCAGTTCGTCGCTGGGCGGCGGCTCGACATATTGCGCCTCTAGCGCGTCAAGCCGATTCTCGGCGGCAATCAGTGCCTGTTGTAGGGGCTGGATACGGGCGATGGCGGCGGCGATCTCGGGTTCTACGCCCTCCGCCTTGGCGGGGCGCGGGACGGCGAGAAGCGCGCCGGCGGCGGCGAGGGAGCCGAGGGCGGTGCGGCGATCGATAGGCATGGCTTGGGCGTTTGCCCGCACGGTGGCGTTGGGCATTGAAGTTGCTCCGTTGAGTTGCTATCTACAGAAAATGTGGATAATCTCGACTTGCTTGGCCGTCAACAGGAAATCGCAAAATGACCCCCGCCCAATGTCGCGCGGCCCGTGCGCTTTTGGACATGACCCAACCAGGGCTTGCTTCGGCGGCAGGGCTCAGTGTGTCGACGGTCGTGGATTTCGAGCGCGGCCGGCGCATCGTGTCGGCGGAAGCGATTGCCGATATGCGCGCCGCGCTTGAGGTTGGCGGCGTGATCTTCGTTGATGAAAACGGCGAAGGCCCTGGCGTCAGAATGAGGAAGGGAATTGCGGTAATGGAAAAGCTTCAACAGCAAGCGTTTTGGCGCGGCGCCCAGGGGCGAACCTATGATTTTTTCGTCGACCCTATCTGGTGTGCATATCAGGCTAAAGCCGGCCTCTACGTGTTTTGCAAGCAGGACGCCTCATCAAAGGAGTGGGTTCCGATTTTCGCTGGCGAGACAGACGACCTCAGCCAGACGCTGAACCCACTCTTTGAGACAAACGCCGCCTGGAGGTGCATTGAGCTCAACGGGGCCACACACATCGCCACGCTCTCCGGGTTCGTGAGTCCAGAGCAGAGACGGATGGCGTTCGACGACCTCTTGGGCGGCATCATTCCGGAATGCGGGAGTAGCTCCGCCGCTTGAGAGAGCAAACCCTTCTCGTCTCCGTGCTGTCCAAGGCGCCGAACGCGCCAGCCGTACGTCTCAAATTCAAAACGTGGGGTACGAAAAACCCCGCGTTTGCCGATCGTGTTTCTGGAAGACAGACCGGCGCCCGCTCAGGAGAACGGGCGCCGGTGTCTTGGCTAGGACTTCGAACGGGAACCTCGCGGCTCGACCGCTCGATTTCGTCACGCTCGCCAAGGTGACGCCAGCGAAAGCTAGTTCTCGCCACCGTGCCGCAAACCCCACATGCGCCGCACGGCACGGCGAGTCACTGCCGCGTCGTCGTCCCTTCGACCGTCGCCACGATAGGCGGAGCGGCCATCGCGCGCAGCACGGCAGAGAAGCTGCGAAGGCCCTGCGCAATGACGTTTGGCGTGCCCGGCGCATCGCCAGCGGCCTGCATAGCGGCGAGGGTGTCCGCCCACTCGGCAACGCGGATCATGTCGACCAGCCCGCGCTCCGCCAGGGCGGCGACAATCGCCATGCCCTGATACATCGAGATCCCGGCCGCGGCGCCGAAGCTTGCGCCGACGGTCGCCTCTACGACGCCGCGCGAGAGGGCGAGAACTTCGTCATCGGTCTTCATGTCGTCAGCCGCCGCAGCCCCAGATGCGCGCCGTGGCGCACCGCCTGGTCGATCGCACGCATCATCTCGCCTGAATTTCCGCGGAACCATTGGCCGACGCTCGCGCCGTCGAGCGCGTTTACGTGGACATGGGTTGTCGGGTGGATGGCGACGTTCGCACCTCCACCGCCCTCGCCACGCCCAGCAAAGCCGCCGTTTGAGGCAAAGTCTCGGAACTGATCGGCGATGCCGCCGCGCTGCGGGACGACCATTTCGCCGGAGTGGAGCCCGGCGACCATGTTGTGCGGGATTTCCCACGCGCCGGTGTCGAAGCTCGGCATGCCGATGCGCGAGAATGGGTTTTTCGCCGCGGGGATGATCGCCTCGCCCTGGTGGATCAACGCGAGTCCGGTATTGGAGACGAAGGGCGTCCCTTCGGCGTAACCCGGGAAGATAGCCTTGAAAAACGATATTGCTTGGGTTGCAACGGTGTTTGCGGCCGTGGCGATCGTATTCGGGACCACGACGGCGGTGTTGGCCACCTGAGCCGTGGTTCCCGCGGCCTGAGCTGCGGCGCCAGCGACCGCGCCGGCGTTGCCTGTGACCGTCGCGCTGGTGTTGAGCGTCGTCGCGCCCGTATTTAGAGTTGCCGCGCTGGCGGCGGCAGTCTGCGCGGCGGTGTTGGCAGTGATGACCGCGTCGCTGCCGATGCCTCCCGCCGCAGCTATGGCTGGGGCGACGGCCGGCGCTGCGCCAAGCCCCGACCCCGTGAATGGGGTCAACAGCGAGCCGAGGCCCTGGCTGGCCTGTGCGCCCGGAATCCCGACCGCGCTCCCGATGCTGTTCTCCGTGCCCGTCAGCACCTTGTTGAGCCCGAGCTTGATAAGTTGCTCGGTCAGGTCGGCCAGAATCTTCTTGAACGCCGTGCCCCAGCTTTCCGTGCCGGTGAGCAGCCCGTTGATCTGCGCGTCGAACGCCGAGTTGATCGCGCCCGTCGCGCTCAGCCACGCCGCCTCGGTCGCGTCGGACGCCTTGCGGTTTTGCTGGGCGATCTGGTCGTTGATCTGGCGATTCTCCGCCCCCCATGCGCGTTCGATTTCACGCCTTTTGTTGGCGTCGTCGCCATACATCGCCGCCTTGCGAGCGAACATCGCCTGCAAATCGTCTTGCTCGTCCTGCAATGCGTCCTGCGCGTCGTCGGCTTCCCTTTGGGCGCTTATCAGATGATTCTTCGCGTCATCCTCGTACACCTTCAACTTTTGCTGCGTCGCGTCCTTGAGGTCGGCGATCTCCTGGTCAAGCGCCTCCGCCGCGTCGGCTCGCTGCTGCTCGCTGAATCCTTGGTCGAGTCGCGCGCGCTCGGCTGCCGCATCGTTGAGCTTTGCCGGATCTCCGTTGGCGGCCTGCCTCTTGACCTCGTTTAATTTGACCTCCGCGGCATAGCGCGTTTGATAGCTCTTGCCGGCGAGCGCGATCTCCAGCGCGGCTTGGCTTTCTGCGTAGGCGATCTTCTTTTCGGCGAGTTCCTTTTCGGCCTGTTCAACAGCTTTGTAGTTTTCGCTGTCCGGCCCGCTGAACTTCGGCGTGGTCTGCTCAGCAAGGTTTTGCTTCGCCGCATCCAGTATTCTTTGCGCCTCGTCGACGGCGTTTGCTTTGCCGGAGTTCTCACTCTGCAAATTGGCGATTTCCGCCTTTAGGCGCGGGTTTGTCCCGCTCATCTCCTCGTTGAGCTTGCGAATTTTGTCCCGCAAGACGTCGATCCCTGCTTCCGCCTCGGCGACGTCGCCGCTGGCGACCAACCCGCCGAAGACCGACGCGCCCTGCGGCGACGCGGCGTTGTTGCGCAGCCTCGCCAGCGCCGCTTCGCCCTCGGCGAGTTGCTCCTTCAACTTGTCGAGTTCGGCGCCTTGTGGATTGGCCGCCTTCGTCCAATCCCGCATCGCGTTGGCGACGTTCTGCGCCGGTTCGACCGCCGAGCGCATCTTGTCGGCTATCGTTTGCAGGCCACTGCCGATCTTGTCGACGACCGCGAGTTGATCCTGGAACCCCTTTAAGACCTGTTCCTGCGCGCCCAGGTCGAACGAACTCCCTCCACGCTCGCGGATTTTCTCGATGAGCGCTTGCTCCATCGCGATTTGAGCTTGAATGTTCGCCCGCTTTTCCGCGGTGCTCTGCCTCTCCCGCTGTGCCAGAATATCGTACAGCGCCGCCTGCGCCTGCAACGGCGAGGCCGTTTCCTGCGCCGTCCTGAGCCTCGCCCTTTCTTCGTCGGTCAGCCCGTGGAGGCGCTTGGCGATTTCATCGATCGGCGCCAAGGGTTTTGAAAAGACCTCGACGATGTTTTTCGAGGCTTCTTTTTCATCCGTCCCGAACTGTTGCCACATGCCAGACATGGCGAGCGCCATGGCTTTGATCGTGTCGTTCGACGTATTCCCCATTTGGGCGAACGACGATGTGACTTTGGTGATTTCCTCTTCCGAAAACCCCTTGTCGCTAAGCCCGAGTTCATTCCAGATAGATTTCAGATCGCGAAGTTTCGCCGCCGCCTCGTCAAGCTCCTTGGGGTCGACGATCTTGAAATTGCCGGAAAACGCGGCGGACTGCCGGATCGAGTCCGCTGTGTTTTGGAGATCTTGAAAATGCTTGGCGGTTTCGAACAGCGCGGCGCCGAAGCCGATGGCGCCGAGGGACGCGATGGAGAACATCGGGTTGATGCGGCCGAGAAAGGTCTCGAACCGCGTGAAGGTGCCGATCGCCTGGTGCGCTCGGCCGGATGACAGCTCGTCAAACAGTGCGCGCGCTTCGACAAGGACGGATCCCCAGCCGCCGCCGCCGTGGCCCCCGCCACCATGGCCTCCGCCGTCATTGACGGCATGGGAGGCCAGTTTCATGTTCGCCGTAAGCGACGCCGCCTCGGCAGCGGCGTCGCGTGCGCTGTGGCCCGCGCCGACGAGCGCCGCCGCTTGCGCAATCATTGCGGTATTGCTTGCCGCTGCCGCAGTCGCGAGCGTGCGGGCCTCCGCGGCGACGCTAGCGATCGACGCCTTCGCGGTTGCCGCAGCGCTCGATAGCGCTGCGGCGTTCGCGCCGAAGGTGACTTGAAGCGATGTTTCGTCCGTCACTTGCTCAACCCTTCCTGAACGGCTTGTGTCAGGCCTTCGATGATTGTTTCTTGCATGTCACCAAGGCTCGACCGAAGGTACGATCTCTCGGGTATATTTGAGCCCGGATGGCGAACGATTTTTGCAAGAACGGTCTTCCCCTCCATGACGAACGCGAGCGCTTGCGCCTTGCTGGGCAGAATGTCGTGCGCCGGCGTCTTGCCGCCGAATTCGTGGATCGCCGCATACGGCACGTCGCCTGACGACGCGACCTTGCCGAAGATAGCGCTACCCTGGTCGTCGACTTCGGAGAAGATAGAGCGGCGTAAGTTGCCAGTCCGAACGTGAAGCACGTCGTCAGACAGTTTGCCCTTAACCTTTTCCTCCAGCATCAACGATAGTTCGGTGACCTTTTGGAGAAGCGCGTCGTGGACGGCCTGAGGTAGCCCGTCGAGCTTCGCGATCAACTCGCGGTCACCGGTCAAGCTGACGTTTAGCAACATGGCTTCGATCCTTCAGTGCAAGCGGCCGCCAGCGCGCAGATAACGCCAAAGTCCTTGGCACGCCTCAACGCGTTCGAGCCGGCGCTCGGCCTCGGCGAGGGCCTCGAACAGCGGAGCGTACGGCGAGCCGCGCCGGCGGTAACTCGCCGCGATGGCGGCGATGTCTGACAGGACCGGTACTTCAACCGAAGGCATGAATTCTGGCCTTCTGAGAAGCAGTTTGCTTGATGGTTGGCGCTAGACTGCATCGACACCGCGGATGTTGAGGAGGGGTCTGTGCGCCGCTCAAAAATGGTTCCGAGAGCGGGATCGGTCCTTGCGCGGCGTTCGCCAGACAAACAGGGCACGCCTCCAGGCCGATCAGCCACTTCTTCTTGATCGAAATGCCGAGCGTCGCCGCGCCCTTATAGGCGGTCAAAGCGCCTTCGCTGTTTGCGCGAGCAATTTCGGTGTTGGAGATCAGCTCGGCGCGGTCCTCATCAAACGCGCCGGCGTTCGCGACGTTGTCGACGATTTGGTCGCGCGTCAGGTTTGCCGCAAAGCCATCGGCGATCGCTTTGCGGATCATCTCGCGCGTCGTGTCGGTGATTTCGCTGACGAGATCGCCGGCCCGGTCGCGCGCGGCGGCAACGGCGCCCTGGTTTATTTGGTTGGTCAAATCGGCTGGCGCGGTGACGCCGATCCTCGCGATTGCCTCGCGCGCCGAGTCGCTCGCCACGGTCGGTAGCGTGTCGTCGGTGGCGAGCACCTGCAGGTCGCCGAGGTCGAGCCCGGCCGCAATTTCGGCGGGATCGATGTCGTCGCCTGCGGCTTTGCCGAGCGGCCCGTGATAGAGCTGCGCAACGACGCCTTTTCGCAACTTTCCAAGCAATTTCGCCACAACTCCAGCGAAGGCCTTAGCGGACTTCTCGTCGAACGGGACCGGCTCGCCCGTGCCTTCCGGCGCGGCCTTGGTGAACAGCCTGTCCAGAGGCCCCGCGCCGGGGTTGTGGCCGTCGCTGGCGGGCGCCATGACGGGCGGCGACGAAAGGCCCATCTGTTTCTCCAAGTGGCGCAGGCGGCTGTCGAAGTCCCGGCGCGACGCGCGCCCGCCCGTATCGAGCGCGAACTCGATACGTCCCAGCGCTTTTCCGAGCGGCCCATATGACTGCAAGGGCTGCGGCGGGGCGACGCCGAGCCGCTGTTCGATCTCGGCGACGAAGGCGGACAGCGGCATAGACGCGCTCGCGCTCATATTTGCTTGCCTCCTTATCGGCCTGGTGGCATCCCCGGCGAGCGCCGCGATGGGGGAATGTCAAACGAATGGCCAAGGCCGCCAGGCATCGGAGTCAGCCCGCCGTCGAGGTTCCGCACCGCCGGTTGCGGCGAGCACGGCGCGGCAGGCGTCGGCGCCGGCGGCCGGTTGGTCGGCGAACTGACTGTGTCGAAACCTGGATATGGACCGATCCCGGGGTGGTTGCCCATTGGATTGTAGAACGGTGATGAGGTGTTGTTGGTCATGTTCAATCCTTTCCCTCTAGGATTTTCCGAAGCGCCTCCGCGACGCTCGCGGCGATCGTTTGCGGATTTGGCGTGATTGTGACCGGATGAATGTCGCCGACGCTGCTGTTCGCCGCATTCAACCATATAGCCGCGCGCTCGTGCTGGTTTTGCGCTCGCAAACATTCGCTCGTGCGCAGCAGCGCCTCGCGCAAGCCGACCAACCCGCAATAGCGAGCGTGCACGTCGGTAATTATCTCGGCGAGCGTGTCGACCTCAGCCTTGCCGCGCTCGGTGATCGCCGCGACCCGACGCTCGTCAAGACGAAGCTGAACTTGGTTCATCGCCAAATGCGCCTGCGCCAGCGTTCCGCTCATAGCGGTGTGCGCCGAAATCGCGTCGGCGAGCTCCAATTCGCAGCGCTCAATCGCGTGGCGCCCGGCGCTATGCTTCGCGTGGTCTGTCGCCGGCGGCTGGCCCTCGCCGCCACGCCCAGCCCAGTCTTTGAAGGCCTGCTGTGTCTGTTCCTGTTGGGCCGCATGCGCGAGGCGCGCGTTCTCAAGCTTCGTGCGCGCCTCGCCGACCGCGGCGTCATAGGCGCCGAGGCGATCAAGCAGCCGCGCCAGCCGGTCGCGCTCCGCGATAAGCGGATCAACCGGCGCCGCCGCCGGCTCGGGTTCAGTCACAAGCCGCAACACGTTTTTCATGCAAATCTCCCATCATAGGC
>CAWEDI010000016.1:0-146069 GCA_963807735.1 uncultured Pseudomonadota bacterium | reverse complement strand
ATTGCCTCATCTAAAATCTAACCATAGCCACCCGGTTGCCTCATTTACGAATCTAACCATAGCAAGTTACAGCTTGCCTGGTGTAAATGAGGTGAATGATGAGTATCCCGTCTCGCCGCGAGCTCGCGTCGGCGGTGGCCTTGCGCTACCGATCTGCGAGCAAATCCGATAAAGGTCGTATTCTCGATGAGTTCATTGAGAATACGGGCCTGAACCGCAAATATGCGATCTGCGTCCTTCGGAAGGCGTGTGTATCGCCGTCGGCGCCGCCCTCTGGGGCCGCTCCACGTCGTCGTAGTCGTCAGTACGGCCAGGATGTGGAGCAGGCGTTCCTGTCCCTCTGGCGCCTCTCCGGGGGCCTCTGTCCCAAGCGTCTGGTTCCTTTCCTGGGGCCGTTCATCGAGGCGCTGGTGCGTTTCGACGAGTTCAGTCCGTGTCCCAAGGTCAAAGAGAAACTGCTCGCGATGAGCATCTGCCACGGCGGAGCGGATGCTCACACGCGTGCGCCGCTCCCATGCGCATGGGATGAGCACGACCCATTCCGGCACTCTCCTGCGCCAGCAGATACCCATCCGCACCTACGAAGACTGGACCGAGGCCAGGCCCGGCTTCATGGAGGTCGACCTGGTGGCGCACTGCGGCGGCACGGCGTCGGGCGAGTATCTCTACACGCTGACCATGACCGACATCTCCACCGGCTGGACCGAATGCACGGCCCTGGTCAACCGCAGCCAGGTCACGGTTCAGAAGGGGATCGACCTGATCCGCCGCCGCCTGCCCTTCCCGCTGCTCGGCATCGACAGCGACAACGGCTCCGAGTTCATCAACCATCACCTGAAGCGGTACTGCGACGAGCATCGGATCACCTTCACCCGCTGCCGGCCCTACAAGAAGAACGACCAGTGCCACGTCGAGCAGAAGAACGGCGCCGTGGTGCGTCCCCTGGTCGGTTATGCCCGCTATGAGGGCCTGGCAGCCGCATGACCACTTCAACCGCCTGTATCTGGTGCATGGCCTGAGCCTCAACTACTTCCAGCCCTCGATGAAGCTGACCGGCAAGTCCCGCGAAGGGGCGCGGGTCAAGAAGACCTACGACACTCCCACAAACCCCGTGGCAGAGGCTGCTGACGGCAAAGATACTCTCTCCCGAAGCCGAGGAACATCGGCAAAGATTATATCTGACCCTGAACCCGGCGAAACTGCGGCGAGAGATTGCCGACCTGGAGATGGGACTGCCACGCTTTGCACAGGACGCCGAAAGACGTAACGTTACGATTGAAGGAGGTGACAGCCATGGCCCAGCCGCGTAAGCACTCGACCAATGCCGAGAGGCAAGCCGCCTACCGCGCACGACTGCATAACGCACCCGGCAGTCCGCTTGCCTTGCCGGTCGCCGCAGGCCCTTCCTCCATGCCCAGCACAGCCCGCTGGCGGAAGGCTCTTGACCAGGCGGCGCGCCTGATGCAAACCGTCGGCGACGAGATGCAGACCTACTCCGACGAACGCTCCGAACGCTGGCAGGAAAGCCAAAGCGCCGAACGCTTTCACGAGAACCTAGACCAGGTCACCGAACTGCAAGCACAACTCGATGACCTCAGGAGCAACTTCTAATGCACATACGGAAAGTGACAATTCAGAAAGACAAAGACCACCCTTCGGCAGACACGTTCCCGGTAACAACGGAACATTTGACTCCCTGTTCTATAAGAGGGTAAAGTTAAATTCCTAAATGAGGCAACCACTACCCAATAGTTAAATTCTTAAATGAGGCAACACGCCCTCCCCGCGACGGGGAAGGGGAGCCTGCGTCCGTGAGTGAAGAGGCTGTCCATCAAATATGATCATCAGGGTATCGATGTCGTTGAGTGTGCCTTGCGGCACTCAAATTTCTGCATGCTCTCTCGCTTACTGACCTAATAGCGGCGTAATCGGCGGCGTTTTGGACCGTCAGAGGGCGGTTTGTTGGACTTTAGGCCCCTCCGAAGGCCAATTGGCACTGGTTATCTTCAGGGAGACGCACCTTTGGCGTCTCCCTCTTACTCGTCGTCTCTTCCTGCTGTTTCTGCCGGAACCGAATGAGCTTCCGCAGGTTATGCGCGGCGCAGGTAAAACTCCAGTCCGCGTCGGAACGCTTGATGCCACGCCGCAGAAACCGAGTGAAGAGCGGGTGACCAGGACTTCCCTTGATCTGCCCGAAGACCGGCTCGTTCGTTATCATTCGCCAGGCGTAGTCCGCACGGCCCTGCGCCGACGAGACCTCGCGTCCCATCCGCTCGCGAACGGTCAGCTCCTCGCGCTCGGCATCGGAGAGAGGCTCACCCACCGACTTGTCGCGGCTCCACTCGTTGTTCGGCGGCACCAGGAGCGCATGGCCCTTCTCCTCCAAAGCCCGGATATCCTTGTGGTCGAAGTAGCCCGCATCCGCAAGGGTCAGATCCGGGAGCCTTCCCATGTTCGCCGCCGCCTGCTCCACCAGCGGCGCCAGTTGTCCGTAGTCCGTGCATTCGTCCGTCACCGCACAGGCGATGATGACCTGGCAGTCCGAGTCCACGCACGCCTGTGCGTTCCAGCCCTGTACGTACTGTCCGCGTCCCTTCATCATCCGGCTCTCGGGGTCTGCGAAGTTGTACCGGTCTTTATCCGCCGGGACCGCTGTCTCGGGATCGGGCTTCTTCGTATGCGGTCGGTCCTTTGGAGCGGTCTCGTCCCACTCCTTCCTTGCCGCCGCCGCCTTCTCGCGAGCACGGGCGAGAAGCGCCGACCGCGCCGCCGCAAGCTCCGCCTTGGCCGCCCGGATCGCCGCAATACGGTCTGCACGGTTCTTCAGATGCTCCGGCGCACTGAAACCATCGTCGTCCGTCCCAAGCGATGCGTTGTCGGCGGCGTCCTCGTCGATGCCCGCCTGCACAAGGGCGGCGACCTCCTTGTCCAGCGCCTCCTCGTCCTGAAGTATGCGCGCATAGGTCTTCGATGAATCCTTGCTCCCGGCTCCGGCTATCTTCGTGCCGTCCACCGCGACACGCCGAAGAGAGACCATGCCGGCGGCCTCGCACAGCTTGATCGATTGCTTGAACAACTCGCGGATGGACTCCGCGTGACGAACACGGAACAACGCGATGCTGCGGAAATCGGGAATCTCGTTGCCGCACAGGAAACGGCCTCCGATGTCCTCAGCACACAGCCGCATAGTGCCGCGAGAGGACATGACCCCCTTATACTGTGCATAAAGCAGAACCGACAGCATCATCTGCGGCGAGAATGCAGGCGCGCCACGCCCGTCTTTCCCATAGGCAGCGTGAACGAGAGTCAGGTCGAACTCGCAGACAATGTCACGCACCTGATAGGCCAGACTGTCCGAAGGAAGCCAGTCAAGAACGTTGATCGGAAACAAAAAACCCTGTTCCGGAGAGTAGTTCCGGTATCCATGTGCCATAAAATGATGTTCGACAAAACTAACGCAATATCATGTCTGGTTACTAACACTTCCCAGGTTTATTCTTGGACAGCCTCTGAAGGAGAGGGGCTGGGGGTGAGGTCGTCCATGCCAAATCCCAACGCGGCAGCGAGAGGGTCATCAGCGGCAGCAGGAGGACGCCGCCCAGAGCCGCCGACCAGACCAGATGGCGGGTTGCGGCGGAGGCGCGCCGGAGCAGACCGCAGGCCGCGCAGGCCGCGATCAGCAGCAGCGCGCTTTTGAGCAGCAGGCCGAGCAGCAGCGCCGGCAGCGTGTCGGTTAGGAATGCGTTCATCTCTCGGCCTCCATTTCGCTCTGCTCGGCGGCGCGCGCCTGCCGGATCATCGCTTCCAGGCGCAGCAGCTCGTCCTCGCCGGGCCGAGTCCGCCGGCTGGAAAGCAGGGTGGCGACCGCCTGCTCGACGCTGCCGCCGAAGAAGCCCTCGACGACCTGCTCGATGGCCGATTTCGACACCTGAGACCAGGTCTCGGCGGGGCGGTAGACGTAGCGCCCGCCCTCGTCGGTGTGCTTCGCCTGGCCCTTTTCCTCCAGGATCGCCAGCAGACGACGCACCGCCGAGTAGGTCGGCGGGTCAGGGAGAGCGTCGCGCACGTCGGCGACGGTCGCCTGTTCGCGCGCAAAGAGTATCTCCATGATCTGCCGTTCGCGTCGGCTCAGGCGGTTCGGTAAGAGTTTATTCATCGCGTGTCCCCCGTTATGCTAAACAATTTAGCACATGAGGAGCGGATTGTCAAGTGATTGTGCTAAAAAAGTTAGCAGGTGGCTTCAATTCCATCCTGACGGTGGTCCCAACTCTTGGAAGCCCACCTCCTTGCTGCGGTCGTTCCTCCCTGCGCAGGGTCCTCCCGAAACGAGAGGATTCGGAATGTAAACGGAATGATCACACTCTTAATCCTCCCGTTTCGGGAGCACCCCGTGACAGAGGGACGAGGGAACAAGAAGGTAGCCTCCTTATCATACACAGTAAGAAAAATATTGAAAAATTCCGTATAATTTACAGTGGACTGCACCGGAACGTGGAATAATAAATCACATCTGTAGGTGATTTGTTCACCAAAGGCAATCGTTCGTGAATTAAACCTTTTTCACGTTTACCGCCGCTCTAATTTCTGAGAGCGGACGGCTCAGCCGAAAGAATGCGGCAGAAAACTGAGATCTCCTAATGCCCCATACTTCAAGTCACGCGCCGTCCGCTTTGGAGGCAGCGCAGGCCGCTTTGACTTCCGCGATCAACAGCGCCGAGGCCGTTCGGATTTCCGAACTGCAGTATCGACGGCTGTTCGAAGCGGCACGCGACGGTATCCTGATTCTGGAAAGCGATGTCGGGAGGATCACCGACGCCAATCCTTTCATGACCGAATTGCTGGGCTACTCGCGTGACGAGCTGCTCGGCAAGGAACTCTGGGAGATCGGACTGCTGCAGGACAAGGAGGCCGGTCAAGCGGCGTTTCGGCGGCTGAAAGCAGGATGGCTATATCCGCTACGAGGACCTGCCGCTGGAAAACCGTCACGGCGCTCGGCGCGAGGTCGAGTTCGTCAGCAACCTCTACCGGCAGAACGGTCACAGGTCATCCAGTGCAACATCCGCGACATCACCGACCGGAAGAGCCATGAGACCATGCTGACCGCTGAGCACGCTCACATCAGCGAGATATTGGCGAGCATCACCGACGCCCTGTTCGCGCTCGACCGGGAGTGGCGCTTCACCTATATCAATGCGCAGGCCGAGGCGCTCCTGAAGCGCGAAGACCTGCTCGGCAAAGTCGTTTGGGAGGAGTTTCCGGAAGCGGTCGGCTCCCTGTTCGACGAGCAGTATCGGCGCGCCGCCGACAATATGGTGGTCGTCGATTTCGAGTCGTTTTACGCGCCGCTGGACTCCTGGTTCCATGTGCGCGCCTTTCCGGCTGCCGATGGAGTTTCCGTGCACTTCACGGATATCTCCTCCCGCAAGCGCCAGGAGGCGGAAGATGCCGCCGCAGCCGCCAAGAATGAGCGCATTGCCGACACGCTGCAGCGCGCCATGCTGCACAATTCCGCTAAGGACAACTTCCCAGGGATCGCGCTGGAGACGCTTTACATGGCCGCGCTGAACGAGGCCGATGTTGGCGGCGACTTCTTCGACGCCTTCGCGCTCAGCCCGGAGAAGGTCGCGTTCGTGGTCGGGGACGTCTCCGGCAAGGGGCTGGCGGCGGCGGGTCGCACGGCCGAGGTCAAATACGCGCTGCGGGCATTCCTGCACGGGTATCATTCTCCGGAGATAGCCCTGGGGCATTTGAACGACTTCATCTGCGAGACGCATCGTCAAGACAACGACATCGAGGACGCCTTTATTGTACTAGCCCTGGCTGTTGTGGATACTGTCACGGGGGAAGTCGCGTTTTCGGCGTCGGGCGCCGAGCCGACCCTGATCCTTCGCGCCAGCGGGAGCGTCGAAAAGCTGGAAATCCGGGGCATGCCGCTCGGCATCTCGGCGGACGCCGCGTACACGCTGAAATCGACGATCCTGGAGGTCGGTGAGACGGTGATGATGGCCACGGATGGCATCATCGAAGCCCGGCGGGGACGCGCCTTCTTAGGCACCGACGGCATGGCGGCCCTGGCGGAAAAGGCCGGGCCGGATGCTACCCTGGTCGAGCTGCGTCAAGCGATCTACGGCGGCGCGCGAGACTTCGCGCTCGGCCGTCTCCGCGACAACGTCTGCCTATTGCTTGCGCGGCGTCAGTAAAGAAGCCCACCACCTTGTTCCCTCGTTCCTCGGTCACAGGGTCCTCCCGAAGCGGGAGGATTCGGAGTTGCCCACCCGGCGCTGAACCGCCGGGCTAAGCGGACAGAACCCCCTTCGGGGCTGAAGAATCAAGCTCACCTGTGCCGCCTGCTCTGCAGCCCCGAAGGGGCTTTCGTCCGTTTAGCCTGGCCGTTCAGGGCCAGGTGTGCTATGCCTTGTTCCCTCGTGCCTCGGTCACAGGATCCTCCCGAAGCGGGAGGATTCAGATTGTAAACGTAAATAGTTATACTCTTAATCCTCCCGTTTCGGGAGAGAGCCCGCGAAGCTGGGAGGTGGGCTTTCAACCCTGTCATTCAAGCAAGAAGTTTTTCGTATGCTCGCTTCCTTAGCATACACTCCCAAAATAAATCTTATAAAAACCCATTATCTTTGCAATTCGACAACTGCTAAGCACGAAAAAATGCAATAATAGGGACGGCAAATCTTTCTTTCGCAGGCGCCGTTCACTAAGCAAGCAGCCTCCATTTTCCTCACTCTTCTATTTGCCGAGTGCGACCGGATTCCCGGCGCCGACCCACACAAGACCACGCAGCCGCGCAGTCCGCGCGACATGTCCACCATCAACTAGCCCTGGGAGATTGGGCGGCTTTAAGCAATGAAGCCCAATTCTTCTCCCCCTTCGCTAACTCTTTACTTCGGTTCGGCATTGTTGCATCCATTTTTTTACCTGCCGTTGAACCGGCAGGCTGCCCGTATATCCCGGCCCTGTACGGCCAGGCTGCCCGGGCAGGACCTCTTCCGGGCTGAAGAATGGTTCTTGGCATCCGGCTCCGCAGCCCAGAAGGGGCTTTTGTCCGTGTAGCCCGGCGGTTCAGCGCCGGGTGGGCGCTGATTTGTGCGGCAATGTCCTTATGTTCCGTAATCGACAAGCAGCGATTCCTGCCAACATTCAGGAGAATGTCACGAAAATGCGGGCAATTGCCACACCGGGTTTAGTCCGGCGGCTTCTGGTATATGAGGCCGCAGAAGGCCGGGAACAACGATCTCTGAATTCCGGCTGCTGAGCGCGTTTTGGACAAACTGCGCTCGCGCCTATCCACTCGCATCGGCAAGGAGGGGTTCCGCACGCTGCTTTCTCGTTCCCTGACGCTGACAGTTGTCCAGTATCCCTGTCTCGCGACGCTGCGAGTGGAACACGACGGGACATTGGTTGGATTGAGCGAACTCGAAGCCGGCGGCTCAATGCAAGCAGACGGCGACTATGCGGTTGACGACGACATGGATGGGGCTGTGGCGCTCATTTCACGCCTCATCGGGCTGCTGGTGACCTTTATCGGCGAAGAGATCACGGGGAATATTGTCCGCGCTGTTTGGCCCGGGTTTGCAATGGACGACGAGAGCGACGAGGAGAAGGAAAGACCATGATCGAACAGAACAAAGTGGCGCTGAACAAGCTATCTACCGGCGTGCCGGGCCTGGATGGTACTGGGCGGCGGCCTGCCGGAGTACTCGTTCAACATCATCGCGGGGGCGCCCGGGACCGGCAAGACCACCCTCGCGCACCAGATCGTGTTCGCCAACGCTTCGCCGGAGCGGCCCGCCCTGTACTTCACCGTGCTCGGCGAGCCGGCCTTCAAGATGCTGCGCTACCAGCAGCAGTTCCACTTCTTCGACCCGGCCAAGTTGAACACCGCGTCCGCTTCATCAACCTCAGCCAGATCGTGCTGGAGAAGATCTGGACGCGGTCCTGGACGAGATCATCAAGGAGGTCGAGGCGGCCAGCCCCGGCATCGTCGTGGTGGACTCGTTCCGCACGGTGGTGCGCAAAGTCGCAGTCCGGCCCGGCGAGCGAATGCGAACTCCAGGGCTTCGTGCAGCGGCTCGCCCTGCACCTGACGAGTTGGCAGGCGACCACCTTCCTGATCGGGGAGTACGCCGAGGAGGAGATCCGCGACAACCCGGTCTTCACCGTCGCCGACGGCCTCTTCTGGCTCTACCAGAGCGTCGAGCGCAATTCGATCGTGCGGAAGTTGCAGGTCATGAAGCTCCGGGGGCAGGCGTCCGTGCCGGGGCTGCACACGTTCCGCATCACCGACGACGGGCTCCAGGTCTTTCCGCGCACCTTCGGCCTCACCGGCAGGGATAGGAAGGCACCGGCCATGCGTGCGCCTCTCCACGGGCATCGCCGGACTGGACGCGATGCTGGGCGGCGGCATCCCGCGCGGGCGACAGCCTGCTGGTCGCGGGGCCGTCCGGGTCCGGGAAGTCGGTGCTGGCGACCCAGTTCATCGCCGAGGGCATCCGCCAGGGGGAGGCCGGCATCGTCGCCATCTTCGAGGAGCGCCCGGAGGAGTACGCCGGGCGGGCCGCCAACCTCGGCCTGGACCTGGAGACGCCGCGGCAGGAAGGCAAGCTCGACATCATCTACCTCCGCCCCCTCGACCTTCCGTCGATGAGACCATGCGCGAGATCCTCGACGCGGTCAGACGAACTCGGCGCGCAAGCGGGTGGTGATCGATTCGCTGGCGGGCTTCGAGATGGCGCTGGCCCCCGCCTTCCGCCCGACTTCCGCGAGTCGCTCTACCGGATGATCGGCGCGCTGACCGGCGCGGGCGTCACGATCGTGAGCACCGTCGAGAGTGACGGAGAGCTTCACCGACCTGACGTTCAGCCCCTACGCGATCTCGTTCCTCAGCGACGACATCATCCGTGCTGCGCTACGTGGAGATCGACGGCCAGCTCCGCAAGATGCTGATGGTCGTCAAGATGCGCGGCGGCGACCACAGCAAGGACATCCGCGAGTATGAGATCACGTCGGAAGGGCTGGTGGTCGGCGAGCGTCTGGCAGATTATCGGGACCTCATCAGCGGACTGCCGAACCGGTCGAGTTGAGGTGGGCTTCCCTAACCCGAAAGCGACCTCCCCTAACCCCTCCTTCCGCAAGGAGAGGGACAGGAAAGAGCGGAGGCGCTGCGCTGCGCAGGCAGCCTTTTCCGACTCCCCTCTCCTTTCGGAAGGAGAGGGGTCGGGGGTGAGGTTCCGATAACTCTCATCTGTCAAAAGCAAGGAAAGTCTAATGATTGCAAATGGTTCCGACACGCAAGATATTGAGATGTGGGCGATCAACGAGAAGCTCGTGATTGCCGGCATCCGGCAGCAGGAGATCGCGGAAACAGCCAACAAGAGCGCCGAGAGCGCTTTAAGGAACGGCGCGCTCTATCGCCTGCTGGCCGGCAACTTCCCGAACGGCATGGTGCTCCTTTTCGATGAAAGCCTGCGCCACATCCTTGCCGGCGGCAAAGGTCTCACCGCGCTCGGACTCTCCAAAGAAGCGCTGGAAGGCCAAACGCTGTGGGAGGGGTTCGAACACAAGACTTGCCGTCAGCTGGAGCCGGCTTATCGGAAAGCGCCTGGCCGGTGAATCCACCGTTCTGGATGTCCAATTCCCCGTGAAGGCACCGATAGGCGAGCGAAGCGAACGGACCTATCAGATCCATACACTGCCGGTACGAGACGACGAAGATACGATCCTGATCGGGATGGCAGTGGCCCAGGATGTTACGGATCAGCGTTACGCTGAGGAGATCATACGTTGGCAAGCGCACCATGACGTGCTGACAAGGCTGCCGAACCGCGCTCTGCTGCGTGACCGGCTGGACAGGGTGCTGGCCATGTCCGAGCGCTCGGGCGAGATCGTGGCCCTGCTTTTTCTAGACTTGAACGGCTTTAAGCAGGTCAACGACACCCTGGGACACGCTGTCGGCGACCGACTGCTGGAGACGCTCGCGGCGCGTCTCACCGGATGCCTGCGCGCGGCGGACACTGTGGCCCGGATGGGCGGCGATGAATTTGTGGTGCTGCTGCCGAGCCTGCAAGCCGCCGTGGATGCCGCTGGTGTTGCAAATAAGGTGATGGAGACACTCGCTGTGCCGATCGCGCTTGACGATGTCCAGTTGTCGGTGACGGTCAGTGTCGGAATCAGCGTCTTCCCCTTCGACGGACGCGACTCCGCTTCGCTGCTGGAAAGCGCCGACGCCGCCATGTACCGCGCTAAGGCAGGCCACCATGCCGGACGCGGCGGTCATCCTGAGATGGGCGCGGGAGGTTCGACAGTGGTTCAAGCGGCCGATGGTTCCTGGAGCGCATCATGATTGCTCAGGATGAGAAAACGATCGACATGGAGATGCTGGCGATCAACGAGCGACTCGTGATCGCCGGAATTCGTCAGCAGGAGCTTGCCGAGATCGCCCTGCGGGCGGAGCAGCGTCTGAACGACCTCGTACACGGCCTCGATGCGGTGATCTGCGAAGTGGACATACGCAGCGGGATGCCCACGTTCCTGAGTTTGCGCGCCGGGACATTCCTCGATCAGCCTCTGGATCACTGGCAGCGGCAGACGGATTTCCTGGCTGAGATTATCCATCCCAGGGATCGGGAGCGCGTTACGGCAGGATTCCCAACCCTCATGCGGGAGGGCCGCAACCACGAATATGAGTTCCGCGCCCAGTCGTCGGACGATAACTTCGTCTGGATGCGAAACATCGTGCGCGTGGTCTACGACGCCGACGGCCAAGTGGAGTGCTGCGCTGCGTGATCGTTGACGTGACCGCCAAAAGGTGACGGCACAGGCGCTGGAAGCGGCTTACGGGCGCGAAACGAAAATCCACGTTAACATTGCAGCGGTCTCTGCTATTTATGCCGCCCGAGGACGCCTTTCCCGGCATTGCGGTCAGGACGCTGTATCAGGCGGCGTCCGATGAGGCCATGGTCGGCGGGGACTTTTGGGACATCTTCGCCTTCGATCATGGGTTTGTGGCCTTCGTCCTTGGAGACGTGATGGGACACGGCCTGCCCGCGGCGATGTTCACGGCGGAGCTGAAGTACACTCTGCGCGGCTTTGTCCGGGAACATGAACACCCTGCGCGTGTCCTGGCTCAAATGAATGCCTATCTCTGCGAAAGCCATCAACTCTATCGGGAAGGGCTGAACGAGGAAGGGGACGACGCTCCGGTCTGCCTGACGCTCGCCGTCCTCAACACGGCGACCGGACAGGGCGCGGTTGCTGCCGCCGGTATGGAGCCGCCTCTGGTCGTTCGAAGTAACGGCGAACTGGTGGAAGTGATGGTGCGCGGCTTGCCGCTGGGGATTATCCACGGCGCAGAGTACATGGAAACGACGTTCCAGGTCGAACGGGGGATACCGTGGTATTAACAACCGACGGCGTCACCGAGGCGCGCCACAGCAAGCAGTTCCTGGGCCTCGATGGGCTGATGCGGCTGGCGGCGCAGGCCGAGACGATCGTCCGCATCTCTCGAAACGATGGGACAGACCATCCTCGGCGGAGCGCGTCTCGTTCGCCGGCGGCAAACTCCGCGACGACGCCTGTGTCCTCCTCGCCCGGCGCGCTGATGCAATTTGCGGGCAACTTCCAGGATTTCCCGCTGCCGCTTGTAGCTGACGATCTCTCCAATATTCAAAATCACGGGCAATTTGCCACGGTCTGGATTTACTGGCTGTTCAAAGAACGCTTTTCGCAATGCATTCGGCACGCGCCAGGTCCGTTTGGTGCGCGGTGCGACGAGGCTTTCTGTATAAGCGGAGTTGCAAAGGACGCCGATGGTTCGCTTGAGCGCAAAGGTCTCCAGCTTGGCTGAGATTCCCCAATAAGCGCCGCCCAGATGCCTCGCTACGGTCAGCATGTTCCCATGGATCGTCAGCACATTGGGGAAACCCGAATAAATGGCACACATCGCGCATTCACGTTCCGTGCCCTGGCCATGGACGATGTCCGGTTGGATTTCGTGGAGCTTTTTTCGCACGGCGCGAATGCATCCCTGATAAAGCGTGCGCATCCAGCCCATCTTCGGGACGCGCACGGCGTGATACCACATGTTGTCGGCGATCTTTTCCGGTGCGGGCGCAGACTCCTGCAGGCAGGAGATGACATGCACCTCCATCTGGCGGCCCAACGCAGCGAACCCCTGGAGCAAGGCTTCCGGGGCCGGCCCGAAATAGGGCGTGGGGTGGTTATAATCCTTGAACCGCTCCCGGTTGTCACTGGTCAGGATGGCAATTCTCATGAATCAAAAATCGCGAAATTAAAAATTACCAATGGGCTTCGCGGGCAGCGTGTAACAGGGCTTTGTGAAATTGTCCGTCCTGGCCCGCAAATCGTCGAGGGACTTGAGAATGAATGCACAGACTTCTTCCGGCGTGGGCCGCCACGTTTCGATGGTGACGACGTAAATGGGCACGCGAAACGGGTTCCAGCGGAAGGCCGGGTCAACGCGCCATTGGCCATCGCCCCAGATAATGGTCGGTTTGCCGCACGCGTTGGCCACGTGCATGCCGCCACTGGCCTCGCCCACGGCGATACGGGCGGACGAGATCGCCGCGACGGTTTGTTTCAAGTCCGCATTACGCAAATCCTTACAGCCCGCCGGACAATACGCATAAGAGGGATGGCCGTAGCACGCCACGGACAGACCTTTGTCAACGCAGCGCTGGACCAGTTCATCCGCCATTTCCCGAGAATAATTTTTTACGTGGTCGGGGCCTTCTTTTTGCACGGAGCGAAAATGGAAGAGGGCATCGTAAGGTTTTTCGGACAACGGCGGCTCTTCCATCAGCCGGAACTTCTGCTGCCAGAAAAGAATTTTGTGATAGCGGGTGCAAAGCAGCGAGGGATTGAAGACGTCGTAATGCGTCAGGCCGATTTCCGCCGTTTTGGCATCGGCCATCTCCTGCATTTCCGCCGGGCCGAAACGCCCGTACCAATAGCCGGCGTTTCTCAAATCAATATCGTGGTAATGCACGTGGCAGCCTTCATACAAATAATCGCGCCCGGGATAGGTGAGCACGTGCACTTCCTTGTAGATGGCGCGCCGGGCACGGACAAATCCCTGCCACTGCATCAGCTCGTAGCCAAACTCGCCGACGAAAGGCCCGGCGAACAGATTTCGCCTGGGGAAAAAATTTTGCCGCGCGCAGGAAAGGGATAATTTCAGTTTTTCCCCCGCGCGATAGACATACGTCAGTTCTTTCTGTGGCGTGGCTGGCGGTGCCTCTTTCATTTATAAGGTCGTCTAGGTGGGGTAACAGGACAGCCCCTGGGTACTATACTGATTGCCATTCATTCGAGTGCCGGTTCGATTTTGGCAGTCTATCAGGCTGTGGAACGCGGGCAATCTGATTCCGATGTTGAGCGCCAGATGCTATAACAGCACAGTCCCCAGACCATCCACGCCAGAAGCAAACAATAGTACTCACGCTGGACGGTGTAGAACGGCTGCAAGGCCGTGCCCAGCCATTGAAGGCTTTGGTAGGAGAAGATGGTCAGCAATGCGCCGAGCGGCACGACGGGGTTTACCCATTTGGCGGAAGCCAGGACATAGAGCGAAGGCCCGATAAGCAGGATGTAGCTGTAATCTTTGATGCGCGGGACGACCAGCGCAAACAGCAGGCACATCAGGCAAATGCGCCACAGGTCGGCCTTTTTTTCCTCCAGCGATCGCAGGCGCAAAAACATTTTCCCGGAAACGACGATGACGCCAAGTGCGACTGCCGCATAGGCGGCTAGCGGGATAATGGAAGGCAAAGCATGGCCCGTTTTTATTTTCAACCAATGAGCGATGTCACCAATCAAAGCCCACGTGGACGGATTATTTTCTCCGTGTTCTCCGCCAAGTCCGTGGGCGTTTTTTACAAAGCTGGCGAATAACTCCGGCCAAATAACTGCGCTGGCCGCAAGCAGGCCGATGAGCACCCCGCCCAAAATTGCCCCCTGGAACAGTTCTTTTTTTCTCCATTTCGTGGCCAGCAAGCCGAGCAGCAGGATGGGCGAGAGTTTGAAACTGGCCGCGAGGAGAATGGCGATCCCAAAGCCGGCAGTCTTTTTTTGGCTGTAGAAATAAAAACCGATCCAAATGACAAACTCCTCAAAGATGGAAATATTTCCCGCCCGAATATCGGCGATCAAGGTTCCACTAAAGGTGAGGGGAACGAGAACCCAGAACAGGCCGCGATATTGGTTCAGGTTGAACAGCCGGTGCCATAAAAAAATGAGGCCGGCGACAATGATTAGTTTCACGGCCAAAAAAATCCACGCGGCCGTGACGAACCCAAACCACGTGATTGGCCGAAAAAGGTAAAGCGTGTAGGGCGGATAAACGTAAGGCGCGATATCCTCGCCTTCCACCGGCGGCAGGACAGCGGTACCGTAGGGATCGTGGCCCTGGTTGAAGGCCGAAACGGCGGTGTAGATGCCAAGAAAATCACGCTGTTTCACCGGATGCACAAAAAGGGAAGCTGACGCCATGATGATAATGGCGGTCATCAAAAAAATTCCCGCGCAGTTCCAATGATTGATGGCCGCCTCTGCTGTACTGCGTGATGGAAACGTGGTGTCAGCCATTGGTTGGAAACGTCGTAATCTGTATTGCCGATTATTTCCTATGCCGTCAATTCTTTCGCATACAAACACCGCGCCCAGCGTCCTGGCTCAACTTCCACGAGTTCAGGTGCGGTATTTGCGCATTCGGGCCGCGCACTGGGCAGCGCGGATAAAACCGGCAGCCGGGCGGGAAGTTGCCATGCGCGGCACATTGCCGGGGATGGCCGAAAGGCGGTCGTTCTCGCCGGGCAGTTTCGGCACGGAATTCATCAGCGCGCGTGTGTAGGGATGCAATGGACGGCGCACAATTCACGCGCAGGCGCCAACTCGACAATTTGCCCCGCATACATCACGGCCACGCGGTCGGCCATGTCGCCCACGATGCCTAAATTATGAGTGATGAGGACGGCCGGCAGCGGCCCCGGAAACTCGACGCGCATGACGACTTGCGGATTGTCTTTGACGAGGCCGTAGCCGTTCAGGTCGACGCGATCGCTGAAGCCGACGGTCATCTGGCCGTGGCGCGTGTGCGTGGCGAAGAAGCCGAAGCCGAAGCGCGGAATGAGGAAGAACACCAACGTCGCGCCAACGAAGACGCCGACCGAGACGATTGAGGTCACGCCGAGGAACGACCAGCCGACGATGCGGCGCGAGTTGAGGATGCGATCGACCTCGACGTGTTCGGCGCCGTCGTCGGAATGTTTGATGAGGTAGTTCTCTTCCATCTCGCGGCGCAAGTGGAAGAGCGTGAGCGTCCAGGTGGCGAAGATGACGTAGGCCAAGAAGCAGCCGGCGTAGGCGAGCTCGTTGTTGAGCGCGGCGCCGGCGACGAGCATGAGGAAGCTGACGACGTAGGCTTGCAAGTAATCGCGTGATGACTTGCGGTTCCACAGCTTGTTGACGAGCAGAAAGCACAAGAAGCGGACGCCGGCGGGCAAGGCGTCGCCGCGGATGGCGTCGATGAGCGTGAGCGCGAAGACCGCGAGGCTGACGGCGTTCCAGCCGGCGGTCCAGGCGCGGGCGCGCAAGCGCGGATGGCGCGCAGGCTCGAACGGATAAGAGAGCAGGCCGGCCCCGAGCGTCAGCCCGACGACGACGGGCGAGAGCTCGTGCGACAGGGCGAGCGTGGCGAAGGCGGCGGCGACCAAGTCACGACGTCGCTTTGTGGATGGCGCTGAACCTCATGCGCCGGTCACGCTCGCAAGCGGCGCGCTGGCTGCGCGAACCTGCGCGCTCACGCTTCGATCACCCGCGTGAAGGCCGCGCGCGGTCCGCCTTTGCGCACGATCAAGATCGGCTCGGCGCTGGCGTCGCCGACGGGCGGAAACGGCTGCTCCGGTGTCGCCGTCGGCAACAGCGCCAGCGTCTTCAATAGGCGCACGAGCTGCGGCGGGCCTTGCAGCCACGGCGCCGAATTCCTCCGCCGCCCTGGCTGGCGCGTCCATCTCCGAGCGCGCGCGCGCTCGGACGAGCGCGCCCTATCTCGATTCCCTTAACCCCGAGCAGCGCCGCGCCGTGGAGGCGCTCGACGGGCCGGTGCTGGTGCTCGCCGGCGCCGGCGTCGGCAAGACCCGCGTATTGACCACCCGCATCGCGCATATCCTCGCGTGTCGCCGCGCGCGCGGCCAGGAAATCCTCGCCGTCACTTTCACCAACAAAGCCGCGCGCGAGATGCGCGTCCGCATCGAAGCGTTGACCGGCCTGCCTGACGGCCTGCCCTGGATGGGCACGTTCCACTCGATCGGCGCGAAGCTCTTGCGCCGTCACGCCGAGCTGGTCGGCCTGAAGCCGAACTTCACCATCCTCGACACCGACGATCAACTGCGACTGCTCAAACAGATTCTGAAGGCCGAGAACATCGACGAAAAGCGCTGGCCGGCGCGGGCGATCGCCGGCGCGATCGACGATTGGAAGAATCGCGGCATGGCGCCGGCCGACGTCAGCGCGCGCGAGGCCGCCGGCTTCGCCAACGGCCTCGGGGGCAAGCTCTACAAGGATTATCAGGCGCGGTTGAAGACGCTCAACGCCGTCGACTTCGGCGATCTCCTGCTCGAATCGCTGCGGCTGCTGCGCGAAAACGCCGACGTGCTCGCGAGCTATCAGGACCGCTTCCGCTACATCCTGGTCGACGAATATCAGGACACCAACGTCGTCCAATATTTGTGGCTGCGGCTGATCGCGCAGAAGCGCCGCAATCTCTGCTGCGTCGGCGACGACGACCAGTCGATCTATGGCTGGCGCGGCGCCGAGGTCGAAAACATTCTCGGCTTCGAGCGCGATTTTCCCGATGCGACGGTCATTCGGTTGGAGCGCAACTATCGCTCGACCGGCCATATCCTCGGCCTCGCCTCCGGCCTTATCGCGCACAACCGCAAGCGGCTCGGCAAGACGCTGTACACCGGCGCCGAGCCCGGCGCGAAGCCGAGCGTGCGCGGCGTCCACGACTCGCGCGAAGAGGCGCGCGAGGTCGGCGACGCGATCGAGGCCGAGCAGCGCAACGGCGCCTCGCTCGCCGACATGGCGATCCTGGTGCGCGCTTCGTTCCAGATGCGCGAGTTCGAGGAGCGCTTCATCGAGATCGGCGTGCCCTATCGGGTGATCGGCGGCCCGCGCTTCTACGAGCGCGCGGAAATCCGCGATGCGCTCGCCTATCTCCGGCTCGTCGCCCAGCCCGATGACGATCTCGCCTTCGAGCGCATCTACAACACGCCGCGCCGCGGCCTCGGCGAGGCGACGCTGGCGCAGTTGCATGGCGTCGGGCGGCTCGGCTCGCTGTCGCTAACGCTGGCGGCGCGGCGGATGATCGAGACCGACGAGCTGAAGGCGCGACCGCGCCAAATCCTGCGCGACCTGCTCGCCGATTTCGAACGCTGGCGCGAGCGGGCGAACGCCGTGTCGCCCGAGGAGCTCGCCAAGCTCGTCGTCGAGGAGAGCGGCCTTATCGGCATGTGGAAGACGGAAAAGACGCCGGAGGCCGAGGGCCGGCTCGAAAACTTGAAGGAGCTCGTGCGCTCGATGGCCGAGTTCCCGACCCTCGGCGCCTTCCTGGAGCATGTCGCGCTCGTCACCGACGCCGAGAACGACGATGCCGGCCCACGCGTCTCGATCATGACCCTGCACGCCGCAAAGGGACTGGAGTTCGACGTGGTGTTCCTGCCCGGTTGGGAGGAGGGGCTGTTCCCACATCAGCGCGCGCTCGACGACAACGGCCTCGCCGGGCTCGAAGAGGAGCGGCGGCTCGCCTATGTCGGCATCACCCGTGCGCGCCGCCGAGTCGCCATCTACTTCGCCGCCAACCGGCGCGTCCGGGGCTTGTGGCAATCTTCGACGCCGTCGCGCTTCGTCGACGAATTGCCGGAGGATCATGTCGAGGTCGTCGAGCCGGCCGACCCGCCGACCTACGCTTACGCCTCCCGCTTCGACGAAGCGGTGTTCGCCGGCGGCCGCTACGACACGCCGGGCTGGAAGCGGGCGCAGGAGCGCTCGCAATCGCCTGGCTATCAGCGCCCCGCGCCGCCGCGGGTAATCGAAGGGCGGGCGATCGCGCTCGACGCCGAGAGTTCCGTCTACCGGCCGGGCGAGCGGGTGCTGCACCCAAAATTTGGTCCGGGCCGGGTGCATGCCGTCGATGGAGCGAAACTGACGGTGGACTTCGACAAGGCGGGGCGCAAAATGGTGCTCGATAGTTTCGTCAGCCGCCACGATTGATGCGCACACGTCTGAAAAAGGCCACCGAGGCCGCCCATGAGCGCATGCACGGCCACGACGGCTTCGCCGCCGCGGCGTCCGGCGCGATCACGCTTGGCGAATATCGCGACTTGCTGGCGCGGCTGTACGGGTTCCACGCCGCCTTCGACGCCGCCATGCGCCGCGCCCCGGCGCCGCTGACGCGCGAGATTCAGCTGCCGGCCCGCGCCCGCGCCGGCCTGCTTGCCGAAGATCTCGCCGGTCTCGGCGCTGACGAGTTGTCGGCGCTGCCGCTATGCGCGGACATCCCGGCGCTTGGCGGCGAGGGCGATTTTCTCGGCGCGCTCTATGTCGTTGAAGGCTCCACGCTCGGCGGCGTGTTTATCGCCCGCGCGCTGGCGCCCGTCGTCGGCGACAACCGCCGCTTCTTTCTCGGCCACGGCGGCGATCACGGCCGCCTTTGGCGCGAGTTCGTCAAACGGCTCGACCGGCTCGACGACGATCCGGCGCAGGCCGACGCCGCCGAGCGATCGGCGTCCGCCGCGTTCGCCGCGTTCGAGCGCTGGATGGCGGATTGGCGCGGCGCCGGCGACGCCCTAGAATGGGCGCGAACGGGAGGGGACATTGGCGGTCACGATCCACAAAGCTGCGCGGTCGCTTGAAGACGCGGAGATCGCGCCCTGGCGCAAGATTCCCGTCGCCATCGCCGTCGATCTCGCGCGCGACATCGGCCAGATCGACCCAGCGATCCGCCCGTTGAGGCCCCCGGGCCAGCAGCCGCCGCTGTTCGGCCGCGCGGTGACGGCGCTGTGCGAGCCGCCGGATTTCGGCGCCGTGCTGCACGCGCTCGACCATGTCGGCAAGGGCGACGTGCTGGTGATCGCCGCCAACGGCGCGCGCGAGTTCGCGATGATCGGCGAGATTCTGTCGGAGCATCTTCAGCGGCGCGGCGTCGGGGGCGTTGTCTGCGACGGCGCCGTGCGCGACGTGGCGACGATCGCCGGCCTCGCGGATTTCGCGGTGTTCACCCGCCATATCACGCCGCGCGGTCCGTCGTCGTCCGAGCGCGGCGCGGTCAACGCGCCGGTCGTCGTCGGCGCGACCCTGGTGACGCCGGGCGATCTCATCCTCGGCGACGACGACGGCCTGGTGGCGCTTTCCCCGCAAAACGTCCGAACGCGGCTCGCCGCCGCGCAGGCGAAAGTCGCCAAGGAGGGCGAGTGGATCGCCGCGCTAAAGGCTGGCCGGAGCGTCGCGGAGGTGTTCGGGCTCGGCGCCGCCCAATAGTGAAAACGGCGCCGCGCGATCAACAAGGCGTCGTCCGTTGCGCGATAGACGAGCCTGTGCTCCTGCGTGAGCCGTCGCGACCACCAGCCCGATAGCTGTCCGCGCAAGGGTTCAGGCTTCCCCGTTCCCAAAAACGGGCTTCGCAGACATTCCTTGATGAGACCGTTGAGACGCGAAAGCAGCTTCGCGTCGGTCGCCTGCCAGTAGAGGTAATCCTCCCAGGCGCGCGTTCGCTGAAAATCAGCTTCACGCGCGCAGCGTTTTCTCCGCGCCGCCGCCGCCATCGAGTTCGGCGACGGAGTCGAGCAATCGCGCGGCGTTCGCCGGGCTCGCCAGCAAGTGGCGCGTTTCTTCAAGAGACGCGAAATCCTCCAGAGACATCAGGACCGCGCTAGGTTTGCCACGATCGCGGGTGATGATGAGCGCCTCCCGATCCGCGGCGACGCGATCCAGGGCCGCGGCCAAGTTGCGGCGGAGTTCGGAATAGGAGGTGACGCGCATGCTGTGCTGTACGCGATTGGGTACGCCAGGGCAATTCTCCTCGCCGACGGACCGCGTAAAGTTTTACTCAATTTACAAAAGCAACGTTATCCGGCGGCGATCTAAAACGCTCGCAACCGCGCGGAATTGCTTGGGAGCCAGTCGATGTCGGTGTCGGGCCTGACGCCTGGGCAAATCGCGGAACTGACGGCGGCGCAGATCGCCGCCCTGACGCAGGACGATATCGCCTCGCTGACCGTTCCGCTGCTTCGCCACCTGACTGCGGCGCAGTTCGCGGAGTTTTCCGCCGTACAGCTCGGATTTTTTACGCCGGCGCAGATCACGGCGCTCGCCCCGGCGCAGATCGGCGCGCTCGATCCCCTCGTCATTGCGGAATTCTCGATCGCGCAACTTGGCGGTCTTCGCCCGTTGCAGGCGAGCCTGATGACGGCGGCGCAAATGGCCGGTCTGCCGCCGGCCACAGTCGCGGCGCTCAGCATTCCGCTGCTGAAGCATTTGCCCGCCGCCGCGTTGCAGGCGCTCGACGGGCTGACGCTGACGCAGGTTCGCGTGTTTCCTCCGGCGGTGCTGGCGGAATTGACCGCCGCGCAATTCGCCGCGCTCGTCGCGCCGAACCTGTCGGCGTTCGGCGCGTTGCGGCTCGCCGACCTCACCCCGCAACAGGCTGCGACGCTGACGTCTCAGCAGGCCAACGGGCTGACCGCCGGCAAACTGGAGGCGCTTTCGGCCGACGCCGTCGGCGCGCTGTCGTCCGCCGTGCTGGGATCGCTGCGCCAGGCGCTGACGCAGGCGCTGACCGCCGATCAGTTGAACGGCATGGGCGGCGCGGCGCTGTCGGCGCTGAACCCCGAATTCATCACCGCGACGCAGGTCGGATCGCTGACTGCCGCTGCGGTCGCAAGCCTGTCGACGTCGGCGTTCGACGCACTGCTCGGCGGCGCGCTTTCCGCGTTGTCGACCTCGGCGATCGCCGGCCTGACGATCGCCGATCTCTCCTCGCTGACTACGGCGCAACTGTCGTCCTTCACGGCCGCGCAACTGGCGGCGATGACTTCCGCGCAGGCGGCGATCGTCCTCAATACCGACCCGGTGATGCAGGATTTGCGGGCGCACGAGAGCAACGGCGCGCTGTCCTACGCTGGCGCGCTGGCCGTGCTCCAGGACGCCGCCAACGGCGGCATGACGCAGACCAAGTTCGCGGATTTGACGAGCATCGCCGGTTCGCTGGACTCCGGCGCGATCGGCGCCTCGGCCTATGTCGCGCAAATCTTCAACGACGTCGTCACCGGCAATTCCGCCAACGCGTGGTGGACCGGCGGCGCCGCCTCGCCGCTCGACCTTGGCGATCTAACGTCGTCGTCGACGCAGAACCAAGCCGACCTGCTGATTGACAAATGGCTCCTGGGGACTGACCTGCCAAGCTTCTCGGGCGACGGGTTCATGGCTGGCGACTATCAGACCTACAACCTGCCGCTATTCTCGGGGCAGGGTCCGCAGTTCACTGACGTCAACCAAGGCAACGTCGGAGACTGCTTCTTTCTGGCCGCGCTGGCCTCGACCGCAAAGCAGGACCCGTCGCTGATCGAGAACATGATCCAATCGAACGGAAACAGCAGCTACTCCGTCGAATTCCAGGTCGGCGGGCAGGCCGATTTCGTCACTGTCAACAATCAATTGCCGAACTTCAGCAGCCAATGGAGCAACGGCAGCAACATGCAGTTCGCCAACAGCTCAACCAGCATGTGGGTTCCGTTGATCGAGAAGGGCTACGCGCAGCTGATGGAGCAGGCCGACGTTCCCACCTACAACGTCAACGCCAACAGCTACGCCGCGATCGACGGCGGCGACAGCAACGGCCTGACGGCGGTCACCGGCCAATCGGTGATCGAATTCGGCGTCTCGCAGGACACAACGGAGAGCTCAGCGCAATCGGACCTGAACACGCTTCAGGCCGCGTTGAGCGCCGGCAACGACGTGATGTTGGCGACCAACGGGACCGCGATCGGAAACGACTGGGTCTCCGACCACATGTACGCCGTGACCGGCGTCGACGCGTCCGCGGGAACCATCACGCTTTACAATCCGTGGGGCGTCGGGGCCACGGCCAACGGCATGGATGCAAGTTTCACGGCCTCGATTCCGACGTTGCAAACGGAGGACGTCACATTCGAATACGCCGTCGGGCGCCCTGCGACGGCGTGAGCGTCGGCTTGCTTGAAGCCTGCGGGAATCGTCCTTGCGAGCGAAGCGAAGCAAACCATGTTTGAGAGATCGTTTGTCAGCCGGATAGCGCCGCTGCGACGGCCCCGTGGATTGCGTCGCTTCGCTCGCAATGACGGTTCAACTGACATCGAGCGCTGACGAATCTGGCCATCAGAACACGACCGGCGCGGTCATGGCCGGGCTTGTCCTGGCCGCCCGCGCGCCGCCAATTCAGCAAGCTCTCCAAGCTCGCTGCGCGTCACGGCGTGGATGCCCGGGCATGACGACGTTGGGTTTTGGCGCTTCTTGTATGGGACGCACTTACCGAGCCCGATATAGAACAAACAGCTTTTAGTTGGACGCCGCTTGCTCAACGGCGTCAATCCGTTCGCAGAAAAAGATTTGATTGCCGAACGGATCGATGGCGCCGGTCTCGATCGTGCCCCACGCCGTCCTCTCCAGGCCCGGCCGCATATAGCGATAATTCTTGGCGCTGAGCTCCCGTTGGAATTCCTCGACCCCGCGCATCATCACGCGCAGCCGCGCCCCCGGGCAGCCGTCGCCATGATGCTCGCTCAGGTGCAGTATCAGATCGCCGCGCGAGATTTGGCGGTAGAGCGGCGCGTTGTCGTCGAAACGATGATCCCAATCCACTTTGAAGCCGAGGAAGCCCAGATAGAACTCGTCGGCTTTGGCGACGTCGAATATGCGTAGGATCGGGACGATGCTCAGATATTCTATGCTCATCGACTGGACTCCTTCGCTGGCTCAGGTTCGTAGAGCCATGACCCGTCATGGCGAGCGAAGCGAAGCCAGGGCGCCGCTGAGGCTCCCCATCCGGTTGGCGAACGATCTCTCAGCGCTGGATGGCGTCGCTTCGCTCGCCATGACGGTTGATGACCGGGTTCAAACGCAGATCGCGGGCTGGCGACCCCTTTCTCGCCCACCCGAAAATCACCCCAGATTGAGCTCCTTGAAGAAGTCGGCGCCCTTCGTCGATGACGATGAACGCCGGAAAATTCTCGACCTCGATCCTCCAGATCGCCTCCATCCCGAGTTCCGGGTATTCCAGAACCTCGACTTTGCGGATGCAGTCTTGCGCCAGCCGCGCCGCCGGGCCGCCGATCGAGCCGAGATAGAACCCGCCGTGCGCGGCGCACGCCTCGCGCACCTCCGCCCCGCGATTGCCCTTGGCGAGCATCACCATCGAACCGCCCGCCGACTGGAAGGCGTCGACATAGGAGTCCATCCGCCCCGCCGTCGTCGGCCCAAACGATCCCGAGGCGTATCCCACCGGCGTCTTCGCCGGGCCGGCGTAATAGACCGGGTGGTTCTTGAAATAATCCGGCATCGGCTCGCCGCGGTCGAGCCGTTCGCGGATTTTGGCGTGCGCCGCGTCGCGGGCGACGATCATCGGGCCGGTCAACGCCAGCCGCGTCCGGATCGGGTATCTGCTGAGTTCGCTGAGGATTTCCGGCATCGGCCGCGTCAAGTCGATGCGCACGACCTCGCCGCCGAGCTTGGTCTCGTCGACGTGGGGCAGGAAGCGGGCGGGGTCGTGCTCGAGCTCCTCCAGGAACACGCCGTCGCGGGTGATCTTGCCCAACGCCTGTCGGTCGGCCGAGCAGGAGACGCCGAGGCCGATCGGCAGCGACGCGCCGTGGCGCGGCAGCCGCACCACCCGCACGTCGTGGCAGAAATACTTGCCGCCGAACTGTGCGCCAACGCCGAGGCTCTGGGTCAGCTTGTGGATCTCCGCCTCCAGCGCGAGATCGCGGAAGGCGCGGCCAGAACGGTCGCCCTCCGTCGGCAACGTGTCGAGATAATGCGTTGAGGCGAGCTTGACCGTCTTCAGCGTCGATTCGGCGCTCGTGCCGCCGATGACGATCGCCAGATGGTAGGGCGGGCAAGCCGCCGTGCCGAGCGTGAGGATCTTCTCCTTCAGGAACGCCAGCAGCCGGTCGTGCGTCAAGATCGACGGCGTCGCCTGATAGAGGTAGGTCTTGTTGGCGGAGCCGCCGCCCTTGGCGACGAACAGGAACTCGTAGCTGTCCTCGCCTTCCGAATAGATCTCGATCTGCGCCGGCGAGTTGTCGCCAGTGTTCTTCTCCTCGAACATCGTCAGCGGCGCGACCTGGCTGTAGCGCAGGTTCTTCTTGAGATAGGCGTCCCGGACACCTTGCAGCAGCGCCGCCTCGTCGTCGCCCTCGGTGTAGACGAGCCGGCCCTACTTGCCCATCACGATCGCGGTGCCGGTGTCCTGGCACATCGGCAGCACGCCGCCGGCCGCAATATTGGCGTTCTTCATGAGATCGTAGGCGACGAAACGATCGTTGTCGGTCGCCTCGGGGTCGTCGAGGATTTTTGCGAGCTGGGCGAGATGGGCGGGGCGCAAGAGGTGGTTGATGTCGATCAGCGCGGCCTCCGCGAGGCCGCGCATCGCCTCGCGGTCGACGACGAGAAAGTCGCGGCCGAACGCCTTTTCGACGCGCACCCCCTCGGCCGTCAGCTTACGATAAGGCGTCGCATCGGGGCCGAACTGGAACAGGGCGCTCATCTCGTCCGCCTTTCAGTTCGCCAACGCGCCGATTGCGCCGGCGATGGCGAGCGTGCGCTTGGCCATTTGCGCATGTAGCAGCTCGACCATCCGGCCGTCGATCTGCAACACCCCCTTGGCCTGGTTCTCGGGCAGGTCGAACGCGGCGATCACGGCCTTGGCGTGGGCGACCTCGGCGGCGGTCGGCGCGAAGGTTTCGTTGCAGATGTCGATCTGGGTCGGATGGATCAGCGTTTTGCCGTCGAAGCCGAACTCCAGGCTTTGCTGACATTCGGCGCGGAATCCTTCGAGGTCCTTGATGTCGTTATAGACGCCGTCGATCACGTCGCAGCCGTGCGCGCGCGCCGCGGCGACGCAGACGGCGAGCCATGGCGCGAACGGCGCTCGGCCGGGCGTCAGCCGGGCGCGGGTCTCCTTGGCGAGATCGTTGAGGCCGAGCACCAACGCCTCCAGCCGCGAAGCGGGATCGGCCGCGATCGAGGCGATCGCCGCGGCGTTCAGCATGGCGTTCGGCGTCTCCATCATCGCCCAAAGCCGGGTTTTCTCCGGCGCGTGGCGCAGAATGCGCGCCGCATGCATCACCGTGCCCGGCCCATCGACCTTCGGCAGCAGCACGCCGTCGGGGGCGGCGTTGGCCGCCGCCTCCAGATCGGCTTCGCCCCATGGCGTATGCACGCCGTTGACGCGGATCAGCATCTCCCGGCCGCCGAATCCGCCGGCGCGCAGGGCCTCGACGATCCGCTCGCGCGCCTCCGGCTTGGCCTCGGGGGCCACGGAATCCTCGAGGTCGAGGACGATTGCGTCCGCCGGCAATTCGCGCGCCTTGGCCAGCGCCTTGGGGTTCGATCCCGGCAAGTAGAGCACGCTGCGACGCGGGCGAGCGATCATGACAATCTCCTGACGACGAGCCGAACATAAATTTTGCAGCGCAATATCGCTAGGGGGCGCCGCGCTTCTATGGCGCCACTTTCGCACGAGGCGCGCGGAATTCTCGTCCGCGACGGCGCCGCGCTGGCGGCGGGGTCTGTCGGCCGTTGACAGCGCCGCCCCGGCCGACCTATTACCCGCGCCGGGCCCAGGTGGCGGAATTGGTAGACGCACTGGTTTCAGGTACCAGCGGTGCAAGCCGTGAAGGTTCGAGTCCTTTCCTGGGCACCACTTTGACGTTCTAGGACGTCCGATTTGATCCAAAAGCCCCAAGCGCTCGCCTTTGGCGTCTATCCTGAAGTTGGCTTGAAGGATGCCCGCGAAGCCCGAGACGCCGCCCGAAAACTTCTGGCAGGCGGGAGCGACCCCTTGGAGGTCAAGAAGGCCGCGAAGATCGCGAAAGCCGGCGAGGGCGCAAACACCTTCTCCGCCGTCGCGGCCGAACTGGCGGAAAAGAAACGGCGAGACAGGAAGGCGGCGGCGATGCGAAAGTTCGACTGGTTTATGAGCTTCGCGTTTCCGGCGCTGGGCTCGCGACCGATCCACGAAATTTCCGCGCGCGAGGTTTTGGCCGTCCTCAAGGAGGTCGAGGCGCGCGGCACTCACGAAACCGCCCGCAAGCTGCGCACCGCGATCGGCGACGTCTCCCGTTTCGCCATCGCGACGGCGCGGGCGGACAACGACCTGACCGTCGCGCTACGCGGCGCGCTCGTCGCGCCGACCGTGAAACCGCGCGCCGCCATCGTCGCCCCCAAGACGTTTGGTGGCCTGCTCCGCGCCATAGAGGACTACGACGGACACTGGAGACGCGATACGCCCTCGAGCTGCTTGCCTTGACGTGCATGACTCGCCACCGCAGCGGTCTAGTCTTACCCGCTTTCCACGACTTGCACGCATCATGTTGCCCAAGAGTCACAGCGGGACGACAAGCGCGAAATGGAGCAAGCAAGATACAAAGCGCACCGAGAGGTGCAGGGCGAGAGGGACAGAAACGATCAAATGATCGCCGTTTTCCGAGATCGACACGGAACGATTGACGGTGTCGAGTTCGATGTCCGCCACAAAGATCTGAGCCCTGAAAGTGGCAGCGTCCCGTTTTCGGCGATTTTCCAAATGGGCCGTCGAACGCTCCATTCATCTTGTTTACGCGGTACGGAGATTTTAACGAAAGAAATTTGTTTCATAGGGCGCAAGAAGCGAGCCCGTACCTGGAATCTGACGCCGATTGAGAAGTTTCGCCTGAGCCGCAATCGCGGCCCGACCGTGGACCCAAGGCAGCGTTTCATCGGGGAACACGTAGTCGGAAACTTTGATGCGTTCAATCTTCCACGCAATCTCGACTGCTCGCGTCGACAACGATACGCGAAATCCGTCCTTGCGAAATTTTCTGCTCTTCAGGTTGGCGAGCGGCGCCGACGAGATGGCCTGGTCCAAGTCGACCTCTGACTTGTTCGTCGACGAGTTGCGATCGTCGGCAGCCTTTTGACTGCTCAACCGGGTTTCCAGGGCGGCTAATACCCGTCCCGGAGCCGCCTTGCGAATCCGTCGGCGATCTCGCGCCCCAGCCGGTCGTAATCGCCGTCCATCTGATGCGCGCCGACTTTGGAGAAGATCTCGGCGCCGCGCCCGGCGAAGAGATCGCATGTCCTGCCCTCGTCACGGTCGCCGAAGAAGCATTGGGTTCGCTCTCCCGGCAGCGTCGCGACGGCGGGACCGAGCGGCGTTGCATCGACGCCGAGCCAACCGGCGACCTTGATCTCCCAATCGGCCGCCTCGCCGGGGCTGAGTATGGAAATCATGGCGATACGCTTTTGCGTCGCCGCATTCAGACCGCCGTAGATGAATGGCATGGCGTCGGCGCCGAAGGAATAGCCGATCACTGCGACCTGATCGCAACCCCACTTGCGCTCATAGGCGTCGATGACGGCGGTGAGATCCGCGGCGGCCTGCTCGGCCGTCTTGCGACGCCAGAAATAGCGCAGGGAATCCCAACCGACCACGGAGATGCCGAGCTCCTGCAGCCGCTCCGAAAGGCGTTTGTCGAAGTCACGCCAGCCGCCGTCGCCGGAGAGAAAGACGGCCATGCGCTGTGTGGGGGAGGCGGCGGGCAGTTCGACCAGCGGCAGATCGTTGACGGTCTGCGGGCGTTCGGGCGCGATAAACGGCCGAATAAGGTCGAAGAAGGCGGACGCGTCGTCCGGGTTCGGCAGGTCGCGCAGGCTCATCAGCTGGGTCTGCCTCGCAAGCGCGACGAAGTGGGCGCGGGTTTCGGGCGGCGCCGCAGGCGTAAGCGCGACCGTCCAGGGATTCTTCAACGTAGGGGCGTCGAGCGTTCCCGGGCTTTCGCGGTCGTCGGCCTCCATCGGCCGCGTGCAGAGTTCCCGGTCCAGCGGCCATGCGGCGGCGGACGGATCGACCGCGACGCCCGCGCTGACCGTCTCCAGCGGCGCCTGCGCCACGATGCGGCTGGCGAGCGCGCCGCCCAGCCCTTGGCCGGCGACGATGGGAATTCGGTATTGGTCGGTCGGGTGCTGGCGTTGCAGTTCCCGACCCAGGATCTCCGCGTCGCGATAGAGCGACAGGCATCCGGGCGCGGCGTGCGCGACATTGCGCAGGTAGGTCGTCGTATCGACGCCGACGGCGATGGCGCCGCCTTTGGCGATCGCCTCGAGGCGGGTTCGGTCGCGCGGCGTCCGTCCGCCGACGTCGGAGAACAGGATCACGAAGCCGCGCGCAGGCGCGGCGGGGGCGACCACCTCGATGTCGCCGTAGACGCCGCCGTCGTCCGCGCAAGCCGCGCTCGGGGCGGCAATCGCGAGCAGCAGAGCCGCGAGCGCCTTTCTGAGCATCCGATCTCTCCTTGCAGATCTGATGGAACCTGGAGCACAGGGCCGCGGGAGCCGCGCCCGAGAGATCGGATGCCGCGCCGTCCCTTGCCCTCGACCTTGCAGGACGCAATAGGCGGGCAATTATGGCGCCATCGGGGTTAGACGCGCGAGACGGCGCCGAACGGGCGCGTCGTTCGCGAACTGCATCTGGGTCTGCGTGTTCGACGCCCGAACGTCGTCGCCGAGCGCGTGGCGCGCCTATCTCAGCCGCCGCGCCCAGCCCTCGAAAATCTGGCGGCCGATCAGGTCGTAGTCGCCGTCCATGTGATGGTCGCCCTTCTTCTTGAACGTCTCTGCGCCGCGCGCAGAAAACAGGCCGCAGGCGCTGCCGCTGTCGCTGTCGCCGTGGAAGCACTGAACCGCTTGCGCCGGCATGGCGTCGGCGGCAGGGGCGAGTGGGGTCGCCTCGGCGCTTGGCCCGGCGCCGAGCCAGCCGACGACGCGGATGCGCCAGTCCGCCGCCTGTCCGGGACTGAGCAAAGCCACCAGCGCGATCCTGCGGCGCACGCTCTCGTCGAGCCGATCGTAGGCGAACGGCAGCACGTCGGCGCCGAAGGAAAAGCCGATCAGGGCGACCTCGTCGCAATCCCACCTCCGTTGATAGGCGGAGATGACGGCGGCGAGATCCGCGGCGACTTCGTCGGGCGTCTTGCGGCGCCAGAAGTAGCGCAGCGAATCCCAGCCGACGACGGAGACGCCGAGTTGTTGTAGGCGCTCGGAAACGCGCTTGTCGACGTCGCGCCAGCCGCCGTCGCCGGAGAGGAAGATCGCGAGCTTGCGCGTGCGCGGGCTCGCCGGCATCTCCACCAGCGGCAGGCCGTCGACGGTCGCGGCCTGCTCGGGAGCGAGGAAGGGACGCAGGAGATCAACGAAGGCGAGCGCGTCGCCGGGGGCCGGCAAATCGCGAAGGCGCATCAGCTTGGTCTTCGCCGCCAGCGCGGCGAAGCGCGCACGGTCCGACGCGGGAGCCTCGGGCGTCAGCGCGACGACCCAGGGGTTCTTCAGCACCGGCGCCTCGGGCGTGCCCGGCGGCTCGCGGTCGTCGGCTTCGAGCGGCCGCGGGCAGAGGTCGTGCGGCAGCGGCAAGACGGCGCCGGGATCGACGGCGACGCCGGCGCTCACCGTCTGCAACGGCGCCTGCGCGACAATGCGGCTGGCCAGCGCGCCGCCGAGCCCCTCGCCGGCGACGATCGGCACGCGGTATTGCGCGGTCGGGTGTTCGCGCTGCAATTCGCGGCTCAAGCTCTCGGCGTCGCGAAACAGGATCAGGCACCCGGGCTGCGCAGACTCCAGATTGCGCAGATAGGCCCGCGAGTCGACGCCGACGCCGATGGCGCCGGCGGCGGCCAGCGCGGTGAGCCGCGCATGATCGCGCGGCTGAAGGCCCGCCGCGTCGGAGAACAGGATGACCAGTCCGCGCGCCGGCGCCGGCGGCGCGATCACGTCGACGTCGCCATAGCGGCCGCCCGGCGTCGCCGCCGCATGCGCCAGTCCCGTCAGGCTGAGCCACAAGGCGAGCGCCGCGCGCCTAAGCATCGACGCCGACCCCGAGCTTCGGCGCCGACGAACCGATCAGCGCCGCCGAGTCGGCGAGCGCGAGGAACGGCCCCATGGCGCCCGAGGACACGAGGTAGCGCGGCTCCCAGCGCGGATTGAACTTGTTCTTGAACGCTCGCAGCCCCTGGAAATTGTAGAAGCGGGCGCCGTGACGCCACAGGAGCGTGGCGAGGCGCGCCCAGCGGGTGCGCAAGGGCGAGGGGCCAACGCCCGCGAGCGGCGCGGCGCCGAGGCTGAACCGCACGAAACCGCGCTCGCGCAGCGCGAGCGCGGTCCGGGTGAGCAGGAACTCCATGAGGACGGGGCTTTCCGTCCGCACGTGGCGCAACAGCCCCAAGGCCGCCTCCTCCCCCGCCGTCATCACCGAGGCGAAGGCGACGGCGCGGCCATTTTCCGTGACGAGGCCGACGCTCTGGCGTGCAAGATAGCCGGGTTCGAAGGCGGCGACCGAAAAGCCCTTCTCTTCCGCGCCGGCGGCCTCCAGCCACGCGTTGGAGACGATGGCGAGCTCGTCGAGACGATCCATCGCGGCCTCGGGCGCGAGCCAAGCAAAGGCGAGGCCGTCGCGCTCCCCCCGTTTCAGCGCGTAGCGCAGATGCGAGCAGGCGCCGCCTTTTAGCACGAAGCCGGGGAGATCGAGGATCGCCTCCTCCCCGAGCTTGATCGCGGAAAAGCCGAGGTCGAGATAGAACGACAAGTTCTCGGGACGCGTTTGGTAGAAACTCGCGCGTCCACCATGTTCGGCCGCGATGCGGACGAACCGTTCTACCAGTTCCCGCCAGTCCTCGCGCGGGCCGGAGGGATCGTAGAGCGCGATCCAGCTTCGCCCGTGCTTCCCGTACATGAGGAAGGCGCGGCCGGAGGCGGAGATCAGCAGCGCCTTGTCGCCCATCAGCGCCATTTGCGCCTCGGCGCGGGATGTGTTGGCGATGATGTCGAGCGCGCGCGCGAGCGTGGCGGGATCCGGCGGCGCGATGCGGCCGGACGGCGCGCGCAACAGATGCCACAGCGCAAAGCCCCCGGCGCTGATCGCGGCGCCGAGCACGGCGCGCAGCGCGCGCGGGGCCTGCGCGTCGAACTCGAACGACCATAGATTGCCGACCGGGTGTGCGCCGTTGTGGAACGCGAGCCAGAACACGCCGAACGAAGCGGCGAGAATGGCGCCGACGGCGACGCTCCAGCCTAGAGTGAAGGGCTGGTCGAAAAGCGAGGTCGGGCGCTCGAAACGCCGCCGCGTCGCCAGCAGCAGCGCGAGGAAGCACAGCAACAGCGCGACCTCGCCGAAGGCGAGCCCCTTGAGCAGCGAAAACGTGAGGCTCGCGAGCGTCGCCGCCGTCGCCAACCGCCACGCGCCGTCGCGGCGATCGAGCAGCCCGCGCGTCAGAAACAGGAATGCGACGCCGAGCACGCTGCCGAGAAAGCTCGAAGTCTCCAACACCCAAAGCGGAACGTGGCGCGAAAGCGACAGCAGGCGAGAACCGAAAATCGGGGTCGCGCCGGAAAAGATCAGCACGACGCCCACGCCGAAGGCCAGCAGGCCGACGAAGGTCGGCGTCAGCCTCGTCGCCGCACGGGCGAGCTTCACGTCCGCGGGCGGCAACGAGGGATCGAAGGCGAGCCGCCACTCGAACACGGCGAAGGTCGCAGCCGACAGCAGGAGCGGCAGCCCATAAAAGATGGCGCGATACGCAACGAGCGCCGCCGCCACTTCGCCGGCCGGCGCGCGGCCTCGCAGCGCCCACAGGACGATCAGTTCGAATACCCCCGCGCCCGCCGGCACATGCGAAAGCAGCGAGAGCGCCGTCGCGGCCGCGAACAGCGGAACGAACGAGGCGAAGCCAACGAGCCCGCGCGGCAGCAAAATCCACAGCGCCGTCGCGGCGCCGAGCAGCCGCATCGCCGTACAGAGCGCCTGCATGGCGATGAACGCCCGATCCACCGCGCCCGTCGGCGCGCGCGTCCTCCGCAGCGGCCCCGGCACGCCGAACGCGAGCAAGACCGCGACCCCGGCGAGCGCGCTACCGCCGGCGACACGCACCCAGGCCGCCGTCCAACCGAACAAGATCGCGACATCGGGCGCCCGGGCGATCGCCGCCCCGCCGCCGACCGCCGCCAGCCCGACCGCGAAACCGATCATAACGAGACCGACGACGCGGGCGATGTCGAAGGTCCGCACGCCCACCCCGCCATAGATGCGGTAGCGCACCGCGCCCGCCGTAAACAGGCCGAACCCCGCCATGTTGCCGAGCGCCGGCGCGGCGAGAGCGCAAACCATCAGCGCCAGCCGGGGCACGCGCGCGCCGACATAGCGCATCGCCGCCGCCTCGCGGCCGACGTAGCCGGCGAAGCTGACGGCGGTCGCCGCGAGCGCGAGCGCCAGATGCGAGAGCGGCAGGCGCCGCAGCGCATGGACGAATACGGCGTAGTCGAGGTCAGGGGCCATGCCGCCGACGGCTGCAGCCAGGGCCGCCAGGCCGAGGACGATCGTCACGCTCAACAACAGGCTCTGCACGCGCGAACGCCGCGGCGTCTCGCCAAGCCGTTCCCGCGCGAAGGCGGATGCGGGTCCGACACGCGAAGCCTGCGCGTTCGGGATCAGCATGGTCATGGTCGCCGCTTCTTTCCGGATGCGAGCAGGGCGCGCTTGGGCGCAGGTTCGCACTCTTGGCGCACGCGCCTTCCCGCCACGACTGGCGAAGCTACGTAAGCGAGTCCTTGCCGATCTTGCGCAAGCGTCGCAACGACTCCGCCAGCAGAGGCTCCTGCGCAAGCAATTCCACGACATGCGCGGCGGCGAGACGACGCAACACGTTCGCTCCCTCCGGCGTCAGGGAAACGAGCACGCTGCGACCGTCTTTGGGCGAATGCTTGCGCTCCACCCACCCGCCTGCGACGAGCCGGTCTATCATCTGCACCGCGCCGTGCGGCTGCAGCAGCATCTGCTCGGCGAACTCCCCGACTGTCATGGGACCGCCGACATGCGCCATTAAGGCCAGAAGCGCTTGATATTGCTGTGAAGTGGCGCCTTCCGACGCTGTGATGGTCTCGCTGAAGGCCAGAAAGCGTCGCAGCGCCAGCCGAAACGCCGCAAGCCCTGCGTAGACCCTGCCGTCCAGCTCCTTCATCGCACCCGACCCGATGACGCGGTATGCCGAGGTCAAGGCTACACATGGATCCTGGGCCTTTCCAACGATCCCGGGCCTTTCCACCGCGGCCCGCCAGCGCCTCGCTCGCATGCCGTGCGCGCTTATCCGCAATTCGTCTAACGCCGGCCCGCGGACGGCGGCGCTCGATTGCACATATATCACGACATGATATATCGCCACCAGCCCGTTCCTTTGGGGAAGGGCGAACGACCATCGAGCGGGATCGCGGCGGCGAAACCGCGCGGTCAAAAAGACTGAGACGCCATGGGGAGGAATAGTATGTCGGACGCTTACGCATATAGCGCCTTGTCCCGTCGTTCACTGCTGATCGGCGGCGCTGGCCTGCTCGGCGGGACGGTGCTGGCGGGGGGCCTGAGTTTCCCTGCGCTCGGCGAGGACATGCCGGCGATGGGCACTTGGCCCGCGGGATCGCAGGGCGACACGGTCAACATCGGAGCGACCGTCCCGCGCACCGGCGCCTACGCCGTGCAGGGCGAAGACGAACTGAAGGGCGCGCAACTCGCCGTCGAGCATATCAACGCCGGCCACGAGCTGATCAAGAAGATTGCCCCGAAGGTTACCGGCGGCGTGCTCGGCAAGAAGGTCAATCTCCTCGTCGCCGATTCCGCGGCCAAACCCAACGAGGCGGTGCAGGAGCAGCAGACTTTCATAAACCAGAACAAAATCATCGCGATGTTCGGCTCGACCTCCTCCGCCGTCGCGGTCGCGCTCAACAAATTCGCGCAGCGCGAAAAGATTCTCTACCTCGTCGCAATCTCCGGCTCCAATGACACCACCGGCAAGGATTGCGCCCGTTATTCCTTCCGCCAGTGCTTCTATGGCGAGACCGCCGCCAACGCGATCGGCCCGGTTCTGGTGAAGGCTTATGGCCGAGGCAAGAAAGCCGCGTTCATGACGCCGGACTATACGTACGGCCACACTGTGACCAAGTCGGTTAACGACTATCTCACCAAGAACGGCGGCTGGACGCAGGTGACCGATCAGGTGTCGCCGCTCGGCACCCAGGACTTCAGCCAATATCTTACCAACATCGCCAACTCCGGCGCCGAAGTGATCATCAACGTCAACTGGGGCCGCGACGCGGTGCTCTCGGTGCAGCAGGCCAAGCAGTTCGGCCTCACGCCGAAGATGAAGATGGTGATCCCCTATCAGATCCCGTTCCTCGCCAAGGAAGTGACGCCGCAACTGACCGAGGGCGTCTACGCCGCGACCGATTTCTGGTGGACGCTGGAGGACAAATATCCGCTCGCCAAGATGTTCGTCGAGGAATTCAACAAGAAGTTCGGCTACAAGCCGGAGTGGGGCGCCAACAACGCCTACATGCAATTCGCGATCTGGGCGCGCATGGTCTCGAACACAGGGACCTTCTATCCTCCGTCGGTCATCAAGGAATACGAGAAGGGCGATAAGTTCGAACTCGACGGTGGGCGAGGTCTATTTCCGCGCCGCCGACCATCAGCTCGTGCGCCCGGTGGTGATCGTCAAGGGCAAGGCGCCGGGCGAGATGAAGAACGACCAGGATTTCTGGGAGGTCGTGGAGGTCGTGCCCGGCGAGGGGCTGATGCAGAAACCGGACGCTTTCGGCTGCAAGCTCGGCGATTACACCTGAATCCGCGACGCCAGGCTCGCGCCTGAGTGATTTCACACACCGGCGATGCGACAGCCTCGCCGGTGTGTGTCTGACGCCGTGACCGAACCTCAGGCATTCCCATGCTCAACTGGCCGAATTTCCTCTCGCAATGTTTCAACGGGCTGGTGACCGGCGCGCTGCTTGCGCTGATCTCCTCCGGCCTCACCATCATCTACGGCACGCTCGGCGTCCTCAATCTCGCGCATGGCGCGCTCTTCATGCTCGGCGGCTACGCGGGCTGGCTCGCCTTCGCCTACACCGGCTCGTTCGTTGTGGCGGTCGTCGCCGCCACTCTGTTCGTGATGATTGTCGGCGTCGTCATGGAGCGCGTCATCATCCGGAGGTTTTACGCGCGCCCCGGCGAGGATCAGCTGCTCGTCACCTTCGGCCTCGGCATCGTCATCGTCGAGACGGTGCGGCATTTCTTTGGCAGCCTGTCGAAGTCGGTGCCGCCGCCCCCCGCCCTCGTCGGCATCACGCCGATCGGTTTCATGATGTACCCGACCTATCGGCTCGCGCTGCTCGCCATTGTCGCGGCGGCGCTGCTCGCGCTCTATGTCGTGCTCTACCGCACCCGCATCGGCATGATCGTGCGCGCCGGCATCGAGGATTCCGGCATGGTCGAGGCGCTTGGCATCGACGTCGACAAGGTGTTCATGCTGGTGTTTGGCATCGGCGCGATGGCGGCGGGCTTCGCCGGCATCGTCAATACGCCCGTGGTGTCGGTCGCACCCGATTCGGGCGAGGCGATCCTGGTGCAGACCTTCGTTGTCGTGGTGATCGGCGGCGTCGGCTCGTTTCCCGGCGCGGTGCTCGGCGGGCTGATCGCCGGGGAGATCATCAGCATCACGTCGATGTTCAACCCGGGTTACGCCTATGTCATGCTGTTTGTCGCGATGACGCTGGTGCTCGTGCTGCGGCCCCATGGGCTGTTCGGCGCGGCGGGGCGCGAATAGGCGCGACGTCCATGTCCAAGCGCTTGCCGCTCCTCGCCGAGATCCTCACCGCCGCCGGCCTCGTCGTCGCGCCGTTCGTCCTGCCCTATCTCGGTTTCTCGCCGACCACCATCGACCGAATCCTGATCTGGGGTCTGTTCGGACTCGGTTTCGACATCCTGTTCGGCGTCACCGGCCTGCTGTCCTTCGGCCAGTCGGCCTTCTTCGGCACAGGCGGCATGGTCGCGGCCTATCTGCTGACGCAGACCGCCATGACCAACGTGCTGGTCGCGCTCGCGGCGGGCACGCTCGCGGCGGCGGTCGTCGGCTTTCTCGTCGGGCTCATCGCGCTGCGGCGCACCGGCATCTACTTCGCGATGATCACGGTCGCCATCGCGGAAGTGTTCTTCTTCGTCGAGTTCAATCCGCTGTCCGATTACACCGGCGGCGAGAACGGCCTGCCCGGCGTGCCGCCGCCCTCTGTCGATCTCGGCTTCTGGAGCCGCACCTTCGACAGCGATCTCGGCATGTACGGCTTCATCGCCGCCTGTTTCTTCGTCGGCTTCGTGCTCGCGCGGCGCATCGTGCGCTCGCCGGTCGGCGCGATCCTGCGCGCGATCCGCGACAATCCGCTGCGCGCGGCCGCCGTCGGGCACGACATCCAGCGCTACAAGCTCGCGGCGTTCGTGGTGGCGGCGGCCTATGCCGGCTTCGCGGGCGGACTGCTCGGGCTCATGCAGGGCTTCATGCCGCCCGACGCGTTCACGTTCGACACCTCCGGCCAGCTGGTGATGCAGACCGCCATCGGCGGCGCCGGTTATCTGTTTGGTCCGCTCGTCGGCGCGACCATATGGCTCTATCTCAGCGACTATTTCCAGAACACGCTGCATCTCGGCAGCGACTGGAAGCTCCTGCTCGGCATTGTGTTCGTTGTCCTCGTCGTGTTCCTGCGCCATGGCGTGATCGGCGCGATCGAAGACCTGTTTCTCTGGGCGACGTCCGGCCGGACGGCGCCGCACGAGGCCCCGGAATCCGATCCCAACGCGCCCGCGCCCCCGGTCGACGCGCCCGAGCCGCTTGCCAGCGCCGGGCCCGCGCCGCTCGGGGGAACGGTCCTTGAAACGCGCAAGCTGACCCGGCGCTACGGCGGCCTGCTCGCTAACCGCGACATCGACTTTTCCGTGCGCGAGGGCGAGCTGCGCGGCGTGATTGGCCCAAACGGGGCGGGCAAGAGCACCTTCTTCAAAATGCTCACTTGCGAGGTCAAGCCGTCGGCCGGGCAGATTCTGTTCAAGGGCCGCGACATCACCGGCATGAGCGTGTCGCGCGTGTGCCAGCTCGGCCTGGCCAAGAGCTACCAGGTCAATCAGCTGTTTACCCGTCTGACCGCGCGCGAAAACATCGTCATCGCAACGCTCGCCCACAAGCGCGGCCGTTTCCGCGCCGACATGCTCCGCAGCGTGATGGGCGTGCCCGGCCTCGATGCCGACGTTGCGGAGGCGCTGGCGCTGGTGCGGCTCACCGCGCGCGCCGACGCGCCCGTCTCCGAACTCGCCTATGGCGAGAAGCGCCGGCTGGAGATCGGACTTGCGCTCGCCGCGCATCCCTCGCTGCTGTTGCTCGACGAGCCGCTGGCGGGCATGAGCCCGCGCGAGCGGATCGAGACCGTGGCGCTGTTGAAGGCGATCCGAGCCGGGCGCACGCTGATCGTCATCGACCATGACATGGACGCGATGTTTGAACTCGCCGACAAAATAACGGTCCTGACTCAGGGCCAGCTACTGGTCGAGGGAACGCCGGAGGACATCAAGGCGAACCCGACGGTTCAGGAGGCTTATCTCGGTGGGGCGCCGACGACATGAGTCTGCTCGAAGTCTCCGGACTCAACAGCTACTATGGCGATTCTCACATCCTGTTCGACGTCGCCCTGCGCGTCGAGCCCAGCGAGGTCGTTGCGCTGCTTGGCCGCAACGGCGCAGGCAAGACGACGACGCTGATGAGCCTGATGGGCATGGTGCGCCCGCGCGCGGGCTCCGTCCGGCTTGCCGGCGAGGAGCTCGCCGGCAAGCCGGCGCATGTCATCGCCAACGCCGGCATGCAGCTCGTCCCGGAAAACCGCCGCGTGTTCGGCTCGCTCAACGTCGAGGACAATATCGTGCTCGCCGGCCTGACCGCCTCATCGCGCTGGCCGCTTGAACGCATCTACGAAATCTTCCCGCGCCTGAAGGAGCGCCGCACGAGCCGCGGCACCGATCTCTCCGGCGGCGAGCAGCAGATGCTCGCCATCGCGCGCGCGCTCGTGCGCAGCCCCAAGATGCTGCTGCTCGACGAACCGTTCGAGGGCCTCGCGCCCGTCATCGTTCGCGATCTCGTCAACGTCTGCCGGCGGCTTGCGGCGGAAGGCCAGACCATCGTCATCGTCGAGCAGAACCTCGCCGCCACGTTGTCGCTCGCAAACCGGGCCTACATCGTCAACAACGGCCATGTCGTACACGAGGGACCGACGGCGGAAATCAAAGCTGACCCCGAGGTGTTGCGCCGTCATCTCGGAGTTTAGCCGGCAATCGCGCCTGCTTGCGAGACGGAGCGCCGGCTGTAGTGCGCCAAAAATGCCGTTCCGCAAGGGTCATTGCTCGATCCTGGCCGTCGCCTCGGAACTGGATACCGCGAATGTTAGGAATCCAGGCGGTGTAGGCCAACCAAACTGACATGACCGTGTAACTTTGCCGCAAATAATCAAGCCGACTTTGCCCAGCTCAGCGATATGCGTGAACGAAAGCGAGGGATAGCTGGTGGGAACCAACACCGGCGGCGTAGGCTTCGACCAAGCCCGGCAAAAAGCCAATATTTCATCAGGCGTCTTCTGTTTGCTGTGGACGAGCAATGTGTCGGCCCCGGCCTCCACTTAGGCCTCGCCTCGCTGAACAGCTTCCGTTTGGCTGAGACCGGCTATCAGCGCCTCCGTGCGGGCGATGACCAGCGTTCCCCCGCCCGCAGCTTTCGCAGCAGACAGTTTTCCTTGAAACTCGCCGACCGAGACCAGCTCCTGCCTCCCGTCGGGGCGCAGACTTCTGTCCTTGGGAAAAGTCTTGTCCTCAATGACGACCGCCGCCACCCCGGCGTGGGGTAGCGCGGCGCCGCGTAGGCCACGTTCACGGCGTTGCCGAAGCCGGTGTCGATGTCGGCGATGATCGGCGCGCCCTGAACCTCGCCCATCGCGCGCATCATCTCCAAATGCGTGCTCATCGAGAGAATGCTGGCGTCGGGAACAGCGTATGACGCCGATAGCTCAAAGCCGCTGCCCCATATCGCATCGAACCCCGCCGCGCTGCCGAGCTTCGCGGAAAGGGGATTGTGAGCCGCCATTGCGATGGCCGGTCGTGCAACGTTGAGTTTGGCGCGGAGGGCGTTCGGAGTAGGCATGGCGACGTTCTCGCGGACGTGTCCGGGACCTGCCTTATAGCCGAAGACAATTTGGGCGTAAGCCGCAGCGCGCAAGCGGCTTGATTGACAAGTCACCGGGAAGTCGAAGAGCGAAAGCTGATCCTCGATACCGAGGCGATCCGAGGCGCCGTTTCGCCCGAAAAAATCGGCCGCTCAGGCCCCGCTGTCGACCGCCGCGACGAGCTGCGCGAGCGTGGCGAAGTGATAGTCGGGCGTTACCGTCTCGGCGACGGGCGGCGAGCCGCCGGAACCTTCCTGACCCTGCCGGCGCTCGATCCAGCAGACCTGATATCCGAGACGCTTCGCCACGCCGATGTCGTGAAATTGGCTTTGCGCGACGTGCAGGTAGTCCTTGATCGCGTACCCCAAGTGACTGTTGCGACCCCGGGCGTAAGCGAAGACTTGCGGATCGGGTTTGCAGGCCTCCACGTCTTCCGCCGAGACCTTGTCGTCGAATGGCTCGTCGAGGGTGCGCGAGAAAATCGCGAGCGCCCACTTGTCGGCGTTCGTCAGCGCCACCAGGCGGAAATTTTTGCGCAGCGCCTTCATCGCGGCGACCGAGTCCGGGAACGCGGGCCAAGATTCCATGGAAAGCCGAAGCCCGGCGACGTCCTTCTCGGACGCAGGAAATCCGTGCTGCGCCGCCATGGCGCGATAGATTTCCGGCAGCATGGCGGTGAATGTCCGCCCCGGGGTGAGGCGATGCTGTCGATCCTCGGCCGCCGCAAAATCAGCGAGAATAGCTGCATCGTCAAGGCCCGCGCCGGCGCGGGCGACCAGGGGGCGGAAGTGGTTGAGTAGGCCGGTTTCGAAGTCGATCAAAGTGCCGATCACGTCGAAGGTCAGAATCTTCCGGTCTTTGAGACTCATCGGGCGCCTGACTGTAAGCGTTGCGGGACGACCTTGCTTCGCGAAAACAGCTCGCGCCGCGAGATCGGGGCGCGGTGACTTTAAGCTCGGGCGTCCATTCGGAAGTCCCGCGGCGCCGATCACCTCGGCGCATTGGCCCGAAAAGCTTAAGCCTTGTCAACGGGATTCGTATTCTCCCGAACGACCTGCCAGCAGTCGCACGAAAGGAATCCTGCGACGTCGCTCCGCTGACGGTAGGAGAACGCTGAACGAAGCGGCGATGTTTCTCTCCCGCTGACGCGCCCCTCAGCCATTGACCTGGATCAATGCTGACTTGACGCCCTCGCCGCATGCAGTCGCAGGCGCCGGGATCGCGCGCTCCGTCTTTGAGAGATTCTTCGATGGCGATTTCTACCGCGCAAACAAAATCAGTCACGGGGGGCGAGGTCGGGCTGGCGATCGTGATGCTGGCGCTCAGCGTCGTCGCGCTCTTCATCTGCGCCAAGGCCTACACAGCCGCTTACGCCTTCCACGCCGGGTTGTTCTGCATCGGCGGCGCCGCAGCGGCGTTCGCGATCTACTACCGCTACGACGCGCGGCCCGCGCTGCCGCCCCCCGCGGAAATCGACGGCAAGCCCAACTACAATTTCGGGCCCGTCCGCTTCGCCTCGCTCGCGGCGGTGTTCTGGGGCATCGCCGGCTTCACCGTCGGGCTCTACATCGCGCTCGAGCTGGCGTTTCCGGGCCTGAATTTCGATCTGCCGTTCATCAATTTCGGCCGCTTGCGGCCGCTGCACACCTCGGCGGTGATCTTCGCCTTCGGCGGCAACGTTCTGCTCGCCACGTCGCTCTATGTCGTTCAGCGAACCTGCCGCGTGCGCCTCGCCGGCGATCTCGCGCCCTGGTTCGTCGTGCTCGGCTACAACTTCTTCATCGTCATCGCGGGCACGGGCTATCTGCTCGGCATCACGCGCAGCCACGAATACGCCGAGCCGGAATGGTATGCGATCCTCTGGCTGGTCGTTGTGTGGGTCACCTATTTCCTCGTGTTCCTCGTCACCGTGGGAAAGCGCAAGGAGCCCCACATCTATGTGGCGAATTGGTTCTATCTCGCCTTCATCGTCACGATTGCGGTGCTCGTGCTCGGCAACAACACCGAAGTGCCGGTCTCGGTGTTCTCGTCCAAGTCCTATCCCGTCTGGTCCGGCGTTCAGGACGCGATGATTCAGTGGTGGTATGGTCACAACGCGGTCGGGTTCTTCCTCACCGCCGGCTTTCTCGCCATCATGTATTATTTCGTGCCGAAGCGCGCGGAGCGTCCGATCTATTCCTATCGGCTATCGATCATCCACTTCTGGGCGCTGATCTTCCTCTACATCTGGGCCGGCCCGCACCATCTGCACTACACCGCGCTGCCCGATTGGGCGCAGACGCTCGGCGCCACCTTCTCGATCATGCTGTGGATGCCCTCGTGGGGCGGCATGATCAACGGCCTGATGACGCTGTCGGGCGCGTGGGACAAGCTGCGAACCGATCCGGTGCTGCGGATGCTCGTGGTCTCCGTCGCCTTCTACGGCATGGCGACCTTCGAGGGTCCGCTGATGTCGATCAAGATGGTCAACTCGCTGAGCCACTACACCGATTGGGGCATCGGACACGTTCACTCCGGCAGCCTCGGTTGGGTCGGGTTCGTCTCGTTCGGCGCCCTTTATTGCCTGATCCCGTGGGTGTTCCAGCGCAAGCTCTACTCGTTGAAGCTCGTCGAGTGGCACTTCTGGCTCGCGACGATCGGCATCGTCTTTTATATCTCGGCGATGTGGGTCGCCGGCATCATGCAGGGCTTGATGTGGCGCGCCTACACCGATCAGGGTTTCCTCGAATATTCGTTCGTTGAGACCACCCAGGCGATGCACCCGATGTACGTCATCCGCGCGCTGGGCGGAGCGATGTTCCTCGCCGGCGCGCTCATCATGGCGTTCAACTTCTACAAGACGCTGGCGACCCGCGTCATGTTCGTTCGAGGGACAGTCCTCGGCCGCCCTGGCTCCGGCCGAGTGAGGAGACAACCATGTCCATGCCATTCGTAAATCGGTTGCCAAGCCATCGCTTCCTCGAGACCCATTCGATCTGGCTCGTTGTCGGCATTATCGTCGCCATCGCGATCGGCGGCATCGTCGAGATCGTGCCGCTGTTCTACCTGAAGAACACCATCGAGCAGGTCGACGGCGTGCGTCCCTATTCGCCGCTCGAACTCGCCGGCTTCAACATCTACGTGCGCGAGGGCTGCTATCTCTGCCATTCGCAGATGATCCGGCCCTTGCGCGACGAAGTCGAGCGCTACGGCCATTATTCGCTGGCCGCCGAGAGCATGTACGATCACCCGTTCCAATGGGGGTCGAAGCGCAACGGGCCTGATCTTGCGCGCGTCGGGGGCAAATATTCCGATGATTGGCATGCCGATCACCTACGCGATCCGCGTTCGGTTGTTCCCGCCTCGATCATGCCGGGCTATCCCTTTCTGGAGAAGACCGCGCTCGACTACAAGCGGATCGGCGAGGATCTGACCGCGCTGTCGCGGGTCGGCGTTCCTTACAGCCAGGACATGATTGACCACGCCGTCGACGATCTGCGCGCTCAAGGCTCGCCCGACACGCCCGCCGCCGAGGCGATGAAGAAGCGCTATCCCAACGCCATTGCGCGCGACCTCGGCGTCGACAAGCGCGATGTCACGGAGGCCGATGCGCTGATCGCTTATCTGCAGCGGCTCGGCACGCAGGTCGACTTCAAGCTCTACGACGACAAGGCCAACATTCGGTAGGGAAATCCGCGATGTCTCTTTACCAATATCTGCAAGGCATGGTGGGCATGACCGGTCTGCTCTATTTCGGCGGCATCTTCGTGGTCGCCTGCGGCTATGCGCTCCGTCCATCAAAGAAGGCCGAATTCGACGAGGCTGCGCGGCTGCCTCTAAGCGAGGAATAATCATGTCTGACGCAGCGCAGGATAAAATCGACGCCCACACCGGCAAGGCAACCACCGGTCACGAGTGGGACGGCATCAAGGAACTCGATACGCCGTTGCCGCGATGGTGGCTGTGGACGTTCTACCTGACGATCGCCTGGGCGTTCTGCTACTGGATCGCTTATCCCGCCTGGCCGTTGATCTCCGGTTCGACCGAGGGCGTGCTCGGTTGGCATGCGCGCTCAGCGGTGGTTCAAGAGATCGCGGCCTTGCAGGACATCCGCGCGCCGATGATGGCGAAGTTGGCGGCGAGTTCGCTGGAGCAGATCAACAAGGATCCCGAGTTGCTAAGCTTCGCGCAGGTCGCCGGCGCCGCGACCTTCGCCAACAAATGCGCGCCCTGCCACGGCTCAGGCGGGCAGGGGTCGCGCGGCTATCCCAACCTCAACGCCGACCGTTGGCTGTGGGGCGGCAAGCTGGAGCAAATCCAGACGACCATCACGCATGGCGCGCGCTGGGACGCCGATCCCGACACACATGCGACGATGATGCCGGCGTTCGGCCGTGACGGGCTCTTGAAGGCCCCCGAGATCGACGCGGTCGCCAACTTCGTGCGCAGCCTCTCCGGACTGCCGACCGATGCGGGGGCTGACCTCGCCGGCGGCAAGAAGATCTTCGCCGACAATTGCGCCGCCTGCCACGGGCCGGAAGGCAAGGGCAATCAGGAAATGGGCGCCCCGAACTTGACGACCCATGTTTGGTTGTACGGCTCGGACAAGTCTTCGATCGTCGAGCGAGTCAACAAGGGCGGCGGCGGCACGATGCCGGCTTGGGGCGGAAAGATCGACCCGACGACCATCAAGGCGCTCACCGTGTTCGTGCACTCGCTCGGAGGAGGCCAGTAGTGTCCCTCGGCATGAAGGCCGCGTTCGACGAGCCGGCGGATCACGACGGACCACTGTACGAGGCGGCTCGCAAGGCCTATCCGCAGAGCGTCGCCGGCGTTTTTCGACGGTTGAAATGGGCGATTCTCGTCTTCGCGCTGGGCGTCTACTATCTGCTGCCGTTCGTGCGCTGGCATCGGGGCGTCAATGAGCCTTCGCAGGCGGTCCTCGTCGATTTCGAGCATCGGCGGTTCTATTTCTTCTTCATCGAGCTGTGGCCGCAGGAGGTGTATTTCTTCACCGGGCTGCTCATCCTCGCGGCGCTGATGCTGTTTCTCATGAACGCGCTCGCCGGGCGGGTATGGTGCGGCTATCTCTGCCCGCAAACCGTGTGGACCGATCTGTTTTTCGCGGTGGAGCGATGGATCGAGGGCGATCGTCGCGAGCGCATGCGCAAGGACGCCGGGCCCTGGACGGGACGGCGGGTCGCCGAGAAGACGGCCAAACATACGGTCTGGTTGCTCATCGCGTGGTGGACGGGCGGCGCCTGGGTGCTCTACTTCGCCGACGCGCCGACCCTCGTGCGCGAATTGGCGACGTTTAACGCGCCGCTCGTCGCCTACGTCTCCATCGCGGTGCTGACCTTCACCACCTACACGCTCGCCGGCCACATGCGCGAGCAGGTTTGTCTTTACATGTGCCCGTGGCCGCGCATCCAGGCGGCGCTCACCGACGAGAACGCGCTCAATGTGACCTATCGCACCGATCGGGGCGAGCCGCGCAATTCGATCAAGAAGGCCGCGGTTCTGCGCGAACACGGGGAGAAGGCGGGCGATTGCATCGACTGCCTGCAATGCGTCGCGGTCTGCCCGACCGGCGTCGACATTCGCGAGGGCGCCAATCTCGGCTGCATCCAATGCGGTCTCTGCATCGACGCCTGCGACACGGTGATGCGCAAGATCGGTCGCCCGACGCGACTGATCGCCTACGACACCGACATCAACATCAAGCGCCGCGAGGCCGGACTGGCGCCCGTCTATCACTTGGTTCGGCCGCGCACGCTGCTCTACTTTGGATTGATCCTCGTCGTCGGCGCGGTGATGCTGTACGCGCTACTGGAGCGGTCGGTTTATGGCGTCGCGGTCATCCACGATCGCAATCCGCTGTTCGTGCGCCTCAGCGGCGGCGAGATTCGAAACGCCTACACGGTGCGGCTCACCAACAAAGATGCGGAGACGAGGCGCTTTTCCTTGTCCGTCGCCGGGGTGCCCGATCCCAAGGTTGCCATTCAGGGGGCGGAGTTCGACGCGTGGGGCGACGAATGGATCGAAGTCGGCCCCGACAAGACCCGCGAAGTTCGCGTGCTGGTGACAACCGATCACGCGCCGCAGGGTGGCTCCGTCCCGGTCGCTTTCGTGGCGAAGGCCGAAGACAGCAAGGTTGAGGTCCAGAGCCGCGATCACTTCTGGGGCCCGTGAGCGAGGAACGCGAGATGTCGTCAATCATTGCAAATCCGGCGCGGCGCTCGACGCGCGGCCTCACCGGCGGGATGGTGCTTGCGCTTCTGCTGGCGTTCTTTGGGACAGTGGGCGCCGTCAACGCATTGATGATCCACTATGCGCTCTCGACCTTCCGAGGCGAGGTCGCGGATCATCCTTATGAAGCGGGACTCCAGTTCAACAGCGAGATCGCCGCGTCGCGCGCGCAGACGGCGAGACATTGGCGCGTCGACGCGCATCTGGCCTCGGCCGGGCCGACGCGAACCATCGAAGTGACGGCGCGCGACGCCGACGGGCGACCGCTCCAGGGGCTTTCGTTCCGCGCCATACTTGCCGCGCCGGTCGACCGCCAGCGCGACAAGAGCGTCGAGCTGCGCGATGATGGCGACGGACGCTACGTCGGCGAAATCGTCGTCGCGAAGGGCGATTGGGATCTCGCGCTCACGGCCAAACGCGCGGACGAAACGCTTTTCCAATCCCGCAGCCGCATCGAGCTTGAGTGAAGCGGAATGTCGGCGGCGGTCGATCTCTCGTGTTTTGTCGTTGCCGGCGAGGATAGCGCGTCGGAGATCGATTTCGTCGTGCAGGGCATGACCTGCGCCGCCTGTATGGCGCAAATCGAGAAGGCGGTGTCGCGGCTTCCGGGCGCGCCCGCTGCGCGCGTCAACTATGCGACGCGACGCCTGCGGGTGCGCTGGCGCGACGCGAGCTTTCATCCCGAGGCGGTGGCCTCGGCGCTGCGGCCTCTCGGCTACAAGGTTCAGCCCTTCGCTTTCGAGAGCGTCGAAGACGAGGACCGGGCGCGCGCCAAATATCTGATCCGCTGCCTGGCGATCGCGGGCTTCTCCGCGTTGAACGTCATGTTGCTGTCGGTCGCGATCTGGGCCGGCGACGCGTCAGGCATGGACGCCTCGACGCGCGATCTGTTTCATTGGATCTCCGCGCTCATTGCGCTGCCGGCCGCGCTGTTCGCCGGCCAGCCGTTCTTTGGCGGCGCGCTGACCGCGCTGCGTGGGGGGCGGCTCAACATGGATGTGCCGATTTCGATCGGCCTTTGCCTGGCGCTGGGCATGTCGGTGTTCGAAACCGTCCATCACGCGCAGCACGCCTATTTCGACTCGGCGCTGATGCTGATGTTCTTCCTGCTCGCGGGGCGCGCGCTCGATCACGGCATGCGCCGCAAGATGCGCGCCGTCGTCAACAATCTTTCCAGTTTGCGGGCCGTCACCGCCTGCCGGATCGGACCGGAGGGGCCGGTCGAGATCCCCGCGAAGTCGCTGCGCGAAGGCGACGTGGCGCTGGCCCGTCCCGGCGAGCGGCTGCCGGCGGACGGCGAGGTCGCGAGCGGCGAGTTCGAGATCGACGAGGGCGTCATCACCGGCGAGACGGCGCCGCGTTCCGTGAAGCCCGGCGACGCCGTTTTTGCGGGCTCGCTCAACCTCTCAGGCGCGATCCACGTCCGCGTCGGCGCCGCCGGCGCGCATTCGTTGCTCGACGAGATCGAAAGGCTGCTCGACGCCGCCTCCGCCGCGAAATCGCGCTATGTCCGCCTCGCCGATCGCGCCGCCGCGATCTACGCCCCCGTCGTTCATCTCGCTGCTCTGCTGACCGCGGTCGGCTGGCTCCTGGGCGGCGCCTCGATCCACGACGCCGTCATCGCGGCGATCGCGGTGCTCATCATCACGTGTCCCTGCGCGCTCGCGCTCGCGGTGCCGGCCGTGCATGTCGCGGCGAGCGGCGCGCTGTTCCGGGCCGGCGTGCTGCCGTGCAACGGCGACGCGCTGGAGCGGCTGGCGGAAATCGACGTCGTCGCCTTCGATAAGACCGGCACCCTGACGATGCCCGAGGCTTGCCTCGTCAACCGCGCCGATATTCCGCCCGATCTTCTCGCCATGGCGGCGCGGCTCGCACTGTCGAGCCGGCATCCGCTGGCGCGCGGCGTCGCCCTCGAAGCGGGGACGGCGGCGCCGTTCGCGGCGGCGCGGGAGGAGGTGGGGCAGGGCGTCAGCGCCATGATCGACGGCCGCGAGGCGCGGCTCGGAAGCCTCTCGTTCTGCGACGTGGAGGCGCCGGGCGCTGCGTCGGACGCGGGCGCTTCGCTGATCGCCTTCCGCTACGGCGAGCGCGCGGCCGTGCTCCAGGTCCGTCAGGCGCTGAGGCCGGATGCGGCGAAGGTGGTCGCGCGTCTGAAGCGCCGCGCCTTGGCCGTGGAAATCCTCTCCGGCGACGTCGCGGCGGCGGTTCGCGAAGTCGGCGGCGCCCTTGATGTCGAGCGGGCCATGGGTGGCCTCAAGCCGGCGGACAAGGTGGCGCGGCTGCAGGCGCTTCGCGAGCAGGGCCACAAGGCGCTGCTCGTTGGCGACGGGCTCAACGATGCGCCGGCGCTGGCGGAGGCGCATGCCTCACTGTCGCCCGCGACGGCGGCGGACCTCGCGCAATCCGTCGCCGACGCGATCTTTCTCGGCGATCGGTTGGGGCCGGTCGTCGACGCCATCGACATCGCGCGCGCCGCGCGGCAGCGGATGCGGCAAAACCTGGCGCTTGCCGCCGCCTACAACATTGTCGCCGTCCCGCTAGCGATGGCGGGCGTGGTGACTCCGCTGATCGCCGCCGTGGCGATGTCCGCCTCTTCGCTTCTGGTGACTTTGAACGCGCTACGTCCGTGGCGGCTCGAACCCGAACCGCCGCCGCCGGAGGCCGCCCCGAAACGCGCACCCGCGCGCGTTCTCGCAATGGAGATTTGAGCGTTGACGATCCTGCTCTATCTCGTGCCGCTTGCGCTGGGCCTTGGCGGGGCGGGGCTCGCGGCGTTTCTGTGGTCGCTTCGAGCCGGCCAGTACGAGGACCTCGAGGGCGCCGCGTCGCGCGTTCTCTGGGATGACGACATCGCCGGCTCATGACCCTCGTTGACCTCGATCCGGTCGCCGCGCGCGCCGGCGGCCTCGCCTGCGTATGCGATCCCGCTCAGCGCACGGCGGCCTTCGCCGACGGGACGTGGCGGCTCGCGGCGGCGTTCGGGCTGGCGATCTTCGCCCAGTCCGCGACACTGACCGCGTTGTCGGTCGCGGGGGGCTATCTCGCGCCGCGGCCGGCGCTCGCCACTTTGCCGTTCGCGGCGAGCTTCGCCGGAGCGGTTTGCGCGAGCCTGCCAGCGTCGCTGCTGCTCGACCAGTTCGGACGGCGCGCGGCGTTCGCCATCGGCGCGAGCCTGGGCGCGGCGGGTGGCGTCCTGGCCGCGCACGCGATCTTCACCCGCCAGTTCCCGGAGCTTTGCGTCGGTGCATTCTGGCTCGGCGCGGCGCAGGGCTTCGCGCTATTCTACCGCCACGCGGCGGCGATCACCGGCCTTGGCGGTTCGCGCTCGGCGCTGGCCGTGCTTTCGGGGGGCGCGATCGGCGCGCTGCTGGCCCCGCTCGCCGTTGAGGCCAGCCGCTGGTGGCTGGGGCCGCTCGCCGACGCGGCCACGCCGATCCTCGCCGCGACGGCCAGCCTGCTGGCGCTGCCCCTGGTTCTCGCGCTGCCGCACCAGTTCGCCGAACCCTCCGATCTCCGCCCCCGCGCCGCCCCCGACGCGGCTTTCGCGGCGGCGCTGGCGCTCGGCGTGCTCGGCTGGTTTGCGATGGCCCACGCGATGGCCCATGCGCCCGCCGCGCTCATCGTCTGCGGATTTGGCGCGAGCTCCGTCGCCGGCGCCGAAGCCGGGCATCTGTTGGCGATGTACGCGCCGATAGCCATCGCTTCGATTCGACCTACGGCCGTCCCGACGCGAGGATCGCTGCTCGCCGGCGGCTTGCTCTCGCTCTCGTCGCTGGTGGTCGGCAAATCCGCTACGCTTCCCATCTTCGCCGCGCTGACCTCAGCGGCGCTCGGCTGGTCGCTGCTGCAAGTCGGCGTCAATCGCCTGCTCCACGATCAGGGCCGTCGCTCGACGCGCTGGCTCGGCGCCTTCGACACCTTGATGCTGGCGAGCGCCCTCGCAGGCATTTGCGGGCTCTGACGCGCGCGCCTACGTAGAACTACGATAGGATCGCTCCTGAATTTCGGTCCTGGCCGGCGCTGGTTACGACTCCCCATCGAATTGAGGGAGTGCAAGATGCAGGTCTTCGGCTACGGACAGCCCGCCCAACTTCCGATCGCGACCGTCACGCATCTCAACAGCCGGTTTCCCGGCCGCGACATCCCGGTGGGGCCGCTGGAGCCCGGCAGCCTCCGCACTTTCGAGCGCGACCAGGAAATTTTCAGCGAGGGGGATCCCGCCGAATTCCTGTTCGAGGTCGTCTCCGGCGCCGTGCGCACCTACAAGCTGTTGAGCGACGGCCGGCGGCAGATCGACGCCTTCCACATGCCCGGCGACATTTTCGGCATCGAGGCGGGTGGTGAACATCGCTTTTCCGCCGAGGCCCTTAAGGAGGCGACGGTGCGGGCCATCCGCCGCCGCAGCCTCGACGCGCTCGCCCGCAGCGAGCCCGAGTTGCCCTCTCGCCTTGTCGCCGCGATGGCGCGGGCGCTCGAACGCGCCCAGGATCACATGCTGCTGCTGGGGCGGAAGAGCGCCCGGGAGAAGATCGCCAGCTTCCTGCTCGGCCTCGCCCATCGCATCCAGGGCGCGAAGACTCTCGAACTGCCGATGTCGCGAATCGACATCGCCGACCACCTCGGCCTCACCATCGAGACGGTGTCGCGAACCCTCACGCAGTTTCAGCGCGAAAAGCTGATCGAGCTGCCGTCGAACCGCCGCGTCATCGTATTGCGCAACGTCGCGGCCTTGCGCCAGCTCGACGCCGGCGATTCCGAGACGCCGATTAGACTTAGCCGAAACCCAAGCAGGCTGCTTCGCTTGGCTGCGAATTAGTTTCTCCTTCCGCTCCGATTGCGCCGCGCCGAAGCCCGGCGGGTTGAGCCGATGGTTCATTCCCGCCGCGATCTGCGTTAGGACACTCGGATGACCCTGACCGCCGACGAAACCCTCGCCGAGTTCCGCGCCGCCGGCGCGCTGCTCGAAGGCCATTTCATCCTGAGCTCGGGCCGGCACTCGCCGATCTTTCTGCAAAAAATGTTCGTCTTTCAGGACCCCGTGCGCACCGAAAAACTGTGCCGGGCGCTGGCGGCGAAAGCACAGGAAAAATTCGGCGAGATCGACATCGTCGCCTCGCCGGCGCTCGGCGGCATCGTCCCGGGCTACGAAACCGCGCGCTGGCTCGGCGCCAAGGCGATCTTCGTCGAGCGCGAGGACGGCGCCTTCAAACTGCGTCGCGGCTTCACGATCCCTCAGGGCGCGCGCGTGCTGATGGTCGAGGACATCATCACCACCGGCCTCTCGTCGCGCGAGTGCCTGGCGGCGCTGGCGGAGCACCCAGGCCGGATCGTCGGCGCCGCCTGCCTGATCGACCGCTCCGGCGGCAAGGCGGACATCGGCCATCCCCGCGTGAGCTTGTGTACGCTCGACATTCCCGATTATGCCGCCGACGCGCTGCCGCCCGATCTCGCCGCGCTGCCGGCGGTGAAGCCGGGCAGCCGCACGGCGCCGATGGCCAACTGAAGGAGACCGCGCAATGGGCGAACTGCGCCTCGGCGTCAATGTCGATCACGTCGCCACCGTGCGGAACGCGCGCGGCGGCCAGGTTCCCGACCCGTTGCGCGCGGCGTTGCTAGCGATCGAGGCGGGGGCCGACGGAATCACCGCGCATCTGCGCGAGGATCGCCGGCATATCCGCGACGAGGACATGCGCCGGCTCAAGGCGTCGATCGCCAAGCCGCTGAATTTCGAGATGGCGGCGACCGAGCAGATGCTCGACATCGCCTTGCAGACCAAGCCGCACGGGTGCTGTCTGGTTCCGGAGAAGCGCACGGAGCGCACGACCGAGGGCGGCCTCGACGTGGTCGGCCAGCACGATTACCTCAAGCCTTTCGTGGCGGAGCTTGGCCGCGCCGGCGTCCGCGTGTCGCTGTTCATCGAGCCCTCGCCGGAGTCGTTGCGCGCCGCTGTGTCGCTGCGGGCGCCGGTAGTGGAGTTGCATACTGGCGCCTGGTGCGACGCCGTCGCGCAGCGCGAGACATCGAAGGCCGAGCATGAATTTTCGCGCATCCGCGCCGCAGCGAAGGAAACCGCGAGGCTCGGCCTCGAGTGCCACGCCGGCCACGGCCTCGACTACGAAACCGCGCGCCGCATCGCCGCGCTGCCCGAGATCGTCGAGCTCAACATCGGCCACTTCCTTGTCGGCGAAGCGATCTTCGTCGGCTTGGCCGAAAGCATCCGCCTTATGCGCGCCGCGATGAGCGAGGGGCGGGGCGCCCGGTGATTATCGGCATCGGCAGCGATCTCTGCGACATCAAGCGGATCGAGCAGACGCTGGACAAATTCGGCGACCGCTTCGTGGCGCGCTGCTTCACCGAGATCGAGCGGCTGAAGAGCGACCGCCGCGCCGAGCGCGCGGCCTCCTACGCCAAACGATTCGCCGCCAAGGAGGCCTGCGCCAAGGCGCTCGGCACCGGTTTGCGCGCCGGGGTGTTCTGGCGCGACATGGGCGTGGTCAACCTGCCGAGCGGCCAGCCGACGATGCGGCTGACCGGCGGCGCCGCTGCGCGGCTCGCCGAGATCACGCCGACCGGGCGGCGCGCGTTCATCCATCTGACGATCACCGACGAATATCCCCTCGCGCAGGCGTTTGTCGTCATTGAGGCGCGGGACGCCTGAGATTTAGACTCAGTCAGTCTTGCTTTTCCACGATAAACGAGAAGCCCATCGAGTAAATGTTCTGATATGGAACAAATTGCCACTCCGGGTTCTGCTTTAAAAACTCAAGCATAGCCAGCCGTTCGCCCGACTTCACGCCATCGGCGTAACAAAAGTAATCGTCGAACGCGATGACCATGCCAGTTTTCAAACGCGGTTTCAAAAAGTAAAGGACGTCGGCGGTGGAGGAATGTAGGTCGCAGTCAATATAGGCCAGCGCAATGTCTTGCGGCAGCGACTGTGGCCGCTTCTGCGCGTTCGGTCCAATCGTATCGTAATAATAGCCAGGAACGACTTCGTAGGCGCTGCGCTCGACGCCGTAGGCGCCGACAATTGCCTCGAACATATCAAGCTTCATGGCGAAATCGCCCTCTTTCCAACGGGGATGAAAATCCTTACCGTCTTCCTGAGCCGGCAATCCCGCAAAAGAATCAAATGCCCATTGCTTCATGGGTAGTCCGGTCTGTCGAATAAAATTTGAAACCAAGCGGAATGTCTTTGCGCTGGCGCAACCAAACTCGACATAATCTCCAGCTATATTGTTAAATCTAAGGTAATTGAACGTATGAGCGAAAAATGTGTTGCGCCCCGCTATGTCCGGACGCTTCAAATCGAGCGGCGGCAGATTTTTGACGATCTGCGCGATTCTTGGATTTGGTTCGTTCATAGTGTTTTCCCTATCCTAAGTTCGAAGAGGCGCGCCGTGGGCGGCTTTGCGTTGCGCCGCGAGACGACGCAGCGCCTTGCGCGAGCGTAGCATTGATGTCCGGTTTTTGTACTCTCGCACTGCCGCACTGTCGCGCTTTCGAACCCAGAAGTCGGAGGCTGTGAGAACTACGGAACGATCAGAACGGAGACAGGTGACGCAGCTACAGTTTTCTTTTGCTCAGAATTCCATTCAAGTGGGCGCTATATTTAATCAATTCTTTGTTCTGTTTGATTAAATTTACAATAGACTCGCGATAGCAGTCGATCATTATCCGATCGAAAGTTTCTATACTTCCGTTCGCTTTTGCTGTTTCTATTTGTGGAAATAAATGATCGATCAACGCTAAATCGATCCGATTCAGATCACATAGTTCCTCGTAGATTTGCTTCGGAAAAACATCTGCCGATTTAAGTTTTAAACCGATGTTCTCGCTTTTGAGGTCGTCAGAAGGAAGTCCCAAAATTGAAAACAACTCTCGATATGTATCGCTAATTTGCCGCTGGTGGCCAACAAAGATAAAGTCTTTTTTTATATTATCTAAGGCTTCGGCAACTACATTTTTGAGGCCTATGTTGCCAAAATCACGCGGAAGGATTCCCGTAATATATCTCGCGTGCAGATTGTTATAGTAGTACCCCACTCTCGGATTCTTTAAATGTTCCAGCAGCTTTCCTATATATAGCAAATTCTCTGACTCGAAATTTTTCGGTAAATTGCGCTTAATGTCATGAACAATATGGGACAAAATCCTATCGACTGGATGGCGCAACACCGTTACATACTTGTAGGTCTTATTCTCCAGAGCGCGATGAACGCCATAAACGAAATGGCCTGTTACAACTTTTGTTTGTGGATTTGCGCGCAAAAGTTCCGCCAATGCTGGTATATTATGTTCCAGTAAATGGGGGTTTTCAGGAAACCACACTAGAGCGCGCTGACCAAGATGACTCTTGAACGCTTCTCGCAAAGTTGTTCCGGCGGTTTTCGGAATATGCAAGTGGAAGATTATATCATATTCCTGTTTTCCCGAAAGACCGCTTTCACGCCGCTCATGCGGGGCTGACGTTCCTAACTCCGACATTTTTCGACATATTCCTTTGCGCAAAGCAGGGCTAAGCGCCGTTTTTAAAGTGCCCATAAGAGCGGCGGACGAAATATTCGTTGGCGCTGTCTAGACGTTTTGTCAAGGGCCGACCCGCGCGATAACAACCACAGGTTGTTGCGCTCTATCTGCCGATTCCGGCCTCCGCTCTTGTAGACCGCCGATCAAAGTCAATTCCCTCCGTTGGCTCAAATCTGCTGGTGAGACGCGCGGTTACATGCGAATCGGCGAACGAGCGGCTCGCGCGGGCGGAGCCAAAGCACAACCGTTTGCCAATAGTTGCGACAATAGCCTCACAACGCAGCGTCTCGCCAAATAACACTGGCTGTACTTCAAGATCTTCAAGGGGGCGGATTAGCGTCTCCGGTCACATGGAGCATGGAAGATTTAATTAGCCCGCCGAAATCGTGGAATACGACGGTGGCGTCGGCGTAGACTTGGCAAAGCGCCGCCTTCGAGTTGAGCAACAACGAGCGACCTATCTCGATGCGATAACCAGCGCCGTTGGCGTCATCGTCGGCGAGCGCGGTCCCGACGTCCGGACGGTTCTGCCGGCGCGCGATCAAGGTTTGCGAGACGCCGGTGTCATCGAGCACGCGCACGAATACATCGCGCGGCTCGCCGCGACCGGCGAGAAACATCCAGCCGTCGATCGAGAGCTTCGGGTCGGGACCGCCGTCCTGCTCGGCGATCGCGTCGACCCGGATGTAGAAGCCCGGATCGCCCGCCGTGACGGCGACATCCTTGACTTCGGGCGCCAAGGTCTCGACGCGCGCCGCGGACGGCTGGCCGTCGGTCAAAGCCGCGAGCGCTTGCGTCGTTTCGGGGACTCCGGCCGCGTCCGCTTCGCGCGGCGCCGTCGCGCCCTCGACGCGGACGTCGCCGGATTCGGCCGGCGGCGCCGACGGAACGGCTTCCGCCGCGTCGGCGACGGCATTGGCCGCGTCGGTCCCCGCGTAAGCAAGCGTGGCTTTCGCCAGATCGCCGAACTCCCCGAAAACCGTGATCGCATCCGAATAGACTTGGCAAAGCGCCACCTTCTTATTCAGGAATACCGATCGATCCATTTCGATGCGAAAGCCGGCGCCGTTGGCGTCTTCGTTGCCCAGCGCGGCGCCGACGTCGGGGCGATGCTGCCGGCGGCCGCCTAAAGTGCGCATGGCTTTGGAGTCGTCGAGCCAACGAATGAACACGTCGCGCGGCGTGCCGCGGCCAGCCACGAACATCCAGCCCGAGAGCGAGACCTTGGGGTCCGCGCCGTCCTTGATTTGCGCGATGTCGTCGATCCGAACGTAAAAGCCAGCGTCGCCCGCAGCGACGCGAACATCCTTCAACGCAGGCGGAAGCGTGACCACCGGCGCTGCAATGGGCGCACTTTCGGCCGACGGCGCGGAAGCCTTGCGCTTGTCGACGCCCGCTCTGGGCGCGGCGGCGGTCGGCGCGTTACGCGCGTTGGCCGCCAGTTCGCTGAAGTTGTCGAAAACGACAATGGCGTCCGCGTAGACTTGGCAAAGCGCCACTTTCGTCGCCCGCAGCAGCGATCGGTCGATCGTGAGGCGAAATCCGGCGAATCTGGCGTGTTCGTTCCTAAGCGCGTCTTCGACGTCGGCCCGGGTGTGTCGGCGCGCGGCCAACGTGCGCACGCCGCCGTCCTTGTCGAGCCAGCGGACGAAGACGTCGCGCGGCGCGCCATGGCCGACGAGAAACATCCAGCCCGCGATGAAAAGTTCGCGGCCGTCCTCGCTCTCCTTGATTTCGTCGATCCGCGCCTGGAAGCCGCGCTCCCCTGCCGCGGCGTGAATCTCCCGCGGCAGCACGAGAACGTCGGAAACCCCGATGCGGTCGCCGAGGTCTTGCAATACCGAGAATTTGTAGCTGCTTGGCGGCAGGCGCGGCGTCGGCGCCTTGGCGGTGAAGCCGGTAAAGGCCAGCATCTGATCGACCGGTTCGGCGACAGAAGGACGCAAGCAAGGCTCGACCTCGGTCCAAAGCAGAATCCGACCGTCTTTGTCGCGGATCGCCAGCGCGAGCCGGTGGGCCGCCCCATAGCCCGCGGGAGGATTGGTCCATCCGCTGATCGCGAATATATTGCCCTCGACAAAATCCGCGTAAGTCTTCGGCGCCAGCAGCACGGCGCCCGAGGCGATGTCGGCCACAGGTTTGTCGCCGAGGAAATCCGCGGCGTCCGCCGACCAACCCTCGTCCTGTTCGGCGCCCCGGCCCAAGGTGACCCGACCGCCTCCTTCGACGACGACGACCTGGCCGTCGAACACGAGATGGAATCGAAGGTCGTAGGTCTCATCGTCGAGCGCCGAAAGCGGCAGCGACGTTTGGAAGCCGCGCACGAATCGGCGATTTTCAAATTTTTTCTCGACATCGGGCCGCGGGATGGAGTTCACCAGGACGAACGCCTTCCCTGCCGCGGAGGTCAACTCGACATACATCTCCACGAACGGGTACTTCGAGTTGAGACTGATCCAACCCGCCACAGTTGCGCTGTGGAATGCGTTGACGACGAGCGTCTCTTCCGGCTTGACCTCTTTGCCGTCGACGACGATGTCGTCGAAGTGAAGGCGGAGGTCCTTGGTTTTCCCGAGGGTCTCGATCTCCTGCGGCAGATGCCGGTAGTGAGGCGGAAACGCACGCAGGACGTTCGGCTTGAACGGTGGCGGCGTGTCTTGGATGGACTCGTCCCATTCGATCGCCGCGGAACTCCAGCGCCGCGAATTGGTCCGAACGCCCCCGCCCAGGAACCCCATGATTTCGAACGGCAGCTTGGCCTTGATGGCCGGCGCGATCTCCGCCAGCGGCTTGCTGGCGATCAACTCGTCATAGAGCTCGGAGAGTTGCGCCAGATGTTGCGTCGGTCCGGGCAACGACTTCTTGGCGATCTCCGCGCGCATCGCCTCCAGGTCGAAGGCGCCGCAGCGGACGCCGCGCAACACATCGATAATGGCGCCGATGTCGTTCACCGGGATTTTCAGGCCGTCGACCTCGTGGGTGACCCTTTCGCCCTGCGCGCCCAGGTCGGTGACGATCGGGATCAGACCGGCGGTCCACGCCTCGCTCAACGCGATCACGTAGGTCTCCGGCCAGATCGCCAAATGCAGGGAGACGTCGAACTCGAGCATTCGCTCCAGCACTTCGGATTGTTTGTACCCGCCCAGCACGGTCACCTTGGGAAGGTTCAAGGACTTTAGGATGGAGTCGAACGGCGCGTCGACGCGGCCGAGCACGGTGAATTCGATGTTGTCGTGGCGAAGCACGTTGAAGGCGCGTAAAAGCTGGTTGCCGCCTTTTGGCGTCGTAAAATTGCCGGGGATGGCGACCCTGAGCGGCTCGGTCGAGCCGGCGTCGAACAGCTTCGCCTTGCGCGCTAGCTTCGGCGGCAGCGCGGGCGGCATCATCATCTCGATCACGCGCAGCTTTTCGGGGCGCAGGCCGTAGACAGCGCTAAGGTAGTCCGCGGAAAAGCGGGTGCTGGCGACGACGGCGTCGAGCGCCTCCAGAACCCGCGCGATGAAGGCGCGGCGGCGGCCCTGGCTTCCGTATGCGATCTGAGATTTGGCGTGCAAGCAAACGTCGCAGAGCGCCAGCGACTTCTCGGCGGTATTGCAAAAGCGGTCGTCGAATCCGAGCAGAGTGTACTGACTACAAATCAAGAAATGATCGTGATATGTGTAAATCGCCGGCACGCCATAGGCCTTGACAATCAAGGGCAGGCTCAAGGGCATGCCGATCAGGTGTTGGAAATGCACCAGGTCGACGTTTTCTTTGACCAGAATTTCGGTAAGAATTTCCTCCGCTTTCCCGTGGCTGATCTCGCCTTCCGAAAACGGCTCCTCCAAATCGAAATCTTCGACCCGAGAGCTATCAACCAGACGGAAAACGCGACCGCCTGGCGCCGGGTACAGGAACATCACCCGCTGATAGATATTCATATATTTGATCTGTTCTTGATATATTTCGACGCCGCCGCCCGGCCTGTCCGACAGAATGTTATGAGTCACGATCAAAACCGTGCGCGTCTTGCGTCGCACGGGCTGGCGAGGTTTCGCCGAACGCACGGCTTCAACAATTCGGTCTACGCGCCGTTCGTAGGTGTGCTCCTTGAGCGTACGTTGGCGCGCGGCCTGCGCCATCGCGATGCGCCGCGCCGGGTCGGCGAGGGCGCCGCGAATGGCGGAAATCAACTGGTCGTCGCTGCCGCAGAAAAGGAATTCCTCACCGTCCTTATAATAGCGCTTCGCCTCCTCGCTATTGGACCCGAACACCTGCACGCCGCCGGAGAGCCCGACTTCGAACAACCGGGGTGGCGGCGTCGAACCCGCGGTGACCCCATCGGTCGAACCGGTGAAGCGGCGTTGCAAGCTCAGCACGATGCGGCTTGTGTTCGACAGCCGGGCGAACTCCAGATTGGAGCAGCGCCAGTTGACCAGGAGATCGGGATCGACCAGATCGGGCCGCTTTATGTATTTGTTATAGGGCAGGCCGATCTTCAGGCGCTTGGTCGACCCAAACAGCCGAATGATCTTGTTGATCGTAACGACGCGGTTCGGCCACGCCGTCCCTACAAAGAATATGTCGTACTGATATTTCGAATCATCCTCGATAACCGGGATGTTGTTGAAATTCATCGCCGCGGCGAGCGGCAGATGGCGCGCGCGGCCGCGGTAGGCCGGCAAGCTCGCCAGATCGTTGGTGAAAACGACGTCGTAGTGACGGGATTGCGCAACGTTCGACGTCAACTCGTAGGGGTCTTCGGTCGTCCACAGGACGCTGACGCGCGCCATGGCGGAAAGTTGGGCCTGCAACGAAGCCTGCGACCGCGCCCCGCCAAAGCAGACAAACACGTCGTATCCGCCAGCGCGAAATTCATCGACCGCGGAGCCATAGTCGCCGAGCGTGGCGATTTCGACGTCGGGATGGCGAGCCAAGGCGTCACGAATCGCCAGGGCGATATAATGGTTGGAAGTTTGCGCTTCCGAATCCAGCACATATACGCGCATCGATTTCCCTGTCGTGGTCTCGTCGGCCGTCCGCTCGTCGCGTGGCGATTTTATATCGTGGACGCCAGGGCGATCACCGTCTCCGCCCGCCGTTGATAGGTGTGATCGCGGAGCGCCCGTTGTTGCGCCGCACGCGCCACATTCAAGTAGACCTCCGGCTCCTCGCGCGCCCGCTCCAAAATTCGGCGTAAATCGGCAACCGAATCGAACAGCACAATCTCGGAGGAAACGTCGAAATATTCGGCGATCTCCAATCCGTCGACAAAGTAGATTTGCGCCGAACCGGACAACGCCACCTCGAAGGTGCGCGGTCCCGGGGTCGACGGCGGCAGATTGTAGCGTTTGTTCGCAATATTCAAGGTGCGGCCGATATTCAGGGTCAGCAATGATTGCCGGGCCTTGTCCGCCATCTCTTCGGCGGTCAACCGTTTGTTGACCGCCATCGTCAGATCGCTCGGCCAATGCGCGCCGTAGACTTCGACAGGGTAGGACTCCAACACCGGCTTGCATTGGCGGAGGAAGTCGACGCGATTCGGGTATCCGACGCCGCAGAAAAACATGAGGACGGTCGCCGGATCGCTGTCCTTGATCTCGCGGAAATGCGTTTCCGGACATCCCGCCATCGGAAGATGGTGGACGTGATCGAACCGGTAGTGAAGGCGAGCCCAGGCGTCGCAAGTGAATATGATGTCGGCGACGGCGGTGGCGCGGTCGGCGTAGTCGAATTCGTAGGGGTCGTCGTGCATCCACAGCGCGAAGCGAGCGCCGCTTGCGTCCGCGGCCCGTCGCATTTCGTTCAACGAGGCGCCGTCGACGCCGCAGCCCCCGATGGCGAACACGAGATCCGGGGCCTCCCGGCGGATGACGTCCGGGGCGATCTCATAAGCGCTGCACAAAACGGCGTCTTCGCCAAGAAGCTCGGCGAATCCGGTCGCCGCATAGCTCCTGATGGCGACGTTCGAATTCAACCGATCGGGAACCGTGCTGGTGACGAGCACGCGCTTGACGCTCATGAACGACTCTCTCAAATGGTGGCCGCAGCGTTAGGTCGCATGCGTGATTTTGCAGAGTTGGCGGACGCGAGCGAACGGCGGGATTGTCGTCGAAGGCGCTGGCGGCTTGCGGGAAGGGGCGGTCGGCCTCTCTGCCTTTGGGCGGGCGCCCGTCGATGAATTGTTGTTACGGGCGAGAAGGCGTATGCGGCCAGCGGCGACCGTAGCGGAACGATTTTCGCAACGGCGTCAAGCTACTTGGCGGACCCATGACCTTCTCTTCTCCCTTTTGGTCGCTTCTACCGCCCGTGATGAACCAAAGCGACTCTTTTTTCATGCAGCTGAACGGCGCATGGTAAACGCGCTGGCGCGATCCGCGGCGACCGGTCGTCCCACGGGAAACCGCAACGACAAAGCCGTGTTTGGCTGCAGCGTTCCGGCTCTGTAATTGCCTCGACCGCGCCCCGAACCGGTTCCCGCCCAAGCCTAGAGGGAAAATTTCCGAACAAGCTGGACGGCGTGATCATGAGTTGGGTCTACGAGCCCAAAGCGATGGCGCCCAAGCCGGCGTGCGCGTCCGCGACGGGTATTTTGCATCTATATCTGAAGATGACCCAGAGCCGACGGTCCCCCGCGGTCTTGCCGCCCGGAACGGTCCCGATGACGACCGCTTGGGCGGCTCGTTCGCCGAGGCGGCAGGAAAAGCGAGTTTGCGGACCGCTCGGCGACCCCTTTCGCCTGCGCCGGACGCCTTCCCTGGCTCGAATCGCGCTTTACTGGGTGTTCGTCACGAACAGTTCCGGCCGGCCCGGCGCCGGGTAGGTCCGCTGCTGAGCGAATTTGACGCGGGCCGGCGCCTGCGTTGCGATCCGGCTCTCTTCCCGCAGCAGAACGCTGGGTTGCCGCCCGAGCGAAAGCCCGGAAAGCAGCAGCATGGCGTCGCCCTGCCGACGTGTGCCGGTCTTTTCGAGAACGCCGCGCACATAGGTGCGTACGGTGTTGACGGAGATGCCGCCGTCCTCCGCGAGGTCCTCAACGGATTTGCCCAGCGCGAGTCCCGCGGCGACGCGCGCCTCGCCCGGCGTCAAGGCGAACAGGGACCCGACGAGTTCCGTCGAAGGCGCCGGGCGCGCCGCCACCGGCAACAGCACGAGCACGAACGCCGGCTTGCCCGTCAGAAGGTGGCCGGATCCGCGAATCGGCACGACATAAGCGACGGCTTCGGGCACGGCGTCGGCGTTGCGCACGGGAAAAGCATAAATCGTCGCGCTGTCACCCTTCTGGATGTTGGCGGCCGCCGTCCGCAACTGCGCGTCCGCCGCGGCGTCGCGAAAACCGACCGAGGCGCGGGGAAGCCATCGCACCAGATCGCCGCGCTTTTCGACCAGGCTGTTGAGCGCGCTGATTTCCGCGCCATCGCCGAAGACGATGGCGGGTACGCCCAGCGCCTCCAGAAGCTGCGCGGCGACATTCGCGCGCTCCTTGCGCATCCGCGCGGCGATGAACACCGATCGCGCGATATGCGGGCGCAGTTCGTCAAGCTCGACGAGCGTCGCCGCGTCGAACGCGGGATCCTGCAAACGACGGCGAAATCCGACGATAACCTGGGACTCGGGGCCCTTCAGCAGAGTGACGACACCCCGCGTGAGCCCGGGCTCGGGAACGCCGGTTTCGGCCACGAACTCGTGCGTCGCCCGCTCAAGCGATATCGAACCGGCATCCAACGTCGCGAGCGGGCTGGCCAGGGCGACGTTTTCCGACAGCCCGACGCAAGCCGCCAACCGCCAATTCGCGACCCCCGCAGCGTCCTCCGATCCAAGTCGGACCAAAACATAGCCAGCTTCGGCGCCCGCAATCTCCGCAATCTGCGTCAAGCAGGATTCCAGCAATTCAGGCTTGAACGCACTTTCGTAAATTTGATCCAACAAGCCGCGGTGGTTCACGTTACCCCCTCCCTCCCAATGTCGAAAAATGTTCAAGAATAACTACGCAGCTTCAGCAGCAAAAATCGCCGTTATGCAATGGCAACACGCTGAAAGGCGGGCAATTCCACTTCTCCAAACAGCAGTTCAACGCAAGCCTGAACCCGAATCTGCACATACGAAACCTTCCGCGACGAGGTCAAGGTAAGAAATCGCCGGAAACGCAAAGGGAGAAAGACTTGGCCGCCCGTGTCCTTGGCGCCACTCGGCGCGCGCCAAGCGCGCCCCAGCCTGCGAGCGTCAAGCCTGCGAGCGTCAAGCCTGCGAGCGTCAAGCCTGCGAATCGGACAACCGGCAACCGGTAGCGGCGCGCAAAAGGGCGCCCGGGCGCTCGGCGCGCGGACCGCTCCGTCGAGCTCCGGCTGAACCGCCAATCTATTTTCCCGGAAGTCACGTCTTCCCCCGAAGCGCCGACCAAGCGCCAGGCGATCTGCCCCCGCGACGCTGAAAACAGACGCCGCCGCGCGAAACTATCACATTTTAAGCGCCGGTCACGCACATTATTGAACGGAATTAAGGCGCTGGCTCCGCCATAAATAGCACCGATTTAGCAACCAGTTGCGTCGCAATGCAAAATGTTTGCGGCGCAGCATGACGCGGCACGGTCGTCTTAGGCGGGGCCGTTCGGCCGCCGCCTAATCAATTTGGATCATTGTCCACCGGTAAATTTAATTATGACCGGGTCATCAATCGGGATGATTACATCGCCTTCGAAATAAGCAAGGTTAACCTCGCTCGAACCTATTCGACCGCAGGGCGCGGCGGACTCGAGGCGCTGCGGTCGCTGTCACGCAAAAGGGGTTTTCCCATGACTGTTTATCCGATTACGAGTGGTACCGACAACATTACCCTCCACAATACGGGCGATTCCGCCGCCGGCGCGATCCAATTTTTGAGCCCCGTTGACACCATTACCGGCCTGGCGGCAGGCACGTTCATTTCGTTCACGAACACTGGCGTGGTCATCACCGCCAACAAGTTCAACGGCGTGAACGGGGTCGACGCGGTCAAGCTCGGCAACGGCACGAACACGATCCACATCAACAACCATATGGCCTCGCAGGCCTTTACGACCAACGGGTTCACGGTTGACGCGACCGCGAGCACGGGGGCGTCCGATTTCATCATTGATTCGCTGCTGTCCGGCACGGCGGGCCCCGACCTGACGCACATGGTCACGATCAAGGGCGGCACGGGCAGCACCGTGCTGGAGACGGACATCGCCTCGCTCTCCGAGATCACCTTCGTCGGACAGGGAACTCACAACACGCTGCAACTTGACGGCGGCGGCGACGCCAATTTGTCTCAGTCCAGCACCCAGCTCAGCGACATCACTGCCTACAATCTCACCGGAACCGCCGCCTACTCGCTCACCCTCGGAAACACTGGCGGCACGGTGTACATGGGAACAAACGCCGACACCACCGTCTACGGCGGCACCGCCGCGACTCAGTTCAATCTCGGCGCGGCCGGCCAGAGCGCCTTCGGCGGCACCGGGAACGACATGTTCCAGGTAAACGAGAATACCTACGAGGGTTCGACCATCGACGGCGGCGGCGGCTTCCTCAACACGCTGGTGCTCGCGCCGGTAGCCGGAACGCCCGTCGGCGGCTTTGCGGGTGATTTTTACCTCAACGATATGAGCCTCAACGGGATCCAGCAGATCCAGGTCGGCAACTACTCGACGAATGTCGCCGTCGACAATTTCACGCTGAACGAGTTGTCGCCCGTTCTCGCCCTCAATATTGTCTTGGGCAACGGCAACGATCAGATTGATTTGCGCGCCTGCGTCACCGGCCATGTCTTCCTGCATGCCGGCAACGGCAACGACATCGTCTGGATGGGCTCGATGAGCCAGGTGGCGACTCTCGGCACCGGGACGAATACGGTTCTCATTGACAGCTGCGACCCCGCCGCGATCAACGGCGGCACCGGCACGACGTCGGCGGTTCAGCAGGCTGGCAACACCAGCGTCAACACCCTCGTGGTAACCGGCGGCGAGGAGATCGGGCCGCCCGCCATCGTTCCCGATACCCCCAGCTCCGTCAATGTTTGGATGTACAACTCCAACGCCGGCTTCCACGCCGTCGACCTGGGCTTCAACGACACCGCCAACGGCGGCGATCTCAGCTTCTTCGACGTCGGCCAGGTCGACGGAGACAGCGGCGTCAACGTGTTCTTCTGGTGTGACGCCGGCTTCCACGCCAACAACACCGCCGGCCTCGTCGTGTATGGCACGATCTACGGCGGCGATTGCATCTCCCTCGGCGGCGCGAGCTGGAACGGCTTGGCTTATGTCGGCGGCGCCACGGACCAGAGCTACATCTCGGGCGGCGATGCCGGGGCTCAAGCTGGTCTGACTGACGGCGTTGATGCATCCAGCGACAACTGGGTCGCCCTGACCGCCAACGGCATCACCGCCGCGGCCAACGGCACGATCCTCAACGGCGGCGAAGACTCGACGCTCGAAATTAAGCAGGGCGGCCCGGGCGCGTTCAATTTCACCGCGGCCGGCGTTACCGTTGAGGGCTTCACGACCGTCGTGCTCGATTACGGCCAGAACGTGAACCTGACGCTGAACGTCCAGACCGGCGGGTATGGGGTTGTCATCGAAGGCGGCACGATCACCGACAATCTGATCGCGGCCGACGCCAGCGACAGCTTCCTGTTCGCCGGCAGCACCTACATGAGCGGCGAAATCCTTGGCAAGGGCGGCACGATCACTGTTGACGCCAGCTCGGTGGTCCTGGGCGCGACGCTGAACCTCAACAACCTCCCGGCCAATGTTGAGGAAACCACGATTTCCGGAATCTCCGGAGTGACGATTGAAGAAGGTTCGTCGCTGACCCTGACCAGCCACCAGATTCTCAGCGACGGCCTCGTCGGCGAGTTCAGCGGCGACGGCACGCTCGTCGTCGACGTCTCGGGGGTGGACCTCAACGTCGCCGACCTGAAGATTGGTCCCGCCATTGTCGGTGGCCTGACCACGATCATCAACGACAACAATCTTGGCGACACCGTCAATGTCGGGCCGGACAACGCGACCATCAACCTCGGCGGCGGCAACGATTGGATCAACGCCGGCAGCGGCAGCGATACGATCAACGCCGCCTATAACTCGGGCGCCCAGTCGGTCATCATCGTCGGCAACGCCGCCGGAATCGACGTGGTCAATCTCGGCACCGCCGGCGAGACCATGGTCACGCAGGACACAATCATTGGCGCCAACGCGACGTCGACAGGCAGCCTGACGGTCAATATCGTCAACGGCGCATCCTTGGCGGAAACCTACGTCGACCTTACGGGCGCGACGTTGCAGAACCTCGACAACCTGAATATCGGAGCCTTTGCGACCGCGACGCTGGAGATCAACCAGCTCGCTAATCTCGCGGCGGGGCAAAAGGGCGATTTCACGATAACGAACGTGGACTCGACGTCGACGATCGAAGTCATCGCCGACAACGGGCCGACGTCGGCGCCGAGCACCAACGAGATCACGACCGCTGAGCTCAGCAACTTTACGGGTCAGGTCGTCATCGACGTGACCGCCGTGAGCACCGCATCGCCTCCGGGGCCGGTGACGGTTCTGGTCGACGCCGGCGTCACCAACGACATCACGGTTCTCGCCAACACGACCGTGGGTCAGCTGGAGAACATTACGCTTCTCGATAGCGGCAACGACACCGTCTATGCGGGCACGATCACTGGTAATGTTACGCTCGGCAATGGGACCGATACGGTTTACGTCGGCAACGGGGTCGTCACGTATACGGGCGGCGACAGCACCACCGATACAATCGTGCTCAACAGCGGCAGCACAGTCGCCGGGGACACGTTCAATGGCTCGGCGAGCCCGGGTGGCGAGTACATCTTCGACGTCAACACGAACACCAACTTCACGACGGTGGCCGGGTTCAACGCCGACGCCACAGAAGTGTTGGCGAATATCGCGTCTGGGGTGACCGCGACGGTCTACGCGTCCGTTGTCGATCAGTTGGGCTTCGCAGTGGCGGGTCCTGGCTCGCCGGCCGCCGACGGCACGCTCGACATCCTGCTCAATCAGGCCACCTTCACGCAAGGGGTCATCACGGTTGAGGCCGGCGATCTGACCGAGATCATTGACGCTAGCGGCTTCACGGCGAGCGGCGTGACCATTGACCTCACGCCGACGCTGGGGACCCCGACGGTTACGGAGGTCATCGGCAGCGGGAAGAACGACACGATCACGTTCAACGCGTCTGAGACCTTCTCTGGCTCGATTGACGGCAAGGGTGGGACGAACACCATTACGATCGGCAACAACGTGGCGTCGACCAGCTACGATGTCGACTTCACGGGGGCTACGTCAACGAGCGTTCCGTTGGGCATCCAAAATGTCCAAGTGTTCAACATCGGCTGGGGCGACACCGGCGCCTTCAACGAAGCGCAGGTGTACGGCTCGGTCGTGGACGACAATGGCACGTTCGTCATCGACGTTGACGGCAATTCGCCGACGCCGCATGTGCTGTCACTCGCCCAGACGAACATCGGCCCGATCGCCGCCAACCAGTCGCTGACGCTAAACCTGCTTGCCGACGTCAGTACGCCGGCCGTGATTATCCACGCTGATAGCGCGGGTGACACGATCGAGGCGGGCGCGGGTACGGAGTACATCTACGACGGCGCCGGCAACGATACGATCACCACCGGGTCCGGGTCGGATACCGTTTATCTCGTTAACGGTGGCAATGACAGTTTGTACGCCAGCACGGGGTCAACGGCGAGCTTCGTATTCAATGCAGGCTCCAATCTGCCTGGGTCCAGTTGGGCTGTCACAAGCAACGTCTCGGAAAGCTTCTATGGGCCGACTGACACGATCAACGGCACCCAATATGGTGGCACCGCCGCAAACACCTCGATCACGGTGCAATCAAACACCGACTTCACGCAGTCGACGATCGTCGGTGTGGGGACGATAACTGTCGATAGCGGTCAGGCGGCAGTGTTCACGGACGCACAGCTACAGGCTTTCGCGGCCGCGCCAGCCGTGACGCTGACCGCCGCGGACGCCACTGCAAATCTTGTGATCGACGCGAAGGCGGCGTCGTTCTTGGGAACAGAGGCGAGCTACGACCTGTCGGGTTGGGCTGGCACACTCACGGTCGACGGCGGTTTGTCGACCGGCCAGACTATCAACCTCACCGGCTTCACGGGTGAGGTGAACGTCTACGGCGGCGCCGGCAACGACACCTTCAACCTCGGCGCTTCGGTCGGCGGCGCGGGCGGCGTCATCAACGGCGGCGGCGGCATCAATACCTTGGTTGTCGGAGCGACTACGGACTTCAGCGACGGGCAGACCCTCAGCAGCAATATCGTGCATATCAACGCCATCGACATCACGGGCAGTGGCGCGAACGCGACCTTCACCTATGACCAGATCGTGCATGACGTGAACTCGCTAGGCGGCGGAGCGCTCGCGCTCCAAACCGCACACGGGGCCAATAACTACACCGTGACCATCGACGGCAGCGCGACTGATGGCAACATCGATTTCTCCGGGTTTAACATGGGAGGTTTCAGCTCGACGTTGCCGAACACCGCCGCGCTGGTGTTCAACGAAAACGCCGGCGTCACCGAAAGCATCACTGTCTACGGATCGGACAACAACTCCGGCTCCGCTGACATCCTCAATGTCAACGGCCACGGCGACACGGTGTGGGCGGGCCCGGGCTCCGACCTTATCAACTTCGCCGCCTTCAACACCGCCAACGACTATCAAGTCCGCAGCGGCGACCTGGGCTCCGCGACGGACGCCAGCGGCGTCAGCGCGCTGGCCGCGGAAGGCGACGTGGTGGAGGGCATCAAGGCCAACGACGGCTACGTCGATCTGCAAGGGTTTGCGGGCGTGAAGACGCTCACTGATCCGAACCAGGTCGCGCCGACGACGCCGGGCTACGACCTTGGCAGCAGCACGAATGGGCTCGGGAAGTACGGGGTGGTTGTCGACAGCGACCAGATCCCGACCAACTTCATCACCGGCGCGGGCGATAACGAGAAGATCCTCGGGTCGTCGATCGCCTCGGCGGTCAACGAGCTGAAGGCGTTCACAGACAACGAGGTTGGCACCAAGGGGTTCGTGGCGATCTGGGATACCCATGGTGACATCGCGCTGTTCTATGTCGACCACGAGTTGGCGTCGCTGCACACCATTCAACCGAGTGAAATACAGCTGGTCGGCGTGATCAACACCAATGCTGGGACCACCACCAGCACTGTGTTGCCGACGAGCTTCTTCCACATCCACGCCTAAAATAAAGGCGAAACGCGCGCCGGGGGGGAGACCTCCCGGCGCGCGTCTGTTATTGTGACGGCGTGGCTTGGCGTTCGAGGAATTTTGATTAATGAATGATCTTGTGTCTCCCCGGCCGGCAAGGCTCGCGATATTTTCGCGAGACCGGCATGCGGCGGTTCGCGTCGCGATGCCGAGACGGTTTCCCGACGTAGCGGGTCTCAGCGCTATCCCGCTTGTCGTCAACGAACTCGGCGAGGCTGCCGCATACTATCCGATCGCCTTCGTCGGCGCCGAGCACGTGCAGCTTGCCGCCATTGTGGCGATTGCGCCCAACCAAAACCTGTTCCTTGAACCCGACGGAACCTGGGCCGACGGGGTGTACGTGCCGGCGCTGCTCAGACGCCGCCCGTTTTCGATCGCGCGCACCGACAAGGCCGAAACCTTCGCGATCATGATCGACGAGAACGACGTCACGCTCTCCCAGGAGGGGGGCGCTGCGCTATTCGATGGGGACAAGCCGTCGGCCCTGGGAGAGGACTTCCTCAAGTTGACGCGCGAGTTGCAGCCAGCGGTCGGCGTCACCGAAATCTTCATCAAAGCCCTGCAGCAGCACGGCCTTCTCGTCCCGCGCACGGCGACCTTCACCATCGAGGGACGGCAGGGGGCGGTTCTGCAAGGCATGCAATTGATTGATCCTGAGAAGCTCGCCGCGCTGCCCGAGGCGACGGTTATCGAGTGGCACCGCAACGGCTTCCTCGCCGCGATCGCCTATATCAACGGCTCGCAAGGTCGTTTTCAGACGCTGCTGCACCGGGCGCGGTTGCGTGACGGAGCCGGCGCATGAGCGCTGCGGCCAGCCGGAGCGACTCGCGCGAGGGCGGCGAGGGGCGCGAAAATGCGCCGCGTCCGAAGAGCGCGATTTGGGAGGTGATGCGCCGGTCGCGGTACGGAATAGCGCTGGTGTTCTTCATCAGCCTATTGATGAACCTGCTGCTGCTGGTTCCCCCGCTGTTCATGATGCAGGTCTACGACCGTGTGCTGACCACCCGGAGCCTGACGACGCTTGTTTTCATGGGCGCCTTGGCGCTCGGGCTTATGGTCGTCTTCTCGATCTTCGATACGATCCGGAACGGCGTGTTGGTGCGCATCGGCGTGCGTATCGACGCCGAGTTGCATGAAAAGGTGTTCCAGGCGATTTTCCGCCGCAATCTACGTCGCCCCGACGCGTCGCGCGCGCGCGTCCTGCAAGAAATTGGAACGGTCCGCAGCTTCGCCACAGGTCCGGCGCTGATCGCCTTTTTTGATCTCCCCTGGGTGCCGCTCTACATCCTTTTGTGCTGGGCGGTGCATTGGCTGTTGGCGGTGATTGCGGTCGCCGACGCAGCGGTGCTGCTGGTCGTGACGATCCTCACCGAAGTGATGACCCGGCCGATCCTCGAAAAGGCGGGCGGGGTGTCCAACGCCGCCAATGCGTTCGCGGACGCGAGCCTGCGCAACAGCGAAGTGATCGAGGCGATGGGCATGCTGCCGAGCCTGATCGGCCGCTGGGGCCTCGGATACCGGCAGGCGGTGTTCCTGCAGGCGAAGGCGAGCGATCGTGCGGCGGTTCTGACCGCGATTTCGCGCTTCGTGCAGCAGTCGAGTTACATTGTCACGCTCGGCGTCGGAGCGCTGCTGGTCGTCGAGGAGCAGATCACGCCGGGCCTTATGATTATCACGACGATGGTGGTGGCGCGGGCGCTGATGCCGATCAACCAGATCGTCGGGTCGTGGCGCAGCTTTGTCGCCGCGCGCGGCGCAGCGCGCCGACTGACGAAGCTTCTCGAAGACTTCCAGGCGCCGCGGACCGACCGCGTCACGCTGCCGGCGCTGCAAGGCGCGGTGTTCGCCGAGCGGCTGGTGGTCGCGCGCAACGGCGGCGGGCCGCCCATTCTGAAAGGCGTGAGCTTCGACGTGCCCGCGAACACGCTTGTCGGCATCATCGGCCCCTCGGGCGGCGGCAAGACCACGCTCGTCAGGGCGATTCTCGGCGTCGTTCCGCTGGCGCAGGGAACGGTCCGCATCGACCGCGCCGACATTGATACCCTCAACCGCGGAGAAATCGGCGCCGCGATCGGCTACCTGCCCCAGGATATCGAACTGTTCAACGGCACCGTCGCGGAGAACATCGCGCGCTTCGGCGTGCTCGATTCGCCGCAAATCGTCGAGGCCGCGAAAATCGCCGGCGTCCACGAAATGATCCTCGGCTTGTCGGACGGCTACGAGACGGTGATCGGCGAGCAGGGCGGCGTCCTCTCCGCCGGCCAGCGTCAGCGCATCGCGCTCGCCCGCGCGGTTTACGGGCAGCCCAAGCTTGTCGTGCTCGACGAGCCGAACTCCAACCTGGACGCCGACGGCGAACAAGCCTTGCACGCCGCATTGCGGACGCTCAAGGAGAGGGGCGCGACTGTGCTCGTCATCGCGCATCGCTCTAGCATGCTGGCCGGCCTCGATCGGCTGTTGGTTCTTCGCGAAGGCGCCGTCGCCGACTACGGCCCGGTCAGTGAGATGTTGCCGAAGATGATGCGTCCGGTGCCTGTTTCCCCTCAGCAAGCGCAGCGGGCCTGATCCATGAGCAGACTGCCCGCGCACGGAATAAGGCTGGAGATCGACGCGTCCGAACCGACGCTGCCGACGTCGATACGAAGCGAGGCGATCGCGACCTTCGTGGTGCTGTTCGCGGCGCTCGCGGGTCTCTTGGCGTGGTCGGCGACCGCGCCGATCGCCAGCGGCGCCGTCGCCAAGGGCCGCGTCATGCCGGACAGCGGCCGCAAGACGATTACGCATCTCGAGGGCGGAATTGTCCGGCGGATCCTGGTTCACGACGGGGATTTCGTCAAATCCGGTCAGACGCTGATCATGCTCGACGAATCGCAAATGCAACTGACTCGCTCGCTGTTTCGCGACCGTTGGGACCAGGATCGGGCGTTCATCGCGCGGTTGGAGGCGGAGCGCGACGGGCGCGACGAAATCGCATTCCCGAGCGACCTCGTCGAGCGCGCCGCCGCGGAGCCGTCGGTGGCTGATTTGCTCACGGCGCAGCGCCATCAGTTCACGGTGCGCCGCGCCAACGAGCAGGGCAAGGCCGATATCCTGCGGCAAAAGGCGGAAGAGTTGCGCGCGCATATCGGCGGCGTCGAAGCGCAGAACGATTCGCGAAGTAAGCAGCTCGAGCTCCTTCAGGAGGAGTTGAAGGACGTTTCCGGTCTGCACGCCAAGGGGCTCATTCCGAAGCCCAGACTGCTCGAATTGCAGCGGTCGAAGGAAGACATCAGGAGCAGTATCGCCGCCGCGGAGTCGCAGATCGCTTCGGACCGCATATCGATCGGCGAATCCGAGATGCAGATTCTTTCGGATCGCAAGGAATTCGATCAGGAGGTGGGCGAGCAGTTGCGGCAGGTTACGGCCGATCGCCAGGACGCGCAGGATCGGATGGCGGCGATCGACGACCAACTTCGCAGATTGACGGTGCAGTCGCCTATCGATGGACAAGTCATGGGCCTGACGGTGCATACGGTCGGCGGCGCGATCTCGCCGAAAGAGCGGCTGATGTACGTCGCGCCCGGTGGCGATCGGCTCGTGATCGACGCTGAGATTCCGCCGACCGAAATCGAGCATATGCGCGCCGGACTTCCCGCGGAAGTCCGCCTGCCGGCGCTGCGCCAGCGTACGACGCCGACCCTCATGGGCTCCGTCGCCAGCGTGTCGACGGACGTGGCCGAGGACGCCGACCAGCGGCAGGATTTCTACAACGCTCGCATCGAAATACCTGTCGCGGAACTCGACAAGCTCGGCGGACAAAAGCTCGTCGCGGGCATGCCGGTGGAAGTGCTCATCAAGACGGGAGAACGAACGGCCCTCAATTATCTTGTTGCGCCAATCAAGGACGCGATTTTCCGGAGCTTCCGACAAGACTGATAGGGCGCGGTTGGTTCGGGTTTGGTAGTTCCGGGTGCGTAGCGCCGCCGTCGAGCTTTGGCGCGCGTAGTCGGAAGGGCGGGAGCGGGGCTGTGGGCCGTTGACCGTCGTTCGTACATCTTCATTGCATTCGTGAGTTTAAGCGATCTACCGTAAGTCCTCTGTGTGACGTGCGGTCTCATCAGAATGATGAGAGGCCGATGAGCCAGGCTGAATTGGTAGAGCAGATCTATGAGTGCGCCTTTGCTCCCGACCACTGGAGCGAGGCGCTCCATCAGATTTCTTGCGCCGCGGGCGGGGTCGGCGGCTATATCGCCGTTCGCCATCGTCATTATGAATTTGCCGGCGCTAGTGTCGCGGAGGCGCGCGACTGGAAGTGGGCGTTCGCAAGAGGTCTCGGACCCGCCATCGAGGCGATGAGCCGTCCGGAATTCACGGTCCGCGAACTGCGGGCGCGCCTTGTGGGCGCCTCGGCCGGGTTTGTGCGCGACGATACGATCTTGACGGCTCGCGATTACGAACATCCGGTATTCAAGGGCGGCTTGCTGCCGGCGGGGCTACGGTGGGGCGCGGCGACCCAGTTCGAGGCGCCTTGGGGCATGAAGGTCGTGGTTTGCTTCCGTCGAAAGACCGAGGACGGCCCCTTCGATGCGGCGAATCTGCAGTTTTTGAACGCTTTGAAGCCGCACTTCGAGCGCTGCGCCGCCATTTCCGCGCGTCTGCACCTCGAACAAGCGCAGTTCGCGACGCAGTTTCTATCCGCGCTCGGCATGCCGGCCCTTGTATTCGACGACGCAGGACAGATCATCGCCTTCAACGACCTGATCGAAGCCCAGACCGATATTTTCAACTGGCGTTTGCCGACCTTGATGGCGTTTTCCGATCCCGACGCGGACGTCGCGTTGCGCGTCGCGGTCGCGCGATGGCGCGAGAGCGATCCATTGGTGTACCGATCTTTGCCGATTCGAAACGCCAAGGGCGCCAGCGCGGCGATCGCGCATCTCGTCGCTATGGGGGATCGTCAGGGCCCGCTGTTCGCGCGTTTTTGGGCGCTGGTGATCCTGACCCCGATCACGGCGCCGCCCGCTCCGCCGTTCGAATTGGTGCTTGCGACGTTCCACCTTACGCCCGCCGAGGCCAAGATCGCGATCGGTCTGGCCTTGGGCAAACCGGTCGAACAGATCGCCGCTGATGACAACCTCTCGGTAAACACGGTTCGCGCGCATGTGCGCGGCATATTGCGGAAGACCCGCACCCGACGTCAGGGCGACGCCATGCGGCTTCTGGCCGGCTTGTCGCTGGCGCGCGCCTAGCGTTCAAACCTGCGGTTCGGCGCCCGGATGGGCGGCAGGCGGACTTTTCCCGGACGGTGAATATCGCGACCCCTAGAGATACCGATCAGACAGAATCGGCCCGTCATTGCGAGCGAAGCGAAGCAATCCAACGCGCCGAGATCGTAGGCTAGTCGGTTAAGCTCGGCTCGGCGGAGACGTGGATGGCTTCGCTTCGCTCGCCATGACGGCGGTACAACTTGATAGGTAACCGCTCTAACTTTCGGCTCCGCCCTTGGAACGTGGACAAACCTTCGACGCCGTCGCGGCCGCGTATGACGCCCAGCGCACCGGATACGTATCGAAACTGTTCGCCGACGTGGTCGCCTATGCGGCGCTCAAACCGCGGGATCGCGTGCTCGAAATCGGGTGTGGGTCAGGGCAGGCAACCGTTGGTTTTCTCGCTGAGGGGCTCGATGTCACCGGCGTCGACCCAGGCGCCTCCCTGATCGGACTTGCGCGCGAAAAATTCATTGGCGCAGAGTTGGTGCGGTTCGAGGTCTCGACTTTCGAGCAGTGGGAGCGAGAGGGCCGGCAGTTCGAACTCGTCGCCGCCGGCCAGTCGTGGCACTGGGTTCGCGCAGACCTCGGGTTCGCCAAGGCGGCGAGCGCCTTGTCGCCAAGGGGCGTCCTTGCGATCTTCGGTCATACGCCGGCTTGGTCCATCGAGCTCCTCGCTTGCCTCGAACCCGTATACCGCCGATTGGTCCCATCGCTTTGGGGCGCGCCGCCAGAGGCGTGGTACCTGCCCGATGGCCCTGTTCGCGATCAGATACAGGCGAGCGGGTTGTTTGGGCGTGTCGAACATCGCGAGTATGAATGGCGGCGCCGCTATTCCGCCGCGTCCTTCGCCGCTTATCTCGGCACGCGTTCGGATTATCTCCTCTTGCCGGAGAGTCTCCGCCGCGAACTCCTGTCGAATGTGGAAAAGGCGGTCCCCGCCGCCTTTGAGGCGGACTGGGTGACGAACCTGTACATGGCGCAGCGGGTGAGGCCATGACCGCTTTGGCTGACGGGCGACGCCTCCAAATTCCTTCTCGGCGAACCGTGGTGGCTATTTGGGCTGCGGCGAGCCGCTCGACGGCGGAACGACGTTCGCGTCACCCGTCTTCGGCGCCGGCTTCTCGATCGTCGGATCGACGTCCTTGGGCTGAATGACGCCGTTCGACGTCTTCAGCTTGTCGCTTAGATTCGGAGCCGGCTTTGCGCTCGGGGTCGACTCAACCGAGGGGGAAGGGCTCGGCGTTTGCGCGAATGCGGGGACCGCCGCGAGCACGGCGAGCGCTCCGAAGCCCGTAATCTGCGACCGAAATGTCATCGAACTCGCCTCCGACGTCCGGCGAAAACGCAAGGGGCGCACGCAGCGTTCCGAGTGTCGGCGGCGATCGGACGCCGCAGCCGCGCGGATCAGAGGAATTCGATGCCGTACTCCTGCTTGAGCCAGGCGAGATCGTCGGCCGTGATCGCTTCGATCCGCCGCGCCTGGTCGGAGGTAAGCGACAGCCGCTCCGTCCCGGGGGCCGCGCCGAACAGGCGCGCGAGACGTCCGCCAAGGCGGCGCCAGGCGCCCGCATTCGCGCGGCGCCGCCGTTCGGTCTCCGCCGCGGACGGGGAGACGTTGCGGCGGTAGGCGCCGGCCGTCGGCGCCCCGGGGAACAGCTTTTGCGCGAGCGACGTCACGATATCTTCGCCCTCATGGAACGCGACGACGATCATCCGCTCGCGCCCGAACACCGACGCCCAGGGCTCGATCGTCGCGCGGCAGCGCAGATAGGGGTTTGATGCCTCCGCCAGTTCCTCAATGAAAGCGTCCAGGCTGAGGGTGCGGCCGGAGGCGACCGTCGTCGCGTAAGCCGACGTCGCCCGCGCCTGCGGATGGCGGACGACAGCGACGATTGCGACCTCGTAGCCTGAAAAATCGGCGGCGATCTGCGCGATGCGGCCGGGATCGAACCGGGAGGAGAAATGTTCGGCGCTCACTAGCGATTGCGGCGCGTCGGCGGCCTCCATTTCGACCTTCAGCGCGGCGACGGCCGCCGCGCGGTCGGCGCGGCGACCGGCGATCAGCAGGGCCTGGGCGTCGGCGGCTGAAAAATAGCTCGCGGCCAGCGGCGCGTGGTTGATCTTGAGGAAACACGCCGGGTTGACGGGGTAAAGCACGCCGAGCCGCCGCAGCCGCTCTCGATGATCGGCGCAGAACGCCTGGAACGACGTCGAGCCGGTCTTCTCCAGCCCGATGTGCAGCAGAAGCCGTTTCACCCGGCTACGATCCCGCCGAAGTCGCCGGCGCCTTCGCCGCGCTCGCTGGTGTGGGCCTGCGCCAGATAGTCGCGCGAGCGCATCTCGACGAGTCGCGAGGCGGTGCGCGCAAACTCGAACGCCTCATTGCCGGTGAGATCTGGAGCGAGTCGATCCGGCTCCGCCGCCGCCGAGGCCAGCAGCTTGGCGCGGGCGTCATAGGCGGCGTCGATGAAGTTGATGAACCGCTTCGCCGCATCGCGCTCCTGATCGCTCATGATCGGGATGCGGTCGACAAAGAACGTCTCGAAGCGACTGGCGAGCGCCACGTAATCGCCGGCGCTCAGCGGTCTCCGGCACAGCGCGTCGAAATCGAAACGCGCGACGCCGCCGACGGCCTGCGGGACGGGAATCGCACGCCCGAGACGCACGACCTCGCCCGGCTCGCCGCAGACGACGCCGGTGAACCGCAGGAACGCAGCGTCCATTGCCGCGTCGGCCGCCGCATCGGCGGGTGTGTAGTAAACGGCGGCGCGGGCGAGCTTTTGCAATCGGTAGTCCGTCCGCGCGTCGAGCGAGACGATCTCCATGCGCTCCGCCACCAGGTCGATGAACGGCAGAAACAGCGCGCGATTGAGACCGTCCTTGTAAAGGTCGATCGGCGCGACGTTGGAGGTGGCGACGACCACGACGCCGAGCTCGAACAAAGCGCCAAACAGCCGGCCGAGGATCATCGCGTCGGCGATGTCGCGGACCGCGAACTCGTCGAAGCACAACAACGCGGCCTCCTCGGCGAGCGCCGCGGACAGGGGCGCGATCGGATCATCGCCGACCGTTTCGCCCCGTTTCTTCGCTTGGCGCCAAATGTGCATCCGCGAATGCACGTCCGCCATGAAAGCATGGAAATGCGCGCGCCGTTTCGGCTCAAAATCAACCGCCGCGAAGAACAGGTCCATCAGGAACGTCTTGCCGCGTCCGACTTCGCCGTGGATGTAAAGTCCGCGCGGCGGGACGGCCGGCTTGACGCCGAACAGGCGGCTCAGAACGCCGGGACGGCCCGGCAGACGGTAGGTTTTCAACGCGTTCGCGAGTTGATCCAGCTTGGCGACCAGAAGCGCCTGCGCGGGGTCCGATTCGATCTCGCCTTTGGCGACCAGTGTTGCAAAACGGTCATGGACAGAGGCATCCACCAACTGTAAAGCCTTTGTTACCTGAATATCAAAAAACCGTTACGATGTGACGGCGTCGGGGGTGCAGATGAAGTCAGCGGTCGCGCTCGGCTTGTGTCTTGTTGCGTTCTCCCTGTCAAAGGGTCTGGCGCTCGAAACGACGCCCGTCGCCTTCACGGCGCTGCCGCTGACGCCGGTGGTGGTTTTCGGCGCCGACCAGCGCGTCTCTGTCGAACAATTCGCGCTGACCCGGCGGCTCGATCCGCTGGCCGTCAAGCGCCGCTACGCCGGCACCGGGATCGTGCGCTGCGGCAACGCCCACGGCTCCGGACAGTTGACGGTGTCCGACGACGTCATCACCACCGCCGCGCATGTGCTCTACGATCGCAACGGCCACCTTCGCGGCGACAGCGCGCATTGCGCATTCGTCGTCGAGTCGGGCGGGCAGGAGGTCTCGACCGCGCTCGAAGTCGACGGCGCGATCGCCGGCTCGACCGACCCCTACAACGAGAGCGCCGTGCATGATTGGGCGGTGGTGAAACTCGCCCGGCCACTGCACGAGGCCGAACCCTATCCGCTGGCTGCGGCGGCGCGCGAGACGCCGGTGTTGTTCGTCGCGCGCGGGGCGATCGATTGGGGCGGCGGGCGTGAAATGTCGCTGCAAAATTGCAACTTGCGCGACGGGTTGGAGAACGGCGTCGAGGGGACGCGCGAGTTCTCGTTCGATTGCTCGACCAACGTCGGCGCGTCCGGCGCCGGGCTGCTGGACGGAGACGGCAAGGGATTGATGGCGATTTTCGTCGGCTATCGCTCAGTGGCGCCGAACGAGGCGCTGCCGTTCTCGGCCACGCACTACAATTTCGCCGTTACCGTCGAAGGCGCCTTCCGCCGCGCAGTGGAGCGCCAGGCGTCACTCGGCGCGACGGTGTCTGCGAAGTAGGACTCAGCCTTCCGCTTTGCGGATTTCCGGCAGCAGCACGTTCTTCAACGTGTCTTCGGTCAGCGGGCCGACGAACTTGTAGGCGACGACCCCGTCTCCTTTGACGACAAACGTCTCCGGCACGCCATAGACGCCCCAGTCGATGCCGGCGCGTCCGTCCGGATCGAGCATGACCTTGGCGAACGGATTGCCTTCGGCGCCGAGGAAGCGGCGGATGTTTTCCGCCGAATCCTTCTGCGCCATGCCGATCAGCGTCACCTTGCCGTCCTTCAGCTCGGGCGCCGCGGCCAGCGCGAGCAGCGCCGGATGCTCGTAATGGCAGGGTTCGCACCAGGAGCCGAACACGTTGACGATGGTCACCTTGCCGGTGTGCAGGTCCGCGTCGCCGGACCCGTCAAGCGTCGCGAGCCGCAGCGGCGGCGCGGGATGTCCGATCAGCGCCGAGGGCAGTTTCGAGGCGTCCCCCGCGCCGAGCCGAAGCGCCAGCAGTCCCGCCAGCGCCGCGAACGCGAACAACGGCAAAGCCGCGAGGCCCAAGCGACGCGCGACGGGCGGGCTCATTGCGGCGGCGCCTCGGGTCCGCGCGCGTTCTCCAAGCGGGCGAGCTTGGCGAGGAGTTCGCGATAGTCCGACCAGACGGCCGCGATCATCACGGCGATCGTCACGCCGGTGACGGCGAAGGCGGCGACGATGTACCCGAGATGCGGAATGGCGGTCATTGCGCTGCGGCCCGCATCGGCAGAACCGGCGTCACGGCGTCGCCCTGCGCGGCGGCGATCATCGTCAGCCGGGCGAGGCGGCGGCGCAGGATCTCGTTGCGGATCGCCATCACGTGCAGCGTCAGGAACAGGCAGGTGAAGGCGAGCGCCATCACCAGCAGCGGCCACAGCAGTTCGGGCGCGATGGTCGGCCCGTCGATGCGGAACACCGAGGCCGGCTGATGCAGGGTATTCCACCAGTCGACCGAGAATTTAATGATCGGCAGATCGACCGCGCCGACCAGAGTGAGGATGGCGGCCGCTCGGGCGGCGCGCGCCGGCTCCTCGATCGAGCGCCAGAGCGCGATCAGGCCGAGATAGAGGATGAACAGCACCAGCACCGAGGTCAGCCGGGCGTCCCAAACCCAGAACGTCCCCCACATCGGCTTGCCCCATAATGAACCCGTCACGAGGCAGATGAAGGTGAATCCGGCCCCGAGCGGCGCCGCGGTCTTCTGAGCGGCGTCGGCGAGCGGATGGCGCCAGACCAGGGTGCCGAGGCTCGCCAGCGTCATCACGCCCCAGATGAAGGTTGAGAGCCACGCCGCCGGGACGTGCAGATACATGATCTTCACGGTCTCGCCCTGCTGATAGTCGGGCGGCGCGCGGAACCCGAGCGTCAACCCCACGGCGAACAGGACAGCCGTCAACGCGATAAGCCACGGCAGCGTGCGGCGCGCGACGCTTAAAAAGACAGTCGGGCTGGCGAGATTGACCATGGCGCGAATTTACGCTGCGGCCCCCATCCCGGCAATGGGTCGAATGTCTGGGATCAACCGGCGGCCTCGCGGCGATTGAGGAATGCGCGAACGTCGTCAAGCGAATCTGAAAGCAACGCTTGCATCCGCTCGCGCGCCAGCGCCGGCAAGCCGTCGCGGATCGCCTCCAGGATCGCGCCATGCTGGCGCAGCCGCGAATCGTGAATGCGCGCCGCGCCCTCCCAACTGTAGCGAAACACGCATTGCAGCGAGGCGTGAATGAGGCCGCCGAGGGCGGTGAGAAATGGATTGTCGGTCGCCCCCAGAATGCCCATGTGAAATTCGAGATCGGCCTCGATCAGTTCGCCCGAACCGTCCTTGAAGCGCTCCATCCCGTCGTAGGCCGCGGCGATGCGTTCGATGGTGGCGGCGTTGCGCCTTTCGGCCGCCAACGCCGCCGCCGCGGGCTCCACCATTTGCCGCAGCACGAACAGATCGCTGATAAAAGCGCCCGTCGGTTCGGATTGCAGGTGCCAGGCGAGCACGTCGGGGTCGAACAGGTTCCACTCGTGGCGCGGCCGGACGCGGGTGCCGGTCTTCGGCCGCGCAGCGATCAGCGCCTTGGCGCTTAGCAGGCTGTAGGCCTCGCGCAGCGCGGTGCGCGAGACCTGGAAGCGCGCGCACATCTCGATCGCGTTGGGAAGCTGCGCGCCGGGCGGATGTACGCCGCGCACGATCTCGCGGCCGAGCGCCGAGGCGACCTGATCCGAGAGATTGCGCTCGATCGCGACGTCGCTCATCGCCGGCCGGGACGCTAGGACGCCGTGCGCGCGGTCAGCGATCCGACCAGCGCGCGCTGCATGACGATGAACACGAACAACAACACTCCGCTGGAAATCATGATCCAGGCGCCGTTAAGCGACCCGTTGAAGTTGATGAGCGTGGCGATCAATCCCAGAATCATGCCGCCGACCAGCGCCCCGACGACAAGGCCGACGCCGCCTGTCAACAAGGTGCCGCCGAGGACAACCGCGGCGATCGCGCTGAGTTCGGCGCCGGCGCCCGCCAGCGGATAGCCCGAGGACGTGTAAAGCGCGTAGATGACGCCGGCAAGCGCACTGTATAGCGCGCCGAGCGCATAAACTTTCACCAACGTCCGGCGCATCGGCACGCCCATCAGCGCCGCCGAGGCGCGATCGCCGCCGATGGCGTAGACGTCGGCGCCGAACGAGGTGCGATGCGCAATGACCATCGCCACCCCGAGCGCCGCGAACATCGCCAGCGCCGAACTCGCCAGGAAGCCGTCGCCGGGCAACGGCACGGCAAGGCTCGCGAAATCGGAGACGAAGGGGTGGCGCAACGGCGCGGAGTCGAGGCTCACCATGAAGCACAGCCCACGCAACAAAAAGAGCCCGGCCAGGGTGACGATGAACGGCTGGATTTCGCAAAAGTCGATGATCAGCCCTTGCAACGCGCCGAACCCCGCGCCGAAGCCGAGCATCAGCGCGGCGGAGGCGAGCGGGTGCCAGCCGAGCCCGTCGAGCTTGGCCATCACGACGCCGACGAAGCCGATCATCGAGCCGATCGACAGATCGATTCCGCCGGAGAGGATGACGAAATTGGCGCCGATCGCGGCGATGATGAGAAAGGCGTTGTCGTCGAGAATGTCGCCGAGCACGAGCGTCGACAGGAAATGATTGTAGAGCCCGCCGCCGCCGGCGAACAGCGCGACGAACACCGCAATCGCCGCCGCGAGCGGCGCCCAGGTCTTTCTCATCGCCGTCGCCCCCTCGACCAAAGGCGCGCCACGGCGGCCCGCGCGTTCGCCGATTGCAACAGCAAGACGATCAGCACGACCCCCGCCTTGACCACGAGATTGTATTCGGGCGGCAACCCGCTGGTCAGGATCGAGGTGGTCAGCGCCTGAATGACGAGCGCGCCGATCGCCGCGCCGAACAGATAGACGCGACCGCCGTTCAACGAGCCGCCGCCGATGACGACGGCGAGAATGGCGTCGAGTTCGATGTAGAGGCCGACGCTGACGGGGTCGGACGTATGGGTGTCGGCCGTCAGGATCACGCCCGCCGCCGCGGCCATGAAGCCGCTGATGAGATAAGCGGCGAACTGGATCGCCCGCGCTTCGACGCCGGCGAGACGCGCCGCGCGCGGGTTCGACCCGACGGCCTCTAGAAACAGCCCGAACGCCGTGCGCCGCACCAGCGCCCACAGCCCGATCCCCAAGACGAAGCCGACGACGATGCGGGTCGGAATCCAGCCGAGATGGCCGACGCTGAGCCCCTGCAACAGCGGGCTCTGGAAACTCGGATCGGCGCCGCCGTAGATCAGATTGATCATCAGCCCGATCCCGCGGCCCGACACCATCAGGATCAGCGTCGCGACGATCGGCTGGATGTCGAGCGCCGCGACCAACAGGCCGTTCCACAAACCGCAGACGAGGCCGACGCCAAGCGCCTCGGCGAGCGCCAGGACGTGCGGATCGCCGGCGTGAATGCGCCAGTCGAGCGTCGCGCCGACGACGGCGATGATGGCGCCGACCGAGAGATCGATGCCGCGGGTTCCGATCACCACCGCCATGCCGAGCGCGACGAGCGCGATCGGGGTCGCGCGATAGACGATGTCGACGAGATTGCCGAACAGCCGGCCCTCGACGAGGCGAATAGCGAAGAAATGCGGCGAGATGATCCCGTCGACCGCGAGAATCAACACCAGCGCCAGCAGCGGCCACACCAGACGCGGCGTCGTGCGCGGGTTCGCCTCGCTCGTGTCGGACGGCGGCGCGAAAGGTTTCATGGCGCGGCGATCGTTTGCATGATCGCCTGCGGGCTAATCTCGTCGCCTGTCAGCTCGCCGACCCAACGACGGTCGCGCAACACGGCGACTCGGTGGCTGACGGCGACGAGCTCCTCAAGCTCGGAGGAGGCGACGAGCAGCGCCAGACCCTGGCCGGTCAGGCGGCGGATCAACGCGACGATCTCGGCGTGCGCGCCGACGTCGATGCCGCGGGTCGGCTCGTCGAGGATCAGCACGCGCGGGTCGGAGACCAGCGCGCGGGCGAGCACCGCCTTCTGCTGGTTGCCCCCGGACAGCTGGCCGACCGGCTTCTCCGCGTCGGGCGTCGCGATGCCGAGCGCGGCGATCATCTCCTCGGCGAAGCGGTCCTGCTCGGCGCGCGAGAGCCGCCGCAGCCAGCCGCGCTTGCTTTGCAACGCGAGCACGATGTTCTCGCGGATAGACAACTCGGCGCAGACGCCTTCCGCCTTGCGGTCTTCGGGACAGAAGGCGACGCCCTTATTGAGCGCCACGCGCGGCGAGGCCTTCGTCAGCGTCTTGCCGCCTATTTGGACCGACCCTGCGTCGGGACTGAGCGCGCCGAAGATGAGTTTGGCGCTTTCCGTGCGCCCGGCGCCGAGCAGTCCACTGAGGCCCACCGTCTCGCCAGGACGCAAGCTGAGATCGAACGGCGCCATCGTCCGCGCCTTGCCGAGCCCTTCGACCACCAGGATCGGTTCGCCGGTCTGCGAGGGCAGGGGGGTCGGGCGTCGGTGCTCGACCGCCTCCAACTCGCGGCCCAGCATCAGCGGCACCAGCTTGGCGCGCGGCAGCTCGGCGGGCGTCCCGACGCCGACGCGGCGGCCGTTGCGCAGCACCGTCAGACGGTCGGCGATCGCATAGACCTGTTCGAGGAAATGCGAGATGAACACGATCGCCAGGCCGCGCGCCTTGAGATCGCGCACGATGCCGAGCAGCCGCGTGGTCTCCGTGGCGTCGAGGCTCGCGGTCGGCTCGTCGAGCACCAGCACATGGGTGTCGTCCTCCAGCGCGCGGGCGATGGCGACAAGCTGCTGTACGGCGATCGCATAGGCGCCAAGCGGCCGCTCGACGTCGATCTCCACGCCGAGCCGGGCGAGACGTTCGCGCGCGCGACGGCGCGCGGCGCGCCAATCGACCAGCCCGAAGCGCCGGGGCAAGCGACCGAGGGTCAAGTTTTCCGTGACCGTCAGCGTCGGAACGAGGTTGACCTCCTGATAGACGGCGCCGATCCCGGCCGCCCGCGCGTCGGCCGGCGATAGCAGCCGCAGGCTGCGACCGTCGAGCCGCAACTCGCCGCCGTCGGCCTCGGTCGCGCCGGTCATGATCTTGATGAGCGTCGACTTGCCGGCGCCGTTCTCGCCGAGCAGCGCATGGACCTCGCCGGCGGCGACGCTGAAGTCGACGTCGTCGAGCGCGCGCACGCCCGGATAGGACTTCCGCGCTGCGACGATTTCGATGCACGCCGTCAAGGGCGGACTCCGGTTGGATGGCGACGGCGGCCGATGAGGAGAGGGCGAGACAAGCCGCCGCGCGCCCGAATCGCGCGGCGGCCGAAACGCGTCTCGCGCCTCTCCCCGCCAGGCTCGTCCGCCGGGACGCTCAACAAGCGCCAGGGAGCCGACGGACGAACGATGTCAGTAGGCGGGGACCGCCGCGTTATGCAGATCGGACGGGATCACCACCCATTTCGGCAGCTCTTTCTTGTCCTTGAGGTAGTTCAGAACGACCGGGTAGATATACTTGCCGATCGCCGATCGCAGCTCGACCGAGGCGTTGGCCTCGCCCTTGGCGAGCGCGTCCTTCATCGCCGGGACGTAATCGACCGACACCATCAGCACATCCTTGCCCGGCGCCAGTCCCGCCTCTTTCATCGCCTGGATCGCGCCGAGTTGCATGTTGTCGTTATGCGCGAACGAGGCGCAGATCCCCTTCAGATTGTCGGTCGACTTGATGAACGCCTCCATCACCTTCTTGCCGCCCTCGGTGGTGAAGTCGCCGCTCTGCGTCTTGACGATCTTCATGTTGGGGAAGTTGGCGATGACGGCCTCGAAGCCCTTCTTGCGCTCGATCGCCGGGGCCGAGCCGGTGGTCCCCTGTTCCTCGACGATCTGGCAATTGCCCTTGCTAGCCTGCGCCAGCCACGCGCCGGCGAGCTTGCCCTCCAGGTTGAAATCGGCGGAGATGCGCGTCACGTAGAGCGACTTGTCGGTCACGTCGACGTCGCGGTCGGCGAGGAAAACGGGGATGTTGGCGCGCTTGGCCTCGCGCAACACCTGATCCCAGCCGGTCACGACGACCGGGGCGATGATGATGGCGTCGACCTTCTGCGCAATGAAGGCGCGCACCGCCTTCAACTGCTCCTCCTCCTTGCCCTGCGCGTCGGCGAATTTGAGGTCGATACCTTCCTTCTTCGCTTCTTCCTGCATGTCTTTGGAGAAGGCCGGCCGCCAGTCGCCCTCGTCGCCGACCTGGCTAAAGCCGATAGTGACCGCGAACGCCGATGCGGACGTCATCAGAAGGGCCGCGCCGGCGACGGCGCTGAAGAGCGTGGTCAGTTTCAAATTTTCCTCCCTGCTTATGCAGACGCTTCGCCGCGTTCCCGACCGTCACGAAAAGACGTCATCGCACGGCTATTTTCATACAATAATAAAATTAGATCGTCGTCAATCCGGTTTCCCGCCAACTTGCGCGCCTTGCGCACGCCGCGTCCGCGCGCGAAACAAGGCGTCCATTTCGGGGGGAGACCAAGATGTTCAGGGACGGGCTGTTTGCGGGCAAGCGCATCCTCGTCACCGGCGGCGGCACCGGGCTCGGCAAGGCGATGGCCGAGGCGTTCATGGCGCTCGGGGCCGAACTGTTCATTTGCGGAAGGCGCAAGCAAGTCTGCGAGGACACGGCGGCGGACCTGATGCAGCGTCACGGCGGCAAGGCGACCGCCTATGGCCTCGACATTCGCGACGCAGGCGCCGTCGATGCGATGGTCGAGGAAATTTTCAAGTCCGGCCCGCTGACCAGCCTCGTCAACAACGCCGCCGGCAATTTCATCTCGCGCACCGAGGACCTTTCGCCGCGCGGCTTCGACGCCATCGCCAACATCGTGATGCACGGCACGTTCTACGTGACCCACGCGGTCGGACGGCGCTGGATTGAGGCGGGCGTCCCCGGCGACGTCGTGTCGATCGTCGTCACCTGGGTGCGCAACGGCGGCCCGTTCGTCGTTCCCTCGGCGATGAGCAAATCGGCGGTGCAGGCGATGACAATGTCGCTGGCCGCGGAGTGGGGCCGCTACGGCATCCGGCTGAACGCCATCGCGCCCGGCGAAATTCCGACCGAGGGCATGAGCAAGCGGCTCAATCCCGGCGAACAGCCGGGCGCCCGCACCGCCGCGGCCAACCCGATGGCGCGTTGCGGGACGATGGAGGAACTGCAGAACCTCGCCGTGTTCCTGCTCAGCGACGGCTGCCGGTGGCTCAACGGCGAAACGATCGCGATGGATGGCGCCCAGGCGCTCGCGACCGGCGGCAATTTCTACAAATTGCGCGACTGGGACGACGCGCAATGGACCGCCGCGCGCGACGCAATCAAGACGCAGAACGAGAAAGACAAGGCGGCGCGGACGTAGGCCGAATAGCCGCTTCGGCGGCGGACGGAGAGGGACGATGAAAGCGGAAGTCGTAGTCAAGTCGCAGGCGGCGCATGGCGAGGGCGTGTTCTGGTCGGTTGAGCATCAGCGTCTCTACTGGACCGACGTTTTCGGACAGCGCGTGTGGACTTACGCGCCCGATCGTGACGAGGCGAACAGCTACCCGACGCCCGGCAAGGTTTGCTGCTTCGCGACGCGCGCGGGACGGCCGTGGCATGACGTCGTCGCCGGGTTTTCCGACGGTTTCGCCTTCCTCAATCTACTGACCGGCGCGCGTGAGGACATCGCCAAGATCGACGCCGAGCATCCGGGTCATAGGCTCAACGACGGGCGCACCGACCGCCAAGGCCGCTTCCTGGCCAGCGGCATGGACGAAAAAACTTTCAAGCCGCGCGCCTCGGTTTGGCGGCTCGACGCCGACCGCCGCGTCGAAAGATTGTTCGGCGGCGTGCGGGTCGGCAACGGCGCGTGTTTCTCGCCCGACGGGCGAACCTATTATTTCGCCGACAGTCCAACCGGCGCGATCGAAGCGTTCGACTACGACGTCGCAACCGGGACGCCGAGCCGGCGGCGACGACTGGCCGAGACCGCAAGCCCCGGGTTTCCTGACGGCTCCTGCGTCGACGCCGAGGGTTATCTCTGGAACGCGGTTTGGGAAGGTTTTCGCGTCGCGCGTTACGCCCCCGACGGGCGGCTCGACCGTACGATCGAGGCGCCGGCGCGCAAGCCAAGCTGCTGCGCGTTCGGCGGCGCCGATCTCGCGACGCTCTACATCATCACCTCGCGCGCCGAAGAAAGCGCGGACGACCTCGCCGCCTATCCTGCGAGCGGCGATCTGTTCGCCGTGCGGCCCGGCGTCGCCGGCCTTGCGGACACGCCGTTCGCCGGTTGACGCCGCCAAACATCGGCGACGGAGGCCGGCGGCATCGCCATCCGATTTTCAGTCGCGACCGAGAAATGCGGCTCGCATAAGCATCGCATGGTTGATACCATCAATCGGACGATCGGCTCGCTGGCGGAAGGACGCGTTGGTGTCGGCGTTGTCGGACAAAGAGGCGCCCGGCTCCAGCGACGCTCGGTCCGCCCGCCGGCCGTTGCGGCTGCTGCACGTTATAAGGTCGGTCGATCCGCGCGGCGGCGGCCCGATCGAGGGCGTGTTCTCCAGCGCCGAGGTCTGGGACCGGCACGGGTTTGTCCGCCATGTCGTGAGTTTGGACGCGCCCCGTGACTCCTGGGTGCTCGCGGCGCGGGCGCCGACAGTCGCCGTCGCGACCGGCCGATTAAGCGCCTGGCTGCGCTATGGCTACACGCCTCGTTTGGTCCCTTGGTTGAAAGCGCACGCGCGCGACTACGACGCGATCGTCATCAACGGCCTCTGGAACTACGGCTCCCTCGGCTCATGGCGGGCGCTGCATGATCTGCAAACGCCTTATTTCGTCTTTCCGCACGGGATGCTCGACCCCTGGTTCAATCGCGCCTATCCCGTCAAGACGATGGTCAAGCGCCTCTTCTGGCGCCTGTTCGAGCACAGGGTGCTGCGCGACGCCGCCGGCGTGATGTACACCTGCGAGGAGGAGCGTCGATTGGCCCGCACGTCTTTCGCGCCCTATGCCGCCCGCGAGTATGTCGTCGGCTATGGCTGCCGCGACGTGGAGGGGGACGCGCAGGCGCAGCGCGCCGCCTTCTATGCCGCAGTGCCCGGCGTGAAAGGGCGCAGGTACGCGCTATTCCTGGGCCGTCTGCACGAGAAGAAGGGGCTCGACTTGCTCATCGACGCCTTCGCCCGGGTCGCCAGCAAATATCCCGACTTCGATCTGGTGATCGCCGGCCCGGACCGGCGTGGGCTTCAGCCGTCGTTGCTGCGACAGGCGCGCGAGCTTGGCGTCGCTTCGCGGCTGCATTGGCCGGGCATGTTGAGCGGCGACGTCAAGATCGGCGCGCTTCGGGCCGCCGAATTCTTCGTGTTGTCGTCGCATCAGGAGAATTTCGGCGTCGTCATCGCGGAATCGTTGGCGGCGGCGACGCCCGTGCTCATCACAAACAAAGTCAACATCTGGCGGGAGGTCGAGGCGGACGGAGCCGGATGGGTTGTCGACGACACCGCCGACGAGTTCGCCCGCGGCCTCACGCGCATGCTGACTCTCAACGCAGCCGAGCGCTCGAAAATGAGCGCGGCGGCGCGAGCGTGTTTCGTATCGCGCTACGATCTCGAAAAAAACGCCATGGATTTGGTCGGCGTCATCGAACGGGGCGCCGCTCTCAATCATCGCCCTTGAGGGTCGAAATGTCATAGCCGGTGAGGCCGGAAAGCTTGGCCAATCGCGCCTGCGCGCCGTCAAGCGCCCTCAGTTCGCGGTCGAACGCGAAGAGCTTCGCGCCGACCAGGAAGCGATACCAGAAGCCTTGCAGCCCGTGGTAGATCAGACCTTCCGGTCCGTCGCGCCATCCGAACCGCACGACATAGCGATAGAGAAAATACGACAGCGGGCCGAGCCAAAGCGGCAGGCGATTGTAGAGACGCTGCTTGATCCATCGCTTCCGGGTCGCCTGCGCGGAGGTTTCCCCTTGCAGGAGCGGCCCGCCGCTCGGGCGCAGGCCGTAGCGGTCAAGCAACATCTCGATGGCTTCGCGCGTCGCATATTGGTTGTGCTTGGCGACGAACGACGTGAGGTCGCTCAGGTTATGGTCGATGAAATCATGTTCGAATGTCACCGCCCGGCCGTGAAGCAGCGCCATGTGCTCGTCCATCCACCGTTGTTCGACGCGCACCGCGCCGCGCCGCCAAAGGCGAAGCAGCGTCAGCGGGTAGCGACCGCCGTGCTTGATCCATCGCCCGAGAAAGACGTGCCGCCGGTTGAAGCTCACGCCGGTGACGTCGCGAGGAAGCGTCGGCAAGCGGCGTTGGATTTCGGCGCTGAGCTCCGGTGATATGATTTCGTCGGCGTCGAGCCGCAGAACCCAGCCGGCGGCGATCGGCGCGGTTCGCAGCGCCCAATCGAACTGTTGCGCCTGAGATACGAACCTGTTTATCAAAACCCGAGCGCCGGCCGCCTCGGCGATCTCGACCGTGCGATCGCTGGAGAGGCTGTCGACGACGTAGAGTTCGCTGGCGAAGCCGCGCACGGAGGCAAGGGCGCGGGCGATATGGCGCTCCTCGTTGTAGGTGAGCACGACCACCGCGACGTCGGGCATGGCGTGCTTCAGCCCCAGCGGGAAGGTCGGCGCGCTGGGGTTGCCGGCGCGGAAAATTCGGTCGCGCTGGCCAGAAGGTCGGCGTAAGCGTCGCCGTAACTGTGCCACCCCTTGAGGCTTCGCATGCGATCGACGGCCGCCGCCGACATGCGACGGCGCGTGTCGGGTTCGTCTGCGAGTTGGGTGAGGCGGTCGCGGAGCGCCGCCGCGTCACGGATCGGAACAATGAATCCCTCCCGCCCATGCGCGAACAGGTTGGCGGCGCCGGTATTTGTCGAGGCCAGAACCGGACAACCGCAGGCCAGCGCCTCCGCCATGACCATGCCAAAACCCTCGCAAATGCTGGGAAGCGCGAGCACATGGCTGGAGCTGTAGAGCCGCGGCAAATCGAGATGGGGAACGGGGCCAAGAAATCTGGCGTTCACGTCCGAAAATTGCCGGATGAGCGGGCGCAGCTCATCGGCGACCGTGCCGGCGATCAGCAGTTCCTTGCCCGGATGGGCGAAACCCCGAAACGCCTGCAACAAATAGCGGACCCCTTTCGTGACCGAGAAATTCCCTACAAACAACACCCGGAATATATCCGGCGCGGGATCGCCGACCGGATGGAAAAATTCGATCCGCGCGCCGTAGGGCGCGACGCGCAACTTGCGTTCGGCGACGCCCTCGCTCAGGAACGATTGTTTGACGAAATCGGATGGCGTCACAATGACGTCGGCGGCCTCGTACTCTTCGAGTTGGCGCGAATAAATCGTGCCGTCGCCGGTTGGCCGGGGGAGGCCGTTGCTCGCGTATTCCTCGCCGAGCAGTTCGCGTTGATAGCGCAGGTGGGCGGTCCCGGTGTCGGTCATGTAGCGGTAGCCGCGCCGCCGCGCCTCCTGGCCTGAGCGCAAGCCGACGCCGTCGTGGCCGATGAAAGCATCGCACTCCGGAAGCCGCCGGGCGACGTAAGCGTCCTGTGCGAAGAGAGACTGCTTTTCCAGCCATTTCCTGAACCGCGCCGGCGCCGGGAGCGGCGGACGGCCCATCGCCATAAAGGGCGTGCGCAGCCAAGGGAATGTCGACACCCTGGCGCGGGAGACGCTCTCGCGCTCCAGCGCGCGCCAGGGGAAGCCGGAGTAGATCCTCTCCAAAAGCTCACGCCGCTCCAACTCTCTCGCGAGAGCGAAGAGGTGAAAGCGGCCCGCCGTCGAGATGACGACTTTCATGGCGTCACGCGCCTCGAAGCGACGCCTCGGCGTTGCGTTTCGCTGCAGCCCGCGGCAGCCGCCGTTTTCATCAGCGCGAGCAACCACCCGAGCGAGAACCACGCGAAGCTCAACAGCGTGTTGTTGTTGGAGATCGGCGAGTAGAAAATCAATGGACAAACAAAACCAAACATTATCAGCGGGCCCGCGTCGCCGGTGCGCGAATTGACCCGGAACGCGGCGAGCCCGACGGCCACCGTCAACAGAACGCGGCAAACTATGACCAACACGCCGAGCAGCGGTCCGCATTCCAGGACGATGCGGGTCCATTCGTACTCGGCCAAGGTGAACGACATGAATCCGTTCGCCAGAAAGGCGCCGGCATTGCTGCCATACCCAATGCCATAGCCAAAAAGCGGCGTGTCCTTGACGACAGAGATTGCTTCCGTTCCAACGAACAGCACTCGACTGATCGTCGAGCCTTCTGTCGCGACGGCGTCGATCTGCCGCTCAACCAACGCGGCTCCCGCAGTCGGGAAAACGGCGAACAACAGGACCAACATACCGAGGAAACCTGCGGTCGAATATATCAGGCGGGTATAAACCAACGATCTCGGCGACGACGAAACCGACGACAAGGCGTAGCACGATAGAATCAGACCAAGCGTCAAAATATACGTGCGAGATCCCGAAACGGCGCCCATGGCGCCGGTGGCGATCAGGCAAACGAGCAAAAGCGGTGCGGGAAGCGAGATGCTTCTTCTTTGCTCGACCGCGATCAGGCAGGCGCAAGCCGCCATCGCGGAGAATAGCGCTTGCCCGTAGGTGAAGGTGAAAGGTCCGTAGGGTCGCACGATGTCGTCAGCGACCAGAAAGACGCCCTCTCCCGCATCGCCGAGCGCCTTGTTCATCAGGGAAGTCGGGGGAGAGAAGAACTGCAACACGACAAGAGGGGCGATCGGAATGGCCGCGAACAGGCACAATCGTAGCAACCAATCGAGGTCCGATCGGTTGAGAACTTCCCGCATGATGAACGCAAGCGGAATATAGGCTATGTAGTTGCGGAATCCGATGAGATAGATGATCGGCGGCAGATCCAGATATAGCGCCTGTATGAGCATGAAACTCAGGAATAGGGCGACAATCAGAAAAAACGCCAGCGACCAGGGCGGCGGCCGCCAACGTCGATAGCCGAGATATTGAAAATAGAGGAGGGCGAGCACAGGGTCGCGGATGAACAGCAGCGGCTGCTCGACGGCGTTCATCAGCCACTTTCGTAGGATACCTTCCAGCAAAATGAGCAGGAAAAATGCGTGGCAGCTCCGCACGGCTGCGCGACGCCAACCTTCTCGCCCGCTCCTCATGGCACGCGACGGCACGGACGATGAGACGCCGCCGCTGGGGGGCCAAATGTCGCGCGAAAGGCGCGGGCGACAATGAACGCCATCACGGCTTCCGCCGAAAGCAACGGAAGAAGCAGGCCCTCCAGGCCCAAACTTCGCGCGGTGGGGATCGCGGCGAGCAGGCTTATCGCCGAGACCGCGAGGAAGCCAAAAGCGTAGGATCGCTGCCGGTTGACGGCAAGCAGAAGGTTGGACCCGGACAACCAGGCGCTATGCAGCGACGCCACGGCGGCGAGGCCGATCACCAGGGTCCTGTCCGGGTTGATCCGGCCGTGCGTCCAGAGGGAGACCAAGGAGCTTCCGACAATCGCCAGGACTACAAACGCCGCAAGGTTGAGCGCGACGACAGAGATTCGGTTGATCCGCATGAGGCGGTCGAACTCGCGGCTTATCGCCGGCGCCGAACGCCCGCGTCACCTCGGGCATGATTGCGTGATTGAGGATTCCCGCGATCTGAACGGTGGCGCGAGTCAGCGTGCGCACCGCCGAGAACATCGCGACCGCCTCCAGCGACAGGGTCGCGCCGATGACGAGCACGAAACCCTGCAGCGACAGGGCGAACGAGATCGGCAGCGCGGCGACCGCCAGGGCGGGCCGAGCCAGGCGACGCAGGTTCGCGGCGCGGGCGTGGCGAAACCCAAGCGGCAGCCACGGCGCCGACAGCGAAAGAACCACGGCCATGGCGATCAGCCCGATGAGGCGCGCGGCGACCATCAGCGTCGCCGCGCCCGCGAAGCCGTGGAGGAGAACCGCGCCGACCGTGAGCGCCAAGCTTTCGCCGAGCCGCGCGCTATTGGCAAGAACGATTCCAAGCGGATAGCGCCCGCTGGCCTGGAATCCGCCGACGAGCGCGCCGCAGCCCAGCGTGGCGGCCACTTGCAGCGTTTGCAGGGTCCAAACCAGCCGAATCTCGTTCCCTCCGATCCCCGCCGCGTTCGGCAGGAATCGGTCGGGGATCAACAAAATGCCGACGTCGCCGCCGACAATCAACGTCAGCGCCACCAAGGCGTGGAACGCCAGCAGACTCTGGAATGTCTCACAGGCCTGTCCGCGCGCGCCGCGCGCCGCGGCGAGCGTCATATCGTTGGCGGCGGCCGCCGAAAATCCGACGTCGGCGAGAGCGAAATACGCCGGGATCGCCGAGATCATCAACCAGAGGCCGAACGTCTGCGAGCCCCAAGCGGAAAGCAACAAGGGCGTCGAGCCGAACTGAATGGTCAACGAAACAACCTGACCGTAGACATTGGCGCCGATCCCTCGCAACAACCGGGCGCCGACGACACGCGTCGTGTTGAGGCTTGCGTAAGCGGTTTGCGGAGCGGAAGTCGTCACCTGCGATCCCCCGACGCGGCTTCCGCGGCCAGCGCGGGCGAGGCGCCCTCCAACTGCCCTATCAAACACGCCTGGAGCGCGCGGGTGCGGCTCTCAAACAACAGTGCGATCCCATAGGCGTATAGGACAAGAACCGCCATGGCGGCGGCAAACAGCGCGAGCGACGAGGGCGTCAGCTCTAATCGCCGATTGTGCAGCAGCCAACACGAAAGAAACGCCGCCAACGGAAAATGCGTGAGATACAACGTGTAGGAGCAATTCGCCAACCGTCGCCAAATCGTCGCGAGGAGTCCGGCGGGGCCGCCGCCGCGAGCCCGGCTCGCCAGCAAAGCCGCGAAGCTCACGCCGACTAGGAGATCGCTCGTCATATTTGGAGCGCGTGCGCGCGCGACGACGAGCGCGACCCCCAACGCGACGGCGGAAAGGCCGCACAGGGATGGGCGGGCGGCCCCCAGGTCCTGATTACGCAGGACGAACGCTGCAACGCCGAGCAGCCAGATCAAGCCGGACAGCGTCATCATCGCGGGCAAGGCGACGCCGATGAGCGCAGCCGCCGCCAACATCAGAACTCTCGCCGGAATCGTACGCCTGCGCGCCGACAACGCGATCCAAAGCAGCGGGAACAGCATATAGTACCAGAATTCGTTCGCCAGGCTCCACAGCGGCCCATTGGTGCCGAAGGTCGGAATCGGGCCGGAGCCGAGCACGTCGGTTGTCTGAAGGAACAATGCGTTCGCAACCAAGGTCATCGGGGAAGATAGGAGATGGTTGTTTGGCAATCCCGGTGTGCTGTGGTAGGCGCCGCCGAGGCCTCCGATATAGAGCGGGGAGCGGGTCAAGGCCCAGCCAAGCCGATCCCAGAACGCGGTCAACGCCAGCGCCGGCAGCAATACGATCCAGAGGCGAGCCAGCCGCAGCGCGAGATAGCGCGGCCAAGACCATCTGTCCTCAGCTACCGCCGTGCAGACCTGACCGCCTACCAGAAAGCCGCTCAGCACGAAGAAGACCACGACCGCTTGATGCCCCAGACCCGTCGCCCAATAAAACGCCTTGCCGAGCGCGGAAGAGTAGCTCGAGCCGGGGAAATCAACAAAGATGAAAAGCCGCGCGTGTCCGGCGACGACAGCGATCGCGGCCATTGCGCGGGCGGCGTCAATCCACGGGTCGCCCTCTCGCGAACGAATCGTCATATCAGAACGAGCCGCCCAGGTCCGCACGCGTCGCGACGCCCTCTGCGCGCCCGGCCGGCGCTCCGTTTGTCAAACCGCCCGCAAGCGCCCGCAAGGCCTCGGTCTTCGACAACCGCGCGGCGAGCGCCGCGCGGCGGCCGATTTGCGCGCGGTTGTCGTCTCGGCAATCAAGCGTCTCGACCAGGGCGCGGGCGAGCGCATCCGGGTCGCCGGGCGTTACGCAGATCGCCGCGTCGCCCAGGAAGGTGGCGATCTCCGATCCCGCCGGGGCCGTCGCCACGATCGGCCGACCACTCGCCAGCATCCCGCCGAGTTTGGAAGGAAGCGCGAGATCGACGACGGCGGCGGATTGCGGGAGCAGATGAACGTCCGCGAGCCCGAGAAACTCGTTAAGACGGTCCTCGGGTTGAATTGGCAGCACGGTGAGATTGGGCAGCGCGGCGGCGCGCGCCTCGACTTGCGCCTTCGCCGGTCCCTCGCCGGCCAACACGAATTTGATGTCCGGCCGGTTTGAGAGCCGCGCGATCGCGTCGAGCGCCGTTTCCAGCCCTTGTTTCGCGCCGAGCGCGCCGGAATAGAGAACAATGCGATCGCCATCGCCAAATCCCAGCTCGCGACGATAGCCGCTGGCGCCCGTTATTGGCCGGATGCGATCGAGATCGACCCAATTGCGGACGACCGCAAGTCGATCCGGCTCGACGCCTTTCGCGATCAGTTGCTCCGCCATTCGCGTCGAGATCGTGACGACGCGGTCGAATCGGCGCAGACAGAAGCGCTCGAACGCGAACGCAAACGCCTTGAGCGAAGAGAAATCCGGCAGGCGGCCAACCGCGAAGGCCGCGTCGACCTCAAGATCCTGCACATGCAGCACGCTGGTCACGCCGACGAGGCGAGCCGCCAGCAACAAGGCCGGCGCGCCGATCAACGTCGGCTCGACGCACAGCACGACCTCGGGACGGCCAGTCAAGATGCGCCATATCACGACGGGCGCCGAGTTGATGGCGAACGACAGCGGCGGGATCAGCCGCCAAATCCCGCTTTTCTTGTTTGGCAGGTAGAGCGGACAGCGCAGGATCGTCGCGCGTCCGCAGCGCTCCGTATACCAGCGATAGGGCGCGTAAGGGGAGCGCAACCGCCATTCGGGATAGTGTGGCGGAGTCGTCACCACGACCACGTCGTCGCCGGAATCGGCGAGATAGGCGGCAATCTCCGCCGTATAGCGCCCGACGCCGACCGTCTCCGGCGCGTAGTTCATCGCATAGATGAGGATTTTCGCCACCGTCGCTCCGCCCCCTTCTACAGCGCCATTGCCGGGCGCCGGAACGCGCCGGCTGTGTCGCCGCAAAATCAAACCGTTTCCTTTTGGCGTTCCTCGCCGTACCAACCATAGCGATAGTCGCGAACGTCATAGCTCTCGTAGAGCGTCATCCGCTTCAGATCGACTTTGTTGTAGAGAACGCCGACGCACTTCTCACGCAGGATTTCGTCGGCGGCGAGCAGCGATTGGACGAGAATGCGCGGCGTCCGTCCCCATTCGACGATCAGGACGAAAGCGTCGAAATGCGAACTCGCGGCGTGAACGTCGACGACCGCGGCGAGCGGCGGAAGATCGACGATGACATAATCGAAGCGCGCCGCAGCGTCCATCAGCAGAGTTCGCATGGCCCCGGACGCGATCACCTCGCTGGAATGCAGCACGCGCTTCTTGATGACCGCGGGCAGGAACCAGAGTCCCGAATCGGGCTCCAGCAGCAAATACTCGTCGAGCGGTTGCTCCTGCCGCAGCGCCTCAAGCAGGCCGGAGAGCGCGTGACGCGCCAAACTGCGCGTGAGTCCGGGGTTGCGCAGATCCGCGTCAACCAACAGGGTCGTCGCCCCGATATGCGCCAGCAGCGACGAGAGGTTCTTCGCGACCGTTGATTTCCCCTCGTCGGGAAGCGCGGAGATGATCCCGACGATCTTTGTCCTCTGATCGATGGTGGCGAAGTCGACGGCGACTTTGGTCGCGCGCAGCATTTCGGAGAAGTGCGACAGCGGATGATCGACCGCGTATCGCTGGATCGGTCGCGACGACTGGATGGCGCCCGGCTCGTCGCCGGCGGGCGGGACGACGATGGGGTCCTTGCGCGGCGCGATGGATTGCAACAGGCCGAGAAATGCGAGCCCGGTCTCGTCTCGCACATGCGCGGTGGTGCGGAAGACGCGATCACGGTACTCGCGCAAGGCGCCGATGGCGCCGCCCGCCATCAGTCCGAGAACCAGCGAGAGCGCCAGGATGAGCCCGCGCTTCGGGAAGCTCTGCGTTTCAGGCGTCGTGGCCGCGGTGATGACCCGCGCCTCGGTGACTGGGAAGGATTGCTGCTGCAAGGCGTCCTGATAGCGCTGCATGAACGTCTGATAAAGCGAACGATAGGCGTCCGCCTCGCGCTCCAGTTCGCGAAGCTGGACCATGGTTTCATTGGTGATCGCGCTCTGACCGACGAGGCTCGACATCGACCGCGTCAACGATTGCTCCTTGGCGCGGTCGACCTCCGCCTCGCTGCGATAGCTCTCGGCGGTCCTTTGCAATTCCTCATAGATGAGGCGATTGAACTCCTGCATCTCGCGCTTCAGTTCGCGAACCTGAATATGCGCGCCGCCGAGTTTGGCCTCGAGCTCGGCCTCCAACTTGGAGGCGGAAAGAAATTTCGCGCGCAGTTCGTTGACCACGGGGCTGGCGAGCGAATCCGGAACTGTCGCGCCGACGCGACCCGATCGCAGCAGCTCTTGAATCTGCGCGTATCGAGCTTCCGCTCGCGCCGTGTCCGCCCGCGCCGTGACGATCTGCTCGTTCAATTGCGTCATCTGCTGGTCGGAGATCAGACCGGGTCGATCGCCGCCCGTGACGACGATGCCTTGCGCCGCCTTGAATCTTTGGATCGCGAGGTCGGAGTCGAGCGATTGCTGTTTGAGCGCGGATAGCCGGGATTGCAGCCAGGTTGCTGCGCGACGCGTCGCTTCAAGCTTGGCGTCGAGGTTGTCGTTGACATAGGCGTCGGCGAATGCGTTGGCGATCCGAGCGGCCTTGGCCCGATCGGCCGAGGTGTAGGAAATCGCCAGCACATACGTGCGCGCGACCCGTTTGACGTCCAGATTCTCCTTGAGCCGGGTGACAGCGGCGCGTTCGACTGCGGCGTTGGCCTCGACGCCCGCCGACGCCCGATTCATCAGCCAATCGCCGACGCGCAAGAGCGCTCGCATTCGGCCAATCAGCGATCTCGTCGCGCCCGCGAACTCGGGATCTTCGGTGAGTTTTTGCGACGCAACGACGGCGAGCGCGATCCTTTCCGACCGCAGAACTTCCACCTGGCTGTCGATCGCGCCGGCGTCAAAGGTCAATTCGGCGATCGAGGCGGACAGGCCGGATTTGTCCTTTTGACTGTCGATGATGAGACTGCAAGTCGCCGTGTACTGGGGAACCGCGGCGGCGATATAGACGATCGCCAACGCCAGCGTCGAGGCGGCGGCGAGCCCGATGACCTGCGCCTGCCGCCGCACCGCGGCCAGCATTTGATCGAAATCGATCGACGTCGAGGCGAGCCCCCAATCGCGCTCGGCGGTTGAAGCGGACAATTTCGCGGGGTCGAGATGATGCTGCAAGCGCCCGGCTCCCGATCGCGCGGCAATGACCTCTCAGTGGGCAGCAAGGCCCGCCGCGGCGGCGACGAACTTCGAGCTTCCGTCGTTCACGACCGGCCCTTTCGACTTGTGAGTTGCATGGAGTTGCGTGTGAAATCTGATATTATGGTAAAATAACGTTAAGTCAATAGCGCGCCGTTGCGTTTCAAGGGCAGGAAATCAGCGCGGACGCGCCCTGGCATCGCCCCTGCAAGTAGACCATCGACGCCTTGGTGTTGGCGACGTCGGTCGCGACGTTGGCGCCGCTGTTGGCCACGCTGGTCAGCAGCGTCAGGAATTTGATGATTTCGACCTGGTCGGCGTTGTCGACGTAGATGACGTCGTCGTCGCGCATCGCGAATCGGCGGGCGGCGAAGAAGCCCGAGGGGTCTCGAAGGTTGACGCGAAATATCGTCGGGATCATCTCGCTGGTGGCGGCGAAATCCTTCAAGTTGGCGCCCATCTGCTCCAGGATTGTCCTCGCCTCGACGCGGTAGACAAACACCTGGGCGGGCGCCGCGCGGGCGTCCAACAGGCCGCCGGCTTTGCCGACGGCGTCGTTGAGGCTGACGAACTCTTGCCCGAATTTGAATTGCCCGCTTGCGCCCGTGGCGCCGAAGGCGAGGAAGGCGCGCTGGTTCTGCTGAACGTAGAGGATGTCGCCGGGCGCAACAAACACGTTTTCGCGCGGATCGCGCAGCAGGTTGAGGAAATACACGGTGCCTTTCTTCAGCCGTCGCTCGAGCGTGACGAATTCCTCGTAGCCGGGGCTGCGGAGGCCTCCGGCGCGAGAAATCGCGTCCGTCACGCGATCCCCCGAGGCGTTGATTGTAAATTTGTTCGGGTTGGCGACATCGCCGACGACGGTGACTTGCGTGGAGATCTGGTTGACCAATGTCACCAGCGCTTGCGGCTCGATGGCGCGATTGCGCAACTTGTCGATGATTTCCCGCTGGATGTCAGGAGTGCTTCGATTGACAACGTGAATTTGCCCCGCGTAGGGGACGGTGATGTAGCCTTTGCCGTCGACGGTTTGGTTGGGCAGCGTGATGTAATTGCCGGGCCGCGCGCCCGCGTCGGTCGGGATGAACAGCCCGCCCGCCTGCGCCTCGAACAGCGTCACCTGCACGGTGTCGCCGACGCCGACCTTCAATTCCGGCACCGGCCCCTGGCCGGCGCCGAACGTCCGATAGAGCGAACCCGGCCCGGGATCGTCGAGAAACGGCAGGACGTCCTTGTTCAAGTCGATGAACGCATATTTGAGGATCGCGTCGGCGCTGGCGTTCAATAGCGAAACGCTCGCCTTGGCCTCCACGTCGCGCCGTCCCGGGCCGCTGTCGGGCAACATCGTGCATCCGCCCAAAAGCAGCATGAAAAACAAGCAAAAAGGAATATGGTTGCATCCGCGACGCAACTCGGCCCCCGCCGCAAAATATGTTAATAAAACGTTAACATGACGTTGCGAGAGATGCAAGCAATAATTTTGTCATCCCAGATTGCGAGACAGAAAATCGAAGTAAAAAATCGAGTTATATTTGACAGATTTCCGTATAGCCAGCAATCATTGCGTTATTCCGAGTTGAAACCTCAAGGCAGGTAAATCCAATGTCGAATTGCTCCGCGTCGCCGCGCGCCCGGTCCATTCGGCGATCCCAGGGTAATTTTTCGCAAGCGGCGAGGCCGGGCTCGGCGCAACACTCCGTTAACGCGGCCTCCCAATTAGTGCTAAGAGCCCGCGGACGGGAGCCGGAATGAAGCGAGTTTTCGACTTGAGCCGGGCGGCGTGGGCGATCGTCGCCGCGCTCTGCGGCGCGCCGGCGTTCGCCGCCGAGGCGCCGCCAGTGGCCGCGGCGGCGCATCTCTTGGACGACGGCGAGCGGGCCCGGCTCTCGTTCGATCTTTCCGCGCCGCTGGCCGGCCGCGCGCGGGAGATCGGGTCGCCTGACCGGATCGTTCTCGACATGCCCGAGGTCGACTTCCGCCTCGCCGCCGCGGTCGGCCGGATCGCCGCGCCGAAGTCCGGCGCCATCGTCAAGGCGTTCCGCTTCGGCCTGTTCGGGCCCGGCAAATCGCGCGTGGTGGTGGATTTGGCGCGCACCGCCTGCGTCGTTCGCGTCGATACGCGGCGGCTCGCGCCCAATCGCGAGGCGGCGCGCATGACGCTCGAGCTGAAGGCTTGCGACCGCGACGCCTTCACCGCCGCCACGCAGGATCACGCGCCGCCGAGCGCGGCCGAGACGCCGGACGCCGCACCGGCGCCGAAGCCGCCGGGGCTGCCCGTCGTCGTGCTCGACCCTGGCCACGGCGGCGTCGACGGCGGCGCCTTCGGCCTCGACGGCGCTATCGAAAAGACCCTGGTCTACGCATTCGCCGACGCGTTGCGGGCCAAGCTCGAAGCGACCGGCCGCTATCGGGTCGTGATGACGCGGGTCGGCGATCAATACGTGTCGCTGGAGGATCGCGTCGCCAAGGCGCGCGCCGCCGGCGCCTCGCTGTTCGTCTCGCTCCACGCCGACGCCCTGAAGGAAGCCGCGAACGTCTCGGGGACGACGGTCTACACCTGCTCCGATCGCGCCTCCGACGCCGAGGCGCAGCGCATCGCCGAGCGCGAGAACGACGCCGACCGGCAGGCCGGGGAGGAGCGGAAAGCCGCCGATCCCGGCGTCGCCGATATTCTGTTCGACCTCAAACGCCGGGAAACGCGGATCTACGCCCACAAGTTCTCGCGCGGCCTGGTCGCGCAGCTCGGCGAGGCGGGCGCCCTCAACCGCAACCCGCAGCGCGCCGCCGGCTTCGTCGTGCTGAAGGCGCCGGATTTTCCCTCCGTGCTGGTGGAGCTTGGCTACCTCTCCAACGCCCGCGACGTCGCCAATCTCAAGTCGGAGCCGTGGCGCGACAAAATGACCGACGCCGTGCGCGTGGCGATCGATGGGTTCTTCGCCCCCGCCGACTCCTCGGCGGCTTCGGTGGCGGCGAGCGCGCCGGGCGCGAAGTCCTCTCCTTAGTTTCGCCGCAACTAGGCTCGACACGGCCCGGAGCCGGTTTGACAAGGCGCCGTCCCCCGTGATGCGGGCGGACGGCGAGGTTCGGCGCTTGGCGACGAACTTCAGGGAAGGGCATATGCGGGCACTCGGACGGTTTCTGGGCTTCCTGTTCGCCACCGGCGCGATCATCTTCGTGATCGCCGCGGCGGCGGCGGCGGTCGTCATCTTCAAGTTCGAGCAGGATCTTCCGGACTACAGCCACCTGAAGAACTACGAGCCGCCGGTGATGACCCGCGTGCACGCCGCCGACGGCAGCCTGCTCGCCGAGTATTCACGCGAGCGCCGGCTCTATCTGCCGTCGTCGGCGATCCCGGATCTCGTCAAACGCGCCTTCATCTCGGCCGAAGACAAGAACTTTTACAGCCATCGCGGCTTCGATCCCGAGGGCATTTTGCGCGCGGCGGTCGTGTTCGCGGAGGGTCATCGCCACATCCAGGGCGCCTCGACCATCACCCAGCAGGTCGCCAAGAATTTTCTGCTGAGCTCCGACCGCACCGTCGAGCGCAAGATCCGCGAAGTGCTGTTGAGCCTGCGCATCGAGTCCGCCTACTCGAAGGACAAGATCCTCGAACTGTATCTTAACGAGATCTACCTCGGCCTCGGCAATTACGGCGTCGCCGCCGCGGCGCTCAACTATTTCAACAAGTCGGTGCACGAGCTCACCGTCGCTGAGGTCGCCTATCTCGCGGCGTTGCCGAAGGAGCCGAGCGCGCTGAACCCGTTCCGCGATCATGATCGCGCGGTCGAGCGGCGCAATTACGTGATCGGCCGCATGGAGGAGGACGGCTACGTCACCCACGCGCAGGCCAAGGAGGCGCGCGCCGAGCCGCTCGCCGTGCATCCGCGCGTGTTGACCCCCGACGCGATCGCCGGCGGCTTCTTTGCCGAAGAAGTGCGGCGCGAATTGCTCGATCGCTATGGCGAGAAGAAACTCTATGAGGGCGGGCTCTCCGTCCGCACCACGCTCGATCCGAAAATGCAGCTGATGGCGCGCAAGGCGCTCGTCGACGGGCTCGTGCGCTACGACGAGGCGCATGGCTGGCACGGCGTCGTCAAATCGATCGACCTCGGGCAGGACTGGGGCGTCGCGCTGGGTCAGATTCCGGAATACGGCGACATCAAGCCCTGGCGGCTGGCCGTCGCGCTCGACGTGACCGATGGTTCCGTCCGCGTCGGCTTGCAGCCCGAGCACGAGTTCCTCCGGCGATTTGTCGCCGGAGCGCCAGACGGCGACGGTCAACTTCGCCGGCAACCAGTTTCCCTATCGGCGTTTCAAGCAGATCGTGAAGCCGGGCGACGTCGTCTATGTCGAGCCGCTCGCCGGCAAGAACAACGAATATCGCTTTCGCCAGATCCCGGAAGTGTCGGGCGCCTCGGTGGCGATGGACCCGTTCACCGGCCGCGTGCTGGCGATGGTCGGCGGCTTCTCGTTCGACCAGTCCGAGTTCAACCGCGCGACGCAAGCGCTGCGGCAGCCGGGCTCCTCGTTCAAGCCGTTCGTCTACGCCGCGGCGCTCGACAACGGCTATACGCCCTCCTCGATCGTGCTCGATGAGCCGATCACGATCGACCAGGGCAATGGCGAAACCTGGACGCCGGAGAATTTCGAGGGCAAGTCGGGCGGCCCGCATACGCTGCGCTACGGCATCGAGCATTCGATCAACCAGATGACGGTGCGGCTCGCGCGCGACATCGGCATGCCGCTGGTGGCGGAATACGCCAAGAAGTTCGGCATCTACGACAACCTGCCGCCCTATCTCGCGATGTCGCTCGGCGCCGGCGAGACCACGGTGCTGCGCATGGTGACCGGCTACTCGATGTTCGACAACGGCGGCATGCCGATCAAGGCGACGCTGATCGACCGCATCCAGGATCGCTGGGGCAACACGATCTACCGCCACGACGAGCGCATCTGCGAGGGCTGCGACGCCGCCAAATGGGCCAATCAGGACGAGCCGAAGCTGATCGACAAGCGCAAGGACCCGCGCAACCTCGTCACCGACCCGCTGACCGCCTACCAGATCACCTCGATCATGGAGGGCGTCATCCAGCGCGGCACCGGTCAGGCGATCCTGGACGTGAAAAAGCATCTCGCCGGCAAGACGGGCACGACCAATGACGCCAAGGACCTGTGGTTCGTCGGCTATTCGCCGAACCTCGCCTTCGGCGTGTTCATGGGCTACGACAAGCCGCGCTCGCTCGGCGACAGCGCCCAGGCGGCGCTCTATACCGCGCCGATCTTCCGCGACTTCATGAAGCTCGCGCTGAAGGACACGCCGGACACGCCGTTTCGCGTACCCCCGGGCATCAAGCTGATTTCGGTCGACGTCCATACCGGCACGCGCTCAACCGGGCAGGGGTCGATCCTGGAGGCGTTCAAGCCGGGCACGGCGCCGCCGGATTCGTACGGCGGCGGCGGCGGTGGCGGGGTCGCGCAGAGCAACAACAACGCGCCCGAAGTCGAGCAGCGCGGCCTCGGCTCCGGAACCGGCGGCTTGTACTGAGGTCTGAGGTGGTGTGAGCGGCGGCGGCGGGTTAAAGCGCTCCGCACTGGCGGGGCTGACCCGTCATAGCGAGCGAAGCGAAGCTATCCAGCTCAACGAGATCGTGTGTTCGCCGAATAGGTCTGCACCGGCGGCGGTGTGGCTGGCGTCGCTTCCGCTCGGCAGGACCGTTGCCTTTATATCTAGCGCGGCCCCGTAGACCGCGCGCGAGACGTCCCCGGCTATTGCGCCTCGGTCGCGCCGATATGCAGATAGACCCTCTGTTCCCCCGGCGCGGACTCGACGGAACGCGCGGCGTTGGCGTCGATCAACCTTGATGCGGACTCGCCTTGCGCGCCGCCGCCTACATAAATGTAACCTTGGAAATGGGCGCAACCCGCACTATCGCGGCTAAGATTACAACTCACGGCCCCCCCGGACTGCGCAGCAGGCCGAAATACTTCTTCGGCGCCGGCAAGTCCGCCCGCGAAGTTGGTTAAACATAACGAAATGACCGCCGACGCGGCCCGCACGCGATTCTTCATCGTGGACGATAGTTAATGTTGAACGTGGCCCCAATACGGCGGGATTAGGTCAAACCTAGGCGGCGCTGTCAGAGCTTGGCGTGAGACCGGCGAACAGCGGGCGGCCGTCGGTCCCGCCGGTTAACGGGTCGATAAGGTTTTCGGGATGCGGCATCAGCCCGAGAACATTGAAGCCCGCGCTGTAGACGCCGGCGATATTGTCGAGCGAGCCGTTGGGATTGGCGGCCGCGGTCGGGCGCCCCTCGGCGTCGCAGTACCGGAAGGCGATCCGCCCCGTCTGTTCGAGCGCCTCGATCTCCTCAGGCGCGGCCATATAGGCCCCCTCGCCGTGCGCCAGCGCGAAGGTGACGACCTCGCCTTGCCGATAGCCGCGCGCGAACGGCGTCTGCGTCGTCTCGACGCGCAGCCGCTGCATGCGGCAGATGAACTTCAGCCCCGCGTTGCGCATCAGCACGCCCGGCAATAGGCCGGCCTCGCAGAGGATCTGAAAACCATTGCAGATGCCGAGCACCAGGCCGCCGCGTGCGGCGTGCTCGCGCACGGCGTCCATCACCCGCGCCCGCGCGGCGATTGCGCCGCAGCGCAGATAATCGCCGTAGGAGAAGCCGCCCGGCAGCACGGCGAGGTCGGTTCCCTGCGGCAGTCGGTCGGCCGCGTGCCAGACGATCTCGACCTCGGCGCCGGCCCGCCGCAGCGCCCGCGCTGCGTCCTGCTCGCGGTTCGAGCCGGGAAACAGCAGCACCGCAGCCTTCAGCGGTCTAGCCATGTTGAATCGCGAAATTCTCGACGAGCGTGTTGGCGAGCAGCTTTTCGCACGCCTGACGGAGCAGTTCGTCCGCCGCCTCGCCTTCGACCCCTTCGATCTCGATGTCGAACACCTTGCCCTGACGCACGTTGGCGAAGCCTTCGAGGCCGAGCGCCTTTAGCGCCCCCTCGATCGCTTTGCCTTGCGGATCGAGTACGCTCGGCTTCAGAGTGACGACGATCCTCGTCTTCATCGAACGTCCCTCGTCACGCGGCGTTGAACGCGGGCGACATCGTCAGCAGCGAATAGATGGCGGCGGCGTCGCGGGCGCCGCGCAGTTGCGTCGCCGCCCCGGGATGGCGGAGCGCTCGGGCGACGGCGGCGAGCGCCTTGAGATGATCGGCGCCCGCCAGTTCCGGGGCGATCAGCAGGAAAATCAAGTCGACCGGCAGCCCGTCGAGCGCCTCGAAGTCGATCGGCCGCTCCAGCCTGGCGAACACGCCGCAGATTCGCTCACACTTCGGCAGCTTGCCGTGGGGAATAGCGATTCCGTCACCGACCCCGGTCGGGCCGAGGCGCTCGCGTTGCAGAATGGCGTCGAAGATTTCGCGCGCAGGGAGTTTCGCGACATTCGCCGCTCGCTCCGAGAGCTCCTGCAACGCCTGTTTCTTGCCATTCACGCGCAAGGCGGGGATCACCGAGTCTTGCGTCAATATCTTGTCGAGGGACATCCTTAGGAACTCGAAACTCCGCCCTGACTCTGTCTGCGCGCCGGCGCGCCCGTCACTGCGACGGCCAAGCGCAATAATCGCGCCATCCATTATCGCGGATCAAGCCAGCCGACGGCGCCGTCGCGACGACGATAGACGATATTAACGCGCGAACTCGTCGCATGTTGGAACACAATGACTGGCGCGCCGGTCAGGTCGAGCTCCAGCACGGCGGACGCCACCGACATGGTCTTCATCGGCAGGGCGCCCTCGGCGACCACGACGGGGCTGTAGTCGGACGGGGCCTCTTCGGCGTCGTCGGCCGGGGCCTCGATCAGGAAGTTCGCCACTTCGAGCCGCTCGCGATCTTGCGGGACGGCCTCGTGGCCGACCGCGTGCTCCTTGAGCCGCCGCTTGTAGCGCCGCAGGCGCCGCTCAAGTTTGTCCGCGGCTTGTTCGAAGCTCGCATAGGGTTCGTGGGCGCGCCCTTCGGATTGCAAATTCATGCCCGAGCTCAGGTGCAGCGAGCAATCGGTGCGGAACGACGATCCCTCCGGCGAGATCACGACGTGGCCGGTGATCTTGCCGTCGAAATAGCGCGCAATCAACGATTGCACTTTTTCGAGCACATGGGCGCGCAACGATTCGCCAATGTCCAGATTCTTGCCGGAGACTCTAAGCGGCATAGCTGCCCGACCTTCATTCGCGCCAGCCTGAACGCCCGCGATCGCGCATCGTCCGCGGCGGACGCAGCCCGCAATCTGGCCTAGCCCTAGAAGCGAGCCGAGACGATGTCAAATGCCGCCGGCGGGCGTTCCCGTACGTTGCGATCCGGAAACATGGCGGCGACCAAGCCTCGATTTGCTTGCGCCGCTGCATACGTTAAACCTCCGCGCAGAGTCCGGCGAAGGGAGCTCAACCGTTGGCGAAGAAACCCCCCGCCGTCAAAGCGTCTAAACCGAAGCGGCGCGGCGCGAACAGCGGCGATCCTCTGCTCGACGTGCTCAACACGCTCGACGAGGAAACCCTTGCGCGCGTGCGCGAAACGTTGCGCGCCCAGTTGCTGGCCCCCGACGACGGCGACCCGCTGGCCTTGTTCGACGAGTTTTTGCAGCGATTGGCGTCTTTCGCCGAACGGGAGATCGAGGAGGACGAGGATTTCTTCGACGACGTCGTGATGACGTTGACCCAGTTGGGAATCGACGAAAACGGCGGCGATCCGCAGGCGCGCGAACTCAAAGCCGCGGTCCAGGAGAAACTCGAACAGGCGGTAGCGGACGATCGGCTCGACGTGTCGGGGCTGGTTCTCGTCGCCAAAGTGCTGACCGATTCGGGATGGACGGTGCCGGAGAGCCTCAAGGCCCGCGTGGTCGAGTCGCTGGAGGGGGTGAGCGCGCTCGCCGACGTGAGCGGCGCCGACCTGGAGACGACGCTCGCCGACATCGCCAACGCCGCCGAGGGCGACGCTTTCGCCTCCTACGACGCGATGAATTCGGTGCTTTCGGCGTTTCCTTCCGAAGCCGCCGGCAAGATGGTCGCCACGTTGGGCAGCGAGCGCGCGCCGGTGCTGTTGCAGACGCTGGCGGGTTTTACGATGCATCGCGACCGGGTCGTCGCCATGGCGGCGATCGACGAGCTGAAACACGCCGCCGGCCGCGGCGCGATCGAAAGCGCGCTCGTCGAGCGTCTGGTGCGGATGCGTCCGTGGCTGCCGATCGATCGCCAAGGCCCGCTCGACGAGGCGATCCGCGCGCTGCGCGCGCAAGCGCTGCCCCCCGTCAACGTTGAACGTCCGACGATCGCCAAGTGTTTCGTGCTGGCCTGCGACGGCGCGGGCGCGGGCGGAACCCTGACCAGCCTGAAGGCCGACGACGGATGGCGGTTCGTCGCAGCCATGACCAAGCCCTCGGGCGTCGCGGAGGTGCTGTCCCTCGAGGGGATGTCGAAAGCGCATGTCGACGCGACGGTGCGCGCCATGCGCGAAAACGTGGTGGCGGCGCAAACTGATGTCGCCGGCGTCGCGCACTACATTCAACTCGCGCTCGGCGAAAACGTCGCGGCGAAGTACCCGCCGCCGTTCAAGCTGATCGCATTGGTCGAGAACCTCGGGCTCGGCCCCTTGGCGCCGCGGGTCTGGTCGCCCGCCGACCTGCTCGCCGAGACGCTCGCCGACCTGCCGGAAAGCGCCAAGGATACGGCGGCCCTGGCCCGCGCTCAAAAGGCGGTGATCGGCGGCGCTCTCGCGTCGCCGTGGTTCGAGGCGGGCGAGCCGGTGGAGCGGCTGCTCGCGCCGATCCGCGGCCCCAAGGCCCGCGCCAACGCCTTGCTGAGCGCCTATCTGCCGGAGCGTCGCGAATTCTGGACGCGCGCTTGCGCGCTCACCGCCTTCGTCCTCCAGCTCGATCGCAAGACCTTCGGCGCGCTCGGCCAGAACCTGGCGCTGGTCGGCCGCGAGATCGCCTCCGGCGCGCCGCTGGAGACGATTCCGCTCATGCGAGAGATCGCCGCGACGACGGTGAAAGCCTACGAAAGCCGCCGGTAGTGGTCCAGTTTCATTTCAGTCCAAAAGTCTAATTTCGGCGGTTCGGATTTCCCCGAGCGGTAGGGGTCCGGTTCGGATGCGGCGGCTCGCTCGCGCGGATTCGGGCTTTAAAGACCGTGCCCCTTTTGCAGCGGGGGAAAGGGCGAAAAGTTCGCCTCAAGTCAGAACTTTAGGTGCGGTGCTGGATGTGGATGACGTGTCGACTTGCCTCTGGATAAACTGTGTAAAACACGACCTAAGTCCTTGACTCTTGACGAAGAATCGAAAATGTGAGATTAAGAGATGCGGTTCACAAAGCCGACCTAGAGTCGGCCGCGTAACTGCCGGAGCGGGCTTCCTTTGGGAAGCCCGTCTCTATTTCAGACGCACTATTCCGTCTTGAGGATTAGCTCGGCTAACGCGTATATTAAGTTTAGCCCGCGGGATATTATCGTAGATATTGTTCATCCCATAAGCTTTCTGCCATTCTGTTAACTGGCCATTTTCACCCTTTATTTTCATGAAAGCAGCGTACGCTATTAAGTCTGCGAGTTGAGTAAAATAGCAATTCTTTGAATTTTTTTCGTTAGCGTCCTTTGTGAACATGTCCATTGGCATATTTGCTGTTGACCCATTTGGCCAACGACCAAATGCGCTTCCTGTCGGCAAATATACCTGTGCCATTCTATATAGGCGACGATATTCAGGATGGCCTTGATCGAAAAACGTAATTGCGTTTGTTTTGTCGGCAACAGATTTTCGTCTCATACGCTGAAATAACCCATACATGGCGGCTTCCAGGCGATGATGACCAAGAAGGCCTTGGCCTTTTGTCGCAACGACAGACATTATGCCTTCGCTAGGTAAGAAATTAGCGTTTGCCAAGATTTGGCTATAAGCATCTGCGGCTTGTCTGTATCTAAAGTTATGTTTCCCGTGGAGAAACTGCCCGCGCCCGGACGCTAATTTTACCCCGTGCAATTCTTTACTACGCGGGATGTAGATTTGGTCTCTGATTTGCTTTCGCCATTCCTTAGCCATTTGCAGATAGTTCGGCCAAACGATATCCCACGTGCCATCAATGTTGCGTAGGAATGGGATTTTAACCGCGGTCACCACGTAGTGATTTGCGTCGTGAGATTCGTCTACATAGTAGACGTCTAGGCCGCCGGACCGGAGATGCATCGGATATAGACCTAAGAAACAGGATACGGTAGCGTAATCCTAAAAATCGAGCTTCGGCTGATCCGCGGTTTCCCGCGCCGCTCGCTTGAACGCCGCGCCCGTATCGACCAGGGGAATGGCAGGCTTAGCGCCTTTCAGTGCGTCTTCGATCGTGATGATTTGGAGCCGGGGATATTTGCGCCCGCCAAGCTCATAGAAGCCCGCTGAGGCCGCTTCGGCGACCATAGGCTTGGTAGGCGCGGCAAGCGTCATAAACACGCCTATAGGCGCTTTCTCGCGGTCTAGGACGCCTTTCAAATCGCGCACCATCGGAACGCCGACATTATCGCCGCCTTTGACGCTGATGACGGCGCGCTCCGTCGTTTTCGCGTCGGAACGAAAATAAATCAGTCCATCAATTCCGCCATCCGCGCCTTTCTTTTTGCCGGCGAAGGGTTGCGCATCGATGAGCGAGACGGCCCACCATTGGAACTGATATTTGTCCCGGAAGGCAAGGTCGCGTGCGCCGTCTAGGTCTTTGGGCGTTCCATGAACTTCGAACGCGATACCCGGGAAGGCGTCTTTTAATCGGCGCTCGACAAGGCTGATCGCAAGATGCGTGATGTCGATTCCTACCCAAGTACGGTTTAGCTTTTGGGCGGCGTGCGTCGCGGTGCCGCAACCGCAAAATGGGTCTAAAATGACATCGCCAGGATTCGACGACGCGGAAATGATGCGCTCCAAAAGCGCGAGCGGCTTTTGGGTGGGGTATCCTAAGCGTTCCTGAGCCTGCGAATTCAGGGGAGCAATGTCATCCCAAAAATCTGTTATTGGCGCGCCGGCCTGTTCATCAAGATACCGCTTTAGCCTTGGCTTTGATCCGGCGTTTGGGATTGCCACTAAGCCCTCGGCGATGAGCCGGGCCATTCGCTCCCTACTGTAACGCCAGTAACCGGACACGCCGAGGACGTCGTAAAACGGGTTCCCGTTTGCGGCCCCTCCTGGACCAGTCAGATTGTCCCATTGGAAACGGCGGCCAAACTCGTCTATCTGATTGTAGTGCGATTTTATGTAAGCATCATCGTGCGGTTTCCATAGCGGATTCCACTTGAAGCCTGGGGCTTTGCAGTAGAGCATTATCACGTCGTGAACTCGACCGAAATGCGCTGAGCCTTGCTTGGCGTCGCTGTGAGCGCCGGTGCGTTTCCACACTATTTCATTGATGAAGTTTCTCACTTCAAACACAGCGTTGAGGAGCGATTTTAGGTAGTGGCTAGCTGTCGGATCGCAGTGAAGGTAGAGCGATCCTGTCGATTTTAGGACGCGATGTAGTTCAATCAGCCGAACGGCCATCATGGTCAAATACGCCATCATATCGTTGTCGCCGAGAAACGAGCGCATTGCGCGTAGCAGGTCGGCGGCGTCCGTATTGCCCGATCGAATCACTTGATCGAACGCGTCTTCGGCCTCTTGTCCCCAATGCCACGTGTCTTCGAACGCCTCTATCTGCGCTCGCGAGCCCGCGCCGGCCGGTGACTTAAACAGCACGTTATAGTTTGCGTTCGAATTGAAGGGCGGATCGAGATAGACAAGATCGACGCTTTCCGTCGAAATGCTCTCGCGTAGGACCGCGAGATTGTCGCCGTAATAAAGTGCGTTTTTCACGGTTGACCCGCCTCCCAGTCCTCTAGCACTTTCACCATATCAGACATTTCCCAAAGCTTGGGCGTGACGCCGGCCGCCATCGCAGGCGTGATTTTCAACGTCTGATGGATGCGCACGTAATTGTAGTGCATGAAATAGATCGCCATCATGTGCGCATGGTTCTCAGCCTTTTTCGAGAATGCATTCGTCAACCGCGTCATGCGACGATTGCCCATTCTGATATTCAGGTTTTGGCGTTCGGAATATGAGGTCGAAATATGCTTTGGATCGGGCTTGCCCGTAATTGGCGTTTTGATTGCTCCGGTGCATTCAGCCGGCGAATAACGGCGCTGCCCCTCAGGCGCGGGACCATATAACTTAACGAGTTGAGCGTAATCCACGTCAGCGCCGAATGCGCCTTCCACGGCCTCTAAATAGGCGCGGAGGCCATCGCTGGTTAGTTGAACACGGGAAGAAAGCCGACGTGCAAGATCGTTGATGAACGTCATTGCGGCGTCGCCGTCTCGGCTTCCAACGTACCACGAAGCGACAAGCTTAGTGTCTGCATCAAGACCAACCCACGTCCAAATGTCGCCAGCGCCCTCGGGAGCGGCCTTAGCCTTCGCGACGTTCTTCTGCTTGGCGTAGCAAAACGCCCAAGCCTCATCGACCTGTACGCGCTTGCAGGAAAGATTTACCAGCGTCCGGTCCTGATAGGCTGAGAAAGCCTGTCCCGCGTCCACAAGGAGCTTAAGGAGCGTGGTGCGGCTAATCCCCGTGAGGCGAGTGATCGCCCGCAGCGCAATGCCTTCCGCCATCATCTGAAGGACTTGAGCGCGCTTCTCGTGGGGGAGTTTGTTCATAGGCATGATAATGCGCCTTCATGCCCAATCGGTCAAGCACAAAGTGACAGTTTGGGGGGATTCCCCCCGTGATCTGCCTATGATAAGAGATGCACCGCCACGCGCGCCGGTCGGCCGACAAGTCACGCGTGGCGGCTCCTATCCTCCATACCAAGGAGGCGGGCGTTGGCTAGGTCTGTCTCCCGGCCATCCGGACTTGAGGGGCGACCTCAGAGTCCGAACTTAGCGAAATGGTCGCTATGTGTTTTGCCCTGAGGCGATCACATAGCGACCATTTCGAATTTCGATCGTCCCGATTTTCTTCTGGCTCCAAAGCAAAGAGCGCATACTGCTGCGCTTATACTTGGGGCCGAATCTTTCGGCAAAAATCTCAAAAAGCTCTTCCGTCGTTATCCCGCTCGGGGTCGCCCTGATTCTGTCGAGAGCGAAGGCGTTCTTGTTACCATAACCAGATTTCCGCCCCGCGCGCCGCGACGGGGTGGCGTGTCCATTAGAGTGATTTGGGGATTCGGGTTTAGGCGAGTTGGGCGAGCCAATCTTCTGGCCATTAAGCTCAAGCCACTTATCGAACGCTCGCTGCAGCGTGTCCGCTTCGGCAGAAGCCTTTTGAGCGTCTGCGCGTAACCGGTCGATTTCGCTCCGAGTCCATTGTTCGTACGAATGCATCACACAAAGCCGTCAGTGATTCGCGACAATGGTTTAGCGCGAGATTCAAAAACGCGCAAGATGCAAGCGTTTATTCATGGGTAGAACCAAACGCCAACAGGCGTAGATTTGGACCGCGCTATTTCTTATCCCAACGCTTCCGAGCGGCGTCTTGCGCAGTTTTCTGACGCTGTTCCGGCGTTAGGGACTCGGCGCGGGCGCGGCCTCCCTTAAGGCCGCCCTTGCGGCCAAGTTCGACGGCGGCGGCGTTTTTGTTCGGGTCGACGGGAGGGGCGGGTTGGCGGTCCTCCACCTGGCCGGTAAGGATATCGCCGATGAGCTTTGCGAGCTGTATCGGGTCGCGCGGGCGGGGGAGGCGTTTTTCTGTCATGCCGAATTATGGCACGGAAGGCGGACCGCCTCAAAGGCCGGTCAAGAGGCCCCGAAACCAAACTGGACCACTACCAAGCCGCCTGTGAGGTTGCGTCTCGGGCTTATTTGTTGAGCCGCTCGCGCATTTCCTTGCCGGTCTTGAAGAACGGCACGAATTTCTCGTCGACGCGCACCTTGTCGCCGGTTCTCGGATTGCGGCCGGTGCGCGCCTGGCGCTGTTTGGTCGAGAACGCGCCGAAACCGCGAAGCTCGACGCGATCGCCGCGCGATAAGGCATTGGCGATCTCGCCGAGGATCGCGTCGACGATATTCTCGATGTCGCGTTGATAGAGGTGCGGATTGCGCGCCGCCAAACGCTGGACAAGTTCCGACTTAATCACGCCGCCGCCCCTCTACATACCGCGCCTCGTCGAGGCCAACCCTAATCCCCGGCGGTCATCTGCCAAATGGAGACGAGACCGTCAACCGATGCGTTCTCGACCGAACTTCCGCCGAGGAAGGCGTCGACCAAGGCGACGCCCAAGCTTTTCAGCCTGAATCCGGCGAAGCCGGCGCCCGGCGAATAGTCGCGAACGGGCAGATCCTTCGGCACGCCTTTGCTGGCGGTCAACCAACCTATCGCCTCGCGCTCGCCGCCCAACGCATCGGCCAGCTTCAAGGGCAGGCTCTGCCGGCCGGTGAACACCCGCCCGTCGTCGACCCGCGCGAGTTCGTCGTCGCTCATGCCCCGTCGCTCGCGCACGAGCCCTTTGAACCAGGCGAAGGAATCGTCGATGAGCGCCGCGATCGCCGCGCGCGCGGCCTCGCTCGTCGGCTCCAGCCCGTTGGGAACCGCTTTCAGCGGCGACGATTTGATCGTCTCATATTTGACGCCGAGCTTATCGAGCAAACCCGAAACATTGGGATATTGCGCGAGCACGCCGATCGAACCGACGATCGAATTCTGATGCACGAAGATCCGGTCGGCGCCGAGCGCCGCGATATAAGCGCCGGACGCGCCGACCGCGCCAACCACCGCGACCGTCGGGGTCTTGCCGGCAATCCGACGGATTTCTTCATAAAGCCGCTCCGAGCCTTCGGTCGTGCCGCCGGGACTGTCGATGTCCAAGATCAGGGCGCGCGCGCGCGACTTCGCGACCGAGCGCAGCGCCGCAATGGTTGCGTCGTCGCCGGTGATGATTCCGGAGATCGTAAGCTTTGCGATGTGGTCGCCGAGCGACCCCGGCCCCAGGCCGGCCCATCGCACGCCCAGCGCGACGATGGCGAGGGCGGCGACGGCGAACGCCACGGCGCGCCAGATCGAGACCTGACGAGACAGGCGTCTGCGGTCCAACAAATAATCCGCTGAGACCGGCACCCGGCGCCTCCGTATGAACCTCTCCGCGCGGCCTTGAGCCTGCAAAGTTTATGCTTTTTGACGTTAACCATGGTCAGCCCGCTTCGCAAGCGCGCCGCGACCGCGCGTCGCGTTCGCCCCCGCGCCGGCGATGCCGAACCCCTTTGATCGCCGGGTTTTTTACGAGGAATGGGCGACTAATAAAAAAATTCGGAGTTTTGAAACCGGGCGAACGCCGTCGCGTACCGTTTTAAGGGATCGCATTGCGGTCCTGTCGGCGTTCGGCGCCGATCGCATTCGACTGAGGGGAAACGTCTATGTTTGCTGATCTGCTTGCGCTGCGCCGTCAAAAGAACGCTTCGCAGAGGGACGCGCTAGGAAAAAGCGATCGACGCGGCTTCATGCGTGGGCTTGGCGCGGCGGCTGCGGGCGCCGCTGCGGCGACGACGTTGGGCGGCGGCGCACGGGCGCAAAGCGCCAATATCGACGTCGCCATTCTTCAGTTCGCCCTCAATCTCGAATATCTCGAAGCGGAGTTCTACAATCGCGCCGCCTTCGGCTATGGCTTGGACAAGGTCATCACCGGCAACTCTCCGTCCCTGGTCGTCGGCGGTTCGCAGGTGCCCTTCCAGACAACCGCCTACGCCGCTTACGCACAGGAAATCGCCAACGAAGAACGCAAACACGTTCTGTTCCTCAAAGCGGCTCTGGGGTCCTCGGGCGTGAACGAGCCGGCGATCGATCTCAAGAACAGCTTTATCGCGCTCGGTCAGCTCACCGGCCTGAGCAGCAACTTTGATCCGTTCGCCGACGAGATGAGCTTCCTGCTCGCCGCCTATGTGTTCGAGGACGTCGGCGTCAGCGCCTACCACGGCGCCGCGCCGCTCATCACCGACAAGACCTATCTCGACAAGGCCGCCGGCATTCTGGCCGTCGAAGCCTACCACGCCGGCCTCATTCGCACGGTGCTGTTCCAGTCCGGGCAAATGCACGCCACCGCCGCGATCTCCCAGTTGCGCGCCATGCTCGACGGCACCTATGGCACGAAAAACCTCAACGATCAGGGCGTCGGCGATCTGCAATATCCCCATATCGTGCTCGCCAGCGACCCGCAGAACGGCACGCTTTTGGGCGGCTATCCCAACCCGCCGCCGGGCAACAACGCGATCGCCTACGACCGCACGACGCGTCAGGTGCTCAACATCGTCTATGGCGGCGTGAATGCGACCAAGGGCCTGTTCTTCCCCAACGGGCTCAACGGAACGATCACGAGTTGACGCTTAGCGAAAGACGCTTCACCAACGCGAAAACCGGCGCGCCACCTCTTTCAGAAATGCGGCGCGCCGGTCGGCGTTGGGGTGGTTCATGTCGTGAAGCGCAACGTAATCGCACCGGACCTGCGGGCCGCAGGTCGCGCGCAGCGATCTGGTGACGAACCGCCGGCACGGATCGCCGGCGAGGAACGTGTGCAGCCGCGCGCCGCCATAGGTGCAAGCGACACCGAGCCGTTTGATATTTGTGAGCGTGGGTTGGTAGTCGCCGCTGGCGCTCAGCGTGAAACTGACGCCCGGCAAGAACACCTTGTCGATGAACCCCTTCAGGATCGCCGGAAACCCCATGTTCCACACCGGGAACGAGAACGCGATCGCCTCCGCCGCCAGCACGCGATCGACATAGGCGCGGACCCGGCTGCGATTGACGGCGACGTCGTGATACTCGAGGCGGTCTTGCCGCGACATGACCGGATCGAATCCCTCCGCATTGAGGTCGCAATCGTCGACATCATGGCCGCGCCCGCGCAGCGTCTCAACCAGGGTTTGATGGACCGCCGCGCCGAAGCTGGTTTCGACGGGATGCGCGTAGAGGACGAGAACGCGCATCAGGCCCGCGCCGCCGCCGCCCGCGCCTCAAGCCCCGGAAACAAATAAGTCTGCCCCGTCGAGAAATCGAAGTTCGGGTCCTCGAACGCGATCATCTTGCCAGGGTTAAGCAGGCCGCGCGGGTCGGTCTCGCGCTTGAAGGCGAGCTGGATCGCGTCCGTCTGTTTCATGCCGCCCTCCTCCAACGTGTAGCGGTGCGGGTTGAACACGAAGGCGCCCATCTCCGCATGATCGCGGATGATCTCGTCGAGCCGCGCCTCGTCCTTGAAGCGCACCAGCGGCAAACCGGCGAACTCGACGCGGCCGTTGAAGCGGATGAATTCGAAGTGGCCAATCAACTCGCTCTCGTACTTGCGCAGGATTCGATGCGCGCGCGCAAGCGGCGCGTCGTCGCCGTATCGCACCTGCAGATAAGTTATGGAGGGATCGACGCGCAGCGCCCGCAGCGTCGTATGGTTCCAGGTCAATTCGTAATTTGGCGGCAGGCCCTTGAGCGTCTCCGCTGAGGCGCGGCTGGAGTCCAGCAACACCGAAGCTTTCCACGGCTTGGTGAATGCGTAGAACGCGTCAAGCGAATGCGGGGCGATCATCAGGATCGCGACGCTCGCTTCTTGCGGGATCATCGCGCGATGGCGCAGGAAATAGGCGTGCGGCGCAGGCGCGGCGACCGTCGTGACGAGCTTCTTCAGCACGCCGTCCTGCGCGGCGAGCGCGGCGCCATAGGCCGAGGCGGTCTCGAAATCCTCGAAGCCGAGGATCACGTCGATCCAATCGTAGCGCGGGCTGAGCGGCATCTCGACTTCGGTGATGACGCCGTTGGTGCCGTAGGCGTGCACGGCCTTGTGCAGATCGGCGCCGGTGAGTTCGAGCGCGCGCGGGTTTTCCTCCATCGTCAGCACGCGCAGGCGCAGCACGTTGCCGAAATCGCGCAGGCCGCCCCAGGTGATCGAACCAACGCCGCCAGAGCCGCCGGCGACGAAGCCGGCGACCGAAGCCGTGCCGCGCGTCGAGGGAAACATCCGCAACTCCTGGCCGCTCGCCGCCAGCGCGCGGTCGACGTCAATCAGTAGCGCGCCCGGTTCGCAAACCACGCGGCCGAGCGAGATCGATTTGATTTTGTTCATCTCGGCGAGGTTCAACAACACGCCGCCGTTGAGCGGCATCGCCTGCCCGTAATTGCCGGTCGCGGACCCGCGCGGCGTCACCGGCACGCCGAACTTGTACGCCGCCGCCAGCACGGCGCGCACCTCATCCTCGGTGTGCGGCGTGACCATGATGTCGGCGGCGACGTGCTCAAGCTCGCGTTTCAGCACCGGCGAATACCAGTAGAAGTCGCGGCTCTTTTGTTTGACCAGCGTCGGGTTGTCTTCGATCTTGACGTTGCCGACGGCGGCGCGGAAGCCTGCGATGTCATACGCGCGCGTCATGGCTTGAGCCCTTCCAGAGCGTCGAGGTCGGCATGATGCGGCGGCGTCGCGTCGAGCGCTACGCCGTCGCGCACGACGACCCGATCGCTTTGCGGCCGCGCGAACAGTTCGGTGAAATCGCGCGCCTGCGTGAGGATCATGTCAGCCGGCTCGCCGACCGCGAGACGCGGCGGCGCCGCCCGCATCGCCCGCGCCGGCGCCTCGGAAACCGCGTCGGCCCAGGCGGCGTAGGGATAATCGAGATGCAGGATGCGCACGCCTTCGCGCCAGACTTCCAGCATGTCGAGATCGCCGTAGGCGTAGAACGGATCGCGCGTGTTGTCGCTGGCGATCATGCGTTGCAACGCCCGGCGGCTTTCAGTTCGTGCAGCGCGGTGACGCCGCGCCAGCGCGGCGTCCGCCCGTCGCGTCGATCTTGCAGAAACAGGTTGCACATCGGCAACGAGACGACGCTGATTCCGGCGCGCGCGACTTTTTCGATCGACGCGTTCGCGCTCGTCGTCGTCTTGCCGCGCCAGCGAGCAGCAATGGCCGACCAGGATCTTGCCTGAGAATTTGCGCGCGAGCGCCGTGTCGGCGATCACGCCGAGCGAGCGCGCGGCGGGATCGGCGGTTTCGTCGACGTGGAAATCGAGGTCCCAACCCTTGCGCTCGGCCAATGCGAACAGGGTGTCGAGCGCCTCCTGCAAACGCGGGATCACATAAGTCACGGCGCCGAGCAGCTTCGAGCCGTGGGCGTCGATCATCGCCTCGATCGTCTCCATGTGTCCCGGTTCGAACATCACGTCGACGCCGAACAGCGGCGAGGCTTGCAGCTCGATGCGACCCTTCCAGCGTTCGCGCGCCGCGGCGAAGACCGGCAACGAGATGCGCGCTTGAGGCCCGAGGCTATCGAGATGCGTGCGGATCGCGCGCGTGCCGTGCGCGTAGGCGGATTGCAGCGCGAACTCCATCCGCGCCGCCACATCTTCGGCGCGCCAGTTGGCGGCGCGATCGTTCGACACGGTCGCAATCGCGCTGAGGAAATCGCCGGTCGGGTTAGGCGCGCGGGGCCAGATGTGGCCCTTGTCGAGATGGGTATGCGCGTCGACGAACGCCGGCAGCACGATCCGCCCGGCCAGCGGCAGTCGCGGCGCTTCGCCGAAGTCCAACGCGCACGCCGGCGCCATCGCCGCGATGCGGCCGTCGTCGACGAGGATGTCGACGCGGCCGAAACCCTGCGCGTCGAGCCGGCGCCTCGGCGCCGAGCACGCGCGCGTCCGCGCGCGACCCAGCGCTTCGTCCTGGCGAGCCTGTAGGCTGGGCTCACGCCTCGCGGCTCCGCGCGCTGTCGTGCCAGCGATGCAGCAGCAGATAGGAGAACGCGCTCAGCACCAGGTAAGATCGTGATGCCGGTCAGCGAGATCAGCACCAGCGCGGCGAACATGCGCGGAATATTGAGGCGGTAGCCGCTTTCAATGATGCGGAAGGCGAGGCCCGCGCCCTGGCCCGCCGAGCCTGCGGCGATCTCCGCGACGATCGCGCCGATCAGCGCGAGGCCGCCGCCGATCCGCAAGCCGCCGAGGAAATAGGGCAGGGCGGAGGGCAGGCGCAGCCACAGCAACTGCCGGCCGCGCGAGGCGCGGTACAGCTGGAACAGATCGAGCAGATTGTGATCGACCGAGGACAGGCCGAGCGCGGTGTTGGAGAGGATCGGGAAGAACGCCACCAGGAACGAACACACCAGAACCGCGCCGCCGGAGCTCAGATAGACCAGCAGCAGCGGCGCGATCGACACCACCGGCGTCACCTGCATGATGACGGCGAAGGGAAAGAACGCCTCCTCGATCGCCCGGAACCTGGCGAACACCAGCGCCAGCAGCGTGCCGCCGATAGTGGCGGCGATCAGCGCCTGGAGCGTGATCGTCAGCGTGACCAGCAACGAGCGGAACAAGACCGGCCAATCCTTGAACCAGCGTCGTCAGCACCAGGCTCGGCGCCGGCAGGATGACGGGCTCGATATGGTTGATCCGCACCACCGCTTCCCAGAACGCCAGGGCGGCGAGCAGCGCCAGTGTCGGCAGCAGATAACGCCGCAGCTTGCGCCGGTTCAAGGCGCCGCGCTCCCCGGCTCCAGGCTCATCGCCTGATGCAGCGCGGCCGAGGTCTCGCGGCAGCTCTCGGCATAGAGCGGCGACAGGCGGAAATCCTCGTCGCGCGGCAGCGGCACGGGGATTCCGATTTCCGCGACGACGCGGCCCGGGCGCGGCGCCATGACGACGATGCGGTCAGACAGATAGACGCTCTCGTAGACGGAATGGGTGACGAAGACGACGGTCGCGTCGAGTTCGCATTTGAGCGCGACGAGATCGTCGTTGAGTTTGTTGCGGGTGATCTCGTCGAGCGCGGCGAACGGCTCGTCCATCAACAGCAGCGCCGGCCGCGTGACCAGCGCGCGGGCGATCGAGACGCGCATCTTCATGCCGCCCGACAGCTCGCGCGGATAGGCTTTGGCGAAGCCGGAGAGGCCGACCTTGGCCAGCGCGTCGTCGATCGCGGACTTGCGCGGCCGCGCGCGACTGACCTTTCAGTCGCAGCGGCAGCCAGACGTTGTCGAAGACCGTCGCCCACGGCATCAGCGTCGGCTCCTGAAAGACGAAGCCGAGTTCGTGCTCCTGTTCGCTGCCAGTTGATCCAGCCGCTCGTCGCGCCGGTGAGCCCGGACAGCAGGCGCAGGATCGTCGACTTGCCGCAGCCCGACGGCCCGAGCAGCGACAGGAATTCGCCGCGCCGGACGTCGAGATCGACGCCGGTCAGCGCCACGCGCCGTTGGCGAAGGTTTTGCAGACCGCCTTCGAGGCGCACCAGCGCGCGGGCGCCGTCGCGCGGACCGCCAGGACGTCGAGCGTCCGCCGATAGGTCGCGCTCATCACTTCGGCTTCTGATCGAGGCCGACGCCCTTGTTGACGAATTGCAGGGTGTAGGCCTTCTTGTAGTCGAGCGCCGGGCTCGACGACTCCCGCCTTGACCATCGCGTCGTAGAAGTCTTTGACGCGCGCGTCCGTCATCGCGCCGATGCCCATCTTCAGCGTGTCGCCGGAATCGACCAGGCCGTATTCCTTCATCTTGCGCGATGGAGAAGGCGATCTGATCGTCGGTCATGTCCGGATTGTCTTTCTTGATCAGCGCGTTCGCGGCTTTGTTGTCGCCATAGAGATAGTGGTACCAGCCGATCGTCGAGGCGTCGACGAAACGCTGCACGAGATCGGGCTTCTTGGCGATCGATTTCCGCCCGGGTCTCGATCGTCGTCGCGTAGGTGGAGTAGCCGTAGTCGGCGAACAGGAAGATGTTCGGCTTGAAGTGGCCTTCCTTCTCGACCGCGATAAGGCTCGGAGGTGACGTAGCCCTGCTGGATCGAATTCTTGTCCGCGATGAACGGCTGCGGATTGAAAGTATAGGGCTTGACGTTGTCCTCCTTGAAGCCATAGGCGGTCTTCATCCAATGGTAGAAGGCGCCAGTCCGTTCTTGGCGACGAACGCCGGTCGCCTTGGGCAGGTCCTGGCCATTTGTCCAAGCCGACGCCGGGATGCGACATCACCATCTGCGGGTCTTTTTGGAAATGCGCCGCGACGACGACGAGCGGCGACGTTCTGCTCGACGGCGTCGAACGCTTCGAGCATGCTCGCCGCCCATGTAGAAGTCGAGCTTGCCGGCAGCGAGCAGGATGCCGTTGTTGGCCTGCGGACCGCCCTGCACGATCGTCACGTCGAGGCCGTATTTGGCGTAGGTGCCGTCCGCGACGGCCTGATAATAGCCGCCATGCTCGGCCTCGGCGAGCCAGTTGGTGCCGAACGTGACCTTGTCGGCGGCGAAGCGCCGAAGTCGCCGCTATGCCAGAGGCCCGCGGCGAGCCAAACGCCGGTCAGTTTCATCATTTGCTCCGTGCCGAGAAGGCTGGCCGAGAGCGCCAGCAACTCGGGCGCCATTATCATTCTTGCCTGCGCCGCTGGCAAGGGGTAACCCCGTCCGCCTCGTTCGTCGAAGGGCCGCCCGATGCGCAGATTGAACCCGAATACGATCCATCCGCCGTTCGCCAATTACGCGCATGGCGTCGAAGTCGCTCCGGGCGCGCGCTGATCTGTTCTGCTCGGGCCAACTCGGCATCGGGCGCGACGGCGACGGTCCCCGAAAGCGTCGAGGCGCAGGCGCGGCTGTGCTTTCGCGCGATCGTCGCGATCCTCGGCGAGGCCGGCATGTCGCTGGCCGACCTCGTGCGGATCAACGCCTATGTGAGCGCCGCCGAATATTTGAGCGGCTACATGAAAGTGCGCGATGAATTCGTGGGCAGCCCGCCGCCGGCCTCGACGCTGATGGTCGTCCAAGGGTTTTGCGCGGCCGGAGTTCAAGGTCGAGATCGAGGCGATCGCGGCGCGGGCGGGGTGAAGGAGACGTCGCATGGAGCCCTCGAAATTTTGGGCCGAAATGGAGTTGGCGGGATTTCGCCGCCGCCGACATGGCGCAAGTTCGTCGCCGTTCTGCCCGTCGCCGCGATCGAGCAGCACGGGCCGCATCTGCCGGTCGGCGTCGACACCTTCATCAACCAGGGCTATCTCGCCCGGGCGATCGCGCTCACCCCCGACGACATGCCCGTGCTCTTTCTGCCGGTCCAGGCGATCGGCAAATCCAACGAGCACATTCGAATTTCCCGGCACGCTGACGTTCTCGCTATGAAACCCTCATCCGCGCCTGGACCGAGATCGGCGACAGCGTGGCGCGCGCCGGCTGCCGCAAGCTGGTCTTCATCAATTCGCACGGCGGCAACGTCCCCGTGATCGACATCGTCGCGCGTGAATTGCGCATCAAGCACCGGATGCTCGCTGTCCACGCGGCCTGGATCGCGACTCGGCCTGCCGGAAGGGATGTTCGACCCGCAGGAGCGCGCGCACGGCATCCACGGCGGCGAGGTCGAGACGTCGCTGATGCTGGCGTTCCTGCCGCACGCGGTGAAGATGCAGCGACGCGCGAGAATTTCGTCAGCGCCGCGATCGGCATCGAGCAGGATTTCAAGCAGTTGCGCGTCACCCAGCCGATCGGTTTTGGCTGGATGGCGAGCGACCTGACGGAGGCCGGCGTCGCCGGCGACGCCTCGAAGGCCACCGTCGAGAAGGGCGAGGCCTGCGCCGACCACGCCGCGCGGGCGTTCATCGACCTGCTGCGCGACGTGCTGTCGTTCGATCTCAGCCGCCTCAAGCCCGGTCCCCTGGCGGGATGATCGCGAAAGCGCCGCCGCTCGATTTTCGCTTCGAACGCAAGGCTCTGCCGCGCGGGGTGAGGTTCGTGGCGGGGGTCGACGAAGTCGGGCGCGGGCCGCTGGCGGGGCCGGTCGCGGTGGCGGCGGTGATCTTTCCGCGCAACGCCCCGCCGTTGCCGGGAATCGATGATTCCAAGAAGCTCGATCGCGAGCGGCGGGAGGCGCTGTTCCCGCTTATCCTTGAAAGCGCGCTGTCGGTCTCGGTCGTGTTCGCTTCCGCCGAGGAGATCGATCGCTACAACATTCGCGGCGCGACGCTGCGCGCGATGACGCGCGCCGTCGCCGCGCTTTCGGTCCGCCCCGATTTCGCGCTGATCGACGGGCGCGACGTGCCTGACCCGCTCGCCTGTCCCGCGCGGGCGATCGTCGACGGCGATGCACTCTGCCTGTCGATCGCCGCCGCCTCGATCGTCGCGAAAGTCGCGCGCGACCGGCTGATGGCGCGGCTTGATCCGCATTATCCCGACTACGGCTTCGCGAGCCACGTCGGTTATGCGACGCTGGCTCACCGGGTCGCCTTGCAGCGTCTTGGGCCGACCCCGCTGCATCGGCGCAGCTTTAAATGCGCCTTCGCCGACGCAATCGTCGACGAAGTCTGAAGAATTGAGAGTCGTATATAAATTGTAAAGCGGCGGACGTGCGAAAACGAGACGCCGCTTATTCGGTAGGGCTAACCCGCCTTTTACCTTGCCTCGTCATAAACGAGCCGTCGACGGCGTCGAGCCGACCGGCAGCGTAGAGTAAAGCGTAAACACTGTGAGCGTTGATGCGTACTTCTCGTGTCGGTGCGTCTCGCCGCCCCGCCCAGCTTCAGGTACTGCGTACTGGGATCGCCGCGGCCGGACGCCCCGTCACGAATGAAGCCCCGCCACGAGACGTCGTGCTCGTTGGCGACTGCGTCGAGGCGCTCGACAGGCTCCCGGAAGCCTGCGTCGATCTCGTCTTCGCCGATCCGCCCTACAACCTGCAACTCGAAGGCGGGCTGTCGCGGCCGGATCAGAGCGTTGTCGACGGCGTCGACGATGAGTGGGATAAGTTCGCCGATTTCGAGAGTTACGACGCGTTCACCCGGGCGTGGCTGAGCGCAGCCCGGCGGGTAATGAAGCGCGACGCGACGATCGTCGTCATCGGCTCCTACCACAACATTTTCCGCGTAGGCGCGATCCTGCAGGACCTCGGCTTCTGGATTCTCAACGACATCGTCTGGCGCAAGGCCAATCCGATGCCGAATTTCCGCGGCCGCCGCTTCACCAACGCGCACGAGACGATGATCTGGGCGGCGCGCTCCGCCGACGCCAAGGGCTACACCTTCAACTACGAGGCGCTGAAGGCCGGCAACGAGGATTGCCAGGCGCGCTCCGACTGGTTCCTGCCGATCTGCACCGGCGCCGAACGCCTCAAGGACGAAGCCGGCAAGAAGACCCATCCGACGCAGAAGCCCGAGGCGCTGCTCGCCCGCGTGCTGCTCGCGGCCTCCCACGCCGGCGATCTTGTTCTTGATCCGTTCTTCGGATCGGGCACGACGGGGGCGGCGGCGCGGCGCCTGCGCCGCCATTATCTCGGCCTCGAGCGCGATCCGGCTTACGCGGCGGCGGCGCGGACGCGGATCGCCGCCGTCGAGCCGCTTCCCGCCGACGCGGTGGCGCTGATGCCGACGAAGCGCTCGGAGCCGCGGGTCGCCTTCGCGAGCCTCGTCGAGGCCGGTCTGGTCCGGCCCGGCGAGACGCTGATCGATCCGAGCGGCCGCCATCGGGCGCTCGTCCGGGCGGACGGCGCGTTGATGGCGGGGCCGGCGATCGGCTCGATCCACAAGATCGGCGCGCTGGTGCAAGGGCTGCCGGCCTGTAACGGTTGGACGTTCTGGCGCATTGAGCGCGCCGGCCAGTCGATTGTGATCGATGATCTGCGCGCGTCCATACGTGCGCAGATGCGCGAGGCTGCGGAGTAGCCCTCGCGCGGAAATGCTGCCGCCTTGTTGCGCGTGACTTTTTGTCACAGACGCGCCATGTAGTCGACGGGAGGGTGCGGGGACACGCGCCTAGGGAGGAAATCATGAGCGATGCCGTGCGCATCCTGATCGCCGACGATCATCCGCTCGTGCTCGGCGCGTTGCGCCAAACCGTCAGTGGCGCGATCGCCGGCGTCGAGATTCACGAGGCGCATGATTTCGACAGTCTCGCCGCGACGCTCGAAGCGCATCCCGACATGGACCTCGTGCTGCTCGATCTTTCAATGCCGGGGGTGCGCGGGTTTTCCGGGCTGCTCTATCTGCGCGCCGAGCGGCCGGGTCTGCCAGTGATCGTCGTCTCCGCCAACGAGGATCGCGCGGTGATGCGCCATTGTCTCGAATTCGGCGCCGCCGCCTATGTGCCGAAATCGCTCGACGTGGAGACGATGCGCGCCGCCGTTCGCACGGTGCTCGACGGCGGCCATTGGGCGCCGCCCGATCTCGACGCCAAGACGCCCGCCGAGCGCGAGGCGAGCGCGCTGGTGAAGCGGCTATCGTCGCTGACGCCGCAACAAGTGCGGGTGTTGATGATGCTGAGCCAGGGGTTGCTCAACAAGCAGATCGCCTACGAGTTGAGCGTCTCCGAGGCCACCGTGAAGGCGCATGTCTCGGCGATCCTGCAAAAGCTCGGGGTCGAAAGCCGCACGCAGGCCGTCATCCTCGCCGCCAAGATCGAGCACGTGCAGGATTTGACGCCGGCGGCGCCGTGACCCTCACGGCCGGAATGCGAACCGTTTGAAGCCGAAGAAGGTCGCGAACATCGCCACGCCGGTGCCGAACGCGACGAACAGCGGCAAGGTCTCCGGCCCCGCCGGCCAGCCGAGCCGAACCGCGGCGGACAGCGCCAGCGCATAAGCGCTCCAATTGACCGCCAGCCCGACCGCGCACACCATGCAATAGCGCACGAACGCGCGCAGGAACGGCGCGCGCGACCCGAAGGTCAGCCGCCGATTGAGCAGGAAGTTCAAGACCGTCGCGATGGCGAAGGCCGGCAGCCGCGCCACCAGCGGATCAAGGTGAAAGACTCGCACGAACGTGTAGGTGAGGCTGGAATCGACGACATAACCAAACGCGCCGACCGCCGCGAAGGCGGGAACCTGTCGCCGCAGCGCGTTGGTTTCGATCGTCGGTTCGATGGCGCTCACTTTCGGCCCTCCGCCCCTTTCATGCCGCCGCGGCGATGAACAACGCCCTAACGTGCGGCATTTGGGGCGGCCGGCTCAGATTTCGAGCACCTCGACCGGTTTGTCGTTCAGGCTTCGCGCCAATTCCGCGACCCGCGCATGATGCGTAAATAGGATTGTCTGCCGCCCGGCGCCGAACTCGGCGAGCAGATTGAGCGTTCGCCGCGTCCGCTCGTCGTCGAAGCTCGCCAACAGGTCGTCGCCGATGAACGGCAACGGCTCGCCGGCGCGGCGCTCCAGCAGGGCGAGGCGCAACGTCAGGAAAAGCTGGTCGCGGGCGCCCTCGCTGAGGCCCTTGACCTCGACTGTCTGACCAAGAGGACGACGCGCGACCAGGATCGGATGATCGGCTTCGTCGTAACCGACGCCGAGCCCGGCGAAACCGCCCGCCGTCGCGACGCCGAACAATTCACCGGCGCGGGCGATCAGCGGATCCTGCGCGGCGGCGCGGTGGCGCTCGATCGCCCGGGCGGCGAGCCGGGCGGCGGCGGCGCGGGCGAGCCAGCGCTCGGCGATGTCGACGAGTTCCCCCGCCGCCTCGGCGCGCTCGCGCGCGGCGCCGGCGGCGTCGCGACCCCGCGTCAAAGCGTCGCGCGCTGCTTCGGCCGCGCTCGCCGCCGCCGTCGCCGCGCCGAGCTCGTTCAGCAGCCGCGACTGGTCCTGTTCGGCGACGTCGATTTCGGCGGGCAGGGACGAGAGGTCGAAGCCGGCCGCCTCTTCGCGCAGCGCGATTTCGTCGAGCCCGTCGCCGCTTTCGGTCAATTCGCGGCGGAGCCTCGCCTGCTCATCCTCCAACACGCGGCGGCGCTCCAGTCGCTCCAACGCCGTAGCGAGCGCTTCATCGTCGGCCGCGCCGAGCGCATCGCGGGCGCCGGCGAGCGTGGCGATGAGCGCGGCGCGCTCCGCCTCCAGGTCGCGGCGGATTGCGCGTCGCCGGTCGGCCTCGCGGTCGAGGCGCTGGCGCTCCTCGGCGGCGCGGCGGGCGGCGGCCAGCGCGACGCCGAGTTGCGGCAGGGTCTCGCGCCCCGGCGCGCCCGCGAGCGTCGGCGCGACGGCGGCGGCAACGGCCGCGACCTCGCGTTCGAACGCCGCGATGTCGCCGCGCATCGCCGCGATGCGATGCGTCGTGTCTTCATATTCGCGGCGCGGCAGCGGAACCGCGGTCCAGGCGTCGAGCGCCGCCTCGGCCGCCTCGACGGAGGTTTGCGGCGGAAGCCGCAGTGCGGCGACCGCCGGCCCCCAGGATTCGGTCAGTCGCTCGCTCGCCGCGGCGGCCTTGTCGCGCTCAACCGCCCACTCGGCGATCGCCTGTTCGCAGCGGGCGCGCGCGGCCTCGCCGTCCCGCGCCGCCTGTTTGAGTTCGACGAGCCCTTCAAGCCGGGCCCGCGCCGCGCGATGCGCCTCCTCGAACGCGTCGCTCGCCGGTGGCGCCGCGCCGGCTTCGGCGAGCCAGGCGAGCAACGCCACGCGCGCCGCCTCAACCCTGGCGGCCATCGCGTCGAGTTCGGCTTTGCGCGTCTCCAGCCCCGCGCGCCGGGTCAGCACATCGGCGACGCGCGCCCGCCAGCGCGTCATTGCCGCGGGTTCTCGCGGCGCGATCCCGCCCGGCGCCCACAGCGCCGCCGTTTCCGCCGTGGCGCGAGCGCGGGCCTCCGTCACGGCGGCAAGCGCCGCCTCCGCGCGCGTTAATTCGGCGCGGCGGGTTTCCAGCGTTTCGCGGGCGGCCTGCAGGCGCGCGGCCCGCGCGGTGTCGCCGAGCACGCTTTCGACGATCATGTCGGCCTCGCGCGTCATCGCCCGCGCGGCTTCGAAACGCTCGCGGCTCAGCTCCGCCGGCGCGTCCAGCGCGCCGCCGAGCCGCGCCAGCGCCGCATCGCGCCGCGCCCGGGCGGCGTCCCAGTCGGCGCGGGTGGCGCCGGCGGCGGCGCTTTCGCGGGCGGCGAGATCGGCGGCGCCCGCCTCCATCGCCTTGCGCGCCGCGTCGCGCGCCTGCTCCGCCGCCCGCCGCGCCTCCTCGGCCGCCGTCTCGTCGCGCTCGCGCGCGGCGAGCGTCACGGCATCGGGCAGCCGCAGGCGGGCGAGCGCGTCGAGATCGGCGACGGTGGGATCGAGCGCGGCGACCTCCTCGGCGAGCGCGCGCGCCTCGCGCGCCGCCAGCGCTTGTTCGCGTCGCAGCCGCTCGGCCTCCGCGAGCGAGGCGGCGAAGCCGTCGAGCCGTCGCTTCAGCGGGGCGGGATCGATCACCGCCGTCGGCGCGACGTCGCCGAGGCGGCGACGCTCCGCCAGCGCGGCCTCGTGACGCCGCACGGCATCGGCGTGAGCCTTCTCGTTGTCACGCCGCTGGACGGCGAGCGCGCGCAGGGCGGCCATAGCGGCGTCGGACGGTGTGAAATCGAGCAGCACGGCATGATCGGCGAGGCCGAGCCGGCGGGCGAGGTCGTCAAGCTGGGCGCGCGCCTGCATGTGTGCGCCGACACGGCGCGGCAGGTCCTCCTCGTCTTTGCGCACGGCGCCGAGTTGCTGGGTCAACGCGTCGATAGCGGGGCCGCGCGCCAGCAGCGCCTCGTCGAGCCCCAGCGCTTGGCGCGCTTCGTTGTCGCGCGCTTCCTCGGCGGCGAGCCGTTGCAGTTCGGCGCGCTTGAGCGCGTCTGCGGCGAGCGCCGCGCGCGCTTCGGCGAGCCTCGGCGTCGAAAAGGCGGGGAGATCGCCAAAAGCCTCGATCTCTTTCGTCGCCGCGTCGAGCCCGGCGAGCTTTCCCGCGACCCGCAGGGCGCGGCGGCGGCGCGCGACCGCGCGGCCGTTTTCCTGATGCTGTGCCTTCAGGTCGACCTCGCGCGCCCGCGCCGCCAGCAGCGCCGCCTCGGCTTGCGCCAGTTCGTCGCTATCGACGACGGCGTCTCGCAATCGTCGCGTCGCGGCGTCGTGGCGGTCGAGGGCGACATAGAACGGTTTGGCGCCGGCGCGGCGCGGCGCAAACAGCGCGTCAGCCTCCGACGCAAGGCGACGGCCGAGGTCGTTGAGCGCGCTGAGCGAAGCCGAGCCTGCCGCCAGCGTCTCCGCGAGCGCGCCGCCCGATTGCAGCAGCGCCTCGCCGCCCCGGCGCAAAGCCTGTGCGGTCAGGCCGAACTCGCTCTCGAACGTCTCGCGTTCGATCCCGCCCAGCGCGCGCCGCAAAGGGTCTTCGGAGATCGGACGGTCCTCCGCGTCGAGCAGGGTATCCTTGTTGCCCTTGCGCCGGCGGATGGCGAGGCGCGAGCCGTCGCGCAGCCGAAACGCCCCGCCGACTCGCAGCGTCCTTTGATCGTGCTCGAAGCCATAGGCGGTGTCGCGGCGGAAGCCGTAGAGCAGGTCGCCGATCGCGCTCAGCGTCGTGGTCTTGCCCGATTCGTTGGCGCCGAACACGACATGCAGCGCGGCATCGGCCGAGAACGGCAGCGTGCGATTGGCGAAGCGCCCGTAAGGCGCGAGATCGAGCCGTTCGAGCCTCATCCATTCGCCCCAAGCAGGAGATCGCGGGCGAGATCGGCGGCCCTCGCGCCTTCGAGCGAAACGAACGCGTCGCGCAATTCGCGCGGCAGTTTCTCCGCGAGGCTGGCCGTGAGCTCGGCGACGACGGCGGCGAACTCCGGGTCGCTCGCCGCCGCCGCGACCAGACCGGCGACGTCGAGCGCGTCGGGATCGGGCGCGACGGCGACGGCGGGGGCGCGCGTCTCGACGCGCAGCCGCTCGACCCAGCACGCGGCCGAAAGTCGCGTCGCCGCGCCGCGCGCCTCGTCCTGCAAATGTTCGCGGCGCGCGACGAAGCGGGCGTGCGCGGGGGTCTGCCCGGTCAACGTCAGTCGCAGCGCGAGCGGCCGGCCGTCGGCGGCGAGCGCGGCGGCGGCGATGGCGTCGCCGATTCGCGCCAGCGCGGCGTCCTCGTCATCGAGCCCGGAGACGTCGACGCGCTCGTGCGCCCAGCGCGCGGCGTCGAGCGTGATCGGTTCGACGGCGAGGATGCGGCCGTCTTCGACCGTCACCCGGATGGCGCCTTTGGGGCCGGTCTCGCGCGGGCTGCGGCCTTGCAGATTGCCGGGATAGACGATCCAAGGGTCGCGGGCGACGATCTCGGCGGCGTGGATATGGCCGAGCGCCCAATAATCGTAACCGAAGCGAGCGAGGTCCTGCGACGTGCAGGGCGCGTAGGGGACATGGCCGCGCGAGCCGTTGAGGCTGGTGTGCAACAGCCCGATGTTGAGCCAACCCTCGCGCCGCGGCGCGTAGCTCGCCAGGAAATCCTCGGGCGTCTCGCGCTCCGGGAAACTGCGCCCGTGGATCGCGACGCGCAGGGGTTCGATCACCTGCGTCTGGCTTTTGCGCGCCTCGAACATGTGCGCGCTGGCGGGCAGCGTGAGGCCGCGCGACATGCGGTTCTCGGCGTCGTGGTTGCCTTTGATGAGGAAGGTGCGGACGCCGGCGCGGTCGAGCTTGCCCAATTGGCGCACGAAGAACAGGCCGGTCGTGACGTCGCGCCAATCGCCATCGAATACGTCGCCGGCGACGAGCAGGAATTTCGCGCCGCTCTCGATCGTCTCCGCAATCAGCCGTTCAACGGCGGTCCGGCCGGCGGCGGCGAAGGTCGCGGCGACCTCGGCGTCCTTCGCGCCGAGCGCGGCGAGCGGGCTGTCGATATGCAAATCGGCGGCGTGGATGAAGGAGAATCGCATCGCGTCTGATAAGCCGCGCGGGTCCCCAGGCAAAGCGTCGCGCCGGCGCCGTCCACAGATGGCGTGCGCCAGCGGCCTCGTATATCCCTCCGCGCCAACGCATCAGCCGACTCGGCGGCCCGGCGAGCGAGGGGAGACATGACGGATTTCATTGCGATCGTCGTAAGGATATTGGTCGGCTTGGCGAGCCTGGTCATTTCGTGGTGGGTGCTCGACAACATTCATGACCGCAACACCGAGATCATCGTCGCCTGCATCGGGCTATCGTATTGCTTCACCTTCGTCATTTCGCGGCGATGGCAATATTACGGCCTCAACGCCGTCTCGCTGTTCGGCATGACGGTATCCTGGGTGACTTCCGAGCCGCACGACCACGCGACGCGCCACCAGCTCAACATGCCGATAAGGCGCAGCTTCGCCGTTCTCAGCATCGTCTTCGCCGCGTTCGTCGAGCTGCTGTGCGCCTATCGTCTGCTAACGTCGCTGCTCGGTCACGGCTGGGAGCGGCTAGCGCCGTTGCGGGCGTGGCTCGACGTTCCGCTGCTTCACACGTGGGCGAACCTGCTCTGACGGCCGGAAATCCGCGCTCGTCCGCAGCCTTACGGCGAACGCGAGGCGGCCGCGCAAGTCTGCGAGCCAAAATAACCTGATGTTATCGTCGACGCCGGCACAAGATAACCGTGAATATACGTCACGCCGGTGTTGGTCCCGGAAAACTGGCTGATCGTCGAACCGGCGGGGACCGGGATGCCGGCGCCGTAGGCGACGGAGATGGGCACATAAGGCGCGGCCGTCGAGGTCGAGGCGAGACTGTCGGTCAAGGGATTGCCGGTGCAATTTGCGCCCGAGTAGATCGTAAAGCCGGCGTTGTTGGTGGAGGTGGTGGATTGAACCACGAAACCGCTAAGCGCGGTGATGACAAACGCTTTCCCGGCGGGGACGGCGTATTGCTGCGATGTCTCGCACTCGTTGCCGTGGCCGACCATCCTGATGTCGACAAAATCGCCGGGATAGTTCCGATAACCCGCCACGGTGTCGTAGACCCACACGCGCTGCGAAGCGTCGACGTTCGCGGTTACCCCCGACGTAGGGTTGACCAGTGCGACGTTGACAAACTCCACGGCCGCGTAAACCGCGCTCGGGCCGAGAATGGCCGCGCACACGATCGCCGTTACGTTCGCGCCGGACAAGAGCCCGAACAGTTTGCGATCCGTCATAATCTGGAACCCCCCGTTTGATAGCGGGGATATGATACTTACGGTGCGGCCGCGCGCAATCGTCAGCGGGGTTGGCTACGGCGGGCCAGGATCAGCCGGGCGAGGTCGCCGACGTTGCCGAGAGCGTCGATCTCGCGCGAGGTGAATCGGACCCCGAAGCGTTCCTCGGCGGCGGCGACGATATTGATGTGGTTGAAAGAATCCCAGCCTTTGACATCGGCCGCCGTCGTCGTCGGCGTGAGTGCGATCGAATCGTCGGCGAACAATTCGTGGAAGATTTCGGTAAGGCCCGCGTAGACCTCGGCCTCGCTCATGCAATCCCCCCGACGCCTTTGCGCAGGAACGGCTTCATGCCCGCGCGCGCAAGTTCGTCGGCGCGCTCGTTCATCGCGTCGCCCGCGTGACCCCTCACCCAGCGCCAGGCGATCGTGTGGCGCTGCGCCGCTTCGTCGAGGCGCTGCCACAGGTCGACGTTCTTCACCGGCTTGCGGTCGGCGGTGCGCCAGCCGTTGCGCTTCCAGCCGGCGAGCCAGCTCGTCACGCCCTGGCGGAGATATTGCGAATCCGTATGCAGATCGACTTCGCAGTCGCGGTTCAGCGCCTCCAGCGCCGCGATCGCCGCGGAAAGCTCCATGCGGTTGTTGGTGGTCAGCGCCTCGCCGCCGCTGAGCTCCTTGCTCCCGGCGCCGGAGCGCAGAATCGCCCCCCAGCCGCCCGGGCCCGGATTGCCGGAGCAGGCGCCGTCGGTCCAAATCTCGACCCGGCTCAAGCGCGCCAGCCGTAGTCGCGCGCCGACTTGAAGCCCGAGTGGACCCGGAGTTTTTGCAGATATTCCAGCGGGTCCTTCGGCTTCACCAGCGCGCCGGCCGGTACGTTAAGCCAGTCGACCAGCCGCGTCAGCATGAAGCGCAGCGCCGCGCCGCGCGCCAGGATCGGCAGCGCCTCGGCCTCTTCGGCGGTCAGGCGGCGGACGCGCTCGTAACCTTCGATCATCGCCCGGCCCTTGGCGAGGTTGAACGAAGCCTCCGGCTCGAACGCCCAGGAATTCAAGCAGATCGCGAGATCGTAGGCGAGAAAATCATTGCAGGCGAAGTAGAAGTCGATGAGGCCGGAGAGCCTGTCGGCGAGAAAAAACACGTTGTCAGGAAACAGGTCCGCATGAATTACGCCGGCCGGGAGACCCTCCGGCCAAATCGCCTGCAAGGCGGCAAGTTGCGACGCGGTCTCGCGCGTGAGGCCCGGCGCGACTTCGTCCGCCCGCGCCCGCGCCGCCTCGAACAAAGCCGGCCAGCCGTGGATCGAGAGCGCGTTGCGCCGCGTCAAGGTGAATTCGGCCCCCGCGGCGTGCATGCGCGCCAGCGCCTCCCCGACCTCGCCGCAATGCTCGACCGTCGGCCGCCGCACCGACAAGCCTTCGAGGAAGGTGACGATCGCCGCCGCGCGACCCGCCAATCGCCCGATCGCCGCGCCGTTCCGCGCCCGCACCGGCTGCGGGCAGGTGACGTCGCGCTTCGCCAGGTGCTCCATCAGCCCGAGGAAGAACGGCAGGTCCGCTTCCTCGACGCGTTTCTCGTAGAGCGTCAGCAGGAATTCGCCGCGCTCGGTGTGCAGCAGAAAGTTGGAGTTCTCGACCCCCTCGGCGATGCCTTTCAGCGACAGCGGCGCGCCGAGATCGTAGCCGCGCAGGAACGCCGCCAGCGCTTCGTCGCTGACCTCCGTGTAGACCGCCATCAGGTCGCCGCCGGCTCGCGCAGCGCACGCGGTAGCGGGAAGAACATGTTCTCCTCGCGCGTCGTCAGGGTCTCGACCGCGAGCATGTAACGCTCGGCGAGACCGTCGAGAATCTGCTCGACCAGGATCTCCGGGGCCGAAGCGCCGGCGGTGATCGCCACCGACCGCGCCCCTTCCAGCTGGCCGAAATCGAGCGCCTCGACGCTCGGCACCAGCAGCGACACGGCGCAGCCCTCGCGCTCCGCTACCTCCCGCAAGCGCTGCGAATTGGAGGAATTGGCGGCGCCGACGACGATCACCGCATCAACCTGATGCGCCGCCGCCTTGACCGCCTCCTGGCGGTTGGTGGTGGCGTAGCAGATGTCCTCGACCGGCGGCTCCTGGATATGCGGGAACTTCACCTTCAACGCCTCGATCACGTCGCGGGTGTCGTCCACCGACAGCGTGGTCTGCGTGACGAAGGCGAGCTCCTTGCCCTCGGGGACTTGCAGCGCCTCGACCTCATGACGCTCGCCGATCAGCGTGATCGCGCCCGGCGGGAGCTGTCCCAGGGTGCCGACCACCTCGGGATGGCCGGCGTGGCCGATCAGGAGAATGTGGCGGCCCCGCTTGAAATGCGCCTGCGCCTCGCGATGCACCTTGGTGACCAGCGGGCAGGTGGCGTCGATCGCGTTGAGCCGGCGCCGCTCGGCCTCGGCCGGCGCGGATTTCGGCACCCCATGCGCGGAGAAAATAACCGGCGCCGCGCCGTCGGGGATTTCGTCAAGCTCTTTGACGAAGATCGCGCCTTTCGCTTTTAGCGAATCCACGACGTATTTATTGTGTACAATTTCGTGCCGCACGTAAACCGGCGCGCCGTGCAGCTTCAGCGCGGTTTCGACCACGTCGATAGCGCGCGTGACGCCGGCGCAAAAGCCGCGCGGCGAGCACAGAATGACGCGGAGTTTCGGTTTTTCGAACATTAGGCGCTCCTGGCGGCCCGTCATCGAAGAGCCGCGCGCGGGTGTCAAGCCGCGCTTGGCCCCGACCTTGCTGCGGCGGCCGGGCGACATGCGGCTTTCAAGTGCCGTAGCGGCGCCCTATGAGACCAGGTTTGCACAGTTATGGAGGCCCACATGCCTTGCCAAGCCCGCATCGGCGAAGTGACCGAGCGTCTCGCGGCCCGCAGCCGCCCGACCCGCTCGGCCTACCTGGAGCGCATCGACAAGGCGGCGTCGGAAGGACCGGCGCGCAAGAAACTGGGTTGCGCCAATTTCGCGCACGGCTTCGCCGCCTGCGCACCCGGGGACAAAGCGGCCCTGCGCGACGGCGAGGCGCCCAATCTCGGCATCGTAACCGCCTATAACGACATGCTGTCGGCGCATCAGCCCTATGAACGCTATCCCGAGCTTATCAAGCGCGCCGCGCGCGCGGCCGGCGCGACGGCGCAGGTCGCCGGCGGCGTGCCCGCCATGTGCGATGGCGTCACCCAGGGCGAGGCCGGCATGGACCTCAGCCTGTTCTCGCGCGACGTCATCGCGCTGTCGACGGCGGTGGCGCTGTCGCACCAGATGTTCGACGCGGCGGTCTATCTCGGCGTCTGCGACAAGATCGTGCCGGGCTTGCTGATCGGCGCGCTGTCGTTCGGACACCTTCCCGCCGTGTTCATCCCGGCCGGGCCGATGCCGTCCGGGCTCTCCAACGACGAAAAATCGAAAATCCGCCAGCTCTACGCCGAGGGCAAGGCGACGCGCGCAGAACTCCTGGAAGCAGAGTCGCAGGCCTATCACGGGCCGGGCACCTGCACGTTTTACGGCACCGCCAACACCAACCAGATGCTGATGGAGATCATGGGGCTGCACCTGCCGGGCGCCTCGTTCATCAACCCCAACACGCCGTTGCGCGACGCGTTGACGGAACTCGGCGCCAAGCGGGCGCTCGAACTTACCGCCAAGGGCAACGCCTTCACGCCGATTGGCCACGTCATCGACGAGCGCGCCGTGGTCAACGGCGTGGTCGGCCTGCACGCGACGGGCGGCTCGACCAATCTGACGATCCACCTCATCGCCATGGCCGCGGCGGCGGGCATCACCTTGACCTGGGACGACTTCGCCGATCTCGCCGAGGTGACGCCGCTGCTGACGCGCGTCTATCCCAACGGCAAAGCCGACGTGAACCATTTCCAGGCCGCCGGCGGCATGCCGGTGCTGATCCGCGAACTGCTGGGCGCCGGGCTGCTGCACGGCGACGCGCGCACGGTCTACGGCGACGGGCTTGCCGACTACGTCGTCGAGCCGACGCTCGCCGAAGACGGAGCGGTGGCGTGGCGGCCGGCGACCGAGAAGAGCCACGACGAGACGGTGCTGCGCGGCGCGGCGAACCCGTTCCAGGCGACCGGCGGCTTGCGCGTGTTGGAGGGGCCGCTCGGTCGGGCGGTCATCAAGACCAGCGCCGTGGCGAAGGAGCGTCATGTGATCGAGGCGCCGGCGCGGGTGTTTCACGCGCAGGAGGAGGTGCAGGCGGCGTTCCGGGCCGGCGAACTCAACCGCGACGTGGTGCTGGTGGTGCGGTTCCAGGGGCCGCGGGCCAATGGGATGCCGGAGCTGCACAAGCTGATGCCGCCGCTCGGAGTCTTGCAGGATCGCGGCCACAAGGTCGCGCTCGTCACCGACGGGCGGCTGTCCGGCGCCTCCGGCAAGGCGCCGGCCGCGCTGCATGTTACGCCGGAGGCGGCGAGCGGCGGCGCGATCGGGAAAATCCGCGACGGCGACGTCGTCCGCGTCGATGCGGTGAAAGGCACGCTGGAAGTGCTGGTCGATCCCGCCGTCTTCGAGGCGCGGGCGCTCGCCGAGACCGATCTGACGCAGGCCCATGTCGGGGTCGGGCGCGAGCTGTTCGGCGCCTTCCGCGGCCAGGTCGGGCGCGCCGACCGAGGCGCGTCGATCTTCGCGCACTGACGCTCACACGCCGCGCGCGTAGCGCTCCAACAGATCGTGCGCCGCGGCGACATGCGCCGACCAGGAGTACGGTCGATAGGTCGCGATCTTCGCCAGGCTGTCGCGGCGAAGCGCCGACGTTTCGTCGTTCAGCGCTTCGACGGCGGCGACCCAGGCCGGCCCGTCGATGGCGTCGGCGAAGGTGGCGAAGCCCTCGCCGACCTCGCGATGCGCCGCGATGTCCGAGGCCACGACGGGCGTGCCGACCGCCAGGCTTTCGGCGATCGGCAGACCGAATCCCTCGGCGAACGAGGGGTAAACGAGCGCCGTCGCGTCCGCCATCAGTTGCGCGAGACCCGCGTCAGTGAGGTCGGACGCTTCCGCTAAAAATGGCGCGAGCCCGCGCGAGCGTTCGAGCACGTCGACGATGTTCTCGTACTCCCAGCCGCGCCGCCCGGCGATCACCAGCCGCGGCGTACGTGCGCCATAGCGTTCGACCAGACGCCGCCAGACCTCCAGCAGAAACAGGATGTTCTTACGCGGCTCGATATTGCCGACGTAGAGGAAATAAGGGTCTTTGGGGCGGCGCGGCGCCGCCGGCTTGGCGAACGCCGCGCCGACCGCGAGCGGCAGGACTTCGATGTCGGGCACGCGCGCGCCGCGCTCTCGGAGCGCCGCCGCGATGGTGTCGCGCGAATAGCCGGAGTTCACGATCACCAGCGAGGCGCGGGCGGAGACGGTCTCCAGGCGTTGCACGTGCCGTCCGAACGAGCCGGGCGAGCAAAATTCCGGGAAGTCGATCGGAATGGCGTCGTGCAGGAAGAACGCCGAGCGCAGCCCCGCGGTCTCCAGCCACTTGAACAGGTGCGGCTTGTGCAACTGAGCGTGCGAGGCGTGGAAGAAGATCGCCGGCTCGTCGCTGTTGCGCGACACCCAGCGCTCCAGCCGAGTCTCGGCGCGCAAGATGTCGCGCAACGGGAAGAAGTCGGCTTCGCGCAGCATCGACAGGTAGCGCTTCTCGGTTCGGATGCGGACCGGGCGGGCGGCGGCGAGGTCGATCGGGGAGTCGAGCCAGGCGCGTAGCGCCACATAGTTTGGGTCGGCGTCCGCGGCGTCGTCGAGCCGCCAAGCGCGTTCGACCCTCGACAACAGGTCGAGCGCGCGCGACTTTCGTATCGCGCCGGAGAACACCGGAGCGGTGAACACGCAAACCGTGCCCTGCGACTCCAGGAGGTGCTTGGCGTAGGCGTATTCGACCCGGTCGATGCCGGTCGGGCTGCTGCGAAAGATGCGCGTCGCAAGCCGCGTAATATCCACGAAAATTTTCATTCTGCCGACCGAAGGATCGCCGCCGCGGGCAAGGCTCGCGGCGCGGCCCGACGGCCGCCTTCTTCCAGTTATGGGCTGCCGATGCAAACCGGCGGCGGCTACCGCGCGTCGGTGGCGCCTTCGACATCGAAAGCGGTCGCATTGGACCGGTACTTCCAATGCGACGATTTCAATTTCAGAAGATCGCGCAATTTCTGCGAGGCCGTCACCAGCGATCCCAGGGTTTCCGAGGTCCAAGGCTCGACGCCGCCCCAGGACAGGAACGGTTGGCGGCGACCGAGCGCCCAGATCTCCACCCGCAGCGCCCCAGCGATGCTTGGCCCGCGCGCGTGAAACCCCGAGGTGTCGGCGACAACAAGCGTATTGGCGGGGACCGCAAGCTGGACCGGCTGCGGCAATCCGAGCGCGCTGAGCTCCGAGGGATCGACGCGGAACGAGCCTTCGCGGGTTTCCTTGTCATCGCTCTCCGCGGCTCGCAGGCTCGTCCGGTGCTGCCATTCGAGTTTCTGCGGCGTCAGTTTGTGCGATCCCGGCACGTAGGTGAAAGCGCCCTCGTTCTCACGCACGTCGGTGAGAAACAGCCACGCCTTGGTGGTCGAATGGAACGTGTCGCAATGCAGCCGCGTCTGCGGATCGATCGCGCCGCCGCGACGGAACAGCGTCTGGATGTAGACGATCGGCGTCGACGAGCAGCCGCCGACGTAGTCGATCAGGTTTCGCCACTCCGACGAATTCAGCACTTTCTTCAGCGCCGGTATCTTCTTGACCGTCGTCGCGTCGACGGTGATCTTTCGGTTGACCGTCTCGCCCCACATCCTTTCCTCAAGCGTGCAGCGATGCGCCTTGATCTGAGCGATCAGTTGCTCGAACTCCGCGTCGGGCAGGAAATTGCGCTTGACCACAAACCCGTCGCACTCGAACGCCGCCCGGTCTTCGGCCGAGACGAGATTGGCGAGCTTGGCGCGGCGGGCCGCAGCGCGCCGGTAGGCCACGGCGACGCGTGTCTTGTGCAGGCCCAAAGCGTTGAGTTTGGCGCTGCCGATCAGCGGGTTGGCCTCAAAGGATTTGGCGGCGGTGAACAACTGGCTGAAATAAAGCGGCATCAGCGCCCATTTCGCGCCGCGCGCGGCGAGGCTGGGGGAAGCTTGCATGGGAACGTCCGTGCTGGCCATTTCGACTCTTCTCCCGGAAGCGGAGCTTAACTGTATGCGGGATGCCTCCCGGATTTGGCTTCCGTAAGGCAGCTGAGACGCGCCTGCAAGCAAGCGGTCGTCAAGCCGCAGGCAGACGCTCCCAGACGAGGCTCGCCGCCGCAAGGTCCTCGATCGAGGCGCCGACCGACTTGAACAGCGTGATCTCGCCGTCCGCCTCGCGCCCCGGCGCGCCGCGGGCGAGCGCGGCAAGATCGGCGACGACGGCGGATTTCGCCAGCGCGCCGCCGGCGATCGCCTGCGCGACGTCGCCGCCCTCATGCAGCGCCGCCGGCGTATCGACGAACACCCGCGCCCGTTGCATCGCGGCGTCGTCGGCCTCGCGCATCGTCATGTTGAAGGCGCCGACGAGGTCGACATGCTGGCCGGCCTTCAGCCATTCGCCGCGGATCAGCGGCGTCGTCGACAGCGTGGCGGCGCTGACGACGTCGGCGCCCGTGACAGCCGCTTGCAGGTCCGCCTCGGCGGTCGCCGCGAAGCCTTCGCGCGCGAGCTGGGCCGCCAAGCGTCGCGCGCCCTCAAGGCGATGGTTCCAAACGACGATTTCGCAGATCGGCCGAACGCTGGCGTGGGCGCGCGCCAGAAACGCCGCCAGCGCGCCGGCGCCGACGAGGGCAAGCCGTCGCGCTCCCGGCGCCGCAAGGCGACGGGCGGCGAGCGCCGAGGCCGCGGCGGTGCGCCACAGCGTCAGCCGCGTCCCGTCCATCACCGCCAGAGTTTCGCCGGTCACACCGCTTTGCAGGACGTAGACGCCCTGGACGGCGGAGAGGCCGCGCGCGCCGTTGGCGGGAAACACGTTGACGATCTTGACGCCGAGAACCTCGCCGCTCCAGGCCGGCATCAGCAGGTGCGTGGCGTCGGGCGAGCCATCGCGCGGGATGACGTGATGATGGCGCTCCGGCGCGATGAAGCCGCCGCGAAACGCTGCGTCAAGCGCGTCGATCAGGCTCGGAAAATCGAGCGCGGCGTCGATGGCCTCGGCGGCGACGAAGCGCATCTCAGGCCCGCCGCGCCAGCGGCGGCGTCGCGCCGAGCCGCGCCGCCTGCAACTCATTGCGCAACCGCGCCGATTCCGCTTCGGCCCGCCGGGCGGCGCGGCGATAGACGCCTTGCCCGATCCAGGTCGCGAAACTCCCAGCGATCACGCCGACGGCGGCGGCGATCAACAGCGCCAAATAAGCCGGCGCCGCGACCGGGGCGAGGCCGCTGCCGCCGATGGGGTCGAAATAGATCGTCACCGGCTCGCGATTCGCATAGGCGAAAATGAGCAGGAGCGCCGCCAAGGGCGCGATGAGCAGAAACTTGAGAAAGCGCATCGGTCCCGGGCTCCCCGCGCGCAACATGCCCCAATCCGCGAGCTCACGCAAAACGCTCAGCGCCGCGCGAACAGCTTTTCGATGTCGGCGAGCTTCAGTTCGACATAGGTCGGGCGGCCGTGGTTGCATTGGCCGGCGCCCGGCGTCGCCTCCATTTCGCGCAACAGGCTGTTCATCTCCTCGGCCTTGAGAGAACGGCCGGCGCGCACCGAATGGTGGCAGGCGATCGTCGCCAGCCGATGATCGAGCCGCCGCTCCAGCGCCTCCGTTCCGTCGTCGGCGCGCAGCGCGTCGGCAAGATCGCGCGTCAGCGCGACGAAATCGGCGCCGGCCAGCAGGGTCGGCGTCTCGCGGATCAGCACCGCGCCGGGGCCGAAGGCTTCGACGATGAGTCCCAGCCGCGCCAAGGTCTCCGCCGCGTCGACCAGCGCCGCCGCCGATGCGGGATCGAGATCGACCACCAGCGGCGCGAGCAGCATCTGTCGCTCGACGCCGGCCTCGTCGCGCTGCCGTTTCAACCGCTCATAGACGATGCGCTCATGCGCGGCGTGCTGGTCGACGATGACGACGCCGTCGCGGGTCTGCGCAAAGATGTAGTTGCCGTGCAATTGCGCGCGCGCCGCGCCGAGCGGGGCCTCGATCTCCGCCGCCGCCGGCTCAGGCGGCGCGCGCGTGGAGGGGGCCGCGAAGGCGGAGAATCCCGCCTGCGCGGGCTCCGCAAACCCCGGCGCGGCCGGCGAGGCGCGCCAGTCCCAGCCGAGCGGGCGTGTCGGTCGCGGGGTCCAGGCCGGCGCGCGCATCGCTGCCAACGCCTGCGCCGCGCCGGGCGCCGCGGCGCGCGTCAGCGCCGTCTCCAGCGCCCGCCGGACCGCGCCGACGATGAGCCCGCGCACCAGGGCTGAGTCGCGGAACCGCACTTCGGCTTTCGCGGGGTGTACATTGACGTCGACCTCGCGCGGATCGAGGGCGAGGAACAGCGCCGCGACGCCATGCCGCTCGCGCGGGAGGTAATCGAGATAGGCGCCGCGCAGCGCCCCGGAGATCAGCTTGTCGCGCACCGCCCGGCCGTTGACGAACGCGTACTGGCCCTGCGCGTTCGCCTTGTTGAAAGTGGGCACGGCGACGAAGCCGGTGATCCCGACCCCCTCGCGCGTTTCGTCGAGCGCGAGCGCGCTGTCGACGAACTCGGCCCCGAGCGCCTGCCGCAACCGCTCGCTCAGCGTCCCGGCCGGCCAATCGAAGCCCGAGCCGATGTCGGTGGTGAACTGAAACCGGACGTCGGGACGCCCGAGCGCCAACCGCGCCACGGCGTCGTGACAGGCTTGCGCCTCGGCGCGGTCGGTCTTCAGGAATTTCAGCCGGGCCGGCGTCGCGGCGAACAGGTCGCGCGCCTCGATGCGCGTGCCCGCGGGATGCGCCGCCGGCGTGATCTCTCCGGCCGCGCCGTCGTCGACCGTCAGCGCGAACGCCTCCGCGCCGCCCCTCGGCCGGGTGCGGATTTCGAGCCGCGACACCGAGGCGATCGACGGCAGCGCTTCGCCGCGGAAGCCGAGCGAGCGGATTGCCGACAGATCGCCGTCGGGCAGCTTCGAGGTGGCGTGGCGCTCCACCGACAGCGCGAGATCGGCGGCGTCCATGCCCGAGCCGTCGTCGGAGACCCGGATGAGGTCGCGCCCGCCCGCCGCGATGGCGACGTCAATGCGATGGGCGCCGGCGTCGAGCGCGTTCTCGACGAGCTCCTTCACCGCGGCGGCGGGCCGCTCGATCACCTCGCCGGCGGCGATGCGATCGATCAGCAGCGGGTCGAGGCGGCGGACGGTCATGCGGCGGGAGTTACCCGATTCGGCGCCGCGGGGCCATGTCGGCGGTAGAGCAGGATGTTGACGATGCGCCGCGCGCCGCGACCGCCAACGGTCGCCGGGCGCTCCGAAATGTTACCCCTGTTCCCCCGGGCAAGCCAACCTGGCGATGAATTCGACGCCCGACTAAAAGTCGTCCTCCTGTTCCTCGGCGACCTCTTCATTCAATTGATCGGCCTTGGCCTGCGCCTCGCTTTCGTTGCGGTAAGCGCCGATTGCCCCGTTTGGCCCCATGACGCGCCAGCTGTTGGGGCCCTCCGCGCAACGCTCGACATAGTACAACGGCGCATCGTCGGCGCGCGAGGGCGCGCCTGTTCCCGCCGGCGCATTATTCTCATCTTCGGGCATCCGACTTCCTTTCCTCAATCTAACTCCGGGGCGAATGGCGCGAGACAGCGCCGATAGCCGCTAGGTCGGACTGAATAATATGCACGTTCGCGGGCCCGGCGTCGACGAAATCGCAGGCCCGTTTGACGACTTGGCTCCACGCCAGAGCCACCGATCTTGACGGGCTCGCGCAGCGCCGGGTCGCCGTCGAGAAAGTGGATTGAAACCGCGTCGGCGCTAATTCAGGTCCGCAACCTTCTCAACGCGCACATAGTCGCTGGGCGCCGGGACGACGCCCGAGGCGTCAACCTCGCCCCGTGCATTCGCGTCGCCCGGACATCAACAAACAGCGCTAGACCGTCGTTGTCCGTCACCACATCGTAGGCCGCGCTCCTCGCGCATGATTTTGGCGAAGGCCGAGACGCCCTTGTCGTCGGCGGGGCCGAGCGCGCCGGGTTCGAGGAGTCCGGCGCTCAGGGCGCGCAATTGCAAGGCGAATTGGAAATGGTTGGAGAAGGACGCGCTATCCGCCCCTTGTATCAGCGCCACCTTTTTGCCGGCGATGATTGGTCGGAGCGCCGTAGCCAGGTGCTCGGCGATATCGGTTGACCGCGCGGCGAGCAGGATGGCTTCGCCTTTGCCGTCGTCCCCGCTCAACTTGACCGAGCCATGCGCCGCAAGGACGGCGCCGACGCGCGCGTCGGCGTCCGCCTCGTCGGCGCGCTTCCGGGCTTTGGCGAGGTCTCTTCTTATAACTCTTGGGAAAGGCTGGCTGGGGGACCTGGATTCGAACCAAGATTGACGGAGTCAGAGTCCGCAGTTCTACCGTTGAACTATCCCCCAGGGACAGCGGCGACCCCCATAGACGAGGCTGAACCGCCACGCAAGCCTGTCGGAACAGCGAAAACCGGGCGCCGCGACCTGGCCGCGCTGGACAGGCAAGGGGCGAACTGCAAGAAGCGGCGACGGGAAGCGTGGCCGAGCGGTTTAAGGCAGCGGTCTTGAAAACCGCCGTGGGGGTAACTCCACCGTGAGTTCGAATCTCACCGCTTCCGCCAAACCCCGTTGATATCAAAGGCAGTCTTTAATAATTCTTCTGCTGGCCCCACAAACTTGTCCACAAATTGGACTGCGCGTCGGAGCGAACAGCCACGAAGGCGGACGGACGCAGCATGGTGGTGCGCAACGGCCGCCGAGCGCTCGGCACTTCGGACTAGAACCGTTTTTTGACCGGATTCGATCCACTAAGGGCTTAGGACGGCTGTTCGGCCGATCGCGGAAGCCGACGTTCACGCGCGATGCGCGCCGACTGGATCGCTTCCATCGTTGCCACTTGTATCAGTCAGGCGGCTTCGAGGACATAACGAGCCCGCCCCGTGTTTTTCGCCTGATACATGAGCTCGTCCGCTCTGCCAAGAAGGTTGTCGAGTTCTAGCCCCTTATTGCTGAGCGCGATGCCGATACTGCAGCCGATATCAACGCGTGTATTGCCATTCATATAAGGGTGTTCGATCCGGGTCATGAGTTGGCTGGCAAGGACTGACGCTTCTGTCGCCAAATCGTTCGTTGTTGAGGGCAACAACACAGCGAACTCGTCTCCGCCTAGGCGCGCGACGCGCCCGTGCGTTGGCAGGCAGGCTTGGATACGGGTAGCAATCTCCCGGAGAACCATGTCGCCTTGACCATGGCCATGGGTATCGTTCACTGCTTTGAAGCCGTCGAGATCCAAATACAGAAGAGCGATGTTGTTGTCACGCTGCTCGCGCGTCATCTCGTTATAGATTTCAGCGAGTCGTCTCCTGTTGGGCAGCCCGGTCAAAGAGTCGTGGCGCGCAAGTTGGGCAATCTCGTTGGTGCATTTCAGAAGCTCGATCTGGCGCGCCTTGGCTTCGAATAACTCGACCGTTGTCGATGCTAAATCGGTCAAAATGCGTCGGCTTTCCTCCGAGAAGTTCGCTTCCGGCTTGACATCGAGCACGCAAAGCGAGCCAATCGCGACGCCGGCCGGCGTAACGAGTGGAGCACCCGCGTAGAAACGAATATATGGGGCGCCCTTTACAACCGGCGCGTCGACGAACCGGCGATCAGCAATCGCGTCGGGCACCACGAACACGCTACGTCCGCGGATCGTTTCTTCGCAGAACGCCATTTGCCGAGGCATTTCGGTCGCGTCAACCCCTTGCTTCGACTTGAACCAGAACCGATCCCGGTCCGCTAGCGCAAGCGTGCAGACGGGACGGCCCAGCACTGAGGACGCAATCCTGGTGATGCGGTCGAAATTCGGCTCCGGCGGCGTGTTCAGGATTTCGTACCGGCGAAGCGCGTCGGACCGGAGTTCCTCGTCTTTAATGCTCATGGCTTTACTCTGGCCCTTCGTACGCCTGGGCTAGGGGCGTGATCGCTGGGATCGGAAGAGCGTCGCACGCTAAAATTAACGTTTTCTTGTGCCAAAGAATAAAATCACAGTAATTACCCCAATGGTTGGCGCGCTTTGGCTGCCGCAGCGTTAGCCTTGTGAAGCCAAAACTATATTTCCTCACTAATTTACTGCCCAATATTTGGGTCGGATCGAGGCCCTAGCGGGTGCAGCGTCTGTAAAAACGAAATTATTCTGTTTTTCCTAGCTGCTCGCGCGCGAGGGGCGCGAGATTTGAGAGCCCGTTTGATTCTAGGAATCATTGGGCTGGCGGCTGCCGCGCGATGCGTCGCATGAGCAAGAAGACGCTGGCGGCGAGTATATCAAACGATCGCGAAAGCGGACGTTCGGGCTAGGGTGGCGCTGTCTCTGCCGCACCAAACGATGCGGCGCGTTGTCCGTTCGGCCGTTCGCTCCTTTCAGTCTCAGAACTTCGCTCGAGTCCAGCCGAGGACCCCGGCCATACTGCACAATCGCCGAGCTCGCGCGGGAAGTTCAGAGCCGACCGAGGGGAGGCTTTCAATACACGTCGCGAACGTAACGCTTTTCGGCGCCGAGCTTGCGGACGTACGCCTTGGCCGCGTCGCTGGACAAACCGCCATGTTGCTCAATGATAGCTCGCAAGGCGGCCTCAACGTCTTTGGCCATGCGGCTCGCGTCGCCGCAGACGTAAAAATGTGCGCCCTCTTCGAGCCACGCAAAGAGATCCCGACCGTTCTGCGTCATCCGGTCCTGGACATAGATTCGTTCGTCCTGATCGCGAGAAAACGCGAGGTCGAGCTTCGTAAGGACTCCCTTGTGTTTGAGACCTTCGAGCTCATCGCGATAATAGAAGTCGCTGGCCACATGCTGGTCGCCGAAGAACAACCAATTCTTCCCTCGCGCGCCCGTCGTCGCCCGATCCTGGAGGAACGCGCGAAAGGGCGCCACGCCAGTGCCCGGTCCAACCATGATCATCGCGGTTTCGGGGTTGGTCGGGGGCTTGAACGTGGCCGAGCGTTGGACGAACACGCCGACCTCGGCCCCAAGGGCGCGATCCGCGAGAAAGCTGGAGGATACGCCCCGCCGCTCGCGACCGTCATTCCGCCAGCGCACAGCCGACACGGTCAGATGAATTTGATCGGGATGCGCCTTGGGGCTCGACGAGATCGAATAGGAGCGTGGTTGCAGAGCTTTCAGCGTCGCGGCGAACTCCTCCACGGAATGTTCGCCTGGGTAGGCGCGAAGCACGTCCGCGAGTTGACGACCCCACAGCCACTCCTTCAG
>CAWEDI010000015.1:0-166665 GCA_963807735.1 uncultured Pseudomonadota bacterium | reverse complement strand
GGCCGCCCGTTGCTGACCATCGTCGTTCTTGCTCGGACCCGCTGGGTTCGGCGCGGAGGCCGCGCCCGAAGCGCTCTTGGCCGCTTTGCGGGCAGGCGCATAGCCAGTTTCTTCGACCTAGCGCTTGAGCACCTTGGCGCCGGTTTTCATCAGCGCCGGGTCATCCGCCAGATCGCCCGCGGCTATCGACTCGACCAGCTTGCCGATGTGATCCGTACACTCGAGAAGTATGGCCGCGGCGGCCGCGCTGATGGGCAGTGACTCCGAGCGCGCACGGTCCAAGACGCTTTCCACGACGTGCGTGAATGCCACGATGGAATCCAATCCGAACAAACCCGCGGAGCCCTTGATCGTGTGGCGGCGCAAAATAACTCATTGACGGTTTCGGCGTCGGTCGAACCCTTTCGCACCGCAAAAGCACCGCTTTCCATGGCGCTCAAGAGCTGCGCGCTCTCGGCTAGAAACGTATCCAGCGCCGGATCTCTGCTCATGATTTGGTTTCCGAAACGGGAATATTATGCCCGCGCATTACGCCAAATACGTTAACGATGCTATCTAAAACGCTTTGCGATTCCTGACCGGCGGGGGTGCCGCATCCCGCAGGGAGGTATGGCAGCTCCGCCGGTTTGTTGATCCCAGGGGCGGTCGGCGCGATGTTCTTGTCGGAAGCGTTAGCAGCGGCCGGATTGCTTTGAGTAGCAGGAGAATTGCTTTGAACAGGGGACGGAGGGCTTTGGACGTCCTGTGCCGTCGCCTCGAAGGCGCCAAGTTGCAGGAGTAGGGCAACCAAAAGGATGGCTGGGCGAAGTCTATTTCGACCTAACATTACGCTCTCCCCTTTTTGATCAATCGTCCCCTAAAATCAGAGTGCAATGAGTTGCCGATGCAATATCGATAGCTTACAATCGATACGAAGCACGTCAAGGGGCTCTACGCAACTGGAAGCAAGTCAGGAGCTGAATTTTGACAGCTGTTGGGGCGCCCTCGCCCATACCTTCGACCGGAGTGTGGTGAATGCGCCGGTCGGTCGGCGTTACAATCCCTCAATCCAAAATCACGTGCGGCACGAAACGCGCCCGCTCCGTCGTCAGCGGGCTGGCGTCCTCGCGCACCCCCATCCCGGCCGGCGCGTCGCCGACGATCCAGGCGCCGATCACGGGATAGTGGCCGTCGAACTCCGGCAGCGGCCGCAATTGCTGGCGCACGTAGCCCTCGGCCCCGTAATTGTCCGACGGCCCGCGCAAAGCCTCGCCATCGCCCTTCAGTTCTATGTCGGCGCCCTCGCGCGAATAGAGCGGCTTTCGCGCATAGCGGCTCAGTAAGGCCGCCTCCCGCTCGTCCTCAAAATAGCACTCCAGCAAGTTCGGGTGATGCGGCGCCATCTCCCACAGCAGCGCCAGCGCGCCTTTGTTGGAGAGGATGAGCTTCCACGGCGGCTCGACGAACTGCGTCGCGCCGAGCGCGGATGAGCGGCCGAACGCATCGGCGAACATCCATTCCCAAGGGTAGAGCTTGAACAGGCGCCGGATCGGCCGGCCGCTGGGGTCGACGAAACGATCGCGGGCGAGGCCGATCTGGCTCATGTCGAGCGTTTCGATCGGCAGTCCCGCCTGGCGCGCGCAATCGGCGAGATAGGCGAGCGTGCCGGCGTCATCCGGCGCGGCGGCCATGCAGGCGAGATGCAGCAGCTCGCCGCGCCCGATCTCGCCGAGCCTGGCGATCAGCTTCTCATGCGCCGAGTTGAACTGATCGGCGTCGCGCGGCAGATCGCCGGCGGCGATCAATTGCTCCAGCCAGCGCCATTGCACGACGGCGGCCTCGTACAGGTTGGTCGGCGTGTCGGCGTTATATTCGAGCAGCCTTGGCGGATGGCGGCCGTCGTAGGCGAAGTCGAAGCGGCCGTAGAGCGAGGGGTCGCGCCGTCGCCAGCTCTCGGCGATCAGGTCGAACGCGTGTTCGGGAATTTTCAGCCGCGCGAGGCTGCGCCGGTCGCGCACCACCTCGTCGACGAGGCGTAGGCAGAGGGCGTGCAACGTCTCGGCGGCGCTTTCGATGTCCTGCTCGATCTGGTCGAGCCGGAAGACGTAGCGCACGCTCTCGTCCTAGTAGGGTTCGCCGTCGTCAAAATGCGAACGGAAGCCGATCTCGGCGAACTCCTGTTCGAGATGGGGACGTACCGGCGAGGGCTCACGCTTCATGAGCCGCTCCCATGCCCGGCGCCGGTCGCGCCGAATCCGCCGAAGCTCGCGTGGCCGACGCTGGCGCCGCTACCGCCGCGGCCCCCCGCGAAGCCCCATCCATGCCCGCCGCTGTGGCTCGACCCATGGCTGTCGCACCAGTCGGGGCGCGGCTCGGGATCGCCGGGGGCGCGCGGACGGCAGCGCTGGTCGCGCCATTCGCCGGCGGCGGCGGCGACCCCGAGCGCCAGCAGACCGACCCCGGCGACGACGACGATATGCGAGCGAAGCCGCCGCGGCGGCGGCGCCGGGAACGGCGCGCTCTTCAATCCGCGCTTGCCAAAACTTGGCTCGCTCACGGCGTCATGCAGGCGTCGCAGACGACGCCCGCCGAAATCGACGCCGCGGCAAGCCATATCGCCGCGGAGATCGCATTTTGCTCGATCGCCTGCGACAAATGGGGATGGGCGAGCCGCGCCAGGCCATAAGCGATAAGCTGGGCGAATGCGGCGACAAACGCCCACAACACGAATTCGAGGACGGAGCGGGTGTTGTGGATCGCGCCGGCGAGCGCGATGGCGAAGCCGATCAGCGTGCCCGACATGGCGATCGCCGCCGAGGCGTTGTGCTCGCGCACGATGAGATCGAATTCGCAATGCGGCGTGAGCCGCAAATAGACGGCGCCGAAGGCGACGCAAAACGCCACCGCGCCGCCGAAATACCCGAAGAAGGCGACGACGCCGCTGAGAAAATCGCCCATCACGCCCCCTCGCGAGGTTCCACTGTGCGAGACAGGGCTTACGGGAGGCTTAACGCTGCGAGAAGCGCCTCTTATACCAAGTCCTGACGAACCTGACCGGTCGGAACGCGACCACATCCGTCATGGCCGGGCTTGTCCCGGCCATCCACGCGGCGCCGTTTCAGCAAACTCGGAAAGCTAGCAGCGCCGCACGGCGTGGATGCCCGGGACAAGCCCGGGCATGACGCAATTGGGCTTTGCGTTTCTTCAATGGGTCACGCTTACCGAGTCCTGGCATTACCCCGCCAGCAGTCCGCTCACAAAGACCTCGATGCCCTCCGCCACCCGCGCGCAGCGGGCGCGCTCGGCGGCGAGGATCGCCACGACCTGACGATAGGCGCGCTGCAAATCATCGTTGACGACGACGTAATCGTAGAGCCGCCAGCGTTCGATCTCGCGCTTGGCGTTCTCCAGCCGCTGGCCGATGGTCGCCGCCGAATCCTCGGCGCGCCGCTCCAGCCGCGCGCGCAACTCCGCCATCGACGGCGGCAGGATGAACACGCTGACGACGTCGGGCCCCAGCGCTTCGCGCACCTGCCGCGCGCCCTGCCAATCGATGTCGAACAGCATGTCGCGCCCTTGCGCGAGCACCTCGTCCACCGGCCGGCGCGGCGTGCCGTAGCCATTGCCATGCACCTCGGCGGCCTCGAGCAGATCGCCGCCGCCCTTCATCAGATCGTACTGATGGCGGTCGATGAAGTGGTAATGCACGCCGTCGACCTCGGAGGAGCGGCGCGTCCGCGTCGTCACCGAGATCGACAACGTCAGGTCGAGCGCCTTGTCCTGCAACAGCATCCGCGTCAGCGTGGTTTTCCCCGCGCCTGACGGCGAGGACAAAATCAGGATCATCCCGCGCCTCAGCATCGCCCCGCTCATTCAATGTTCTGCGCCTGCTCGCGCAATTGTTCGATCTGCGTGCGCAACTCAAGGCCGATCGACGTCAACGACACGTCGTTCGACTTCGCGCACAGCGTGTTCGCCTCGCGGCCGAATTCCTGAGCGAGGAAGTCGAGCCGCCGACCGACCGGGCCGCCCTCGGCGATCAGCGCGCGCGCGGCGGCGACATGCGCGTACAGCCGATCGAGTTCCTCGCGAATGTCGGCCTTGGCGGCGAGCAGCAGCGCTTCCTGATGCAGGCGCGTTTCGTCGAGCCCGCGCGCGGCGCCGGTCAGCGCAGCGACGCTCGCGGCGAGCCGCGCTCGGACCGCCTCGGGCTTGCGCGCCGGGTTTTCGTCGGCGGCCTTCGTCAGCGCGGCGATGGCGTCGAGGCGCTCGGTCAGAACCTTGCGCAGCGCCTCGCCCTCGGCGCGGCGCGCTGTCGCCAGAGCCGCGACGGCTTCGTCGAGGCTCGCCAGCATAGCCTCGGCGACGGCGGCCATGGCCGCCTCGTCGTCCTCCGTCTCGACCGCCTCGACCACGCCGCGCACCGCCAGCAGCCCGTCGAGCGTGGGCGGCGCGAGCCCGAACCGCTCGGCGGCCGCGCGCGCCGCCGTGGCGACATCGGCGAGCAGGGCGTTGTCGATCCGCGCCGTCACCCGCGCGCCCTCGCGCGCCGCGGTGAGGCTCGCGAACGCCGTGCCGCGCGCCAGCGCCTTGCCGATCCGCGCCCGCGCCTCGCCTTCGATGCGATCGAAGCCGGCGGGAACGCGCAGCCGGAGGTCGAGCCCCTTGGCGTTGACGCATTTGATCTCGACCGTCCAGCGCCAACCGGCGTGCGCGCCTTGCGCGCGGGCGAAGCCGGTCATGCTGGAAAGGCTCATGCGGGGTCCGATGATTCGTGGCCGGCGGCGGCTCCGGCCCGTCTCCCATGCCGCGCTGCGGCGGGAACCGCAACGGGGAATTCTCTCCGGCTACACCCCGTGCGCCTTCAGCCAGTCCGTCGCCTCTTTCCACGAGGCCTCCGCGTCGGCCTTCACGTAACTTGGCCGGTAGTCGGCGTAGAAAGCGTGGCCGGCGTCGGGGTATACGATGATCTTCGAGGCGCCGCCCGCCCCCGCGAGCTTCTGCCGCATCGCCGCGACCTGGTCCTGCGTGATTCCCTTGTCCTGCCCGCCGTAGAGCCCCAGCACCGGAACTTTCAGCTCGCCGACGACGTCTGGCGGATTCCTAGGGGCAAGCGGCGTCACCGGGTGCGCCAAGGGGCCGTACCAGGCGACGCCGGCCTTCAGCTTCGGGTTGTGGGCGGCGTAGAGCCAGACCTCGCGTCCGCCCCAGCAGAACCCCGTCACCGCGGCGCGCGATACATCGGCCGCGCCTTCGGCTTGCGCAAAAGCCAGCGTCGCGTCGAGATCGGCGAGAACCTCCGCATCGGGCGTCCTGGCGACGATGCCGGACATCAGTTTCTGGATGTCCTTCTCCGCCGAAGCGTCGCCTTGGCGGGCGAACAGGTCCGGGGCGATGGCGTAGTAGCCGAGCTTCGCCCAGCGGCGGCTAACGTCCTTGATGTGCTCGTGGACGCCGAAAATCTCGTGCACGACGAGCACGGTCGGAAATTTGCCGCCGCCGTCGGGATAAGCGCGGTAGGTGGGAATTTGTGCGTCGCCGGCGGGGACTTTCACCTCGCCCGCGACCAGCCCGGTCGCCGGCGTCATGATCGCCTGCGCGAACACCGGCGAGACAGCGGCGCAGAAGCCGGCCCCGAGCGTGGCTTTGATCACCGCGCGGCGATCGAGGGTTGCAACCATGGACGTCCTCCTCATTTCCGATGCAACGCTTTGAGCGGGAAGTCTGACACGGATTTGACTTGGGTCAGCGAAGTCGCCGGGCGAAAGACGCAAGGGAGTCCGTTATCAAGGCTTACCGGAGCGCGCGCATGTTCAAGCATATCCTGATTCCGACCGACGGCTCCGACCTCGCGCGCAAGGCGCTGCTCTACGGCGTGCAGCTTGCCAAGGAGAGCCACGCGAAGGTCACGGCGCTGACCGTCCGTCCCCCTTACGTTGTCGGCTCGATGGACATGATCGGCGTCATTGGTTCGCAGGACGTGTTCGAGGCCGAGACCAAGAACTACGCCGATTATGCGCTGACTCAGGCGAAAATGGCGGCCGACGCGGCGGGCGTGGCGATCGACACCGTGCAGCAGGTCGGCGACCAGCCATACCGCGCCATCATCGATTGCGCGACGGCGAACCAATGCGATCTCATCGTGATGGCCTCGCACGGCCGGCGCGGCGTAGCGGCGATGCTGCTCGGCAGCGAGACGACGAAGGTGCTGACGCACAGCGCGATCCCCGTGCTGGTCTACCGCTGAACGCCTGAAGCCGGGACGGTTGGAGCGCGCATGGCGATCCATTTTTCGCGTGAGGAAATGGCCGAACGGAAGCGGCGGCTGCTGTCCGCGCTGGCCGAGGCGCGGCTCGACGGCGCGCTGCTGTTCGCGCCGGACAGCGATTACTGGCTCACCGGCTACGACACGTTCGGCTTCTGCTTCTTCCAGGCGCTCTATGTCGGCGCCGACGGTCGCGTCGCGCTGCTGACGCGATCGGCCGATCTGCGGCAGGCCGAGCGCACCTCCGACATCGCCGACATCCGCGTCTGGAAGGACAGCGGCGACGCGGAGCCGGCGCACGACCTCAGCGAGATGCTCGACGACCTCGGCGCGGGGCGGCGTCTCGGGGTCGAGTTCAACACCCAAGGGCTGACCCATTTCCACGGCCGCAAGCTCGAAGCCGCGCTCGCGGGTCACGAACTCGTCGACATCTCCGATCTGGTTCCGCGCCTGCGGCTGCGCAAGAGCCCGGCCGAGCTTGCCTTCGTGCGCGAGGCGGGAAGGTTGTCCGATCTCGCCGATGCGGCCGGGCTCGCCGCGACCTACGCCGGCGCGGACGAGGGCGAAATCCTGGCTGCGATGCACCACGCGATTTTCGCCGCCGGCGGCGACTATCCCGGCAACGAATTCATCATCGGCTCCGGCGCCGACGCGCTGCTCTGCCGCTACAAGAGCGGACGGCGGCGGCTCGACGCCGACGATCAACTGACGCTGGAGTTCGCCGGCGTCAGCCGTCACTACCACGCCGCGATCATGCGCACGCATGTCGTCGGCCGGCCGAAGCCGTTGCACGCGCCCTACCACGCCGCCGCGCGCGAGGCGCTCGACGCCTGCGCGGCGGAGCTCAAGGTTGGACGCACGGCGGGCGACGTGTTCGCGGCGCATGCGCGCGTGTTCGACGCGCACGGGCTGGCGCGGCATCGGCTCAACGCCTGCGGCTATGCGCTGGGCGCGCGCTTCACCCCGTCCTGGATGGACGCGCCGATGTTCTACGCGGCGAACCCGCACCCGATCGGCCCGGACGAGGTCTATTTTCTCCACATGATCCTGATGGACAGCGAGACCGAAACCGCGCTCTGCCTCGGTCGCACCTATCTGACGACCTGGGGATCGGCGACGCCGCTCAACGCGCCCAACCTGGACCTGCAACGAAAATAGCGTTAGCAAGACGTTAATGCTGTGGCGGGGAAGCGTATGGGAGCGTGCGGACGACTCGGCGCCGCAACGGCGGTCTTGGTTGGCCTCGCCGGATGCGCGCCGACGGACGCGCCGACCTCGGCCACCGCGCTCGCGCCCGCGCCGCTGGTCAAGCGCGAGGGCGTAAACCTTGCCGCCGCGACTGTCGCGCTGGTCTCGCTCGACGGCGCGCCCGATGCGGCGGCGCAGGATTTCCGCGACGCCCTGGCGCGCCAGTTCGCCACGCGCGCGATTTCCGCCGCCGACGCCAGAAAGGCGCGCTATCTGCTGCGCGGCTATCTCTCCGCGAGCCCGGCCGAGGGCGGCGCCCGGCTCGACTACGTCGTGGACGTGTTCGATCGCCGGCGCGTTCGTTTGATGCGGCTTGATGACGCCGTCGCGGTGCAGGGCTCGGGCGACGCGTGGAGCCAGATGACGTCCCCGACGCTCGACGCCGCGGCGGCGAAATGCGCCGATGACGTCGCGGCCTTCCTCTCCAACGCGCCCGAGGCGAAGCCGAGCGCCGCGGAGTAGCTCAAGCTTTCCAGGCGGCGAGCGCCGCGCCCGCCGCGATCAACGCGACGCCGAGCCAGTTGACCAGCGCCAGCCGTTCGCCCAGGACGGTGACGCCGAAAATCGCCACCAGCGCGACGCTGAGCTTGTCGATCGGCGCCACGCGCGCCGCGTCGCCGAGCTGCAAAGCGCGGAAATAGCAGAGCCACGAAGCGCCCGTGGCGAGGCCCGACAGCGTTAGGAACAGATAGGTTCGCGCGCTGATCTCGCCGAGCGGGCGCCACTCGCGCAGCGCCGTGAGCAGCCCCGCCAGCACCGCGACGACGACGAGCGTGCGCAGGAAGGTGGCGAAGTCGGAATTGACGCCCGCAACGCCGATCTTGGCGAAGATCGCCGTCAAAGCCGCGAAGGCGGCGCTGAGGAAGGCCCAGACGACCCAGGAGGACGGCAAAGTCCTGGAAGCGCTACGAGGTGGAGACCAGCTTGACGAGCGTGCCGTCCGAACTCGTCCCGCTGATGAGGTGGCCGTCCGAGACGAATTCGAACGCCAGATCATGCGCCGACAAATAGGCGGCGGTGTAGTTGCCGTAGAGATAGAGCGGCGAGGAATCCGTCGTTCCGTTGGTGACGAAGAGGGTCCCGCCAAGCGGATTGAAGCCGCTGGTGTTGGGGTCCTCCTTGGTTTTGCCGGCGACGAACGCGAAATCGCGCAGGTCGATGCTGTCGCCGCCCGCGAAGCCCCAGATGTCGCCGTAGAACTGGCTGCTCGAGTTGAGGATGAGATCGCCGCCCGTCTGGGCGCCGAAATAGGTGTCGTTGTCCGCCTCGGCGTGAAACTCGACCGAGCTCGCGCCATTGATCGTGGTTCGGCCGTTACCATAGACGGCGTCGTTGGCGACGATCTTGGAGCCGTTCTCGGCGATCAATTGACCGGGGCTGTAGGCGGCGGCGTTCAACGTCAGGCCGCCCGCGCCAGTGGCTTCCAGGATGCCGGCATTGTACAGATACGTCTGGCCGGTCGCATCGTCCTGCGCCGTGGCGTTCAGCGTCAGACCCGTCGCCAAGGTGGCGTCGACCGTCGCGCCGTTCTCGATGTTGACGCTCATGTTGACGTCGCCGATGACGCCGCCGCCGACGATCAAGTTGGACTTGTCCTCGAAGACGGCGCCGGCGCCGGCGCTGACGATCCTGTCGTTGGCGTCCGACATGTTGACGCGTCCGGCGCCGAGCAACTCCCACTTGTTGCCGGCCGCGATTTCGACGACGGCGCCCGCCGTCGCGCTGCCGATGTTGAGGGTGGCGCTATTGGTCCAGTGAGAGTCCACCGCGAGCGTCGAACCCGCCACGGCGTCGATCGCGCCGTGGTTGAACACCGAGGTGTAGATCGAATCGTCGGTGTCGCCGGCCGTGGTCGTCAGCAAGGCGCCGGCCGCGATCGACAGACGTTCCTGATGAGAGATCTGTGAATTCCTGTCGAGGACGATCGTTCCCAGGAGATCGTCGACGATGCCGCCGCCGCTGTTGATCGCGAGGTTCTTCAACGTGAGGGCGCCGGCGCCGTCTTCCTTCAAATAGCCGGCGCTGTTGAATCCGCCGCCGACTGTTCCGCCGGACAGAACGAGGCCGCCTCGACCGGTGTTTTCGATCGTGCCGTTATTGTAGTTTTCCGATTCCGATCCGTTGGCGACGGCGGAGGTGTCGGCGAGGATGGTGAGGCTGACGGCGCCGTTGGCGTTGATCGTCGAGCCAAGCAGATTTTCGAGCCGCAGCCAGAGGTCGCCGATGACGCCGGCGCCGCTGAGGCCCGTCTCGAGCGAGAGCGACTCTCCGGAGCCATTGGAGACGATCGAGTTCAGCGCGCTGTTCGACATCACGACGCCCTTGGCGTTATCCAAGGAGAGGCCGTTTCCAAACACTTCCAGCTTGGTCGCGTGGGTCGAGCCGTTGATGTCCAAAACGCCGGAATTGTAAGTGCTGGCGTTCATATTGAGCGTTGAATCGTTGACGATGACGATCGATCCCGCGTCCTCGATGTCGCCGGGGGTCAACACGTCGCCTGCATAGTCGTTATTCGACGACACTCCGGCCGTATTGCCCGCCACGGTCTCCACGACGCCGCCGGCGGCGATCGACATGACGCCGCCTATGGAGATTTGTCCATTGTCAAGTTTTATCGTCGACCTGGCGCCGACCGACACCCTGCCGCCGCCGACCGTCTCCTCGTTGAGGAGCGTCAGCGCGCCGGCGCCGGCGGCGATCAAGGCGCCGTCGAGTTGCATGTTGCTTTCGATGACGAGGCCGCCGGCGCCGGTCGTCTCGATCGTGCCCTCGTTGTAGATGGTGTTCGCGCCGGTGTTGATCGTGAGCGCCGCCGAGGCGTTGGCGTTGATGAGATCGCCGTAATAGTTGAACAGATCGAGCGTCGCGCCTGAGCCGATTTGGCCCGAACCCTGGATCGTGCTCTTGTTGAAGAAATTCGTGACCGACCCCGTGTTCGCGCCGAGGATCTTGCCGCTGAGCGTCAGGATCCCCTGACCATAGAGTCCGAACGCGGGGTCGGCGAGCCAAAGGGCGCCGGCGACAGACACGTCGTGCAAGTTGTAGAGTTGGCTGTAATCCGAACTGGGGCCCCCGGCCGCGCCGAACGCCAGCACCGCGCCGGCGGCGACGCTGATCGTTCCGTAGTTGTAGGCCACCGAATAAGGCGTGACGTGGGACTCGACGAGGAACTCGCCCCCCGTCACCGCCAAAGTGGCGTTCGCTCCGGCGACTTCCAGAAAGCCGACCTGCTCGCTGGCCGCGCTCGTCACCGTGAACGCGGCCGTCCCCGAGGTATAGACGCCGCCGATATACACGTCGAACTCGTCGGCGCCGTTGTAGGTCGGAACGCCGTTCGGCGTCCAATCCGCCGCGGTCGTAAAGGCGCCGTTGACCGCTTTGGTCCACCTTGCAGAAACAGATGTCGTCATCGCGATGCCCCCCCGTCGACCCGTCAGCTCCCGCTTAAAAATCGGGGCCGGCCAACAACAAACGAATTCGCAGCGAATAGCAGAGCCATTGCAACTAAATGGAATGCAATGACGGAGTCAACGCTCATGCGGATCGGCCGGCGCTCGCCTTCGAGGCCGGCCGCCGCAATTTCGTGCCGGTCTAATCGCCGACCAGCGTCGATTTGGCGCGCTGCCACCACCCCGTTCGCCGCGGACGCGGCGGCTCATCGGCGGCCGGCTCGGGCTCGGGTTCGGCCTCGGGCGCGGCCTCCGCTTCCGGCGCCGCAGCCTCCGGCGCCGGCGGCGTCACAGGCTCGGCGGGCGCGGGCGTCCAATCGACCGGCAGCGGCGGCTCCAAAGCCTCCGCGATCGAAGCCGGCGGACCGTCCATGCCGGCCGCGGCTTCCGCCCCGCCGAGCGCAGGGTCGCCGTGCAGGAACTCCGGCTCCGCGGTCTCGCCGTCAGCTTCGACCTCCGCGGCGCCGTCTTGGCCCGGCTCCGTCTCGCCGAAACGCGGCGTGAAGTGCTCGCGATCCCGCCGACCGCGGCGCGAGCGGCGGCGCCGCGGGCCATTGGGACGACCGGCCTCCGTCGACGTGGACTGGCTGAAATCGCCGCCGATCTCGGCGACGACCGCGAGGCCGTCGTCGGCCGGCTGCGGCGCATCGGCGACCGCGGGATCGCCCGGCGGTCGCTCCCCGCCCCGGCGTCGCCGGCGCCGGCGACGCCGGCGGTGGTCTTCATCGCTGGCCGACTCGGCGGCTTCTCCGCCCTCGCTGTCGGCCGTTTCCGGCTCCTCGTCGGTCTCGACCTCGGCGGTCTCGACCTCGTCCTCTTCAACCTCGGCTTCGGGCGCCTCTTCGAGCGGGAAGTCGTCGTCGGGGATCGCGCCGTAGCCCGGCCGCGTCGCCGGCTCCGGCTCGGCGCGCACGCCGCGCGCGGGCTCGCCGCGCTCCAGGGCATGGTTGGCGCCGCCGGTGAAGCTCTCGTCGGCCTCGACAATGACCTCGACGCCGAAGCGGCGCTCCAGGTCGCGCAAGTGCGCGCGCTTGTGGTTGAGGATGTAAAGCGCCACGGGCGTGCGCGCCCGCACCGTCATATCGTATTGCGCGTTCCGCAGCAGCGCGTCCTCCAGCACCCGCAGCACATGCAGCGCGACCGAAGAGGTCGAGCGCACCACGCCGGCGCCCATGCAATGCGGGCAGGGCACCGTCGAGCCTTCCAGCACGCCGGTGCGAATGCGCTGGCGCGACATTTCGAGCAGTCCGAAATGCGAGATGCGGCCGACCTGGATGCGGGCGCGGTCGTTCTTCAGCGCGTCCTTCATCCGCCGCTCGACCGAGCGGTTGTTGCGCGCCTCCTCCATGTCGATGAAATCGACGACGATGAGGCCCGCGAGATCGCGCAGCCGAAGCTGACGGGCGATCTCGTCGGCGGCTTCGAGATTGGTGCGGAGCGCGGTGTCCTCGATGTTATGCTCGCGCGTCGAGCGGCCCGAGTTGACGTCGATGGCGACAAGCGCCTCGGTCTGGTTGATGACGATGTAACCGCCGGATTTCAGCGTGACCTGATTGGAGAACATCGCATCAAGCTGCGCCTCGACGCCGGCCTTGGCGAACACCGGCTGGGTGTCGCGATAAGGCGTCACCGCGCGCGTGTTGCTCGGCATCAACAGCCGCATGAAGTCCTTGGCTTCGCGATAGCCCGCCTCGCCCGCGACGGTAATTTCGTCGATGTCCTTGGAGTAGAGGTCGCGGATGGCGCGCTTGATGAGCGAGCCTTCCTCGTAGACCAGCGTCGGCGCAGTGGAGGCGAGCGTCGTCTCGCGCACGGTCTCCCACATCCGCAGGAGATATTCGAAGTCGCGCTTGACCTCCTGCTTGGTGCGCGAGGCCCCGGCGGTGCGCAGGATGACGCCCATCCCCTCGGGAACGTCGAGCTCGTCGGCGATCGCCTTGAGCCGGCTGCGGTCCTGCGCGTTGGTGATCTTGCGCGATATGCCGCCGCCGCGCGCGGTGTTCGGCATCAGCACGGAATAACGGCCGGCGAGGCTTAGATAGGTCGTCAGCGCCGCGCCCTTGTTGCCGCGCTCCTCCTTGACCACCTGCACCAGCAGCACCTGGCGGCGCTTGATGACTTCCTGGATTTTGTAGTGCCGGCGCGGTCGCTGCGCGCGGCGCGGCGTCTCGTCCATCGCGTCGCCGCCGATCACCTCGACCGGCTCGCCCTCGTCGTCGGCGCGCGGGCGGGCGCTGCGCACCGGCTCGTCGCCATCGCCCCCGCCGCCGCCGAGCGTGGTGACTTCCGGCTCGTGCGCGTCCTCTTCGTCGTCGTCCGCCTCGTCTTCCTCGACGCCGGCCTCCTCGGCTTCGTCGCGCGCGGCCTGCGCCTCCACGGAGAGCGTCGGGCCGTCCTCATCGGCCGACAGTCCCTCGCGCAACGGCGCCTCGCCTAGCTCCAGGCGCGGCGCCATTTCCTCGACCGGATCGTCGGAATCGACGCTGGAGAAGCCGTCCTCGAGGTTTTCGCCCGAGGCGCCGATTTCGTCCACAACGTCCGGAGGAATATCCGATTCCGGCGCGACATAAGGTTCGTCGCCGGTCCCGAGGTTTTCGACGCCGGGTTCGTCGGTGTCTTCGTCGTCCTCGTGATCGGGGATGGATTCCTGCGTTTCCGCCGGCTCGGCCTTCGGCTCGCGGGGGTCCTCGGGGCTGCCCGCGAACGCGCTCTCCGAGACGCGTTCGTCCTCGACTGCGGCGCGCGCCTCAGGAGCGCGGGAGCGTTGTCGGCGACGGCTGCGGCGTTCGCCGGTCGGCTCGTCCTCGTCCTCGCGATGCGAGCGCGCCTCCTCCTCCAGCAGCGCCTGCCGGTCGGCGACCGGAATCTGGTAATAATCGGGGTGGATTTCGGAAAACGCGAGGAAGCCGTGCCGGTTGCCGCCATATTCGACGAATGCGGCTTGCAACGAGGGCTCTACCCGCGTCACTTTCGCCAGATAGATATTTCCACGTAGCGGCTTTTTATTTGCGGATTCGAAATCGAATTCTTCGACCCGGTTACCTCTTAACACCACAACCCGGGTTTCTTCCGGGTGGGACGCATCGATGATCATCTTGTTGGACATTGTAAACTCTCGTGGCGCGCCTTCGCGATAGCCTCGAGGCTCGCACAGAGACGGCGAGGCCTGGGCGCGGCGCGCGGATGGATTGGGGAGACAGGAAGGGCTCCGAAGCGGCGCGGCGGGCTATCCGCACGGGCCGAGGGCCGCACGCGCCGCTCGCCGCGCCGAACGGCGCAGAGAGAGAGGCGAAGGCGGGAGACCCGGGCATCAGAACCTTAATAACGCGAGCCGCGAACGCGCGATGCGCCGCCGCTCCGGGCGCGCCCTCGCAAGAGGGCGCCAGAGTTGGTTTCGCCGGCGCGGTCGTTCGGATTAACCGAAGTTCGGCTTCCGATCCGCAAACTTCCGTCCGGAAAAATCGTCCGCAGGAACCGGGCGAATGCCGAAGCCGCTTGCGCCTGGGACGTCGTCCTCGTCGTCGATACCGCTTTTGCCGTCAAACGAACGCCGGCCGAAACGGCCGGCAGCCGCGAAGGCGCTAGACGATTCGTACGCCGCCCATACGCGAAACGCGCTCTAATTAAGGCCGGCGCCTTCCCTTGGCAAGTCGCAATTCCGCGAGCGCTTTAATTTCCCCAACGGCGCCCGGATTTAGCCGCCGGGACAAAATTATTTTGAGTTCGTCTCGGGTTAAGGCGCCATTAACAGTCACGCCTTAATCCTCCTTTACCTTTCCTGGACGGGGCGCGGAGCCGTTGCATAAATGAAACACGTCGCGGTCCTCATGGGCGGATGGTCAGCGGAGCGGCCGGTCTCGATCAAGTCCGGGACCGGCTGCGCCGACGCCCTGGAGGCGCGCGGCTACCGGGTGACGCGCGTCGACGTCGGCCGCGACATCGCCGAAGTGCTGATCCGCCTGCGGCCCGACGTCGCCTTCAACGCGTTGCATGGCCCCTCCGGCGAGGACGGCGCGATTCAGGGTCTCCTAGAGATCCTGCGAATTCCTTACACGCACTCGGGCGTCCTGGCCTCGGCGCTATCTTTGCGCAAGGACCGCGCCAAGACCGTGCTCGCGGCGGCCGGCGTGCCGGTGCCGGAGAGCGTCACGGTCGATCGTCATGACGCCGCGCGGCGGCACGTGCTGGCGCCGCCTTACGTCCTGAAGCCCGTCTCGGAAGGCTCCTCGTTCGGCGTCGTCATCGTCAAGGCCGACCGCGCCCATCCGCCGCAGGAGGTCGGGCGCGACGACTGGCCGTACGGCGACGAACTGCTGTGCGAGCGCTATGTGGCCGGCAAGGAGCTCACCTGCGCCGTGGTCGGCGATCGCGCGCTCGGCGTCATCGAGATCCGCCCGGTGTCCGAAGCGTTCTACGGCTACGACGCGAAGTACACGAAAGGCGGCTCGATTCATCTGCTTCCTGCGCCGCTTAAACCGAAAATTTACCATGAGGTCCAAAACTTGTCGTTGCGAGCGCATCGCGCGCTCGGGTGCCGCGGCGTATCGCGCGCGGACTTTCGGTTCGACGAAGAGAAGGGCGAGGACGGCGAATTGGTTTGTCTCGAAGTCAACACCCAACCGGGCATGACCGAGACGTCGCTGGCGCCGGAAATGGCGGCGCACGCGGGAATCTCGTTCGGCGAACTCGTAGCGTGGATGGTGGAGGACGCGTCGTGCGACCGCTAAGCGAATCTTCGGCTGGGCCTCGGCGCCCGAGCCGGCGTTCGCCGCCGGCGCGCCGCCGTCCGCGGCGCCCCGCGTGTTGCTGCGCGGCGAGCGCTCCGGGCGAACCGTCGGCCAATTCTGGCGCTTCGAGCGCAAGGCGCCGCACGGCCTCGGGGTCGCCCTGGCCGGCGCGCTGCTGCTGGCGGCGACGGCGATCGGGGCGGTGCGCGGCGGCCAGTATGACGCGTTCGTCGCCTCGCAAGGCGACATTGGCGATTTGCTTGCCCGCGGCTTCGGTTTTGGCGTCAAGGCGGTGACGATCACCGGCATTGCGCGGCTCGATGAGCGTGAAGTGCTCGCCATCGCCGGGGTGACGCCGAGAAACTCGATTCCGTTCTTCGACGTCGACGCCGCGCGCGCCAAGCTGGAAAAGGCGCCGCTGGTTGCGAGCGCGAGCGTGCGCAAGCTCTATCCCGGACGGATCGTCATCGACATCGTCGAACGCGGGCCAGTGGCGCTGTGGCAGCGCGACGGCGACGTCAGCATGGTCGCCGCCGACGGCGCCGCGCTCGATGAACTGAAGGACGCCCGCCTCAACGATCTGCCGTTCGTCGTCGGCAAGGGCGCCAACAAGCGGCTGCCCGAGTATCTGGCGCTGCTCGACGCGGCGCAGGAGCTGAAAGCCAAGATCGAAGCCGGCGTATTCGTCTCCGAGCGCCGCTGGAACCTGCGCATGAAAACCGGCGTCGACGTGTTGCTGCCGGAAAGCGACCCGGCGTCCGCGATGCCGGCGCTGCTGAAGCTCGAACGCGAATCCCGCATCCTCGAGCGCGACATCATTTCGCTGGATTTGCGGGTGCCGGGCCGAGCCTTCGCGAGGCTCACCGCCGACGCCGCGGACGCGCGGGCGGAGAAGCTCGCGCCCAAGACCAAGAAGGGCGAGAAGCCGTGAGCGCGCTCACTCTCAGCCCACGCCTCCGGCCGCTGCACCCGCGCAAAAGCGCGGTGCTGTCGGTCCTCGACGTCGGCGGCTCCAAAGTGGCGTGCCTGATCGCACGCCTGCTGCCGATGGAGCGCGGCGCGACGCTGCGCGGCCGGACCCATCGTTGCAAGGTGATCGGCATCGGCCAGCAGCGCTCGCGCGGCGTCAAGGGCGGCGCGATCGTCGATCTCGACGCGGCCGAGAGCGCGATCCGGCTGGCGGTCGACGCGGCCGAGCGCATGGCCGGGGTCGAGGTCGAAAGCCTCGTCGTCAACATGTCGGGCGGCCGGCTATCCTCGCGCGTCCACGAGGCGCGGATCGGCGTACGCGGTGCGACTGTCGGCGACGCCGAGGCGCAACGCGTGCTCGACGCGGCGGCGCTAGCCAGCGCCGTTCCGGGACGCGCCGCGCTGCACATGATCCCGAAAGGGTTTTCGCTTGACCGGCAGACCGGCGTCGCCGATCCGCGCGGACTGATCGGCGAAGACCTCGGCGCCGAACTCAACGTGCTCTCCTGCGACGTCTCCGCGGCGCGCAATCTGATGCTGGCGATCGAGCGCTGTCATCTGCGCGTCGCCGCGATCGTCGCCTCCCCCTACGCGGCGGGCCTTTCGACGCTGGTTGACGACGAGGCCGAACTCGGCGCCGCGCTGATTGATTTCGGCGGCGGCGCGACGACGATGGCGGCGTTCTCGGACGACCGTCTCGCCCACGCCGATTCGGTCGCCGTCGGCGGCCATCACGTCACGATGGATCTCGCGCGCGGGCTCTCGGTCAGCCTCCTCGACGCCGAGCGGCTGAAGACGCTCTACGGCGCCTGCGTCGCCTCGCCCGCCGACGATCGCGAGTCGATTTCGATCCACCGCGTCGGCGACGACATCGACCGCACGACGCAGATCACCAAAACCGACCTCGTGCGGATCATTCGCCCGCGCGTCGAGGAAATTCTCGAACTCGCCCGCGACCGGCTGGCTAAGGCGGGATTCGCCTCGCACGCCAATCGCCGTCTCGTGCTGACCGGCGGGGCGAGCCAGCTCAACGGGCTCGCCGAACTCGCGCGCGCGATCGTCTCGCCGCAGGCGCGGATGGGCCGGCCGCTCGGCGTCGAGGGCTTGCCGGAATCGGCCAAGAGCCCCGCTTTCGCGACCTCCGTCGGCCTGATGGTCTACCCGCAGGCGGTCGGGATCGAGCACGCCAGCGTGAAGGACAGGGCGGCCTACGACGACGGGTCCGACGACGGCTACGTCGCGCGCGTGCGCCGCTGGTTGAAGCAGAGTTTTTGATGAGGAGCCGGGGTTTCCGCGTCGCGGCGGCGGCCTTGTACAAAGACAATGAACGGGGAATGCGCCGGCGGGCGCGAACGTGACGAGGCGCACATGGCTATCGATATCAAGGCTCCGGAACTGAGGGAATTGAAGCCCCGCATCATGGTTTGCGGCGTCGGCGGCGCCGGCGGCAATGCGGTCAACAACATGATCGTGTCGGGGCTGGTCGGCGTCGACTTCGTCGTCGCCAACACCGACGCGCAGGCGCTGACCTCGTCGCGGGCGGAACGCATCATTCAGATGGGGCTGCAAGTGACCGAGGGTCTCGGCGCCGGCTCCAAGCCTGAAATCGGCCGCGCCGCCGCCGAAGAGGCGCTCGACGAGATCCGCGATCATCTCGCCGGCTGTCACATGGTGTTCGTCACCGCCGGCATGGGCGGCGGCACCGGCACCGGCGCGGCGCCCGTCATCGCCCGCGCCGCGCGCGAAATGGGCATTCTCACCGTCGGCGTCGTGACCAAGCCGTTCCACTTCGAGGGCGGCCGGCGCATGCGGCTCGCCGAGGGCGGCATCTCCGACCTGCACAAGTCGGTCGATACGCTCATCATCATCCCCAACCAGAACCTGTTCCGCGTCGCCAACGAGAAGACGACGTTCGCCGACGCGTTCTCGATGGCCGACCAGGTGCTCTATTCCGGCGTCGCCTGCATCACCGACCTGATGGTGAAGGAAGGCCTCATCAACCTCGACTTCGCCGACGTGCGCTCGATCATGAGCGAAATGGGCAAGGCGATGATGGGCACCGGCGAGGCGACCGGCGACCGCCGCGCCGTGCAGGCCGCGGAAGCCGCGATCTCCAACCCGCTGCTCGACGAAGTGTCGATGAAGGGCGCGCGGGGACTGCTCATCTCCATCACCGGCGGCAACGACCTCACCCTTTATGAAGTCGACGAGGCCGCGAGCCGCATCCGGCAGGAAGTGGACGAGGAAGCCAACATCATCCTCGGCGCGACCTTCGATTCCGCGCTCGACGGCGTGGTGCGCGTCTCGGTCGTCGCCACCGGCATCGACCAGGCGACCTTGGAGCGCGCTGAGCCCCTGCGCTCCGGCGCCTCGCGCAACGCTTCGACGGCGCAGGCCGCGGTGCAGCCGATCGTCGTCGCCTCGGCGCCGCCGCCGGTCGCCGAGCCGACGCCCGCCTTCAGCGAGCCCCCGGCGCTCGAAGAGGAGACCCGCGCCCCTGTCAAGATGGTCGAAACCGCCCCCGTGGCGGCGGTAGCGGCCGACGAGGACGAGGACGACGAGGACTACATTCCGCCCGCGCCGGAGCCGATCGTGCGCGCTCAGCGCATGCCGACGATCGAGGAGCTGCCCGCCGTCGTGCAGCCGGCCGTGCGCCAGGCGCGCGGCGAGCTGATGCCGCCGCCGCCGCAGCCGGAGCGTCGCCGCTCTTTGCTCGAAAAGCTCGCTGCTTTCGGCATCAGCCGTCCGGAAGACGCCGCGCCGCGTCCTTCCGCGCCGCCGAGCCCGCCGCGCCAGCTTTCCCAGGCCGCCGTAGCGGCGCCGAGCGCCGCAGCTCCCGCGGCCGGCGCAAGGTCAGCTCGACGGGCAGGGCCGCGCTTCGCCCCGTCCGGTCGCCAACGACGACGACCAGCTTGAGATTCCCGCCTTCCTGCGCCGCTCCAACGGGGCATGATTCAGCCGTTCCGCCGCCGCGGTCCCGCCCCGATGCGGGATCGCGGCGGCATGTTTTTTGCTTTAAAAATTAAGTCATTGAAAAATTTTATGAAAACGAAATTTTTCGCAGTGTAATGATTGGTAATCAAAGGTGATTTGTACAAAAACGCTACTCATGGCTAATAGGCTTCAAAAGTGCGCGACCGTCCGATCTTGACCGAATCGAGGCGGCGCAGCGGGGAGGCCGCTGGGGACTAGGCGACGGGTAAGTTTCGCGGGCCGCGGGGATTGCGGCGAAGAGCAGGGGCGTGGACGGGTATGAAGCATGGGTTTCAGAAGACGCTCGCCGATCGCGTTGAGATCCATGGCGTAGGCGTTCATTCCGCCGCCCCGGCCCGCATTGTTCTGCACCCCGCCGACGCCGACCACGGCGTAGCGTTTCTCCGCACCGGCATGCCGGACGGCTCCGACCGCATCATTGAAGCCAATTGGCGCAACATCCGCCAGACCGCGCTCTGCACCGTGATCGGCGATCGCGCCGGCGCCACGGTGGCGACGATCGAACACCTGATGGCCGCGCTCGCCGGCCTCGGCGTCGACAACGCGCTCGTCGAGATCGACGGGCCGGAGACGCCGATCATGGACGGCTCGGCGGCGCAATTCGTCGCCGCGATCGATTCCGTCGGGCTCGTCACCCAGGCGCGTCGCCGCAAGTATTTGAAGATTCTCAAATCCGTATATGTCGAGCACGGGCGCTGCCGCGCCGAACTGAAACCTGCCGACGCGGGGTTCCACGTCGACGTGGAGATCGATTTCGAAGTCGCGACGATCGGCCGGCAACGGCGCGCTTTCGATGTCGATGCTCAGACGTTCAGGACCGAGATCGCCAGGGCCCGCACCTTCGGGTTCGTCGCCGACGTGAAGAAGTTGTGGGCGGCCGGTTTTGCGCTTGGCTCCAGCCTCGAAAACTCGGTGGCGATCGACGGCGATCGTGTGCTGAACCCCGAGGGGCTGCGCTATCGCGACGAGTTCGTGCGTCACAAGGCGCTGGACGCCGTCGGCGATCTCGCGCTCGCCGGCGCGCCGATCCTCGGCGCCTATCAGGCTCACCGTCCCGGCCACGCGGTCAACGCCGCCATGCTTTCCGCGCTGTTCGCCGACAAGGCGAACTACGAGTTCGTCGAAGGCGCGCCGCGGCGGGTGGTGCGCACGGGTGCCGGCGTGGGCCGGGTCGCCGCGGCGTTCGCGGCCAATGCGGACTGAAATCCGCCGCCGCACGCGTCGAATTCAGGCTTTGGCGTCTTCGCGCCATAATCCCATGCTGTTCGCTGACGGCAATACGGGCTGAGCCGTCGACGGGGCGAGTCGAGCGACGGACGGACGGCGGGCCGTCGGGGATGGGTTTATGAGGTCTCAAATATTGCAGCGCTCGGTCACGCGGGGGATTCGCTGTGGCCCTTGTCGGCGGACTCGCGGCGGCGCTGGCGGGGTGCTCCACGTTGGAGGATTTCAACCCGTTCGCCGGCGAACGCTACAAAATGGTCGTCGAACCGGTGTTGCCGGCAAGCCAGGTCTACGACCAGGGTCTGGCGAAACTCGCTAACGGCGACCCTTCCGAGGCGGCAAAGAAGTTCACCGATCTCGGCAAGAAATATCCGGGCTCGGATTGGGCGCGCAAAGGCCTGTTGATGACGACCTACGCGCAGTACCAGTCGGGCGACTATGACGACGCGGCGGGTTCGGCGACCCGCTACGTCAAGGAATATCCGAAGACGAGCGAGGCGGCCTACGCGCTATATCTTGCAGCGAGCAGCCACTACGCGCAGATCCTCGACATCTCCCGCGATCAGGACCACGCCGCCAAGGCGCTGGAGCTGTTCAAGCAAGTCGTGCAGAACTATCCGAAGTCCGAATACGCCGACGATGCGCGCGCCAAGATCCAGGTGACGACCGATCAACTCGGCGGCAAGGAAATGTCGATCGGCCGCTTCTATCTCAACCGGCGCAACTACACCGCGGCGATCAACCGCTTCCGAAATGTGCTGACCTCTTATCAGACGACGCGGCACGCCGAGGAGGCGCTCTACCGTCTTTGCGAAGCCTATATGGGTCTCGGCGTAACCGACGAAGCGGAGACGGCGGCGGCCATTCTCGGCCACAACTTTCCCGACGGCGAGTGGTACAAGAACGCCTATGCGCTGCTGAAAAGCGGCGGCTTGAGCCCGCAAGAGCATCAGGACTCCTGGATGGCCAAGCTCTACCACATCGTCGTACCGACCTGACCGCGGGAGAAGCAGCGCCATGCTTGCGCGGCTCTCCATTCGCGACATCGTGCTGATCGACCAGTTGGACCTCGACTTCGCGCGCGGTCTGACGATCCTCACCGGCGAGACCGGGGCCGGCAAATCGATCCTGCTCGACGCGCTGTCTCTGGCGCTTGGCGGGCGCGGCGACGGCGGCCTCGTGCGCGCCGGGGTCGGACAGGGGCAGGTGACTGCGGTGTTCGAGCCGCCCGCCGGTCATCCCGTCCACACGCTGCTCGCCGCCCAGGATTTACCGATCGAAAGCGAGCTGATCCTACGCCGCGTGCAGATGGCAGACGGGCGCACGCGCGCCTATGTCAACGATCAGAGCGTCGGCGCGCAGACGCTTCGCGCGCTTGCGGCAGGGCTCGTCGAGATCCACGGCCAGCACGACGAACGCGCCTTGCTCGACGCCGGCGCGCACCGCGCCCTGGTCGACGCCTACGGCGACCTTGAGTCGCTCGCCGGGCGGACCGGCGCCGCGCACGCAGCGTTGCGGGCGAGCGCGAGTGAACTCGACGTCGCCCGCGCCGACGTCGCGGCGCGCGAGCGCGAGGCGGATTTCGCCCGCCACGCCAGCGAGGAACTGCTGAAGCTCGCCGTCGAGCCCGGCGAAGAGGAGCGGTTGGCGACGCGCCGGCAGGCCATGATGCAGGGCGAGAAGGTCGCCGCCGACATCCGCGACGCGCTGCAATCGCTGACCGGGGATTCGGCGATCCTGCCGATGCTTTCTTCGATCGCACGCCGCTTGCAGCGCCGCGCCGCGCTCGCGCCCGATCTGATCGAACCGAGCGTCAAGGCGCTCGACGACGCGATGCAGGCGCTTGAGCTTGCCTCGCAATCGGTCGAGGAGGCCTTTCGAGCCTGCGACTTCGATTCCCGCGAGCTGGAGCGCTGCGAGGAGCGGCTGTTCGCACTGCGCGGCATGGCGCGAAAATATGGCGTCGCCGCCGACGCGCTGCCGGCGTTGGCGGAAAAATACGCCGCCGAACTCGCCGATCTCTCCGAGGGGCGCGCCCGCGTCGTTCGGCTCGAACAGGCGCTTGCGGCCGCGCAGGCGGACTATGCCGACGCCGCCCGCGCCTTGTCGGCGGGGCGACGCAAGGCGGCCGAGGCGCTGGCGCAAGCCGTGAACGCCGAGTTGCCGCCGCTCAAACTCGAACGCGCGCGTTTCTTCGCCGAAGTCGCCACGGACGCCGCCCTGGTTTCCGCCGACGGCTACGACCGCATCGAGTTCGCCGTGCAGACCAACCCCGGCGCGCGGCCGGGGCCGCTGATGAAGATCGCCTCGGGCGGCGAGCTGTCGCGATTTCTGCTGGCGCTGAAGGTATCGCTGGCGGAGCGCGACACCGCGCCGACGCTGGTGTTTGACGAGATCGACGCCGGGGTCGGCGGCGCGGTGGCGGACGCCATCGGCCAGCGGCTGGCGCGGCTGGCGGTGCGCGCGCAGGTTCTCGCGGTCACTCATGCGCCGCAAGTCGCTGCGCGCTCGCAGCGCCACTACCGTATTGTCAAGGACGACGTCGGCGCCCGCGTGACGACGCGCGTGCAGGCGCTCGGCGCCGCCGAGCGCCGCGAGGAGATCGCACGCATGCTCGCCGGCGCCGAAATCACCCGGGAAGCGCGCGCGGCGGCCAAGAGCCTGATCGAAAAGGCGGGGTAGGAGCGCCGCTGCCTCAAAGGCCGGCGGAACTTATATCCGCTAGGTTCGTTGGGTCGGTTGAGGGCGGCGTGTGCGCCAACCTTCGAGGGGGCGCTGGTGGCGAAAATCCTGATAGTCGAGGACATCGCGCAGATCGCCGATATGCTGGTCGAGCGGTTGGAGCGGCGCGGCCATTCGGTGTTGCTGGCGACAGACCCGGACGCGGCTTTCTCCGGCGCCAAGGCGTTCAACCCTGACGTCATCCTGCTCGAAGCGCAATTGCGAGGCGATTCGGATTTCCGGACCGCGCGCGCGCTGAAATTCGACGATCACACCCGCGCCATCCCGATCATCGCCCTGATGGGCAACAGTTCCGAGGAGGCGCAGGCGCTCGCGCGGCAGAACGGCTGCGACGAGCTGCACGCCAAGCCGGTCGATTTCGGCCCGCTCCTGCAACAGATCGACGCTGCGAACGAGCCGGCGCGCCAGACGCCCGAGATCGCGCCGGAGCCATGAGCGCGCGTCTTGGTCAGGAAGCGGTCTCGTCGCGCCTCGCGGAGGCGGCGCTGTGGATCGTCATCACCCTCGGGCTGGGCGCGATCCTGGTGCTCGCCAAAGAGGTTTTGGTTCCGCTCGCGCTCGCGACCCTGTTGAGTTTTGCGCTCTCTCCGGTCGTCGTCGCGCTCCAGCGGCTGGGCTTGCCGCGCGTCGTCGGCGGCGTCCTCGCGCTGGCGCTGTTCATGGCGGCGATCGGCGTCTGGGTCTGGTTCGTCAGCGGGCAGGTGACCGACCTCGCTGACAAACTGCCGGCCTATCGTCACAACATCCATGAAAAGGTGCATGCGCTGGCGCTGCATTTTGGCAAAGGTGGGAAGGCGTCCGGCGTGATGGCGGCGCTCGACGACGCCGTGCGCGAAGTGACGCCGGCCGACACCGACGCGCACGCGCCGCAGCGCGTAGTCGTCGTCGACGAATCGCCTTTCGCGCGGATCAGCGTGCTGGGCGCACTCGCCTCGCCGGTGCTGTCGCCGCTCGGGCAATTCGCCATTGTCCTGGTGTTTACCGCTTTCCTGCTGGCGCAGCAGGAGGATTTGCGCAACCGCCTCATCAAGCTGATCGGCGCCAACGACATCTATCGCACCACCGAGGCGATCGACGACGCCGGCCGACGGGTCGGCCGCATCCTGTTCGCGCAGGTGGTGATGAACGGCTCGTTCGGGCTCATCATCGCGCTCGCGCTTTGGGCGATCGGCTTGCCCAGTCCCGCGTTGTGGGGCGCGATCGCCGGCATCGCGCGCTTCGTGCCCTACATCGGCGTGCTGATCGGAGTCGTGCCGCCGCTGCTCGTCGCGTTTGCGTTTGATCCCGGCTGGTCATCCTTTCTCATGACGCTGGCGTTGTTCGCGGTGGCGGAGGGCGTGACCGGGCAGTTGCTTGAGCCGATCGTCTACGGCCACAGCTCCGGGCTTTCCCCCACGGCGATCGTCGTGGCGGCCTCCGTCTGGGCGTTTCTGTGGGGCGCGATCGGGCTGGTTCTGGCGACGCCGTTGACCATCTGCCTCGTCGTGCTCGGCCGCCATACGCCGGGACTGGCGTTTCTGGAGACGCTGCTCGGGGACGACCCGCCGCTCTCGGCGCACGAGACCTTCTACCAGCGCATGCTGGCGGGCGATCCGCGCGAGGCGGCCATCCAGGCGCGCCCCTATCTCAAACGCGACGCCATCGCCGATTACTACGACGAAGTCGCCTTGGAGGCGCTGCGCCGCGCTCATCTCGACGTCGCGAGGGGCGAACTCGACAGCGAAAGGCTGGGCGCGCTGACTCAATCGACGGCGCAATTGGTCGCCTGGCTCGGGGCCTCGCGCAAGGGCAACGGACGCTGGCGGACGCTATTGCGGCGTCTGGTGCGGCTCGGCGGCGGCAAGGGCGGGTTGGCGGCGGTCGAGCAGCGCCAGGACGCGTTGCTGCGCTCGCAACTCGGCGTCGCGGTCGTGCATGGCGACCATCCGCTCGATCCGCTCGCCGCCTCGATGCTCGTACATGCGCTGACCCGGCGCGGCATTCCGAGCCAGATCGTGTCGCGCGAGGCCGCCCGCATGGCGAGCGCCGAGGAATGCGCCAGCGTCGGCTTGGTCTGCCTGTGCGACATCGAGCCGCTGACGGTCGCCCATTTGCGCGCCTCGGCGATCGCGGCGCGACGGCGCTGCCCGCAGGCGAAAATCATGATCTGCGTCTGGCGCGACCCGGCCGACGAAAGCCTGAACGGCATGGAGCGGAAACTGCGCTGCGACGCGATCGCGACCGGGATCGGCTCTGCGGGCGCCGCGGCGTTGCGGCTGTTGAAGCTGGGCTCCGCGCCATGGGCGCCGACCAGCGCGGCTCGGCCCGCGCCGAAGGCGAAGGCGGCGTGACTCACGCGAGGCGGGCGGCGAGCAATTTGACCAGCGCATAGGTCGCCTCAAGGCGCGGGCTTTCTACGCCGACCATCCGCCCCATCTCCAGCACCGCGCCGAGCAGCGCGTCGATCTCCATCGGCCGGCCGGCTTCGACGTCTTGCAGCATCGACGTCTTGTGCGCCCCGACCGCCTCCGCGCCGGCGATGCGTTGCTCGATCGAAAGACGGAATTTGACGCCATGCGCTTCGGCGATGGCGCGGACTTCGGCCATCATGTCGGCGATCAGCGCGCGCGACAGCGGAAAGCGGCAAATGTCGTCGAGCAGCGCGCGGGTCAGCGCGCTGACCGGGTTGAGCGTCGCGTTGCCCCACAGCTTCATCCAGATTTCTGACCGGATGTCGGCGACCACCGGCGCTGCGAAGCCCGCGCGCTGCAACGTCTCCGAAAGCGCCGTCGCCCTCGCCGTGGTCGCTCCGTCGAGTTCGCCGAGCGTGAAACGATGGCCGCCGGTGTGGCGGATGACGCCGGGCGCGGCGATCTCGCCGGCGCAATAGACGACCGCCCCCAGCACCCGATCGATCGGCAACGCGGCGGCGATGCGTCCGCCCGCATCGACGCTTTCGAGCCGCCGCCCCTCGTGCGGGCCGCCGTGCTTGAAGAAATACCACCATGGCGCGCCATTCTGCGCCGTTACGACGCTCGTCTGTTCGCCGAGCGCCGCGGCGACGTCGTCTACGACGTCGGCGATCTGATGCGCCTTGACGCCGAGCACGATGCAATCCTGCGGGCCGAGATCGGCGAGACGGCGCTCGGCCGCGACTTCGACCGTGAATTCGCTGTCGCGGGCGATGAGCGTGAGCCCTTTGGCGCGGATCGCCTCGAGATGCGCGCCACGCGCCACGACCGAGACCTGTTCGCCCGCGCGGGCGAGCGACGCGGCGAGCAGACCGCCGATCGCGCCGACGCCGAGGACCGCAATGCGCACGGGTCACTCCTGTATGCGCGCGGGGAACTCGCGTGACGCTGGCGGGTTCGAATCCGCGTGAGCCGACGGGTATTTTCCCGCCGCTGCGATGGGAGCCCCATCATGCCGACCGAGCCGCGCCAGAGCAACGCCCCAAGGGACCCCGACAAGAAGGTGGTGGACGAGAAGCTCGACGACCAACTCGACGACAGCTTCCCGGCGAGCGACCCTCCGTCCAACACCGCGCCGGGGCACGGCGCCACGGGCGCGGAAGTGGTGCGGAAAGAGAAGAAGTAGCTAGTCGGGCCAGAAGTTGGGATCGCAGGCTTGCTCGATCGACCAGGGCGGCTCTTCGGGCAGGACGTCCATTTTCAGCCGCATCTCCCTTCGAGCCTGAGTGCGGGCGTCGAGCCATACACCCCGACGCCAGTTTGGCTCGCGCATCAGCGGTTTGAGGCTGGGAGTATCCTCGATAGCCAACGCGATTCGATTTCTTTGATCGAGAATGGTCGCGCGCCAGGAACCCGAACGAAAAGAGGGTTGAAAGCGCCATTCCAACAGATGCGCAAACAATATCGCGCAACGGCTTGCGAGCTCGCGCTTTTCGCTCTTGCCCACGTCCTCGATCTCGTCGGCCAGATGTTCAATGTCGAGGTCCGCGAACCGCCCTTCGCGAAGGAAGCGCGCTTGCTGCAGCGACCAAAGCAGCACATCGTCGTCATAGGCCACCTTAGCCGGGGCGTCTTTCGCTTTGGCGATCGTCATCGCAGCAACTCCACGCGGCCGAATATAGCTCAGGTTGCGCCTTCCCGCCAAATCTGCTAGCCCCCGCGCCTCAACCCGTGGAAGAACGCCCGGTCGCCAGCCGGACCTGCGTTCGCACCACGACCTGCAACTTGGCGGCGGCCGTTCGGGCGAACCCCGATGCGGCCCCGTCGTTTTTGGAGCAGCCTCATGGCGAAGAAAATCGCCGGCTATATCAAACTGCAAGTGCCGGCGGGCGCGGCCAATCCGTCGCCGCCTATCGGTCCCGCGCTCGGTCAGCGCGGCCTCAATATCATGGAGTTCTGCAAGGCGTTCAACGCGCGCACCGCGCAGTTGGAGAAGGGCTCGCCGATTCCTGTCGTCATTACAGCGTATCAGGACCGCTCCTTCACCTTCGAGATGAGGCAGCCGCCGGTCACTTTCTTCATCAAGAAGGCGGTCGGGCTGAAGATCGGCAAGAAGCCGGCCTCCGGTTCGAAGACGCCGGGCCGCGGCTACGTCGGCAAGATCACCCGCGATCAGATCAAGGAGATTGCCGAGAAGAAGATCGTCGATCTCAACTGCGACTCGATCGCATCCGCAATGAAGATGATCGAAGGCTCAGCCCGCTCGATGGGCGTCGAGGTGGTGGGGTAAAGCCATGGCAACTGGAAAGCGCATCAAGAAAGCTCGCGAAGACGTTGTTCGCACGAAGCTTTATCCGCTCGACGAAGCTGTCAAGCTCGTCAAGAGCCAAGCCACCGCCAAGTTCGACGAGACCGTCGAACTCGCCATCAACCTCGGCGTCGATCCCAAGCACGCCGATCAGATGGTGCGCGGCGTCGTCAACCTGCCGAACGGCACCGGCCGAACCTTGCGCGTCGCGGTGTTCGCGCGCGGCGCCAAGGCGGATGAAGCGCGCGCCGCGGGCGCCGACGTCGTCGGCGCCGAGGACCTGGTGCAGGCGGTGCAGGGCGGCACGATCGATTTCGATCGCTGCATCGCCACGCCCGACATGATGCCGCTCGTCGGCCGTCTCGGCAAGGTGCTCGGGCCGCGCGGCCTGATGCCGAACCCGAAGGTCGGCACGGTGACGACGGACGTCGCGGCGGCGGTGAAGGCGTCGAAGGGCGGGGCCGTCGAGTTCCGCGCCGAGAAGGCCGGCATCGTCCAGGGTTCGGTCGGCAAGGCCTCGTTCGGCGAGGGACAACTCGCCGACAACATCCGCGCCTTCGTCGACGCGGTGAACAAGGCCAAGCCCACCGGCGCCAAGGGCACCTACATGCACCGCGCCGCGATCTCCTCGACCATGGGGCCGGGGGTCAGGCTCGACCTGTCGACCGTCCAGGTGGCGGCGCAGGTCGGCGCTTAAGGGCGGGTATTCTCTAGCCTTCTTCCCCTGGCGGGGAGGAGGCTAGAGCGCTTACCGAACAAATTGAATCGGCTTCGTCATTGCGAGCGAAGCGAAGCAATCCAGCGCGCCGAGATCGCAGGCTAATCGGCTAGGCCTGGTTCGGCGGAGACGTGGATGGCTTCGCTTCGCTCGCCATGACAGCGGTTCAACTTGATCAGAACTCGCTCTAGAGCAACACTCGCAACAAGGGCTCAGCGCAAGCGCTGACCGCTCTGGCGGCGAGCTAGGCCGTGCCGAGGAGATCGCCGTCCTCGGGTTCGGCGTTCTCTCGCGCCGACGTCGCGATTCATGCCTTGGCGGAAGCGATCGTCTCGTCCTCGACGATCCCAACGTCCGGCGCGACCGCCGCATAAAGCGTGGCGATCGGTCGCTGCGTTGGTGTGGTCTCTACGCCGCCTCGCTGGCGCCAATCCACAATATTCGCCTCGTCGAAGAGAACGGTACGCCCCGAGAAGACGTCGACACCGCAAAATCCGAGTGTCGTCTTCGATATCGTGGTGAGCCACGCCTCGTCCGCCGCGCCGACGAGCGCCACTTTCACGAAATATCCGTCGGCGTCGGGTCGACAGGTCCAAGCCCTGGCGAACGCTACGCGCACGCGTTGCAATTCGCTCTCGAAGTATTTGTGCGCCGGGCCCTTTGGCCCCGGCTCCCCTTGCGTTTGGCTTGCGCTGCCTCTCGTAGCGGCGGCATAGGCCGCAAAAACAAACGCAAATACAGGTATAGGTTTCGCCATCGACGCACTCCGCCCCCAGGAGGCACGCAATTCCATACAACTTGCACGGGAATGGATGTAACGCAACGTAAAATTGATAGTTCGGTCGCGTTTTCGTCATCGCGTTGAGCGCCTGCCCAACGCAGGGGCAAAAATATATCGCAAAGTCGCAATGCATCTCGCAGCAACATGCTGTTTTCAATGACCTAGACCATTTGGTCACGGGGTTCTCAGACCCGCGACCGGGCCGTCTTGGGCATGTGGGCGGGGATGTGGAGAATTCGGCCCGCCGCGACGATCCACAAAGCGGTGTCGGCGTCTGCCGCAACGCGCGCCCCGCCGGTGAATTCGCCGAACGCCGGCAGTACGAGCTGGCGACCGCGCGCCATGTAGCAGGGCAGGCGCAGGCTGTCGTAGCCCGGCCCGTAGAGCCTCGCTGTCGGATGCAGATGCCCGGCGAGCGCCGGCGGTCCGTACGGCTCCGGGTTCTCCAGAGGCGAATGGCGACATTCGACGCCGTCCAGCGCAAACGGCTCCGCGACAATGTCGAGATCGAGCTCCGGCGGCGGGGCGCCGGCTTGCACGTCGTGATTGCCGGCGACCAGCCGGATTTCGAGCCCGGCGCGGCGCGCGCGCCAAGCCCGGATTTCCCGCAGCGTCGCCTCGCGGAACGCCGCGCGGGCGTGGAAAAGATCGCCGAGCACGACGAGCGCGCGAGGATCGAGCGCGTCGATCAGCGCGTCGAGCCGGGCGAGGTTCTCGCGGGTGGTTCCCGCCGGCGCCGGCAGTCCCGCGGCGCGGAACGCCGCGGCCTTGCCGAGATGCACGTCGGCGACGAACAGGGTGCGCGTCGAGGCGCGCCACACGGCGCGTTGCGGCAGCAAACTCAGATCGCTCCACAGAACCGGGCTCATCGGGCGGCGGCGCGCTCCAGCGCGGCGGCCATCCGTTCGACGCGCGCCGACAGCGCCTCGTTGGTGAGCTGTTCGCGAAAACCCTCGACCATCAGCGGAAAGGCCAGCGGCGAGCAGCGTTTCAAGTCTTTCACGACGAGCCTTCGGGCAGCGATCCGGCGAAGATTCGCATCGAGCAGTTTCACGTCGAGCTCGGCTTCGAGCACCTCGCGTTCGGCTTGGCGAATCAGGGCGTGGCCGGGATCGTATTTGCGGAACACGTCGAAGAACAGCCCCGAAGAGGCCTGCAACTGCCGGGCGGTGCGGCGCGCCTGCGGATGCGCGGCCGGGGTCAGGCCGGAAATGCGGGCGATGTCGCGAAACCGCCGCCGCGTCAGCTCGCCCGCGTTGAGGCTCGCCAGCGTCTGCCGTTGCAAGTCTTCGAGGCTCAGAGAGGCGTCGATCAGCGCCGGCAGCTCGGCGCCCCAGTCGCGCTCGGTGGCGCTCAGCGCCTCGAGCCCATAGTCGTTGACGGCGAGCGAGAAGGTGCCGGGCGCAATCTGCGCGGCGCGCCAGGCGATCAGGCTCGCCATGCCGAGATGCACATTGCGTCCGGCGAACGGATAGAGAAACAGCCGCCAGCCGTCGCGGGTCTTTAGCGTCTCGGCGAGCAGCGTCTCGGGGGTCGGCAGCGCCGACCAGCGCGCCTGCAATTCGAGCAATGGCTTGGCGGTCTGCATCTCCGGGCCGTCGAAGCGGCCCTGCGCGGCGCCGCCCATCAATTCGACCATCGCGTCGGCAAGCGTCGTCGACAGCGGAAACCGGCCGCCGCCCCAACGCGGAATGGTGGCGCGGCCGCCGGCGGCTTTCTTTACGTAAGCCGTCTGCTCGCGCACCCGCACCAGCTCCAGCAGCTTGCCGGCGAACCAGAATTTTTCGCCGGCGCGCAATCTGGCGACGAAGTTCTCCTCCACCGTCCCGAGCCGCGCGCCCGGCGGCGTCGGGCCGTATTGCACCACGAGCCCGGCGTCGGCGGTGATCGTGCCGATGTTGAATCGATGCAGCATCGCCAGCCGCGCATTGGGCGCGCGCCAGACGCCGTGTTCATCCGGCGCGACGCGCTTGAAATCGGGATAGGCGGCGAGCGTCGGGCCGCCGTAGCGCACGAAATCGAGCGCCCAGCGCCAATCCTCGTCGGTGAGTTTCTCATAGGCGACGGTGTCGCGCACCTCGGGCAGCAGCTCTTCGGGCCGGAAGCCGCCGCCGAGCGCAATCGTGACCAGATGCTGCGCGAGCGCGTCGAGCGGGGCGTCGGGGCTCGTCTGGCTCTCGATGCGTCCCTCGCGCACCGCCATCTGCGCGGCGGCGGATTCGACGAGTTCGAGGCTATGGCTCGGGACGAAGGTGATGCGCGAGGGCCGGCCGGGCGCGTGGCCGGAGCGTCCGGCGCGTTGCAGCAGCCGCGCCACCCCTTTCGGCGAGCCGATCTGCAACACGCGCTCGACGGGCAGAAAGTCGACGCCGAGGTCGAGGCTGGACGTGCAGACCACCGCCTTGAGCGCGCCGGACTTCAGTCCGGCTTCGACCCAGTCGCGCGTCGAGCGCTCCAGCGAGGCGTGGTGCAGCGCGACGATCCCGGCCCAATCGGGGCGGGCGCGCAGGATTTCCTTGTACCAGATCTCGGCCTGGCTGCGGGTGTTGGTGAACACCAGCGTGTTCGCCGACCCCTCGATCTCGGCGACGACGTCGTCGAGCATGGCGATGCCGAGATGGCCGCCCCAGGGGATGCGCTCGGCCTTGACCGGCAGCAACGTGTCGATGACGAGCGTCTTGTCGAGCTTGCCACGGACGAGCAGAGCGTCGCCGCTCGGGCCGACCAGGGCGCGTTTCGCCCCCTCGAGGTCGCCGAGCGTCGCCGACAGGCCCCAGATCAGCGCCGCCGGACGCCAGCGCCGTAGCCTCGCCAACGCGAGCTGGGTTTGCACGCCGCGCTTGTTGCCGAGCAGCTCGTGCCATTCGTCGACGACGATGGTTTCGAGCGCGGCGAATCGGGCGCGGGTGTCGGGGTGGGCGAGCATGAGGGTCAGGCTCTCCGGCGTCGTGACCAACAGCTCCGGCAGGCGCTTGCGCTGGGCGGAGCGGGTCTTGGCGTCGGTGTCGCCGGTGCGCAGGCCGACGCTCCACGTCCCGATCTCGCCGAGCGCGCCTTCGAGCGTGCGCGCCGTGTCGGCGGCGAGCGCCCGCATCGGCGTGATCCAGAGGCATTTCAGCGCGGCTTCGGTTCGGGCGGGTTTCGAGGCGGCCCACGCCCCGAAGCCGACGGCGAAGGTCTTGCCGGCCCCGGTGGTGGCGTGCAGCAGGCCGTTCCGCCCCGCGCGCATCGCCGCCCAGACTTCGCGCTGGAATACGAACGGCTTCCAGCTGCGGCGGGCGAAATAATCGGCGATTGCGCGCGCGCGGGTCGGGCGCGGATCAGCAGGCGAAGTCGGGAGGGTAACAGACATGGGACGCGGCGTCATACGCGTCGCCGCCGTCTCGATCCAGCGCGGCCCGCGCGCTCAACTCGACGCCTTCATACCGCTGCCGTGCGTGCGGGCGTCCGCCTCCCAGCCGAATTCGCCGATCAGCGGCACGAACACGACCGCCCCGAGGTCCGCCGCCACGAAGTCATCCGCCGCCGTTCGCGTCAGCTTGACGAGCCGCTGGTCCTGCGCGGCGGCGCCGACCGGCATCACCAGCCGGCCGCCGATTTTCAGCTGGCGCTTCAGAACCTCCGGGACCGCGGGTCCGCTGGCGGCGACGAGGATGGCGGCGAACGGCTCGGCTTCGGCCGCGCCACAACTGCCGTCGCCGACCCTCACCTCGACGTTGGCGTAGCCGAGCCGCCTGAGCCGCTCCGCGGCGGCGTCCGCCAAGCCCGGGTGGCGCTCGATGGTCACGACCCATTCGGCGATGCGGCTCATCACCGCGGCCGCGTAGCCGGAGCCGGCGCCGATTTCGAGCACCCGATCGCCGGGCGCGATCTCCGCCGCCTCGATCATCCAGGCGACGACATAGGGTTGCGAGATGGTCTGGCCGTCGTCGATCGGCAGCGGGCCGTCCTGGTAGGCGAATGCCGCGAGATCCTCGCGCACGAAGCGCTCGCGCGGGACGTCGCGCATCGCTTGCAACACGCGCAGGTCGCGCACGCCGCGAGTCGCGATCTGGCGATCGACCATCTCGTCGCGCCGGCGCTGGAAGTCGGACGTCACCGGCGCCGGCTCACTCGGACGAGGCGCCGCCGTCGCCGGCGTGCAACGCGACGACGCCGTCGATTTCGCTAAGCCGCGCGATCAGCTTGGTCAGCGATTTCGGCCCTCGCACTTCCAGGAGCAGACTGACAATCCCCTTCGCCGGCGGATCGGCCTCAACGAGAAGGTCGCCAACGGCGGTTTCGTCGTCTTCTCCCTTCCCGTGGCCCTTGCCGGATTGAACGCCCGACAAAGCCGGACGCTTTCTTTCCCCTTCGACCCGCAATCGGCTGATCGAAAATTCGTGCTGCGTGCAGACGGCCAGGACCTCGCGCAAGATCCCGCGTCCGTCCCAATAAGAAATCCGCAGCGACCTCGCCGCGACGCGGGTTTTCAGGACACGGCGTTCGAGGATCGGGAACACGGCGATCACCACGTAGTGGCCGGCCGTCACCGCGATAGCGAGAATCGGCAGGCCGGCGCCGCACGCCATGCCGACGGCGGCGGTCAACCAGATCGTCGCCGCGGTCGTCAGCCCGCGCACCAGGTCCTTGCGGACGAAGATGACGCCGCCGCCAATGAAACCGATGCCCGACACGACCTGCGCTGCGATGCGCGAGGGGTCGAGGACAATGCGGTCGGGCTGAATGACGTCGGTGAAGCCGTATTTCGAAACGAGGATGATGAGCGCCGACGCGAAGCCGACGAGCGTGTACGTGCGCAGGCCCGCGCTCTTCTGACGCCACTCGCGCTCGAGACCGATCAGCGCCGACAATACGAAGGCGAGGCCGAGTTCGGCCATTTGCTCGGAGGTTTGCCCCAGCGGCTCGCCAAAAAGCACGCTCACTTCCTCATTTCCTTCCCGGCGTTTTCAGAATTCGAGCGGCTTCTGCGATCCGTAGGCCGTCGCGTCCATGTTAGGATAACGAGCGCCCGGGGGCCAGAGGCTAGAGCCGTTACCGATCAAGTTGCACCGCCGTCATGGCGAGCGAAGCGAAGCCATCCACGTCTCCGCCGAGCCGAGCTTCACCGACTAGACTACGATCTCGGCGCGCTGGATTGCTTCGCTTCGCTCGCAATAACAATCCGATTCTGTCTGATCCGTATCTGCTCTAAGGGCGCTTGAAAGTCGCGGATTGCCTGCGCGAGCCCGGTTCAGTAAAACCAATCAAAGCCGGCGCCCATGCAGCCGTCGGACTCCGCGGAGGACAGCGTGCGATTTGGGGCGAGCACCTTTATCTGGACGTCGCCGTTCGGAACCGACACGCTGGATTTGATCGACAAGGTCAAACGCTTCGGCTTCGACTTCATCGAGATATGCGTCGAGCGGCCCGAGACCATCGAACCTGACCGCATTCGCGCGCGCCTGCGCGACGCCGACCTGAAGGCGCTCGTCTGCGGCGCCTTCGGACCCGATCGCGACATGAGCTCCGAGGACGCCGCGACGCGCGAGAACGCCACGCTTTATTTGCGCCGATGTATCGACATCGCCGCCGAGCTCGGCAGCCCGACAGTGAGCGGGCCGATGTATGCCGGCGTCGGCAATACGGCGATGCGGACGCAGGAGGAGCGACGCGCGCAATGGGAGCGCGCCGCGAACACGTTGCGGCCGATCGCCGATTACGCAGACAGCCGCGGCGTCAAGCTGGCGCTCGAACCGCTCAATCGCTTCGAGACCGACCTGATCAATACGGTGGAGCAGGGGCTGCGGTTCGTCGCCGACGTCGGCGGCGCGAACGTCGGGCTGCTGCTGGATACGTTCCACATGAACATCGAAGAGCGAGACATCCCCGCCGCCATCCGCAGCGCGGGATCGCGGCTGCTGGAGTTTCACGCCTGCGCCAACGACCGCGGGACGCCCGGCGCGGATCATCTGCCCTGGCGCGAAATCGCCGCCGCGCTGGCGCAGGTCGGCTACCGCGGGCCGATCGTGATCGAGGCGTTCACGCCGGAGATCAAGGAGATCGCGCGCGCGGTCTCGCTCTGGCGCCCGCTGGCGGAAAGCGAGGACGCGCTGGCGAGAGATGGCCTCGCCCATCTGCGCCGCGTGTTCGGCTGAGCGACAGGGCGGGGCTTTTCCGAATCCGCGTGGCTTGAAGTTTTGATTGGCGGCGTCCGCGTCTTGGCCGCGCTTGTCCCGGCCATCCGCGTCCGGACAGAGCGACATTCTTTCAGAACGACAACGTTTTGTGTGCAACCAGCGACGTTATAAGTTCCCCCACTGCATGGCGGCGGCGCGACGCGCATGGCCGGGACAAGCCCGGCCATGACGGAAGCAGTCGTTTTTCAACCAAGCAGATCGATAAGCCTTCGCCCCTACTTCCCGCCCCACACCTGCGGATAGCCCGGCATGTCCTTGCAGCCGCACATGGCGTAGTGCAGCGGCGGCATCTTCGGATCGACGTATTGCGCGAGCGTTTCCTCAGTGATGACCGGCTGCGGCAGCTTCCACTTCGGCCCGATCACCGGCTCGCCCTTCAGGATCTTGACCGCCGCGATGATCGGCGAACGCCATTGGTAGGTCGGATAGGTCGGCGCGAAGGCGGTGAGCTTCTCCTTCTGCCACTTCATCAAGAAGTCTTCCTGGTCCTCGCCGGTGATGATCGGCAACGGCTGGCCCGCGTCCTCGAACGCCTCGATCGCCGCGACCGCGGTCGCGCCCGCGTCCATCCAGATCGCGTCGATCTTGCCGAAGCGGTTGATGTAGTCTTCGACGATCGCCTTGGTCTTGGCGTTGTCGCCTCCCGTGAACTCGGCGCCGACCACGCTGACGCCGGCGGCGTCAAAGATGCGCTTGGCCGCCGACCAGCGCGTCTCCAGCACGTCGACGCCGGGCAGGATGCGCAGGCCCAGCACCTTGCCGCCCTTCGGCAGCTTGGAGACGATGAAGTTGGCCGTCTGGATGCCCCAACCATAACCCCCGATCGGATTGACGAAGGTCACGGGGCAATCGGTCAGCACGCCGCGATCGAACACGACGACCGGCAGCGTCTTGCAAGCGCTCTCGACGGCCGGCGTCAGCGCCGCCGTCGTGTTGGGCGACACGATCAGAATGTCGCACTTGCCGCTGGTGACGAACGCGTTGATGTCGGAGATCTGCTTGTCGTCCTTGCCCCCGGCGTCGGCGGCGCTGAACGATTTGATGTCCGATTTCAGCATGGCGACTTGCACTTGCATGTCCGTCCAACCGACGACGCGCCACGGGTTGTCAACGCCGGCGTTCGAGAAGCAGACGCTATAAGGGCCTTGCTTCTTGTATTTGGAGGTGTCGACCTCCTTGCCGCCGAGGTTCTGCTCCCAGGGCTTGCCCTCGGGTCCCTGCGGCTGCATGGCGATCAATTGCTTGGCGTAATCGAAATCCTGTTGGTTGTTGAAATCCTGCGCATAGGCGCCCGTCCCCAGGGTCAGCGCCAGCGCGGCGACGCCCGCGCGAAGTGTCGTACTCACCATTCTCTTCCTCCCTTTGATCGACGGCGTTCGCCGTCCGCTATCCGCCCTCGCGCTGGCGACGCGCGCCAGCCGCGACGGCCGAAATCAGAATGAGCCCTTGCGCCGCGTCGCGCAGCGCCTGCGGCAAGCCCAGCAGATTGAGCAGCGTAAACAGGGCGAACAGGCTCAGCGCGCCAAATACCGCGCCGATCACCGTGCCCTTGCCGCCCATCAATTGCGCCCCGCCGATCACGCAGGCCGCGATCGCCTGAAGCTCCAGCCCCTGGCCGACGTCGGTCGAGACGCCGCCGAAGCCGCCGAGCAGCACGCCCGTCGTCACCGCGCTGAACGACGAGATGAGGAAGCAGGCGATGCGGGTCAGGTCGACGCGGACGCCCGCAAGTTCGGCCGCGCGGGGATTGTCGCCGACGGCGAACACGCGCCGCCCAAACACCGTGCCGTGCAAACCCCACCAGGCGAGGGCGGCGACGACGACGAGGACGACCACCGACAGCGGCAGCGTGCCGACGACCGGCACGTCGCGAAACACCAGGCGGCCGAAGGCGCGGAAATTGTCGGGGAGATATCCGCGCGGACTGCCGCCCGACCACATCATCGCGACGCCGTTCACCGACAGCAGCATGCCGAGGGTGGCGATGATCGAGGGCACTTTCAGATAGGCGACGCTGACGCCATTGATGAGGCCGACGACGAGCCCCATGCCGTAGAGCGCGGCGATCGCCAGTCCGGTCAGCGAGGGATCGCCGCCTGTCATCATCGAAGCGCCGAGCACGGAGAGCGTGACGAGCGAGCCGACCGAGAGATCGAAGCCGCCGCAGACGATCACGAACACCTGGCCCGAGGCCAGCACCGCGAGCGGCGCGGCGCGGCGCAGGAAGTTCATGAAGCCGGCGGGCTCGATATAGCTGTGCTGCCGGAACGCGACGGCGGCGAACAGAACGATGAAGATCACGACGCCGATGTTGAGCCGCCGCGTCAGATTGGCGAAACCCTGTCCGGGTGGCTGTCGCGGAAGCGCCATGGTCACGCGACGTGTCCCTTCTGGCGCGCCGAATAGACGGCGACCGCCGCGATCACGATGGCGCCGCGGATCACCTGCTTCGGGAACGCCGGCACGCCCAGCATGTTGAACGCCGCGTCAATCACGGCGAACAGCAGAACCCCGGCAATGGTGCCCCACACCCCGCCGCGCCCGCCAGCGAGCAGCGTGCCGCCGATCACCACGACGGCGATCGACTCGAGGTCGTAGACGCCGTCGCGGCCGATCCACGGCGCGCCCGAGCGCAGGCGGCTGGCGAGATAAAGGCCAGTCAATCCCGCGTACAGGCTGCACAGCACATGCGCGCCGATCGTCACCCGGTCGGTGCGGATGCCGGCGAGCCGCGCGCCCGCGGCGTTGCCGCCGACCGCGTAGAGATGCGCGCCGAACCGGGTCGCGCTTAGCAACCAAGCCGTCGCCGCGGCCAGGGCGAACAGGCCAAGCACCGACCAGGGCAGGGGGCCGATCGTCCCGTAGGCGACAGCGCCGAACGCCTCCGGCACCGAGCCCGTGAAATTGTTGAAATTGGCGGAGAGCACGCCCTGCATGATGAGGCCCGCGCCGAGCGTCGCAATCAGCGGGCTGACGTTCAGCCGCGAGATCACCAGGCCGTTGATCGCGCCGATCGCGGCGGCGAGCGCGAGCGTCAAGACAACGGTCGGCAGCATCATCGCCGGCTCGCCGCGCATGACGAACGAGGCGATCACCGCAACGACGCTGATGAGGCTGCCGACGGAAAGGTCGATTGAGCCACACAGGATGACGAGCGTCTGCCCGAGCGCCACGACGCCGAGACCCACCATGCGCTGCGACAGGCCGACGAGCCCGCTGGTGTCGAGCTGGTTGAACGAGCGCGTCCAGACCGCCGCGCCCGCGTAAAGCGCCGCCGAACCCAAGAACAGCAACAGGGGGATGGAGGCGCGCGCGCGCGAGGCGGCGAAGGCGCTCATGCCACCCGCGCCTCATGGCCGACCGCCAGCGCCATCACCTGCTCCTCGGTCGCGCCGTGCGGCAGTTCGCCGGCGATGCGGCCGTCGCGCATCACGACGATGCGATCGCTGACGCCGACGATCTCCGGCAGATCAGAGGAGATCATCAGAATTGCGCGGCCGCGCCCGGCGAGGTCGCGCATGATGCGGTAGATCGCCGATTTGGCGGCGACGTCGATGCCGCGGGTCGGCTCGGCGAAAATCAACAATTGCGGGTCGCGGGCGAGGCAGCGCGCTACGATCACCTTCTGCTGGTTGCCGCCCGACAGCGTGCGAACGGGATTGTCGAACCGCGCCGCGCGCACGTCGAGCGCTTTCATCGCGGCGTCGAGAGTCTGGTTGGACATGGCGCCTTTGGCCGGTCGGCCAAGCGCACGGGCGAAGGCGCGCAAGGTCAACGCCGCGTTGTCGCGCAGCGTCTGGCCGAGCACGAGCCCGTCGCGTTTGCGATCGTCAGGAAGAAAGCCGACGCCCGCGCGAATCCCGGCCCGCGGCGAGTGCGGCGCATAGGGCTTGCCGGCGAGGCGCAACGCACCGCGCTCGAATGGTTTGTCGCCGAGCACGGCGCGCGCCAACGCGCCCTTGCCTGCGCCTTCGAGCCCGGCGACGCCGACGATCTCGCCGCGCCGCACCACCAGATCGATGTCGGAAAGCTCGGCGTTGCTCGCGCCTCTTGCCTCCAGGAGAATTTCGCCTGCGGGGCCGCCCGGCGGCGGGAAATAGTCGGCGAGATCGCGCCCGACCATGGCGCGCACCAGCCGTTCGGTAGGCATCGTCGCGGTGTCAGCGGTGACGACCTTGCGTCCGTCCTTCAACACCGTGACGCGATCGGAGATCGCGGCGATCTCCGGCATCCGGTGCGAGACATAGATGATCGCCACGCCTTCGGCGCGCAGGCGCCGCACGAGATCAAGCAGCCGCGCCGCCTCGGCGTCGTCGAGCGCGGCGGTCGGCTCGTCCATCACCAGGATGCGCGGCTCGCTGGCGAGCGCCTTGGCGATCTCCGCCATCTGCTGTTCGGCGACGCTGAGATCGCCGGCGCGGGCGTCGGGATTAACTGTCGAGCGCAGCCGCGCCAAAATCGTGCGCGAGTCGTCACGCATCGCCGCTCGGTCAAGCCGGCCAAACCGCACAGGCTCGCGGCCGAGGAAGATGTTCTCGGCGACCGAACGGTCCGGCAGGAGGCTCAGCTCCTGATGCACGACGCCGACGCCGGCCCGTCGCGCCGCGACGGGATGCGCGAAGGCGACCCTCTCCCCGGCGATCCGCAGCCGCCCGGCGTCGGGCGCATAGACGCCGCCGAGGATTTTGATGAGCGTCGACTTGCCGGCGCCGTTCTCGCCGCAGATCGCGTGAACCTCGCCGGCCGCGCAGTCGAAGCTGACGTCGTCGAGCGCCTGCACGCCGGGGAACGCTTTCGAGATGCGCTCCATTTCGAGCGCGAGTTCGCCCAACTCGCTATTCCGCGGCGATGCGTTGCGGCGCGGCGAGCCACGCGCGGGGATCGCGATGCATCTTGCCGTCCTTCATGATCATCACGAAACGATCGGGGCCGACGAGCACCGATTGATCCTCCAGCGGATCGCCGTCAACCAGCAGCAGATCGGCGAGCGCGCCTTCGGCGATCACGCCGAGCTCGCCTTTGAGCCCCATAAGATCGCCGCCGACCGTGGTCGCGCACTTCAGCGCCTCGGCCGGCGAATAGCCGAAGAATTTCACGAAATGGCCGATGTCACGCGCGTTCTGGCCCATCGGCGTGACCGTGAAGCCATAGTCGCCACCGACGACCACGCGCATCCCGCGCTTGCGCATCTCCTTATAGGTCGCAACCGTGAATTCGAGCTTGCGCGGCAGACCCATCTTCTCGGCGATCTCCTTGGTGAGGCCGACAACGTCGCCCTCGAACACCGAATTGTGGACGAGGCCGAACGCCGGCCCGACAATCACCTTGTCCTTGACCGCCTCCAGCATGTCGAGGGCTTCCTCATCGGCGAAATCGCAATGGTAGATGCAGTCGGCGCCGGCGCGCACCGAGCGCTTGACCGACTCCGCCGCGCGCGCGTGCACGGCGACGCGCTTGCCGAAATCGTGGGCTGTCTGAACGCCGGCGCTGAGCTCCTCCTGGCTGATCGACACCAGTTCGGCGCGGCAGTTGGAGACAAACTCGTCGCCGGAGACGTTGAACTTGACGTTGTCGACGCCTTCGCGGGCGCACAGTCGGACGGCGCGGCGGATTTCGGTGACGCCGTCGGCGATCATGCCGAAACCCTCGAAATGGCCGTGGTTCTTGCGCTCGTCGCCGAGGCCGCCGGTGACGGTGATCTCGGGGCCGGCCGCCTTGTAGCGCGGCCCGGCGAGATAACCGTCCTCGATCTCCTGCCGCACCACGACATCGAGCCGCAGTTTCGCGGACGCGGCGGAATAGGCGGAGGTGAAGCCGTGGTTCAGCAGCAGCGTGGCGTTGCGCATCGTCCGCAACAAATGCTCCTCGGGCGGGATTTCGCCGAGGTCCTGGTTGCGGGCGGGATTGACGAACGACAGGTGACAATGGCCTTCGACGAGGCCCGGCATCAGGAACAGCCCGCGCGCGTCGATCACGGAGGCGGCGCGACTCGAGTCGATTGGGTCGCGCCCTCTCGCGACCGCCTTGATCCGGTTGCCTTCGACGAGCACTTCGCCGGGATAGGCTTCGTCGCGGATCGCGTCCCAGACCCGCACGTTTCTGAACAGCGTCGCCGCCATGGTCTCCTCCCCGTATTCTTTTCGACTGGCCGCAGGTTAGGGCGGACGGAAGGAGACCGCCAGTTCAATTTCGGGCGGCCAAGGCTCTATTTGAGGCGAATGGCGGCGCACCATTTGCCTGCCGAACGCCGGAGGGAGCCAAGCACCTGTGGCCGCTTGCGCGACGACGTCGCGTATCTTGGGCGCTTCAATTCCTGGGACTCAAGAACTCAATCACTTTCCTTTGTGAGTCCAAGTTACATCGTAGTTAAGCGTATATGCGAAAAGACTGGAGCTGCCGCCTGGGGCGACGACGACGCCCAAGTTCCCGGACCCGTCTACATCCTTGTATTTGCCCGTCCCGCCGATCCATTTGATTTGACCACTCTTTGAGCCCTCGTAGGTCATGAAGAGTTTGTCTCCGTCGCTGTCGGTCTGCACGCAGGTTCCGGAATATTTATACGCTTCCGGTCGCGCGCTGGTCGCCTCCAAGCAGCGTATCGCCAGATTGTCCGGCAGCTTTTGATTGTCGAGATTCTTGACGATGCCGTTGCACTCGGTGGCGGATGCGGAACCCGCCGGCCCCATGTCGACCGACGCCAGCGGGTGGCAGACTTGGTAGGCCGCGAGTTTCGCCGCGCCATTGTCCGGCAGCGCTTCAACGGCGAAGGCCGGCGCGCACAATTCGACCAGGGCGATAGGGAGAGATAATAAGCGCAAGACTCGCAAGCCGGCCTCCTTTGTGAACCGTCGAACAATGGCTGCGTTCGGCTCATTTTGCAAAGGGCGGTCCGGCGCGCAAGGCGGGCGGCGTCCGCGGCTCGCGCAGCATCCTGTTCATTTTCCGCGGGGTTCCGTCCTCACAGGTTCTAGGCGCCGGCGTCGGTAGGCGGCGCCCCGAACGCCACGCTGTTCGCGATCTGATTGATCGCCTGCTGGTCATTAAGGATCGAGCGAGGAGAGGGCCGCCGCATTGAGGTAGGCGTCGGGCGGCGGGTTGAGGGTCTTCGGCGATATTCAAACTGACCCGCCTTCGTTGACTCCCCCGCGATTTTGTGCCAACCGCTCCCGCGCGGATTTATCCCGCGCCGGATCGTCGCATGTCGCGCCTCGTCAAAACCACGACGAAAACCAAGCCGACGAAAATGTCCGCCGCCAAAGGCGTGACGAACGGGTAGACGCGCCTCCGCTCCGGTTTCCTCCCCCGGCGGAGCGCCGGGGTCGACGGCCTCTAAGGCCACGCGGGGGAAAGAGGGGTTCCATGTCAGGCTTCAAGGTCGCGATAGTCGGCGCTACCGGCAATGTCGGTCGCGAGATGCTCGGTATTCTCGCCGAGCGGCGGTTTCCCGTGTCGGAGGTGGTCGCGCTCGCCTCCACCCACTCGATCGGCCGGGAGGTCTCGTTCGGCGACAAGACGCTGAAGTGCAAAGCGCTTGACCACTACGATTTTTCTGACACCGACATTTGCCTGATGTCGGCCGGCGGATCGGTGTCGAAGGATTGGTCGCCGAGGATCGGCGCCAAGGGCTGCCTTGTCATTGACAATTCCTCGGCCTGGCGGATGGACCCCGACGTGCCGCTGGTCGTGCCGGAGGTCAACGCCGAGGCCGCCAAAGGTTTTTCGCGCAAGTACATCGTCGCCAACCCGAACTGCTCGACGGCGCAACTCGTCGTCGCGCTGAAGCCGCTGCACGATCACGCCAAGATCAAGCGGGTGGTGGTTTCGACCTATCAATCCGTCTCCGGCGCCGGAAAGGACGCGATGGACGAACTGTTCTCGCAGACCCGGGCGGTGTTCGTCTCCGATCCCGTCGAGCCGAAGAAGTTCCCCAAGCGCATCGCCTTCAACCTGATTCCGCAGATCGACGTGTTCATGGAGGACGGCTCGACCAAGGAAGAATGGAAGATGGTCGCCGAGACCAAGAAGATCCTCGACCCCAAGATCAAGCTGACCGCAACGTGCGTGCGCGTGCCTGTCTTCATCAGCCATTCCGAGTCGGTCAACGTCGAGTTCGAGAACCCGATCAGCGCCGACGAGGCGCGCGAGATTCTGCGCGAGGCGCCCGGCTGTCTGGTGATCGACCGGCGCGAACCCGGCGGCTACATCACGCCGCACGAGGCGGCGGGCGAGGACGCGACCTTCATCAGCCGCATCCGCGAAGACCCGACGATCGACAATGGCCTCAACTTCTGGTGCGTCTCCGACAATCTGCGCAAAGGGGCGGCGCTCAACGCGGTGCAGATCGCCGAAGTGATCGTCAATCGCGGCTGGCTGAAGCCGAAGCAGGCGGCGGCCTGACCGGCGCCGCGCTCGCATACCGCGCGCGCGGCCGGATCATCACGCCGCTCTCGGCCTGCTCGATGGCGTGGGCGATCCAGCCGGCCGCCCGCGCCGTCGCGAAAATCGCGATCGGCGCCTCCTCGGGCAGAGCGAACGCCTCGCTGAGCGCGACCAACGCGAAATCGATATTGGCGAACAGCCCGGCGTAATCGCGCGCTTCCTCGCGGAGCGCCGCCAGCGACGGCGCGAGCGCGAACCGGCCAAGCAACGCTTCCGCGCGCGGGTCGGCGCGCGCGTAGAGCGGGTGGCCGAAGCCGGGCAGGGGCTGCGCGTCGGCGATGCGTTCGGCGACCGCCGCGCGCACGCCGACGGCCTGCGCGCGCGAAAGCACCTGACGGATCGCGGCCGGCGAGCCGCCGTGGCGCGGGCCGGTCAGCGTCGCTAGCCCCGCGAGCGCGGCGGCGGCGAGCGAGGCGCCGGTCGAGGCGGCGACCCGCGCGGCGAAGGCGGACGGGTTCAATTCGTGGTCGGCGAGCAGCACCAGCGCGCGGCGGATCGCGTCCGCCGCCGCGCCGTCGGCGGCGTGACCCCAGGCGCCGGCGAGGCGCTCGTGGATCGCACCGGCGGCGACGCGTCCGGCGACGGCGTCGCCGATCGTCGCCAGCAGCGCCTCCGCTTCGCCGTCGAACGCCGCGCCGCGCCGGCCGACAAGCGGCGGATCGACAGCCGCCCGCGCCGCCAACGCCGCCAGCGCACGGGCGATCGCGCCTTCACCCTCCGGCGGCGGGGTTCGCGTCGACGGGGGCTCGCCGGCGCCGCCGCGCAAGAGCCGCGCCGTTTCCTCATGGGTCAGCCGCTCGGCGAGCCCGACCGCATCCTGGCCGCGATAGAGCAGCCGCCCGTCGACGACGGTCGAGATCGCCGAGGCGATCGCCGGTTCGCCCCAGGCGAGGGCGCCTTCGGCGATGTCCTTCGGCTTGCGACTTCGGCGGGCGCGGGCGGCGAGCGCGTCGACGTCGGCGGCGCGATAACGGCTCTTGCGCGGAACGTCGGGGTCCGCGCGCGCGCCGACGAGCCCGCGGCTGGCGTAGGCGTACAGCGTTTGCGCGCGCACGCCGAGCCGCGTCAGCGCCTCGGCGGCGACGATCCATTCATCGGTCATATATTGATTATATGGATCAAGATTGACGAATCAACGCTCTGCGGCAACCTTTGGTTAGCCAAAAGGGAGCGCACATGGGACTCGATGATGTCATCGCCGCCGATACGGTGCTGTCCGAAGTCGACGGCGCGGCGGGCCGGCTCGTCATCCGCGGCCATTCTCTGGATGAGTTGGCTGGCACGGCCCGCTTCGAGGACGTCGCGCGGCTGCTATGGGACGGATTCTTCGACGGCCTGCCGGCCGATTTGGGACCAGCGCTCGGCGCCGCACGCCGTGAGGCGTTCGCCGAAGTCGCGGCGCTCGACGACGCGCTCGCTCACGCGCCGCCGTACGACGCGATGCGGGCGCTGCTCGCGCGACTTGGAGACGGCGCCGATCTCGCGACCTCCTTGCGGCTTGCCGCAGCGCCGGCCGTATTCGCCGCCGCCGCTTTGCGCCGTCGCGCCGGCCTCGCGCCGATCGCGCCCGACCCCGCGCTTGGCCATGCGGCGGACACGCTGCGGATGCTTTCGGGGCAGGCGCCGTCGGCGGAGCGGGCCGCCGCGCTCGATGCCTATCTCGTGACGGTCAGCGATCACAGTCTCAACGCCTCGACGTTCGCCGCGCGGGTGATCGCCTCGACCGGCGCCGGGCTCGTCTCCTCGGCGCTCGGGGGTTTAAGCGCGCTCAAAGGTCCGCTGCACGGCGGCGCGCCGGGGCCGGTGATCGCCATGCTCGACGCGATCGGGACGCCGGATAAGGCGCGGCCGTGGCTGGAGGCGGCGCTGGCGCGCGGCGACCGGCTGATGGGCTTCGGCCATCGCATCTACCGCGTCCGCGACCCGCGCGCCGATGCGCTGAAGGCGGCGGCCTCTAGGCTCGGATCAAGCGCCGCGGCCGGCCGTTTCGCGCTCGCCGCCGCAGTGGAGGCGGCGGCGCTGGCGGTGCTGAAGGAGCGCAAGCCCTCGCGCCCGCTCGACGTCAACGTCGAGTTTTACACAGCGTTGCTGTTGGAGGCGCTGGGATTCCCGCCCGACGCGTTCACCTGCGTATTCGCGATCGGCCGGATCGCCGGCTGGATCGCCCACGCCCGCGAGCAGGCCGCAACGGGACGGCTGATCCGGCCGCAAGCGCGCTATCTCGGGCCGCCGCCGGCGCGCGCGGCCTAAACGCGTCCTCGCCTTGGGGCTGAGAGCGTGATAGGGGCGGGCCGCCGCGAACGAGGCCGGCGGCGAAGGCGTTAGCGATGAGCGATATTTTCCAGGAAGTCGACGAGGAGGTCCGGCGCGACAAAGCCGTCGAATTCTGGACCAAACACCAGAACGCCGTGGTCGTCGTGGCGCTGCTCATCGTGCTGGCGACCGGCGGCTACCGCTTTTGGCAATATCGGGCGCAAAAGGCGGCGGAAACCGCCGGCGCGGCGTTCCAGAACGCGCTCCGGCTCGACGGCGAGGGCAAGTCGGAGGAGGCGCAGGCGGCGATCGGCGCGTTGCAGAAGGATGCGCCGGCCGGCTACGCGGCGCTCAGCCGCTTTGTTGACGCCGCCCTCGCGCTGAAGAAAGATCCCAAGGCCGGCGCCGCGGCCTATGACGCGCTCGCCGCCGACGCATCGCTCAATCCGCTGATGCGCGACACCGCCAAGCTGCGCGGCGCGCTGGCGCGGCTCGACGCCGGCGAGACCGACGCCGGAAAAGCCGCGCTCGAACAGCTTTCCGCCTCCGGCCCCTATCGCAACACGGCCCGGCTGGCGCTGGCCTCGCTGGCGCTCGCCGCGAAGGACTACGACGCCGCCGGCAAGCGGCTCGACGAGGTGATCGGCGACGCGGAGGCGCCTGCGGCCGATCGCCAGACCGCCCAGACGCTGCTCGGCTTGGTCGCCGCGCACTCTTCGGCGGCGCCAAAGCCGTGACGCCCAAAGTCGCCATCGTCGGTCGCCCCAATGTCGGCAAGTCGACGCTGTTCAACCGGCTCGTCGGGCGCAAGATCGCGCTCGTCGACGACCAGCCCGGGGTGACGCGGGATCGCCGCGAGGGCGAGGCGTCGCTCGGCGACCTCGTCTTCACCATCGTCGACACCGCGGGGCTGGAGGAGGGCGATCCGGCCTCGCTCGCCGGCCGGATGCGGGCGCAGACCGAAACGGCGTTGCACGATTGCGACGCGGTGCTGTTCATGATCGATTCGCGCGCCGGCTTGACCGGCGCCGACCGCCATTTTGCGGAAGCGTTGCGCCGGATCGACAAGCCGATCCTGGTCGTCGCCAACAAGGCGGAAGGCGCGGCCGGCCGAAACGCCGCGCTCGACGCCTACGAACTCGGCCTCGGCGACCCGATCGCGCTCTCCGCGGAGCACGGCGAGGGCACGTCCGATCTCTACGAGGCGTTGCGGGAAGTCCTGCCAAACGGCGTCCCGGAGGACCCGGCGGGCTCCGACGAGAGCGAGCCGGACCTCGGCGAGGACGAGGACGGACCGCCGGTCGATCCGACGAGGCCGCTGCGCATCGCCGTGCTTGGCCGCCCCAACGCCGGCAAATCGACGCTGCTCAACCGTATCCTCGGCGAGAATCGCTTGCTGACAGGGCCGGAGCCCGGGCTTACGCGCGATTCGATTTCTATCCCCGCCCGCTGGCGAGACCGCGAGCTGAAACTCTTCGATACCGCGGGTTTACGGCGCAAAGCTCGCGTCGTGGATAAGCTTGAGAAACTCGCCGTCGCCGACACCTTGCGGGCGGTGCGGTTCGCCGAGGTCGTCATCCTGCTGCTCGACGCGACGATCCCGTTCGAGAAGCAGGATCTTGCGCTCGCCGACCTCGCCGAGCGCGAAGGCCGCGCCGTGGTGATCGGCCTCAACAAATGGGACTTGATCGAGAACAAGAGCCTCGCGGCGCAGACGTTGCGCGCCGAGGCCGACGCGTTGCTGCCGCAGTTGCGCGGGGTCCGGGTGATCCCGCTTTCCGGTCTGACGGGCGCGCATCTCGACAAGTTGATGGAGGCCGTGATCCAGACGCACGAGCTCTGGAACAAGCGCGTCTCCACAAGCCGGCTCAACCGTTGGCTCGGCCCGGTCGTCGAAGCGACGCCGCCGCCGGCCGTTTCCGGTCGCCGCGTGAAAATCCGCTACATGACGCAGCCGAAGGCGCGCCCGCCGTTCTTCGTTCTGTTCGGCAACCAGGTCGACTCCATCCCCGAAAGCTACAAGCGGTTCCTGGTCAACGGCTTGCGCGAGACCTTTCAGTTTCTGGGCGTGCCGATTCGGCTGTCGATGCGCTCGGGGGGCGAGAACCCTTACGTGGGCAAGGGAAGCCGCAAAGGCTAGCCTCGACTTGGCGCCTGTCTCGTGGCACTAACGCGGCCCGAAAACGGGAGCGCGAAATGGCCTATATCGAGATCGTTCCGGCCCCGGGCCGCGTCGTCGTGCGCTGGCGCGACCATGTCGTCGTCGACACCCAACACGCCCTTGAACTCAAGGAAGGGTCCTATCCAGCGGTGCTGTATGTCCCGCGCGAGGACGCCGACATGCGATTCTTGTCGGAAAGCGCGCACCACACAACGTGTCCGCACAAAGGGTTGGCGAGCTATCTGAATCTGAAAGATGAGCAGGGAAGCGTCGCCAACGCCGTTTGGAGCTACGAAGCGCCGAAGGCCGGAGTTGAGGCCATTGCCGGACATCTCGCCTTCTACCCCGACAAGGTCGAGATCACCCGCTCGGCCGCCTGACATGTCGAGCGCCGACTTCAAATCCGCGCGCGACCTTTTGCTGGCGTTGCGCGATAATTACGAATTCGCCCGTTCCGGCTTTCAATGGCCGAAACTCAGTCGTTTCAACTGGGCGCTCGACTGGTTCGACGCCGAGCTCGCCAAGGGCGAACATGGCCGCAAGCCTGCCCTGAAAGTGCTCGGCGCCGAGGTCGAGACGCTTACTTTCGCGGAACTCTCCGAAGCTTCCGCCCGCGCCGCGAACGGCTTGCGCGCGCTCGGCGCGCAGCGCGGCGACCGGCTGCTGCTGATGCTCGGCAACACCCCGGCGCTGTGGATTGCGACGCTGGCGGCAATGAAGCTCGGCGTGGTGCTGATCCCGGCCACGACCTTGTTGGCCCCCGCCGACATCGCCGACCGCTTTGCCCGCGGCCGGGCGCGATTCGTGATCGCGGACGCCTCGGTCGTCGATCGTTTCGCCGGATTGGCCGGCGACGTCGTCCGCATCGCCGTGCGCGGCCGCGCGCCGGGTTGGCGCGATTTCGACGCGCTGCTGAAGGGTTCGCCGCATTTTACCGCCGACGGCCCGACCGGCGCCGACGATCCGCTGCTGCTCTATTTCACCTCCGGCACCACCGCGCGGCCGAAGCTGGTGATGCATAGCCACACCAGCTATCCAGTCGGACACCTGTCGACGATGTTTGGGCTCGGGCTGAAGCCCGGCGACGCGCATCTCAACATTTCCTCCCCTGGTTGGGCGAAACACGCCTGGTCGAACGTATTCGCGCCGTGGAACGCCGGCGCCTGCATCCTCGCGCTCGACAAGCGCTTCGACGCCCGCGCGACCCTCGATGATCTCGTGGCGCACGAGGTGACGTCATTCTGCGCGCCGCCGACCGTCTGGCGGCAGCTGATTCAACTGCCGCTCGACGACTGGCGCACCCACCTGCGCGAGATCAACTCGGCCGGCGAGCCGCTCAATCCCGAGGTGATCGAGCGGGTGCGCCGCGCCTGGGGCCTGTCGCTGCGCGATTCCTATGGGCAGACCGAGACGACCATGATGGTCGGCAACTCGGTCGGGCAGCGGGTCGTCGCCGGCTCGATGGGCCGCCCATTGCCCGGCTATCGAGTCGCGCTGATCGACGCCGACGGCCTTGAAAGCGACGAGGGCGAGATCGCCGTGCCGCTGAACCCGCGCCCGATGGGCCTGATGCGCGGCTATCAGGAAGACGACGGCGCCCTGCGGCCGCTGACCGGCGCCTATTATCGCACGGGCGATGTGGCGACGCGCGACGCGAGCGGCTTCATCACCTATGTCGGCCGCGCCGACGACGTGTTCAAATCCAACGATTACCGTCTGAGCCCGTTCGAGTTGGAGAGCGCGCTGATCGAGCACGACGCCGTCGCCGAGGCGGCCGTGGTGCCCGCGCCCGACGCGGCGCGGCTGGCGACCCCGAAAGCCTACATTGTCCTGGCGCCCGGCTGTGCGCCGGATCGGGCGACCGCGCTCGACATTTTCCGGTTCCTGCACGGCCGTCTCGCGCCCTACAAGCGGGTGCGGCGGCTCGAATTCGCTGAACTGCCGAAGACGATCTCCGGCAAGATCCGGCGCGTGGAGTTGCGCGGGCGCGAGGCCGAGCTGGCGAAAGCCGGGGATAGGGCGGAAGGCGAATTTCGCATCGAGGATTTCCCCGAGCTGCGGTAAGGGCCGCGCTCAGATTTCCTCAACCATGCGCCGGGCAGGCTTTGTTTACGGCTCTCGGCGTTAATTCGAAGCCATGGCCTCCTTGGACGCGGTTTCCGAGCGCCCGCGCGCGCGCTTCGACGACGCGCTCGCCTCGCCGCGCGCGGCGGGCGCGGTTTATCTCACATTGGTCGCGCTGGCGGCGGCGCCGGCGGGGCTATGGCCGATTCCGCGCGGCAACGACATCGTCAACCACTGGGCGCGCCTGACCCTCTATGGCATGGCCCCCGACGATCCGCTGCGCGGGCTGTACCACGTCCATTTCGGGCTGATCCCCAATCTCGGCCTCGACGCGGTCTACCTCGCGCTGTCGCCGCTGCTTTCGCCGGAGACCGTCGTGCGGCTCGCGCTGGCGCTCGCCATCGCCTTGCCGGCGCTGGGCGCCTGGGCGCTGCATCGGGCGTTGTTCGCCAAGCCGTCGCCGACGATCTGGCTGATTCCGTTCCTCAGCTACAATGTCGCGACCACCGGCGGGCTGCTGAACTTCGCCGTCGGCATGGGACTGGCGTTCCTCGGGCTGGCGTACGTCGTTCGTCGCGAGCGTCTCGGCGTTCGCGACTACGTCGGGCTGAACCTGTTCGGCGCGGCGCTGTTCTTCTGTCACATCATCGCCTGGGGCGCGTTCGCGCTCATGTTGGGCCTGATGCGCGTGGCGACGCTGCGCGCGCCCGTGCGGGTGCTCGGCCGCCGCGCAGGGCTGGCGGTCGCGACACAAGCCCTGCCGCTAGCACTCGCCCTGCTGCGGCAGGCGCCGCCCTCGACCTATTCGTTGGGCGGCTCGAAGCTGGCGATGGTTTTCGCGCCGGTCGCCTCGATGACGTCGACGGACTTGCCGGCGTTGGCGACGCTGCTCGGATTGACGGCGCTCAGCCTGGCGCGCGGCGTGCAGATCGCGGAGAAAGCCCGGCTTGCGCTCGTCGGCTTTGCGCTCGTCGCTTTGCTCGCGCCCCCGGCGCTGGGCGCCGCCAATCTGATCGACGCGCGCCTTGCCGTCTATGTCTGGTTCCTCGCGATCGCGGCGACTTCGCTCAAATCCGCCGATGGGTTGCGCGCCCTGGCGGCAGGGGTCGCGCTGGCGTTGACGGCGTGGCGGTTGGCGTCTGTGGCGCCAGCGTGGGAGGCGTTCCAGGAACGCGCGGCGGCCGTGCGCGCCGGCCTATCGAGCCTGCCCGCCGGCGCTCGCGCTCTGGTCGTTCAGCCCGCGCGCTGCGGCGAGGCGGACTTCGCGATGTTCGGCAATCTAACGGCGTTCGCGGTCATCGACCGCCGCGCCTATGTCAACACGCTGTTCGCGCAAACCGGCATTCAGCCGGTGGCGCCGGCGGACCCGGCGCTCGACGGGGGGCCGACCTTGCCGATGGACGCGCGCTGGCTCACCGAAGCTGGCCGCGCGGCGTTGCCGGCGCACGTGGTGAATGCGCCCTGGGCGCGGGCGTTCCGCGACTGGCGCGGACACTTTAACTACGTGATCGACGCGCATGGGGCCTGCGCGTCGACACTCGACGCCCCCGGCCTGACGCGCGTTGGCGGCGCGGCCGGGATCGACGTCTATCGGATCGACTGACCTTACATCTGGGTCAGCGAGCCGTGGCCCTTCGGCGTCGTCATGCTCTCGCAGGTGCCCTTGGCGACATATTTCCAGGCGTGCGGATTGTAATCCACCGTAGAGGTGCCCGCGCAGGTCGTACCGGCGCCGGCGGCGCAATCGTTCTTGGCGGCGAGGGCGATGCCATAGCACTTGTCGGCGCCGGGCTGCGCAGCAGCCGGGCCGGCTTTGGCCGCGCCGGCTAGCGCAAGCACAAGCGAGCCGGCGAGCGCGGCGGAGAGGGTGGTTTTCATGGGAAAAACCTCGATTGACCTAGGGAAGCGGGCCGGTCCGGCTCGCAACCCAAAGTTCGTCGCCAGGGCGCCGCCGGTTACCCGTAGAGATGGTCACGAAGCCGTGATCGGCTAGTTCAACCCGAGCGCGACGAAGCGGACGTCGCCGGCGCCGTTGCCGACCAGCAGCAGAGCCGACTTCTTGCCCTGCTTCTTCAAGCCGTCGATCGCCGCCGAGACGTCGGCCGGCTTGTCGACCGATTGCTGGTTGACCTCCTCGATCACGTCGCCGGGCCGCAGCCCCTTGTCGGCGGCCGGTGAGTTGGCCTCGACGCCGGTCACCAGCACGCCCTTGACGCTGTCCTTCAGCTTGAACGTTTTGCGCGCGTCGTCGCCGAGTTGGGACAGCGTCAGACCGAGCGCCTTCGCGGACTGCGATGTCTTCGGCGTGTCGCTGTCCTCCTCCTCCGCCTTCGCCATCTGCTTCTCGCCGTCTTCCAGCCGGCCGAGCGTGACGTCGACCTTGATCTCCTTGCCCTTGCGCAGGACGGTCACTTCCGCTTTGGCGCCGACCGCCATGCCGGCGACCATCCGCGGCAGGTCGCGCGATTCCTTGATCGGCCGGCCCTCGAAATTGACGATGACGTCGCCCGCCTCGATACCGGCGGGCTTCGCCGGACCGTTGGGATCGACGCCGGCCACCAGCGCGCCATGGGCGTCGCCGAGGCCGAGACTCTCGGCGATCGAATCGTCGACCGGTTGGATGCGCACCCCGAGCCAGCCGCGCCGCGTCTCGCCGAACTTCTGCAATTGCGCGATGACCGGAACGACGGTGTCGGACGGCGTGGCGAAGCCGATGCCGATCGAGCCGCCGCTCGGCGACAGGATCGCCGTGTTGATGCCGACCACCTCGCCGTCCATGTTGAACAGCGGCCCGCCCGAATTGCCCTTGTTGATCGCCGCGTCGGTTTGCAGGAAGTCGTCGTAGGGCCCGCTCTCGATATTGCGGTTGCGGGCGGAAAGAATCCCGGCGGTCACCGTCTCGCCGAGGCCGAACGGATTGCCGACCGCCATCACGCCGTCGCCGACCCGCACCTTGTCGCTGTCGCCGAACTTCACCGTCTTGAACGGCTTGTCGCCCTCGACCTTCAGCACCGCGACGTCGACCTTGGGATCCTTGCCGATCACCTTGGCCTTGAGTTTGCGGCCATCGGTGAAGATCACCATAATGTCGTTGGCGTCGCCGACGACGTGATTGTTGGTGATGACGATGCCGCTCGCGTCGACGACGAAGCCCGAGCCGAGCGAGGACGATTTATGCGGCCGCGCCGGGCTGTTGAGGCCGTGGTTCTTGAAAAACTGCTCGAACATGTCGTCGAACGGCGTGCCTTTCGGCAGGTCGGGCGCGGCGTCGGCGCTCTTGTCTTCGATTGTCTGCGTGGCGGAGATGTTGACGACGGCCTCGGCGACCTGGGCCACGAGATCGGCGAGGTTGGTCGGCCGGGTCTGCGCGGCGAGCGGGGCGGGGGCGCCGGCAAGGCCGGCGATCAGCGCGAGCGCGAGGACGCCGCGAATGGGTTTTGCGCGCATGGGCGAATCATCCTTTTCGAGTTCGCGTGCCCTTGGCATGTCGGTACGTGAATTTGTAGGGCCAAGGGGGTTTTGTTGAGGCGGGCGGACGGGTTTCAAGGGAAAGCGCTAAAATGGCGCCCGAGGGCGCATACGGTCAGGCCCTTATACAGGATCGTCGGAGCAGGGCGATCGAAAGACTTTGCGTCCCTCGGCGAACCGCGATCGGCCACGTTACCGCGGCGTGACCTTTGCGGACTTTAGCGCATCGTTGAGGTCGCGCTCCTGCGACGCGAAGTCGGCGGGGATTTCACGCAAGGGCTTGCCGCCCGCGACGCCCTTGCGGGGGTTCTGGTTGTGCTTACGGATCGCCTCGAACGCGTCGGCGTCCGGTTCGGCCGCGTCGCCGAGAACCCATTGCCCCAGCGCGATCACCGAGTCCCACTCCGTCAGCCGCTGCATCTCGATGGAGAGTTGCGCGCAGCCGACCTTGCGAAACAACGCGCCGTAAAAAGCTTGGCGCCGTTCGATCTCGCGCGCGTACCAGAAGCAGAGCTGATAGTCGCTGAACGCCGAAGATTCGGCCAGGGCGAGAACGCCGGGGTCTTCGGGGCCGACCAGCGTGAGTTTGCCGTCGGGCGTACGGCCGGGAATGACGTTGAGCTGGAACAGGCTCTGCGCGACCTCGGTGGCGGGCCGCGCGAGGTGGATGAACTTCGGTCGCAGGCCGAGCTGGAGGATCGGCTCCACGAGCCCCTTGCAAATGAGATGCGACGTCTCGGCGTAGATCGGCGCTGACGTCGCCGCCAGCATCGCCGGCAGCTTTTCCGTGACAAGCCAGGCGCCCGCCGCCTGCGGCACGGCAAGGATGGTCCGCATCACGAAATTGACGCGCGGATGCGGCTCGTGCTCGGCGTGGATCTTGACGCAATCGCTCAGTAGGCGGCACAGCAACCGGGTGCCGCTGCGCCCGGGCGTGACGCAGAATATCAAGGTTTTGGCCTTGAGAGATTCGACGACGTCGTAGGTTGCCATCGGGCTGAAGCGGCCCTTACTTGCTTTGCGCTTCGGGCGCTGGGGACGGCGGCGCAGTGGCGGGCGCCGCGGGCGCTACAGCGGCGGCTGTTCCCGGCGTCGGCGACTGGAAGAAGCGGAAGAAATCCGAGGTCGGACCGATCACCGCGCGGCTGTTGGGCAGCGCCTGCTCGTAGGCCTGCATCGACCGGTAGAAGGCGAAGAAGTCGGGATCGACCCCATAGGCTTCGGCGAAGATGCGGTTTCGCTCGCCGTCGCCCTCGCCGCGCAATTGCTCGGCCTTCTGGCGGGCGGTCGCGCGGGTGACGGTGGCGTCGCGATCGGCGTCGGCGCGGATCTTCTGCGCCTGCCGCGCGCCTTCGGCGCGGAACGAGGCCGCCGCCTGCTGGCGCTCAGCCTGCATGCGATGGAACACCGCCTCCGAGTTCTCCTCCGGCAGGTCGGCGCGTTTGATGCGGACGTCGATCACTTCGAGACCGAAGCGCGCCGCGCCCTTGCGCATCTGGTCGCGGATGTCGGCCATCAGCTCGTCGCGCCGGTCGCGCACGATGTCGACAATGGAGGCCTCGCTCAGCGTACGTCGGAGCGCCGAGTTGAGCATGCCGCCAAGCTGCGTATCGGCGCCGGCGACCGTTCCGACCGATTGGTAGAACAGCAGCGGATCGGTGATGTGATAGCGCACGAAGGCGTCGACTTCGAGCCGCTGGGTCTCGGCGACCAGCACCTCCTGGCGCTCGTCGTCGAGCGCGAGAATGCGGCGGTCGATATAGACGACATTGTCGATGAACGGCGCTTTGACGTGCAGCCCCGAGGCGTCGATCACGTCGCCGATCGGCTGCCCGAACCGCAGCACCAGCGCCTGTTCGGTCGGATCGACGGTGAACAACGACAGCCGCAACACCAAAGCCAATAGCCCGAGCGCGACGAGCAGCCCGAAACCTAAGACCGGGCGGCTCATTTGGCGTTCCCTGTCGGCGCCGGCGGCTCGACCGCGATGTACGGCACCGGCGCCGATCCGGCCCTTGTGTCGAGCATGGTCTTCGACATGCCGCCGAGCACCTTCTCCATTGTTTCGAGGTAAAGGCGCTCGCGCGTCACCTGCGGCGCTTTCTTGTATTGCGCGTAGACTTGGCTGTAGCGCGCGGTCTGTCCGACCGCTTCGAGCACTGATTGCTGCTTGTAGGCCTCGGCCTCGGCGACGATGCGCGACGCATCGCCTTCGGCCTCCGGCTTGATCCGGTTGGCGTAGGTGTCGGCCTCGTTGACGGCGCGCTGCTGATCCTGCTGCGCGGCGGTCACGTCGCGATACGCCGAGACCACCTGCGCCGGCGCGTCGACCAGTTGCAACTGCACCTGCTCGACCTGAACGCCGACGTGATAGAAGTCGAGCACCTTTTGCATCCGCGCCTGCGCGTCGGGTTCGATCGCCTTGCGGTCGCTGGTCAGGATGCCGTCGATCGTCTTCAGGCCGACCACCTCGCGCATGATGCTTTCGGCGACAGACTTCACCGTCTCGCGCGGATTGAGCACGTTGAAGACGAAGTCCTCGGGATGCACGGCGTCGATGCGCCAGTTCACGCGAAAATGCACATTGACGATATTCTTGTCGCCGGTCAGCATCAGGCTTTCCGACGGCACGTCGGCGCGGCCCTCGGCGCGGTAGCCCACCTCGGTGTTCTGCTGGTCCTGCACGGGAACCTTGATGACCGAGCCGACCGGCCATGGCCAATTCATGTTGAGCCCGGGCATGGCGCGGCCGGTGTAGCGGCCGAACACCAGGTTCAGCGCGATCTCATTCGGCTGCACCGTGTAGAACGTGCCGAGCGCAAGCCAGAGGATGAGCGCCGCCAGCACGATGGCGGCGATCGACTTCGGCCCCAGGCCGCCGCTCGGCAGGCCGCTGAAGTTCTTTTGCAGGCGTCGGATCGCGTCCTCGATGTCGTTAGGGCTTGGCGCCCCGCCGGGACCCGAGCCCCACGGCCCCGGGCCGCGCGATTGCCACGGGCCGCCTTGATTGTTCCAGGACATGCTGCCTCTGTCGCGGCGTTTTACGCCGCCGGCGGGCTTATAGGGGAGGGCGGCCGGGCGGGCAACGTTGCCGCCGCACCGTCACTTGCGCGCGCGCGCCGCAGCGGCGAGCGCCACCGCTACGCGGGCCGGCAACGCATAGGGCCCGCAGGCGCGACGGGACGCGGGGACGGACGCCGGCTTTCGCCCGCGCGTCATGTCGCCGATGCGCTCGCGCAGCCGGGAAAGCCGTGCGCTGAGCCCGTACAGGAAGGGGGGAAACCTCAGCTTCGTCGCGCAGCCCAAGGCGAGCAAACCCAGCGCCAACTTCAAGGCGAAGGACGGCGTGTGGCCGCCGGGCGCGGCGAGTTCGAGCATGGCGATCCCGCCGAACCCGAAGGCCGCGGCGATGGCGAGAGATTTCGGCGCGACGGCGAGGCGCATCGACGGTTCCTCGTTTCCCGCCGGGAGCCTAGCGGACGAAATTGAAGGCCAACTTGTGCGGATTGGCGCAATTTTAATGGTTCGCCGGGGCTTGCGATTCGCCGCGATCGCGTCGCGGCGGCGAGCGCGCCGCTGGCGCTTGCCGATCCCGGCGAGATTCGCGGATTAGACTCAAGACCTTCGCGTCGCGCCGGCGCGCCCTTGACGGGGCAAGACGCGCATCGCATCACGCTGCCGCCCATGCTTGTCCTCACGTTGCCATATCCCGTCATCGACCCGGTGTTGCTGCATCTGGGGCCGCTGGCGATCCGTTGGTACGCGCTCGCCTACATCGCGGGTCTCGTCGCCGGCTGGGCGTTGATCCGCCGCATCGTCGCCGATGAGCGCTATTGGCGCGGCGCGCCGCGGCCGACCGCGGACAGCATCGACGACCTTCTCGTCTACTGCGCCGTCGGCGTGGTGATCGGCGGCCGGCTCGGCAACGTTTTGTTTTACGATCCGGGCTATTATTTCGCGCATCCGTTAGAAATTCTAATGGTGTGGCGGGGCGGGATGGCGTTTCACGGCGGCATGCTCGGCGCCCTCTGCGGGGTCCTGCTCTTCGCGCGACGCTATCAGGCGCCGTGGCTGACCGTGCTCGACCTCGCCTGTCTGGTCGCGCCGATCGGGATTTTCCTCGGCCGGATCGCGAATTTCATCAAGCCGGAACTGTGGGGTCGCCCGACGGATGCGCCTTGGGCGATGGTGTTTCCGGGCTCCGACGGACAGCCGAGGCATCCGAGCCAGCTTTATGAGGCGGCGCTCGAAGGGCTCGTCAATTTCGCCGTGCTGTGGGTTCTCGCCCGCGGCGGCGGGCTGCAGCGGCGCGGCCTGCTGACGGGCGCGTTCGGGGTAATCTACGGCCTGGCGCGGATCTTCAGCGAGTTCTTCCGCGATCCCGACCCTTATCTCGAACGCCTCGGCGGCGGCCTGACGATGGGCATGGCGCTGTCGGGGCCGATGGTCGTGATCGGCGCCGTGGTCATCGTCTGGAGCCTTCGCGGGAGCCCGGCGCGCGCATGAGCGAACTCGGGGCGCATATCAAAGCCCTCATCGCCGAGGAGGGCCCGATCAGCGTCGAGCGCTACATGGAGCTCGCGCTGAGCCATCCCCAGCACGGCTATTACATGAACCGCGATCCCTTCGGCGCCGCGGGCGACTTCACCACCGCGCCGGAGATTTCGCAGATGTTCGGCGAGTTGCTCGGCCTGTGGGCGGCCGAGGTGTGGACGCTGATGGGGCGGCCCGATCCGGTCCGGCTGATCGAACTCGGCCCCGGCCGCGGCACGCTGATGAGCGATGCGCTGCGCGCCGCCCGCGTCGTGCCCGATTTCCGCGCCGCGCTCGACGTGACGCTGGTCGAGCTGAGCCCCGCGCTCGCGGAGATCCAGCACGAGACGCTGCTGACCGCCGGCGCGCCGATCTCCTGGGCCTCGAACTTCGCCGACGCGCCCGAGGGGCCGGCGATCATCATCGCCAACGAATTCCTCGACGCGCTGCCGGTGCGGCAATACGTGCGCAGCCACAATCGTTGGCGCGAGCGGGTCGTTTGGGTCGACCGCGCGGGCCAGCTCGCCTTCGCCCCCGGGCGCCAGCCGGAGCCGTTCATTCACGCCACCGGCGAGGAGGGCGACATCATCGAGACCAACCCCACGGCGCATCGCCTGATGTACGAACTCGCCGGAAGGCTGGTGAAGCAGGGCGGACTCGCGCTGTTCATCGACTACGGCCACGCTGTCACCTCGCTCGGCGATACGTTGCAGGCGGTGCGCGGTCATCGCATCGTCGATCCGCTGGTCGAGCCCGGCGATTGCGACATTACCGCGCATGTCGATTTCGCGGCGATGGCGCGCAGCGCCCGCGCCGCCGGCGCGGCGGTCTATGGGCCGATTGACCAGGGCGATCTCCTGCGCGAGATCGGGGTCGACACCCGCACGCAGGCCCTCGCCCAACGCACGCCCGACCGCGCGGAGGAGTTCGAGCAGGCGCGCCGGCGTCTCGTCGGCAAAGAGGTCGGCGAGATGGGCGGCCTGTTCAAGGCGATGGTCGTCGCCAACCGCAATCTCGCCGTGCCTCCCGGTTTCGACGGCGCGGTCCGGTGAGCCCGATCCGCGCCTCCGCGCTCGACCTGCCCGGCGTGCGCCACGCCTTCTTCACCCGGCAGGGCGGCGCATCCACCGGCGTCTACGCCTCGTTGAACGGCGGCGTCGGCTCGGCCGACGCGGCGGACGCCGTCGCGGAGAACCGGGCGCGCATGGCCGCGGCGCTCGGCCTCGCGCCGGAGCGGCTGCTCGTGCCCTATCAGGTGCATTCGCCTGACGTCGCGACGGTCGCGGCGCCGTGGCCGGCCGACGCGCGCCCGCGCTGCGACGGAATCGTCACCGCGACGCCAGGCCTGGCGCTCGGCGTCACCGGGGCGGATTGCGGGATGATCCTGTTCGCCGACGCCCGCGCCGGCGTCATCGGCGCCGCCCACGCCGGCTGGAAGGGCGCCCGCGACGGCGTCGTCGAGGCGACCGTCACGGCGATGACCGCGCTCGGCGCCGCGCCGGGGCGGATCGTCGCCGTGCTCGGCCCTTGCATCGCGCAGAGCTCCTACGAAGTCGGCCCCGAATTCGTCGCCGCGTTCGCCGGCGATCCCGAGGCGCCGCGCTATTTTGCCGCAAGCCGCAACCCTGAACGGTCGATGTTCGACCTGCACGGCTATATCGGGCTCCGCGCGTCCCGCGCGGGCGTCGCCTTCGTCGATCTCGGGCTCGACACTTACGCCGACGAGGCGCGGTTCTTCAGCTACCGGCGCAAGACCCATCGCGGCGAGGCGGATTACGGGCGGCTGGTGTCCGCGATCGCGCTCGCCTGACGCGCCGGGGGCGGAACCAACCGAGCGGCCGAGGGTTCAGCTCCGGAACTATTGGGGTTTGCGCGCTTGGCGAAGTCAGACGACGGCGACGATGTTCCTGACCTCATCCACGGCGGTCGGGAACTGCCGCGCGTGTTCGTCAACGGCTACGGCGAGGACGTCCGCACAAAGGACGGCTTTTTCGGCGAACTGGTGAGCAACGGCGCGTTCAAGCAGGTGGTCAGAGATCTGCGCGGCGAACTCAGCGAACTCGGCGGCGACCCGATCGAGGACGAGCCGGCGGAGCTGACGCGGCGACGGATCGACAAATTGCTGAAGGAGGGCGATGCGCCGAGCGCCGGGGTCATCGTCAGCGTCGTCGAGCAGTTCGCTCAGAATGTCGCTCGCGTCACCAAATCGCTGTTCAAGCTGAAAAGTTGGAGCGGCGTGGAGCGTGTGGTGGTCGGCGGCGGCTTTCGCGACAGCCGGGTCGGCGAACTCGTGATCGGCAGGGCGGCGGTGTTGTCGCGCGAGTTCAGCCCGGGCGTCGATCTGGTCCCGATCCGGCATCATCCCGACGAGGCCGGCCTGATCGGGGCGTTGCAGCTGTTTCCGCCCAAGCTGTTGAAGGGGCGCGAGCACATTCTCGGCGTCGACATCGGCGGGTCCAATTTCCGCTGCGGGCTTGTCGCGCTGCATCGCGACCAAGACAAGGACCTGAAGAAAGTGGAGGTCGTCGGCCATCAACTGTGGCGTCACGCCGACGAGGACCTTTCGCTCGACCAATGTATGGAGCGCCTCAGCGGGATGTTGCACGAGAGCCTCAAATACGGCGAGAAACGCGGCCTGAAGGTCGCGCCGCTGATCGGCGTCGGCGTGCCCGGCACGGTGCTTGAAGACGGCGGGCTCGAAGGCGGCATCCTCAACCTGCCCGGCGATTGGAAGGCGCCGAACTTCAACTTTCCGAGCCGCATCCGCGCGATGGTCCCTGACATCGACGGCCAACCGACGCAGGTCATCATGCACAACGACGCGGTCGTTCAGGGCCTCAGCGAGGCCCCATTCATGAATGACGTCGAGAAATGGGCGGTGCTGACCATTGGCACCGGCCTCGGCAATGCGGTTTTCCGCAACAAGGAGCCTGCCCGCAAATGAACGGCGTCCTCGATCTCCGCGACAAACGTTTTCTCGCGCTCGCCAGCGACTACGATGGAACGTTAGCCGAGGACGGCGCGGTCAGCGATTCGACGCTTGCCGCGCTGAAGCGCTTCAAGGCCGACAAGCGGATGCTGATCCTCGTCACCGGCCGCGTATTGCCCGAACTGAAGGCGGTGTTTCCGGCGCTCAACGTGTTTGACCTCGTCGTCGCCGAGAATGGCGCGCTGCTCTACTGGCCGCATTCCGGAGAAATCCGCGCGCTGGCCCCGCCGCCGCCGCCGGAGTTCGTCGAGAAACTGCTCAGCATGGGCGTGGCGCCGATCTCAGTCGGCCAGTGCATCGTCGCAACGTGGACGCCGCACGAGAGCGCTGTGTTGCAGGCGATCAAGGAGATGCAGCTCGAATTGTCGATCATCTTCAACAAGGGCGCCGTGATGATCCTGCCGACCAGCGTCAACAAGGCGAGCGGGTTGGAGGCGGCGTTGGCCGCGCTCGATTTGCGCCCCAGCGAAACCGTCGGCGTCGGCGATGCGGAGAACGACCTTGCGTTCCTCAAGCAATGCGGCCTTGGCGTCGCGGTGTCGAACGCGCTCGATTCGGTCAAGCAAGCCGCCGATTGGGTCACCGAAGGCCCGCGCGGACGCGGCGTCACGGAACTGCTGGACCGCCTGCTGACGGTCGAGGCGCAGAGCTAGTAGTTTGTGGTGGTCATTGTGAGCGAAGCGAAGCAATCCAGAGTTCAGTGGCAACGGCTCTATCCGGATTGCGGACGATCTCTCGGAGATGGATTGCTTCGCTGTGCTCGCAATGACGACGAACTCTCGCGGTTATCGCCGTCCCGAGCCGCCGCCAATATCTCGTCCGACAACGTTGCATCGCTCGCGGCCACGCTGCGGGCCAGCACGAGCGCGCCGACCAACGCGGCGAATTCCCGGATCGCCGCCTCGCGCGGCTTGCCGCTCGCCTTCGTGAAGGCGTCGAGATAGGCCGCCAATCCCTTCGCGTAGGCGTCGCGCACCGGCTCGCTCTGCCGCGACACGTCGCCCGCGAACGCGACCATCGGACAACTCGCGGCGGTTGAATCGCGCGCCTCCGCGGAGACATAACGAACCCGATAGTCGGCGAAGGCCGCGGGGTTCGCCGCGACGTCGGAGATGCGGGCGACGGATTTCTCGAACACCCGCGCGCACGCGGCGGCTTCGACTTCGTCCTTCGAGCCGAAATGGTTGTAGAAGCCGCCGTGGGTGAAGCCGGCCGCCGCCATCAGCTCCGCGACGCCGACGCCGCCAAAGCCCTTTTCACGCATCAGGCGCGCGGCCTCCTCCACCACCCGTTCGCGATTTTCAGCGGCTCGCTGTTTCGTGATGCGCATGGTCCGACACTTCTTGCTTGACTTATGATGATCTCTATCATCATAACCCGCGGCCTGCAATGGAGCTCGCATGTTCGCTTCCTCCCTGTCCCAGCGTCTCGCCGCGCGCGGCGTGCATTACGGTTGGGTCGTCGTCGCCGTCACCTTTCTCGTCGCGCTGACCACGGCGGGGGCGATGGGCCTGCCCGGCGCCCTGCTGCGTCCGTTACAGCGCGAGTACGGCTGGAGCGAAGCCGAGATTTCGAGCGCGCTGGCGCTGCGCATCCTGCTTTTCGGGCTCATGGCGCCGTTCGCCGCCGCGTTGATCGAGCGCTACGGCCTGAAGCGCGTCATCCTCTCCGCGATCTCGATGATCTCGGCGGGCCTGATCGCCGCGCTGTTCATGACCAAGCTTTGGCATCTTGTAGTGCTGTGGGGCATCGTCGTCGGCCTGGGCACCGGGCTGACCGCCCTGGTGATGGCCGCCATCGTCGCGACGCGATGGTTCTCGGAGCGGCGCGGGTTGGTGGTGGGAATTCTGAGCGCGAGCTCGGCGACCGGACAGCTTGTCTTCCTGCCGCTTGCCGCCGCGATTGAGGCGCATTGGGGTTGGCGCGCGGCGGTGTTTCCGACCCTTGGCGGGCTTGTCCTGGCCGGGGTTGCGGTCGCGCTGTTCATGGTTGACCGTCCCTCGGATCTCGGCCTGCCGCCTTATGGCGCGAAGGCGATCGCCCCGACGCCGGCATCCGCGTCCGCGTTTTTGACGCCCTTCCGCGTGCTCGCCGAAATCGCTCCGAGCCCGACGTTCTGGATTCTCGCCGGCACGTTCTTCGTCTGCGGGCTCAGCACCAACGGGCTCATTCAAACGCATTTCATCGCATTCTGTGGCGATTTCGGCGTCGCCTCGGTGACGGCGGCCTCGGTGCTGGCGATGATGGGGGTGTTCGACTTCGTCGGCACGATCGGGTCGGGTTGGCTGTCGGACCGGTACGACAATCGCGCGCTGCTGTTCATGTATTACGGCCTGCGCGGGCTTTCGCTGCTCTACCTGCCGGCCTCGTCGTTTTCGATCTACAGCTTGTCGATTTTCGCCGTGTTCTACGGCCTCGACTGGATCGCCACCGTGCCGCCGACGGTCCGGTTGAGCGCGCAAAGCTTCGGCCCCGCGCGCGCCGGGGTCGCGTTCGGCTGGATTTTCGCTTCGCACATGCTCGGCGCGTCGGTGGCGGCGATGGCGGGAGGGGCGGCGCGCACCATCCTTGGCGACTATTCGCCCGCGTTCTATGTCGCCGGCGCCGCCTGCATCGTGGCGGCCCTGTCGGTTTGGCTGATCGGGCGCAAGCGCAGCCCGGCGTTGTCGCCGGCCGCGGCCTGAGACTAGCGCAGTCGCTCCTTGGCGGCTGCGTATTCCCGCTTCAGTTGTTCGATGAACTCCGCCGCCGGGCCGATCCGTTTTACGGCGCCGATCCCCTGGCCGGAGCCCCAGATGTCGCGCCACGCCTTCGCTTTCGAGCCGCCGCTGGACTCGAAATTCATCGTCTTGACGTCGCCTTTGGGAAGATTTTCCGGGTCGAGCCCGGCGCTGACGATCGAAGCGCGCAAGTAGTTGCCGAACACGCCGGTGAACAGGTCCGAGCCGATGATGTCGGCGGCGGAGCCTTCGACGATCGCCGCCTTGTATTCGGGCGCCGCGCGCGCCTCGTCGGTGGCGATGAACGCCGAACCGATATAGGCGAGGTCGGCCCCCATCGCCTGCGCCGCCAGCACCGCCCCGCCGGTGGCGATCGCGCCCGACAGCGCGATCGGGCCGTCGAACCACTCCCGCGTCTCCTGAACGAAGGCGAACGGCGACACCGCGCCCGCGTGGCCGCCGGCCCCGGCCGCCACGCAGATGAGCCCGGTCGCGCCTTTCTCGATCGCTTTCCTCGCGAATTTCTGGTTGATGACGTCGTGCAGGGTGACGCCGCCGTAGCCGCGCACGGCCTGGTTGACGTCCTCGCGCGCCCCGAGCGAGGTGATGACGACCGGCGCCTTCCATTTGACGGTCAGTTCGAGGTCCTGCTCCAGCCGGGCGTTGGAGCGATGTACGATCTGGTTGACCGCGAACGGCGCGGCGGGCGCTTCCGGGTGGGCGCGGTCATGCGCGGCGAGCGCCTCGGTGATCTCGTGCAGCCACTCGTCGAGCTGGCTGACCGGCCGGGCGTTGAGCGCCGGAAACGCGCCGATGATGCCGGCCTTGCACTGCGCGATGACGAGCGCGGGATGCGAAATGATGAACAGCGGCGCGCCGATGGCCGGCAGGCGAAGGCGGCCTTGCAGCGCTTGGGGCAGGGACATGGGGGACTCCACCGAGATGGTTTATACCTAAACTAAATCGCTTTGCTTCTGCAAGACCGTTTGTCGGGAGCCGGCGCTCATTTCGGATCGTGGACGGGGAGCTTGACCCGCAATCTGAGGCTCACCGTCTTGTCCTTGCGCTTCCGCTCGAATTTCACGATTTGGCCGGAAAGGTCGTATTCGCTAAGGTCGTCGGTATCGACGAAGCGCTCGGCTTCTTCATCAGTTTTGAAGGTCGGGATTGTCTTTTTCATAGCGGTCGATCTCTATCAGCGCTGTCGACGGTAGGCGAACGCCAACCTCACGTGGGCGCCGTCACCCAATCCACCGCGCACTCGCCCTGACCGCCTCGCGTCAGCAGCTTGGTCAGATACGGAAGCAGCACGCGCGCCTCCTCGACGAGGCCGTAGGGCGGATTGACGAACAGCAGGCCCGTCCGGCGCAGCGGCGCCGGCGCGTTCAAGCCCGGCGCGATCATGCCGACGTCGAGTTGCAGGCCCAGCACGTCGGACGCGCCGAGCGCGCGAATCGCATTGAGAAAGCGCGCGTCGTCGAGCGCGTTCTTGATCGGCCGCCACGTCAGATAGACCCCGCGCGGCCATTTCGCGAGCGCCTTGCCGAGCGCGGCTTCGACCTTCGCCGCCTCGTCGGTCGCCTCGTAGGGCGGGTCGATCAGCACGAGGCCGCGCCGCTCGACGGGCGGGAGGTAGCCATTGAGGCTGACATAGCCGTCGGCGCTGGAGATGCGCAGACGCCGGTCGCGGCCGAGCGCGCTCATCAGCCGTTCGTGCTCGATAGGATGCGCCTCGCAGAGCGCGATCCGATCCTCGCCGCGCAGGAGCGCCTGCGCGATCGCCGGGGAGCCCGGGTACGACGTCGGTCGGCCGGTGTCGGGGTCGAATTCGCCGACGACCGCGAGATAGGGCGCGAGCCATTCGGCAATCTCCGCCGGCGGCTTGGCTTTCAACAGCCTCGCGATCCCGTCGCGCCATTCCGGGGATCGGCGGGCGGCCTCGCTGTCGAGATCGTAGCGGCCGGCGCCGGCGTGGGTGTCGATGAAGCGCAGCGGCGTCAGCTTCTTGGTGAGATGGACGAGGGCGCGGGTCAGAAACACATGCTTGAACACATCGGCGAAATTGCCGGCGTGGAAGCCGTGGCGGTAGTTCATCGCGCCGGAGAGACGCGGATCGAATCGGCGCGGCAGGTGCGTCGCGCCACTTGCGGGCAGCGCGCGAAGGCCCGCAAATCCCGCGTCAGGCAAAAGCGCACGTCTATCAGTTCGCCGCGTACGCAGGTGACGGCCATGCTCTCGCCGGTCAGGTGGGCGTTGGCGGCGGCGAATTGCTTGACGATGTCGCCCAGCGTCACGGTGAACGCCGCAGTGGGGTGCGCGAACGCCTCGGGAATCGTGAATTCATCGCGCGCGAATTGCACGGCGCGGAAGTAGTGGGCGGCGTCGAGCCCGGTGCAGGTTCCATGCGTCCGCCATTCGTGGATCGCCAACCCCCGCGTCGGATAGATGCGCGAACCGAGGGCGAGGACGGCGCTCGGAATATAGTTGGCCTGCAAGCCGCAGTTGGGATCGTCGCCGTTGGCCTCGTTGGGCCACAGGCCGTGCACGACAAAGCCCGCGCCCGCGCCGACGTCGCATTGCTCCGGCGATTTGCTCTCGCCGCCGGTGTCGCAGAAGCCCGGCGACCACGAGAGGGTCAACACGTAATAGTCGAAATCGGCCGGCGCCACGAGGTCCGGCGGGGTGGGGTCGGCGAGCGCCAGCGTCGCGCTCAGCAGAAGGCTGGCGATCGCGGCCGTGATCCCGCCGCCGCGCGCCATCAGTATTTCTCGACCAGCGCCTTCGAGCCAAGGAAGCGCTCGGCGAACGGGCGCAGCGAACTGCACGCCGGCGAGAAGGCGAACATGCGGTCGAGTCCGACCACGCACCACTCGACGCCGTCGCCGAAGCCGATGATGCCCTGACCCTCCTCGATGTCGTAGATCACCGTGTGGATGCTGTTGTCGCTGAGATGGCCGCGCGCGATGCAAAAGCGGCGCGGGATGTATTCGACGCCGTTGCCGCGCAGGCTCAGCTCGCGGACGCGGTCGAACGAGATGATCTGCAGGTCCTGCTTCCAGTAGGCGTTCTGCGTCGTGCGGAACACGCCCTGAATGCGCGAGAGAATGCCGGGTTCTTCGCAAGCGCTGACGTCGCCGACATACGGAGACAACCGCCGCTCGGCGGGACCTTCGTATTCGCTATCGGCCCGCGCCGCGGCCGAAAGGCCGAGCAGGGCCAAAACCAAAAGCGCGCGCCTCATGAAGCACCCATTCGCGATTGCCGCAGTCGCCATCAAGCGCGATGCGCCGCGGCGGTCAAGTCAGGCGCGGCACGAACGCGCCGCGCGCTAGTTCAGACGGCCCTTCAGCGCGCCGATCTCGCGCGAGACGAGCGCCGCGCCGGCGCCGCCTTTCGCCTCTTGCCGCAACAGGATTTCGGCGGCGCGGGCGGCGTGATCGGCGGCGGCCGCGCGCACCTGCGCGGTCGCCTGCGCTTCGGCGAAAGCGATTTTCGCCTCGGCCTGCTTGGTGCGGCGCTCGACGAACTCCCCCATGCGCTGCGCGGCGTCCTTGCCGAGCTGCTCGGCCTGCGCGCGCGCCTCGGCGACGATCGCGGCCGCTTGCGCCTCCGCTTCCGCGCGCTTGCCTTCGAAGCTCGCCAGCAGGGCTTGCGCCTCCGTCCGCAGCTTGGCCGCCTGCGCGAGTTCGTCGGCGATCGCCTTGCCGCGCGCATCGAGCCCGTTCAGCACGATTTTGTGCGCCCCGACATAGAACAGCAGGAATACGAAGACGACAAAACCGCAAAAGACGAAAAATTCGGCGCCCATCTCAGTTCTCCGCTCAGCTCGTCGCCGAGGCGTCGACGGCGCGTGCGACGGCCGCGGCGTCCGGCGCATGGCCAATCAGCCGCTCGACGATCGCGCCGGTCGCATCCTTGGCGATCGCCGAAACGTTCGCCATCGCCGCGTTGCGGTTGGCGGCGATGCGGGCTTCCGCCTCCGCGAGCTTCGCCGACAACTGATCCTCGAGCGCCTTGCGCTTGGCGTCGGTGTCGGCGGCGACGCGGTCGCGCGCCGCCTGCGCCGTCGTCTGCGCGGCGACGCGAGCCTCGGCGAGCGATCTTTCATGCTCGGCGACCGCGGCGTCGGCCTCACGCTGCATCGCCGTCGCCTCGTCGATGTCCTTGGCGATGCGGTCGCGGCGCGCGTGGATCACCCCACCGACCGCGGGCAGATAGCGCCGCGACAGGTAATAATACATCGTCCCGAACACCAGCGCGAACCACAGCAGTTGCGACGGGAACGTGCTGGTGTCGAACGGGGGAAAATTCGCGTGGCCGGCTTCGTGGCCGACTTCGGTCGTTGTTTCCGCGGGGGTGGCCATCGCGCCTCGAATGCCTCGGCTCTAGCGGGACAACGCGCGGCGCGCCAGGCGCCGCGCAGGGTTGCTCAGACCGCGAACAGCAGCAGGAACGCGATCAGCAGCGCGAAAATGCCGAGCGCTTCGGTCACTGCGAAGCCGAAGATCAGGCGGCCGAACTGACCTTCAACCGCCGACGGATTGCGCAGCGCGCCATTGAGGAACTGCCCGAACAGCGTGCCGACGCCGATGCCCGCGGCGCCGGTTCCGATCGCGGCGAGGCCCGCGCCGATATATTTGGCGGCGTTGGCGAGTTCATGCGGCTCCATTGTCGTCTCCTGTTGGTTTTTCGTTCGGTCTTAAGGGGAAGGTCCGGTCAGTGGCCGGGGTGAAGCGCGTCGTTGAGATACATGCAGGTCAACATGGCGAACACGTAGGCCTGCAGGAAGGCGACGAGCAATTCGAGGGCGTTGAGGCCGATCGTCATCGCGAACGGCAGGATCGCGATCAATTTCGTCGCAGCGCCCGCCCCGAGCAGCATGACGACGAAGCCGCCGAACACGTTGAGCGTGATATGCCCGGCGAGCATGTTGGCGAACAGACGCACGGAATGGCTGAGCGGCCGCGAAAGGAACGAGATGATCTCGATCGCCACCACCAGCGGCAGAATATAGATCGGCACGCCGGAGGGGACGAACAGTTTGAAGAAATGTAGCCCGTGCTCCATCAACCCGACGATGACGACGGTGAAGAACACGATCAGCGCCAGCGCCACCGTGATGATGATGTGGCTCGTCACGGTGAAGGAATAGGGGAAGAAGCCGACAAGGTTGGCCAGCAGGATGAACATGAAGATGGTGAACACCAGCGGGAAGAACCGCATCGCGTGCTCGCCCGCCGCCGAGCGGACCATGCCTTCGACGAACTCGTAGGCCATCTCGCCGAGCGATTGCAGCCGGCCGGGCACGCCAATGCTGCCCTTGGCGGTCAGCGACATCAGCCACAGCGCCAGCGCGCCGATGATAATCATGAAGATCGAGGAATTCGTCAGGGAGACGTCGGCGTTGCCCACGGTGATGTGCAAGGCCCGGCTCAGCTCGAATTGTTCGATCGGATTGATCGCCGGTCCCGGTTCCGCCACTTTGTAGTGCCCCCTTCCGCAGCGTTCGCCCTGGGGGCGGGACGCGCGGCTCGTCTTTATCCAAGCCCCTCGCGGCCGGCAAGCGCGAATTGCGACGCTATTTGCCGCCTTTCGGCGAAGTCGCGCGGATCACGTTCCACACCCCCGCGGCGACGCCGAGCAGGAAAAACACGATCGTCAGCGCGGGGCGGGTGTGCAGGAAATAATCGAGGCCCCAGCCGATCGCCGAGCCGACGACGACGGCCGCGACAAACTCGCTCGACGCTTTCATGCCGAGCGACCACGCCGAGCCCGCGGAGCGGTCGGCCGGCGACAGCGGCGCGGAGGAGGGCGCGGGCTTCGGCCGCGCCGATTTCAGATCGCCGGCGAGCCGGTCGAGCCGGGCCTTCAGCGCGTCGTCTTCGTCGCCATCTTGCGCCATGACGAAAGGCGTCGTTGAAATCGCGGGCGCTGTCAATCCGGCGCTCGCTTGACCCTCCCGCCGGCGTTTGGCAAGGGCAGGCCCAGATTTTGCGGAGCAAGCGGATGACTGGGTCGCGGGCTGCGGCGCGCGGCGGCGCCTTTTTCAATACGTTTGCGCGCAGGCCCCGGCTTTTGCTCGGCGTCGGCATGGGCGTGATCGCCTATGTGCTGACGCCCGCTGCGGCGCCCGAGGCGACGCGAGCGCTGATCGGCTGGAACGTCGGCGCCTGGGGGTTCATCGCAATGGTGTCGCGCATGATGCTGAGCTCCCGCGGCGCGGACATCCGCGACCACGCCGTGCAGGAGGACGAGAAGCCGGCCGTCCTGCTGGTCGTCGCCTCGATCGCCGCGTTCGCCGCGCTCGCCGCCATCGTGCTCGAACTCGGCCCGGTGAAGGATCTGCAAGGCGCGCCGAAGGCGGGGCATCTGACGCTGGTCGGGGCGACGATCTTCTCGACCTGGGCGTTCACGCATCTGATGTTCGCGATGCATTACGCCGCGCAATACTACGCCGTCGGCCAGAGCGAAGGCGAAGTGCGCGGCGGTTTCGCCTTTCCGCAATGCGACACGCCGGGATGGGGCGAGTTCTGCTATGAGGCGTTCACGATCGGCTGCGCCTGCGCCACCGCCGACGTCAACCTGACGTCGCGCGGCGCGCGAGTGGTGTGCCTGATTCAAAGCATCATCGCGTTCTTCTTCAACACGATCATTCTGGCGCTGACGATCAACATCGGCGCCGGGCTGATTTGAACAGGGTTCCGTTATGAGCGACAACAAAGTGGAGGCCGCCAAGCCGCGCGGCTTCGTCGACCGCGAGCGCGGCGACATCGCCGCCGCCGACGCGATGATGGCGAAGATCCGCGAGGTCTACGCGCTCTATGGTTTCGAGGCGGTCGAGACCCCGTTCGTCGAATACACGCAGGCGCTCGGCAAGTTTTTGCCTGATCAGGATCGCCCGAACGAGGGCGTGTTCTCGTTCCAGGACGACGACGAGCAGTGGCTATCGCTGCGCTACGACCTGACCGCGCCGCTCGCCCGCTACGTCGCCGAGCACTACGAGCGCCTGCCGAAGCCGTACCGAAGCTATCGCGCCGGCTGGGTGTTTCGCAACGAGAAGCCGGGACCGGGCCGGTTCCGGCAGTTCATGCAGTTCGACGCCGATACGGTGGGGTCGAGCTCGCCGGCGGCGGATGCCGAGATTTGCATGATGGCGGCGGATTGCCTCGAGGCGCTGGGGGTGAAGCGCGGGCAGTATGTCGTCAAGGTGAACAACCGGAAGCTTCTAGACGGCTTGCTAGAAAGCTTGGAACTTGGGGCCCAAGTCGACTCTCCAAGGCGGCTTTCGGTCCTTAGAGCTATAGATAAGCTAGATCGACTCGGGCCTGGCGGCGTATTTGCTCTACTTACCGGCGGCAGGCGAGACGAGAGCGGTGATTTCACGCCCGGTGCCGGCCTTAGCGGCGCATACGCAGACAATGTTTTGCGATTCTTGGGCTATTCACAGGACGCAGGACGCGGATTCGAGCCGGACCCCACGCTCGCTCAAGATGGTCGTAATCTTGATCGCCTGAATTGGCTTCGTAACCACGTAGAATTTGGGCCTTCGGGAGAAGAAGGGCTTCAAGAGCTTGTCAAAATCGCAAAAATGACGGCCGAAGCAGGATATTTGGAGGATCGAATATTAGTCGATCGCTCCGTCGTCCGCGGCCTCGAATACTACACCGGCCCTGTCTTCGAGGCCGAACTCACCTTCGAGGTGAAGGACGACGCCGGCCGCCCCGTACGCTTCGGCTCCGTTGGCGGGGGAGGGCGCTACGACGGCCTCGTCGCCCGCTTCCGCCCCGATCCGGTCCCGGCGACCGGGTTCTCGATCGGCGTTTCGCGCCTGCTCGCCGCGCTGCGCGCCATCGACAGCCCGATCGTCAAGCAAGCCGCCACGCCCGGCCCGGTCATTGTGCTGGCGATGGATCGCGAGCGCATGGCCGACTACCAGCGTCTCGTCGCGACGCTGCGCGACGCAAAAATCCCCGCCGAAATCTACCTCGGCGAGGGCAAGATGAACGCGCAGCTCAAATACGCCGACCGGCGCGGCTCGCTTTGCGCCGTCATCCAGGGTTCGAACGAGCGCGAGGCGGCCGGCGGCCCGCAGGTCGTCATCCGCGATCTCGCGCTCGGCGCCGAGCTCGCCAAAGCCAACAAGGATCGCGCCGACTATGTGGAGATGCGCGCCCGCGCCCAGGTCGCCGTCCCCGAGGCGGAGCTGGTCGATCGGGTGCGCGCCGTCATCGCGCGCGGCGGCGCGCCGATGCTGGGGTGACGCTTGCTCACGTGACGTCGCCGCCGGCGGGCGTGGACGCCCGCCCTCCTTGGAGCGGCGGCGTCCACGCCGCCGTTGTTGTGAGAGCGGCGCGTAGGACCGCCATGCCGACGTGACGCCGCTCGTCGTCTATCTCTGCTACGGCGGCTCGCCGAGCGCCGAGCGGGAGCTGCGCTACAGCTTCGAGACCCTCTTGCCCGAAATCGGCGGCGATCCGGCCCGGGTCGCGATCTATACCGACCGCCCCGACGCCTTCGCCGACCTCGGCCCGACTTGCGTCGACGCGCGGCCGCTGCTCCGCCAAGCCGAAGCCCACGACTACCGCCACCGCATCAAGCCGATGGCGCTCGCCGACGCGCTGGACCGCTTTCAGCGCCCCTGCGTGCTGATCGACCTCGACAGCTTCGTCCGCCCCGGCTTCGCTGACGCCGTCGCGCGGGCGCTCGCTGACGGCGCGGCGATGAACCAGTTCGTGCGCCGCGACCCCTATCCCGACCTCGACCTCACCGCCGAGCTGCCGCATCTCGGAACCTACCGGCTCGACCACGCAGCGGCGCGGATGCTGAACTCCGGGCTCGTCGCCGTGACCCCGGCGCATCGGTCGCTGATCGAGGACGCCCTCGCCCTGATCGACGCCTTCTGGCGTGCGCGACTCTATCGCCACGATGTCGAGCAATTCGCCGTCTCCGAGGCGCTGCGGTTGGGGAACGTGCGCATCGCGCTGATTGACGGCGTGTTCGTCCACTATTGTGGGCGCTGGGCGCGTCGCTACATGCGGCGCAGGCTGCGGCGGCGGGTGCCCGGCGCGCGCGTCCCTTACAGCAAGATGCGCGTGCGGCTGTTCAAGGCCTATTGGACTTTGCGGCTCGCCATGCGAAAGGCGCGGCGCTTGGCGAGGGACGCAAGATGGCGGAAAACCTGACCTACGCCGACGCGGGCGTCGACATCGACGCCGGCGCCGCGATGGTGGAGGCGATCAAGCCGCTCACCCGCGCCACCCGGCGGCCCGGCGCGGACGGCGAGATCGGCGGCTTCGGCGGCCTGTTCGACCTTCGGGCCGCGGGTTTCCGCGATCCGGTGCTGGTCGCGGCCAACGACGGCGTCGGCACCAAGGTCAAGATCGCCATCGAGACCGGGATTTTCGATACGATCGGCGTCGATCTCGTCGCCATGTGCGTCAACGACATCATCGTGCAGGGCGCCGAGCCGCTGTTCTTTCTCGATTACTTCGCCACCGCGAAGCTTGATCCGGCCCAGGGCGCGGCGATCGTCAAGGGCATCGCGGCCGCTTGCGTCGAATCCGGCTGCGCGCTTATCGGCGGCGAGACCGCGGAAATGCCGGGCCTGTACGCCGCCGGGGATTTCGATCTCGCCGGGTTCGCGGTCGGTGCGGCCGAGCGGGGGACGCTGCTGCCCAAGCCTGGCCTTCGGGCGGGCGACGTCGTGTTTGGCCTCCCGTCTTCCGGCCTGCACTCCAACGGTTTCTCGTTGGCGCGCCGCATCGTCGCCGCTTCCGCACTGAGCTGGGACGCCCCGGCGCCGTTCGACGCGACGCGAACACTGGGGCAGGCGCTGCTGACGCCGACCCGGCTCTATGTCAAGCCGCTGCTCGCCGCGCTGAAGGCGACGGACGCCGTCCATGCGCTCGCGCATGTCACCGGCGGCGGCTTCCCGGAGAACCTGCCGCGCGTGCTGCCGGATACTCTCGCGGTGCGGCTCGATCTCCGCGCCTTCACCCCGCCGCCGGTTTTCGCCTGGCTGGCGAGCCAAGGGCCGGTCGAGGAGGCCGAGATGCTGCGCGCGTTCAACTGCGGCGTCGGCATGGCGGCGTTCGTGCGCCGCGAAGCCGCCGACGAAGCGGCGCAGGCGCTGCGCGCGGCGGGTCTGGCGCCGTTCGAGATCGGCCGCTTGGTTCCGCGCGACGACGCCCGCGTCATCATGGACGGGACGCTGAGACTGTGACGCGGCGGATCGAAACGGCGATCCTGATTTCAGGCCGCGGCTCCAACATGGCGGCGTTGATCGAGGCCGCCCGCGCCGCCGATTATCCCGCCCGCATCCGGGTCGTCATCGCCGACCGGGCGGCGGCGGGCGGGCTCGCGCTTGCCCGCGCCGCCGGGATCGAGGCGCTGGCGATCGACGCCAAGGCCGCCGGCGGCCGGGCGCCCTTCGAGGCGGCCCTGGAGACGGCGCTGCGCGAGCGCGCGGTCGAGCTGATCTGCCTCGCCGGTTTCATGCGCATCCTGAGCGCGGATTTTCTCGCGCGCTCGCCGGCGCCGGCGCTCAACATCCACCCCTCGCTGCTGCCCGCCTACCGGGGCCTCGACACCCACGCCCGCGCGCTTGCCGACGGCGCGCGCGAGCACGGCTGTACGGTGCATTGGGTGACGCCGGAACTCGATTCCGGGGAGATCGTCGCCCAGGCCCGCACGCCCGTTTTCCCGGGCGACAACGCCGAATCTCTGGCCGCTCGGGTGCTTGCCGAGGAGCATAAGCTTTATCCCGCAGCCCTCGGCGAAGTCTGCCGAGGCTGGCTCGCCGAACGTTCTCAGTCCGCGCGCGGCTCGCTCAACACCGCGAGATAATGCAGATCGGAAAGCGCGCTCGACAACAGGCGGTGCGTGGTTTCGTTGACCCCGTCGCTCATCAGGTCCAACGCCACCCGCAATTTCGATTCCACCGCGTGGACGGAATCGGCGCGGATCGATCCGAGATCGCGGGCGATGCGCTCGACCTGGCCTTTCAGCACGCCGGATTCGCCCTCGGTTTCGTTGGCTCCGCGCAGCGCGCCGAGACGGCGCTGCAATCTGTTGTATTCAAGTCGCAAACGTCGCGCCTCCGCTGCCGGCGAGGCGTATTCGCGCGCAGGCTGAAAAGATCGCTTGGGATTGTGCAGCATAGGCATCACTCTTCAATGAGAGGGTAAGGTCAGGCGGCGCGCGGCGTTGCGCGCTCGCCGTCGTCCTCGCCGAGGCCCGTCGCGGCGAGGATCGCCGCCTCCAGGCTCTCCGAAATCTCCCACAGCCCGGCGAACACCATGCCGTGTTCGGCGGTGCGATGGCGACCGATCTCCAAATGGGTGAGCCCGCAGCGCCGATAAATCCGCGCCATGCCGGCGTCGTAGACGGCGGTGATGTTGCGCACCCCGTTTTCGAGTCCGAACTGGCACATGCCGAGCAGGATTTCACAGGCCGCCGTCGAAACCTGGTTGGGCTGCACGCTGCGATCGCCGAGCACGACGAAACGCGTAGCCTCCCAGATCAGCGGCGAGGTGAAATTCAGCTCGGGGAACATCGATTGAAACGGACCCGCGAGCATGTGCGGCATGGCGGTGCTGACGAGGCGGACGGAGCCGACGAGCTCGCCGCTACGATCGAACGACATCAAGTAACACGTTTCATCTCTGTCAAATTCGTCGATCTCGTATTCGCCGTCAATCACCTTGACGTCCCATTTCTTTTGGTCATGGAACACTAGTTTGCGTTGTCGGAACATCTTCGCAAAGATATCCCGATGCTTATCGCGCTGATGGCCTGCAATATGCCTAAGCATCGTTTGGTCTCCTCCGTAAGCCGGCAAGACCAACGTGGAGCGCCAACCGCTAGCAAACCATTCCCCAAATCGGGGATAAACGGCTTGAGGTGGGTCAAATCTACGAAGTTTTAGTGAATTATGCCGTGCCTCAGCGCCTTGGTGACAGCGTGCACACGATTCAGCGCGCCGAGCTTGAACCGCGCCGAGTCAAGATGGGCTTTCACGGTCTCGGTGGAAATGCGCATCAGCGCCGCGATGTCGGCGACGGTTTTGCCCTCTGCGGTCCAGGCGAGCGCCTCGGTCTCGCGCCGCGTGATGGCGTTGAGGTCGATCGTTTCCCCGGCCTTGTGCATGTGATAGGCCTTCTGATGGATGAAGTGCGAGATCAGCACCAAGTCGGCGACGATTTCGCGCCGCCGCCGGCGCCATTCCCCATCGGGTTCGTCGCAGGTCACGCTGAACAACGCCCAGAGACCGTTCTCGGGGCCGCGGATCGGAAAGGTCAAGCCTTGGCTCCCGACGCCGGCGTCGCGCGCCTCGCCGAACATCTTGACCACTTTGCGTTCGCTGCGATCGAGCGTCGCCCAGTCGACGGGCAGAAGCGAACGCGCGCCGACATTGAACACGGGGTCGACGTGGACATAGTTCGACTTTTTGTAGTGCTCGACCCATTCCGGCTCATAGGTCAGGGCGAGAAACGGGTCCTCCAATGTGCGGCCGGGAAAAGCCGGACAGTGGTAAACCGCGTTGCGCAAGCCGTAGATTTCAACAATTCGACGGATGAACTCTACGAGACCGTCGTAATTGGGCGCCTGATCGAGCCGCAATAACTCGCGAAGATCGAGTTGCGCCAGGCTGAGGACATCGTCGAAACTATCCATTCGGCCGCCGAAACCTAGTAGGAGGGTCGCCCCAAAATCTCACAAGGAGCGTCGCGTCGCCAATTCGAACATAACACACGTTTGAAGGGTCCGAACACTTTTTCGTGAGATCGAGGTTGCGAATAGCGCCCCATGTCCCCTGTGGCAATCGGCCGGCCGATCATTTTATGCTTGCCCCCCGTGCAATCTCTCACAATATGCCGGCGCGCGGCGCGGTCGGCTCAGGCAATCCGGGCGACGAAGCCAAGCGGAGGCGTAGGGTGGCGAGGCGCGTGACGAGACGGCCGGCAATCGTGGCCGGGACGGAGGCGTTGCCGGGCCGATTGGGGTCTCCCGACCGCTTCATCAACCGCGAAATGTCGTGGCTCGAGTTCAATCGCCGCGTGCTCGAGGAATCCGGCAACAGCGCGCATCCGTTGTTGGAGCGGCTGCGCTTCCTGTCGATTTCCGCCAACAATCTCGATGAATTCTTCATGGTTCGGGTGGCCGGGCTGGTCGGTCAGGTCCATGCCGGCATGACCGAGCACTCCGACGACGGCGCCACGCCGGCCGAGCAGCTCGAACGCATCGGCCGCGGCGTGGCGACGCTGGTGGCGTCGCAGCAGGCGCGCTGGCTGGAGCTGCGCGGCGAACTGGCGGAGGCCGGCATCGTCATCGTCGATGTCGCCGAATTGTCGGAGGCCGAGATGGAATGGCTGCAGGACCATTTTCTCCTGCAAGTGTTTCCCGTGCTGACCCCGCTCGCTGTCGATCCCGCCCATCCGTTCCCGTTCATTCCCAATCTCGGCTTCACCCTGGCGCTCGAACTCGCCCACATCGAGGACGGGCGGATGATGAGCGCGCTGGTGCGCTTTCCCAACCGGATCGAACGGCTGATGAAGCTGCCGGATGCGCTCGGCGGCGGCGCGCAGCGCTTCATCTCGCTGGAGCAGACGATCGTCGCGTTCAGCCGGCTTCTGTTTCCGGGCTATCGCGTCGTCGGGCAGGGCAGCTTCCGCGTCATCCGCGACAGCGACATCGAGGTCGAGGAGGAAGCCGAGGATCTGGTCCGGCTCTATGAGAGCGCGCTGAAGCTGCGCCGCCGCGGCTCGGTCATCCGGCTGGAGATCGAGGCGGGGATGCCGCCATCGCTGCGCGCCTTCGTCACCGGCGACGTCGATGTGCTGACCTCGGGGGTCGTCTACATCGACGGCATGCTCGGGCTCGAAGAATTGTCGCGGCTCGTCTCGCTCGACCGGCCGGACCTGAAATTCGCGCCCGTCATCGCCCGCTTTCCCGAGCGCATCCGCGAGAACGGCGGCGATTGCTTCGCGGCGATCCGACTTAAGGACTTCATCGTCCATCACCCCTACGAATCCTTCGACGTCGTCGTGCAGTTCCTGACGCAGGCCGCGCGCGACCCGAACGTCGTGGCGATCAAGCAGACGCTCTATCGCACCTCCGCTGACAGCCCGATCGTGCGCGCGCTGGTCGAGGCCGCCGAGGCCGGGAAATCGGTGACGGCGCTGGTCGAACTGAAGGCGCGATTCGACGAGGAGGCGAACATCCGCTGGGCGCGCGACCTGGAGCGCGCCGGCGCGCAGGTCGTCTACGGCTTCATCGAATTGAAGACGCACGCCAAGCTGTCGATGGTGGTGCGCCGCGAGGGTGGGCAATTGGTGACCTATTGCCACGTCGGCACCGGCAATTACCACCCGGTGACGGCGCGCATCTACACCGATCTCTCCTATTTCACCGCGGAGCCAGCGATCGGTCGCGACGTGGCGCGCATTTTCAACTTCATCACCGGCTACGCCGAGCCCGACAACCTCGAGCAGATGGCGATCTCGCCGTTCAGCCTGAAGAAACGGCTCCTTGAGCATATCGAGGAGGAGATCGGCTTCGCCCAGGCGGGAAAACCCGCGGCGATCTGGGCGAAATGCAATGCGCTGGTCGACCCGGAGATCATCGACGCGTTCTATCGCGCCAGCCAGGCCGGCGTGAAAATAGAGCTTGTCGTGCGCGGCATGTGCTCGTTGCGGCCGGGCGTTCCGGGCCTTTCCGACAACATTCGCGCCAAATCCATCGTCGGCCGCTTCCTCGAACACTCGCGCATCTATGCGTTCGGCGCGGGATTCGGCCTTCCGCATCCCGAGGCGCGCGTTTATATCTCCTCCGCCGATCTGATGCCGCGCAACCTCGATCGACGAGTGGAAGCGCTGGCGCCTATTCGCAATCCGACGGTGCACGAGCAGGTGTTGGTGCAAATCCTTGAGGGCAATCTGAAGGACAATCAGCAAAGCTATCGACTTCTGCCCGACGGAACCAGTGAGCGGATAGTCCCGGCGCCGGGCGAGGAGCCGTTCAACGCCCACAAGTTCTTCCTCACCCATCCGAGCCTCTCCGGCCGCGGCCAGAGCCTCCATGAAACTGCGATCGCCGAGCATCGCCGCACCGCGCGGCGTTAGTCTTCCGTCATGGCCATCGCCATTGTCGACATCGGCTCCAATTCCGTCCGCCTGGTGGTCTATGACGGACTGAGCCGGGCCCCGGCGGTGGCGTTCAACGAAAAAGTGGCGAGCGGGCTCGGCCGCGGCGTGGCGACCACCGGCCTGTTGCCGGTGGACGGCGTCGACAGTGCGTTGGCCGCGCTCGCCCGCTTCCGCGTACTATGCCAGGTGATGCGGGCTAGCGAAATTGTCGGCGTGGCGACAGCGGCGGCGCGCGAGGCGGCGAACGGCGCCGAGTTTCTGGCGCGCGCGCAAGGGGCGCTTGGCGCGCCGATCGAAATCGTCTCTGGGCCCCGCGAGGCGCGGCTCTCGGCGTTCGGCGTGCTTTCCGGGGTGCATCGCGCCGACGGCGTCGTCGGCGATCTCGGCGGCGGCTCGCTGGAATTGACGGAAATCCGCGGCGGCGCGCCGTTCGACGAGTCCTCGCAGCCGCTCGGCGCCTTGTCGCTCGTCGAACTGTCGGAGCGCAGTCCGCGCAAGGCGGCGCGCCTCGCGCGCGAGGTGTTGGCGGGCTCGGCGGTGCTGCCTCGTCTGGCCGGACGCGATTTCTACGCGGTCGGGGGCACCTGGCGCGCGTTGGCGCGATTGCACATGCGCGCTCAAGGCTACCCGCTTGAAATCATGCACAATTATACGATCCCCGCGACCGAGGGCGTCTCCTTTGCGCGCCTGGTCGAGCAGGCGGAGGCCGAGCGCCCCGACGATCTGCGAGGAGTCGCGGCGGGGCGACGCTCCGCGCTCGCTTACGGCGCGGCGGTGCTCGACGAGATCGTTCGGCGCGGCGCCCCGCGGCGAATCGTGATCTCGGCGCAGGGCGTCCGCGACGGCCTCGTCTTCGAGCGGCTGCCGCAGGACGTGCGAAGCGAGGACCCGCTGGTCGCCGCCTCCCGCGAACTCAATCGCGCCTCCGCTCGCGATCCCGATCATGGCGAAGAGTTGTTTGCATGGATTTCCGCGTTTCTGGCGACCGCCCCGGTCGAGGAAAACGAAGATGAGCGCCGGCTGCGCCACGCCGCCTGTCTGTTGTCGGACGTGGCGTGGCGCGCCCACCCCGATCATCGCGCCGAAGCGGCGTTCTCGATGATCCTCAACGCCAATCTGGTCGCCCTCGATCACGGCGAGCGCGTCGCGCTGGCGCTGTCCGCCTCTTGTCGCCACGTGGCGAGCGCCGACGACATCGGGCATCCCGCACGCGTCCTGATGACGTCGCGGCAAGCGGCCCGGGCGCGGGCGCTCGGGGCGGCGATGCGCGTCGCCTTCGTGCTGTCGGCGGGGCGCGGCGGCGTACTGCCGCGCAGCGCACTTCGCGTCGAAGGCGGCCGCGTTGCCCTCGAGTTGCATCCGGAACTGGCGGCGTTGCGTAACGATCGGTTGATGAACCGGCTGCGGCCGCTCGCCCGCCATTTCGGCGGCGATCCCGAAGTTAGAGTCGTCGCGACAAACTCGACGGCCGAGTAAAACTCTATCTTTACGCCTTGAGGATTACGTAATCGATAGGCGCCTTGCGCGCACTGTCGATGGACCCTCTCATGAAGATCGAAGACATCGCCGAATCCTCCGCGTCGGGGCAGGGCCCCGATCGCCGAGCCCGCCGCGTTCTTGGGAATCTGGTGTCGCTGAACGGGATGCACGGCGTCATCGCCTGCGATATGAGCGGTTCGGACCCCGGCGATTACTGGTCGGTCGGCAACCTGATCTCGGTTGTCCACAGCGGCGCGCGTCTGGTCGGGCAGGTCTGCGACATTACGCTCGCCGAGCAGCGCTGGCAGGCCGACGGGCTCAATACCGCGCTGGTCAAGATCGAGCTGTGCGGCGAAATCCTCGACGAAATCCCCGGCAAACCGGTGTTCTACCGCGGCATTCGTTCGTTCCCGACGCTGGGCGCGGTCGCCCATCGCATCCGCGCCGCGGACTTGCGCGCCATCTTCTCGGTGCAGAACGCCAAGGTCGTCGAAATCGGCACGCTGACGCAGAACGCCACGATTTCCGCCACTGTCAGCGTCGAGGAACTGACGCGCCGCCATTTCGCGATCGTCGGCTCGACCGGCGTCGGCAAGACGACGTCGGTCTCGATGCTGGTCAAGCACTGCGTGCGCGAGCAGCCGAAGCTGCGCATGATGATCGTCGACCCGCACAACGAATACGCCGCGCACTTCCGCAACCAGGCGTTTCTGCTCGACGCCGACACGCTCGAACTTCCCTACTGGATGTTCAAATTCGAGGAGATGGTCGACGTCGTCTATGGCGGCCGCAGACCCAACCCCGACGAATCCGACGCGCTCTACGAGGTGATCCGCACCGCCAAGCAGCGCTTCACCATGGGCGGCCGCGTCGTCGACAACTCGATCCGCCGCAATCAGCCGCAAGAGGCCGGTTGGGTCAGCGCCGATACGCCGGTGCCCTACCGCATCTCCGACGCCTTGCAGATCCTCGACGACTGGTCGGGCAAGCTCGATCCGCGTTACGCCCGCGCCGACCTGCGCTCGCTGAAGAACCGGCTCGACGCGCTGAGCCACGACCCCCGCTACCGCTTCATGTTCGGCAAGGTGATGGTCGAAGACAACATGGCCAAGGTGATCGGCTCGTTGTTCCGTATGCCGCTGGAGCGCATGCCGGTGACGATCGTGCAAGTCGGCGGTCTGCCGAACGAAGTTGTCAACGCGGTCGTCTCGGTGCTGGCGCGTATGGCCTTCGAGGTCGCCAGCGCCTGCCACGGCGAGGTGCAAGTCGCGCTGCTGTGCGAGGAATCGCACCGCTACATCCCGGCCAACCAGAATCTCGGTTTCGAGCCGACCCGCAAGGCGATCGGCCGCATCGCCAAGGAAGGCCGCAAATACGGCGCCTCGCTGTGCATCGTCACGCAGCGCCCGAGCGAACTCGATTCCACCGTGCTGTCGCAGTGCTCGACCATGTTTGCGATGCGCCTCTCCAGCGAGCGCGACAAGGACATCATGGCCGAGGCCGCCGGCGCCTCCTCGCAAGGCGCGCTCAACTTCCTGTCGTCGCTGGCCGACCGCGAGGCGATCGCCTTCGGCGAGGCCATCCCGACGCCGATGCGTATGAAATTCGTCGACTATCGGCAGTTCCAGCAGGAGGCGAACAACCGCCCGCCCGGGCCTGAAGAATCGATTGAACGCTCCCGGGAGTTGCTGCGCCAGACCGTCGCCCGGATGCGTGGCGAGACCGGTCCCAGCGAGGCGCCCGCGCCGCAGGCGGTTAAACTCGCCGGCTGAGCGTTTTCCGAAACCCCGTTGCAATCCGCGCGCGTCAAGCCGATATAGAGCCGGCCTGACGCGGGCGGTTTTCGTCGTCCGCGGCAGACTGACCCCCACCGATGGTCCTTGAAACCATCAAGGCGAGGAGATGTCCTTATGGCGGCAGTCCAGGAGACGGTCGACCGCGTTCGCGCCATCGAAGTGGACGCCTACAAGTACGGTTTTGTCACCGACATCGAGTCGGACAAGGCGCCCAAGGGTCTCGACGAGGACACCGTCCGCTTCATCTCCGCCAAGAAGGAGGAGCCGGACTGGATGCTCCAGTGGCGGCTTGAGGCGCTGCGTCGCTGGCGCACGATGACCGAACCGACCTGGGCGAGGGTCGAATATCCGAAGATCGACTTCCAGGACCTGTATTACTTCGCCGCCCCGCGCCGCACGGTGGCGCCGACGTCGCTCGACGAAGTCGATCCCGAACTGCTGAAGACTTACGCCAAGCTCGGCATCCCGCTGGTGGAGCAGGAGATCCTCGCCGGCGTGGAGCGGCCGAGAGTCGCTGTCGACGCGGTGTTCGACTCGGTTTCGGTCGCCACCACCTTCAAGGCCGAGCTGGCGAAAGCGGGCGTCATCTTCTGCTCGTTCTCCGAGGCGGTGAAGAACCATCCTGAACTGGTGCGCAAATACCTGGGCTCGGTGGTGCCGCCGACCGACAACTTCTACGCGACGCTGAACTCGGCGGTGTTCTCCGACGGCTCATTCGTCTACGTGCCGCCGGGCGTGCGCTGTCCGATGGAGCTTTCGACCTACTTCCGCATCAACGAGAAGAACACTGGCCAGTTCGAGCGGACGCTCATCATCGCCGATAAGGGCTCGTACGTCAGCTATCTCGAAGGCTGCACGGCGCCGAAGCGCGACGAGAACCAGCTTCACGCGGCGGTGGTCGAGCTGATCGCGCTCGACGACGCCGAGATCAAATATTCGACGGTGCAGAACTGGTACCCCGGCGACAGCGAGGGACGCGGCGGCGTTTACAATTTCGTCACCAAGCGGGGCGATTGCCGGGGGCCGCGCTCGAAAATTTCCTGGACGCAGGTCGAGACCGGCTCGGCGATCACCTGGAAATATCCAAGCTGCATCCTGCGCGGCGAGTCGTCGCGCGGCGAATTCTATTCGATCGCGATCTCCAACGGCTACCAGCAGGTCGACAGCGGCACCAAGATGATCCACCTCGGCCGCAACACGACGAGCCGCATCATCTCCAAGGGCATCGCGGCGGGCAGATCGCAGAACACCTATCGCGGGCAGGTCTCCGCGCACGCCAAGGCGACGGGGGCGCGCAATTTCACCAACTGCGACTCGCTGCTGATCGGCGATCAGTGCGGCGCGCATACGGTGCCCTACATCGAGGCCAAGAACGCCGCGACCGTGTTCGAGCACGAGGCGACGACGTCGAAGATCTCCGAAGACCAGCTGTTCTACTGCCAGCAACGCGGGCTTTCCGGGGAGGAGGCGACGGCGCTGATCGTCAACGGCTTCGTTCGCGACGTGTTGCAGCATCTGCCGATGGAGTTCGCCGTCGAAGCGCAGAAGCTGATCGCGATCTCGCTCGAGGGGAGCGTGGGGTGAGGGAGCCGTCGAACACGGGGATTTTCGGCGACGCGGAGGCCGCGCTTGAAGGTGTCGTCGCACGCCTTGCGGCGACGCTCGATCCGCGCGAAATCTGGCTGTTCGGCAGCCGAGCCGATGGGCGGGCTCGGCCCGATAGCGACTTCGACCTGCTTGTGGTTGCGAAAGACGCCGCCGCCTTTGGCTCCGCCGATTACGTGCGTGTCCGGTCTCCGCTGAGGGATCTCGGCGTAGCCTGCGACGTGGTGCCGTGCTCGGCCGAGGATTTCGAAGAGGAGCGAAAATATCCGCATTCGTTCGTCGGACAGATCGTCGAGCGGGGAAAGCGCGTCTATGAATTGGCGGCGGGTTGATGCGTTTCTCGTGATCGCGTCCGAAGAGTTGGAGGCGGCGCGGCGTCTGCAAGCCGTGCTTCCACGGCAGGCGGAATATTTTCTCCAACAGACGGTCGAAAAGTTGCTGCGTGCGGTTTTGGAGATAGAGCTAATCGCGGCTGGCGCAGGCCACGGTCTTGCCGATCTTGCGCATCGGTTGCCTGAGGGTCATGTGTTTCGCGAACGTTTCAAGGGCTTTGACCATCTCAGCGCCGCTTCGACGATGTACCGCTATCCAACGGCCGGCGGGCGAATTGCGACCGTTTCGGCTGACACTGTTGCGGACGAACTTGGACGCGTGGATGCGCTGGACCGAGAGGTGCGCGCCTTTTGCGCCGACCGGCTCGAAAAGGGCGGGACATGACGGCGCGAATTATGGGATGACATGATGCTTGAAGTCAAAAACCTCTCCGTCTCCATCCACGGCCAGCCGATCCTCGACGGGCTCAATCTGACCGTCGAGAAAGGCCAGGTCGCCGCTATCATGGGGCCGAACGGCTCCGGCAAATCGACGCTCTCCTACGTGATCGCCGGCAAGCCGGATTATGAGGTCACCGGCGGCGAAGTGTGGCTCGACGGCGAGAACCTGCTGGACCTCGACCCCAGCGTTCGCGCCGCCAAAGGCGTTTTCCTCGCGTTCCAGTACCCGGTTGAAATCCCCGGCGTAGCGACGATGACCTTCCTCAAGGCGGCGCTTAACGCGCAGCGGCGCGCGCGGGGAGAGCCCGATTTGACGACGCCAGACTTCATGCGCAACGTTCGCGGCGCGGCGCAGCAACTCAAGGTCGATCCCGAGATGCTGAAGCGCGCCGTCAACGTCGGCTTCTCCGGCGGCGAGAAGAAGCGCGTCGAAATCCTGCAGATGGCGCTGTTGCAACCGAGCCTGTGCGTGCTCGACGAGACCGATTCCGGGCTCGACATCGACGCGCTGCGGATCGTCGCCGACGGCGTCAACGCGCTGCGCGACGCGGGCCGCGCGTTCCTGGTCATCACCCATTATCAACGCCTGCTCGACCACATCAAACCCGACGTCGTCCACGTCATGGCGAAGGGCCGCATCGTGAAGACGGGTGGTCCGGAACTGGCGCTCGAACTGGAGCGCAACGGCTATCGCGATTACGCGGAGGCCGCCGCATGAGCGTGCACGCGCGGCCGCCGAAGACCGCGGCCGAATCCGAACTCAGCCGGCAGTTCGCCGCGCTCGCGCCGAGCCCGGCGCGCAAGGCGGCGTTCGCCGCCTTCGAGGCGCGCGGTCTGCCGACGCGTCGCGACGAAGCCTGGCACTATACCGACCTGCGCGGCGCGCTGACCCGCGCAGCGCCGCTCGCGCCGACGCCCGGCGCCGCGCGACTGAACACCGCCAAGGGCGAACTCGCCAAGCTGCCGCGCATCGGCGCCGCGCGCGTGGTTCTTGTGGACGGCCGCTATGTCGCTGACTTGTCGGACGCCGGCTCGTCTGGTCTCGTCGTGACGGAGATTGGCGAGGCGGGGTTGGACCCGGCTGACGCCGTTGTCGCGCTCAACGCCGCCTTGACGGAAACGGCGTTGCGGATCGGTCTCGTCGCCGGCAGCGCGCCGGCTTCGTTGGAGATCGTCCATCTCGACGGCCCCGGCGCGATCTATTCGCGCGTCGAACTCGCCGTACCCGAAGCGGCGAAGATCACGATCTTTGAGCGTTTCGAGGGCGCGAGCGCCGAGACGCAGCGAAACGTCGTGGCGATCCTGGCGCTCGACGACGGCGCCGATTGCGAGTGGACGACGCTGATCGCCGATTCCGCCGCGCTGCATCTGGAAGCGCCGATCGCCCGGCTCGGGGCAGGGGCGAGCTTTACCAATTTCGGCCTCGTCTGCGGCGGCGCGCTGGTGCGGCGGCAGATCGATGTCGCGCACGCGCGGCCCGGCGCGAAGATCGCGCTCGCCGGTCTCTCGCTGATCGACGGCAAGCGCCACGCCGACACCACGCTCACCGTCCGCCACGAAGCGCCGCACGGGCAGAGCCGAGAGTATTTCCGCCACATCGTCGCCGACGAGGCCGTCGGCGTCTATCAGGGCAAGGTGATCGTCGCGCCGCACGCGCAAAAGACCGACGGCGGCATGAAATCGCAGGCGCTGCTGCTGTCGCCGACCGCGCAGATGAACAACAAGCCGGAACTCGAAATCTTCGCCGACGACGTCGTCTGCGGCCACGGCGCGACCGTCGCCGCGCTCGATCCGGAGCAGGCTTTCTATCTGCGCTCGCGCGGCATACCCAAAGCCGAGGCGGAGGCGATGTTGCTGGAGGCGTTCGGGATCGAGGCGATCGAGCGCGTCGCCGACGAGACCGTCGCCGAGGCTCTGCGCGAGACCCTGCGCCGTTGGCTGAACGGGAGGGCGGCATGAATCTCGCCGTGAAGCCGGCCTACGACGTCGAGCGCCTGCGCGCCGATTTTCCGATCCTCGCCGAGCGCCCCTACGGCAAGCCGCTGGTCTATCTCGACAACGCCGCCAGCGCGCAGAAGCCGCGCGCGGTGCTCGATCGTCTGACGCATTTCTACGAACACGAATACGCCAACGTGCATCGCGGCTTGCACTACCTCGCCAACGCCGCGACCGACGCCTATGAGGCGGCGCGGGAGAGCGTGCGGCGCTTCCTCAACGCCAAGACGATCGAGGAGATCGTATTCACGCGCTCCGCGACCGAGGCGATCAACCTGGTCGCCTCCAGCTATGGCCTCAACCATATCGGCGCCGGCGACGAGATCGTGCTGACGATCATGGAGCACCACGCCAACATCGTGCCGTGGCATTTCCTGCGCGAGCGCAAGGGCGCGGTGTTGAAATGGGTCGACGTCGACGACGACGGCGGGCTGTCGCTGGAGAGCTTCGCCGAAGCGATCGGCCCGCGCACCAAAATGGTCGCGGTCTCCGCGATGTCGAACGTGCTCGGGACCGCCGCGCCGATCCGCGAGATCGTCGCCCTGGCGCATGCTCGCGGCGTGCCCGTGCTGGTCGACGCCAGCCAGTTGGCGGTACATGGCGCAGTCGACGTGCAGGCGCTTGACGTCGATTTCCTCGTCGTCACCGGCCACAAGCTTTATGGCCCGACCGGGATCGGCGTGCTCTATGGCAAAGCGGACCGGCTCGCCGACCTGCCGCCGTTCAACGGCGGCGGCGAGATGATCCAGGAGGTGACGATGGAGACCGTCACCTACAACCTGCCGCCGCACCGTTTCGAGGCCGGTACCCCGCCGATCGCCCAGGCCGTCGGCCTCGGCGCGGCGCTCGATTACATCGAGGGCGTCGGCCGGCACAACATCGCCGCGCACGAGGCGGAGCTGACCGCCTACGCGCACGAGCGCCTTGGCGCGATCAACTCGCTGCGTCTGATCGGGGCCGCGCGCGGGAAGGGGCCGATCGTCGCGTTCACGATGGAGGGCGCGCACGCGCACGACATCGCGACGCTGATCGACCGGTCGGGCGTCGCGGTGCGGGCGGGCACGCATTGCGCGATGCCGTTGCTGAAACGCTTCGGCGTCACTTCGACTTGCCGCGCTTCGTTCGCGTTGTACAACACGCGGGCCGAGATCGACGTTTTGGCCGATGCGCTCGTCAGGGCGCACAAGCTGTTTGCGTGAGGGACTGGCGATGAACGATACGTTAACCGCCCTCAAGCCGCCGGCTTCGATGAGCCAGGAGGAGGTCGCTGAGCTCACCGACAGCATCGTCGCCGCGCTGAAGACGGTCTACGATCCGGAAATCCCGGCAGACATTTACGAGCTCGGGCTCATCTACAACGTCGACATCGACGAGGACCGCAACGTCGCGATCGAGATGACGCTGACGGCGCCGGGATGTCCTGTGGCTGGGGAAATGCCGGGCTGGGTCGAGAACGCCGTCGGCGCCGTGCCGGGGATCAAGAGCGTCAAGGTGACGATCGTGTTCGACCCGCCGTGGGACCAGAGCCGCATGTCGGACGAGGCGCGGGTGGCGCTGGATATGTGGTGAACCCTGGCCGCCGCGCCCGAAGGCGTCGGTTCAGTCTCGCTGTCTTCCGTCGAACGACGCGCTCCAACCTTCGCCGACGGCGACGGTCCGGCGCAGATTGAGCGTCTTGCCGCTGAACGAGAGTATCAGTCGCTGTTGCTCGCCATATCCCACTTCGGGCGCATCGATCACGAAAGTGTCGTCGTGCGACCACGTGCCTTTGGCGGCGGGGACGTGACCGATGCCGGGGTCGGAAAGCTTCGGGGTTCCCTTGCGATACAGCCCGTCGAGCCCGATCGGCTGGACGTAGCTGACGGATGATCCTGCCGGAAAACGTAGCGAGACCTCAAATTCAAAATGCGGGTGTGGCGCTGCGAGGTCGAGCGTGAATGATTTCAATCCAAACGGGTTGTCAGCAAATTCGTAGGTCTTACCTGAGATCGCGGCGGCGATTGCTGGCGTTGGACCGACAGGGGTCGGCTTTTCAATCGCGGCGTCCTTGATCGCGTCGGCAAGCTGTCCCGCGGCGTCCGGATTCGGCGGCAGCGCCGACGCCTCGGACTTGACGGCGGCGATCACGCTATCGAGGAAGGTTCTGAGCCGAAGCTGCTTTCTGGCCGTGGTCACCGCCACGACGTCGAGCTCGGGAAACACCACGACCAACTGACCGTTCTTGCCGTTCATCATGTAAACGCGCTTGTCGGGAAAGACCCAAAAGAAATTCGAGTAGCTCTGTTGGGGATCGTAGGATGCGCGCATGTTGACGATTCGATGGTCCAAAACATCCGCCCAGCCCGGCGGAAGCAGCCGCTTTCCCTCCCATTCGCCGTGGTGCAAATACAAATAACCCAATTTCGCCATGTCGCGCGGCAGCAGGTACAGCATGCCGTCGCCCTGCGAGAGGCCCTGTTGATCGCGATCCCAGTGCCAACGGACGATGCCTAACGGCGCAAAAAGCCTTTCCCGCGCATAATCCTCGGCGAGTTGACCCGTCAGTTTGGTGATGATCGCGGAAACGAGATCGGGATCGCCGTTGCTGTAGTTGTAAACTTCTCCCGGCGGATGCGCCATCGGACGATCGAGAATGAATTGAACCCGGTTCGAGGCCCGGTACATGTCCGATTCTGTTTGCTGCTTGCCGCTCTCAAATCCCTGGTCCCACTCAAGCCCTGACGTCATGTCCAAGAGATTTTGAACGGTGATGGCTTTCTTTCGATCGTCGGCATTGGCGATGCGCCGATCCACGAAAAAGTCGAGCACGGGGTGATCGAGGCGGTCGAGCAACCCGTCCTTATAGACCATGCCAAGCAGAGTCCCTGTCACCGCTTTGGTGGAAGAAAATATGTCGTGCGGAACGTCCGACGTGTAGGGCGCGTAATAGGCCTCGGCGACGATGCGCCCGTGTCGCTCGATGAGCAGGCTGTCGAAATCGTGGCCTCCGCCATAGGCCACGAGTTTCGCGAGCGCGGCGGAATCCATGCCTTGGGCTTCCGGCGTTGAGGTTCGCCAATCTTGGGTTGGCCAGACGATCTGCGAGTTGTCTTGCGCGCAAGCGAATTCTGCGGGAGTCGCGCCGAGCAGAGCCCACGCGCCAAAGATCGCGAACGGAACCAATCGTCTCTCGGCCCGCATGATTCTCCCTTTCAGGAGGCGGGCGAGCGGAGCGACAGCGGTCGCCCGCCACCCTGGCGGCGACCGCCCGCCAGAGCCCCGGCGTCGTCCTCACGCCACCTCGAATAGCCCCGCCGCTCCCATGCCGCCGCCCAGGCACATCGTCAAGACGACGAAACGCGTGGCGAAAACTGCGTTCCGGGCGACCTCAGCCATACGTGATCGTCGTTTCGTCCGCCGCGACGATCGCGTGAAACTTGGCGGGGTCGTAAGCGCCGGCGAGATTTATGGAAGCCTGCGCCGACCCGTTGGCGAACAGCAATGACCCTCCCGTTCCGCCGGCGTTCGCCGCAAATTCCTGATACTGCCAGCCCTCGGCGTTGACGATGATCTGATCGTCGGTCACGCCGTTTTGGTCAAATTCAGCGACGGTCGCGGCGAAACTTGCGGGGTCATCGATTTCGAGTGTTGGCACAGCCGCGTCAGTCGGCGAAAGCCCCGGGTAGTTGAAGGGAGCGCCGGTTGCGAACGCCAACGTCTGACCCGCGCCGATCGACGCGCCGACCGTCACTTGACCGGGGCTGATCGCCATTGTCCCCGTACCCGATATGTCGTCGTCAAATTGCAGAGTGGGGTTGTAGTAACTCAACGTGTCCGCGTACCGCTGGCTTGGTCCCATATCGACCAATCCGTTATTGGCGAAGGCGAGGTTGAACACGACGTGGGCGTTTTCCGTAAGCGTGCCAGCGTTTTGAAAGGCGGCGGCGTCTCCGGCCGCGTTGGAAATCGTGATGTAATAGGCGGCGTTCGTCCACGTCGCGCCGGCGAGATTGTTGATCGAAGAACCTCCCGAGAGGGTGACTTGCGCTAACGTCGGCGCCACCATGGTAGGCTCGGTCTTCGGTCCGTTCAGCGTTAGCGAGCCGGAATTGTTTAAGGTCACGTCTCCGGCGACGCTGAGGAAATATCCGCCCGTCGCCCGAAGCTGGGCCGTCACGGTCGTATCGCCCTGGAAGTCGATTTCGCCCTGGCCGCGGATCTCCATGAAATTGACCAGCGCGTCGTCGCCGGTCAGAGTGAGGCTGGCGTTGGCGAGCGTCAGCGTCGAACCCTGCCACGCGGAGCCGTGGTCGGTGTTCCCGCCAAGGAGCCGGAGGCTGGCGGCGCTCACGTTCGCGACCGAGAGCGAAACGCCGTCGAACATCAGATCGTCGCCATCGACGGCGCCCGCGCCCACGATTGTCCCGAAGAAGCGCGCGACCGTCGTCGTAAAAGTAAGCGTGCCCGCTACGTCGAGTTCGCCGCGATCGTAGTAATCCGTCGCGACGACGCTGTCGTCCGACACCTGCACGAGGCCGAGGTTGACGAACCTAGAGTTGCCCGCGCCTTCGACGCCAGCTCCCCCGCTCAGGTTGTAGGTTGACGAGGCGATATTGCGCACAACCGCCGTGTCATCGTCGGCCTGGCCGATCCGCAACTCGCCGCCGCTTTGCGTGATCGTTCCCGAGTTAACCAGGCTTGACGCGCCGGTGAGCGTCAGACCGCCGTCGATCGCCAGATCGCCGCGATTGCGCAACTGTCCGCCCATCGCGATCGTGTCATCGGTGAACTGATCGTCGCCGAGCAGGACGAGCCGCGCTTCTACGAAAATATTGAACAGCGCGTCGTCGGCGCTCACGGCGTCGTCGTACACCGTGTAACTCGTTATGCTTACAACGCCCGTCAACGCTCTCGATGTCATCGGCGACTCCCCGAAGCGACGTGAAGGCGCAGCGCTTCACGCCACCTCGAACAGCCCCGCCGCGCCCATGCCGCCGCCGACGCACATCGTCACCACCACGAAACGCGCCCCGCGGCGCTTGCCTTCGATCAGCGCGTGACCGGCCAGCCGCGCGCCGCTCATCCCGTAGGGATGGCCAATGGCAATCGCCCCGCCATTCACGTTTAGCTTGTCGTTGTCGATCCCGAGCCGGTCGCGGCAATAGATCACCTGCACGGCGAAGGCTTCGTTGAGCTCCCATAGGCCGATGTCGTCGATCGTCAGATTATGCGCCTTCAACAGCTTCGGCACGGCGAAGACCGGCCCGATCCCCATCTCGTCGGGGTCGCAGCCGGCGACGGCGATGCCGCGATAGATCCCGAGCGGCTCCAGGTTGCGCTTCTCGGCGAGCCGCGCCTCCATCAGCACGCAGGCGCTTGCCCCATCGGAAAGCTGCGAGGCGTTGCCGGCGGTGATGACCCCGCCCGGCGTCTTCTTGTGCAGACCGCCGGGGAACACCGGCTTCAGCCCCGCCAGGCCCGCCGCCGACGTGTCGGCGCGATTGCCCTCGTCCTGTCGAAGCGAAATCTCCTTGTCGCTGACCGCGCCGGTCGACTTGTCCTGCACCTTCATCGTCGTCGGCAGCGGCACGATCTCCTTATCGAACCGGCCCGCCGCCTGCGCCGCGGCGACGCGCTGCTGCGATTGCAGAGCGTAAGCATCTTGCTGCTCGCGGCTGATGTCGTAGCGCTCGGCGACGATCTCGGCGGTCTCCAGCATCGACATGTAAAGGTCGTCGCGGTGCGCGACGAGCCAGGGGTCGGTGGCGCGGAAGCGGTCCATGTGCTCGTTCTGCACAAGCGAGATCGATTCGAGCCCGCCGCCGACGGTGATCCGCATGTGGTCGGCGACGATCTGCTTGGCGGCGGTGGCGATCGCCATCAGGCCAGAGGCGCATTGCCGGTCGAGCGACATGCCGGCGACGCTGGTCGGCAGGCCGGCGCGCAGCGCGCTCTGGCGGGCGACATTGAAGCTGGTCGCGCCCTGTTGCAGGGCCGCGCCCATCACGACGTCGTCGACCTCGCCGCCCGCCACCCCGGCCCTCCCAAGCGCCGAGGCGATGGCGTGGCCGCCGAGCGTCTGCGCGGGCGTATCGTTGAAGGCGCCGCGATAGGCCTTGCCGATCGGCGTGCGGGCGGTGGAGACAATAGCGGCTTCGCGCATGAAGTCCTCCCAAAGGCGCTTGTTGCCCTCGGACATGCCCGATGCGCGCGGCCGATGCAACGCCTTTGCGCGAATTACGCCTTCGCGAACTCGCACCACACGCCGTTCGCCATGAACTGCCGGTGCGACTCCGGGATCAGCGCGTCCCATCGGCTGAGCGTCGCGCAAACCGCGTCGATCTCCGCGGCGGGCACCAGATCGTCGAGGCCGGACACCGATGCGCCCCAGCGGACGAGATAGGAGAACGAATTGTCGTACCAGAACCTGACGGGTTTCAATCCCGAGAAGGCGCGCGTCACGCCCCACGGCGTTGCGTTGTAGTAGTGCTGGCCCTCGCTGTGGATCGGCTGCATGAACGCCCAGCCGATGACCGCCTTGCCGCCGGGCTTCAGCACCCGCGTCACCTCGGCGCCCGCCTTCAGGGGATCGCTGATATGCTCGAACACCCCCGTCGAATAGACGGCGTCGACGCAGGCGTCGCGCAGCGGCAGTTTGGTGGCGTCGGCGATCAGGTCGGGCTCGGGATAGTCGGCGTAGTCGACGTTGACGTAGCGGGGATCGTCGACTTGCCGGTTGCCGCCGCCGACGTCGAGCAACAGCCCGGTCTCCGGCACGCCAGCGAGCAGCCGCGCAAAGGCCTCGTCGAACGCTGCGCCGCGCACTTTGGCGCGCTTCCGATGGCGAAGAGGAACGAAGCGTCCAGTTTGCTGCCGGAAGCCGCCGAACACGCATTGCCGGCCGGCGGAAAGCTCATTCTTGCGGCCGGTGACGCGGATTTCCACGCGCGCCGGGGCAGGGCCAAGGTCGAGCTTGACCGGGCGTGGAATGTCGGTGTGCGGCGCGTAGAGATCGAGTTCGATCATCCGGCCGAGAAAACCGATCTCCGCCACGCCAGACCAGGGATGGGCGAACAGCAGCAGCTCGATTTCGCCGCTCGCCTCAAAAGAGATCGTCGCGCCGGTCTCCTCAACCACCGTCACGTCGTAGTCCTCGACCGGGATTGTCGCGCCGCTGTATCGGATTTCGGGCGCGGAATGAGAAACGAGCCGCCATTCGGCGACGCTGTCGATTTGCAGGGGCCCCGCCGGGCGCGGACCGCCTTTCGGCGTCGCGGCGTCGCCGAGCCGGACGAAATCGATCTGAAAGTTTTCGATCCGGCCGATTTTCGTTCCGAGGCTCCGGCTCTGGATGACGCCGCGACGGATCGCGGCGCCGGCGACCTCCTCGGGAAACACATGCAACGGGCCGCCGGTGACGGGGCACACCAGGGCGTCGAGGATCTTGGCCTGCGCGATCTCGCCGTTCGTCTGCGGCGTGAGGGCGGACTCGTAACCGGTGGAGTTTCGCAAGGCGCCTGTCGTCATCGCTCAAGAGGGTTGCGGCGCGCGCCTGATCCCGCGAGGCGGGAGGCCGAAGGCGTCGCGCGCAAAGTTCAACGCGTCAGGACGCCGACGAACACGCCCTGCGAGGCGACGCTCAACACATTCTTTCCCATCGGCGTCACCACGGCGATCTGACCTTCGTCGGCCGGGGTCGAAAGCGCCAAGCGTATCGGCCAGGTCGCCGCCTGCGGTCGGAAAAGATCGTCCGAGACCACGTCGTGGCCGCTCCACAAGGTGGCGACGCCCGACCAGGAATGACGGATGAACAGCGGCAGAACCTCGGTGACTCCCGCCGGCAGCGAGATCTCGATGCGCCAGTCCACGCCGTCGAGGATGACGTGGTCGTCCTTCTCGATCCGCGCGCCAAAACATTGGATCGAGGCGTCGCGAAAGCCGCGGAACGCGAACCGGCTTTTGAGGTGCGCCGCGACGTCGACGCGAAACCAGTCCGCGACCGGGCCGTGTTTCTGCGCGGCGATCATCAGATCGCGGCCCGCCTCCGGATATTCGCTGCCGATCTGATAGGCGCGGATGCGAAAGCCGGCGTCCTCGATCAACGTCAGCCATTCGGTCTCCATCAGGAAATAGGGATGGTTGGGCTGCGCGTCCCAGCCGAAGGGAATCGAGACCACAAGATTGCCGCCAGGCTTCAGGACGCCGTTCAACTGCCGGAGCGTCAGCGGCAAATCCATCGAGTGTTCCACGCAATGCGAAGAAAACACGGCGTCGAAGAAGCCCTCCTCGTAGAACAATTCGTGGTTGAGGCGGCGCGAGAAATGGGCGGGGTCGAATCCGTGGCTGGCCGCCAGTTCCGCCGCGCCGCGCACCTCGTCGGCGCCGACGTCAGCGTACCAATAGTCCCATCCCATCGTCCGGAAGTAGTCGAGCAAGTCGGCGTAGATATTGCCGCCGCCGACGTCGAGAACGCGGCCGCCGGCGCCGATGTAGCGTCCCGCTTCGCGCCAGCGGGCGAGATAGGCGGCCCGCCGCTTGGCGATGTAATCGTCGACGTCAAAGCCGGATTTCAGGAGATTGGCGTACCAGGTGCGGGTCATCTGCACCTGCTCGGCCGCGAATCGTTCCTGCGCGGTCGCGGCTGGCAAGGCGTTCGTTTCCGAGCGCTCGTCCGAGTTCGCGCCGACGTCTTCCCGCTCGGCGACCAGTTCCTGCAAAACGGTCATAGCTTCGCGACCTCGTGGATGTTAACTCGCATTGTCATGCTTACCCAGCGGAACTATTGATGCGGCAAGCCAGCGCAGGAATAGTTTGCAAGCCATGCAGTGAGGAGACGGCGGCAAACGATTTACTTGTCAATCGGCCATAGCGTTTTCACGGACTTTAAGCAAGTGGCGATGGCCTCGTCGCCTTCTCTGCGACGCTTGTGCGTCCAAGCGAATATCGCAATATGCGCGCGCTCAAGGCTCATCGGGGAAGCCTCGGCATTGCACAGAGGGGGGGCTGAATGTCTAAATCCGCACGCATGATCTCGGGACGCGGCGCGCTTGCGACGCTTACCATCGCAATCTTGGGAGGAATGGCTCCGACGTCGGGATCGGCGGCTACGACCTACGCCGCTGCGACGGGAAGCAACGCAAACGCCTGCACGGCGGCCAGCGCGCCCTGCTTGACCATTTCGGCGGCGCTGGCGAAGGCGGTCAGCGGCGGAGGCTTCGCGCGCGTCGTTGTGCTGGGACCGGGGGTGTTCAACGAAACGGTGACGGCTTCGTCGACGAGCGGGTCGGAGATTGTCGGCGACGGCAACGGTTTCGTCGGCATCCAGCCGCCTGCCGGCGGCGTCGGCATCATAGTGGAAGTCGGGACGGGCTCGATGCGGGTCGGCAACTTGCAAATCCTGGGCAATGCAAACAGCGGCAGCGTCGGGATAAGAGTCCTAACGGGCGGCAACGTCGACGTTGAGAACGTCGAAATCCACGGTTTCTCCTCCGCCGCCATCGACTCCGAGGTGAGCACCGCGCCTTTCGCCTCGATGAGCGTGACCAATTCCGTTATCGCTGACGGCGGTTGCCTCGTCATCCATCCCGTGAGCGGCTCCAATCTCTCGTTGCTTGTCGAGAATAGCCGCATCCGCAACTGCTCCAGCATCGGCGTGAAGGTCGACGGCTCCGCGACCGCCGGCGGGGGCGGAGCGACGGCCATTCTCCGAAACAGCAGCATCGAAGCCGCGCAGATCGGGCTGGAGGTGACGACGTCTTCGAATTCGAGTTACGCCATGGCTTCGCTCGAGAACTCGATTTCCGAGAACACCGTCGACGGCGTCGTCGCCAAGGGGGCGGGAAGCATCGTCTACCTTAACAAGTCTTCGGTCATGAACAATCACACCGGCATCATCAACGCCGGCGGCCAAGTGAATTCCTACGGCAACAATAGTCTCGACCAGAACTTTTCGCCCAATTCGGGCGCCGTGACGCCCGTGACGCTGAAATAAGATCCTGGCGGCGCCCCGGCGCTTACATCTTCAGCTTGACGCCCTGGGCGCCAGCGGCGAGCGAAGCGAACTTGAACGTCTGGGCGAACGCGTTTTCGAGCGGCGAGGCCGTCCCCCGATCGGCGATCTCGGCGAATCGCGCCGCGATCGTCTCCGGCGTGCGCTCGTCTTCGGCGAGGTAGACCCCCGGCGTCTCCTGGATATGGGTGACGGCGAACGCGCCGGCGCCCGCCCCGAGAATCACCCGCGACGGCGCGTTTTCGCCGACCAGGAACAGCAGCCCCGGCGTCACCGATTCCGGCGACAGCAGCGCGGCCGCCTCGGCCGACAGCAGGTTTTCCGTCATCGCCGTGCGGGCGGTCGGGGCGAGCGTATTGACCCGGATGTCGTTCTTTGCGCCTTCGAGGTGGAGCACGTTCATCAGCCCGATCATCGCCGCCTTGGCCGCCCCGTAATTCGCCTGGCCGAAATTGCCGTAGAGCCCGGACGCCGACGCGGTGAACACGATGCGGCCGTAGTTGCGCTCGCGCATCCCGTTCCACACCGACTTCGCGCAGATCGCCGAACCCATGAGATGCACGTTCACGACGCGCTCGAAATCCGCCAGCTCCATCTTGGCGAACGTCTTGTCGCGCAGAATTCCGGCGTTGTTGACGAGAATGTCGACGCGTCCCCAAGCTTTTTCAGCCGCTGCGACCATGGCGGCGACTTGCTCGGCGTTCGCGACGTCAGCGCCGTCGGCGAGCGCGACGCCTCCCGCCGCCTCGATCTCCGCCGCGACCCGCCGGGCCGACTCGGATGCCGCGCCGCCGGGGCCGAGATCGTTGACCACGACCTTCGCGCCGCGCGCAGCGAGCCCCAAAGCGTGACAGCGGCCGAGGCCGCCGCCCGCGCCGGTCACGATCGCGACGCGGCCGTCAAAACGTATGTCCATCCCGGCAACCCCCTTAGTGCGCCCCGCGGGCGACGAACGCCGGCGCCCGCAGGCCCCCTTTCGGCTCATCGTCGTCGTCCTGGCCGGCGCGCATCGCCGCCGTCGCCGCGACCACGCCGGCGAAAGTCAGCGCGAACAACGCCACGAAGGCCGCCGTACCGACCGCCGCGACGTCCGACCGCCACAGCAGGGTGCGAAGGCCGAGGAGGTCGATCGCCAACAGCAGCGCCGCCATCGCCGCGCCCAGGACGGCGCCCAGCGCCCAGTTGAGGACGATCAGCCGCACGATGCGATCCAACCGCCGCCAACGGCGGCGCGGTTCCTCCAGTAGCGGCGGCATGTAGGTCATCGCTTGAGTAAAGCCGGGTTTTGCGACTAGGTAAAGCCGATGGCGCCCTCCTCGAGCCTCACCGAAGACGAACTCATCGCCCGTTATTTCGCGCCGCTCGCCGGCGAAACGGGCCTTTCGCTGAAGGACGACGTGGCGCGACTGACGCCGCCTCCGGGCCGCGATCTCGTGCTGACCGTCGATGCGCTGGTGGCCGGCGTGCATTTTTTCGCCGACGACCCGGCGCCGCTGATCGCGGCCAAGAGTTTGCGCGTCAACCTGTCCGACCTCGCCGCCAAGGGCGCGACGCCGCTCGGCTTCCTGCTCGCGTTGGCGCTGCCGCGCGACGTGACGGCCGAATGGCTCGAAGGCTTCGCCGCCGGGCTCGGCGACGACGCGCGCGCATATCGCTGCCCGCTCCTCGGCGGCGACACGGTGACGACGCCGGGGCCGCTGATGGTTTCGATCACCGCGTTCGGGTCGATTCCGCAGGGCGCGATGCCGGTGCGTACGCAGGCGCGGCCCGGCGACCTGATTTATGTATCGGGGACGATCGGCGACGCCGCGTTGGGATTGAGGCTGCGGCTCGGCGAGGGCCCCGCGCTGGAGGCCCGCCATCGCGACGAATTGATTGACCGCTATCTACGGCCGCAGCCGCGGCTCGGCTTGGCGGCGGCGATGCGCCACGCCCGTGCGGCGATGGACGTCTCTGACGGGCTCGTCGGCGATCTCCAGAAGATGCTGCGGGCGAGCGGCGTCTCCGGCGTCCTCGACCTGCAGGCCATGCCGCTCTCGGAAGCGGCCCGCGCCTTCCTCGCCGCCGATCCCACGGGGATCGAGATTGCGGCGACCGGCGGCGACGACTATGAGGTGCTGGCCGCCGTCGCGCCGGATTCGACGGAGTCGTTCGAGGCCGCCGCAGTGGCGGCGAACATTCCGGTGTGCGTCATCGGGGAGGTCGTGGCGGGCGCGGCGCCGCTCAGCGTCGTCGGCCTCGATGGCGGGCCGGCGCGCTTCGCTCGCGGCGCCTACAGCCATTTTTAGCGAGGATGCGTTGGCGCTGGACCTGAGAGAGCTCGACCTTCGCCTGCACGCCGCCGCGGCGATCGCCCACGAGGCGGGGGAGATCGCGCACCGGCGCTTCCTCGACCGCGCCTCGTTCACCGTCGGCCTGAAAGGCCCGCAGGATTACCTGACCGAAGTCGACGGCGAGGTGGAAAAACTCGTCGGCAGCCGGCTGCACGCGCTGTTTCCGGGCGACGGCTTCATCGGCGAGGAGGGCGAGGGCCGCGAGCCGCACCCCGGTGCACCGACCTGGGTGGTCGATCCGATCGATGGCACCGCCAACTTCGCCCGCGGCATCCCGCATTTTTGCGTCTCGATCGCCCTCGTCCAGGAGACAGTCCCGCAAGTCGGCGTGATCTACGATCCCTCGGTCCATGAGTTGTTCGCCGGCCGCCGCGGCGGCGGCGCCTTTCTCAACGGCGCGCCGATCCGCGCTTCTGCGACGTGCGACATGCGCTCGGCGTTGATCGAGGTCGGCTGGAACATGCGAAGCGGGCCGGACAAATTCCTGGGGATTCTCGGGCGCGTGGTCGCGGCGGGATCAGCGGTGATGCGCTGCGGCTCGGGCGCGCTGGCGCTCGCCTATGTCGCCGCCGGGCGCAGCGACGCCTTCATCGAGCATCACATCAACGCCTGGGATTGCCTCGCTGGCAACCTCCTGGTCGCCGAATCGGGGGGGTTCGTCAGCGATTTTCTCGCCCGCGACGGTTTGCGCAAGGGCAACGCGCTGCTCGCCTGCGCGCCGGGTCTGCGCGACTCGCTCGCCGGTCTCGCCGCGCTGGAAGGCGTCGATTTGTGAGCGACGTCGCCCTGGTCTGCGGCGAGGCGGCGCTTCGCGTCGCCCGCCTCGGCGCCGAGGCGCGGGCATGGCGTGTCGGTGAGGTCGAGTTGCTTTGGCCCGGCGATCCGGCGATCTGGCCGGACATCAGCCCGATCCTGTTTCCCGTCGTCGGCTGGACCCGCGACGGCGTCCGGATCGACGGTCGGCGCTATTCGCTCGGCCTGCACGGCTTCGCGCGCACGCTGACCTTTGTCGTGGAGCAGCGCGGGACCGACTTTGTCCGGCTGGTTGCGCGAGACGACGCGGCGACGCGCGAAATCTATCCGTTCGCGTTCGCATTGGCCGTCGAGTACCGTCTGATGGCGAGCACGCTGGCGATCGCGCTTGAGGTCGCGAATACCGGTGACGCTGCAATGCCTTACGCCTGCGGGCTGCATCCCGGCTTCAACTGGCCTTTCGCCGGCGCCTCGCGGGCAGGGGCTCGCGTGCAATTCGCTGCCGCGGAATCCCCGGAGGTTCCGGTCATCGCTCCCGGAGGGCTGTTCGCGCGGGAGACGCGGCCGATTCCGTTGCAGGATGGCGTCAGTTTGCCGCTCGACGACGCGCTGTTCGCGCGCGAGGCGCTGTGCTTCGTCAATGCCGCAAGCCGGTCGCTGCGTTTCGATCAGGCGGACGGGTCGGCGCTGGCGATGACGGTCGAGGATTTCCCGCATTTCGCCGTATGGAGCCGTCCGGGCGCGCCGTTTCTCTCGCTGGAGACATGGACCGGCCACGGCGATCCCGTCGGCTTCGCCGGCGATCTCTTTGAAAAGCCTTCGATGCGCGTTCTCACGAGCGGCGAGCGCGCGCGTCACGCCGCAACTTTCCGCTACATCGCCGCCGGAAGGCTCGCATGATCCAACTCGACCCGCGCAAGACCGCCCTGGTGATGATTGATCTGCAGAAAGGCATCCTCGGCCGCAGCCTCGCGCCGCGATCGGGCGCCGAGATCGTCGCGGGCGCCAAGGCGCTGGCGTCGAGATTCCGGTCCGCTGGCGCGAAGATCGTTTGGGTTTCCGTGAGTTGGGCGGACGACTTCTCGGATGCCGTGAAGACGCCCACAGATGAACCGTCTCCGGCGCGGGGCGGCGCGTTGCCGAAAGACTTCGCTGATCTCGCAGAGGGGCTCCTGACGCCCGGCGATCTCCACGTCATCAAGCGCCAATGGGGCGCGTTCTACGGGACGGATCTCGATCTGCATCTGCGCCGGCGCGGGATCGACACGATCGCGCTCGGCGGGATCGCCACCAACTACGGCGTCGAGTCCACCGCGCGGGCGGCGTGGGAGCACGGCTACAGCGTGGTCGTGCTCGAAGACCTGTGCGCGAGCATGTCGGAGGAGCTGCACGCGTTCCCGCTTCGCAATGTGTTTCCGCGCATCGCCCGCGTGCGGACGAGCGCGGAGATCGAGCTTTCGCCGTAACGCGATATGGCTATCCCCGACGTCGTCGAGGCGGTGCGCCAGGCGGGACTTGAGGTCCGCGGCGGCTTCGCATTGACGGCGCAGGAGCAGGTCGGAGCGCTCGCGCGGGTCCGCAGCGTGCTGCTGTTGGGGTTCGTCGGCGCCGCGCAATGGCCGGCTTTCGCCGCTTCGGGCGAAGCGGCGGACGGCTTGCCTCATCCCCTCGATCGCTGGAGCCGGCGCGTCATCACGGGGCTCGCGCAAGCGTTCAGCGCCGCGCCGCTGTTCCCGTTCGACGGCCCGCCGTACTGGCCGTTCCAAGCCTGGGCGCAACGGGCCGAGCCCGTGTTCCCGTCGCCGCTCGGGGTGCTGATTCATCCGCGCTACGGGCTTTCGCATTCCTATCGCGGCGCGTTGGCGTTCGCGGAGGCGATCGCGTTTCCCAATGTTGAGGCGCTCGGCAGCCCGTGCGCGGCGTGCGCGACGAAGCCTTGTCTCTCGGCCTGTCCTGTCGCGGCGTTCAGCTCGTCGGGGTTCGACGTGGAGGCTTGCGCCGGGTGGCTCCGTTCGCCCGAGGGCGGAGGCTGTCGCGAAGACGGCTGCCTGGCGCGCCGCGCTTGCCCGGTCGGCGCGGCGTTTGCTCAAGCGCCGGAGCAGGCGCGGTTCCACATGGCGGCGTTCATCGCCGCACGGGGGTGAGCGCCGTTAGTCCATCACCGCGTGCGCCGCGTCTTCCGCCTTCGCCGGCCCCGCCGCCTTCTTCGTCGCCCGGATCAAGGCCAACAGCGGGAACGCGGATAGCGAGACGAAGGTCATCGCCAGAAACGCGTTGGAATAGGCCATGATCGCCGCTTGCTGCGTAATCATGGCCTCCATCGCCGCGAGCCCCTGGCCGACCATCGACATCTTGCCGACGACGTCCGGCATCCGCATCCCGTCGTTGAACGGGCTGATGAAGTCGGCGAGCTGGCTGTGGAACTTGGTCATGTTGTTGGTGAGGCTGGCGATCACCAGCGAGATGCCGACCGAGGAGCCGAGGTTGCGGATCAAGGTCCACAACGCCGCGCCGTCGGTGCGAATTTCGCCCGGCAGCGTCGCGAAGGCGATCGTGTTGAGCGGCACGAACACCAGCCCCAAGCCGACGCCCTGGCCGATGCTGTCGATCGCAATGGTTTGCGCCGAGGTGTCCGGCGTCCACCCGACCATCAGATAAAGCGTCGAGGTCGCGAGCGTCAGCCCGCAAAACACCATGATGCGCGGGTCGACCTTCCCCGAGAGCCGGCCGACCATCATCATCGCGAAGAACGTGCCGATGCCGCGGGTGCCGAGCAGATAGCCGCTCGTCAGCACGGGATAGCCCATCAGGTTCTGGATGTAGGGCGTCACCAGCGCCATCGTGGCGAGCAGGATGATGCCGATCAGGAACATGAAGATCAGCGCGATCGAGAAATTCCAATCGCGAAAAATGCGCAACGGAATGAACGGCCGCTCCGAAGTCAGCGCGTCGGAGAAGAAGAAATAGAAGCCGACGACGGAGAGGATCGCCTCGATGATGATCTCGTTCGATTCGAACCAGCTCTGCTCCTGGCCGCGATCGAGCATCATCTGCAAGGCGCCGATGCCGAGCGACAGCGTGAGAAAGCCGAACCAGGAGAACGGCACGTCCCCGCGCGTCGGCGTCTCCCGCATGAACACGCTCAAGCCGAGCACGGTCAGGATGCCGAACGGCAGATTGACGAAGAACACCCAGCGCCAGGTATAGGCTGTCGGTCAGCCAGCCGCCGAGCGTCGGCCCCATGATCGGCCCGAGCATGACGCCCATGCCCCAGATCGCCATCGCCGAACCGCGCTTCTCCGGGGGATAGATGTCGAGCATGACGGCCTGGCTCAGCGGCACCAGCGCCGCGCCGAACACGCCCTGCAGCAGTCGGAACGCCGACCATCTGCTCGATCGTCTGCGCGACGCCGCACAGCATCGAGGCGAGGGTGAAGCCGGCGGCGCAGACGATGAACAGCTTCTTGCGGCCGAACCGCATCGCCGTCCAGCCGAGCGGCGAGGTCATGATCGCGGCGGCGACGATGTAGGAGGTCAGCACCCAGTTGACCTGGTCCTGCGTCGTCGACAGCGAACCCTGCATGTAGGGCAGGGCGACGTTGGCGATCGTGGTGTCGAGCGCCTGCATGATGGTGGCCATCATCACGCAGACCGTCAGCAGGCCGCGCTCCAGCGGGCTGATTTCGCGCCGGATTCATGGGGCCGCGTTCGCCTTGGCCGGCTCGACCCAGGAGCGGGCCCAGGCGAGAAGCCCGGTCTTCAGCCCTTGCAGGGAGCGAACCCGCCCGGTGTCGACGGAAATGTCGGCGCTCATGCCGGCGCGCAGGCCCGTGGTGTCCTGATCGGCTATCGAAGCAGAAGCGCAGCGGGATGCGCTGCACGACCTTGACCCAGTTGCCGCTGGCGTTCTGCGGCGGCAGGATCGCGAATTGCGCGCCCGTGCCCGGGCGCGATCGAGCAGACATGGCCCTTCCAATCCCGGTCGGGGTAGGTGTCGATCGTCACCGTCGCCGGCTGACCCTGCTTGACGTAGGTCAGATCCGATTCCTTGGGATTGGCGTCGACCCACAGGTTCTTATCGGCGACGACGGCGAACACGGCCTGACCGGCCGGCGCGACACGGCCGAGTTCGATGTTGGCGACCTGCGTCGCCACGCCATCGATCGACGCCTTCACATGCGTGTAGCCGAGGTTGCGCTCGGCGTCGTCGACGCCGGCCTTGGCCTGCATGTAGTCGGGGAATTTCTCAATCGGCATATCGGGGCCGCCGCCAAGCTTGACCTTGGCGGTCGCCTCCATCGAGCGCACGAACTCCAGAATCTGCTGCGCCTGAACCAGCGCCGCCTGGGAGACGTCCTGATCGGCGCGGGTTCCGGATTTTGATTCGACGAGCGTCCGCTTGCGGTCGAAGTCAGCCTGCCGGAGCTTGACCGATTCCTCGCCCATTTTGATCTGATCGAGGTTGTGAGCGATAGGACTCGCTGAAGGTTGGCGAACTCGACCTTGGCCGCCTCCAGCCGCCCCCGCGCCAGCGCAACGCGCTGTCTCATAGGGGGCGGGATCGATGTCGAACAGCGGATCGCCGACCTTGACGTGCTGGCCCTCGATCACATGGACGGCCACGATCGGGCCAGTGACGTAAGGCGTCACCAGGGCCTTATCGGCGCCGACATAGGCGTTGTCGGTCGAGATATAGCGCCCGCCCGACAGCCACCACGTGAAGCCGCCGGCGACGGCGACGACGGGAAGCACGACCAGCAGGAAGAAACGCCGTGTCCCGTTACGCTTTTTGCGCACCACGGCCACCGCTGCGGCAGGCGGCGCGGTCTGCGGCGCCGTGCGCGGCGGCGCGGCCGGCTCCGGCGCGCGATCTCTCAAAGTGGCGGTCGCTTGCGTCAATTCTCAAACCCCTGCTTGCAGATCGCTCTTCAGGTTATGACGGATATGATCGAGACCTTGCTTGAGGGTCGCGAGCATTTTCGGCTCGAGACCCCGCAACGCGCGGCCCATCACGCTTTCGCCGAGCGCGCCAAGCTGCTCCAGCGTCGGACCGGCCTTCTCGGTGAGATAGAGGCGGTTGGCGCGCCGATCGTTGGCGTCGTCGCGCCGCTCCACCAGACCCGCCGCCGTCAGCTTGTCGATCAGCCGCGCCAACGTGATCGGCGCGAGATCGAGCGAATCGGCGAGCTCCGATTGTTTCACGCCCTCGCGACGCTGCAACCGCACGAGCACGGCCCATTGGGCGCGGGTCGTGTTGAAGTCGCGGGCGCGTTGATCGGCGAGCGTCCGCAACATGCGGGCGGCGTCGTGCAGCGCGAAACCGATTTCGCGTTCGGTCGAGAAGGGGGCCATTCTGGGAACGGGGCTTATGATGTGTCAGCTTATAATGAGGAACGCCGAGAAGGGCAAGCTCAAATCGTCTGAATTGTTCGCCCGCGGTGAATTTGCCGCGCGAGACCGCTTGCGCTAGTGTTGTCTTAGACAACACAGGGAGGGCGGCATGGACCTGGTCGGCGACGTCCGCGCGTTCAATCGATTCTACACCCGCCGCATCGGCCTTCTGGAGCGCAGCCTGCCGGGGGCCGACCTGTCGCTGCCGATGGCGCGCGTGCTCTACGAGATCGCGACCGCCGACGCGCCGCCGACCGCGGCGGACCTCATGCGCGGGCTCGGCATGGACAAGGCGCATCTGAGCCGGGTGATCGCGCGACTGCGCGAGCGCGGCCTGATCGAGGGTAGCGATTTGGCGGGGCGGCGCGTCGCGCTGGCGGCGACCGCCGCGGGGCGCGCGACCTTCGACGCGCTCGACCGCGGCAGCGCGCAGGCGATCGACGCGCTGCTCGGCGAGGTCGCGGCGGCGGACCGGCCTGGCCTCGCCGACGCCTTCGCCGCGATCCGCTCGGCGCTCGGCGGCGGCGACGCCGAGACCGTACTCAGGCCGTTGGCGGTCGGCGACATCGGCTGGATCGCCCATCGCCAGGGGCTGCTCTATCACCGCGAATACGGCTGGGACGTCACGTTCGAGGCGCTGGTCGCCCGCATCCTCGCCGATTTCGCCGACGGCTTCGACCCGGAGCGGGAGGCGGCGTTCGTCGCGGCGCGCGGCGGCGCCATCCTTGGCTCGGCGTTTCTCGTCAAGAGCGGCGATCCCGGAGTCGGGAAGCTGCGGCTGCTCTATGTCGAGCCGACGGCGCGCGGGGCGGGTCTCGGCGGCCGGCTCGTCGACGCAGTGATCGGCCGGGCCCGCGAACTCGGCTACGGCGCTTTGGTCTTGTGGACCAACGACATTCTGACCGCGGCGCGCAAAATCTATCAGAGCCGCGGCTTCCGGTTGTTTGAGGAGACGCCTCACCATTCGTTCGGGGTCGATCTCGTCGGCCAGACCTGGCGGCTCGAAGGGTGAGCCGCTTGCGGGCGCCGTCAAAACTCGCGCAAAAGTTGAATTGACATTTTTATGACGCGGGCGCAGCCTTCGTCTGTCGCCGGCGCACTTAGGCTTGGCGGGCGGCAAGGGCCCGCTTTCGGGCCGAGGCCAAAATGGAGGCGCGATGACTCCACCCTGGCGTATAAGCTAACGTCTGCGTTGCGGAATTCCTTCGCAGGCTTTGCGTCCGACCGGTCGGACGGCAAAAACCGAAACCCTCTGAGCTATGATCCGCGCGCAGCGCTAAGGCCATGCCGTTGAGCGCGGAAAACGATCCTCGAAATGAGAACCAAACGCCCTTTGAGGCAATAGCCGGGACCCCGTTGTCGCTTCATGCGCCGGGGTCCCATTAGCGTTTGGCGACCCGCTCGGGGCGAGCGCTTTTTCGCCGGAAACGTCTGACATCTAAGCCCGTATGAAATACGGTCTGGTCTTGCTCGTGTTCTGCCTGACGCCGGTCCTCGCCCAGGCGGCGGCGCCTCCGGTGTATGGCCCCGAGCTCGAGGGCTTCGCCTATCCGTATCCCGTGCGGGACTTCGCGTTCGAATCGCAGGGCGAGCGGCTGACGATGCGCTACATGGACGTTGCGCCGCGCACGCCCAACGGCGTGACGGTGGTCCTGCTGCACGGCAAGAATTTCTGCGCGGCGACCTGGGACGGGCAGATCGCGGCGCTAAGCGCGGCCGGCTATCGCGTCATCGCCCCGGACCAGATCGGCTTCTGCAAATCGAGCAAGCCCGAACGCTATCAGTTCAGCTTCCAGGCGCTGGCGCAAAACACCCATGCGCTGCTGCGCGGGCTGGGGATCGACAAGGCGATCGTGGTTGGCCACTCCACCGGCGGGATGCTGGCGGCGCGCTATGCGCTGATGTACCCCGAGGCGACGCAGGCGCTGGCGCTGGTCAATCCGATCGGCCTCGAAGATTGGAAGGCGCTCGGCGTCCCCTCGCCGACGGTCGACCAATGGCGCGAGCGCGAGGCGGCGCTGACCGCGGAGAAGATTCGCGCCTACGAGCAATCGACCTACTACGCCGGCGTCTGGCGGCCCGACTACGATCGCTGGGTCGGCATGCTGGCCGGGCTCGCGCAGGGGCCGGGACACGACGCCTTCGCCTTCGACACGGCGCTGATCGACGACATGATCTTCACCCAGCCCGTGGTCTACGAGTTGCCGCTCATCAAGGCGCCGACCCTGCTGATGATCGGGACCAAGGACACCACCGCCATCGGCAAGGACTTCGCGTCGAAGGACGTGCAGGCAAGGCTCGGTCACTACGCGGAGTTGGGGCCGAGGACGCAAGCGGCGATCCCCGGCGCTGCGCTGGTCGAGTTCCCCGACGCCGGCCACGCCCCGCAGATTCAAGAGCCGGAGACGTTCAACGCGGCGCTGATCGAGGGGCTAACGGGCCTGGGGAGGTAAGTCGTAGACAATGGCGGCTACAGAGTTGCGCCTGCGACCGGGGCACCGTCAAATCCGAGGTTTGATGTGTGCTCCCTGCTCGTCGACGGTGAAGAGGTAAGCCAGCGGCGTTGAGCTCGACTGCAGTGGCAAGTCGATATGCCAAAAAATGCGCTCGCCTGTGGTCGGCACAGTATAGGCAAGTATTATCGGAATGGGTTGCGAAGTCTGTATCGGCTGATCGGATATGACCGAAAAAATCCAGGTATTTTCAGGCCCTCCCTCCCGCGAAAAAACTATCGATGGCCGTCCCAGGGTATTTAGGAACTCATTCTTTAGGTCGGTCTTGTTTTCGATGTAACCGACCGCAGTATAACGCATGTTAGTCGCTTTGGCCTTCAAATCAGAGACCTGCGACCGCAAATCCGCTAGCGTCTCGTCAATATTCGAGTTCGAACCTGTAATTCTGGTAAAACCACCAGATTACTCCGCTTACAGTGCAGAACGCGCCGATATACAGGCAAGTTCGAAAATAGCTATCATAACTACGCAATATAATTTCGCGTGTTCTGCTATCGTCGGTCCGGTTTGCCGACCGCTTGATGATCGTTCCAGCAATGAAAGGTACGAAAAGCAGCAAAAACAATGCAAAATAAAATGGCCCGTACTTTTGCGCAGCGCTGGAGGCGCTGCTCAGCTTATCGACAGCGTCAGTCAGTTGCTCGAGGGTCATCTCGATGATTCCCCATCATTTGACTATGTTGCCCGAGATTTTTCCCTCAACCGTGTCGCAAAAGCATTCGGTCCCGGGGTTGATCGGAGACCGAGACAATACAGTGCAGACCCCGATGGCCGTCCCGCATATGCCCTGCGCAACGGACCCGTTTGGAAAATACCGCTGATAATTACCTGAATTTGCTTGACCCTGGGACGAGTAGTTCGGAGGGGCACTCTGCGGGTCGCCCTTTAAATACCCGGACGGCGCTCCAAACTCGCCATATTGACTCTGCGGAATTGGGATATGCTTGTCTTCGTCGCAAAGCTGATTCGCCAAATTGGCATTGCCCCCAAGGCTTCCAACTGTAGCCAAAGAACAAGCCGCGTGCGCAGATAACGGGCTCACCGCAACTGCGCATAACACCAAAAGTGTAGATTTAACAGAGAGCGTCATGTTCGTGCCCCACAGCAGCAAAAGCACGCATGAAACACTTTAACCTACCGCTCGAACCAATTCAAGCTTGTTTTCGCGTCAAGCAGGAATCGTGAGCGTCAGCAACACGCCATCGTGTACTTGCGATATTGCGGCTTGGAGAGAAGCTAGCGCGGCTACCGCGCAAGCCGTACCGCTGTTCCTTACGTCACCCCCCCGGCAACCTCACTGTCGCCAGCGCCATGCACGCCACTCCTTCTCGGCGGCCGACGAAGCCTAGCTTCTCCGCCGTCGTCGCCTTGACTCCAACCCGATCCACCGTGATCCCGGCGATCTCGGCGATGCGCGCCCGCATCGCGTCGCGATGCGGGCCAACGCGCGGCGCTTCGCACACCAGATTGACGTCGAGATGGGCGATTGCGCCGCCCCGCGCGCGAACCCGGGCCACGGCGTGCGCCAGAAACAGCGACGACGGCGCCCCGCGCCATTGCGCGTCCGACGGCGGGAAGTGGGCGCCGATGTCGCCGTCGCCGAGCGCGCCATAAATCGCATCGCATAGCGCGTGCAGCACCACGTCGGCGTCGGAATGGCCTTCGAGCTTGCGGTCGTGCGGGATTTTTACCCCGCCGAGCCACACCGCGTCGCCGTCCGTGAACGCATGGACGTCAAAACCCTGGCCGACGCGCATGTCGGTCAGCGGCGGCGCCAGCCGCTCGCCGGCCTCCTTCAGATCGCTCATCGTCGTCACCTTGGCGTTGCCGGGATCGCCCTCGAACACATGCACGGCGTGGCCGGCGGCTTCCGCCACCGCCGCGTCGTCGGTCATGTCCGCGCGCGCGGCGGCGCGATGCGCGGCGAGGATCAGTTCGAACCGGAACGCCTGCGGCGTCTGCACCGCGCGCAGGCTCGCCCGGTCGGGCGAGGCGACGATGCGGTCGCCCTCGATCTGCTTGATCGTGTCGGTGACGGCGAGCGCCGGGACCGCCGCGCCGTGCGCTGCCGCCGCCGCAATCGCGCGGGCGATCAGCGCCGGCGAGACGAACGGCCGAGCGCCGTCGTGGATCAGCACGATGTCCGGCCGATGCGCCGCCAGCGCCTCCAGGCCGTTGCGCACGCTGATCTGCCGGCTTTCGCCGCCCATCGCCGGGGGCAGGGCGAGCGCGGCGGCGCCGGGGCTCGCGGCGAGCGCGGCTTGGTAGAGGCTGACATCGTCGGGGTGGATGACGACGCAAATTCCTGCGAGCTCGGGCGCGGCGGCGATCGCCGTCAGCGTATGGCTCAACAGCGGCGCGCCGGCGCATTCGAGCCATTGCTTCGGCGTCGGGCCGCCGAACCGGACGCCCCGGCCGGCCGCCACCACCAGCGCATACACTCTCATGCTCGCCCCTTTCCGAGCGCCCCATAGCGGGCGCGCGGCGGGGGAACAAGCTCTACGCGCCGAACGCGCTGGCGAGGCAGCCGATCATCGCGACGAACGCGCCGAGAGCGGCGAGTTCGAGGGCGTCGAGCAGATAGGACAGCGCGTGGCTCATGGATTTTCCCCCGGTGATCCCTATGCGTTCATGATATGTTCTTCCTTTACGACAATCAACAGGTTATCCACAGCCTTGCCGGCATGGTTATCAAACAGTTAACCCCAGGAATTCCTCAGCCTGCCGCCCGGCTCGGCCGCGCCAGCCACAGCGTCAGCGCCGCCAGTCCCAGCGGCGCGAGCGCGAAAACGCTGCCGAGCGCGGCCATGCCGGTCACGCCCGCCCAGCACAGCGACAGCCAGTGCTCGATCAGCGCGACCAGCTTCGATTGCGAATGGCGCCGGAGCACCAGGCCGCGCCGCGCCGGCGCCTGCCGCCAAAGCATCAGCAGCGCGCCGGAGACGCCGGCGCCCGCGCCGCATCCGGCCGCGATCAGCGCCGCGGAGGGCGAGGCCAACGCGAGCAGGACCAGCGGCGCGGCCATCACGAGGCCGACCGGCGGGGCGATCGCCGACAGCTTCGCCCGCTCGATCTCGCCGCGCGTCGCCGGCGCGGTGGCGACGAAATCCGGCGCGTCCTCGCCGCACAGCGCCACCCAGGCGAGCGAAGCGGAGAGCTGGCCGGCGATCACCACCAGCGTGGGCGCAAAGGCGACGCCCGCCTGCGCCGTCACGCCGCCGTTGCGCCATAGGATGAAGGCGATCGGCAGCGTATAGAGCGCCTGCAGACCCATCTGCGAAAGCAGCCAGGGGTCGCGCCACAACAGCCGATGCTCCTTCCGCCGCAGCGCCGCGGCGAGGCTGGACGCGAAGCGCGGCGCCTCGCCGGACCGCCGCTCGCTCGCCGAAGCGCCGGCCGCCCGCATCGTTGCGCGCACAAAAGGTCCCGATAGGGCGACCGTCGCCAACCCATAAGCCACCCACGCCAGCGCGAGCCAAAGCGCGAGGGCGGGCGCTTCGCCTTTCGCGGCGCGGGCCGGCAGCGTCAGGATGCTGGCCGGCGCGCCTTGCAGCGCGTCGGTCAGCAGGTCGCGGGCGTTCGTCGGCAGAAACGCGATCGCCTGCGCCGCCAGCGCCGCCGAGCCGCCGAGGACCGCCGCCGCGAGCTGCGAGAGCACGCGCGCCCGCCGCGGCCCAAGCGCGAACGCCAAGCCAAGCGCCAACGCCGCGCCCAAACTCGCGCCGAACAAAGCCGCGCCGAACAGCACGGGGTAGAGCGCCAGCCAATGCAACCGCCCCTGCAAGGCGCAGACGTCGGCGAGCGGGCCGAGCAGCAACGCCGCCGCGCCGACGCTCTCAAGCCCGAGCGCGAGGATACGCGCCGCAAACGCTGCGCGGGCGCTGACCGGCGAGGCGAGCAGCAGGTCGAGGTCGCCGCGCTGCGCGATCAGCCGCGCCAGCGCCGACATCGGGCTGGCGATCGCCCACGGCAGCACGAACAGCGCGCCGGCGCGCGTCACCGTGTCGAGCAGTCCGTCCGCCTCGCGGGCGCCGAGATAGAGGCCGACCGGCCACGCCGCCGCATGCAGCGCTAGCACGAGGCCGACGGCGATGGCGGCCCGCGCGCGCGGCGATTTGTCGTGCAGCGGACCGAGCAGACCGCGCCACGACAGTTTGAGGTCGACCGCGACGAGACGCGCGAACGCGGCGAGCGGGGTCACGCGGCGACCGTGGTCAGATCGAGGAACACATCTTCGAGCGTCGCGCCGGCGCGCCCGCCGCGCAGCGCCTCGAAGCTTCCCTCGGCGACAAGCCGGCCCCGCGCTAGGATGCCGATGCGGTCGGCGATGCGTTCGGCGACTTCGAGGATGTGGGTCGTCAGCACGATCGCCGCGCCGGCCTTCGCGCGCGCGGCGAGAATGTCCTTCACCTGACGCGCCGAGGCGGCGTCGAGACCGGTCAGCGGCTCGTCGAGCATCAGCAGCTTCGGCTCATGGATCAGCGCCCCGGCGAGCGCCACCTTCTGCCGCATCCCCTTCGAGAAGCCCTCGCAGCGCTGGCGGCGCTGTTCGCCGAGGCCGAGGCTTTCGAGCAGACTTTCGGCCCGCTCTCGCGCTGTTTTAGGCTCGACGCCCCAGAGCCCGGCGACGAACTCCAGATATTCGAGCGGATCGAGCTTGTCGTAGAGCTGCGGCTCGTCGGGCAGCCAGGCGATCAGCCGTTTCGCCGCGACGGGCTGGCGGCGAACGTCGACGCCGAACACGCGCATTTCGCCGCCGTCGGCGGGCAGTAGCCCGGCGATCATGCGCAGCGTCGTCGTCTTGCCGGCGCCGTTCGGCCCCAGAAGGGCGTAGAACTCGCCGGCGGCTACCGTGAGGTCGAGGCCGTCGACGGCGGGCTTGCCGAAGGATTTGCGAAGCGAGCGGATTTCAAGCGCGGGCGTCATGGCGGCTCCGGGTGGGCCGCCAGGATAGCGTGCAGGCTTTGTGGGCGTCTTAACGGCGCCGGGGCAATTGTCGCGTCGCCTTAACCGAAGGGCAGACGGCCCAACTTGTCCGGGTTCAGGATGACGAATAGCGCGCGGATGCGGCCGCCGTCGCCCTCCACCGTCACCGCCGCGCGGGTTCCCTCATAGCTCCACAGAACGGCCGGCCGTCCATTGATCTCCGTCGCAACGCCCGATCCCGGATCGAACGACAGCTTGCGCGACAGCCCGCAGACGAACCGCACCACATTCTCGGCGCCGCGGATCGGGTTGAGCGCCGCCTTCACCCTCCCGCCGCCGTCGGTGTAGGCGATGGCGTCGGGGGCGAACAAGGCCGACAAACGCGCGGCATCAGCGACGCGCGCCGCCTCGGTGAACCGCGCCAGCAGATCGCGATGCTGTTCGCGCGAGACCGCAAAACGCGGCCGCTCTGCGCGCACGCGCTCGCGGGCGCGGCTTACCAGCTTGCGACACGCGGGTTCACTCTTGCCGATCGCCGCGGCAAGGTCGGCATAGGCGAAATCGAACGCGTCCCGCAGGAGCAACGCCGCGCGCTCCTCCGGCGCCAGTCGCTCCAGCACGTGCAGGAGCGCCAGCGAGACATCGGACGCGAGCTCTGCTCCCGTCGTGGGGAAGTCCGCGCCGAAGCTGCGCGCGTCGTCGGGCGAGATCGGCTCGGGCAGCCAGGGCCCGAGGTAGGTTTCCCGCCGCGCCTTGGCGGCGCGCAGCGCGTCGATCGCCACGCGGGTCGCCGTCGTGGCGAGCCATGCGCCGGGATCGCGGATGTCGTCGACGTCGGCCATGCGCCAGCGCAACCAGGTTTCCTGTACGACATCTTCCGCCGCAGCCATCTCGCCCAACATCCGATAGCCGACGCCAAGGAGACGCGGCCGGAAGCGTTCGAAGGTCTCGACGTCGTCTTTCATGCCGCCTTGCGAATGGGAATCGTTTCGTTGAGCAACGAGAGACGTTGGCACGCGGCGCCGTGACCCATCCCGCGCTTCAGGGCGGGATAAACCCGCGTCGCCGCCACCGCCATCGCCAGGGCAATCTGACCACGTTTGCCGTATTTGGCCTTCACTTCAGCGGCAAGCTCGGCCGCTTCGACCGCGTTTGCGGCCACGGCGAGCCCGAAACGGAAGCCGAGCGCCGCGTCGGGTCCCGCCGAGTCCGGGTCGCGCCGAATGAGCGCGGCCAGGGTGTCCGGGCTCACCCCGGCGCGCAAGGCGACGTCCACCATAAGCTGCGCGCAAGGGCCGCAGTCTTCGTTCATCGCGGCGGCGAGCTTGGCGGCGAACCAAGCCTCGCGCGGCGCGCCCTCGCGATGCGCGGCCATGCTCTGAAACAGCGCAAACTTGAGGAACGCCGACAGGGAAGCGTCGAGGATTTCCCGCGCATAGGTCGCATCGTAGCCGAAATCGCGCTCCATGCGCTCGATTCGTCGGCGGAAATAGGTCTTCAACATCTGACGGCTCCTTTGCGCGCTTCGCCGTTCGCCAAGACGAATGCACGCCGCAACTTGTGACCGGCGGCGCCAAGATTTTTTTTGCAGTGGCGTGCCGCGCCAGCTACGCCTTTCCTACGGCGCCTGTCGGCGCCGGCTCGCTCGGACAAGGCGCCCTCATGCAGCTTCGCCCCCTCGGTCAGACCGATTTGAAGATTCCCCCCCTCGTGTTCGGCGGCAACGTGTTCGGCTGGACGGCGGACAAGGCGACCTCGTTTTCGCTGCTCGACCGCCTCGCCGAGGCCGGCCTCAACACCCTCGACACCGCCGACGTCTACTCGAGCTGGGCGCCCGGCAATAAAGGCGGCGAGTCCGAGACGATCATCGGCGAATGGCTGAAGCAGAGCGGCAAGCGCAATTCGACGCTCATCATCACCAAGGTTGGCGGCGGCGGCGTCAAACACGGCCTGGCGGCGGGTTCGATCGAGCAGGGCTGCGAGGCCTCGCTGAAGCGGCTCGGCGTCGAGACGATCGACCTCTATCTCGCGCATTTCCCGGACGCCGATACGCCCCACGAAGAGTCGCTCGCCGCCTTCACGCGGCTGAAGAAGGCGGGCAAGATCCGCTGGTTCGGCGCCTCGAATTTCGACGCCGCGCAGCTACGGGCCGCGCTCGACGCCTCCAAGTCCGCCGGCCTGCCGCGCTATGAGGTGTTGCAGCCGGAATACAATCTCTACGACCTCGAACGTTTCGACGGGTCGCTGCGCGATCTCTGCATCGCCGAACGCATCGGCGTCATCACCTATTTCAGCCTGGCGAAGGGCTTCCTGAGCGGCAAATACCGCAGCGAGGCCGACCTCGGCCAAAGCCCGCGCGGCGGCGGCGTGAAATCGTATCTGAACCCGCGCGGCTTCCGCATCCTGACGATGCTCGACCAGGTCGCCGCGCTGCGCGAGGCAAAGCCCGCCGAAGTGGCGCTCGCCTGGGCGATGCGCCGGAAAGGCGTGACCGCGCCGATCGCCAGCGCCACCAATCCCGCCCAGCTCGAAAGCCTCATCAAGGCGGCGAACCTGTCGCTGACCGAGATGGACATGGACATGTTGAACACGGTCAGCGGCGCAGATTAGCGCCGCCGCGTTCGGCGCCCTCTTGTGGGGGCGCTCAGGGCGCGTTAAGAACATATCATGAACATTGTCGACGAACGCCTTCAGCGCAAGCTCGAAATCCTGGCGGACGCTGCGAAATACGACGCCTCGTGCGCGTCGAGCGGCGCGGCGGGACGCAACTCGCGCGACGGCAAAGGGCTTGGGTCCACGACCGGCGCCGGCATCTGCCACGCCTACACGCCCGATGGCCGCTGCGTCTCGTTGCTGAAGATCCTGCTGACCAATCACTGCGTCTACGATTGCGCCTATTGCGTCAATCGCGTCTCCGGCAATGGCGCGCGGGCGCGGTTCACGGTCGGCGAAGTGGTTACGCTGACGCTCGGCTTCTATCGCCGCAACATGATCGAGGGACTGTTTCTTTCCTCCGGCATCACCCGCAACGAAGACTATACGATGGAGCAGATCGCGCGCGTCGCCCGTGAACTGCGGGAGACCCACAGCTTTCGCGGCTACATCCATCTGAAAGCGATCGCCGGCGCCGATCCGCGCCTCATCGAGGAGGCCGGCCGCTACGCCGACCGGCTCTCGATCAACACGGAGCTCGTTTCCGACGACAGTCTGAAACGCCTCGCGCCCGAGAAGGACGCCGGCGTCATCCGGCGCGCCATGGCCGGCGTCCGGCTGAAGGTTGAGGAAACCCGACCGGGCCGCCGCGCACGCGCCGCGCCGCCGCGGTTCGCCCCCGCCGGGCAGAGCACGCAGATCATCGTCGGCGCCGACGCCTCGACCGATCGCGACATTGTGCAGCGCGGCGCGACGCTCTATTCGAGCTATGCGTTGCGGCGCGTCTATTATTCGGCGTTCAGCCCGATCCCGCAGCCGGCCGCCGCGCTGCCGCTGAAGCCCGCGCCGCTGATGCGCGAGCACCGGCTCTATCAGGCCGATTGGCTGCTGCGTTACTACGGCTTCGCCGCCGACGAGATTTTCGACGACGGGCCGCCGATGCTCGACCTCGCTGTCGACCCCAAGCTTGCCTGGGCGCTGCGCCACCGCGATCTGTTCCCGCTCGACGTCAACGCCGCTCCGCGCGAAATGCTGTTGCGGGTGCCGGGACTCGGCGTGCGCGTGGTCGACCGGATCGTCTCGTCGCGAAAACTCGGCGCTTTGCGCCTCGCCGACCTTGCCCGCGTCTGTCGGCGGATCGCGCTGGTCCGGCCGTTCCTCCTGACGCCGGATTGGACGCCGCGCGGCGACGCCGCGCCCGACGCGCTGCGCCCGCCTGCGCCGCGGCAATTGGAGTTGTTCGCGTGATCGAGACGCTCGCCTCGCCGGTCGATTTCGACGGCTGGCGCGTCCGCGCCCGCGCGCTGCTGCTGCGCGGCGTCCCGCCCGAGGACGTGGCGTGGCGCGTCGTCGGCGACGACGAGCCGCTACCGCTGGAGCGCGACGGGCCGACTGCGCCGGGCCGCGAGATTCGCATACCGCGGCGCTTTCTTGAACTCGCCGATCTCGCGATCCGTCATCGCGATCCCGAGCGCTTCACGCAGCTCTACCGGCTGCTGACGCGGCTCGCCGTCGAACCGCGGCTGCTTGAGGCGGCGACCGACCCCGACGTCGCGCGGTTGACGGCGATGGTCAAAGCGGTGGCGCGCGACCGCCACAAAATGACGGCGTTCGTCCGCTTTCGCGAACGCGAGGGGGAGGGTCCGCGTTATGTGGCATGGTTCGAGCCCGAACATCTGATCGAAGAGCACGTCGCGCCGTTCTTCGTCGACCGCTATGCGGTGATGGAGTTCGTCATCTTCACGCCACGCCGGGCGATCGCCTGGACCGGCGGCGCCCTCAGCTTCGGCCCCGGCGGCCGGCCAGACTTTGCGACCGACGAGGATGGGTTTTCGGCCGCCTGGAACGCCTACTATCGCGCGATCTTCAATCCCGGCCGGCTGGCGCCGAACGCCATGCGCAAGGAGATGCCGAAGAAATACTGGGCGAACCTGCCGGAGACGCGGCAGATCGCCCCGCTCATCGCCGACGCCGCGCCGCGCGTGGAGTCCTGGCTCGCCGCGCCGACGGTCGCGCCGCGGCGAACGCCGCCCGCCAAGGAGGTCGCCGTGATGGTTGAAGTTGAAGCGCTGGCGAAACTCGCAGCGGAGGCAAAGTCCTGCCGGCGCTGCCCGCTCTATCGCGACGCGACGCAGACCGTGTTCGGCCGCGGCCCGGAAGACGCCAAGTTGATGTTCGTCGGCGAGCAGCCCGGCGACAAGGAAGATCTCGCCGGCGCGCCGTTCGTGGGCCCGGCGGGCGCGCTGTTCGACGAGGCGCTAGCGGCGGCTGGGGTCGACCGCGCCGAGACCTACGTGACCAATGCGGTCAAGCACTTCAAGTTCGAGCCGCGCGGCAAGGTGCGGCTGCACAAGACGCCGGACACGCCGGAGATCGTCGCTTGCCGCTGGTGGCTCGACAAGGAACTCGCCGCCGTTCGCGCGCCGCTGGTGGTGGCGATGGGCGCGACGGCGATCTTCGCACTGACTGGCAAACGCCCCAAGCTGAAGGACGTGCGCGGACGGGCGCAGCCGTTCGGCGAAGGGCGCCGGTTGTTCGCCACCGTGCATCCCTCCTACATTCTGCGCATTCCCGATCCCGCGTCGAAGCAGGCGGAGCGGGCGTGGTTTTTCGCAGAGATCGCGGGAGCGGCCGAGATGGCGAAGGCGGCCGCCTAGACCGCCCTAATCGTCGTCGTCCGGCGCGGGCGCCGTGGCGCCGCCGCCGGCGCGACGGCGCGCAAGCGCGAGAAAATCCTCGGCCTCGCGCGCGTCGGCGTGCGCTCTCTGCGGCCACACTAGCGGCGCGCCGCGGCGGGGCCAGACGTAAACGAGCCCGGCGACCTCCTCGACCTCCAAACCTTCATCGAACCGCCAAACCTTGTCCTGGGAAGCCGATTGCAACCGCAACGCCCCGCCGTCCAGCGTGACGCGCATCGGCCCGCGCATTGTCGCCGCCCAGGCGGTCGCCGCGCGCCGCGCGGCGAAGAAGCGCCGGCGAGTCCACAGCCGATAGAGCATGTAAGTCGCCGCCGCCGCGAGCAGCGCGATCTCGGCGGCGCGGCGGTTGATGAGGCCGGTCAATCCGAGCACCGCGGCGAACAGCAGCGTCAGCGCAAAGGCGGCCAAAGGCGCGAGGTGGCGAGCCAGCAAACCATCGGCGAGCGAGGCCCGCCAAGCCGCGCGCGCCGCCGCGACGGCGGCCTCCTCATCGGACAATGCGAACTCGACCGACGTCATGCCTCGTCGGGCGCCCGGGCGTGGACGGCGAGCGCATGCACGCCGTCGGCGATTTCCGCGCGCAGCGCCTCGTAGACCATCCGATGCCTCTGCACGCGCGATTTGCCAGCGAACGCGGGCGCGACGAGGTCGACGCGGAAATGTGTCTCGCCGCCGGCGCGCGCCCCGACGTGGCCGGCGTGCTGGGCGGATTTGTCGGTAATGATCAGCGCGGCCGGCGCCAACGCCGCCGAGAGCTGCGTTCGGATCCGCTCTTGCATGCTCATGGTCGAAACCTCTTCCTCAATGCCTTAACGGAGTGAACGCTTTTCGGCCGCGCGTCTCGCCTTGACGTAAGGGGCGGGCGGCGCGCTTGCAATTATGTTAAAAACCTCCATATCGAAATCAGCGAAGGCGGTTGTCGTTTTTCGCGACGGCAATGGTTTTGACGAGCTGTTCCCGAGTCTTGGGAGAATGGGAATGGATGCGCAGGGATGTAGCGACACCGTTCGGGTGGCGATCGCTTCTTTGGTGAAGCTAATCAATCTGTTAGGCGCGGAGTTATTGGTCGGCAAACACCGCGACGACATCGACGCGTTCGAGCAAAGCGTGCGCGCCAAATTGTTCGCCCATATCCAAGGCGCCTCCCCAGAGGACACCGCCGCCGGCGTCGCGCTCGCCCATTCGCTGATCGAACCGGTATTGGCGAACCTTCGCGAGCGGGTGAAACAAGTGCAGGCGACCTCGCCGCCGCCCTTCGCGCCTCCCCAAGGCTCCAACCGTCGCCTCAACTGACCTTCTGCGCAGCCGAAATTCGGCTGCGATTTTTTAGGGCCATGGCGTTAGCCGCCGCGCGGAGGTTCTCCTGCGGCGTTGAGTTCATCCGCTTCGGAATCGGTGAAAACACGGCTGCGTGTCAGGAAGCGAACGCCCTCGGGCGCTTCCAGGGAGAACCCGGCGCCGCGGCCGGGGACGACATCGATGATGAGCTGGGTGTGGCGCCAATATTCAAACTGCGACGCGCCGATATAGAACTTGCAGCCGGCGATCTCGCCCATCAGCACGTCCTGACCACCGACCTTAAACTCGCCGGCGGGGTAGCACATCGGCGCAGAGCCGTCGCAGCAGCCGCCCGACTGATGAAACATCAGCGGTCCGTGCATCGCCTTCAGACGCGCGATCACATCGACGGCGCTGTCCGTCACGAGTACCCTCGGAGTCATGGGTTAGGCCCTCCCGAAATGAATAAGGAGACGCCGGCCTGATCGCCCGCGTCTCCGGTTCTCAGCAAAGGTCGCCGGGGTCGCGACCCCGGCGCCTTCCTGCGTGCGATCTCAGAAGAATCCGAGCGCCTTCGGCGAATAGCTGACAAGCATGTTCTTCGTCTGCTGATAGTGATCGAGCATCATCTTATGGGTCTCGCGACCGATGCCCGATTGCTTGTAGCCGCCGAACGCCGCATGCGCGGGATAGGCGTGGTAGCAGTTGGTCCACACGCGGCCCGCCTGAATCTCGCGGCCGAAGCGATAGGCGCGGGTGCCGTTGCGGGTCCACACGCCGGCGCCGAGGCCGTAGAGCGTGTCATTGGCGATCGCGAGCGCGTCGGCGTCGTCCTTGAACTTCGTCACCGAGACGACGGGGCCGAAGACTTCTTCCTGGAAGATGCGCATCTTGTTGTGGCCGGCGAAGATCGTCGGCTCCATGTAATAGCCGTGGGCGAGCTCGCCTTCGAGATTGGCGCGCTTGCCGCCGGTCAGCACCTGCGCGCCTTCCTGGCGGCCGATGTCCATGTACGAAAGAATCTTTTCGAGCTGGTCGGTTGAGGCTTGCGCGCCGATCATCGTCGTCATGTCGAGCGGGTGGCCCTGCTTGATCTTCTTCACACGCGCCACGGCGCGCTCCATGAAGCGGTCGTAGATCGACTCCTGGACGAGCGCGCGGCTCGGGCAGGTGCAGACCTCGCCCTGATTGAGCGCGAACATCGCGAAGCCTTCGAGCGCCTTGTCGAAGAACTCGTCGTCCTGGTCCATCACGTCGGCGAAGAAGATATTGGGCGACTTGCCGCCGAGCTCCAGCGTGACCGGGATCAGGTTCTCGGTCGCGTATTGCATGATGAGCCGGCCCGTCGTCGTCTCGCCGGTGAAGGCGATCTTGGCGATGCGCTTGTTCTGGGCGAGCGGCTTGCCGGCCTCGACGCCGAAGCCGTTGACAACGTTGAGGACGCCCTCGGGCAGCAGGTCGCCGATGACTTCCATCAGGACGAGAATGCTGAGCGGGGTCTGCTCGGCCGGCTTGAGCACGACGCAATTGCCGGCGGCGAGCGCCGGGGCGAGCTTCCATACCGCCATCAGGAGCGGGAAGTTCCACGGAATGATCTGGCCGACGACGCCGAGCGGCTCGTGGAAATGATAGGCGACGGTGTCGTGGTCGATCTCGGAGATCGCGCCTTCCTGCGCGCGGATCGCGCCGGCGTAGTAGCGCCAGTGGTCGATGCACAGCGGCACGTCGGCGAAGGTCGTCTCGCGGATGGGCTTGCCGTTGTCGAGCGTCTCGACGAGCGCCAGCAATTCGGCCTTCGCCTCCATGCGGTCGGCGATCTTGTTGAGGATCTTGGAGCGCTCGGCGGCGGAGGTCTTGCCCCAGGCGTCCTTGGCCTTGTGGGCGGCGTCGAGCGCCAATTCGATGTCGGCGGCGCTGGAGCGCGCGATCTCGCAAAGCTTGGCGCCGGTCACCGGGCTCGGATTGTCGAAATAGCGCCCCTCGACGGGGTCGACGAACTTGCCGCCGATGAAATTGCCATAGCGCGGCTTGATGAGAACCTGTTTGGAGATCGAATCTAGGGCCTGTTGATACATGAATATCCTCCCGTTGCAGCCCGCAACGCTTGCGGGCGCCCGCTGCGCGATCGGCCTCGAAGGGCGGCGGGGTCGGCGTCGTCGTAATACCTACGTGAATACGACGGCAACTGGACTTTCGCACTATGCGCCTTGCTCCGATCGGACCTTCGGAAATCGCCGCGAGCGGTCACGACATAGTGACGGCCGAACCCCGCCGCCGATTGCCGCAGACGAGGTCGCTGTATATAACGAGATACAGCGTCGCCGCGACTTGTCACGGCCGCTGAAACATAAACCGCGCGGGCTCTTGCTCGCAGGGGAGGTCTCCATGGCGAATTACAAACTGCTGATCGGCGGTAAGCTGGTGGCGGGCGATTCCACGATGCCCGTGCTGAACCCGGCGACCGAGGAATCGCTTGCCGATTGCCCGCGCGCATCCGCGCGCCAGCTCGACGAGGCGGTCGCGGCCGCGAAAGCGGCGTTCCCGGCCTGGGCGGCCAAGCCGATCGAGGAGCGCAAGGCGGTGGTGATCGCCATCGCCGAGGCGGTCGAGCAGCATCAGGACGAACTCGCCCGCATCCTTACCAGCGAACAGGGCAAGCCCCTGCCGGACGCCACCGCCGAAGTCGCTGGCATGGCCGCGTTCTTCCGCTATTTCGCAACCCTCGATCTGCCGATGAAGGTGATCGAGAACAGCGACACGCGGCGCGTCGAGGCGTATCGCCGTCCGCTCGGCGTCATCGGCGCCATCACCCCGTGGAACTTCCCGCTGCTGATCGTCGCGTTCAAGCTGCCGATGGCGCTGATCGCCGGCAACACCGTGGTGCTGAAGCCCGCGCCGACGACGCCGCTGGCGACGCTGCGCTTCGGCGAGATCATCGCCGGCATCGTGCCGCCCGGCGTGTTCAACATCATCACCGACGCCAACGATCTCGGCGACAAGCTGACCCATCATCCCGACGTTCGGAAAATCTCGTTCACCGGCTCGACCGCCACCGGCAAGAAGGTCATGGCGGCGGCTTCCGAGACGTTGAAGCGCATCACGCTGGAGCTTGGCGGCAACGACGCCGCGATCGTGCTCGACGACGCCGATCCGAAGACCGTCGCGCCCGGCGTGTTCGAGGGCGCGTTCTGGAACTCGGGGCAGGTGTGCCTGGCGATCAAGCGCCTCTACGTACACGAGAAAGTCTACGATCAGTTCTGCGACGAGCTGGTCGCGATCGCCAAGGCGACCGTGGTCGACGATGGCATGAAGCAGGGCGCCAAGCTCGGGCCGTTGCAGAACAAGATGCAGTACGAGAAGGTCAAGGGCTTCCTCGACGACGCGCGCAAGCACGGCAACGTGATCGCCGGCGGAAACGCCATGGACCGGCCCGGCTATTTCATCGAGCCGACCATCGTGCGCGACATCGCCGAGGGCTCGCGCCTCGTCGACGAAGAGCAGTTCGGTCCGGTTCTGCCGGTCATCAAATATTCGGAGCTCGGCGAAGTGGTCGCGCGCGCCAACAACACGCCTTACGGCCTCGGCGCTTCGGTTTGGGGCTCCGACAACAAGCGCGCGTTCGAGGTCGCCAAGACCCTCGATTCCGGGACGGTGTGGGTCAACAAGCACATCGACCTCGCGCCGCATATCCCGTTCGGCGGATCGAAGCAGTCGGGCATCGGCGTCGAGTTCGCCGAGGAGGGTTTGGCCGAGTTCACCCAGTTGCAAGTGATCAACGCGCCGGCGATGGCGTAATCGTTCGGGGTGACAGGGCGCGGGCGTTGCGGCTACAAGGCGGGCGATCGACAGGAGGCTCGCCATGAAGCTTAGCGCCCGCAACCAGCTCAAAGGTACGATCAAGGCCGTCACCAAGGGGCAGACGACGGCCCATGTGGAGATCGACATCGGCGGCGTCGTGCTCACGGCGTCGATCACCAACGAAGCGGTCGACGCGCTTGGCCTGAAGCCGGGCCAGGCGGGTTACGCGGTCATCAAAGCCTCGGACGTGATGATCGGCGTCGAATAAGGGATCGATCATGTACCGCCACGCGTTCGCGATTTCCCTTTGCTTCTTGGCCGCGCCGGCCTTCGCCGATTGCGATCATTTCAAATGGAGCGTCGCCAAGGAGCGCGCATTGTTCGCTTCGCCGGCGCCGCTGCCTGCGGCCAGCGGCTCGGCCGACGTCGGCGCCGGCTACACCCTGACGTTGGAGAAGGGGATCAAGCTGCCCGTTACGCCCGAACGCGCGCCGGGCAAGGACACCTACGCCGGCGTCGTGGCCATACCGAAGCTCGACGCGGGGACCTACCAGATCACGCTATCGGACGAGGCTTGGATAGACGTCGCCCAGAATGATGGAATCGTCAAATCCAGCGACTTCTCCGGCCAGCGCGATTGCCCAGGCGTACGCAAGTCGGTTCGCTTCCCGCTCGCCGCGGGGCAGGCGACGGTTGAGATCAGCAACGCCAGCGTCAGCAAGATCACGTTCGCCATATCGCCGTCGAAATAGGGGCCGCGTTGGCCTGCGCCTTGTTTCGCGATAGGATAGGGGCCTTGGGAGCCCTCGCATGGCTGAAGCGCTTGAACGCGCGTGGACGTTGGACGAGTTCTTTGCTTGGCAGGAACGTCAGCCCGATCGCTACGAATTGGTGAACGGGCGACCGCTGCGGCTGATGCCGGGGGCCAAGAACGTTCACGACGACATTGTGGTCAATGTCCTGGCGGCGCTCGGTCCCCAGTTGCGTAATTCCGGCTGCCGCCCCTTCACCGGCGACGGGGCGGTCGAGACTTATTCCGGTCAGATCCGCCGCCCCGACCTCGGGGTTGATTGCGGTCGCCGTGATCCCAACGCCTACAAGGCGGCCGCGCCGCGCCTCGTCGCCGAAGTGCTATCACCTTCGACGCGCGATTTCGACTCGATCAGCAAACTAGCGGAATACAAGAGCGTCGACGGGCTCGACTATATCCTGTTCATCGAGCCGAACGAGCCTTTGGTCGTAATCTGGTCACGCGACCCGCAAAGCGTGTGGGGCGAAGCGCGCCTGGAGGGGCTCGAGGCGGTTGTCGATTTGCCCGCGCTGGGCGCGTCTCTGGCGCTCAGCGCGGGTTACGAGGGCGTCGAATTTCCCGCGCGGTCGCGCTTCGGCGTCTTGGAAGGTCCGGCCTGACGCGCCTTCCGCGGCGGGTGGAACGTCTCGCCGCGCTCCAGCATGGCCATCATCTCGGCGATGCGCCGCTCGCGCGCTTGCGGCTTCGCGTGATGCAGCCGATACAGGACGGCGTAACGGTTGGCGCCGTCGAGCGTCGCGAACATCTCCGACGCGCAATCGCTGGACTGCAAGGCCGCGGCGAAATCGGGCGGCGTGGTCATTGCGTTCGCGGAAGGGTAGGCGGCGGCCCAGCGGCCGTCAGCCTTCGCCGCGACGATCTCCGCGAGGCCGCGAGCGCCCATTCGGCCTTGCGCCATCAGCGCCTCCGCGCGACGAACGTTGTTGGCGGACCAGCGTCCGCCGCCCTTTCGCGGCGTGAAGCGGGTCAGGTAAAAGTCATCGTTGAGGCTGCCAAGCTGGCCATCGATCCAGCCGTGGCAGAGCGCGCAGTCGATCGCCGCGGCCTTGGTGAGAGTGTCAATGGGTCCGCCTTTCTTTGCGAACTTCAGCCAGGCGCCGCGCGCTTCGGGATTTTCGACAAGCCATTGCGCGAACGCCTCGGCGTCAGCGAACGCGAGCCGCGGCAGACCGTCGCTTATCGCCGTCATCGGAACCCCCTTGGCGCATTTGCGTCTTTTCGCCGATCCATCCATCGTGGCGACAGGTTTGAGGGACCAGCATGAGCGATGGCCATAACCACTTGAGCGCGAGCACGTCGCCCTATCTCCTGCAGCACGCCGGCAATCCCGTGCATTGGCGCATGTGGAGCAAGGACGCGTTCGACGAGGCGCGCGCGCGTGACGCGCCCGTGCTGCTGTCGATCGGCTACGCCGCCTGCCACTGGTGCCACGTCATGGCGCACGAGTTGTTCGAGAACGACGAGATCGCGGCGGAGATGAACCGGGACTTCGTCTGCATCAAGGTCGATCGCGAGGAACGGCCCGACGTCGATCACCACTACATGAGCGCGCTGCACGCGATGGGCGAGCAGGGCGGCTGGCCGCTGACGATGTTCCTCACGCCCGACGGCGCGCCGTTCTTTGGCGGCACCTACTGGCCGCCGGCGCCGCGCTACGGTCGGGCGTCGTTTACGCAAGTGCTCGCCTCGGTGCTCAACGCGTGGCGGACCAAGCGCGAGGCCGTGCTCAGCAACGGCGCCGCGCTCACCGCGCATCTCACCGAAATCGCCGCGCCGCAATCCGCCGGCGCCCTGACCGCCGAGAAACTCGACGCGGCGGGCGAGGCGCTGCTGCGGCTCCTCGATCCGATCCACGGCGGCATCGGGGCTGCGCCGAAATTCCCCAACGCGCCGATCTTCCAGTTTCTATGGAGCGAATATTTCCGCCGCGGCGATGTGCGCTTCCGCGACGCGGTGCGCGGTCTGCTCGACGGCTTGAGCGCCGGCGGCATCTACGATCACCTCGGCGGCGGCTTCGCCCGCTATTCCGTCGACGGCGAATGGCATGTGCCGCATTTCGAGAAGATGCTGTACGACAATGCGCAAATCCTCGAAATGCTCGCCTACGCGCAGGCGGATGCGCCCTCGCCGATCTACGCCGCCCGCGCGCGCGACACGTTTGAATGGCTGAAGCGCGAAATGCGCGCCGACGGCGCCTTCGCCGCCTCGCTCGACGCCGACCAGGACGGCGAGGAGGGGCTGTTCTACGTCTGGACCGCCGAAGAGATCGACGCCGCGCTGGGCGGCGAGGCGGCGGCCTTCAAAGCGGCCTACGACGTGCGCCCCTCCGGCAATTGGGAAGGTCGTAACGTGCTGCGGCTGGAGAAGCCGGCCGACGCGGCGCTGGAATCCTCCCTGCGCGACGCCCGTGCGCGCCTGTTCGGCTTACGCGAGGCGCGGCCGCGACCGGGTCTCGACGACAAGATCCTTGTCGATTGGAACAGCCTGATGATCGCCGCGCTCGCCCGCTCGGCGGCCGTGTTCGACGCCCCCGACATGCTGGCCGAAGCCCGCGCGGCGTTCGATTTTCTCGACGCGAAGTTGCGCGATTCGCAAGGCCGGCTCGTCCACGCCTATCGCGCAGGGCGGCTCGGCGCGGCAGGGATGCTCGACGATTCCGCGAGTTTTGCGCGCGCGGCGCTGGCGCTGTTCGAGGCGACCGGCGAGCCGCGCTACCTGACGCTCGCGGAACAGGAAGCGCGCGCGGCGTTCGCCCGGTTCGGCGCCGAGGATGGCGGGCTCTTTCTCACCGCCGCCGACGCCGAGGACGCGCCGGCGGTGCGGGCGAGGATCGCCAACGACGGCGCGACGCCGAGCGGCGTCGGGCTGATGGCGGAGGCGCTCGTGCGCCTCTATCACCTGACCGACGCGGCGGAATGGCGCGAAGCGGCCGAGCGGCTGATTGCGGCGTTTTCCGGCGGCGACCCGCGCGCGCTTCCGCAATCGCCGCTGCTGCTCGCTGCGTTCGATTTTCTCACGCGCGGCGGCTGCGTGGTCGTGGACGGCGCGCGCGGCGATCCCCGCGCCGCCGCGTTGCTGGCCGTCGCCCGCCGCGCGCCGAACCCGACGCTCGCGGTATTCCCGCTCGACCGCGCGCTATGGCCCGAGGGGACGCCGGGCGGCCGTCCGTCGCCGCCCGATCTTCCGGCGGCGATGGTGTGTCGCGGCCAGGCCTGCGGGCTGCCGCAGCGCGACGCCGGCGCGTTGGCGGCGGCCTTGCGCTAGCAGATACCGATCAGACAGAATCGGCCCGTCATTGCGAGCGAAGCGAAGCAATCCAGCGCGCCGAGATCGTAGGCTAGTCGGTGAAGCTCGGCTCGGCGGAGACGTGGATGGCTTCGCTTCGCTCGCCATGACGGCGGTACAACTTGATCGGTAACCGCGCTAGCCGTCCCGCCCGTAGAACCGCCAGAGCCCCATCACGACGATTGCGGAAATGAGACCGCCGAACAGCACGTCGGACAGGAAATGGCCGCCGAACGCCACCCGCAGCGCGCTCGTCGCCACGCCATAGACGATCGCCCCGACGATCGCTGCGGCGCGCAACGGCGGCGGCGTCAGCAGGGCGGGGGCGAGCATCCAGAACCCCGAGGCGGCCTCGCCGGAGGCGAAAGCGCAGTTCTTGTGACAGGCCCCGTCGAATCGGTACCACGGCCGGAACGCCTCGTCGCCGCCGAATTCGTGGACATGCACCGGACGCGGCCGGTGCGAGTGATCCTTCAGGCCGAGATTGACGATGAGGCCCGCCCCGATCGTCAGGCTGGCGACGAGGAATACGAGGCCGCGAAAGTCGGGCGCGGGCAGTCGCGTCCAGCCGAACCGGCGCCCGACCCCCAGCGCCACAAGGCCGCCGAGCAGCCAGAACGGCGTCAGCCGCAGCGTGTCGCGCGCGTCCCTGGCGATCTCGTCCGCGCCGAAGAACCCGTTGGCCTGATAGACCCAGCGCGTCGCGGCGAGGTCGAGTTGCGGCCACAGCCCGAACACCAGGCCGACGAAAATAAGGGCGAGGACGAGAGCGGCGAGAACGCGGTCGGTGGACAAGGGCGGCTCCTTGGCGTCCGCCTACGCGAAGCGCGCCCCCCTCGTAAAGCCTCAGTCGATCGCGCGGCCGCGCGTCTCCGGCAGGATGAGCATGGCGCCGATCGTCACGATGCTGGTTACGATGACGTACCATGCCGGCGCCACGGGGTTGCCGGTCGCCTTGATGAGCCACGTCACCAGCAGTTGCGTCGAGCCGCCGAAAATGCTGACGCCGACCGCGTAGGAAACGGCGAACCCGGTCGCCCGCGCGTGCTGCGGCAACAGCTCCGGCACGACCACGAGGCTGATGCCGGCCGACAGCGCAGTGAGGCCCGAGACGAGGATCGTCGCCAGCCACAGCGTCACCGGGCTCGGCGCCGCCGAGAGCCACAGGAACAGCGGCACGATCAGGATGGCGAGCGCGACGCGCGGCACAACCACCAGCGCCTTGCGGCCGTAGCGGTCGCCAAGCCAGCCGCCGAGCAGCGCGAAGGCGAATGTCGAGGCGCCGCCGATCAGCGTCGCCGACAGGCTCAGCGTCGCCGGCAGATGCAGCGTGGTGATCGCATAGGTCGACATGTAGTTGCCGACATAGGTCGAAACCGTGCCGCCGATGATGAGCAGAACGCCGAGCGTGACATAGTAGGCGTGCTCGCCGAACCCGCCGTCTTTCGCCTTCTGCGCTGGCGTCCGGTGCTCCAGCGTCTCGGGCATGGCGCTGCGCAGGTAGAACGCCACCGGGATTAGCGCGAGGCAGATCAGGAACGGCACGCGCCAGCCCCAATCGGCGAGCTGCTGCTTGCTGAGGATGTAGGACAGGAACGTGCCGAGGCCGCCGGAGATCATCACCGCGAGCCCCTGGCTGGCGATCTGCCAGCTCGCGTAGAAGCCGCGCTCGTGCGGCGGCGCCGCTTCGACGAGGAACACGCTCGCGGGCCCGACCTCGCCGCCGAGCGCAAAACCCTGGATGATGCGGCAGGCGACCAGCAGCACCGGCGCGGCGGCGCCGATCGTCGCGTAGGACGGCACCAGCGCGAGGCCCATCGTGCCGATCGTAATCAGCGCGATCGTCAGCATCATCGCCGGGCGGCGGCCGACCCGATCGGCGTAGGCGCCGATGACGATCCCGCCGAGCGGCCGAAACAGGAAGCCGGACCAGAACACTGCCAGCGTCTTCAACAGATCGGCGAACGGATCGCCGCCGGGAAAGAACGCGCCGGCGATATAGACGGCGAAAAACGCGAAACACAGGAAATCATAGAATTCGATGGCGTTGCCGGCGACCGTCGCCGCGATCACGCTGGGGCTTACGCGTAACGGCGCCGCGCGCGCGCCTGCGTCGAGGGGGATCGCCGTCATTGTCGCCTCGTCCGTTAAGTGTTCAGGCCGGGGGAAGCACGCTGCGCGCCAACTCGCTCCAATAGGCGACGCCATAGGCGATCGCGTCGTCGTTGAAGTCGTAGGCGGGATGGTGCAGCCCGGCGGTTTCGCCGTTGCCCAGGAAGATATAGGCGCCGGGGACACGCCGCAGCATGAAAGAAAAGTCTTCCGAGCCCATCACCGGTTTGAGATTGTCGAAAACGTTCTCGGCGCCCGCCACCGTCCGCATCGCCGCCACCGCGATGTCGGTCTCCTCGGGATGGTTGACGGTGGTCGGGTAGGCCTTCGTCGGCGCGCGGCGGATTTCGACCGACATGTCATGCGCCATTGCGACGCCGGCGCAGATGCGGCGCAGCTCCGCCTCGATCTTTTCCGCCACCGCGTCGGAGAGCGACCGGAAGCCGACCCGCATCTCCACCTTGTCGGGAATGATGTTGTAGGCTTCGCCGGCGTGGATCGACGTGATCGACACCACCGCCGGCTCCAAGGGATCGATGACGCGCGAGACGATGGTCTGCGCGGCAAGGACGATCTCCGCCGCCGCGACGATCGGGTCGCGCGTGTTATGCGGCATCGCCGCGTGACCGCCGCGGCCCTGCACGATGAGGTCGAGCCGGTCGGCCGACGCCATCGCCGGCCCGCGCGCCACGGCGAACTGGCCGATGCCGAGCCCAGGCCAATTGTGCAGGCCGTAGACCGCCTTGACCGGAAAGCGTTCAAACAGCCCGTCCTCGATCATCGCTTCGGCGCCGGCGCCGCCTTCCTCCGCCGGCTGGAAGCAGAACACCAGCGTGCCGTCGAAGTCGCGCGCCGAGGACAGATGCTTGGCCGCGCCGAGCAGAAGGGTGGTGTGACCGTCGTGTCCGCAAGCGTGCATCGCGCCGGGCGCCTGCGACGCGTATTCGGCGCGCGTCTCCTCGACGATCGGCAGCGCGTCCATATCGGCGCGCAGCAGCACGCGCTTGCCTGCGTTCATCGCCGCGCCGTTCGAGCCGTGCAGCAGCCCGACGACGCCGGTCTTGCCGATCCCCTCATGCACCTCGTCGAAGCCGAAGTCGCGCAGCCGCTGCGCGACGATCTTGGCCGTGCGATGGCAGGCGTAGAGCAGTTCGGGGTTGCGGTGGAAGTCGCGCCGCCACTCCGTCAATTCCGGGACGAGGGCGGCGATCGAGTTCTTGATGGGCGCGTTCATGGGTCACCTCTCGGGGACGGATGGGGGCAGGTCGGCGAGCCAATAGGCGGTGTCGTCGCGCAGGACCGCGCGCGCTTCGGCAAGTTCGTCGCGCGCCATCGCGGTCCAGAAGCGGCGCTGCACGTCGGTGATGCGCGCAACTCGCGCCTCGTCGTCGCCGGCGTCGACGACCAACGAGATGATGTAGAACTTGCGGTAGAGCACCGTCATCAGATCGGCGACGAAACGGTTGCGCAGCCGCGCCAGCGCGCGCAGGCGAAAATCGAACAGCGTCTGCGTGAAGGCGAGCCGATCGGAGCGGTCGAGCAGGTCGATCTCACGCAGAACCACGCGCCGTTCGGCGACGCTCAAGCTGCGCGCGAGGTCGGCGACATAGGCCGTCTCCAGCCAGTCTTTCGCCTCGTAGACGTCGCGGATTGCGGCGTGCGAGAAATCGACGACGTAAAAACCCTGGTTGGGACGGCTGACGAGAAAGCCCTGGCCCTCGAGTTCGCGCGCGGCCTCGCGGATCGGCCCTCGGCTGACGCCGAGAGTTTGCGCCGTCTGCGCCTCGTTGAGCCGGGCGCCCGGCTTCAGATCGCCGCGCGCGATGGCGCGCATGATCCGCTCGCGCACAGCCTCCGAAAGCGAGGTGATCCGGAGCGCCTCCGCGCTCGCCATACTCATGCGTTTACTCCGGCGTTGGTGATGGCAGAGGCGGCCCGAGGGGTCAACTGTCAACAATTCGCCATGCCGGTTGCGCCTAACGGAGGCGGGCGCCTATATCTCACCGATCACAACGCCTAACGGGAGATGCCCATGATCGGCGCGGATGACGACATTCTCACAGCCGCCGAGGCTTGGCGCGCCGAAGGGCGCGACGTCGCGATCGCGACGGTGATCGAAACCTGGGGGTCTGCGCCACGGCCGGTCGGCTCGCATCTCGCCATCGATTCCGAGGGTCGCTTCCTCGGCTCCGTGTCCGGCGGCTGCGTCGAAGGCGCGGTGGTCGAAGAGGCCCTTGACGTGATCGCCAGCGGCAAGCCGAAAACCCTGGAGTTCGGCGTCGCCGACGAAACCGCCTGGAAGGTCGGCCTGTCCTGCGGCGGACGCATCAAGGTTTATGTTGAGCGGGTCGAGGGATGAGGCTCGACCTCCTCAAACAATTGAACGCCGCGCGGGCCGGGCGTCGCGCCTGCGTGCTGGTCACCCAGCTGGCCGACGGCTCGCAGCGCTTCGTCGCCGCCGAACGGACGCAAGACGACCCGCTCGCCGCGGAGCTTGAAGCGGCGTTGCGCGCAGGCAAGAGCGGCACGGTCGAGCGCGACGGCGAGGCGTATTTCCTCACCGTGCAGGTTCCCCCGGTTCGGCTGGTGATGATCGGCGCCGTGCATATCTCGCAAGCGTTGGCGCCGATTGCGCGCATCGCCGGGCTCGACCCGATCGTCATCGACCCGCGCACCGCGTTTGCGACGCCGGAGCGGTTCCCCGACACCCCGGTCATTGCGCAATGGCCCGACGAAGCGCTCGACGAGCGCCCGCTCGACGCCTTCACCGCGGTGTGCCTGCTGACCCACGATCCCAAGATCGACGACCGCGCGCTGACCCGCGCGCTGAAAGCGGAATGCTTCTACATCGGCGCGCTCGGCTCGCGGAAGACCCACGCGAGACGCATCGAGCGCATGAAGGCGGAGGGATTCAACGACGCGGCGCTGGCGCGCATCCATGCGCCGATCGGCCTCGACATCGGTGCGGTCAGCCCCGCCGAGATCGCCGTCTCGGTCGCCGGCGAGATCGTCGCCGCTTTGCGCAAGAAGCCTTTGCGCTCGGAGTCCGCGTGAAATTCGGCTCAGTCCCGGTGTCGCGGGCGCTTGGCGCGATCTCGGCGCATGCCGTGCGGATCGGCGAGGGGCGTCTGAAGAAGGGGCAGAAGATCGGTCCGGCCGAGCAGGCGGCGCTTCGCGCCGCCGGCGTCGAATGGGTGATCGCCGCCGAACTTGAACCTGGCGACATAGGCGAGGATCAGGCGGCGCAGCGGCTCGCCGAGGCGATCGCCGGCCCGCACCTACGGCTCGATCCGCCGTTCACCGGCCGGGTCAATCTGTTCGCGACGGCGAGCGGCCTGTTGAAGGTGGCGCGCCCGCGGATCGACGCGATCAACCAGGTCGACGACGCCATTACTGTGGCGACGCTCTCGGAATATCATCCCGTCGTCGAAGGCGACATGGCGGCGACGGTGAAGATCATTCCCTTCGCCACCTCGGCGACGGCGCTCGCGGCCGCTTGCGACGCAGCGGAGCGCGCGGCGGTGGCGGTCGCGCCCTATCGGCCGCTGCGCATCGGCGTCATCTCGACGCTGCTGCCGGGGCTGAAGGCGAGCGTTGTCAACAAGACGCTCGGCGTGCTCGAAGCGCGGCTCGTCCCGGCGCGGGCGCGCATCGTGGAGGACCGCCGGACCCCTCACGAGATCGCCGCGCTCGCCGAGACGGTCAGCGCGATCCGCGACCGCTGCGACGCATTGGTGATTTTCGGCGCCTCGGCGATCACCGACCGTCGCGACGTCATTCCCGCCGCAATCGAGGCCGCAGGGGGTCGGATCGCACATTTTGGAATGCCCGTTGATCCCGGCAATCTGCTGCTGATCGGCGATCTCGAAGGCAAGCCGGTGATCGGCGCGCCGGGCTGCGCGCGCTCGCCGAAGGAGAACGGCTTCGATTGGGTGCTCGGCCGCGTGCTCGCCGACATTCCGGTCACCCGCGCCGACATTCAGGCGATGGGCGTCGGCGGGCTGCTGATGGAGATCGAGAGCCGGCCGCAGCCGCGGCAGTCCGATGGCTGAGGTGGCGACGTTGGTGCTGGCCGCAGGCCGCGCCTCGCGCTATCGCGCCGCCGGCGGCGCCGAGCCGACCAAGCTCGTCGCTGACTACCGCGGCGAGCCGCTGGTGCGCTGGGCTGTGAGGGCCGCGCTTGCGTCGAGGGCGCGGCCGGTGATCGTCGTCACCGGTCACGCGCGCGCCGAAGTGGAAGCGGCGCTCGCCGGGCTCGACGTGCGTTTTGTCGACAACCCGGATTTCGCCCGGGGGCTCGCGACGTCGCTGCGGGTTGGCGTCGCCGCCTTGCCGGCCAGCGTCGCCGGCGCCGTCGTGTTGCTCGGCGACATGCCGGAAGTCGCGACGGGGGTCGTGGACGCGCTGATCGACGGCTTCCTCGCCGCGCCGGACGCGCAAGCGGCGATGCCGCTGTATGCCGGGCGGCGCGGCAATCCGGTGCTGCTGAGCCGCGCGTTGTTCGCCGACGTCGGCCGCCTCTCGGGCGACGAGGGCGCGCGGGGGCTCATCCAAGGATTGGCCCCAGAGCAGATCGCGACCGTCGAAGTGGCCGACATCGGCGTCACCCGGGACATCGACCGGCCCGAGGATCTCTACCCCACGGGCAGGAACGCTTAGACGCGCGGCTTCGGAGGCCCTATATGAGCCGCCGACCTGTTCCGCCGAGGACCCTATGAGCAACCTGCACAAGAACTACATCGCCGGCGAATGGACCGACGGCGTGGGCGTCACGCGCAACATCAATCCCTCCAACACGGACGACCTCGTCGGCGAGTACGCGCAGGCGAGCGGCGCCCAGGTTGACGAGGCGGTCAACGCGGCCCGCGCGGCGCTGCATGGTTGGGCGCGCACGACGCCGCAGGAGCGCCACGACCTGTTGCTGAAGGTCGCGTTGGAGATCGCCGCGCGCAAGGAGGAGCTCGGCCGCCTGCTCGCCCGTGAGGAGGGCAAGACGCTGCCGGAGGCGATCGGCGAGGCCGCTCGCGCCGGGCAAATCTTCGAGTTCTTCGCCGCCGAGACGTTGCGCACGCCCGGCGAGAAATTCGCCAGCGTCCGCCCCGGCGTCGACATCGAAGTGACGCGCGAGCCGGTCGGCGTCATCGGCATCATCGCGCCGTGGAACTTCCCGATCGCCATCCCTTCGTGGAAGATCGCGCCCGCGCTGGCCTACGGCAACACGGTGCTGTTCAAGCCCGCCGATCTGGTTCCGGGCTGCGCGCACGCACTCGCCGAGATCATCGTCCGCGCCGGCGCGCCGAAGGGCGTGTTCAACCTGGTGATGGGGCGGGGGTCGACGGTCGGGCAGGCGATGCTCGATCATCCTGGGATCGACGCGATCTCGTTCACCGGCTCGGTGGCGACCGGCAAGCGCGTCGCGGCGGCTTGCGCCACGCGCATGCGCAAGTTTCAGTTGGAGATGGGCGGCAAGAACCCGCTCGTCGTGCTCGACGACGCCGACGTGAAGGTCGCCGTCGAGAGCGCGGTCAACGGCGCCTATTTCTCGACCGGCCAGCGTTGCACGGCCTCGTCGCGGCTCATCGTCACCGAGGGCGTCTACAATCGCTTCGCCGACGCGCTCGCCGATCGCATCCGGGGGCTCGTCGTCGATGATGCGGTCAAGCCTGGCGTGCATATCGGCCCGGTAGTCGATCAAGGTCAGCTCGATCAGGACTTGAGTTACGTGGAGATCGGCAAGGGCGAGGGCGCGAAGCTGAAGCTCGGCGGCGAACGGCTCAACCGCGAGACGCCCGGCTTCTATATGGCGCCGGCCTTGTTTGTTGACGCCTCCAACGACATGCGCATTTCGCGCGAGGAAATATTTGGTCCGGTGGCTGCGATGATCCCCGCCAAATCTTATGAGCACGCGCTGGAGCTCGCCAACGACACCGAGTTCGGCCTGTGCGCCGGCATCTGCACGACAAGCCTCAAATACGCCAGCCACTTCAAGCGCAACATCGAAGCGGGGATGACGATGGTCAATCTGCCGACCGCCGGCGTCGACTATCACGCGCCGTTCGGCGGTCGCAAAGGCTCCAGCCTCGGCGCGCGCGAGCAGGGTCGTTATGCGGTCGAGTTCTACACGACCGTCAAGACCGCCTACACGTTCGCGTAGGCGCTGGAGTTCGTTGGGGCACGCCGCATTGCATTGCGGGGCGTCGGCGGTATGATTTGCATCAGGCGTCCCCCACGAGGGGCGCGCCGAAAAAGATTGGGAGGGGAAGCGCATGGACGTCGATCTGAGAGAGCAGATAGCGCAGGTGTTGTCGCCGGACGTCGCGCGCCAGTTGGCCTCGACGGTCGGCATGGACGACCGCCAGGGCAAGACCTTCATCGACGCGGCGATTCCTGCGCTGCTCGCCGCGTTTGTTGCTTCGCTCGACCACGACGGCGGCGCGAAAGCGTTGAGCGACGCGGTCTCCAATTCCGATCCCAACGCGATCGAGCGTCTGCGCCGCGCGCTGGAGTCGAGGGATTTTCAACCGCTCAACGAAGGGGCCAATGCGCTGAAGCCGGTGCTGGGGCAGGGCGTGCGCGACCGGCTCGCCAACGGCCTCGCCGATTTCGTCGAGACGCCGATCGAAGCCGCGATGCCGGCGTTGGGCGCCGTCGAGCAGGCGGCGGTGGCGGTGATCGGTCAGCAAGACCCGTCGCTGTGGTCGGACGCCGATTCGATCCGCACGCTGCTGTTGGCCCAGAAGGCCGCCATTTTCTCGGCCGTGCCGGCGCGCTTGTCGGGTCTCGTCGGCGCCGGCGTCGCGCCCGCGGCGGCCGCGCCTCCGCCTCCGCCTCCGGCCCCCCCTCCGCCTGTGCGTCCCGCGCCGCCGCCGCCTTCGCCGGTCGCGCCGCCTCCGCAATATACGGCGCCGCCGCCGCGCTCCGCCCCGCCTCCGCCTCCGCCGGCGCCCTCCGGCGGCTTTCCGACTTGGCTCATTGTCCTCATCATTGTTGTGATCGTCGCGGCGGGCGGTTACTATTACTGGATGAAGAGTCAGCCAAAGCCCCCGGACGCCGGCTTCAACCCACCGACGTCGGACTACGCATTCGCGCTCTCGCCGAAATCCTCGGCCTGAGATGCGGCCAGTCGTCGTTCTCGCGCTGGCTTTTGCGCTCGCAGCCTGCGCGGGACGACCCGAAGGCAATCTTGTCGCCGTTGAGGCGAGCGTCGCCGGCGCCTCGCGCGTCGACATGCTCGTGGCGACCACCCGCGCGCCCGTCGACGCGCCGCAGGGCGTGATGTTCGGCGGCGAGCGCGGGCGCGGCCTGCGCTTCGCCGACATTTCGGTCTCGATACCGCCCGACGCGGTCCGCAAGATCGGCGACGTGCAGTGGCCGACACAGCTGCCTGGCAATCCCGCGCTCGATTTCGTCACACTGCGCGCCGACCGCATGGAGCTGGGCGAGGCGAAGGCGGTTTTCCACAAGAGGATCGCCGCCAATCACGCCCATCATGCGCTGATTTTCGTCCACGGCTACAACACCCGCTTCGAGGAGGCGGTCTATCGTTTCGCGCAGGTCGCGCACGATTCCGGGGCCGATGTCGTGCCGGTGCTGTTCACCTGGCCGTCGCGCGGCCGGGCGCTCGAATATCTCTACGACCGCGAGAGCGCCAACTATTCACGCGATGGGCTCGAAGCCGTCTTACAGGCGTTGGCGGACGATCCCGAGGTGAAAGAGATTTCGGTGCTCGCCCATTCCCTCGGCAATTTCGTCGCCGTCGAGGCGCTGCGGCAGATGGCGATCCGCGATCGCGGGCTGCCCGACAAGATCAAGAACATCATGCTCGCCTCGCCCGACATCGACGTCGACGTGTTCCGCCGCCAGATCGCTGAGATCGAGAACGGGCATAAACCGGCGCCGGTCACGCTTTTCGTCGCGCAAGACGACAAGGCGCTCGGCCTGTCCCAACTGATCGCCGGCGATGAGCCGCGCCTGGGGGCCGTCGACGCGACGCGCGAGCCGTTCCGCAGCGAGCTTGAGCAAGCCAACGTTCACGTCGTCGATCTCACCGCGCTCGCCACCGACGATCCCGCGGCGCACAGCAAGTTCGCCAGCGCCGATGTCGTGCGGGCGATCGGCGCCCGCCTCGCCAACGGTCAGGCGCTGTCCGATGCGCGATCGAACCTCGGCGAAACTGTCGGCGCGATGGCTATCAACGCCACCCACGCGGTCGGCGCTGTTGCGGCTGGCGTAGTGACGGCGCCGTTCGACGGGATTGGCGCCGCGAACGACACGCACTGACCAGTGCGTTGCGTGGCGCAGGTTCATGCGCACGCTACGCTCGTCGGTCTCCGCACGCCTTGCGCCGCTCCGGCGGCGCTCGCCGCTAGTGCAGGACCTTGGCCTGTTTCGCCGCCACGTCCGCAGCCGTTGACTTCGCCTGAAGTTGGCCGGCGGTGATGTACGATGCCGGGAGGAGAAAGCCGTGAATGTGCTTGTACCCGAAATCGTTGTCCGAATATACGCTGATCGTCGATCCGGCCGGAACCGGAATTCCCACGCCAAAATCCACCGCCACCGGCGCGGACGGAGATGCCGACGAAACGGAAGAAAAATGGCTTGTCAACAGGGTTCCTCCGCATCCTGCGCCATCATAGACGAACGCGCCGGCATAAGAGTATGTTGTCGAGAATTGCTGCTCATAGCCGCTCATCGCCGTGATGATGAACGCTTGTCCCGCCGGCACTGTATATTGGTACGTGGTTTCGCACGAGTTGCCTAAATTACTGACGTCTATATCGACCTGATACGACGGGTCGTCCCGGTAAAGCGAAAGCGGATTCAGGACATACAAGCGCTGATTTTTATCCACCGCAGCGACGATTCCGGTGTTGGGATTAACGATGGCGACGTTGGAGTAAGAGACCGTTGCATAAAGCGCGGTGGGCGCGATGATAGCCGCGCAAGCCATGATCGTGAGGTGCGTGCCTGAAAACACGCCGAAAAGTTTGCGCTCCATGTGGGTTCGCCTCCCTGTCAGACGAACAGATGCTTACTGGAAAAACGCGGCTTGCGCGGTGTACCGATCGTTTATGCGCAATGGTTTCACGAAATTTTGCGCATCGGGGCTGAAGTCCGGGCCCTCCCAAGTCGGCCGCCACTCTCCGTCAATGCAAAATCTGGCTGAGGAACTGCCGCGTCCGCTCGTGCCGAGGCGCGGCGAAGAACGGCTCGGGCGCATTCATTTCAACGATCTCGCCGCGATCCATGAACACCACGCGGTCGGCGACCTGACGCGCAAAACCCATTTCATGCGTGACGACCAGCATCGTCATGCCTTCGCGCGCGAGGCCGACCATGGTGTCGAGCACTTCCTTGACCATTTCCGGATCAAGCGCCGAGGTCGGCTCGTCGAACAGCATGATCTTCGGGTTCATGCACAGCGCGCGGGCGATCGCCACGCGCTGCTGCTGGCCGCCGGACAACTGGCCCGGATATTTGTTCGCCTGCTCGGGAATCTTGACTTTCTCCAGGAACCGCATCGCCAGCGCCTCGGCGTCGCGCTTGGGCTGCTTGCGCACCCAGATCGGCGCCAATGTGCAATTCTCCAGGATTGTCAGATGCGGAAATAGGTTGAAGTTCTGGAACACCATCCCGACTTCGCGCCGGACCTCGTGAATCGAGCGCACGTCGGGCTTCAGCTCGACCCCGTCGACGCGGATCACGCCGCGCTGGTGCTCCTCAAGCCGATTGATGCAGCGGATCAACGTCGATTTGCCCGATCCCGAGGGGCCGCAGATGACGATGCGCTCGCCGCGCGCGACGTCGAGGTCGATGTTGCGCAGAACATGGAACGCGCCGAACCATTTGTGCACGCCTCGCATCTCGACCGCCAATTCCGCCATGCGCCCCTCCGCGACGCGTCGATTATGGCGAGGGTTCTCGTGTGTGGCGAGCGATTTGCGCTGGACTCAGGCGACGGGGGCGAGCTTCGGCAGATCGCGGACGGTGACATAGCGCGGCGCTGCGTCCTCGACGATCGGGGCCGGCGGCGGCAAAGCGGGCAGGAAATAATTGTCGCTGCGGTCGTCGTTGGCGAGCGACACCTCGCCGGCGAGCGTCGTTCCGCCTTCGGCCCAGAACGCGTGGGCGACGAACGGCTCTAGAGTCAGGCTTTCGCCGGGCTCCAGCGTCACCCGGGCGCCGGGCGCGAGTTCGAGCGTCTTCACGTCCTTCAGGACGCGAACGCGCTCCTTCAGCGGCGCGCCGGCGCGGTCGACCTTGACCAGCTCGACGACGAACTTGGCGCCGCCGCGGTTGACGATGTCCTCGGTTTTGACGATGTGATAGTGATGCGGTGTGCGCTGACCGTTCTCCGCCAGCAGCGCCTTCTCCGCGTAAAGCCGGCCGCGGCCGTGGCTGAGATGGCGCCAATCGCCCATCCGCAACGTGAACGCGCAGAGCCCCTGTTCCGCGAACTGGCCCGGCTGGAACTCGACGACGTTCCAGCCTAGGCCGCCTTCGAGGATGCGCTCAGCGGCCGCCGGATCGGCTCGGTAGTCCTCCTCCGTCCAACGCGCGAACGGCGGAAGACGCACGCTCAGGCGCTCGCAAAATTCAAGCATCGCGTCGATGCGCGCATCGATGAACGAACGCTTCATGTCGCTTCCCCCGATAGCGCGCCGCTCGCCGCCGCGCTCCCTATACGACGGTGCGGGACGCGCCGATCAAATGGAGGAACTCGCCGCCGCCTTGGCCGCCGCCGCGCGCTCGATGCCTTGGGTCACGAGCCTGCGCGCCTCCTCCGCATCGCCCCACCGGACGATCCTTACCCACTTGTTGGGTTCGAGGTCTTTGTAATGCGCGAAAAAATGCTCGATTTGCTTCAGCGTGATGTCAGGCAGATCGGTGTAATTGGCGATCTTGGCGTAGCGCTGCGTCAGTTTCGCGATCGGCACCGCCAGCAGCTTCTCGTCGCCGCCCGCCTCGTCCTCCATGATGAGCACGCCGACGATGCGGCATTTTATCACGGCGCCGGGAATGATCGCGCGGGTGTTGGCGACCACCACGTCGCAAGGGTCGCCGTCGTCGGAGAGCGTATGCGGAACGAAGCCGTAATTGCCGGGGTAGCGCATCGACGTGTACAGGAAACGGTCGACGAACAGCGCGCCGCTCGCTTTGTCCATTTCGTATTTTATCGGTTCGCCGCCGATCGGCACCTCGATGACGACATTGACTTCATCGGGCGCCTTTTCTCCGTAGCTGATCGCGTCCAGATTCACGGGTTTAACCCTCAAAAAAAGTTCGCGCGCGCTACTCGAAGCCGAAGGCGATGCGCTCGCGCGTTTCTTCGCCGAATCTCTCTCGCGCGCGGCGCACGATTGCGCCACCCCTACGATGATAGAACTCGATCGCGCGATCATTGCCGCCGAGCGCCCAGACGACGAACGTCGGGAATCCATGCGCGGCGAGATCCGCCCGCGCCGCCGCGAACATGCGCTGGCCGAGGCCGACGCCTTGATATTCCGGCGTGAGATAAAGCTCAAAAATCTCGCCCGAGTAGCGCAACGCCGGCATGCGGTTGCGCCCGTAACTGGCGTAGCCGGCGATTCTGTCGGCGAAGTCGAGCACGGTGAGACGCGTTCCCGCCCGGATCGCCTGGCGCCACCACGCCGGGCCGCGCCGCTGCACCATGCGTTCGAGCTCGCGGCCCGGGATCACGCCGCGATAGGCGTCGCGCCACGCTGCGTCATGCACGCGCGCGATTCCCTCTTCGTCGCCGGGACGCGCCATCCGAACCGATATGAGTGTCTCCACCATGACGGGAGAGGTTACGTCCGCCGCCCCGCGCGCCGCAAGGTCTTGACAGGCGGCGCCTGCTAAAATTTTCGCGCGGTGGCCGAACTTCTGCTTTTCCGTGGCCGGATGATATGCGGGACTTGGAATCCGAATCACGGAGTGTGACGAATGCGACTTCGTTTCGGCGGCGCCTTGTTGGCGATCGCCGTTTTGGGGTCAGCGGCCGCGTCGGCGGAAACGCTGCGCGTGACCTACGCGATCTCCCTGTTGGGACTGCCGATCGGCACAGCGGCGGTGACCGAAGAGGTGACCCCGACCACTTACGCCCTCGACGGCCAGGCGAAGTTGAACGCGCTCGCCAGCCTCGTCAACAATTCCCGCGGCGCCTCGCGCGGACACGGCGCGATTCTCGACGGACGGGTTTCGCCGGCCGCCTTCGCCACCACCGCCGCCAACGCCACGATGACCCGCACTATCCGAATGGCGCTGAAGAACAACGCGGTCGTCGCCGTCGATGTCGCGCCGCCCTACAGCGAGAGCCCGGACCGCGTGGCCTTGAAGCCCGAAGACACCCGCAACGTGATTGATCCCGTCGGCGCCTTCGTTTTTCCGGCGACGAAATCCGGGCTCGCCATTTCGCCCGAGGCGTGCAACCGCACGCTGCCGATCTTCGACGGCTACACCCGGTTCAACCTCACGCTTGGTTGGATCGGCGAACGCAAAGTGATCGCGAAGGGCTACGAGGGTCCGGTCGCCATGTGCTCGGTTCGCTATGCGCCGATCTCCGGCCACCGCAAGGACCGGCCGGCGGTCAAGTTCATGGCCGAGAACCGCGACCTAGAAATCTGGTTGGCCCCGGTCGCCGGCGCCAACGTATTCGCGCCGTTTCGTGTGTCGATCAAGACGATGGTCGGCTCGCTGTCGATCGAGGCGACCGAGTTCGAAATCAGCAAGTAGCGTCAGCCGATCCCGAGCGCGTTCTCCAACTGCCGTTTGCTCATGCGCGAGCGGCCGGCGATGTGGCGCTGCTGCGCCTTCGCGTAGAGCTCTTGGCGGGTGTGGCCATCGCCGCGGCGGGCGCGGGCGCGCGCCGCTTTTTCGCCGCGCGCGGTCGGCTTGCGCGCATTCTCGCCGCCCATCGCGCGCGTACTCTCGCGCTTGCCGTCGGCGCCGATCCGCGATTGGCCTTCGCGCTCTTGCTGAGCCGTCTTGCCCTCGGCCTCCTTGCGCTCGGTGCGCTTGAGACTGCGCTGATTGCCGCCTTTGCTCCGGTAGCGCGAGTCGCCGGCTTCGCTGAGCGCGATGGCGATGGCTTGCTTGCGGCTCTTGACGGCGCCCGCCTTGCCGCCGGGGCCGCTTTTCAGCTCGCCGTGCGCGAATTCGTGCATCACCCGGCCGGTGACGCGCTTCTGTCGGGGGGATTCCGCCATGTCGAAGGCTCCTTCAACCAACGCTTCCCGAAAAAACCGAAGCGCAGCCAATCAGTTCCTTGCCCGCCGGCGATTTTAAGCCGTCAGTCGGAGGGGCAGGGCGGAGAACTGGCGAAGCGTGTTGTTGAGCTTGCGTTTGGGTTCGCCGGCGATCTCGATGCCGCTGAATCGTTGCAGCAGCGCGGTCAGTATCATCTCGGTCTCCAGCCTCGCCAGCATCTGACCGACGCACATGTGGATGCCGGCGCCGAACGCGGTGTGACCCATCGCCTTGCGCGTGACGTCGAAACGATCCGGGTTCTCCCAGCGTCGCGGATCGCGATTGGCGCCGGCGAGGAACAGCAGGATTTTCGCGTCCTTCGGCAATTCGACGCCGCCGAGATTCGGTGGCGACCGTCGTTGTGCGGAAGAACGTCTGCACCGGCGATTCAAAGCGCAGCATCTCGTCGAACGCCGGGCGCACCAGCGCCGCGTTCTCCCGCAGCTTGCGCCATTCCGAAGGATTGGCGGCGAGCGCGTAGAGCGCGTTGCCGATGCCGATGATCGTCGTGTCGAGCCCGGCGGTCAGCAGCGAACGCACCAGCAACGGCGCTTCGTCGGCGCTGATCTCGCCGCTGTCGACGCCCGCCCAGACGACCGCGCCGATGCCGTCCGGCGCCAGCGCCTCGCGCGCGCATTGCGCATTGATCCAACCGACGACGCGGGCGGCGTCCTGCATCGACTGCTCGAAATGTTTGTTGCGCGGGCCGAACGCGTTGAACGCCATCGACCCGTAGGGCAACAGGTTTTCGAGTCCCTCGTCGCCGAGCCCGACCGCGTTGGGAAACACCGAGAGCGGATAGGCTTCGGCGATGTCGGCGATGGCGTCAATTTCGCCGCGTCCGACGAGCGCATCGGCGAGCGTCTCCGCGGCGGCCTGGAATCGTGCGCGCAAGGCCCGCCATCGCCTTGGCGGAGAGCGCCCGGTTCAGCACGGTGCGGCTGCGGGTATGCAACGGCGGATCGGCTTCCAGAATGAGGCTCGGCGGCCGCCAGGGTTTTGCGCGCCGGAAATCGTCGAGGCCGACGCCGGCGGCCGAGGAGAACGTCTCCCAGTTTGACAATCCCGCCGCAACCTCGGCGTGGCGCGCCGAAGCGAAGATGCCGTAGGCGTCGAGAAACACGACCGCGCCGGCCTCGCGGATTTGCTCGTGGAAAGGGTAGGGGTCGGTGAGGAACTCGTCGCTGAAGGGATCGACGTCGAGGTGCGGCGCGGCGCTCACGTTTTTTCCTCCCAACCATTGCTTAGCGGCGGCCTTGTAAAGCTTCCGAAGGTCCGAGGAAATCGTCATCGCGAGCGCAAGCGAGGCGATCCACGGCGCCGCTGCGCCCTCTCCGGCGGCGAATGATCTCCGAGGGCTGGATGGCGTCGCTTCGCTCGCCATGACGGCGGTAACGGGGACCGCTCTCACGCGCCTTCGAGGTCTTGTTTGAGGCTCGCCAGCGCGTCGAGCGCGGGACGGCGAAACTCGGCGATCCAGCGCTCGGCGATCGCGTGGAGCGGGACCGGGTTCAGGAAATGCAGCTTCTCGCGACCCCGCTTCAACGTCGCGACAAGATTGGCGTCCTCAAGCACGCCGAGGTGCTTGGCGACCGCCTGGCGCGTCATGTCGAGCCCCGCGCAGAGTTCGCCGAGCGTCTGTCCGTCGCGCGCGCGCAGGCGGTCGAGCAGCGCTCTGCGGCTCGCGTCGGCCAGCGCGTGAAACACCGCGTTCTCGTCCATGACCGGCAATATGCAACCACATAGTTGCCTGTCAAGGATCACGCCCGCGTCTGGCCGTCGCCGCGCACCCGATACTTGAACGTGCAGAGCTGGTCGACGCCGACCGGGCCGCGCGCGTGCATACGCCCTGTGGCGATGCCGATCTCGGCGCCGAAACCGAACTCGCCGCCGTCGGCGAACTGCGTCGATGCATTGTGCAGCACGATCGCCGAATCGACCTCCGCGAGAAAGCGCTCCGCCGCCGCCTCGTTCTCGGTGACGATGCAATCCGTGTGATGCGAACCGTAGGTCTCGATATGCGCGATCGCCTCGTCGAGACCGGCGACGACCCGGACGCTGATGACGGCGTCGAGGTATTCCGTTCGCCAGTCGGCGTCGGTGGCGGGGACAGCGTCGGGCGCAAGCGCGCAAATCTCCGCGTCGCCGCGGATCGCGCACCCCGCCGCGATCAACGCGTCGAGCAGGGGTCGCGCGAGCCGAGCCACGGCGGGGCGGGCGATCAGCAGGGTCTCGGCGGCCCCGCAGACGCCGGTGCGACGCATCTTGGAATTGACGACCAGCCTGACCGCCTTGTCGAGCTCGGCGGTCTCGTCGACATAGACATGCACGACGCCTTCGAGATGCGCGAACACCGGCACGCGCGCCTCGCGCTGCACGCGCTCGACCAGCGACTTGCCGCCGCGCGGCACGATCACGTCGAGCGCGCCGTCGAGCCCGGCCAGCATTTCGCCGACCGCCTCGCGCGCCGCGAACGGCGCGCGCGAGATCGCGGCTTCGGGCAGCCCGGCCTCTGCGAGCCCGGCCGTCAGGCAGGCATGGATCGCCGCCGAGGAGTAGAAGCTGTCGGAGCCGCCGCGCAGCACGACGGCGTTGCCGCTCTTGAGACACAGCGCGCCGGCGTCGGCGGTCACATTGGGGCGGCTTTCGTAGATCACGCCGACGACGCCGAGCGGCGTCGCCACGCGGTCGATCTTCAAGCCGTTCGGCCGCTCGAAGGTCGCCAGCACCCGGCCGACGGGATCAGGCAAAGCCGCGATGTCCTCGACCGCGCCCGCCATGGCCTCGACCCGCGCTGCGTTCAGCGTCAGCCGGTCGACGAACGCCGCCGCCAGTCCGCGTCCCCGCGCCTCGGCGAGATCACGCGCGTTGGCGGTGAGGATTTCGCTCGTGCGTGCGCGCAAAAGGCGCGCGGCGGCGACGAGCGCGTGCGTCTTCTGCGCCGGCGAGGCGTTGGCGACGACGCGGGCCGCCGCGCGCGCCTCGGCGCCGATCCGCCGCATGGCGGCGCGCACGTCGGTTTCAGCGCTGAGAACGGCGGACATGGCGAGCTTCCTGCAAAATCGGCGAGCCTCATAACATGGTCGCCGCGAGCACGCGACCGGGCTATCCTGCGCGCCGAAGAGGACTCCGCCCATGCGCATAACGCCCGTGTTTCTGTTCGACCTCGACGGCACGCTGGTCGACAGCGTCTACGAGCACGTGCTCGCCTGGAAACAGGCGCTCGACGCCGAGGGGCTCGAACTCTCGGTCTGGCGCATCCACCGCAAGATCGGCATGAGCGGCGGCTTGTTCACCAACCAGCTGGCGCGCGAGACCGGCGTCGCGCTCGACGAGGCGCGGCTTGCGCGGCTGAGCACGGCGCACGCGGAAGCTTATCGCGGCATGGGCGGCAAAATCCGCCCGCTGCCCGGCGCCCGCGAACTTCTCGCGTATCTCAGCCAGCAATCCATTCCTTGGGCGATCGCCACCAGCGGGCGGATGGAGACGGCCGGCGTCAATCTGCGCGCGCTCGGCGTCGATCCGGAAACATCCGTGGTCGTCACCCGCGACCAGGTCGCCCACGCCAAGCCCGACCCCGACCTGTTCCTCGCCGCCGCGGCGCGCCTCGGCGCGCCGATCGAGACGGCCTATGTCGTCGGCGATTCGATCTGGGACATGCTCGCCGCCGCACGCTGCCGGGCGCTCGGCATCGGTCTGCTCAGCGGCGGCTACGGCGAGCGCGAATTGCAGCAGGCGTCCGCGCTGCGGGTCTACGAGGACCCCGCCGATTTGCTCGCCCATATCTACGAGCTCGGCGGAGGACGGTGAGCCGCGCTTAACGCCGCTTTCACCTTTGCGCATGTACGTGGCGAATGGCGTCATCAACTTCGCACATCGGCGGCGACCGCAAAGGGTCTCATGAACTCCGTCAACCGTCGCGCTTTTTCTTTCCGTTTCGGCGCAGCAGACGTGCTGGCCAAGGTCGACACGTGGCGCAGCGTGTTCGCCGGTCTGGCGGTGCCCGCCTTCATCTTGGACGCGGAAGGAAAGGTGGCGGCGTGGAACGCCGCATGCGCCGCGCTGACCGGCGTCCAGGCTCAAGCGGTGATGGGCAAGCGCGAGCATTGGCGCGGTTTTTACCGTGCGCCGCGCCCGTGTCTGGCCGATGTCGCCTTGAAGGGCGGGTCGGCGACGGGGCTCTACGCCGCCCAGGGCGCACGCAGCGGCGACGGCGCGTTGCGGGCGGAGAACTGGTGCGATCTCCCCGGCAACGGGCGGCGCTATCTCACCATCGACGCCGTGCCGATTCGCGACGCCAAGGGCGCTGTCGTCGCCGTCCTTGAAACACTGCAGGATTCAACGCAGCAGAAATCGACAGAGGAGGAGCTGCGCCACTCGCAGGCGGAAGTCGAGCGGGCCATCGCGCGCGAGCGCGCGACGGTCTGCGGCTCGATCGGGCAGGCGTTGGAGCAGTTGGCGGACGGCGATCTGCGTTGCCGTATCGACGGCGATCTGCCCGAGGCCTACGCCAAGCTCGCCGCCGATTTCAACTTCGCCATCGCCGCTTTCTCCGAATCCGTGGCGCAGGTTCGCGCCAGCGCGGACGCCATCGCGGCCGCCGCCGGTCAGCTTGCCGGCGCGTCGCTCGACCTGTCGCGGCGGACCGAGCGGCAAGCCGCGACCCTCGAACAATCGGTCGCCGCGGTGCAGGGGCTGTCCGACGTCATCAACGAAACGGCGAACGCCTCCAATCTGACCAAGGACAACATTCAGGAGGCGGACCGCGAGGCCGTCCGCAGCCGCGCCACCGTCGAAAAGACGTTGAACAGCATCACCGGCATCGACCAGAGTTCGCGGCGGATCGGCAAGGCCGTCGAAGTGATCGACGAGATTGCGTTCCAGACCAACCTGCTTGCCCTTAACGCCGGGGTTGAGGCCGCGCGCGCCGGCGAGGCGGGCCGCGGCTTCGCCGTGGTCGCCTCTGAAGTGCGCGCCCTGGCGCAGCGTTCCGCAGAGGCGGCGCACGAGGTGAAATCGCTGATTTCGGGTTCGGTGAACGCTGCGTCCGAGGGCGCCGGGCTGATGGGCCTTACGGCGAGCGCGTTCGAGCGCATCAAGGTCCAGATATCGCACATCGACAACGGCATTTTCGACGTCGCCTCGCGCTCGATCGCGCAGGCGGCGACGATCAAGGAGCTGAACCTTGCGATGATGACGATGGATCAGGAGACGCAACAGAACGCCTCGATGGCCGAACAGGCGACCGCCGCCTGTCAATCGCTGGCCGGGCAGGCCGATCACCTCGTCAAGCTGGTCGGCGGCTTCGTGCTCAGCGACGAGGCGCCGGTTCATTCGGCGGCGGCCTGAGCGCCGTTGTCGCGCCGGACCGCCTTTCGCCGGGAGAGTTTGACGCAAGCCCGCCGGGCCAAGCTCGGCCCCTGGCGCTAGCCGGGCAAAAGCGCGAATCACCAAACGGGAGCGCTACGAGAATGAATGAGACGAACGCAGCCAACGACGAGCGCGAAGCCGTCAAGGAGTTGCAAGAGCGACTGACGTTCCTCGGTCTCGACGCCGCGGCCATCCAGGCGCTCCGTTCGATCAAGCCGATCATCGATCGCGAGACGCCGCGTGCGCTGGAGAAATTCTACGTCCGCGCGCAGGCGACCCCCCAGACTCGCGCCTATTTCACCAATCAGGCGATGATCGACCGCGCCAAGGCGGCGCAGATCGAACATTGGCGGCGGCTGTCGAACGGCGACCTCGACGCTCGCTCGTTGCAGACTTCGCGGCGTATCGGCGAGACTCACGCCCGCATCGGCCTGCCGCCCAAATGGTATGCGGCGGCTTATGGCATGATCGCCGATCATCTGGTCTCGGCGGGGCTGGAGGCGATTTGGCCGAAAGGCGCGCTTCGTGGCGGCGCGTTCGCCAAGGGCGCCGACGCCGGCGCGGCGTTCAGCGCGCTCTCCCGCGTCATTCTTCTCGATTTCGAACTGGCGACCTCGGCCTACATCGACGCGCTCGACGCGCAGCGCCGCGCCGCCGAGGAGCGCGCGGCGCAAAACGCGCGCGAGACCGACCAGGCGGTCGAGGCGGTGCGCAAGGCGGTCGCCTGCCTCGCCGCCAAGAACCTCGATTGCGGCGTCGGCGAGGGCCTCGCGGCGTCCTACCTGCCGATGGCGGCCGATTTCAACAGCGCGATCCTGTCGCTGCGCGAGGCGCTGCTGGGAGTTTCGTCGAGCATCGACTCGTTGTCGACCGCGACCCAGGAAATCGCCAGCGCCTCGCAGGATCTTTCTTCGCGCACCGAAGGCGAGGCCTCCAGCATCGAACAGAGTTCGGCGGCGCTCGAAGAGGTGGCGACGCAAGTCGGCAAGACGGCGGACGGCGCGCAGGCGGCGCAGGCCATCGTCACCGAGGCGGGCGAAGAGGCTCGGCAAAGCAACGATGTCGTCGCCAAGGCGATCAGCGCGATGGGCCGGATCGAGAAGTCCTCCAGCGACATCGGCAAGATCATCGGGGCGATCGACGAGATCGCCTTCCAGACCAACTTGCTGGCGCTCAACGCCGGGGTCGAGGCCGCGCGCGCCGGCGACGCCGGCAAGGGTTTCGCGGTCGTCGCCTCGGAGGTGCGCGGGCTCGCGCAACGCTCGGCGGAGGCGGCCAAGGAGATCAAGGCGCTGGTGGCGACGGCGACGTCCGAGGTCGCCGGCGGGGTCAAGCTCGTCAGCGCCACCGGCGAGGCGCTCGCCCGCATCGGCGCCAAGGTGGCGAACATGAGCGTGGTGGTCGGCCAAATCCTCGCCGCCGCGCGGGAGCAAGCCGCCTCGTTGGCCGAAATCAAATCCGCTGTCGGCGAACTGTCGAACTCCACCCAGCAAAACGCCGCGATGGCCGAGGAAAGCACCGCCGCCAGCCAATCGCTGGCGCGCGAGACGTCCGCGTTGTCGGAACTGGTCGCCCAATTCGACCTCGGCGGCCGCGAACCATCGCGGCGGTCGCCGGCCGCCCGCCGGTCGCCGCCGCCGCGCGAAGCGCCGCGGCCGGCCCGGGTCGCCAACGGCGGCGGCGCGTCGGATTGGAAGGCGTTCTAGGCGACGCTCAGAGTTTCGCAGCGGCGCCGGCCGCGCTACAACGACCCGGTCCGAGGCGACCGGGGAGACAAACACGTGACCGCTGCCGCAAAACCGATTCGCCGACGTGCGCTCGGCGCTCGCACGGGCGTCAACGTCACGGAGCTCGGCCTCGGCACCGCGCCGCTCGGCGAGACCTTCGACATCATCGAAGAGGACGAGGCGCGCGCGCTGCTGGCGACCGCCTGGGACGGCGGGGTGCGCTACTTCGACACCTCCCCCTGGTACGGCAAAGGGCAGGCCGAGCACCGACGTCGGCCGCGCGCTCTATCGCCGCCCGCGCGAGGACTACGTCATTTCGAGCAAGATCGGCCGCGTGCTGCGCCGGCCCTCGAAACCCGGCCCGTTCCAGCGCGACTCCGACTGGCTCGGCGGCCTCGAATTCGCGCACGACATGGACTACAGCTACGACGGCGTGATGCGCTCGTTCGAGGACAGCCTGCAACGGCTCGGCATCAACCGCATCGACGTGCTGCTGATCCACGATCTCGACACCTGGCATTTCAAGACCGAGGCGAAGGTCGCGCCCTACTGGAGCCAACTCACGACCAGCGGCTGGCGGGCGCTGGAGTAGTTGCGCGATCAGGGCGTCATCAAGGGCATCGGCGCCGGCTTCAACACGATGGGGACGATCCCGCAGTATCTCGATTTCTTCGACATGGATTTCTTCCTGATCGCGATGCGTTACACGCTGCTCGAGCAGGACGTGCTTGACGCCGAATTCCCCGCTGCGCCGAGCGCGGCGTCGGCATCGTGATCGGCGGGACCTACAATTCCGGCATCCTCGCCACCGGCGCCGTCCCGCATGCGCGCTACAACTATTCGCCCGCCGGACCGGAGATTCTGGCGCGGGTCGCCAAGATGGAGGCGGTGTGCAAACGCCACGGCGTCCCGCTCGCGGCGGCCGCGCTGCAATTCCCGCTCGGCCATCCCATCGTCGCCTCGGTCATTCCCGGGGCGATCGCGAAGCGCGAAGTCGAGCAGAACATCGCCGCCTTCAACCATGCGATCCCCGCCGATCTCTGGGCCGAACTGAAGCACGAAAAGCTCATTCGCGCCGACGCGCCGGTTCCCGCGTGACCGACGACCTCGCCGCGCGCTATCGCGCCTATCTCGCCTGTCTCAACGCGCGCGACTGGGCCTCGCTCGGCCGCTATGTCGACGACGACGTGATCCGCAACGGCGAGCGACTCGGCCTCGCGGGTTATCGCGCGATGCTCGAGACCGACGTCGCCGAAATCCCCGATCTCGTCTTCGCCATCGAGCTTCTGGCGATCGAGGCGCCCTACGTCGCCGCGCGGCTGCGCTTCGACTGCACGCCGTCGGGTCGGTTTCTCGGACTAGAGGTCAACGGCCGGCGCGTGCGCTTCGCCGAGAACGTGTTCTATCAATTCCGCGACGCCAAGATCGTCGAGGTCTGGTCGGTGGTCGACAAGGCGGCGATCGAGGCGCAGTTGCGGTAACCATCGCCAAGCCTTTCGACACATGGCTGGAAATGCTAAATTTAGGCATACCTAGCGGCGACCGCGGAGGCTCAATTTTGAACATGAACGTCTCGCTCCCCGAGGAACTGGCGAATTTCGTGAAAGAAAAGGTGGCGACCGGCCGTTACGGGTCGTCTAGCGAAGTTGTGCGCGAGGCGCTGCGTCTGATGGAAAAGACGGAGAAGCAGGAGGCGGAAAAGCTGACCTGGCTGCGTCAAGCTTGGCGGGAAGGCGAGGACAGCGGCGACGCCGGGGAGATCGATTTCGCCGAGTTGAAGGCCCGCGCGCGATCGCCGGCCGCGAAGCGCAAGGCGTGAGCCGCGTAAGGTTCACGAGGCAGGCGCGCGAAGATTTGCTGGATATTTGGCGTTATGTCGCCGCGCACGCTTCCGACGGAGTCGCCGATCGAGTTTTTGACTCGATCGAGCGAACCTGCGCGCTGCTGAAAGATCATCCCCGTGTGGGCCGCGCCCGACCAGAAATCCACAGCGACGCCCGATCGCTCGTCATCGAGCGATGGCTCGCACTCTACCGCGTGACGGAGGACGGCGCGCAGATCGTGCGCGTCATCGACGGCGCGCGCGACCTTTCCGCTATTTCGTGGGCGCCGGAGTGAGCCGTTTGGCAGCTCTTCTCTGGTGCGTCGACTTAACTTGCGCCGCCGCTATGCTACGGCTCGACAGGCGGCGATCGAGGCGCAGTTGCGAGGCTAAGCGCGGCAGGCGGTAAGAGAGGCCAAGGATTCTGGCGCTTTCGTAGTATTTCTGGTAGAAAATGACATGATCGACCTGTCCCGGGAGACGCAAGACCTTGCGCAGCGCGTGGCGCTCGCCAAGCGTGTCGCCGTCGACGACGCTGTTCGCGACGCGCTCGAAGCCATGGCGCGGGCCGAGGGCATCGCGCTTGCGGCTCGACGCCCTCGTGATCAATCCCCCGAAGCTATCGCTGCGCGTATTGCGCGTTTTGATGCGATGGCTCATCAGATCGCGCTCGCGCCCGTCAACGATCCGCGACCTGTCACCGAGATTGTTGACGACCTCAACGGCCTATGATCGTCGTCGATAGCTCGGCCCCTACTCGGTTTCTATTCGAAGAATCGCGGTGGTGGGTCGCAAGTCATGCAACCCGCACCATGAATAAACGCCGAAATAGCAAGGGGTTTTGAGATAGTGCGACGCCGCTAGTCTGGGAGAATAATCCCGCGTTCCCGGCCCCTCCGGGCGGCTTCAGACCACTCCGCGTCGCTGAAAGAGAGCGGCTTCTCAAGTAGCTGCCTGACGGTCAGTTCGGTGATGGCGCGATTGATCCATGTCGTTCGGCTTTCGCTGCCACGCAATACATCCATTCCATGTTCAACTTCTTTCGTAACCCAGACCATAATGCGATCCTCAGTCTCGCGTCTCCGTCGTTGATATTCCGCTTGTCGTTCCGAATCGGTTTTCATAATCGTTCCGTGAGTACCTTCACGTGAGGATACTTACGTAAAGGTACTCACGTTGTCAACGGCTTTTGATGGTCGCCTCGGTGCCATTCAATGTTCGTGAACAAAAAGCTCGCGGGAGCAAACGTCCCTCTCGCCCATCTCGGCAACGTCCCCAAAACCGCCTTTGATTAGCGCGACACTGCGTCCCTTTCGCCGGATCGCCCATGTCCAAGCCTCTTTCCTCGCAACGCGCCAAGGCGCGCGAGGCCGCGGCGCGGCGGCGGAGCGAAAAGCGCGAATGGCGGGGCAACCTGCTCGATCTCGTCGCCGCCGGCCATCCTTACGAGAAGATCGCCGCAGGGGCCGGGGTCTCCGTCTCCACCGTCAGGCGCGAGGTGAAGCGCGCGATCGACCAGCGGCCGCCGCCGGAGCCGGCGGAAAGTTTCGTCGCGCTGCAACAGCAACGCCTCAACAAGGCGATGCAATACGCCGACCTCGCCCTGGAGCGCGGCGATCTGCGCGCCGTCGCCGCGGTCGTGGCGCTGCTGCCCCATATCGAGCGCTATTGGCGCCTGCAACACGCGCTGCATCCCGCGCGCGGCGACGTCGGAGGGGCTCAGGTCTCGACAATCAACGCTTTGAAATCGCTAGGCGTCGAAACGGAATTGCCGCCGCTCGGAGCCGTCTCGGCGCCGGCCTCCACCTAGCAAGTCGCCCGCCAGGGACGCGTCAGCCCTGGAACGCGTCCTTATAGCTCTCGCGCAGCGCCGCCTTCTGCACCTTGCCCATCGCGTTGCGCGGCAGCGCTTCGACAAAGAACACCCGCTTCGGCTGCTTGTATTTCGCCAGCCGCTCCTCGAGCGCCTCCCGGATGACGAACTCGTCGACCGGCGCGCCGGGAACTCGCACCACGACAGCGGCCACGCCTTCGCCGAAATCGGGGTGCGACAGGCCGATCACCGCGCTCTCGACGACGCCGGGCAGCCGGTCGATCTCGCCCTCGATCTCCTTGGGGTAGACATTGAAGCCGCCGGAGATGATGAGATCCTTCGCGCGCCCGACGATATGCACGTAACCGCGCGCGTCGATCATGCCGAGGTCGCCGGTGATGAAGAAGCCGTCGCGGCGGAACTCCGACGCCGTCTTCTCCGGCATCCGCCAATAGCCCTTGAACACATTCGGGCCCTTCACCTCGATCACGCCGACCTCGCCGTCCGGCAGCGCCCGCCCGGTCTCCGCATTGGCGATGCGCAGCTTCACGCCGGGCAGTGGAAAGCCGACCGTGCCGGCGATGCGATCGCCCTCGTAGGGGTTCGAGGTAATCATGTTGGTTTCGGTCATGCCGTAGCGTTCGAGGATCGCGTGCCCGGTCTTCTCGCGCCAGCGCGCGTGCGTTTCGGCAAGCAGGGGCGCCGAGCCGCTGATGAACAGCCGCATGCGCCGGGTCGCCGGCACGCTGAGGCTCGAATGCTCCAGAAGGCGCGTATAGAAGGTCGGCACGCCCATCAGCGCGGTCGCGCGCGGAATCGCCGCCATCACCGTGTCGGCGTCGAATTTCGGCTGAAAGATCATGGTCGCGCCGGCCATCAGCGCGACGTTGGTGGCCACGAAAAGGCCGTGCGTGTGATAGACCGGCAAGGCGTGGATCAGCGTGTCGTCGGCGGTGAATTGCCACAGCTCCGTGAGCGTCGCGGCGTTCGAGGACAGGTTCTCGTGCGTCAGCATGGCGCCTTTCGAGCGCCCCGTGGTGCCCGAGGTGTAGAGGATCGCCGCCAGATCGGAGGGGGCGCGCGCGACCGTCGGCAGCTCGTCGCGCGTCGCGGCGACTCGCTGACCGAAGGTGCCGCTGCCGCGGGCGCCAAGGCTCTCGACGGCGCGCAGGCCGAGCTTTTCGCTCAACGCCCGCACCGCGCCGAGTTGCGCCGGCCGGCAGAGCGTCAACGCAGGTTCGGCGTCGTTGAGGAAATATTCGAGTTCGGCCAAAGTGTAGGCGGTGTTGAGCGGCAACAGCGCCGCGCCGGCGCGGAAGCAGGCGAGCGCCAGCACGATCGCGTCGGGCGATTTGTCGATCTGGGTCGCGACCCGGTCGCCGGGCTCGACGCCGAGTTCGACCAGCGCCCGCGCCATTCGGCCGGCGCGGGCGTAGAGTTCGCCGTAGGAGATGCGCTCGCCGTCCGGCGTCTCCATCGCCGCCTTTTGCGGATTGGTGGCGCGAGCGCGTAAAATGTCATGCAGATTGGCGGACAAGGCGGAACCTCGGAAAGCGGTCGCAAGCGTTATAAACCGGCGCGGCGCGGGCAAGAAAGCTTGATTTGCCGACGACGGCGCCGCGCGAGAGATCACAAGCATTTGTGGAGGAAAACGGCATGAGCATGTTTCAAAGCGGCCAGGTCGCCGTCATTACCGGCGCGGCGAGCGGCATCGGCCGGGCGGCGGCCGCGATGTGCGCCGAGCGCGGGATGCGGCTCTGCCTGTTCGACCGCAGCGGCGAAGCGCTCGCCAAGCTTAAGGAAGGTTTGCCGGCGGAGACGCGCGTCGTGGTCGGCGACGTCGCGCAATTCGCCGACGTCGAGAGGCTGCGCGACACGGCCTACGACGCCTTCGGCGCCGTGCATCTCCTGATGAACAACGCCGCCATCGGCCACGGCTCGAAAAACTGGGGGACGCTCGACCGCTGGAAAGCGATTCTAGACGTCAATCTCTGGGGCGTTATCCACGGCGTGCACGCGTTCGCCGAGCGCATGCTGGGGCAGGGCGGGAGGGCGGCGATCGTCAACACCGGCTCGAAACAAGGCATCACCAATCCGCCGGGCGACCCGGCTTACGCGACCGCGAAGGCGGGCGTACGCGCGCTGACCGAGCAACTCGCCCATGAGTTGCGCAATCAGCCGGGGTCGAAGGTGACGGCGCATCTCCTCGTGCCGGGATGGACATTCACCGGCCTCACCGCCGCGCAAGGCGGGGAGAAACCTGCCGGCGCTTGGACGCCCGAGCAGGTTGTCGCGCGGATGTTTGCGGCGGTTGAGGCGGGCGAGTTCTACGTCTATTGCCCCGACAACGTGGTCTCCGAGGCGCTCGACGCGCTACGGCTGCAATGGAGCGTCGGCGACATCATCGAGAAACGGCCGGCCCTTTCGCGTTGGCATCCCGACTGGAAGGAGAAGTTCGAGGCCTACGCCGCGGAGCGCCTGTCCTGACACATTCCGCAATGCATCGGAATCGTCATTGCGAGCGAAGCGAAGCAATCCACGGCTCCGCCGACGCCGCGCTATCGAATAACGGACGATCTCTCAGAGATGGATTGCTTCGCTTCGCTCGCAATGACAGTTCTACTTGCTTACCATTGCGCTAGACGAGCCCCATCTCGGACAATGCTTCCGTCGCGAGGCGGAACGCGTCGAGCCCGACCGGGAAGCCGGCGTAGCCGCCAAGGTGCAGCAAGATTTCCTGCAATTCGGCGACGCCGACCCCGTTGTTGATCGCGCCGCGGACGTGGGCCTTGAATTCTTGCGGACGGTTCATCACCGCGAGGATCCCTAGCGTCAGCACGCTGCGCGACTTTCGGTTGAGGCCAGGCCGACTCCACAGGTCGGCCCACGCGTTTTCGGTCGCCAACACCTGCGCCGGCCAATTGAAGTCGTTGGCGGCGTTGAGGCTGCGGTCGACATGGGCGTCGCCCAGCACCTCGCGACGGATTTTCAGGCCGCGCTCGAAGCGCTCGGAGCGCGGGCGAGTCATCGAAGACCCTCGTCGGCGAACGCCTTCACGACGCTCGGCCGCGCGCGCATGCGCTCGTAGTGAGCGGCGACTCGCGTCGGCGCCGGCCATTTCACCCGCGCGATCGCCCAGAAGGATACGTAGAACAGCGCCGTGTCGGCGATCGAGAAGGCGCCCGCCAGCCATTCGCGGCCTTCGAGCGCGTGGTCGATCAGTTTTAATCCGTTCATGGCGATCTCTTGCCCGCGCGCCTTGACGGCGTCGTAGTCGGCTTCGTTGACGGCGAAATAGTTGGGGCGGAACACGCGGCGGAAGCCGTCCGAGTGGATCGTGCCGACGATGTAGTGCAGCGCCTCGTACATGCGCGCCTGCATCGCGGGATCGTCGGGAATTAGCCGCTTCTCCGGGTGCGTCAGCGCGAGGTAGGTGGCGATCGCCTGGTACTCCGTCAGCACGGAGCCGTCATCGAGTTGCAGCGCCGGCACCTTCGATTTCGGATTGAGGGCGCGATAGGCCTCGCCATATTGCTCGCGCGCCGCGAAATCGATGCGCGCCAGCGTGAACGGCGCGCCGGTCTCCTCCAGGACGACATGAATTCCCAGCGCGCAACTGCCGGGGGAATAATAGAACTTCATCGCCACGCTCCCAATCGGACGACGGAGCTTACACGACGCGCGCCGGTTGGCGAAAATATCTTTGGCTCGCGACCTTGACGGGACCGGCGTCCGCCCTTAGTTTGCGCGCCCAATCGCAACTTGTAGCCCGAGGCCCGACGTGGGTTCGCTTAATGTACGATGTGCGCCGCGAGGTGGACGAACCTAGGGTTCGGCTTCCACTTTAACGGCGCATGACCCAGGCCCCTCGCGGGCCTTTTTTATTGCCCTGAAATTCTGAAGCGCGTGAGGAGACAAGATGTCCAAGCACATGACCGGCGCCGAAATGATCGTCGAGGCGCTGAAGGACCAGGGCGTCGAGTATGTGTTCGGCTATCCTGGCGGCGCGGTGCTGCCGATCTACGACGCGCTGTTCGGCCAGAATCAGGTTCGTCACGTGCTGGTCCGTCACGAGCAAGGCGCGGCGCACGCCGCCGAGGGCTACGCGCGCTCCACCGGCAAGGTCGGCGTGCTGCTCGTCACCTCCGGTCCCGGCGCGACCAATGCGATCACCGGCCTGACCGATGCGCTGATGGACTCGATCCCGCTCGTCTGCATCACCGGCCAGGTGCCGACGCATCTGATCGGCTCCGACGCGTTCCAGGAATGCGACACCACCGGCATCACGCGCAACTGCACCAAGCACAATTATCTGGTGCGCCGCATCGAGGATCTGCCGCGCATCCTGCACGAAGCTTTCTATGTCGCAAGCCACGGCCGGCCGGGGCCGGTCGTCATCGACGTGCCGAAGGACATCCAGTTCGCCGCCGGCGCCTATCACTTCGCGCGCAATATCCAGCACAAGACCTATCAACCGAAGCTGAAGGGCGATCAGGACAAGATCAAGCGCGCCGTCGAGATGATGGCGAAGGCGAGGCGGCCGATCTTTTACACCGGCGGCGGCATCATCAACTCCGGACCGAACGCCTCGACGCTGTTGCGCGAACTGGTGCGAGTGACCGGTTTCCCGATCACGTCGACGCTGATGGGTCTCGGCGCCTATCCGGCTTCCGACAAGCAATGGGTCGGGATGCTCGGCATGCACGGGTCGTTTGAAGCCAACAACGCGATGCACGATTGCGATCTGATGATCTGCCTAGGCGCGCGCTTCGACGACCGCATCACCGGACGGTTGGACGCCTTTGCCCCGCACTCGAAGAAGATCCACGTCGACATCGACCCGTCATCGATCAACAAGAACGTCAAGGTCGATCTCGGGATCATCGGCGATTGCGCGCATGTGCTGGAGGACATGGTGCGGCTGTGGCGCGCCGAGGCGGCGCGGCCGGACGGGGAGGCGCTGCGCGAGTGGTGGCGCAAGATCGACCATTGGCGCGCGCGCAACTCGTTCGGCTTCCGCAATTCGCGCGAGGTCATCAAGCCGCAGCACGCGATCCAGCGGCTTTACGAACTGACCAAAGGCCGCGACACCTACGTAACCACCGAGGTTGGCCAGCATCAGATGTGGGCCGCGCAGCACTATAAGTTCGAGGAGCCAAACCGCTGGATGACGTCCGGCGGCCTCGGCACGATGGGCTACGGCCTGCCGGCGGCGATCGGCGTGCAGATGGCGCATCCGAAATCGCTGGTGATCGACATCGCCGGCGAGGCGTCGATCCTGATGAACATTCAGGAGATGTCGACGGCGATCCAGTACCGGCTGCCGGTCAAGATCTTCATCCTCAACAACCAGTACATGGGGATGGTGCGCCAGTGGCAGGAGCTTCTGCACGGCGGCCGCTATTCCGAGAGCTACACGGATTCGCTGCCCGATTTTGTAAAGCTCGCCGAGGCCTACGGCGGCCACGGCATCCGCTGCTCTGACCCTTCCAAGCTCGACGCTGCGATAATGGAGATGATCGAGACGCCGAAGCCGGTGATCTTTGACTGTCTCGTCGATCAGAAAGAGAACTGCTTCCCGATGATCCCGTCGGGCAAGGCGCACAACGAAATGTTGCTCGCCGAGCTCGGCGATGACGCCGGCGTCGATATCGGCGCGGTGATTGACGAGAAGGGCAAGATGCTGGTCTGAAGCGCGCCGCGCTCTCCGTCATGGCGAGCGAAGCGACGCCATCCAGGGGTTCGCGCGTCGGCTGCGGACTCCACTCCGGCGCTCGGCCTTAGCGTCTCGGCGCGGCTGGATGGCTTCGCTTCGCTCGCCATGACGGGGCCTGTCGCTCAAACAACGATTGCAAGGCCGCGCCATGTTCACGCTCGCCGAACTCGAAACCGCCCATGCGCTCGTCCACGAGGCGATCCCGCCGACGCCGGCGATTGTTTGGCCGCTCATCTGCGAGCGGCTCGGCGCGGAGGCGGTCGTCAAACACGAGAACCACAACCCGACCGGCGCCTTCAAGGTGCGCGGCGGCTTGACCTATGTCGACGCGCTGCGCCGCCGTGCGCACGAGGCGCGCGCGCTGGTGTCCGCGACGCGCGGCAATCACGGCCAGAGCCTCGCCTTCGCCGCCCGACGCGCCGGCATCGCGCCGATCGTCTATGTCCCCCACGGCAATTCGGTCGAGAAGAACGCCGCCATGCGCGCGCTCGGCGCCGAACTCGTCGAATACGGCGAGGATTTCCAGGCCGCGCGCGAGGAGGCGATTCGCTTCGCGCAAGCTGAGCGTCTCGAACTGGTCCCTTCTTTTCATCGCGATCTCGTGCGCGGCGTCGCCACCTATGCGCTGGAGTTGCTTCGCGCCCACCCGGACCTCGACGTGCTTTACGTCCCAATCGGGCAGGGCTCCGGGGTCTGCGGCGCGACAGCGGCCCGCGACGCGTTGGGGCTGAAGACGGAGATCGTCGGCGTGCAGGCCGAGGGCGCACCGGCCTACGCCTTGTCGTTCGCCGCAGGCCACGCAATTTCAACCAACGCCGCCGACACATTCGCCGACGGCATGGCGACGCGCATGCCCGACCAGGAAGCGCTCGACGTCATCATGCGCCGCGTCGCGCGCATCGTCGTCGTCAGCGACGACGAGATCGCCGACGCCGTGCGCGCCTATTGGACGGATACCCACAATCTCGCCGAAGGCGCCGGCGCGGCGGGGCTCGCCGCGGCGATGCAAGAGCGCGCGCGATTGGTGGGCCGCAAGGTCGGCCTCGCGCTCACCGGCGGTAACATCGATTTCGACCTGTTTCAGCGCCGCATCGCGCGGCCGAGCGAGGATTCGCCCAAATGACCAAAGCCTACCCGCCATCGCCCTATTCCTCGCCGATCGGCAAGCAAAATATGGAGAGCCACACGCTCAGCGTGCTGGTCGACAACGAGCCCGGCGTGCTCGCCCGCGTCGTCGGCCTGTTCTCGGCGCGCTCGTTCAATATCGAGAGCCTCACGGTCGCCGAGGTCGCGCATGAAACCCACCTTTCGCGCATCACCATCGCCACCTCGGGCACGCCGGAGGTGATCGAGCAGGTGCGGCATCAGTTGGAGCGATTGGTGCCGGTGCACTCCGTCACCGATCTGACGCTCGCCGCGCGCGCGATCGAGCGCGAGCTGGCGATGGTGAAGGTGCGCGGCAAGGGCGATGCGCGCGTCGAGGCGCTGCAACTGGCGGAGGCGTTCCGCGCCAAAGTGATCGACGCGACGACGGAGAGTTTTATCTTCGAGATCACCGGAGCCCCGCGCAAGATCGACGATTTCGTCGACCTGATGCGGCCGATCGGGCTCGTCGAAGTGTCGCGCACCGGCGTCGCCGCGATCTCGCGCGGGCCAGAGCCGATCTAGGCCGGCTTGCCGATCCGGATCAGCGTGAATAGGCCGAGCGGCGGCAACGCCCGCCGCTCTAGGAGCCGCGCGTCTGGCCTAGCGACGAGCCAATCGCCGACCGCGCTGTAAGGGAAGCGCGGACGCCAGCCTAGCCACGCCGACGCCCCCTCCATCGCCGTTTCGACCGCCGCGCGCCAGCCGTGTTCGCTGGCGAAATGGTTGATTAGCACGAGTTCGCCGCCGGGCCGCGTCACCCGCCACATCTCGTCGAGCGCCTTCGCCGGGTCCGGCACCACGCTCATCACGTACGGCGCCAGCGCGACGTCGAATGACGCGTCAGAGAAGCCCAGGGCCTGCGCGTCCATTTCGATCAGCGCTTCGACCTGGGTGAGACGCCTTCGCGCCACGCGCTTGCGGGCGACGTCGAGCATCGGCCGGCTTAGATCAACGCCGGTCACGCGCGTCGCAGGCGGCAGCAGTGGCAGTTCTAGCCCCGTGCCCACGCCGACCACCAGGATTTCGCCGTTGCGGCCCGCGGCCTCAGCCGCGGCAGCCGCTGCGGCTAGCCGCCCGGGCTGGAACGGCAAATTGAACACGAGATCGTAAATCGGCGCCCAGCGGTCGTAGGCGGCGTCGGAAGCTTGCTGGTCGAGCGGCGTCGCGCGCGAACTCATGGTCGTCTCCTCGAGCCTATCAACGCGGCCGGGGTGTCGAAAGCAAGACGCGATCACCCCGGGTTTCGTTTCACCGCGTCCGCCAGCCGCGTCTTCGCCGATCCCGGCGCGAGCGGCTTCGGTTGGCTCGGATGCGGCGCCCAGCCCGACAGCCATAGGATTTCGAAGGTCGCCCGCACACGCCCATCCGGATCGGCGAAGCGCTCAGCATACAACCGCGCGGCGCGGAGAAACATTTCGCGCCTCGCAAACCTGCGCGAGCGGTCGACGAGCGTATTGGTGGCGCCAAAGGCGCGCAGATCGCGCATCAGCCCGAACATGTCGGCGTAGCGGACGACGAAGCGGTCGCTGTCGACCACCGGCAGCGCGAACCCCGCCCGTTGCAACAGACCGCCGAGCGCGCGCGCGTCGGCGAACGGGATGACGCGCGGGCTCGCGCCGCCGCTGGCCTCGCTTTCGGCGACGAGCAGGCATTCGCGCAGCTCCGTCAGCGTGTCGCCGCCGGGCAGGGCGGCGAGGAACAGGCCGTCGGGCCTCAACGCGCGGCGGATCTGGATCAGCGCGCCGGGCAAGTCGTCGACCTGATGCAAGGCGAGCAGCGAGACGGCGAGATCGAAAGCATTTTCGCCGACCGGCGGCTGTTCAACGTCGCCGACCAGACCGACAAAGCGGCCCGCGCCGAGACTTGCCTTCGTCGGCGCGATCCGGGTGACGTGCGTCGCCCCGAGCGCGGCGGCGGCCTGCGGCCCCGGCGTGCCAATGTCGACGGCGTCGGTAAAATCGCGCTTCACCAGCGCGACCCGCTCGGCGAGGTCCTCCGCCGCGCGCGCCAGCAGAAAGTCGGCGGGACCGGCGGCGATGGCGCGGTCGAGGCGGCGGGCGGCGAGGGCGCGGTCGAACAGCCGGGGAGCCGACATCAGACCTCGCGCCAACCGGGCTTCGAGGGGTCGGTCAAGTGATAGGTGATCGGCCCCAGGCCGGAAATGGCGATGATCGCCGGCGCCGCGTCGGTTTTTTTCACCCCGTCATAGTGCGGCGTCCTGGCGATGCGGCGCACGAACGATCCCGGCGTGACGGGTACGGTCGCCTCGGGCGCGAAATCTTCGCCGCTCGCACACCACCACGTCCCCGAGAGGACGACGCACAGCCGGTCGGTCTCATACCAGTGCGGCGCGCTCATGTAGCCGGGATTCCAACGGATCAGGACAAAATAGGGCCCGGGCTCCGAGAGCTTGCCGAACATCGGCGCCGATTCGGCCGCGCCGGCTGGGAAATTGTAGAGCGGCCGCCAGGGAATCTTGTCCGGGGGCGTAATCATCGTCATGGCGGGATCGACGCCCGCCGCCTCGACTAGCGCGCCGTTCAACGTGGCGAAGGCGGCGGCGAGCAGCGGCGCGACGAAAAGTTCGCGGCGGGTCGTATCGGCGTTCATCGGCGTCTCCTCTCGCAAATATCCGGTCGAGCGCAAGCTCGCCGACCTTGCAGCGCCAGCATTGTCTCAGGTCGCGCGGCGCAGGGAAAGCAACTCGCGGGGCGTCAAAAAAATCGGTAGGCTGCCTACGTGAACCTGTCCTTCGAAGCCTCCGCGCCTTCGCGCGCGTGGTCGACCCGCCTCGGCGAGTTTGGGGCGATGGCGCGCCGCGCCGCGCTCGACCTCGTATTTCCGCCGACCTGTCTCGCCTGCCGCGGCGCCGTCTCCGAACACGGGGCGTTGTGCGGCGCATGCTGGGACGCAATGCGGTTCATCGAGCGACCGTTCTGCGACCGCCTCGGCACGCCGTTCGAGCACGATATGGGCGCCGGCGTTCTGTCGCAACGCGCTGTCGACGATCCCCCGGTTTTCCAGCGCGCCCGCGCCGTGGTCTGCTTCGAGGACGGGCCGGCGCGGCGGCTGGTGCATCGGCTCAAATATTCCGACCGCCTGGAGCTCGCCGGCCCAATGGGCGCCTGGATGGCGCGCGCCGGCGCCGACATTCTCGCCGAGGCCGACGCGCTGGCGCCGATTCCCCTGCATTACACCCGTCTGTGGCGACGGCAATTCAATCAGGCCGCCGCGCTGGCGCGCGAGGTTTCGCGCCGCTGCGGCAAACCGCTGGAGTTTCGCCTCGTCGAGCGTGTGCGGCGGACTCGCTCGCAGGTCGGCCTGAGCCGCGCCGAGCGCGCGGAAAACCTGCAAGGCGCGTTCCGCTGCCCCGAGGCCGCTCCGCTGCGCGGGCGCCGGATCGTGCTGATCGACGACGTGCTGACCTCGGGCGCGACCGCCAACGCCGCCTCGCGCGCGCTGTTGCGCGGCGGCGCGAAGGCGGTCGACGTGCTGGTGTTCGCTCGGGTGGCGCAATGAGGGTTGTGCCGACATCGCGGCGTCACATATAAATGACAACCGGAGAGCAAAGTTGCCCGCGATCGTCATCTACACCAAGTCGTCGTGCCCCTATTGCCACGCCGCCAAGGACCTGTTGCGGCGCAAGGGCGCTGCTTTCGAGGAAATCAGCGTCGACGGCGACCGCGCAGCCCAGGCCGCGATGGCGGTCAAGGCGGCCGGCCGGTCGACGGTGCCGCAGATTTTCATCGCCGGCGCTCATGTCGGCGGGTGCGACGACCTCTACGAACTCGATCGGGCGGGGCGGCTCGACCCGCTGTTGACAGCATGATCAAGTTCACGCTCGCCTGCGAGCGGGGCCACGAGTTCGAGAGCTGGTTTCCCGACGGCGCGGCGTATGAGGAGCAAGCCCGTCGCGGCTTCGTTACCTGCCCGGAATGCGGATCGCCGCGTGTCGCCAAGGCGCCGATGGCGCCGGCCGTGGTCACGCGTGGCCGCCCCGAGCCGGGGGACCGCCCGGTCGCCTTGATCGACGAGAAGTCGCGGCAGGTGCGCGAGGCGATGCTCGCCTTGCGTCGCGAGATAGAGGCGCGGACCGATGACGTCGGCGCGGAGTTTCCGACCGCCGCGCGCGCGATCCACGCCGGCGAGGCGCCGGAGCGGGCGATTCGCGGCCAAGCGAATCTCGCCGAGGTCAAGGCGCTGCTGGAGGAAGGCGTGCGGATCGCGCCGATGCCCGTACTGCCGGACGAGGCGAACTAGGGGGTGTCCTCATTTAAGCCAAGCCAGAGCGCAGACCAAATGAAGGCCGGCGAGAAAGTTGCGAGCGGTTTTTTCATAGCGCGTGGCGACGCCTCGAAACTGTTTGATATACTGGAAGAAACGTTCGATCAGGTTGCGTTCTGCGTATAGGGCGTAGTCGCAATCGCGTTTGATTTTACGATTGGCCTTGGGAGGAATGACCGCCTCGATCTCTCGACGTTCAAGGCTCGCGATGAAGCCATCCGAGTCATAGCCTTTGTCAGCGAGGACCGCGTCTGGCGCCACGTTAGCGATAAGCGTCTCGGCTTGAGTGATGTCGTGAGCTTGTCCACCGGTGAGGCTCAGCGCCAACGGGTTGCCCAAGGCGTCAACGACGACATGAATTTTGGTGGTCAACCCGCCGCGCGAGCGACCTATGGCTTGGTCGAGACCCCCTTTTTTCGAGCCCCGGCGCTGTGCTGGTGGGCTCTGACGATGGTCGCGTCGATCATGGCGTATTCGTTGTCGGGGTCATCGGCCAAAACCTTGAAAAGATTCTCCCATACGCCCCTCTTGGCCCAACGCGAGAAGCGGGTGTGAATATTCTTCCAAGGGCCGAAGCGTTCCGGCAAATCGCGCCACGGCGCTCCCGAACGGAACTTCCAAATAACCGCGTCAACGAAAAGCCGGTTGCCTCGTTCACTGTCGCGACCAACGTAGCCGGGGCGACCCGGCAGCAATTGCTCGATGCGAGCAAACTGATCGTCGCGCAGTCCGTAGCGCTTCATCCAAAAGCCCCCAGTAGGAAGGCTCCTCATGAATCACGCTTTTCCTGATTTGCGAATCCCCTAAATGAGGACACCCCCTAGGGACGGCGGGTCTAGCGGCGCAGCATTGTAGCGAAATGGCGACCGCTTTTATGGCATTGGCGAAACCCTATGTCGACGAGAGCGTAGCTGCGCTTGATCGGGGTGAGTTCGTTTCGCTTGAAGAGCATAAGGCGAATTCAGCCGCGCCATGGCCGGCTCAGCCTTTCTCCATAACATCTCAGCCAACGCACAAAGACTCACGCGCGGCTTGATCGCAGCCTTGCGGGTGACGAGCCGCTCCGTGGGAGCCTGGGACGGCTCCTGTTGGCGGGAGAGATGTATGGTCGGGATCGTCAAGATCGCCCTGAACCGCCCGTACACCTTTGTCGTCATGGGATTGTTGATCCTGATCTTTGGCGTCATTTCCATCCGTTCGCACCCCGGTCGATATTTCCCCAACATCAATATTCCGGTGATCAGTGTTGTCTTCAGCTACAACGGCCTGTCGCCCGATAACATGGCGGGGCGAATAGTCACCTATTACGAACGGGGCGCCACGACGAGCGTGAACAATATTAGCACATCAATTTCAAATCGATGGCCGACTACGGGATCATCAAGATATTTTCCAGCCAAAATGAATATCAGCCAGGCGCTGGCCCAGATCGGCGCAACGTCGCAGACCGTCCTCAAACAGATGCCGGCCGGATCAACCCGCCGACCGTCCTGCGTTCGATGCGTCGAGCGTCCCGATCCTGCAGATCGCGCTGTCGAGCGACCAACTCTCACAGGCGGCGCTGTTTGACGAGGCCAGCAGCTTCATCCGCCCGCAGCTTGTCTCC
>CAWEDI010000014.1:0-34260 GCA_963807735.1 uncultured Pseudomonadota bacterium | reverse complement strand
GCCACTCGCGGCCTCTTTTCGACGTCGGCGCTTTACGGATGTTAGGTCCTCGCGACACTTGCCGCAGTCTGGCCAAACAGCAGCTTTTTGCCTTCTTCCGTCACGGCGGGTTGGGCGGCGTACGGTTCGCCCTTGGCATAGGCGCGCCGCGTAGCCGGTCGTTCACGGATGATATCAAACCAGCGGCGCAAATTAACGAAGTCGTCGAGGTTCTGCTGCTGGCGCTTCCAAGGCACGACCCACGGATAGGCCGCCATGTCGGCGATGCTGTAGTCGTCTCCGGCGAGGAACGGGCGCCCGGCGAGGCGGCGGTCCATGACGCCATAGAGGCGGTTGGTCTCATTGACGTAGCGATTGATGGCGTAGGGGATCTTCTCCGGCGCATAGATCCCGAAATGATGGTTCTGGCCCGCCATCGGTCCAAGGCCGCCCATCTGCCAGAACAGCCATTCCGTGACGGTCTTGCGGCCGCGCAGGTCGGTTGGAAGGAAGCGGCCCGTCTTCTCGGCGAGATAGAGCAGGATCGCGCCGGATTCGAACACGGTGACCGGTTCGCCGCCATCGGCGGGATCCCGATCGATGATGGCGGGCATCCGGTTGTTTGGCGAGAACGCCAGGAACTCCGGCTTGAACTGGTCGCCGGCGCTGATGTTGACCGGGTGGATCGTATAGTCCAGCCCCGCCTCTTCAAGAAACATCGTGATCTTGTGGCCGTTCGGCGTCGGCCAGTAGTAGAGTTCAATCATCTTGCTCGCTCCGTCCGTTTGATTGGTCATGCTCGCTCCGCTGCTGTCAGAGCGCCGAGTGATCCTTCACGGCCTCTTCGAAGCCCGCTTCAGTCCAGAGCCACTCGTCCACCGCGATTGGATCATCGCGATCGAGGGCGATGATCGTGACGCGCGCCTCCTCACGCGGCCGGGGGATAATTGGACGGGAACAGCGCGCGCCTGGTCTCCTCGTCATTGACCTTCTTGAAGTCGTGCTCCTTGCCGACCGCGCGGGCGCGAGCGACGGCAGGGCGCGCATCGACGGTCTCGAACAGTCGCTTGAGGTTGGGAAAGGCGGCGAGCGGATCGGCTTCGCCCTTGCGCACGCGCGAGGCCCGGTCGAGCCAGCCCCAGGCCGACATGTCGGCGATGGTGTAGTTGTCGCCCACAATGAAGTCGCGGCCTTCCAGATGGTCGTTCAACACCTGGTAGTGCCGCTCCGCCTCGCGGCGGTAGCGATTCACGGCGTAGTCGAGGCCCGCCGGCGCCGCGAACTGGAAATGCACGGCCTGGCCGGAGAAGGGGCCGAGTCCCGAGGCGATGAACAGGAGCCAGGACAGCAGCTCCGGCCGATCTTCGGGCGCGCCGAGGAATTTTCCGGTCTTTTCGGCGAGGTAGATCAGGATGGCGGTCGAGTTCGAAGACCCGCGCTTCCTTGCCGCCAGGCCCCTCGGTGTCGACGATTGCAGGCGCCTTGCCGTTCGGGTTGATGGCTCGGAAGGCGGGCGTGTGCTGCTCGCCCTTGCTGGTGTCGACGGGGATCGCCTCGTAGGGAAGGCCCGTCTCCTCCAGGAAAAGGGCGATTTTTGCGGGATTCGGCGTCGGGTGAAAATAGAAGCGGATCATGGCGTCTCCTTCGGATCAAATGTGGTGGCGGATCCCGAGCGGCGGCATCGGGTTGAGGTCAGGCGGGGCGCAGCGATTTCAGTGCGGCCAGGATGGCCTCGGGTTCGAGGCGGTTTCGGTAATCGACGTCGATGGCGGCGAGCGCTACGCGGCGGTCCCGGCCGATGACGTAGGTCGCCGGAACCGGCAGCTCCCAGCTCTCGTCGCCGTTGATGCCCGGCAACGCCTTGTTGTTGGACCGCAGCGCCGCGCGCAGCTCCTCGGGCAGTGCGTAGACAAGGCCGAAGCGGCGCGCGACCGAGTTGCCGACATCGCTGAGGACATCGAAGGTCAGAGCGTTCGCCTCCGCGGTGGACAGCGAGCCGTCCGGCAGTTGCGGCGAGATCGCGACCAGCTGCGCGCCGAGCGCGGTCATCTCCGGCAGGGCGGCCTGGTAGGCCCGCAGCTGGAGGTTGCAGTAGGGACACCAGCCGCCGCGATAGAAGGTCACGACTGTGGGGCCGCGCCGCAGCATCTCCGCGAGGGAGACGGGTTTGCCCTGTGCGTCCGGCAGCGTGAAATCCGGCGCCTGGTCGTCGATCCCGATCGCCGCTTTCATGGCGAAGCTGGCCCGCAGCTCCTCGATCTTAGCCTCGTAAAGGGCTTGTCTGCCCGCCGGCGCGGTGCGCGCGAACTCCGCTTTGAATGCTGCGAGCTGTCGTTCGAGTCCCATCGCACTCCTCCTTTTCAGACCGGATTGCCGCCAGCCGGGAAAGCCAGCGCGGTCGTCGGCGTAAACCCCTGGCGCTCCGCGCCTTGAGTTTTAGTATGATCATTATAGAATGCACTCCGACGGCGCGGATGGCAAGATGGCCGAGGCATCGATCGTGAGCGGGCGACAGGATGGCGAGACCCAGGGAATTCGATGAAGGCGTCGTGCTGGACGCGGCTGTTCTGTGCTTCTGGAACCGGGGCTACGAAGCTACGTCGGTAAAGGACCTTGTGGAGCGGACAGGCATCACCGCCGCCAGCCTCTACAATGCGTTCGGCGATAAGCGCGCGATCTACGAGAGGGCGCTGGACCACTATGTCGAGGGAAGCGTCGCCAGCCGGATTCGACGCTGTGAAGCGTTGGCGCCACGCGAAGCGATCGGCGCCTTCTTCGAGGAGATCCTGAAGCGTTCGCTTGGCGATCGTGAGCGCAAAGGCTGCATGCTGGTCAACGCAGCGCTTGACGTGGCGCCGCACGATCCGGACTTTAGGAAGATCGTCACCGAGGTTCTCGCCGACATCGAGGCGTTCTTCCTCAGTTGCGTGAAAGCCGGGCAGGGCGACGGTTCGATCACGCGGTCACTGCCGGCGGAGACGCTTTCCCATCATCTTCTCGGGGTGCTCATGGGGATTCGCGTCCTCGCCCGCGTCCGGCCTGAACGGGCGCTGCTGGAAGGGGTTATCGCACCCTCCCTCGCGCTGCTCGACCGTCCTTGAAAACCAAGGGGCGTCGCGGTGAGATGTTTCATCGAGATCTTCGCCGTGGCGGCCGACCGCAAGGGCGGCGTGGCTGCGCTGGAGGACATTTTGGCCAAGACCGCACCGTTGTCCGCCGGCGCAGATCGCCGTGACGCCCGATGACCGCATCCTCGCCGAGATGACGCGGCGCATCTTCCGCGCCGGCCTCTCGTCGACCCTCTGCGCGCGGCGTGACCGATCGTCAGCTCGGCTTTAGTTCATTCTTCAGGCCAAGCACTTCGATCGGCTCGATCGACGGCGGGCTGGCGAGCAGTTCGGGCGCGTTCGCCATCAGCGCCTGAGCGATGGGCCCGGCAAGGTGGGCCTGGCGGCCCGCCTCGTCATAGAAGGCGTCGAACACGCCGAACGTGGTCGGCCCCAGGCGCAGGGCGAACCAGATCGGGGTCGTGGCCTCCTGGCGCGCAAGGCCGAGGCCGGCCTGCAAGAATTTCTCTACGTCGGCCTCCTTGCCGGGTTTGGCTTCGAGCCGAGCGAACAGGGCGAGCTTGGGCATGGCGAAGTCTCCAATCTGGGTTGCCGGGAAGTTCCGGTCGGCGACCTGATTAGCGCCCCCTTCTGCGCCGCTCCATTGTCAAGAATGACATCTATGATATCGTTCTTGCCATGAAGATTCATGTTCTTGCGCTTGACGGCGCGTTCGATACTGGCCTTGCCGCCATCCTCGACACCTTCGCGACCGCCAACGAGCTGACCGAAACGCAAGGGCGGCGCTCGCCTCGTTTCGACGTTTCGGTGGTCGGGATGCGCCGAAAGGTGAGAACGTCTCAAGGACTGAACGTGCCGGTCCTCGTCCCCAATCCGGACGCGCGGCCGGATTGGGTCGTCGTGCCGGCGATCGGGGTCAAGACGCCGGATCCGCTGCGTTCGGCTCTGGACCGGCCTGACGTCGTGGATGCCGCCTGCGCCCTGCGGCGGTGGTCGGGCGCGGGCGCAGCGCATGGCCGCGGCGTGTATCGGCACCTTTGTGTTGGCGGAATCCGGTTTGCTCGACCATGCACATCGCCACGACGACCTGGTGGCTGGCGCCGCTGTTTCATCAGCGCTATCCGAAGGTGCGGCTTGAGGCGAGCCGGATGGTGGTCGCCTCAGGGCGGGTGCTCACGGCGGGCGCCGCCCTCAGCCATTTCGATCTCGCGCTATGGCTGGTGAGGCAGGCGAGCCCGGACCTGGCGGCCCTCACTGCGCGCTATCTCATCGTCGATTCCCGCCCAGCCCAGTCGGCCTATGTGATCACCGACCATCTCGCCCATGATGACCCGCTGGTGACCAAGTTCGAACGCTGGTCTCGCGCGCGCATGCGCGACGGCTTCTCCCTCGATGAGGCGTCCCGCGCGCTCGCCACGAGCAAGCGCACCTTGGCGCGGCATATCGGCGATGCGCTCGGCAAGACTCCGCTGACCTATTTCCAGGATCTCCGCGTCGAGCAGGCCGTGCATATGCTCAAGACGAGCAGCGCCTCCGTCGATGAAATCGCCGCGGCCGTCGGCTATGCCGAGGGCGTGACGTTGCGCGCTCTTCTTCGCCGCCGCCTCGGTCGCGGCATTCGCGAAATCAGAGGCGTCGTATAGCGCCATTCCCGCCAGCCGCCCAGCGCGAGCGCCAATTGCCGGACCGAAGCGGAGCGTAGTGGCCCTCGTTCGCGCCGATCGACGCTTTAGTACACCGCGGCGACATCGACTAACGTGGCCGCGGCGTAGAACGCTTGGCCGAGAAAAAAAGCCCACTGGCTTATCTTCGTCCGCCGAGCCGCGCGCGGCATGCCGAGAGTATGCGATCTGAGAATTTCTGGTCATCGACGGCACGCGCCAAAATCATCGCGCCCGCCGTCGTGGCCAACCTCACTTAGCCGTCGTCCTTGCGGTGGCGGGCCGGGCGGTTCGGCTTGTCGCGATGGCCGGCGAATAGATACTCCTCGACCTTGGCGTCTACCGTATTGGGCGCCAGGTGGCGTTCATGAGCGCAATAGAAGATTGCCAAGTTCGTCGAGGGTGACTCACCGGTGCTGTCAATGTTCCAGCCCAGCGGCGCTACCGTTGTGAGTATCGACGGGCCCCGTATCTCGGCTTTGGCGCAGTTCCTCCTTTAGTTGTCCAACCTCCCGTTCCAAGCGTTCGATGCGATCGAGAGTGTAGTCGAAGCTGGTGTGTTCCATCGCTTGCAGAAAGGTGGCGACCGTCGCTAGCGCGCGACGAAATTTCCCCTGCTCTGTGACCAGATGGATCGCTGTGTCTGTCATTGGAAACTCCTCATCGGCGAAACTGTGGCTGGGCGCCATCGCCGTCGGCCACCCATTTCGGCCTGGGGGACGCGAGCGGTCACCAGCGCTAAATCGGGCTCTGGGCAGCGCCGAATACCGCGCGGCCCGCCCCGCACGGCGCATTGCATAGTGCCTACTATATTACTCCCTGGCAAGATTCTATAGCGCGCGATACAAAACAGTTGACGGCGCACACGCTTTTCTATATCAAACGCTATAGAACGGATTAAGGGCGGTCGCGCCGCTTCCTGCGTGGTTCCGCGAAGGTGGCGATCGGACCCACCTACACTTGAGACGAAGCCAGTCATTTTTCAGAGGAGAAGCAGAGATGAAGATGCGACGAATCGTGAGCGCCGAGGGCAAGGCGGGCGTCATCATGCAAGTCAGCGATGTTCTCGATACCGACACCGCCGATAGGGTCACCAATATTTGGGGATTCGACAAGCTTCCCGCGCTGCCCCTCACGCCTGAACAAGTTCTCGGTGAATACAAGCGGCTTGGGATCTTCGGGCCGCAAGGGTCAGTCCGCGTCGATCTCCAAGTCGTCCCCCCCGAGAAGGCGGGCGCTACGGATCTCGGGAGCCTGATGGCCAAGATCGATTTCGGCACCGGCGGGGGTATGACCCAAGGCGAGCACGGCGGTGGGATGCACCGGACCGACACCATCGATCTCGCGGTGGTGCTCAAGGGCGAGGTGGATATCGGCTACCCGGGAGAGGACGGCCAAGCACACGCAATCACGGCCAAGGAAGGCGACTTCTTCGTGCAGAACGGCGCCTTTCACGAATTCCACAACCGCTCGGACGACCCTTGCGTAATCCTCATGTTCGTCTTCGGCGCCGAGAGGAAGGCGGCCTGAGCCACAAGGAACCATGTAGTCATGGCGGCGTAACGCCTGCTCCAATGACGAGTGCATTTAAGCCACGCCTCGCTTTCTTCAACGATGCCGGCTTCGGCGTCGATCGTGCGGGCGCCGCCTGCCTTCCTATTCTCGATTCTGACGGTATCGCCGCCGCTACGGTCGCCGCGGATTCGGCGTGTATCGGCGACGGCAAGTCGACGCTGACCCAGGGCATTATCTCGGCCGTGAATGAAACGGAGCACCGATTGGGCGTCAGGGTCGGGGAGACGGCCCTGAGCGCGGCGCGCACCGTGGCGGGAAAAGGCTGAATGCTCCGCACACGGAACAAGCACGCAACACCAAAACCCAGGACGAGGAATCACAATGGAACAGATTAAAACGAGGACATCGGCAATGAACTTTCCGACTACCTACGCGGCGGCGGTGACAGTGCCGCTGCCAGACGATGACGTCGTCAGGCCGGTCATCGAGGCCTACTACGGCGGCGCCTATCAGCCCGACACGACGCTGAACGTCGTCAAGATGTTCGCCGGAACGGGAGCCCACTTCCCGGGCGTGATCGATGTGGTCAACGCGATCTTCGGCCCTGAGGGCATCAACCCGAAGCACCGGCAGACGTGCATGATGCGCGTCGCCAAGGCTCTTAACGCACCCTACGAGTGGCAGATCCACTCGGCGATCGGCCGCAACGTAGGGCTCAGCGAAGACGAAATCGCCGCCTTCGCCTCGGATGGGCCGGTCACCGGCGTCGGGCCGGACTACATTTTGCTTTGCCGGGCCGCCGACGAGCTCGCCAGCGCCAAGACGCTGAGCGACGAAGACGCTCAGCGAACTCCTTACCACATTTGGTGAGGTCTCGACACGCAAGTACATCCTGTCGATCTCCTTCTTCATTTTCATGGGCCTGTGGCTCAATGGCTGCCGTGTCCCGCTGGAGACCACCGACAAGGTCGGCAGGACGACAACAACCAACCCGGCCGGGTTAGCTGTGAAGCAACGTGGCCCTGGCGAGGGGTAGTCCTGAATGAAACGGCATACCGACCCGGCCCCAGTGTCGGGGAAACACCCCCATGGGCTCTGCATTCAACGAAGAAGAAAACAACATGTCTCTATTGAATAACAAGATCGCCGTCGTCACGGGGGGCAGCAGCGGCATCGGCCTCGCGACCGCCAAGAGGTTCGTTGAAGAGGGCGCCTATGTGTTCATCGCCGGTCGCCGCCAAGCCGAGCTCGACAAGGCCGTCGCGGAGATCGGCAAGAACGTCACCGCCGTAAAGGCAGACATCTCAAAGCTCGATGACCTCGACCGTCTCTACGAGACCGTTGCGAAGAAGGGCAAGATCGATGTGATTTTTGCGGCTGCGGCCTTCGTCGAAAAGATGATGACCGCCGCGGTGACGCCTGAGCATTTCGACGAGACCTTCAACACCAACGCCCGCGGCACTTATTTCACCGTTCAAAAGGCGCTGCCCTACTTGAATGATGGGGCTTCCATCATCCTCGTGGCGTCCGCCGGGAAGAACATGGGCTTACCGGGCCGCAGCACCTACAGCGCCACCAAGGCGGCGCTGAGGTCATTGGCCCGCACGTGGACCAGCGAATTCAAGGATCGGAAGATCAGGACCAACGTGCTGAGCCCAGGTACGGTCGACACGCCGATGTTCGACGGGCAGTTCCCGTCCAAAGAGGGCGCCGCCGAAGCCAGAAAGCAGATCACGGCGACGATCCCATTGGGCAGACAAGGACGTCCTGAAGAGATCGCGGCGGCAGCTTTGTTCCTCGCCTCGGACCAAAGCAGCTACGTCGCCGGCATCGACCTTCCGGTCGATGGCGGCCTGACGGCTGTCTAGACCAAAAAGGACTTGGGCGCTATGCAACTCACGAAGTTTGGCCGCACTGGCATGTCCGTCTCCCGCCTGTGCCTCGGCACGGCGACGTTCGGAAAGCAAACCGACGAGGCGGAATCACACCGCATACTCGACGCCGCAGCCGACGCGGGGATCAACTTTCTCGATACCGCTGATTTCTATCCCATGGGCGCCGCACACGCACAGCTCGGCGGCACGGAAGAGATCACCGGACGCTGGCTCAAAGGCAAGCGCCACCGCTTTATCATAGCGTCAAAAGCAGGGGCGCCGATGAGCCCGCTCCCCTGGGACCAGGGCGGCTCGCGCAAGCATCTGCTCGATGCGATCGACGCCTCGCTGCGCCGTCTCGGCACCGATTACGTCGATCTATATCAGCTTCATTGGGACGATCCCACAACGCCGCTCGACGAAACCCTCGAAGCGTTCGATACGATCGTCCGCTCAGGTAAAGCGCGTTATATCGGCATCTCGAACATCCTGGCCTACCGCCTCGCCCGGTCTCTCGGCCGCTCGGACGTGCTGCGCGTCGCGCGCTACGTCTCCGTCCAGCCGCGCTACAACCTTTTGTTCCGCGAGATCGAGCGCGAGCTGCTCCCGCTCGCCCACGAAGAAGGCCTCGCGGTCATTCCCTTCAATCCCCTCGCCGGCGGGCTGCTGACCGGCAAATACAGCCATGACAAATCGCCAGACAAGGGCCGCTTCTCGCAGGAAATAGGCAAGTTCGGGGAAGTCTATCAGGAGCGCTACTGGCATCGACGCCAATTTGAGACCGTCGAACAACTGCGCGCCATCGCAAACGAGCGCGGCAAGCCGCTCGCAACACTCGCGATCGCATGGGTGCTGGCGAATCCCGTCATTACCTCCGTGATTCTAGGCGCCAGCCGCCTCGACCAATTGGCAGACACGCTCGCTGCCGCCGAGCTCGCGCTCGACGGCGAGCTCAAGACGCAGTTGGACGAGCTGACAGCGGAATACCGCCGTGGGGACGCGGCGCGATGAGCACTGAACATTTGAACAGACAACAGGAGGCTTTATGACGGACGAAATCAATCGCTGGAAGGTCGGCAACGTCAAGATCACGCGCGTGGTCGAGATGGAAGGGGGGTTCCCCCCAGGCGCCATGTTCAACGGCTTGACTGCGGATCGCGTCAAGTCGATCGACTGGATTCACCCCCACTATGCGCTTCCGGACGGCACGGTGCGGTATTCGGTGCACGCTTACGTCGTCGAAAGCCAGGGCCACCGCATCATCGTCGATACGTGCATCGGCAACGATAAACCCCGCAACAATGAAGGCTGGAACAAACTTCAAATCCCCTTCATCGAGCGTTTGACCAAGGCCGGCTATCCGCCGGAGACAATCGACACAGTTCTTTGTACGCATCTGCATCTCGATCATGTCGGCTGGAATACCCGCTGGGATGGCGAGAAGTGGGTGCCGACGTTCCCCAATGCGCGCTATCTCTTCGGCCGGACCGAGTGGGAGCACTGGACCCACGAGAATCACGGATCGGGCGATATGCCGGATTTCGTTGTCCAACTGTCGGAACAGGACAATGTCATGAACGATTCGGTTCTGCCGATCGTCAAGGCGGGCCTGCAGGAGCTTGTTGAGACCAACTACCGCCTGACGGATGAAGTCTCCCTGTTCCCCACGCCCGGGCACACGCCCGGACACGTCAGCGTCGCAATAAGCTCCGCCGGGCAAAACGCGACCATCGCCGGCGACCTGATGCACAACCCAATCCAGATCGCAGACCCGGAGATTTGCTCTAACTTCGACTTCGACCAGTCGATCGCGCTGTCAACGCGTCGTACCTTCATCGCCGACCACGTGGATCGTGACGTACTGGTGCTCGGAACGCACTTCCCAACTCCCGCGGTCGGTCACATTGTCCGCGAGAAGGACGGTATGCGCTTCGTCGCAGCCGAAGAACAATCAGATGGCCAGTAGTCCGCGGCCAGTCGTCCAGAGAAGCGAGGCGATTGACAGGGAGGCTGCGCAAACATTGCGGCCGGAGGGAATGACCCAAGACAGCTCCCGGCTTTGGAAGGTCGGCGTGGTGTTCGCGGTCGCCCTGGGCTTCGTCATGGCGATGCTCGACGTCACCGTGGTGAACGTCGCCCTGGGAGACATCCAGCGAGAATTCGCCTCGCCGCTCTCGACGCTGGTGTGGATCGTTGACGCCTACACGCTGACCTTCGCTTCGTTACTGCTGCTCGGCGGATCGCTTGCAGACTGGATCGGCGCGAAACGCGCCTATATCAGCGGTCTTGCGATATTCGTGCTTGCCTCAGCGCTGTGCGGGCTCGCCACGTCGACAAGCTCTCTCATCGTCGCCCGGCTGTTCCAGGGCGTCGGCGCAGCGTTCTTTCTGCCGAGCTCGCTGACGCTGCTGACGCAGTCCTTTCCGGACCCGGCCACGCGCACCAGGATGATCGGGGTTTGGGGCGCATTTATCGGTGCGGCAGCGGGCTCCGGCCCTTTCGTCGGCGGCCTCATCGTCCATCAACTCGGCTGGCGCAGCATTTTCTATCTGAACCTGCCTATCGGGGTCTTGGGTGTCATCCTGACCGCGATATTGCTCCGGCCGTCGCAACCTAACCCCCGCCCGTTCGATGTCGCGAGCCATCTGCTCATGATGGCGGCGCTCTCCGGCATCAGCTTCACGCTGATCGAGGGACCTTCCTTAGGCTGGTTTGCCTCGCGCGCGATCGTACTTTCCGTCTTCGTGGCGTCGGCCTCTATAACCCTGTTTGCCATCCGGGAACGTGTGGCCCCGCATCCGGTTATTCCGCACGCCCTCCTGCACAATCGGCGCTTCTGGACCCTCAACGCCGCCGGCGACGCTCATGAGCGTCGTGCTCTTCGGCGAAATCTTCGTCATGAGCCTCTTCCTTGAGAAGGCGCGCGGCGCGAGCGCGTTCATGGCGGGAATTCAGATGCTCCCGATCATGGGCGTTTTCGCCTTCGTCAATTACTATGCGGGCCGCGTTTCATCGGTCTGGAGCAACCGCCGCATCATGATCGTCGGCTACGGAACCGCAGCACTGGGCGCGGCATCGACGATATTGGTAGGCGGTGCGGCGCCTTACTGGCTGCTCGCCCTCACCCTCGGCATTTGTAACCTGGGCCTCGGTTTCTCAGGCCCCGCAATGATGTCTAGCGTAATGCACGAGGCCGGGAAGGACCATGCCAACATCGGTTCAGCCACGCTCAGCGCCAACCGTCAGATCGGCGCCCTTTGCAGCGTAGCGCTCATGGGCCTCCTGCTCGACACGATCCCTGATTGGGGGCTTAGTCTCCGGGTCGCCTTTGCCGTCTTCGCACTCTGCATGGTGACCGCCGCTGTCCTCGTTCAACAAGGGGGGACCGCAGCGAAGCCGGCCATGCTGGAACGCGCTGCTTAACGTTTTGGGGAAACACGGCTGCGGCGACGTTCGCTCACTGCCGCGCATAACCAATTGTGTCAGACGGCGCTAGGGGTTATATAGCGAGCGGTATAGAACATGGGCTTTGACAACAATGGGCCGTCCTCGCGAATTTGAAATCGACGACGCGATCGAGAAGGCGAAGGGCCTCTTTTGGCGGAATGGCTACGAGGGGACGTCGCTTAGCGATCTGACGAAAGCGATCGGGATTACGCCGCCGAGCTTCTATTTCGCTTTCGGCAATAAGGAAGGTTTGTTCAAAAAGGTCATTGAACGGTACTTTGCCGAAGTAAGTAAAATTGCTGAGGCGGCTTTTCGGAAGCCGACCCCGCGAGCAGTTGCGAGGCATTTTCTCCACGGGTATGCCGACGTGCTTACGGACCCGCTTCATGCGCCGGGTTGCCTCGCTATGAACAGCTCGCTTCCGTGTGCGGCGGGCGATCCCTTGCGAGAATGGCTGGCTGAACTGCGCGAGCAGATGCGGACGCGGCTACGCGATCGATTCGCAGAAGCGCGCGGCAGCGAGGGTCTTCCCGCCGGGATGGATGCGGATTCCCTCGCTCGCCTCGTCCTGGTGATCGCGTGGGGCATGGCCGTCGAGGCCCAGTCCGGGGCCAGCCGCAAAGACTTGCGTCGAACGATCGCACTCGCGCTGCCGGCGTGGCCTGACCCCAAGGACAATTCACTAGATGACCGAGACCATCCCCGTCGGCCGCAAGAAACGCGGCCGCGGCAGCACCAAAGTTGATGGAGTGAACTTTCAAAATGCGGCGCTTCGACGAAATCATCGAGTTGGCGGTCCAGCGTCACGGCGGACCGGACACGTTCGAGCGGATGCTCGCCGAGACCCGGCCTTTGGCTGCGCGTGACATTGCGACGATCCCGGACGATCGCGTACTCTCCGCCATGACACGGCGTGTATTTTGCGCTGGCTTTTCCTCGAGGGTCATCGACGCGAAGTGGGAGGCTTTCGAGACCGCCTTCGAGCGCTTCGATCCCGGCCGCTGTGCATGGATGACGGAGGAGCGCTTCGACGAACTGCTCAAGCGCAAGGACATCGTCAGGAACGGCGCGAAGATCAGATCCATACAGGAAAACGGGCGCTTCGTGGCGGAGCTGGCCGAGAAGCACGGCAGCGCCGCCCGGTTCTTCGCAGAATGGCGCGACGACGACTATGTCGGCCTCCTCGATTTTCTCAAGAAGAATGCGAGCCGGCTTGGTGGCGAAACAGGAATGCGTTTCCTGCGCTCGATTGGCAAGCCAGCCTTCATCCCAATGCCAGATGTCGTGAAAGCTCTAATTCGCGAAGAGGTGCTCAGCAAAAGCCCCGCCGGAAAAGGCGATTTCGCGAAGATTTAGACGGCCTTTAATCAGTGGTCAGAACAATCCGGTCTCGACCTCACATCGATTAGCCGAACGCTCGCTTTGAGCGTCGGCTGACGAAGAGTTCGAAGTTCAATGAGGGCGAACCATGCCGCTCTCCATTTACGGACTGTCTGTGTCTGTGTTCTTGCGCGAACACAGGGTCTAGGTGTGTATGTGGCGGCGCATGGTCTTCAGAGTTGCGACCAACCCCCATCGACAGGGAGTCCGGCGGCGGTGGTGAAGGTCTCGTCGAACGCGAGCAAGAGGTCGGCCTTCGCGACTTCCTCCGACGTCCCGAAGCGTTTCATCGGATTGATACCGATCATCTGCTCCCTGACATGGCCAGCCGAAAACCCGTCCAGAAATACCGTCCAGGAATTCCAAGGCGTCCCAAAACCCACGGGCGGTTCCGAGACGCTCCTTGGCGTAGGATTTGGAACAGGTTCTGCAATGATCCCCGTAGGGCGGGAAGGTCGCTGGTAAGGCCCACTGTCGAGGGCTGCGCTGTGATCCGCAGCCCAGACGCCGCGTTCCCGAAGTTCGCGGAAGGGATGTTCAAGGCGTGTGCCCAGAAGGGGAAGGAAGGGGCCTGATGACTCGCGTTAGGAGTTGTCTCTTGCATCGGCGGAGAAGCGAAGCGGCTCCGTGCGCTTGCGCACAGAGCCGGACGGCGTAAAGCGCTGGAACACCTAAGAGATCGCCGAGTTCGTCGAGGGTGACTCACCGGTGCCCGTCAACTTTCGCGCCCAGCGGCGCCACCGTTGTGAGCATCGACGGGGCCAGGATCGCGGCTTTGGCGCAGTTCGCCCTTTAGTTGTCTCACCTCCCGTTCCAAGCGTTCGATGCGATCGAGAGTGTAATCGAAGCTGGTGTGTTCCATCGCTTGCAGAAAGGAGAAGACGGCCGCGAGCGCGCGCCGAATTTTCCCCCGCTCTGGGACCAAATGGTTCGCTGTGTCTGTCATCGGAAACTCCTCGCTGGCGCAACGGTGTGCGGCCTTACAGTTGGGACCAACCCCCATCGACCGGAATCTCAAGGCCGGTCGTGAAGGTCGCGTCGAACGCGAGGAAGAGGACGGCCTTGGCGATTTCCTCCGACGTCCCGAAGCGCTTCATGGGAATAATGCCGACGGTGTGCCCCTTGACCTGGGTGCGCATCTCTTCCGTAGGGAACACCTTTTCGAGGATGCCTGTGTCGATGGGGCCGGGCGACACCGCGTTTACGCGGATCTCCTGAGGAAGCAGCTCGGCGGCGAGCACCCGGGCGAATGACCGCAGTGCAGCCTTGGCGGCTCCGTATGTGGATTGGCCCGGCAGTCCCTTGACGTTGGCGACGGAGGTCGTGAGGACGACAGAGCCTCCCCGATTGATCAGCGGCGCGAGCTTCTGGACCGCGAAAAAGGGTCCCTTGGCGTTCAGGTTGAACATCTCGTCGTAGACGGCTTCGGTCACGCTCGCGAGAGGCGTTGGAATGCTGAACCCGGCGTTGACGAAAAGCAGGTCGATGGAGTCGAACTCGGTCTTCACCCGACCGGCGAGGGTGTCGATGTCCGTCAGCGACCGCGCGTCGCTTGAAACCACGATAGCGCCTTTACCAAGCTCCTTCTCAGCTGAGTCCAGGCCAGCCTGCGAGCGACCCGTCACCAGAACACGCGCGCCCCCATCGAGGAGCATCTTTGCCGTCGCGAGCCCCATGCCGCTCGTGCCGCCGATGACCACTACTTTTTTACCTTGATACCGCTCCATGTGCATTCTCCTCGAGAGGTTAAAGATGATTTGATCTTTTAGAACTTATCAGTTCAGTAATCGACATAACTACGGTGGTCAAGCCATTTTTGAACTATTTATTTTATAATACCGCAAGACCCGGTGGCGAGCACTCAGCTTCGAAGCGAGGCGCGCAGTCATGGACTTCTGAGCAGCGCGGCTCGGTTGTCGATTATGGCAAGAGCTGCATTCCAGTTTTTCCCATGAACTCCAGCTACCCGTGGATCGCTACCGCCGCGGCGGACGCCGCCGTCAGGACCACAGCGCCCGGCAGGTGCCCCCAGTCGCGACTACGAATCAGGGTCGCGACTGCGGCCAGCATGAAAATGGCGCTCCCAATAGCTCCAACCCGCGCCGTCACCGGGATCATTAGAAGTAAACCGACCACGACTCCGAGGCTGCCCGCCACCCGGTGAAAGCCGGCCGGATAACCCCAAAGCGCGAAGTTCTCACGCGCTAATGAAGGACCGGCGAAGTTGAGCGCGCCAGTCCCGATCATCACGACGCCTAGTGCGATCGGAAGCCCGACGGCGATGAGTTTAATCACAGGCATGGTCTGGTCCTAGCATTGTTGGCCGTGGTGACTCGCGGCGTCGGGACGGTTAGCCCAGCGGGCGCGGAGTTGGCTCGGCATCGGCGACCATTTTGCCGCGACCGACGCTCCTTCCGGACACCTCCCTCAACCATTCTGGGTGAGACAAGTCGACGCCAGAGACATTGACGACGGCCTGCCACGCGGCTTCCTGGTTGGCGCCATCGTGGAGGTGTGGGTGGAGCTGCGCCTCAATTGGGCCTGAGAACTTCCCTTGAGCCGAGGCGAAGAATTGCCCTGAGACGTCGGTTCCAAACTCCGACGCCTGGATGTAGCGACTGGCCGCGGTCTCCGGCGTCTGGTTCATGCCGGGAATAAGGTTCACGATTGGGATAAACAGATACTTCAACAGCGGGCTAGCGCTTCGCACTACCTTGGTGGCGGTCGCCCCACCGGGCGAGACAGCGTACACGGCCATGCCAGAGGGTAGCCGGCGCGCCAGCGCCGCGACCCACCAAGCGATAATGAGCTTCGCGTCGGCATACGCATTGTTGGGCACGTATTTCACGTTCGGCCCGTTGCGAATCAGGGCTTCAACAGCGGCGGTTTTGTCACCCCGGCAGTACTTGGCCGCGAAGGCGGGCAGGTCGGTGTATTTGAACATGGGCACGCCCCCTCGGGCAGGCTCCGCGCCGGCGATAACAATCCGCGAGTTGGGGCTGAGAAGGTTCGCGCGAAGCAACCCGACAGTCAGTTGATGATGGCCGATCAGCGGGGCCTCAGAAGCCTCGACGCCCGCCGCAGTGATCACGCGCTGCTTAAAGGGAACCAACCCTGCATTGAGCAGCAGGAAATCTACCGGCCGACCTTGCTTGACCAGCGCGGCGACGGCGGCGTGAACGTTGACTGGGTCGTTCAGATCAAGCTCCAGCGGCGTGAAGACCTGCCTTTTGGTCTCTGCCGCGAGCTGAGCGGCCGTTTCCTTGATCTGGGCCAGGCTGCGCCCGGTGACGATGACCTCGCGATAGCCCTTGGCGGCGAGCAAGCGGGCCGCCGCATAACCGAGCCCGGAGGTGGCGCCGGTGACGAGAGCGATCGAATGTTCCATAGGCGGCTCCGTAGTGAAGGGTGAAAGCGAAGGAGTCCGCTAGCTAGGGACCGCCTTGTCATTTTTGAACCGTTCCGTTATATATTGGTGTAAGAGGCTCGGTCAAGGAGTTTAAAACTAAATGTTTCAGAATGCTGAGAAGCCTCGTGGACGTCCACGTAGCTTCGACGAGAGGGACGCGCTGGAAAAAGCGATCCGGGTGTTCCGGTCGAAAGGCTACGACGGAGTGACGATCGACGATCTCGTCGCGGGCATGGGTGTGGGACGGCCAAGCCTGTATGCCGTCTTCGGGGACAAGCGGACGATATTCTTGCGCGTCCTTCGGGCCTACGCAGAGGCAAAGGGCGCTCGCGCTGCGAAGGCGCTCTTCTCGCCGCCGACTCTTCGCGACTCGCTGGCCGGCTTCTTCAGGCACGCCGTAGAAGCTGCGACCGAGGAAGGATCCGCCCCAGGATGTCTGATGGTGTGCGTCGCGCCCCTCGTAGACGACGCTGAGGTCAGGCAGTTCCTGAAGGACGCCGTAGCTGGCGGCATGGCGCTCGTGGAACGCCGTTTCTGCGACGGGATCAGCGCGGGTGAAATCCCGTCTGACTTTCCCGTAGCCGCGCGCGCAAGCCAGGTCCTGGACCTCTCGCGCGGTCTGACCATGCGTGCGCAGATGGGCGTGCCGCGCAAGACGCTTCTCAGGGATGCCGAAGAAGCGGCCGACTTGGTGCTCCTGTCGCGACGTGGAAATGCGGCGCCAGAACGTTGATGCTGGATGCGTGAAGGTTGGAGCAAGCAACTTTCGCTGGCGCTGCCAATCGGCTTCCTCGACCAGGAACAGGCCCGCGCCACCACGCGGAATGGCAATCCGGCGTACCGATGACGGTCGCGGATAGTTCACCGCGAAGCTGATGAAGCGCAAGGTGCGTCTCAAGCCACGCGCAGTAACCAAGGCAGGGATTTCCTGGTCGGTAGGTCACTTTGAACGTCGGACTATCGTCGGGACGCGTGCGCTGGTGATCGTAAATGGTGGTGGAGATATTGCGCGGCCGAGCCATTCTTGGACCTTGGCGATGTCGGCTTGGTGATCGAGCGCATTGGCGACGGCGGTCGCGCGTAGCGTAGCTCGTGCGCGTTCCCCTCGCCGCTCTCCGTGCGCGGCCGTTCGACGCCCTTGACCGGGTTGTGGGTGACGGCGTTCTTCTCGCACAGGTATTCAAACTGCGAGGCGAGAGAGGCCAGCCGGCGCCGGATCGTCGCGCCACCAAGATCCCGCCGGCGCAGCTCGTCGCACCAGGCGAGGAGATGCGCGCGGGTCACGGTGCGGAATTCCTCCGGTCGCCGAACGCCGGCGAAGCGCATGAAGTCCTTCACCGCGGCCTCATAGGTGCGGCGGGTATTTGGGTTGCTCAGATTGGCGAACCACTCGACCTCGGGCGGCACGTCAGCGAGGGTTTGGAACTCGGCGGCGGTCAAGAGCCGGTCGGCGGGTGCGATCTGGACGGCGAACTGGTCTTTATCAAGAGTAAAAAGACGGGAGAGGGGCACCGGGTAATCCGCATTTCGGGAGTCTTAGGGTCCGAGTAGCAACGGATCAGAAACTCCGATTCAGACCTCTTTCGGGTCCCTGAGCGGCCGGAGCTTGCCGAGCGACCTGGTCCGACAGCGTGAAGGTGTGGCAGCCCAACATGTCGATGTGCTCGTGGCCGTCGCGGTTGACCCATTGCTGCCGCCGGTCCGTCTTGCGCTGTCTTGTCAGCCTACGTCTGTTGCCGTTCGATACAAGCCCTGGCCGGCATCGCCGAAGCGGCCGAGCGAGGTGCGAACTCGTTCCGGCGATTGGCCGCGTCGTGCCGCTATCTGAGGCCATCTCGGCCATCGTCAAATTGGAAAAAAACAGGCTCGCCCAAGGGAAAGCTGGTGATCGCTTCCGTGCGATAGCCTCTCGGCGTTCATTTGGGGCCTACGCAATTCCCAAAGAAAACTAACCGTCGCCGATCCGCTGGAGCGTGCGCCCGCTTTCGGGCGGTCCATCCGCGCTGAGGAATGACCGCGATGGGCGCACGGCGGACGCGCTGCGCAAAGGTGTGTCGAGCCTGCTCATTGCGCCGAAATATGGAATACGAACGCCTCGATCTTGGCCACATGCTGCCGATGCGAGGGAAAGATGGCCTGGATCGGGGTTGGGCGGCTCCGCCAATCCGGCAGCATTTTGATCATCGCGCCAGAAGCAATTTCCTCTGAGAGCAACCAGCTTGGGGCATAGCAGATGCCGAGGCCAGATAAAGCCGCAGCTCGAATAGCCTCCGAGCTGTTGGTTTGCAGGTTGCCGGCGACCCGAACGTGTTCGGTTTCGCCGGAGGGGCCCAAGAACTCCCAGGCGTTTTGGGTCGCGACCTCCGTGTAGACAACGCAGTTGTGCGCCATCAGATCTCGGGGATGTTCGAGCCCCGGCCTGCCGCTGGGCAGTCTCTCGAAATAGGAGGGATGGGCGACAAGCACCCGCTCCGAGACGCCGATCTTGCGCGCCACCAAACTGCTGTCGGGCAGATCCCCGATCCGTATGGCGACGTCGATACCTTGCTCGATGAGGTCCGTGAAGCCGTCGCTGAGTCTGAGGTCGATCCGCACGGCTGGATGCTGTTCGAGAAAACTCTGTACCCGTGGCATCAAAATCCGCCGCCCGTATCCGACGGAGGCCGCCACCCGAAGCCAGCCCATGAGCTGCGCCTGTCCGCTTCGCAAACGGCTCTCGGCGGCTTCGAAATCCGAGACTAGACGGCGCGCCTCCGGGAAGAAGGCCTCGCCTTCCTCGGTGAGCGAAAGCGCCCGTGTCGAACGACTGAGGAGTTTTGCCCCGAGATGCGCTTCGAGCGCTGCGACCTGCTTGCTCACAGAACTTTGGGTCGTCGAGTTTTCGCGCGCGATGGCCGAAAACGAGCCGGTCTCGACAACACGCACGAAAACCTTCATGGCGGCGAGACGGTCCATGAAACTATCCATTCCCATTTGGAATATATCATAGGCGATTCTGCCATCTATTTTCCAAATCGGCTAGAGGTCAGTTTCTCCTGTGTTCGCCACGCTTCGCGCAAACCCAGGAGCCCAACCATGCACGCCTTCAAAGTCCCCACCCGTGATCAAGTCTCCCCCGACAATCAGGCGATCTTCGACAATCTCAAGAAAATGCTGACTTTTGTCCCGAACCTCTATGCCACCTTCGCCCATTCGGCCACGGCGCTCGGGACCTACCTGACGCTCCAGAATGCGAAATCGTCGCTGAACGCCAAGCAGCGAGAGGTCATCAATCTCGTCGTCAGCCAGGTCAATGACTGTGAGTATTGCCTCGCCGCTCATACCGCCGTCGGCAAGATGGTCGGCTTCACCGAGGCGCAAATCCTCGAAATCCGCACGGGCCGAGCCACGTTCGATCCGAAACTCGACGCGCTCGCCCGCTATGTGCGGGAAGTGACCGAAAAGCGCGGTCACGTCGCCGACGCCTCGACCGAGGCCTTCTTCGAAGGCGGGTGGACGCAAGCCAATCTGGTCGATGTCATGATGGTCATCGGCGACAAGATCATCAGTAACTACCTGCACGGCGTAACCAAGGTCCCGGTCGACTTCCCGGCTGCGCCCAAGCTCGACGCCTGACCGAAAATACGGGGCGGGCCGCCTTCCGCCCGTTCCCGCCAAGCCTCCAAGGAGCATTTCTCGTGATCGACCTCTACGCCTTCGCCACTCCGAATTCCGTCAAGGTTCCGATCCTGTTGGAGGAACTCGGCGCCGATTACCGCCTGACCAAGATCAACATCCGCGCTGGCGAGCAAAAGACGCCGGAATTCCTCGCGCTCAATCCGAACGGCAAGATCCCCGTGATCGTCGATTCCGATGGGCCGGGAGGCGCGCCGATTACGATCACGGAATCGGCAGCGATCCTGATCTATCTAGCCGAGAAATTCGGCAAGTTGATCCCAACCGACCCGACCCGCCGCGTGCGCATGTTCGAGTGGATGTTCTTCCACGCCTCCGGCCTTGGCCCGGCTTTCGGCAATTCCGGCTATTTCCAGAAGCTCGCCCCGGAGCCCGCCCCGCTAGCGATCGAACGCTTTTCGAATGAGGCCAAGCGGACGCTCGCCGTGCTCGACCATCGTTTGGGTCAGGTCGAATATCTCGCCAATGAATTCTCCATCGCCGATATTCTGAATTTCGGCTGGATCTGGCGCAAGGAATTCGCGGGCGTCGATTTCTCGGCGTCGCCAAACGTCGCACGCTGGTATGAAAAACTGGAATCCAGAGCTTCGGTAAAGCGAGCGATCGAGAAGCTGACCGGTTGACGCCAAGCTCCAAGAACGGCGAGAGGAAATTAAGCAACTCAATCTTTGAGTAGTGGGGGAACTCGTCACTCGAAGGCGCGCTGTCTCTACTGACCGGTTGGTCGAAGCGCGCGATTGCTCGGCGCGAAATGCGAAGCCAGCATCGGTCTTTGGAGTTCATTGGCGAACAAAGGGTTCATGAACCCTTTCGCCGAACCATAGCTCAGACGTCGGTTTGCCGAATTCGGGCGTAGTTCTGGAAGCTGCGTGAGAAGGGCGGCGCTGTAGAATACGGAAACAAGATCGTCACCCTGAGGCCCGGGTGGTTGTCGTCAAGCGAAATGCGGGCGCCGTGGAGATCGGCGACCGCAGCGACGAGCGCAAGGCCGAGCCCGCTCCCCGGCGTAGTCCGACTCGACTCCAGTCGATAAAACCGTCGGAAAACCTTCCCGTATTCACTCTCCGGAATTCCCGGACCACGGTCGGAGAAAACCGCGGCCGCGCCGTCCGCCTCTCGGCGAAGATCGATCTCGATGCGGGATCCCGCGGGGGTATGGCGGATGGCGTTTTCCACAAGATTGGCGCCGAGCTGCATCAGCAATTCCCGATCTCCGGATATGTCTAGGCTCGGCGCAATCTGCGAGATCAGTTCGTGCCCCGCGTCCTCGGCGACGGCCACATAAGTCTCGAATATCGTTTCGAACAGCGTCGAAAGATCGACTCGATTGAATCCCGCCTTACGAGAGCCTGATTCAATTTGGGATATTCGCAACAGCGCCGAGAAGGTCTCGAGGATATCATCAGCCTCATTGATCGCCGCCTCGGTGCCCGCCCGAAATTCCTCTACGTTCGTCGAGGTCCTCCGGGCGAGTTCCAGGGTTTGGCGCAGCCGTGAGAGAGGGGTGCGCAGATCGTGAGCGACATCGCTCGATATCTGCGCGAGACTTTCCATCAAGCTTTCCACGCGGTCGAACGTCGCATTCAGGTTTATGGCGAGCCGATCGAGTTCGTCATCGCGATGAAGCACAGGAATGCGCGCGTCGAAGCGCCCTGACATGATCTCACGCGAGGTTCGATTGACGACCTCAAGCCGTCTCAGGAAACCGCGGCCAAGCGCAAATCCACCGGAAACGGCCAGCAGCAGCGAGACGCCGCCGCCGATGACGAAGGCGGTGAGGATCGCTTTTTCTACCTGCGTTATTCGCTCGGCGTCGCTGGCCACAAATGCGAAGGTCCCGTCGGAGAGCCTGACGCCGTAGCCAATGGCGTTGTGGATTTCCGCGCGATCTTCGGCGTCGCCGGCGGCTGGTTCACGAAGTTGCTGTCGCACGGCAAGATCGCGCAGACCGGGCTCAGGAGAGATCGGCGCTATGTTGCCGGATATGCGCCGACCGTTTGCGTCCTGCAGCAGGAAATACGACAGCGCTCCGCGCCGCAGCCGTAGTTCGATCAGTTCCGGCGCTCGCGAACCGCGCGTGGCGTCGTATTCGTCCGCCAGCGTCGTTGCCTCCCTCTGCACGGCGGCGGCGATCTGCGCGTGCATCGAGCTTCTGGCGACGTAGCCGACGACCGCAAAAAGAATACTGACCGAGAAAGTGAAAATAATGACGTAAAGGGCGGTCAGCCGAAAGATCGACGTCTTGAAGAATGGAGCGTCAAGATGCTTCATCGCATGGGCATATCATGTAACCCGCCCCCCGGACGGTATGGATCAATTCGCCTGCGCCATATTTGTTGAGCTTGGTTCGCAGGCGGCTGATATGAGTTTCCACCACACTGGTCTTCGGATCGAAATGGAATCCCCATACGCTTTCGAGAATCATTGTCCGCGTCGTGACGCGCCCGGCGTTCCGCATCAAATATTCCAGCAGCTTGAATTCCTGTGGCTGAAGCTCAACCGCATTACCCGCCCGCGATGCTTTTCGCTGTAGGAGGTTGAGTTCGAGGTCGCCGACCTGCAGCTTGGATTCGAAGGGACTGGAGGGGCGACGACGGGTGAGCGCGCTGACCCGCGCTTGCAATTCTGCGAAGGCGAACGGCTTGACGAGATAATCGTCCCCTCCAGCTTCGAGTCCGCTGACGCGATCGTCGATGCCGCCCATCGTCGTGAGGAAAATTGCGAGCGTCTGCACGCCGACGTTGCGCAGGCTCCTGACGAGTTCGAGTCCGTCAAGCCCGGGCAGCCTGCGATCCACGATCAGCACATCATAGGTTTCGTTCGCCGCCATTGAAAACCCGTCACGGCCGTCGGGAGCGACGTCAACCACGTGAGAGGCCTCCCGAAGCCCTTTGGCGACGTAGTCGGCAGTTTGGCGATCATCTTCGATGACAAGTATTTTCATCGTGTTTCCGCCTCCAAGGATATGCCCGGACGGAAGCGCCGGCAACTCCGCCGGTGTCCGAGGCGGCCGCGGGGGTCACCTCCCGATCTCTCCCCGCGGCCGCCCTGTCCCCGTCGAGATTGAAACGCGCCGCGCTAGCTGGGGACAATCGCGCCGCCTGGTCTCAACCCTTACGCGACGGGCACAGCTACGAAGCGCGTCTGATCGCCCGACTGGAGGCGCATCAATGCCGCCGACTTGTGGTCCGCCTTGGCGGACCGCAGGGCTCCCTGCACATCCGTGGGCGTCATGACTTTCTTGCCGTTGACGTCGAGAATCACGTCGCCGGCCTTGATGCCATGATCTGACGCTACGCTGTCGGGAGCGACCTGCGTAACCACCACGCCGGACGAAGTCGCGTCCGGCACATCGGAGGAGGGCGCCAGCGCCATGCCGAGGCGCGGCAAGCCATTGTCGTTCGGGTCAGCTTGCGCCACCGTATTGCCGGGGAGGGTTGCGAGCACAATCTCCGCCGTTTTTGAGTTCCCGTCGTGCAAGTAGGCCAGGGAGACTTTCGTGCCCGGCTGCATCATGCTGATGCGTCTTGCCAGTTCATGGGCGTCCGTCACCGTCTTTCCGTCAATGGCGGTAATCACGTCGCCGGGCGCCAAGCCAGCCTTTGCGGCGGGGCCGTCCGGCTCAGCGCGGTCGACCAGCGCCCCGTGTGCCTCGGTCATGCCGAGCGCGCTGGCGATCTCTTGCGTCACGGGCTGGATCCGCACGCCGATCGCGCCGCGCGTGACATGCCCTTTGTCTTTCAGCTCCGAGTAGATCGACGTGACGATGTCGGCGGGAATGGCGAAACCGATGCCGACGCTTCCGCCGGAAGGCGAGTAGATCGCGGTATTGACGCCGACAACTTCTCCCTGGGCGTTGAAGGTCGGCCCGCCCGAATTACCGCGGTTTACCGGGGCGTCGATCTGAAGGAAATTGTCATAAGTCCCCTCGCCGATATCGCGGCCATGGGCGGATACGATGCCGGCCGTCGCGGTCTCACCGAGACCAAACGGGTTTCCCATGGCTATGACCCAGTCGCCGACCCGAGGCTCTTGGCTCGCGAACTTGACATAGGGGAAGTTCGCGCCTTCGACTTTGAGGAGCGCCAGATCCGTCGCGGGGTCGACGCCGACGATCTTGGCGGCGAGGGTCCTGCCCGTCGCTCGTGACGACGTCGACCTTAGCCGCGCGATCGACCACATGATTGTTAGTGACGATATAGCCGTCCGACGAGACGAAGAATCCGGACCCCTCCGCCCGCACCGCGCGGCGCGATTGGCTATCCGGCAAGCTGTCGCCGAATTGCTTGAAGAAGAAACGCTCGAATGGAGCGAGCTGCTGCATATTGTCATTGTCGGATGACGTGACTTGTGCGGCTTGCTTCTCCCGCACCTTTACCGAAACCACTGCCGGCGTGACCTTTTGAATAATGTCGGCAAACGAAGGCGGCGCCGCTAGGTTCTCGCTCGCTACGGGGACCGCGGCGGCGAGCGCATGAATAGGCAGGACGAGGTTGCCGCCCGCCGCCGCAGTCATGAGGGCCAAGCCTGCGACGCCCGTCATCAGGGCCTTGGAGCCGCGGCGCACCATAGTCGCGCGGCGTGAGCGGACGCATTCGTTAGCATCGGACATCGATCTCTCCGTAAGTTCGCGCCGAGCAGGCGGCGCCTTTACCTTGAGACATAGGCGCTCGCCGATTGCCGGAGCAGGCGGATCGCATAACTTTTCGTAAGATTTGGAGCGCGCTTGTCGTTTTCGAGCGACCAAGGCCGAGCCTTTTTGTGAAGGCGAGCCCCTGCCCAAGAAGGCCCGCTCTTCGAAATTTTGCGTTTGGCGACCCCGTCGAAGCACAAGGTTGATATTGCACGCGAGCTTTTGCAGTTCGGCTTGCGTCAGACGAGGGCAAATCGTGCGCATGCAATCCGCCCTTGAGCCTGCACGCTACCGATCCGGAGAGCGACCGAACCCGGAAAAATTGAGCTCATCATCTGGCGCGGAAGGCTTTCCTTACAAATTATTCATGGTCCCGAAAAGCCGTCCCAAAGTCCTTTGTGCTGTAATTCCAATCGCGCTTCGGGAGCATGGAGTTGAAACCTCCAGCCTCTGCGAATTGCAAATGGTTCGGAATTGGAGAAGTCAAAATGAAGAAATTGGTTATTCCGGCGGTGGCGGCCGCGCTTGTTGCTTTCGTTTCCAGCGCCAATGCAGCGAGCGCGACGGGGACGATCAAGAGCATCGACACCGCGAAAGATACGGTCGTCCTGAGCGACGGGTCGGTCTATTCGGTGCCGTCGACCGTGAAGCTCGTCCAGTTCAAGGTTGGAGAAAAGGTCACGGTGACCTATCAAAGTCAGAACGGAAAGATGGAAGCGTCTGGGCTCGTCCCTGCCACCTGAGCGCTCCTCACGGAGATGCGTCATTGATCGGGATGGCGAGGCGCGCGTCGCCTCGCCTGGCCTGACGCGGATCTGCAAGCAGATCTTACGCTCTCCATAACTTGGAGTTCGGGTCGCGGCAGTTGGCGAGGAGCGCGCGAAACGGCGCCGAATAACCCGAACGCGCCGCTCGGCGCCATCGGGCGGCGCGCCCTGCCGACGCCTTTGATTCGAAACCAAAGTATCCGCTCTTCGGGAGGTCCAGCATGTTTGGGCGCGCCGCGGCGTTGACGTCCGCCATTTTCTTTACCGCAACAGTCTCCGCCTTTGCCCTAGAGGCAAATGCGCCTCCGCCGATCAAGGGCCTCTGGCTTGCGACGGATTTTCCCGCGCTGACCCTTCATGCGGGTGGTGATACGACCCTTCCTCTCACGCTTCACAGCTACGGTCTGGCGCCTCAACGCACGAGCCTTTCCATTGAAGGCGCGCCGGCGGGCTGGAAAGCGGAGATCGACGGTGAGGGCAAACCCGTCAGGGCGGCCTTCGTTGATTATGACAATAAGGCGAACCTCTCGCTCAAGCTTGTCATCCCAGCGGCTGCGACCCCTGGGCCGTACAATATCGTCGTTAAGGCGACGGGCGAGGACGCAAGCTCGGATCTGCCCATTGCCATCGATCTTGCCGCGCCGCTCGCAGCGAAGCTCGACGGCAACGCCGCAACTACCTGTGCTCAAGGGCACGCCGCGTTCGTCCTTCGACTTCAAAGTCTCGGTCAAGAACGAAAGTCCCGCCGATATGTTGCTCAATCTCAGCGCGGGAACGCCGACGGGTTTCGAGGCGACCTTCAAGGAAGGATATGGCTCGCAGGAACTCACGAGCCTGCCGTTCAAGGCTGGCGAAAGCAAGGACGTGACCGTCTCGATCAAACCATCGCCCGATGTGAAGGCGGGTCGATACCCGGTTCCGATCGAATTCATTGGCGACAAAGCCAAGACCGAGACTGTGCTGACCCTCGATGTCGCTGGCCAACCCGAATTGTCGCTCGCCGGCGAGAACGATCTCCTCAGCGGCGCCGCCTATGCCGGCGATCAGACGAGCTTCCCGTTGATCCTGCGCAACACCGGCAGCGCGCCAGCGCGCAATATCTCGGTCAACGCCTCCGAGCCGAACGGTTGGAAGGTCAGCTTCGAACCAAAGGACATTCCAGAAATCTCTGCGAATGGCGAACAGAAACTCACGGCGCTGTTGACGCCGCCACCAAAGGCGATCGATGGCGATTATATGATCTCGATGACCGCTTCGGGTGGAGGTCTCTCGCAATCTGTGAACTATCGGGTCACCGTTTTGACCTCCACGAGATGGGGGATCGCCGGAGTTGGCGTCATCGGCCTAGCGCTTCTTGTGCTCGTCGGCGGCGTGCGCAAGTTTGGCCGACGATGAGCGGGCCGATCGTCAGCGCCTCGGCGCTCACCAAGCGATACGGGTCGACGATTGCAGTCGACCAGCTTGATCTTGCCATCGAGGAGGGTGAGGTCTTCGGGCTGCTCGGCCCAAACGGGGCGGGCAAGACGACGACGATCCTCATGCTGCTCGGCCTGACCGAACCGACCTCTGGCGCCGCCCGTGTCGCGGGCTTCGACCCCCTGCGTCAGCCGCTCGAGGTGAAGCGACGAACCGGCTACATGCCGGATCAACTCGGCTTCTACGATGATCTCTCCGGCGCATCGAATTTGCACTACACGGCGCGGCTTGCCGGTCTACCGAGCGGCGAGATCGACTCGCGAATCGCTGGCGCACTTGAGCGTGTACGGCTCTCCGAGGCGGCCGAGAAGACCGTGCGGACCTACTCGCGCGGCATGCGTCAACGTCTGGCCGTGGCGGAAATTCTGATGAAACGGGCCAGTCTTGCCATTCTCGACGAGCCGACCAGCGGACTCGATCCGCAATCGACCCGTGAATTTCTCGACCTGATCCGTTCCCTCAAGCATGAGGGCGTCACAATCATGCTCTCCTCCCATCTGCTCGACCAGGTGCAATCGATATGCGATCGGGTTGCACTCTTCAGCCGGGGCAAGATCGGCCTGATGGGGCGCGTCAGCGAACTTTTGAGCGATGTCCTTGGGGGATCGCATGTGATCCGTGTCGAAGCACAAGGACAGGGTCTCGCCGAAGTGGTGGGCCGTATCTCCGGCGTGACGCGGGTGGCGAGAGAAGAGGATCAACTCGTGGTCGAGGCCCGCGGCGATCTGCGCGGCGATATCGCGCGGGCGGTTGTCAGCGCCGGTGGAAATCTGACGACGATCGCCGCTGGCCACGCCAGCCTTGGCGACGTCTACGCGCGTTACTTCGAGGAGGCGCGAAATGCAGCGTGAAGGCTCGGCTTTCGCCGGTCTCGGCGCGGTCACGATGAAGGAGCTTGCTGACAATTTATCGAGCGCGCGCATGCGACTCCTTGAGCTTCTCGTCTTCATTGCAGGCGCGGGGGCGGTCTATGCGACGATCGGCGGCGTCCGGGACACGGTCAGCGAGGATCCGTTCGTATTCCTGCGCCTGTTCACCACCGCGCATGCACCACTCCCATCCTTTGTCGCTTTTCTCGGCTTTCTCATCCCGATCGTTGCGATCGCGCTGGGCTTCGATTCGATCTCCAGCGAGTTCAATCGCCGGACCATGAGCCGCATTCTTGCCCAACCGATCTATCGGGACGCGCTGCTCTTCGGGAAATTTCTCGCCGGGCTTGTCACTCTGGCCCTCATGCTGGTCGCCCTATGGCTGCTGCTGGTCGGCCTCGGCATCGTCCTGCTCGGCGTGCCCCCGAGCGGCGAGGAGGTCATGCGCGGCCTCGCCTTTCTCGCCGCCGCGATCGCCTATGGTGGGGTTTGGCTGGCGCTCGCCCTGTTGCTCTCTGTGATCTTCCGTTCTGCGTCGACCGCTGCTCTCTGCTGTCTCGCCATATGGTTGCTCTTCGCCTTCTTCTGGCAGATGCTGGTTCCGCTGGTTGCTCTTTGGATCGCGCCGGTCAATCCTTTCGATCCCTATTCGCAACTCCATGCGATCAATGTCGGCATGGATATCTCGCGCCTGTCGCCGAACCGGCTCTTTGCCGAGACGACGGTGGCGATCCTCGATCCCTCCACGAGGGCGCTCGGTCCGGTTTTGTCGTCACAAGTCGAAGGCGCGGTAACCGGGGCGCCCCTGCCGCTCGGGCAAAGCGTGCTTCTCATCTGGCCACAATTCACGGGGCTGATCGCTGTGATGGTTCTCCTATTCACGCTCGCTTATGTCTCGTTCCAACGGCAGGAGGTCAGGGCGTGAAGGGAGGAGAGACGCCGGGTGGCGGAGCCTGACGGCCCGACTGGCGCGAGGCTGCAGAAGGCGAAATCGTGACAAGACCAAACGGCCAGATCGAGGAGGAGCGCCAGTCGGCGATGACGTTTTACCTTGTCATCGCCGTAATCGTGCTTGCCGCCCTTGATCTCTTCATTCTGGCCGAGCGCTACTTGTGAGGTCGCCCGCGCAGCGCCCAGGTCATGAAGGCCAAGCAGCCAAATTACATGACGAAAGCGGGCGCTCCGGATCGCTCACCCGCTTCGGCGCCGGAGATCCGGTTCCCTTTGAGGCTTCCCCGCGGCCAATCACGAAAGGAGAATTGAGGAATGATCGCATATCTGCTGCCGGCCGTCGCTTGGTTGGCCCTCCTGGCGATGATCCTTCGAGACGCCCGGAATTATGAAAGAACGCATCCGCTGAATGAGCCACACTTTGAGTTCGATAGCTGGAAATGACGCGCTCCATATCGCGTTCCGCATCAATTTTTCTCCGCTACCGATCGATGCTCGCCGCTGCCGACTTAAACCCCGTCATGATTTTCGCAGTCCGCGTTGCGAGCGCACCTCCCGCGCAGCCGATATCCGCCGATGTATGGGCGAAATGTCGAGAATGCCGCGCTTGACTCGGCGCTTTCAGCGCCCCTCCCGGCGGGTTGGCCTTCTTCGTTCCCCAGTTCGCGCCCCCGATCACCGCCGCGCAAGGAGGAATATCCTCGGAAAGCGCAGAAGCACTTTTCCGTCAGGTTGCGCCGGATAGGCTCGGGCCAATTCCGCCGAGTAACGTTCGAGAAACTTCCTGCGCGAACTATCGCCGAGCGGCCTTAAGAAAGGCTCCAGGCTTGTGTCCCGCATCCAATCAATAATGGCCGCCACGTTTTCCATCGGGAGTATGTAGGTCGTCTCCCAAACCTCGAGGGAAGTGCACGATGCATGGAAAAGGTCATAGAGACCTTCGGCTGTTTCGTTGAAGGGTCGCGTCTTTGCGACCGGAACAAGTTGCTTCGCCCAGGGCCCTTCGGCGGCGACCATCCGGGCCAGCGCGCGATTTGGCTCTTGCGCATCATTTGGAATGTGAGCCGCGAGGCGCCCCTCTGTCGCAATCCGCGACAACAGCCGAGTCAATAGTCGACGAAGGGACGGCAGCATCTCCAATGTTCCGTTCACGCAGATCAAGTCGAACTCGCTTTCCTGACGCGGCGAGTCAACCTCGGAGTTGTGCGCATCAAAATGGATCCGACGCGTTTTCGAAAGGTCGAGCGCGACCTGCGAATACTCGATGCCAACGACTTCCGCATTGGGAAAGCGCCGAACCAACAATTCCGCGGTGGGCTCCGGCTCCGTGACGGAGATAAGCGACGCGGCGTGGCGTCGAGTTTGGAACGTGGCGCAGCAGGTCGACCGCCGCCTTCATCCGCTGCTCTTGCATCGAAGATGGGAAGAGAGTTTCGCATTGAAAATGCGCTTGTCAGAAGCGACTCGAACTGGGTTCTGAATGCGCCAAACTCAATCTCCAAAGCGCCGGAAATACGACCAGAAGTGGACTGCGAAAGGTCGGTCGGCGTGCAAAAAGCGAATTGAGTGTCCGAGACATCCAACAGGCAGACCGAGCTAGTGCGCGGCGTCGTTACAATGACTTCTTTCCGAGCCCGGGAGGCGGAGCGGCGCAGACCCAACGCCATTTGAAATCTCCCGTCATGCGGCGTGGGGTCCTCGACCGAATGACCAGATGAACGATTGTTAAAAATCCCGCAAAGCCCGCCAAAGGTCGAATGTGGTTCTCTACAGAGCGCTGCAGCACGGTCAATCTTGGCGGCTCGCGTTGAGGCGAGGTTGTTGCTTCCGCCAAGTGACGCAGCGAGGACGCGACCACGAGACACAGGAGCGGACTATGGAACATCGAAGGAGCCTGGCGGCACGGTGGGAGGGATATCGCCCCTCGAAGGCGGTGTGGTTTTGGTCATGTGCGGCGGGTGTCGCGGCGACCATAGTCATCGGGTTTACTTGGGGCGGCTGGATCACCCGTGGAACGGCCGCCACCATGTCGGCCGAGGCCGCGCAGCAGGCGAAGGCTCAACTTGTCGCCGCCTACTGCGTTGACCGGTTCGACGCCGCGCCGGATGCTTCCGCCAAACTCGCCGCATTGAAGGGCGCCGATAGCTGGCGACGCGCGGACTTCATCGGGAAGGGCGGATGGGCGAAGATGCCGGGTGTTGAAGAGGACATCGCGGGCGCCGCAGACCTCTGCGCTCAGCGGCTCGTGAGCGCATCGGCGGCAACGGCGAAGCCTGCCGCCTCTTCGAGCTAGTTGCGAAAGCATCTGCAAGATAATGGAAGCGCGGCGCGACCGCTGACGAAGCAAGCGCCATCTGGTCCGCTCTGCGCGGGTAGGCGGCGGTCGCGTCCGCTATCCCTCTTGAATTTTCGCGCGGTGGAAGGAGCGATGTCAGCGCGTCGATTGCGCTTTCCGCTTCTCTTTTCAAGCTGCGGATCCGTCGGGTGAAGTCGACTCATCGAATATTGTAAGTGGGCAACTCCAGCGGATCGCTGATCAGACGGCCCATGGCCAGGTTCGCGACAAACGGCAGGGACGCGAGCCGCGTCACCTGGTTGCGAGCGAAGATTCCAAACCGCGTCCTCGGTGCGAATGAGCGAGAAAACCGCTTCGCGGCGCGCTGCTTGCGGATGACGAAAGGCCAGAACAGATTCTCGTAATTGCGGAACGCCGTTTGGTAGTCGCCGTCCGCCTCCTTCAATTCTCCGGCCAGAATGTAGGCGGCCGTCATCGCAAGTGCCGAGCCCTGACCGGCGAGGAGCGATGGGCAGAAGCATGCATCTCCGGTTAAAGCAACCCGTCGATGGGACCACACATCCATGCGGATCTGGCTCACCGAGTCGAAATAGAGATCGGAAACGGAATCCAGAGCCTCGAGAATGCCCGCACACTCCCACTTGTCCCGCCCAAACACATCGCGCAGGATTTGTTTCTGCGCGCTGATGTCGTGACGATCCGCCAGCAGCCTGATCCGTTCTGAAAAAACGAGAAAGAAGACGGTGCGGTCGTCGCGGAGCGAGTAGCGGGAAATCTGGCGGCCTGGCGCGGCGTAGGCGACATAGGCCTGTGGGTCCCTATGCGGATAGCCGTCGACGGTGAATGAAGCGGCATAGTAGCCCAAATACTTTTCATAGTGAGCTTCAGGTCCAAAAACCAGTTCGCGGACCGGTGAGTGGAGGCCGCCGGCGCCAATCACGAGATCGAAACACTCGGGCGCCGAGCGCTTGAACGTCACGCGCACCTCATCGTCGTTCTGTGCGATCGCCGTGATGGTGTCGTCGAAAATCGTGCGCGCCCTACCGCGCAGGGACTCGTAAACAAGCCGAGAGAGATCGCTACGCAATATGCTGAGGTAGCGCTTTCCGACCAACGCTTGAAACGCGCGGGACGTAAGACCGCCGATGCGTTCTCCCTGCTCGTTTACGAACCTGACTTCATCGATTGCATAGCCGCATGCTTTCAAGCTCTTCAGGAGGCCCATTTTCTCTGCGACATCGAAACCCCGTCCCCAGAAGTCGATAATGTATCCGCCTTCGCGCAAATGCGGCGCGCGCTCCACGAGCGTTGGCTCGAAGCCATGTTGTAGGAGCCAGTACGCGAGCGTAGGTCCGGCAATTCCGGAGCCGGAAATGAGAATTTTGCGATTGTTCATACGACCCTCCAAGGGAGGTCTTGTCGTGCGTACGGTAAATGTCGGCTTCCGCGGCGCTCTGATCCGCCAAAGGCCGAGCGGTCATCCTCGTCTTGATCGAGGGTCAGCGATAGGTTCCTCGCTTTCTCACACTGTTTCGGGCGATGACATGGCTGAGACGTCATTGAGAAGTTGACCTTCGCCAGAATCAATTCGGATAGAGTCTTATGCCGCTGGCTACGGAGTTGGCGACGTGCTCCTTGGTTATGACGCCCACAACGTCCTCGCCGCGAGGCACCCCGCGACCGCGCACAACGACCGCCATGAAGGCCCTTTTCCGCCACATCCGGTCGATCACGTCGAAAGCGACCAAATCTTCGCCGACGATCGTATAGTCGCGGCTGGCGACGTCACCGAGGGTGATGCCCGTGCGGGCGCCTTCAAGACCGCGCCGCAGGCCGGTGTTGACGCGGATGACGCCATAGAGATGGCCCTTCTGGGTCACCACGACGTGCCGCAGCCGACCCTCAGCCTCATGCTGGCGCAAAAACGCATCGAAGCTGTCCTCAGCCGGCAGGACGAGCACGTCGGAATCCATGACTTCACGAGCATGGCGCACCAGAAACATATTGGCATGGCGCGCTTTGGGGATGGTCCGTCCCCGACGAACCAGCTTAAGTGTATAGATGTTCTCGCGCGAGAGCAGTCGACGCACGCCGACGCTGGCGGCGACGGCGAGGATCATCGGCATGACGATGTCGTAGTCGCGGGTCATTTCGAAAGTCATCGTGACGGCGGTCATCACCGCGCCGGTGCCGCCCCCGACCATCGCGCCCATACCCACCATGGCGAATGCCGGGATGCTCAATGGCATGGCGAGGCCCGCCGCAGACAGCAGGGCCGCGAAGCCGCCGCCGAGGGTCGCTCCCATGAACAGCGACGGCGAGAAAATTCCGCCCGACGAGCCTGATCCAAGGCTCGTTGACGTCGCTAACGCCTTGCAAACGAGCAATAAGCCCAGCAGCCAGGCCGCCGAGGTGTGGCCAACGAGTATGCTCTCGATGGTGGCGTATCCGACTCCGTCGACATAATATTGTCCGAGGGTTCGATAAAGGACGAACATCAGGACGCCAACGAACAGCATGCCCAGCATGTGGCGCGCATAGCGCCAGGGAATATGGTCGAACAAGTCCTCGGCGGCGTGAAGGCCGCGGATAAAGCCTGCAGCGGCGATGCCGGTGACGGCCCCCAAGGCCGCATACAGGATAAGGAGCGCCGCTGTATTGGCGTGCGGCGTCATCGCTTCGATTTGAGGGACGAGAAAAGCCGGTTGATCGCCGAAGAACCAGCGTCCGACGAAGGTCGCCGCGCCGGTCGCGACAGCCACTGGCAGGAATGTATCGACGCTCACCTCCGGCATCATCAGTTCGATGGCGAACATCACGCCGCCGATTGGGGTATTGAATGTTGCGGCAATGCCGGCGCCAGCGCCGGCGGCGACCAAGGCGATCCGCTGACCTGGCGGCATCGCGACGATCTGGCCCAAGGTGGAGCCTAGCGCCGAGCCGATCTGAATGATTGGACCTTCGCGGCCAACCGATGATCCGCTGCCGATAGCGACGGCGGAGGCGAGGGATTTCACGAGGGCCACGATAGGCCGGATCACGCCTTCCTTGTAGTAGATCGCGTCCATGACCTCGGGGACCCCATGTCCCTTGGCTTCCGGGGCGAAATTGCTCACGAGGAATGTGACGATCACCCCGCCGACGACCGGCGCCAGGATGATGAACGCTCCCCAGCGGCTTGGCGCGGTGAATTCGTTGGCGTCATAGTGCAGCGCGAGCTGCCCCGCGAAGAAGAGATTGTGGAGCACATTGATCAGATC
>CAWEDI010000013.1:0-109289 GCA_963807735.1 uncultured Pseudomonadota bacterium | reverse complement strand
AAGCGGCTGTGCCGGGAGGTCGACTGATGGAGCTCGGGCTGGCCGGCCTCGGCGCGATCGTCACCGGCGCGAGCCGCGGCCTCGGCGCCGAGGCGGCCCTCGCGCTCGCCGACGAGGGGGTGCGCGTGCTCGCGGTCGCGCGTTCGGGGGATGCCCTGGCCGAGCTGGCGGCGGGCCATCCCGATCAGATCGTCGCCGAGCGATGTGACATGCGGGATCGCCAGAAGCTCGCCGCGCTGCCGGAGATCGCCCGGGAGCGGCTCGGCCGTCTCGACATCGTCGTCAACAACGCCGGGATCGCCCCGGCCGGAGACTTCCTCGAGATCTCCGACGAGGTCCTCGACGAGGTCCTCGACGTCAACCTCGTCGCCCTCGGCGCTGCTCTCCCGGGCCGCCGCGGCGAGCTTCATCGATCAGGCGCACCGCGGCAGCATCATCAACATCGCGTCGATCTCGGGGATCCCAGGGAAGGCCGGGCTGGCCGCCTACTCGGCCTCCAAGGGCGGGCTGATCCAGCTGACGAAGGCCCTCGCGGCCGAATGGGCCCGGCACGAGATCCAGGTCAACGTCATCGCCCCGGGGGGGTTCGTGACGGAGGCCCAGCAGCAGGTGCTCGACGATCCGGAGCTGCGCCGGCGACGCGTGCAGAAGATCCCGGCCCGGCGGATGGCCGAGCCGTCCGAGATCCGGACGGTCATCTGCATGCTCGCCTCCCCCACCTCGCGGGTTCATGACCGGCAGCGTGATCGTCATCGACGGAGGAGAGACGGCGAAGATATGAGCATCATCGACATCCACACCCACGTGTGGCCCGATCGCGCCGCCGAGCGCGCGCTCGCCGATTCGATCGACGACCTCAGCGGCGCCCTGGATGGCGTCGCTTCGCTCGCCATGACGGAAACTGAGGCCTTCCTCCGGTGAGCGTATGATAAGGCTTCAATCCGCCCGCGGTGTCGGCCAGATGGCGGGGTCGACGGTGAACAGTTCCTGCGGCGCCGCGACGCCGCGCAGCGCGTAACGGCCGACGGAGAGAAAGTCCTGCCGGCGATGGCGCAGGCCATCGACGAAGGCGTACGACATCAACAAGGGTTGATCGACCGAGCGGCACATCGAGGCGATGCGGCTCACTTCGTTGACCGCCGGCCCGATCACCGTGAAATCGAGCCGCTCGCGGCTGCCGATGTTGCCGTAGATAGACGTGACCGATGTGCAGGCCGAGATAGAAGGTTGTCGCCGGCAGGCCGGCGGCGCCGCGTTTCTCGTTGAGCTTGGCGACCTTGGCGCGCGCCTTGCCCGCGGCGGTGATGGCGGCCAGGCACGCCGCCTGTCGGTCTGTTGCAGGGAAGATCGCCAGCACGCCGTCGCCGATCAGCTTCAGCACATCGCCGCCCTGCCAATGGATGCACGAGACGATCACGTCGGCATAGTCGTTGAGCATCGGGATCAGCAACTCCGGCGAAGAGGAGTCGGAGATGCGCGTGTAATCGCGGAGATCGCTAAACCACAGCACCGTCTTGATTTCGTCGGCGACGCCGCGGGCGATGCGGCCGGAGAGCACACGCGCGCCGGCGTCGCGGCCGAGATAGGTTTCAACCAAAGTGTGCGCGATTCGCCCGAGCGACGCGGTCTTCAGCGCCAGGGCCAGCAGCGGCGACAGGCGCAGCAGCGCCTCGATGTTGGCGCCGCGAAACCCATCCTCGTTGTCGGTCGCCCAGGCGGAATACAGGCAGTTGGCGGGGCCGATGCCGCCCTGTTCGCCGAAGCGATCGACCAGCAGCAGCGCATAGAGACCGCCGGAGTCGCGCAACTCGCTGAAAAACGAAAAATTCGCGACCGCCGCGTCATCAAGCGGGATCACGAGGTGCGAGTCGCCGCTGATCTCCAGCTCGTAGAACGGCGTGCGCCGCCAACGCTCCAACGCCTCGCCGTCGGAGCTGTCGCCGTATTCGGTGACGGCGATCTCCGCCTTGTTGCGCAGCCAACTGAAGGCGCGGCCCTCGTAGAGCGGATGCAGCGTGTCGACGAGAACCCTTCCGCCGACCAGCGACGCGCCCGAGGCCAGACAACGCTCGCCGAAGCCGCTGATGAGCGTCTGTTCGCTTTCGCCGCGCAGCCCGGCGTCGGCGAGCCAGGCGGTGAGCGCGGCGATTTCGTGTTCGTGCATGGGCGGGTCCGTGGGTTGACTGCGATCTAAGCGCTTGCGCACGGCGGACGCAGGCGCTGATGTTCACAACTTCTTGAACGCCGACTCTGCGCTTGCGTTCGGGACCGATCGGTTCCATATCCTGCGCATGACGACGCCCGCCACTCGACCTGCGCCCGGACGACCGCGCGAATTCGACGTCGACGACGCCGTGCGCGACGCGTTGTCGGTGTTTCGCCAGCGCGGTTACCACGGCGCCTCGATGGTCGATCTGATCGACGGGACAAAGCTGTCGCGCGGGAGCCTCTACAAGGCGTTCCCCGACAAGCGGGCGCTGTTCTTCGCCGCCTTCGATCTCTACGCCCGCGAGGCGCTGGAGCGCTTGGAGGAGAAGCTCGCCACCGGGACGGGACGCGAGGGCATCCGCCTCGCGCTGCTGCACTACGCCCACAATTCGGCGCAGGCCTGTTGGCAGAAGGGTTGCCTGATCTCCACCGCCACCGGCGAACTGCTGCCCGACGACGCCGAAGCGCGCGCGCGCGTCGAGGCGTACTATGCCCGCATGGTCGCGCTGCTCGCCGAGGCGGTGCGGCGCGGGCAGGCGGAAGGCGTCATCGACCGCGCCCACGACCCGCACGCGCTGGCGCGCTATCTGCAAACTGTCATCCAGGGGTTGCGCTTCGTCGCCAAAACGGGCGCCGGCGAGGCGGAGCTGCGCGACGTCGTCGCCTCGGCGATGTTGGCGCTCGGCCGCACACCCTCCTGAACGTTGCTTGCCAATTTGGAAACCATACGGTTCCAATCGGAGATCGCATGAGTTCGACCGACGCGCTGCTTGCCGCCAGTTGCGCACGCCCCGATCCGCGACGTTGGACGGCGCTGGCGATCCTGCTGACCGGCGCGTTCCTGCCGCCGCTCGATTTCTTCATCGTCAACGTGGCGTTGCCGTCGATCCGCAGCGATCTCGGCGCGTCCGCGGCCTCGCTGCAACTCGTCATGTCGGGCTATGCGGTCTGCTACGCGGTGCTGCTGATTCTTGGCGGCCGGCTCGGCGACCTCTACGGCCGTCGGCGCATGTTCTTGATCGGGCTGGTCGGCTTTGCGGCGGCTTCGGCATTATGCGGCCTCGCCTGGTCGCCGAACGCGCTGGTCGCCGGTCGGCTCATTCAGGGCGTCGCGGCGGCCGTGCTTGCGCCGCAGGCGCTGGCGTCGATCCATCACTTGTTTCCGCCGACCGAAAAGCCGAAGGCGCTCGGTCTGTTCGGGTTCATGATCGGCTCGGCCTCGATCGTCGGGCAGATCCTCGCCGGCCTGCTGATCGACGGCAGCGCGCTCGGCTGGCGGGCGGTGTTCCTCGTCAATCTGCCAGTCGCCGCGCTGGCGATCCCCGCCGCGATCGTCTGGTTGCCGGAAAGCCGCGGCGGAACGGACTCCCGGCTTGACGTCGGCGGCGCGCTGTGGCTGGCCGCGACGCTGTCGGCGCTGGTTGTGCCGCTGATCGAGGGTCGCGAACTCGGCTGGCCGCTGTGGAGTTTCGCGCTGATCGCCGCTTCGCCGGGGCTTGGGTTGGTGTTCTGGCGCTATGAGCAGCGCGTCGTCGCGCGCGGCGGCAATCCGCTCGTGCATCCGCTCGCCTTTCGCGAACCCGGCCTGCTGCGCGGGCTGACGGCGACGCTGGTGTTCTATTCGATGGCTTCGTTCTTCCTCATTTTCCCGATGTACGAGGAATTCGGCCTCGGCTTCAGCGCCCGCGCCGCCGGTCTCGCCTTCCTGCCGTTTGGCCTCGGCTTTCTGATCGGCTCGCAATTCGCCCGCTTCGCCGCCGCCCGTCTCGGCGCGCTGGCGGCATCGGCCGGCATGATGACCACCGCGTTCGGCATGATCGCGCTGAGTCTGCTGGTGCGCCGTCATGCGAGCCTCGGCGTCGAACCGGTGCTGCTGGTGATGGGCCTGGGGCAGGGGACGGCGATGCCGGCGATGATCCGGGCGGTGATCGACCGTGTCGATCCGCGCTGGTCGGGCCTAGCCTCGGGTCTCGTCAACGCGACGTTGCAGATCGGCGCGGCGATTTCGGTGGCGGCCATCGGCGGGCTGTTCTTCGCCCGCATCGGCGCCGATGCGGGGATCGGGTCGATCGGCAGTGCGTTCAGCCTGTCGCTGCTTTGCATCGCGGCCGCGCTGGCGTTCGGCGCGGCGACCATTGCCGGACTGCGACGGCGCGCGGCGACCGCGCCATAGCGGGTTGCGGTTGTTTGTAAACGGGCTTTAGCCGCGAACTCAAGATCGCTGCGCGCGCCACAACCGCGATCTTGAGATCGCGGTTGCGGCGCCGGCGCCGCTACTCCGCCGCGAGCGCCGCCGGCCCTTGGATGTAGTTGAGCACCGGCGCCAGCCAGCGTTCAACCTCCGCCACGCTGAGCCCCTTGCGCGCCGCGTAGTCCTCAACCTGATCGCGCTCGACCTTCGCGACGCCGAAATAATGCGCCTGCGGGTGGGCGATGTAGAGCCCCGACACCGAAGAGCCCGGCCACATCGCAAAGCTCTCGGTCAACCGCACGCCGGTGCGGGCCTCCGCATCGAGCAGGCGGAACAGCGTCGCCTTCTCGGTATGGTCCGGTTGGGCGGGATAACCCGGCGCGGGGCGAATGCCGGCGTAGGTCTCCTCGACCAGCGCTTCCGGCGCCAGCGTTTCTTGCGCCGCGTAGCCCCACAATTGGCGCCGCACCTGCGCGTGCGTGTATTCGGCGAGCGCCTCGGCGAAGCGGTCGGCGAGCGCCTTGACGAGAATCGACGAGTAGTCGTCGTTGCGGCCGGCGAAACGTTTCGAGATCGCCTCCTCCTCGGCGCCGGCGGTGACGACAAAGGCGCCGATATAGTCCTTCGGGCCGACGAAATCGGCGAGTGCGACATTCGGCTTGCCGTCGCGCCGGCTGAGTTGCTGGCGCAACGTGAAGAACGTGGCGAGGCGCCGCTTGTGGGCGTCGTCTTCATAAACATGGATGTCGTCGCCGTCGCGCGCGACCGGCCAGAAGCCGACCGCCGCCTTCGGCGAGAACCATGTCTCCGCGACAATCATCTTCAGCATCGCCTGCGCGTCCTCAAACAACGCGCGCGCCGCGGCGCCCTGCTTCTCGTCGTCGAGGATCGCGGGATAGCGGCCCTTCAGCTCCCAGGTCTGGAAGAACGGCGTCCAATCAATGTAGGGGATCAGCGCCTCCAAGCTCGGCGGCGTGATCGTGCGGGCGCCCAGATAACTCGGCGTCTTTGGTTGATAATCGCTCCAATCGATCTTGAACGGATTGGCGCGCGCCTTGCTGAGCGGCAACCGCAGCTTGTCCGCCTCCGAGCGCGCGTGCGCGTCGGCGACCTTGCGATATTCCGCGCGGACCGTCTCGACGTAGGAGCCGCGCGTCTCCGGCGACAGCAGCGCGCCGACGACGCCGACCGCCCGGCTCGCGTCGGTGACATAGACCGTCTGGCCGCGTTTGTAGCGGGGGTGAATCTTCACCGCCGTATGCACGCGGCTCGTCGTCGCGCCGCCAATCAGCAGCGGCACGTCGAACCCTTCGCGCTCCATTTCGGCGGCGACATGCGCCATCTCGTCGAGCGAGGGCGTGATGAGGCCGGAGAGACCGATCGCGTCAACCTTTTCATCGCGCGCGACCTGGAGGATCTTTGAGGCCGGCGTCATCACGCCGAGGTCGATGATCTCATAATTGTTGCAGGCGAGCACGACGCCGACGATGTTCTTGCCGATGTCGTGCACGTCGCCCTTGACCGTCGCCATCAGGATCTTGCCGGCGCTCTGCCGGCCCTCGCCGCCGTTGGCCTTCTTCTCCGCCTCCATATACGGGAGCAGCACGGCGACCGCCTGTTTCATCACGCGCGCGGACTTCACCACCTGCGGCAGAAACATCTTGCCGGCGCCGAACAGGTCGCCGACGATATTCATGCCCGCCATCAGCGGCCCCTCGATCACATCGAGCGGGCGCTTCGCGATCAGGCGAGCCTCCTCCGTGTCGGCGTCGATGAACGCGTTGATGCCGTTGACCAGCGCATGAGCGATGCGCTCGTCGACCGGTTTTTCGCGCCAGGACAAATCCTGAACCTTGCCTTCCCGCGCGGCGCCGCCACGGTATTTCTCCGCCAGCGTGAGCAGCCGCTCGGTCGCGTCGGCGCGACGGTTGAGCACCACGTCCTCGCAGGCCTCGCGCAATTCCGGGTCGATCGTCTCATAGACCGCGAGCTGGCCCGCGTTGACGATGCCCATGTCCATGCCGACTTGGATGCAATGGTACAGGAACACCGCGTGCATCGCCTCGCGCAGCGGCTCATTGCCGCGGAACGAGAACGAAAGATTGGAGACGCCGCCGGAGATATGCGCGTGCGGCAAGGATTGCCGGATCGTCTGCGTCGCCTCGATGAACGCGACGCCGTAGCCGTTGTGCTCCTCGATGCCGGTGGCGATGGCGAAGATGTTGGGATCGAAAACGATGTCTTCCGGCGGAAAGCCGGCCTGTTCGGTCAACAGCTTATAGGCGCGCGTGCAGATGGAGACCTTGCGCTCGTAGGTGTCCGCCTGACCCTGCTCGTCGAACGCCATCACCACCACAGCGGCGCCGTAGGCGCGCACCAGCCGCGCCTGGCGCAGGAACGCCTCCTCGCCCTCCTTCATCGAGATCGAGTTGACGATCGGCTTGCCCTGCACGCATTTGAGCCCCGCCTCGATCACCGAGAATTTGGAGGAATCGATCATCACCGGCACGCGGGCGATGTCAGGCTCCGAGGCGACCAGGTTGAGGAACTCGACCATCGCGCGCTGCGAGTCGATGAGCCCCTCGTCCATGTTGATGTCGATGATCTGTCCGCCGTTGGCGACCTGATCGCGCGCCACCACCAGCGCGCCGGCGAAGTCGCCCGCCGTGATCAGCTTGCGGAATTTCGCCGAGCCGGTGACGTTGGTGCGCTCGCCGACGTTGACGAACGGAATGTCGGAGGTGAGCGTGAACGGCTCCAGGCCCGATAGTCGCATCTGCGGTGCGATCTCAGGGATCGCTCGCGGCGGCAGGCCCTTCACGGCTTCGGCGAGGGCGCGGATATGCGCCGGCGTCGAGCCGCAGCAGCCGCCGACGACGTTGACGATGCCGGCGGTGGCGAACTCGCGGATTTGCGCCGCCATCTGCTCCGGCGTCTCGTCATATTGGCCGAACGCGTTGGGCAGGCCGGCGTTCGGGTAGGCGCAGACGAGCGTATCGGCGACGGCGGAAATCTCTTCGAGATGCTCGCGCATCGCCGCCGCGCCGAGCGCGCAGTTAAGCCCAATGGTCAGCGGCCGCGCGTGGCGCACGGAATGCCAGAAGGCGGTCGGCGTCTGCCCGGAGAGCGTGCGGCCGGAGCGGTCGGTGATGGTGCCGGAGATCATCATCGGCAGCCACGACCCGCGCTTGGCGAACACTTCCTCGCAAGCGAAGATCGCGGCCTTGGCGTTGAGCGTGTCGAAGATCGTTTCGATGAGAATAAGATCGGCGCCGCCGTCCATCAACCCTTCGATCTGTTCGGCGTAAGCCTCGCGCAACTCGTCGAACGACACCGCGCGATAGCCGGGATTGTTGACGTCGGGCGAGATCGAGGCGGTGCGATTGGTCGGGCCGAGCGCGCCGGCGACGAAGCGCGGCTTGCCGTCGAGCCGCTCGGCCTTCAACGCGGCGCGTTTGGCGAGCCGTGCGCCGTCGCGGTTCAACTCATAGACGACCTCTTGCATGCCGTAGTCGGCCTGGGCGATGCGGGTCGAGGAGAATGTGTTGGTCTCCAGAATATCCGCGCCGGCTTCGGCGTAGGCGGAATGGATCGCCTCGATCGCCTCCGGCTGGGTGAGCGTCAGCAGGTCGTTGTTGCCCTGGAGGTGGCAGGCGCAGCCGGCGAAGCGGTCGCCGCGAAAATGCGTCTCCTGCAACCCGAGCGTCTGCACCTCAGTGCCCATCGCGCCGTCCAGGACGAGGATGCGTTCGGCCGCCGCAGAGCGGAAGCGGGCTTCCGCGTCGTCGGGCCGCGCGGGAAACTCGGAGAACGGATCGGACATGGCGGCTCGCATTTTCGGCACTCTATATAAGCTCATAAATATATCTTTATATCGCCATGGGCAAGCCCTGACTGTCGCTCGCCGGAACGTAGGCTTGCATCGCCTAGGCGCTTGGGGCAGAAGGGCGCGGCTTAGGAGTGTAGCTCAATTGGCAGAGCACCGGTCTCCAAAACCGGGGGCTGGGGGTTCGAGTCCCTCCACTCCTGCCAAATAAATCAAATACTTGATTTGAAAAGCGGAAATCAAAAAACCCGGCCGGGGTATACGCGGGGGTAACAGGCGATGGCCAAATTCCGCGGCTTTCAGATATTCACCGATTTGCCCAGCCTTTCGCGGACAGGCTCCAGCTTTCGGCGGAGCAACGAAAGATTCCGATCGAAACTCCCACTGGTGTAGAAAACGCTTGGGAAAATCTCGTCCGGTTCGCCCGGCGTCGGTTGGTGACCGACGGTTTGATCTTGGGTGTACGGAAGGCGGGACGTGGAAACTGGATATTGAGCCCCGCGGGGCTCGAATGGGCCAGGACGCTTCTAGATCGGCGTCTAGGAATTACCCCAACCGCCGAAGAACTTGGATTTTGACGTCCGCGCGTTCACCGATTGCCCCGCCATGAGTTTCGAAACCGACTCTCAGCGAGGCGTGGCAGGCGACCGCCCGCCGTCGGTCCAGACGAGTTCAAGCCTAGGAAGCGGGCTCGAGCATTGAGCGCGGCGCCTCGTGATCTTGGAGACCGGTGGAGTTTAACGATGACCCGCAAGGGAAAGCCTTCGGTGTCGACGAGCGTATGGATCCTAGACGGGCAGTTTTTCGAAGCCGATTCTGTGCTCCCTTCCAACTCCGCGCCGGGGTTGCGGCGCCCGCTTGAACGATCTCTCTGCCCGGCTCGACGCCCAACACTGCCGGCAAGCAAGAACGAATGCCTCGCGGCTGACATTGGAGATGGACGGTCTGGGCGGCGGCCGTTCCAATTCCGTCGCCTACGCCCGGCTCTTTAACCGATGTCGCCGCCGCCACCTCCATCGGCGAAATACCGAATCGGCCGCCGCGCGACGAACTTGTTCTGATCAGGCCGCTCGACGTCAGCCAATCCACGCAAGTCCCCTCGCGCTCGGCGGGCTATGGTCCCTTGTGCCGAGACGTCCATAATTTGACGCGAGGGTTCGATATGGAAAAACCTGACAAGATCGTTCGCATCGGTGGAGCGTCCGGTTTTTGGGGCGACAGCATGGTGGGCCCCCGGCAACTCGTTTGTTCCGGCCGGATCGACTACCTCGTCTTCGATTATCTCGCCGAAACGACCATGGCCATATTGGCGTCGGCGAGGGCGAAGAAGCCGGAACTGGGCTACGCCACCGACTTCGTGGAGATCGCCATGAGGGACGTGCTTCCCGAAGCCTTGAAAGACGGCGTCAAGATCGTCGCCAATGCCGGCGGCATCAATCCGACGGGATGCGCGAACGCATTGCGCGCCTTGGCCGCCACGCTCGGCGTCACGGCGAAGATTGCCGTGGTGGAGGGCGACGATGTCAGCCGGTTGATGCCGCGACTGCGGGACGCGGGCGCCGCCGATATGTTCACAGGCGCCCCTCTGCCTGCCAACGTTCTCAGCGCGAACGCCTATCTCGGGGCGCTACCGGTCGCCTCCGCCCTCGCGGCGGGCGCGGACATCGTGATAACGGGCCGTGGCGTCGATAGCGCGGTGACGCTGGGACCGTTGATACATGAATTCGGTTGGTCCGCGGACGATTATGATCGTCTCGCTGGAGGCAGCCTGGCGGGGCACATCATCGAATGTGGTTGTCAGGCGACGGGCGGACTCCACACCGACTGGGAGAGCGTGCCCGATTGGCCGAACATCGGTTACCCCATCGTGGAATGCCGGGAAGACGGCGCGTTCGCCGTGACCAAGCCCGAGGGCGCCGGCGGCCTGATTCGCGTGGCCTGCGTGGCCGAGCAGATGCTCTACGAGATCGGCGACCCCGGCGCTTATTTGCTCCCCGACGTCACCTGCGATTTTCGCGACGTGAAGATGACCCAGATCGACGACGATCACGTTCTGGTGCGGGGCGCCAAGGGCCGCGCGCCGACCGACAGCTACAAGGTGTCGGCGACCGCGATGAACGGCTATCGTTGCGCCGGCTCGATGGTGATCGTCGGAATCGACGCCGCCGCCAAGGCCCGGCGCACCGGCGAGGCGATCGTCGCTCGCACGCGGCGGATTCTCAGCGAGTTCGGGCCTTCCCGACTTCACCAACGCGCGCGTGGAACTGCTCGGCGCCGAGTCGCTCTACGGGGCGAACGCGCGCACGGCGCATGTCCGCGAAGCCATGGTTCGCGTGGTCGTCGACCATCCGCAGAAGAAGGCGCTGGAAATCTTCGCCCGAGAGATCGTTCCCTCGGGCACTTCCTGGTCGCCGGGCACGACCAGCCCGGGCGGCGGCCGCCCGTCGCCCTCGCCGCTGATCACGCCGTTCTCGTTCACGCTGCCCAAATCCGAGATCGCGGTCGGCGTCTGGTTGGACGGCGTGAGAACGTCGATCGATATTCCGGGGTCCGCAAACCCATGGGAGCCGCCGGAGCCGACGCCGGACCCCGAGAATTGGACCGACCCCGCCGGCGAGCCGATGGTGGAAGTTCCCTTGGTCAAACTCGCCTGGGCGCGCAGCGGCGACAAGGGCGACATCTCGAACATCGGCCTGATCGCGCGGCGGCCCGAATGGCTCCCCCTGCTCTGGAACCGCGTCACTCCGGATGTGGTCAAGGCTTACTTCGCCCATCTCATGGAGGGCCGCGTGGAGCGATACCATGTGCCAGGAATTCACGCCGTCAATTACCTCTTGCATGAGGCGCTCGCCGGCGGCGGCCCGGCATCGACAAGGATGGATCCACTCGGCAAGGGCATGGGGCAGATGCTGCTGGATCTGCCGATCAAAATCCCTCGGTCGATCGCGACGCGCCTCTGAACAGATGGCGACCGGTCGCCGCCACGCCGCACCTAACGCGTCCACGTGGTCCAAGACGGGCCGAGCTCGTTGGCGTAAACGGCCAACCGGCGCGATCCGGCGAAGATGTCCTTGGGCTTGAGGCCATAGACCTGACGTATCGAATGGCTGAAGTGCGTGGAATCGGGATAGCCGGTGTCGAGCGCGACATGCGCGAGATTCGAAGACCGGTTCACCCGATGCAACAAGCTCCGCGCGCGTTTCCAGGAACGAAAACTGCGGAACGGCACGCCGATCTCGTCCTTGTACAGATGCAGGAAGCGCGAGAACGAAAGACTGACGTTGTGGGCGCAATCTTCCGCGTCGGCCGGCGCGGACGGATGACGCTTGATGCGGTCGATCACCTTTTGAATTCGCCGATCGATGCGACGAGGCGCCAACGGTTGATCAAAGAACATGTGATCAAAGTCGAGCGTCATCAAATCCTCATTCTCGCGCGCATGCAGTTCCTCGCTCCGCCGCCTGACGTGCGCGACGAACTCCGGCGCCTCGACGGCGCCGCGACCGCGCAACATGGCCGGCAGCGCGTCGAGATCCACGGTTTCGGCTTCCACCTTGATCACGTTTATCAGGCGCGCTTCGGACAACACCTCGTGCGGTAGATAGGGCGGCACCACCGCCATCGCGGTGACTTGCCAATCCTTGTCGTTGAGGCGGACGCGTATCGCGCCTTCGACGGCGATATAGACGATGATCGAACCCATCATCCGAACCGACGGCGCGCCCAAGAGGCCGCGATAGAAAACGCGATCCGGCGTAACCCACATGAGTTCGATCGCTTTGGCGCGGAGCGGCGCCCTTGTCACGTTTCGGAGTCCTGGAATTGAACGGCATGGCGGCGTTCCTCCCGGGGTCGAGCGTCATCCCGCGCTCATTATTATTAAATTATGGTTTCGGCGGAAATTCCGCGACTTCGGTAAAGGGTAGGCTTGCCGCCCGCGCCTGTCAAAGCCGTCAGTTCGAAGGCCATTGGTATTTTTTGAGTTCCAGTTTCCCGATCTGGTTGCGATGAACCTCGTCGGGACCATCGGCCAATCGCAACACCCGCGACATGGCGTAGGCGTGGGCCAGGCCAAAATCATTGCTCGTCCCGCCCCCGCCGTGGGCCTGAATCGCCCAATCGATGACCTTGGCCGCCATGGTCGGCACGGCGACCTTGATCATGGCGATCTCGGCCTTCGCGACCTTGTTCCCGACGGTATCCATGCGGTGGGCCGCGTTCAGCGTAAGCAGGCGCGCTTGCTCGATCATGATGCGGGATTCGGCGATGCGCTCTATAGTCACGCCCTGCTGCGCCACCGGCTTGCCGAACGCCACGCGCGACAGCGTTCGTTTGCACATCCTCTCCAACGCGCGCTCCGCCAGTCCGATTTGCCGCATGCAATGATGAATTCGGCCGGGACCGAGACGCCCCTGGGCGATCTCGAAACCGCGACCTTCTCCCAGCAACATATTCGCGGCCGGCACGCGGACATTCTCGAACAGCACCTCGGACGCGCGATCCGGCACGCCGTAGTAGCCGAAGACCGGCAGCGGACGAACGACCTTCACGCCCGGCGTATCCATCGGCACCAGGATCATCGACTGCTGCTTGTGACGGTCCGGGTTCGTCGGGTCGGTCTTGCCCATGAAGATCGCGATTTTGCAGCGCGGGTCGGTGGCGTTGGTGGTGTACCACTTGTGACCGTTGATCACGTAGTCATCGCCGTCGCGCGCGATTGAAGACTCGATATTGGTGGCGTCGCTGGAGGCGACATCCGGCTCGGTCATGGCGAAGCAGGAACGGATCTCGCCCTCCAGCAGCGGTTTCAGCCAGCGCTCCTGATGCTCCGCCGCGCCATATCGGGCGAGCACTTCCATGTTGCCGGTGTCGGGCGCCGAGCAGTTGAACACCTCGGGCGCCAGCAACGAGCGGCCCATGATTTCGCATAGCGGCGCGTATTCGAGGTTGGTCAATCCGGCGCCGTGCTCCGACTCGGGAAGGAACAGGTTCCACAGCCCCTCCGCGCGCGCCTTCGGCTTCAGCTCGTCGAAAATCGGCAAGACTTTCCACGGCCCCAGCGCCTCGGCCTCCTCGATATGCCGCTTCTCGTTGGGATAGATGTGCGCCTCCATGAACGCGTTCAGCCGACGTTGGAGGTCACGGACCTTGGGCGAGGGTTCGAAGGACATGGGCGACTCCGGCAAAGAGAAGAAGATCGGGACGCTCGTCACCCGGCGCCGAGGCGCTCGCGGGCCCATCGCCACGCGATTTCGGCGATGGTTCGGGCTTTGGCGCCGGTCTCGCGCGCGTTGTCGGCGGCTGCGGTCCCCTCGTCCACCCGTTTCGCGATTCCTTGCAGGATCGCCGACAGGCGGAACAGGTTGTAGACGAGATAATAATCCCAGACCGGCCTCGGCGCGGGATCGCGGCCGACCCGCTCGAAGTATTTCTCGAGATAGGCCGGCGCCTCGGGAATGCCGAGCGCGGCGAGATCGGCGTTCGCCATCCCGGGAAACGCGTCCGCCCTCAAATACCACGTCAGCATATGATAGGCGAAGTCCGCCAGCGGATCGCCCAGCGTCGACAGCTCCCAATCCAACAGCGCCAGGACCCTTGGTTCGCTCGGATGAAAGATCATGTTGTCGAGACGGAGATCGCCGTGAACGATCGCGGTCGCCCCGTCTCGCGGCAGATGGCGCGGCAGCCATTCGATCAGGCGGTCCATCGCGGGGATCGACTGGGTTTGCGATGCCGAATATTGCCGGCTCCAGCGCGCGACCTGCCGCGCCATGTAATGGCCCGGGCGCCCGAAGTCGGCGAGGCCGACCGCCGCGGGATCGACGGCGTGAAGCGCGGCGATGACCCGGCACACATCGTCGTACAGCGCCGCGCGGTCGGCGCGGGAGAGGTCCGGCAGGGTCGGGTCCCAGAAAAGGCGGCCCTCGACATGCGCCATGACATAGAACGGGGTGCCGATGATCGAGGGATCCTCGCACAGGCAGAGCGCGCGCGCGACCGGCGCCGCCGATCCCCGCAGCGCCGATATGACCTTGAATTCGCGCTCGACCGCGTGCGCCGAAGGCAGCAAGACCCCGGCGGGCTTCTTCCTGAGGACATATCGTTCACCGTCCGCCGTCAGCAGGTAGGTCGGATTCGACTGCCCGCCCTCGAACCGGGAGACGGTCATGGCGCCGCGAAAGCCATCGACGCGCGCCGTCACATAGCGCGCCAGCGCCGCCTCATCAAACGGGAGGCGGCCCAAATCCGGCGCGCCGTGGTCGAGAGCTTCACCCATGCGGCCACCGGTTAAGCCGCGTCCGCCGCTCGGTCTTGCGCCAAATGGCTGAGCTAGACGCCCTTCAGCGGATTGTTCGGCGCCCGCCCGTCGAGCAGGTCCCGCAACCGCGCCTCGACCCCCGAGACGGCGCGGGGATGCGGAAAGATGTAGAACCGCCCTTCGCGCACCGCCTCGAACGTGATCCGGGCGACGTCCGCCGCCGTCAGGCGGCCCGCCTTCATGGCGGCGCGCGTGCGCTCCATGATCCTGGCGTTGTCGGGGCTGGTCGGCGCGAGTTCCGAGGGCCGGCGCCGGCCCGAATCGGCGATTCCGGTATCGACATAGGCCGGACACAGCACCGAAACGCCGACCGGCTTGCCCGACGCCGCGAGTTCATGGTGCAGGCACTCCGACAAGGCGACCACCGCCTGCTTACTCGCGCTGTAGACCCCGAGGTCCGGCGGACAGACCAGCCCCGCCACGGACGCTGTGTTGATCACCCAGGCCGGCTCGCCGCGCGATAGCATGTCCGGCACGAAAGCGCGGACGCCGTTCGCGACGCCGATCAGATTGACGCCGACGACCCAGGCCCAGTCTTGCGCCGTCGCCTTCCAGACCGGACCCGCCGCTATGACGCCGGCATTGTTGAAGAGCAGGCGCACCGCGCCGAACCGACGATGCGTCTCCGCCGCCAGGGCGTCGACGGCGTCGGCGCTGGCGACGTCGCATACCCGCAGCAGCGCGCGATCGCGGGAGAGGCCCGTCAGCGACAGCGTCGTCTCCAGCCCCTCGGCGTCGACGTCGGTCAGCGCCAGCCGCATCCCGGCTTCGGCGCACCGGAGCGCGAATTCTCGTCCAAATCCGCCGGCCGCGCCCGTGATGACGGCGGTCTTGTCGCTCAGGGAAAGGGGCTCGGAGGCCATGGCTTCATCCTTGATTTTGGGCGCCGCGCGGACGCCGGACGTCCTCAGATCGGCGAAATCCCATGCGCCTTGCGGGGCCATGCGCGGGTCTGCTTGCGCCGCGGGCAGCGTTCCAACGTCGCCGCGAGGATCGAGCGGGTCTCGCGCGGGTCGATGACGTCGTCGATCCCGAAATGCGCCGCCGCGTTCAACGCGCCGAGTTGCCGCCGAAATCGTTCGATCAGTTCGAGCCGCTTGGCCGCGGGATCGGCCGCCTTCGCGACTTGTCGCGCATAGGCGACGTCCACGGCGCCCTCGACCGACATCGCGCATATCTCGGCGGTCGGCCAAGCGACGCAGAGATCCGCGTCGAAGCTTCGCCCACCGCACATCGCGATATAGCCGAGACCGTAGCCCTTGCGCATGACGACCGAGACGCGAGGGACGCTCGCTTGACCCAACTCGAACAACAGCCGGGCGCTGCGCCGCGCGAGGCTGGTGTCCTCCGCCTCCGTGCCGACCAGAAACCCCGGGACGTCGACGAGATAGACGAGCGACAGTCCGAACGCGTCGCAGACCGACACGAAATGCGCGCCCTTCTCGCAAGCCTTCGCATCCAGCGTTCCCGCCAGATGCGTCGGCTGATTGGCGATCACGCCGACCGCGCGACCCGCGATCCGGGCGAACGCGGTGACGAGGTTGGGCGCGAAGGTCGGCTTCAATTCAAATGCGCTGTCGGGATCGAATATCGCCCGCATGACGGCGAGGACGTCATAGGGCTTCCGCGGATTTTCCGGCACGATGTGCAGCAGCGCCTCTTCGTCGGCGGGATCGGGTTCCGCCGCGGCGCGACGGGGCGGCTCCCCGGCCGAGTTGGAGGGGAGAAAATCCAGGAAGCGTCGCGCGAGCTCGAGCGCATGCGCGTCGGACTCGGCGACGAGGTCGGCGAGGCCGTTGCGGCCGGCCTGCGCGTCGGCGCCCCCCAGCGCCGCCTTTTCGATCTGCTCTCCGGTGGCGGCCGCGACGAGAGCGGGTCCCGCGATTCCCATCGTCGACGTCCCCCGCACCATGATCACGAGATCGCAGAGCGCGGCGAAGTTCGACGGTCCGGCGAAACCCGGCCCCATGATGACGGCGACGGTCGGAACCCAACCGGACAGCGCGACCGCGATCTGGAAATATCGCGAACCTTCGGCGAAGTGGCGACTGTCCAGCCCCTCCTGGATGCGATGGCCGCCGCCATCGAGCAGCAACACCAGCGGACACCCGTGCTCAAGGCAATGCAGGGCGATGCGCTCGACCTTATGCTCGCCTATGCGGCCGTTGGATCCTCCGAGCACCGTGAAGTCGAACGCGCAGATCGCCACCGGCCGGCCATCGACGCGGGCAAATCCGGTGAGGACGCCATCCGCGGGGGCTTGGAGGTTTTCAGTGTCGAACGTGTCGCGCTTGGGCTGAACCAGCGCGCCCACCTCCTGGAAGCTGCCGTGGTCCGAGAACTCTCCAATGCGTTCGCGCGCCGACAGCTTCCCGAGCGCATGCTGCTTGGCGATCGCCGCGCCGCGGGCGTCGTCCGTCAGGCTCGCTCGCGCCTGGCGCAAGGTCTCGAGTGGATTCGGCGGGGTCGAGGGCTCGGTCATTCACTTCGCTCGTTTGGGTGGGGCCTTCGGCGGACGATCGAAGCACGCCGCGGTGACGCCACGCTCCCGGAGCGCCTGCTTGCGGATCTTCGCCGTCGGCGTCTTCGGCAGTTCGTCCATGAACTCGACGGAGCGCGGCACCATGAAATACGGCAGCCGCGCGTCGAGAAAGCCGAGCAGGTCTTCCGCCCCGAGGGTCGCGCCGTCTCGCAGCACCACGCAGGCGAGGATATCGTCCTCCGTGGCGGCGCTGGGCACCGCGACGACCGCGGCCTCCAACACCGCAGGATGCTCCATGATCTCGCGCTCGACCTCGAAGCTGGACACGTTCTCGCCGCGGCGCCGCATCGCGTCCTTCATGCGGTCGACGAACACATACTGGCCGTCGTCATCGACGCGAAACGCGTCGCCGGTGTGCAGCCACTGATTTCTCCAGGCGCTCACGGTCGCCTCGGGCATCTCGTGATAGCCGTCCATCACGCTCCACGGTTCGCGCGCGCGGATGACCAACTCGCCGACGCGTCCCCTCGGCGTCTCGATGTCGTGCTCGTCGACCAGCCGCACTTCGAAGTCGCCGCGCGGAACCCCCGCCTTGCCGGGCTTGGCCTGCCCGGTCGGCGCGATCAGCACCGTCGAGCCCTCCGTCAGGCCGTAGGCGGTTCCGACCGACTCGACGCCAAAACGGCGCTTGAACTCCTCGAGTTGCGGCACGACCGGGACCATCAGCACGTTCCTCATGCCATGGCGGAAATCGTCGTCCCTCGTCGGTTGCTGGAACAGGAAATTGGCCATGGCGCCCAACATCAGCGTGTAGGTGCAGCCATACGCCCTCACGTCGTCCCAATAGGACGTCGCCGAGAATCGCGACAGAACGACGCTTCCGCCGCCGGCGATCAGGCTGTTGTACACGCCCGCCCACTGCCCGCCGATGTGAAAGAGCGGCAGCGTCACCAACGAAACATCGTCCTCACACGCGCGCCCCAACACGGCCGGCGCCGAATAGCCATAGGCGTGGGCATGCGTAACGCGCACTCCTTTGGATGGGCCTGTCGTCCCCGACGTGTACATGATCCCCATCAGGTCCCACGGCTCCAACGACGCCGGCGCCGCGCGCGGCCCGCGCAACTCCGCCCAGGCGCTGACTCTCATGTGACTCGGCAAGGCGACGGAACCAACCTCCCCGCGCGCGATCACGCGCTCGAGGCGCGGCAAACGATCGGCGACTTCCGCCAACATGGCGAGGTATTCGCGCTCGATGACGATCGCGCGCGCGCCGGAATTGTTGATGACATGGACGAGGATCGCTCCTTTGTAGGCGGTGTTCACCGGCACTTCGACGCGCCCCGTCAACGCCAGCGCCCACCAGGCGACGATCGCGTCGAGGTGATTGTCGAGCATGAGCAGAACGCCCTCGCCGCGGCCGACGCCGAGAGCCTCGAGGCCGCCCGCCACCGCGAGCGCCTCCTCGTACAAGGCGCCGTAACCGAGCGCGCGCGCGGGGTCGCGAACCGCCATCTTGTCGGGCCGGCGCGCGACATGGGCCGCGATGACGGACGTGAACGTCCTCTCGCTCAGCGGCGGCAAACGGGGAATGTCGGGATTTTCAGCGGAGGACATGGGCGACTCCTGTTCACGCACCGCGCCGGAACTCACGCCGCGTGGGCCGCGGACATCGAGCCGATGACCCCGGCGTATTTCTCGCGCATGAGACTTCGCCGGAGCGTCATCGTCGGCGCGAACTCCTCGTCCTCCGGACCCAGCTTGGCGTCCAACAACCGAAACGCGCGGAGTTTCATTTCGCGCGGGGCCTTCCGGTTGAACTTGTCGATCTCCTCGCCGATCAGCGCGCGCACCTCGCTGGCGCGCGCCAGCGAGGCGAAATCCGAGAACGCGAGGTCGCGCGACAGCGCCCACCGCTCGACATGGTCATGATCAATCAAGATCAGGCCGATGAGATCGCGGCTCCCTTCACCGACGACGAGGGCGTCGAAAATATAGGGGCTGCCTCGCAACTCGGTTTCCCAATCCGAAGTGAGCACGCGCTCGCCATTCGCCGCGACGAGGGCGTCCTCGATACGCCCGACCCATTCGATACGCCCGGCCTCGTCGACGCGCCCGAGATCGCCCGTGCGCAGCCAGCCGTCCCCATCGACGTGGCGGGTCGCTTCCGGACGGTTCAGATAGCCCGCGAACACGGTCGGACCCCGCGCCATGATCTCGCCGGTTTCCGACAGCGCGATCTCCAGCGAGGGAAGCGGCGCGCCCGCGCGCCCGGGGCGCGAGCGATCCGGCGCGACCATCGCCCCGCCGGTCAACTCCGCCATGCCCCAAATTTCCCGGACGTCCAGCCCCATCGAGCGATACCAACGGATCAGCTCCAACGACATCGGGGCGGCCCGGCACAAGCCGATCTGCAATCGATCCAACCCCATCGACCGGCGGACATTGTTGAGGACCAGGAGGCGCGCCAGCCCGAAGCGGACTCTCAGCGCCAACCCCGGTCGCCCACCCCGCTCCTCGCGCGCATTCACTTCGCTTCCGACATCGCTGGCGCGCGCGTAGGCCCATCGCTGGAACGCGGTGGCTTCGGCGAGCGCGTTCGACACCTCGGAATAGAGCCGCTCCCAGAGCCGCGGCGTCGCCATGAGGACGTCCGGCCGCACCTCTCGCAGGTTTTCCAGCGCCGTTTCCTCGCTCTCGACGAAGTTCATGACCGCGCCGGACGCCATGCTGAGATAGACGCCGCCGATCCGTTCCGCGATCTGACACAGCGAGGCGAACAGCAATCGCTCGCCCGTTCCTACGGCCACCCCGACCCGCATCGCGTGGCAGGCCGCCAGCACGTTGCGGTGCGTGAGCAGCACGCCCTTGGGGTTTCCCGTCGTTCCCGACGTGAAGGCGAGAATGGCGATGTCGCCCGCGGTGCGGCTCGCGACGCCGCGCTCGACGATGTCTGGGTCCCTCGAACGCGCGACGGCGCCGATCTGCGCCAGATCGCCGAGGCGCATCGCCCTCGGGTCGGCGGGCTCGCAAGAGCCCGGCATCGTCAGAACAAACACGTGCCGCAGTTCAACGAGGCGATCGAGCACGTCGAACAGCCGGTCCAATTGCTCCTCGTCCTCAACAAACAAGAACCGGGTCCGCGATTGCGCGCATTGCGCCTCGATTTCGGCCGCGGACGACGCGGGATAGAGGCCGCAGACGATCCCGCCCGCGCTCTGCGCTGCGAGATCGGCGAATACCCACTCCTTGTTTGTGCTGGAGAGAATGGAAACGACGTCCCCCGGGCGCAAGCCGAGTTCGATCAACCCCGCGGCCGTGTCCGCGACGACCTTTCCGACGTCGCTCCAGGAATAGGCCTTCCAGACGCCGAGCTCCTTCTGTCGCAACAAGGTCGCGGGACCCCTCTCGCGCACCCGGGCCCAGAACATGGCGGCAACGCTGCTTGTCTCCTCTTCGCGCCCGGTCGGCTTCATCGCCAAGCTCGCTTTTTTCCCGGACGACGCTCGCCAAGAATTCCCGTCGGTTCGGCTCCGAGGTAAAACTTTCGAATGTCGTCACGCGCGCGCAGTCGAGCGCAGGAATCCTCAAGCACGATTCTGCCGTTTTCCATGATATATCCATAGTCGGCCGCGTTCAGGGCCATGTTCGCGTTCTGCTCCACCAGCAAGAACGTCACGCCGCGCTCGCGATTGATTCTGATCACGATCTCGAAAATCTCCTTGGTGAGTTTCGGGCTCAGGCCAAGGCTCGGTTCGTCCAAGAGGATCAGATCCGGATCCGCCATCAACGCGCGCGAGATCGCGAGCATTTGCTGCTGTCCGCCCGACAGCAGACCGGCGGGTTGTTTCAGCCGCTCATGCAATACCGGAAAATAGGCGTACACCGCCTCGAGATCCCGCGCAGTTCGATCGCGGTCCTTTTGCGTATAGGCGCCCATCAACAGATTCTCGGAAACCGACAGGAGCGGGAACACCTCGCGACCCTCGGGAACATGGCTGAGGCCCATCCTCACGATCGCCGCCGGCTCCCGCGCGGTGATCTCCACATCCTTGAAAGTCACCTTGCCTCGCACGGGATCGAGAACCCCGGAGATCGTCTTCAGCAGCGTCGATTTCCCGGCGCCGTTCGACCCGAGCACCGCGACGATTTCGCCTGGCTTCACCCGCAGGCTGACGCCGCGCACCGCTCGCACCTGACCGTAGGCGCTTTCGATATTGGCGAGCGAGAGCACGGGCGACGACCCGGCTCCTAATTCTACTGCGTCACAAACGAGGATAGAAGTTCCGTCGTCTCGACGCGGCGTGACAACACGGGCATCGATACAGCGACTTTGCGAGGGCGATCGTCAACCGCCTTCGCATTGTGGCGATCGAGTTGGGGACATGTCTTTCGGGACGGATCGGCGGCGCGTGGGGATCGGGAACCGCCGGGAAGGGTAGGTTTTTCCTGGCGCCAGCGGCCTGAGGGGGGAAACGCCGATCTCTCGATGATCAGGAATCCGTAGGCCGCGATGCATAGGCTGGCATGATGATGGAATCCTCGCCAGCCTCGCCCTTCGAAGTGAGCGAGGCCGAGTTCGCTCTTCAGTTCCTCATAGTCGCGTTCGATTCGCCAGCGCAGCTTGATGACGTCGACGAGAGCCTCGAGCGGCGTGTCCTCGGGCAAGGTCGAGAGCCAGTATTTCGAGGGTTCTGGCTCGCCCTCGGGCCATTCGATGACCAGCCATTCGACGGGATGCGGCTGCGCGAGTTTGCGGTCGCGAGAGGCCGGTCTGATCCGGACCGCAGCGAAGCGCGAAGACAAAGGTTGGTTGGATCCTTCCCGCCATTCCACCTCGCGCCAGACGTCGGCGGCAAGGTCCGACGCGAGTTGTTTGACCGAAACCGGTAGATGCTCTCCATCGCGGCGAACACGCGAAGGCTTGCGTCCTTGCCCACTCCAGGGCTTGGCTGGCAGCGGTCCTTCGCCGGGTCGCCAGACCGACAGCGTCGATTGTACGCCCACCGCATAGGTCAAGCCAAGCGCCGTGACGCCGGCCCGGAAGGCGCCATCGACGCCATAGCCAGCGTCAGCCAGCACAACGCCGCGCGCCGCGCCGGCCTTTTGAGCCGCTTCGATCTGAGAAAGCGCGATCTCCGGCTTCGTTCTGAACTCCACGTCATCGGGAACGTGCGCCTTTTTCCGGCGCTCGGCGTCGTTCGCCCAGCTTTCGGGAAGATAGAGCCGATAGGCGATCGGCAGGCTCGCCTGATGATTGGCGAGCGACAACGTCACCGCAATCTGACAGTTGTCTGTCTTGCCCAGCCGACCGCAGTATTGTCGAGCCACGCCCACCGAATGCGACCCCTTCTTCGCAAATCCTGTGTCATCAACGATCATGGCCTCGATCCCGCCATCCGCCGCCAACGCCGGCGTCACGAGTTCGAGGACTTGTCCAAGCATCGCTTCGTCCGACCACGCAGACTGGCCGACGAAATGCAAAAGCGATTGATGCTCCGCCGCGGTCCGCGCGGGAGCTATAATCGCCGCCATCGGCTCGACGCTCTTGCGCTCCCCAGGCAACAGCAACCCGGTACAGTAATCCAGCAAAGGACCAACACGGTCCGAGTGCCCCACAACACCGGCAAGTCTCTCGAAATAAGCAGCAAACCGCTCTTCGCTCTCTCGCGTCGATCCCTCCATCTGCGCCGCCTCCGCCAAAAACGAATCCGCAGAATATCAAACCCTTACACGCGGCGAACCCGCAAAATCGGTTTGTGACTCAGTAGAACTAAGCCGGCGCTCATGCGGACCTCCGCAGGCTCGTCACGTCATCGCTCGTGCCGAGATAGGCTTGGATCACGCCGGGATCGCTCCGGACTTCCGCCGGCGTGCCCTGGGCCACGACTTCGCCCTGGTTCATGGCGAGGACCCGGTCGGAGACGCGCGACACCAACGACATGTCGTGCTCAACCATCAGCACGGTGACATCGAGTTGGCTGCGAATGTCGCGAATCCACCAAGCCATCGAGTCGGTCTCTTCGGCATTGAGACCGGACGACGGCTCATCCAGAAGCAACAGTTTCGGTCCCGCGCATAACGCGCGCGCCAGTTCGACCACTTTTCGGATGCCGTAAGGCAGCCCGGCGACCCGCGACTCCCGGTGGCGTTGCAATTGCAGCAACTCGATCGCTTCCTCCGCCGCCAGGCGCGCGGCAAGTTCGGACCGCCGGGCGCCCGGCGTGAACAGCAACTCCTGGAAGAATCCGGCGCCGCGATGGGCGTGATGCCCGATCAGCAGGTTTTGCAGAACCGTCGCGTTCTCGAACAACTCGATGTTCTGAAAGGTTCGGGCGATGCCGAGGGCGGCGATCCGGTGCGCCGGCGCTCGAGTCAGGTCGACATCGCCAAACGTTATCCTGCCGCTGCTCGGCTCGCAGATCCGACTGATGAGGTTGAACACCGTGGTCTTTCCGGCGCCGTTGGGGCCGATCAGCGTGAAGATCTCGCCGCGCCGCACATCGAAACTCACCCCGTTGACCGCGCGCACGCCGCCGAACCGAACCGATATGTCTTGAACCGAGAGGATCGTATCGGACACGCGCGAAAGCCCCTACTTGTACCGATCCGATTTTTGGAACGACTTCTGCCGTCGAAACGTGCCCTGACGATAGAGCGGAAAGAGCTCCAGATAGGTCCGCACCGTCACCCATCGCCCATGAACACCCATCGGTTCGAAGAGCACGAACGCCACCAAAACCGCTCCGAAAACCACGGATTGCAGGCCCACCGCCTGCCCGATCGCCGGCGGGAGGAAATCCTTCGCCAGGGTTATCAGTTGCGGCATCGTGATGATGAAGATCGCTCCGAAGAACGCGCCCGGGATCGAGCCCAATCCGCCGACGACAACGAGCAAGAGGAGGTCGATGGATTGCGTGATCGAAAATTGCTCCGGCGAAATGAAGCGCAGCTTGTGCGCATAGAGCGCGCCCGCCAGTCCGACGATTCCCGCCGACAGCGAAAACGAAAGCGTCTTGTAGCGCGCCAGTTGAATCCCCATGCTTTGCGCCGAGATCTCCGAGTCCCGTATCGCGATGAAGGCGCGTCCGGTCGAGGAGCGCAGCAGATTGACGACGCCAAGCGTCACCAGCAGGCAAACCGCCAGGGAGAGGTAATAGAGCGAAACCTGCGACCGCAATTGCCAGCCGAGGAAGCCCGGAATCTTCACCTGAAGGCCGCCGTTTCCTCCGGTCACGGACTCCCAACGCGACATGACTTCCTCGGCGATGAAGCCGAACGCCAGCGTGGCTATCGCGAGGTAAATCCCCTTGACGCGCAACGCGGGCAATCCAATGACCACGCCGGCCGCGGCGGAAAGAATGCCCGCGCAAATCATGGCGGCGGGGAATGGCCAACCGCGGGCGATCAGAAACGCCTCGGCATAGGCGCCGATTCCGAGAAAGGCCGCGTGTCCGATCGAGATCAATCCGGTGTATCCGGCCAGGAGCATCAGGCCGAGCCCCGCGACCGCGTAGATCAAAATGAACGAGACCTGCGACAGCCAGTAAGGTCCGATCAGCCAGGGAAGGCCCAACATGATCAGGGCGCCGACGCCGAGGGAGACCAGTTGATCCGGCCGCGTCACCAACCGGAGGTCTTGCGCGTAATCGGTCTTGAGGGCATACCTCATGCCGCTACACCTTCTTGCGGGTGACGTCGCCGAACAGGCCGTTCGGCTTGATGACGAGCATGACGAGCACGACGACGTAGGCGGCCACGTCCTTGAAACCCTCGGGGAGGTAGAAGCCCGACAGCGACTCGACGACGCCTATCACGAGGCCGCCGACGATCGCGCCGGGAAGGCTGCCGAAGCCGCCGACGACGGCGGCCGGAAAGGCTTTCAATCCGATGTAGCCCATGTTGACATGGACGAAGGTGATGGGCGCGATCAGCAGCCCCGCGCAAGCGGCGACCGCCGCCGACAGGCCCCAAGCCAAGCCGTTGAGCCGCTGGACGGGTATCCCCATGTAGTGAGCGGCGAGCTGGTTTTGCGACGACGCTTGCATCGCGATGCCGACCTTGGTGAATTTGAACAAGGCATAGAGCCCCAGGCACAACACGCCGGTCACCGAGATGATGACGATATGCTCGGCGCTGAGCACGAGCCCGCCGGCTTTCCAGGCCAGCCCCTTGTAAGGAACGTCGAGCGCGTTGGTGTCGGTTCCAATTCCAGGGACCATGGAGACCAAGCCGCGGGCGATGTAGCCAAGGCCGATGGTCAACATGACGACCGTGAACTGGGGTTGACCGAGAATCGGCCGGACCGCGACCCGCTCGACCAGAACGCCAAAGCCGCCCATGCCGACCACGGTTACGACGACGGCCAATCCGTAGGGCAGACCGACGAATTTCATCAGCGCCAGGCAGACGAAGGCGCCGACCATGAGCAACTCGCCCTGAGCGAAGTTGACAGTCTCGGTCGCCTTATAGATCAGCACGAATCCAAGCGCGATCAAGGCATAGATGCAGCCTTGCGCAATCCCGGAAATCGTCAGCTGCGCGAGGTCCATGCCACGCCTGCTCTGCTGGTCAGGGCTTGATGAAGTCGGTGATCCCAACCCACTTGCCGTCCTTCACCTGATCGATCTTGACGGCATCCGACCCCAAATGCTGCGTCTTCGAGAACTTCATCTCGTCGAAGCCGAGTTGGTCGCGGGGAAAGGTGGTGCTCTCTAGGGTCGCGACAAAATTATCGGCCGTCAGTTTCGGACCCACTTTGACCATGGTCTTCAAGGTCCAATCCATGATCGAATAGCCCATCGCCGCGAACTGGCCCGGGTCTTCGTTGTATTTGGCCTTGTAGGCCGCGAACCACGCCTTGGCGGCGCCGTCGGCATAGGGCTGCGGCGCCGAATGCGACGCCATCACGCCCTCCGCCACAGGGCCTCCCAGCTTGATGAGAAGGTGACTGTAAGCCGCGGACGTCCCGACGAAGTCGGGCGCGAAATCTATTTTCTTCGCCTCCGTCACCGAGCCGACCGTTTCGCGCAGCGTCGTTCCCAGAATGACGGTGTCGCAAGAGGCGCTCTTCAAACGGGCGATCTGTGAGGAGAAGTCCGTCGCGCCGCGCTTGTAGGTCGTGCGCTCCGAGACCGTCTTGCCCAGTTCTTTCATGGACGCGTCGACGCCCGCCATCAACTCGCTGCCGAGGTCGTCGTCCTGCACCAGCGAACACCATTTCCGGGCCGCGCGCAGACCGTTGAGGGCTTTGACGATGACTTTGCCCTGCTGAAAATACGGCACCGAGAACGCGAACTTCAACGGATCCGGCGGATCATACAGCCCTCGTGCCGAACCGAGCGGAAACAGATTGACCACGCCGGCGTCCATGAACACTTGCTGCGTCGTGAGGGCGATGCTCGTCCCCATCGAGCCGACGACCGCGAATATCCCGTCGCTCTGCGCCAGCTTCTGCGCGTCCAACATCGCGCGTTTGGTGTCGTAGCCGGAATCCTCGACCAGCAATCTGACCTTGCGCCCGGAAATTCCGCCGGCCGCGTTGGTCTCGTCGATGCGCATGTTCATGCCATTGAGGGTTTCCTTGCTGTAGGCGACCAGCGGACCCGAGAGGTCCTGGATGGTGCCGAGCAGGATTTCCTTGTCGGTCACGCCTTGCTGCTGCGCGCGACCCGCCGCCGGGAACGCCAGGGCCGCGAAAGCGATCGCCGCCAGCCAAGTCGGAGATTTGACCATTTCCACTCCCTCGAAGGCCGATCGCCGCCGAGAGCGACGCCATTGCCGCGAACCTAGCCGCGGGCGTCGCTCCAATCTTGCGGCAATTGGCTGTCGCCGCGCGACCGGGTCAGAGCGCCGTTCGCCGAACGCGAATTCCCGCCTTCTCGCGATCCCAAGCGTCGCCGGTCACGCCCTCGGCGCGGATCAGATTCTTCTGCACCTTCTGGGTAGGCGTCTTCGGCAACTCCGCGACGATCCTGATATAGCGGGGCACCATGAAGTGCGGCATGCGAGCGATCAGATGATGAATGAGATGCTCGGGATTGAGGTCCTTGCCCGGCACGGCCACGACCGCGACCAGAACTTCGTCCTCGCCGAGTTCACTGGGCACCGCCACGGCGGCCGCCTCGCGCACGCTTGGGTGGCTGCAAACTTCCGCTTCCACCTCGAAGGACGAAATATTCTCGCCGCGCCGGCGAATCGCGTCCTTCATGCGGTCGACGAAGAAGAAGTCGCCGGCGCCGTCCCGGCGAAAAGCGTCACCGGTGTGGAACCAACCATTGCGCCAGGCGCGCGCGGTGGCCGCGGGCTCGTCGTGATATCCGTGTGTGAGCGACCAGGGCCGGTCAGCGCGCACGATGAGTTCTCCCACTTCGCCAGGCGCGACCTCGCAGTCGAACGCGTCGACGATGCGGGCTTCGACGCCGGGCCTCGGGCGTCCGCATCCGCCGATGGTTTTGGGGTTGCGCTCCGACACCAACGGGACGGACACCTCGGTCATGTTGAAGAGCGTATAGACGTCGCAATTGAATCTCTCGCGAAACGTCGTCGGATCCTCGGACAGCGGGATGACGAGCGCGTATCGCAGCCCGTGGGCGCGGTCGTCATCGGACGCGGGCGCCTTGGTCAGCAGCGTCGCCATGCCGCCGAGCAAGACCGTGAAAGTGCTGCTCGTCTCTCTCACCGTTCGCCAGAAGCCATCGAGCCGGAACGCGTCGACGATAGCCACGGAGGCGCCACGAAGCAGCATCGAATAGACCGCGACCGTTCCGCCGACATGGAACAGCGGCAACGTGACGAGATAGCGGTCGTCGCCTCCGAGAAAGGGGAAGGGGTCCGCGGAGGTCGAATAGAGATGAAGATATGAGGACTCGACGCCCTTGGAGGGTCCCGTCGTGCCCGAGGTGTAGATGATGCTCTGATTGTGCCAAGGCTGGATCGGTTCCAGCAGCGGTCGAAGCGAGGCCGCGTCGCCATCGATCGCGGAACCACCCCGCCACCGGAGCGCGGCGCCGTTCGCCGGCGGTTCGCCGCGCAGGACCACCGCCTGGCCGAGCGCGCCGAGGTCGATGCCCGCGAGCCGATCCGCGAGCGCGGAATGGACGACGAGCAATCGCGCCTTCGAGTTGCGGATGACGTGTTCGAGGATGCGGCCTTTATAAGCGGTGTTGATCGGCACATAGACCGCGCCGAGATAATTGAGGCCGAACCAAATGCGCAGCGCGTCGGGTCCGTTGGGAAGCCAGGAGAGGACGTTGTCGCCCTGCTCAACCCCCAGGGCTTGCAGGCCGGCGGCGGAGCGGCGCGCGATTTCGAGGGTCTCCGCCCAGGTCCATTCGGACCCATCCTCGAAACGCGCGAAGGCCTTGTCGGGATGGAGGCTCGCCCATCGCTCCAGCACCGGACGCAGCACGCTGACGGAAGGGTCGGGAATCCGGGGGTCGCGCCAGGGTTCGGACATTCGCTCCTCTTAGTTCTCGCGTCAGTCCTTCCCGCCGCGCGCGAACGGCGCGGTCTAGAAGGGTTCGATCAGGCGTTTCCGGGTCGCGCGCGGCGGCGCCGGTGGCAGCATTTCCAACGTCCGCAACAGCAGTTCACGGGTGTCGGCGGGATCGATGACGTCATCGAAGAGAAACCGGCGAGCCGTCGCGAGCGCGGTATGCTCGGCCTTCAACGCCTCGGTGAGACGGGCGTGAAGACGCGCTCGCTCGGCGGGGTCGGACTCCGACTCGAGTTCGCGTCGATGCAGAATATTCACCGCGCCTTCCAGCCCCATGCCGCCGTATTCCGCCATCGGCCACGCCAGCAATATCGCGGGATCGAGCGGTTGCGAGCCCATGATGTAGTAACCCAGGCCATAGGCTTTCCGCAGCACGACGGTCAGGATCGGGATCGTCGCATTGGCTATCGCCGTGAGCAACCGCGCGCTGTGGCGAACGATGCCGGTCCTTTCGGCGTCTGGGCCAACCATTAGTCCGGGCGTGTCGCAGAGCATTAGCAGCGGAATGTCGTAGGCGTCGCAAATCGAGGCGAAGCGCGCCGCCTTGACCGACCCGTCGCTGTCGATGGCGCCCGCCAGATGAAGCGGCTGATTGGCGATCACGCCGATAGCGCGGCCGTCGATGCGGATCAACGAGGTCACGACGCAGGCGCCGAACGCCAGCTTGAGTTCGAGAACGCTGTTGGGATCGGCGAGAAGCGCGATCACGTCGCGCACGTCATAGCTCTGCCGCGGATTTTCCGGGATGATGTCGCGCAAGGCGGCCTGATCGCCAGCCAGACTGCCCTCACGGCGCGGGCCGAAGTAGCTCAGATATTTTCTCGCGACGTCGATGGCCTCGACATCGTCCTCGACGACGAGGTCATAGACCCCGGATCTCTCGTGCAAGTCGACGGATCCGATCTCCTGGGGCGCGTAGTTGACGCCGAGCGCCGCCTCGACCAGCGGCGGTCCCGCCATGCCTAGGGCGCTGCCGCGAACGCCGATCAGCAAGTCGCACATGCCCGCGAGATTCGCCTGGCCGGCGAAGGCAAAACCGGGGACGACGCCGATCGTCGGCGCCACGCCGGAAAGCCTGGCGAAGGCGACGAAGGTCGAGGTCTTGCCGCGCGCCGGCAGCAGCATGTCCTGAGTTCTGGCGCCGCCTCCATCGAGCCAACAGATCACCGGCGCCCGGAAACGCAGCGCGTGTTCGAACATGCGCGTCATCTTCGCATGGTTGATCGCGCTCTGCGTGCCGGCGAAGACGGTGTAGTCATAGATCAGCAGGTCGACCGGACGCTCGTCGACCCGCGCCGCGCCCATGACGAGACCGTCGGCCGGACCCTTCATGCCTTCGACTGCGGGCTGGGCGAGCCCGCCGTATTCGACGAAGGAATGCGGATCGGCCAACGATTCCACGACCTCGCGCGCGGTCAAGCGTCCCCGTTTGCGCTGCCGGTCGACGGCGTCCGGCCGCTCGGCGTCGAGCTTGGCGCTCTGCGCGCGGCGCACCTCGTCGAGGCTCGCGCGCAAGGGCTCGGAGGGCGACGCCGCATTCATGGTCTCGCGTCTTTCTCAGAGCGTTGCTCTCTCCTCACAGCCACTCCGGCCTCACGTCGAGAAGCAAGCGGTCCTTCCGCGCCGCCGGACCCAGCCAAGCCTCGACCAACGGCAATTCGTAGGTTTGAAAATACCGGGCGGCGGCGAGCTTGCCGTTCAGCTCATCCGGGTTCGACGAGCCCCGCTCCAGGGCCTTGCTCGCCGCGGTCGCCAGTTCGCACCATATCCAGGCGAGCGTCACATGGCCGAAAGCGCGCATGTAAGTCGTGGCGTTGGCGAGCGTCGCCTGGGCGTTGTCGCCCGATTTGGCGTCCTCGGTCGCGCGGCGCAGATCGGTTATCGCCGAGGTCAGTTGATCCGCCATCTCGGCGAGCCCCTCGACTCGCCGAGCCGCTTCGGCGCCTCGAGCCATTTGCGCCAGCACCAGATCGAAGCCGCCGCCATCGAGCGCGACCTTCCGGCCGAGCAGATCTTGCGCCTGAATGCCGTGCGCGCCCTCATGGATCATGTTCAGGCGGTTGTCCCGCCAGTGTTGTTCGACGGGAAAATCGCGGGTGTAGCCGTAGCCGCCCAAAATCTGAATCGCGTGACTGTTGCCCTCGAGGCACCATTCGCTCGGCCAGCTCTTGGCGATCGGGGTCAGCACCTCCAATTGCGCGGCGGCGCGACGCGCGGCCTCGGGTTCGCCGGTCCGCTGTTCGTCGACCAACCGCGCGCAATAGAGGCAGAGCGCCAGCGCCCCCTCGCCGTAAGCCTTTTGCGCGAGCAGCATCCGCTTCACGTCGGGGTGCTCGATGATGGCGGACGGCGGCCGCGACGAATCCTTGACCGGCCTGGCGCCGGCTTGCACCGGCCGTCCCTGAAGGCGCTGTTTGGCGTAGCCGGACGACGTCACATAGCCGGCGAGCCCGAGCATGGCCGCGCCGAGACCCACTTGGATGCGCGCTTCATTCATCATGTGGAACATGCAGGCGAGGCCCGCGCCGGCTGCGCCGACGAGATAACCGATGGCGCCCACCGTCTCGCCGTAATTGAGCAGGGCGTTCGAAGTGGCGCGATACCCGAGCTTGTGATTGAGGCCGGCGAGCGCGATGTCGTTACGTTGGCCGGTTCGACGGCCTTGCTCGTCGACCAGCCATTTCGGAACCACGAACAAGGAGATCGACTTCGTTCCCGGCGCCAGCGCGCCCGTTTCATCAGGAATCTTCGCCAGCACGAGATGCACGATGTTCTCGCCCATTTCGTGTTCGCCGCCCGAGATCCACATTTTGCTGCCGAAAAGCCGGTAGCGCGGGCCGAGCGGATCGGTCGCGTGGGACTCGCCGTCGGGCGTCGCGCGAGTCCGGATGTCGGAGAGGCTCGAACCCGCCTGCGGCTCGCTGAGGTTCATCGTTCCGAAATACCGGCCCTCCCATTGGGGATGGGCGAAGGCCGCTTTCTGCCGCTCCGTCCCGTGCGCCATCAGCAGGTTCGCGTTCGCGACCGTGAGCATCGCATAGGCCCTGAGGCCGATGCTGGCCGCGGAAAAGAAACTGTTGGCCGCCATCTCGACGACGCAGGGCAACTGCATGCCGCCGACGGCATGATCCTGACCGGCGGCGAGCATGCCGGAAGCCGCATAGGCCGCGCACGCCGTTTCCGTGGCTTTCGGCAGGCGGACGGTCCCCTCCGTGAACGCCGGCTCTTCCACGTCCACCCGTCGATTCACGGGCTCGAATTGTTCCGCGGCGATCTGTTGGCAGAGATCGAGCACCGCCTCGAAAGTCTGAACGCCGTGCTCGGCGTAACGCGGACGACCGACCAGCTCTTCCACGCCCAACCAATCGCGCAGCAGGAAATCGATGGTTGCTCGAATCGCCGCGAGGTTGAGGCTCATCTCACGCCACTTCGAACAGACCGGCCGCGCCCATGCCGCCGCCCACGCACATGGAGACGACGACGTATTTGACGCCGCGGCGCTTGCCTTCGATCAGCGCGTGGCCCACGAGCCGCGCTCCGGTCATGCCATAGGGATGCCCGACCGAAATGCCGCCGCCGTTGACGTTGTACTTTTCCGGATCGATGCCGAGAAAGTCCCGGCAATAGAGGACCTGGCAGGCGAACGCCTCGTTCAATTCCCACAGGCCGATATCGTCGACCGCGAGGCTGTTTCGCGCCAACAGTTTCGGGATGGCGTGGATGGGTCCGATGCCCATCTCCTCCGGCGCGCAGCCCGCGACCGCCATGCCGCGATAAATGCCGAGCGGTTGCAGTCCCCGCCGCTCCGCCGAGCCGCCATCCATGATCACGCAGGCGGAAGCGCCGTCCGAAAGTTGGCTGGCGTTGCCCGCGGTGACGACGCCGCCCTCGATCACGGGCTTGAGACCTTGCAGGCTTTCGAGGGTGGTCTCCGGCCGGTTGCCTTCGTCGCGCGTCAGCCTCACGTCCTGATGCGACACCGCCTTCGTTTGCTTGTCGAAGACGGCCATGGTCGAGTCGATCGGCACGATCTCTGCGTCGAAGCGCCCCGCTTGTTGCGCGGCCGCGGTGCGGCGCTGCGATTCCAGGGCGTAGAGGTCCTGGGCGTCGCGCGAGATTCCATATTTCCGCGAGACGAATTCCGCGGTTTGCAGCATCGGCATATAGGCGTGCTCCGCGTGCGCGATGACGGTCGGATCTTTTTCGCGGCCCACCCATTCCATGTAAGGCGTCTGCACCGCGGAGATATTCTCGCTGCCGCCGGCAACGATCACGTTCATGCCATCCACGACGACTTGTTTCGCCGCCGTCGCGATCGCCATCAGCCCGGAAGCGCATTGCCTGTCCATGGTCTGGCCCGAGACGACGACCGGCAGGCCGGCGGCGATGCCGGCGTTGCGCGCCAGATTCATTCCCGCCGTCCCCGCCGTCAGCACGGTTCCGATGACGACGTCCTCGATTTCCTCGCCGGCGACCCCGGCCCGCCGGACCGCGTGGGAAATCGCATGCCCGAGCAAGGTCGGCGACTTGATGTTGTTGAAGGCGCCGCGATAGGCGCGGCCGATCGGCGTGCGCGCGGTGGAGACGATGACGGCTTCTCTCATGGGAACAGGGACTCCGGGGTCAAACAGATATGAGGAGGTCTAGCCGTCGCTGACGCGGCGTCCGGAAGCCGCGCGATCCGCGAGCCACGGACTGGCCGTCCAGTAATGGTAGGCGTCGCCGCGTATCGCGGCGTAATGGGCCAGCCGCTCGACAATGACGTTGAGGCCGATGTCGTCGGCCATGAACATCGGGCCTCCGCGATGGTCGGGGAAACCGTAGCCCGCGACCCAGATGACGTCGATGTCGCCGGGTCGGTAGGCGATTCCCTCCGCGAGAATCGCGGCGCCCTCGTTGATCAGGGGGTAGAGCAGCCGCTCGATGATCTCGGAATCCTTGATGCCCGATCGGCGAGTTATGCCGTGTCGCGCCGCCAGTCGCTCGCAGATCGCCGTCAACTCTGGATCGGGAACCGGCGTGCGTCCTTCGTAACGATAGTAGCCGACGCCGGTCTTCTGACCGAAGCGTCCGAGTTCGAAAAGTTCGCGCACGACGGCGCGATAGGCGGGGTCGGGGGGCAATCCGCCCTCCTTGCCGCGTTCGATCACGGTCTTGGCGCCGACGTCGACGCCCGCCATGTCGAGCATCCGGCAAGGCCCCATCGCCATGCCGATCGACTCGATCGCGCGATCAATCTGGCGCGGCTCGGCGCCCTCCATCAGCAGAAATTCGGCTTCCCGCATATAGACCTCGGCCATGCGGTTGCCGATGAAGCCGTAGCAGACGCCGGAGACCGCGGCGACCTTGCCGATGGTCGTCGCCAGCTTCATCACGGTCGCCAACGCATCTGGCGCGGTCCGCGCGCCGCGGACGACCTCGACGAGACGCATGACATTGGCGGGGCTGAAGAAATGCGTGCCGAGGACATCGCCCGCCCGTCCGGTGACGTCGGCGAGGACATCGACGTCCAAGGTCGAGGTGTTGGTCGCGATGATCGCCCCCGGCTTGCACACTTGGCCGAGGCGCGCCATCACCTGCTTTTTCAGGTCCATGTCCTCGAAGACGGCCTCGACCACCAGATCGCAGCTCGCGAGATCCCCGTCTTCGAGCGAGCCCTTCAACAAGCCCATGCGCGCCGCGACCTGATCGGGGGTGAGCTTCCCCTTGGCGGCGCTCGCTTCATAGTTTTTCCGGACCAACCCGAGGCCGCGGTCGAGCCCTGCGGCGTTCGCCTCGACAACGACGGTCGCGATCCCGGCGTTGGCGAAGTTCATCGCGATGCCGCCGCCCATGGTTCCGGCGCCGACGATTCCGACCGACCGGATCGCCCGCAATGGCGTTTCCTTCGGCAATCCACGGATTTTCGCGGCTTCGCGTTCGGCGAAGAACATGTGTCGCAGCGCCTTCGAGGTCCGCGACAGGCGCAGTTGCTCGAATTCACGCGCCTCAACTTTCTCCCCTTCGGCGAACGGGAGCGAAACCGCCGCTTGAACACATTTCACGATCGCTCCCAGCGCGGGATAGTCGGGTTTCTTGCGCGCGGCGGCGAGCGCTCCGTCGAAGATTTCGGGCGACGCGGAATCCGGAGGCGCCAATCGGCTGCAACGGCGCGGCGCGGCCCCCGCTTCGACCAACATCCGGGCGTAGGACAATCCGAACTCCATGGGGTCGCCGGAGTCGACGCGGTCGATCAAGCCGACCTCTTTCGCCGCCGCGGCGTCGAGCGGGCGGCCGGCGCCGATCAGGTCCAGCGCCAACGACGCCCCGACCAAACGCGGCAGCCGCTGGGTGCCGAGCGACCCCGGCAGCAGCCCCAGTTTCACTTCGGGAAACCCAATTCGCGTTCCCGGCGCGGCGACGCGATAGTGACACGCCAACGCCAGCTCCAAGCCGCCTCCGAGGGCGGCGCCATGCAGGGCCGCCACCACGGGCCTGGAGCAAGCCTCCAGGCGGCCCAGCAAGGTATTGTAGGGCTCGGCGCTGAAATCGGGCCGTTCGAACGCCGTTATGTCGCCGCCGGCGACAAAGGTGCGGCCGGCGCAATGGACGACGAGCGCTCGCGCGGAGGCATCGGCTTCAAATTGCGCGACCGCCTCGATCAAGCCGGCGACGACGGCGGCGGACAGCGCGTTGACCGGCGGGCTGTCGATGCGCAGGACGGCGATGTCGTCGCGGCGTTCGAGCGATACGGGACTCGGCATGGCGGATCCGGATGATGGCGAAGCGGTGGGATCGCCGCGCGACCCTGCCGATGCGGATAGGCGACCCCTACTGCAACGTCTTGCGCAAACTGGTCGGCGAGGTCCGACGGCGCGTGTCAGCCGACGGCCTCGTCACCGTCGACGATCTCATAACGAAGCTGATACGTGTCGAGCAGTCGACGCGCCGCCTCGCGATGCTCCGCGGACGGCGTCTCGCGAAAGCGCACGGAGGCGAGGGTTCCGTGGCGGGTGTCCGCTCTGACGTCCACAATGGTCGCGTCCAGCGGCGGACCGAGCGCGCGCAACGCCCGCTCCAGCGTCAATCTGGCGGCGATGTGGCGGAGCTCCGGCTTGAATATCTTTCCGACGCCCGTCAGCGGCAATTGCGTGCCCAGGATGATCTCGGCCGGCGCCGCGGCGCGTTCGGGGATATTGTCGCGAGCGAATTCGCGCAACTCGTCGCCGCCGGCCCGCGCGCCCGGCTTGAGTTGCACGAAGGCGACGGGAAGTTCTCCCGCGTAGGCGTCGGGCCTACCGACCGCGGCGACCGCCTCAACGTCCGGGTGACGATACAGCGCCTCCTCGATCACGATCGGGTCGATGTTGTGTCCGCCCCGGATGATGACGTCCTTCGCGCGTCCCGTGAGCCAGAGATAGCCGTCGTCGTCGAAGCGACCGAGATCGCCGGTGTCGAGCCAGCGCCCTCCCGGGCTCCAAGGAGGGACGGATTCGTTCGCGAGCGGCTCGATCCAGGCGCCTTGGTTGTGAGCCTCGCTGAGATAACCGCCAAAAACTTGCACGCCTCTCACCAGGACCCGACCTATCGCGCCCGGCGCCGCCAGCAACTCGACCCGTCCGTTCTCGACCGTCGCCACGATCAGTTCCGTGTAGGGCGTGCGCGGCCCCACCGAGCCGATCCGGCATTCCCCCGCCGCCGGGTTCATGCTGCCGAATCCATGCAATTCGGTCATTCCCCAACCTTCGACGACCGGCGCTGCGAGACGTCGCTCCACCGCGCGCGCAAGTTCGACAGGCATGGCCGAGCCGCCCGCGTGGCATAGTCTCACGCTGGAGAGATCGAAGCCCTCGCTCGGCAGGTTCATCACCGCGCCCCAGCTCGTCGGCACCATCGGAATCACCGTCGCTCGGAAGCGCTCGACATGAGCCCAGAAGTTGCGGATGACTGATGGGTTGCGATAACCCGTGGCGGTCAGCAGCACGACCGTCGCGCCTTGGCTCAAGGGCGATAGACCGGCGCAGTTCGCGCCGCCGACATGAAACAGCGGCAATCCGCTGAGATAGACTTCATCGGGCCCCGGCCGCCAGACCTGCGCGTTCGACCAGCTCTGCAGGACGAGGCCGCCGTGCGTGTGTCGGGCGAGCTTGGGCGCCGACGTCGTCCCGCCGGTATGGAACAGCGAAGCGACATCCTCGCGGGCGATATCCCGGGGCGCGGTCAAGCCGTCCGAGCGCTGCTTGTCGAGTTCGGCTTCGAAGCTCGCGGCGCCGCTCTCGGCTCGATGCGCGGGTCCGCCGACGCGCAGAATCGCCCGCAGCGTCGGTACATCATGCCTGATCGCTTCGACCTTCGCCCAAATTCCGGGCAGCAGATCGGGATCCGGCGCGAGCAAGACGCGGCAGCGGGCCTCGCGCAGCAGCGCCGCGATGTGTTGGGGCTCCAACAGGAAATTGATCGGATTGGCGATTCCGGCCGCCTGCGCGCCGAACATCGCGATGAATGTTTCCGGCGCCAGGGGAAGAAGCAGCGAAACCGCACTCGCGCCATCCACGCCCAAGGCATGAAACAGATTGGCCGCCTGCGCGACGCGGCCGAGAAACTGCCGGTAGCTGAGGTCTCGAACCGGATCATCCGGCAACCCGTGTTCGATGAAACGCAACGCGGTCCTGTCCGGATATTTTGTAGCCGCCGCCGACAGGAGTTCGAAGGTTGATCGCGCCGACACGCGCGATTGAAAAGGCTCCTTTTCGAGCGCCTCGATTTCGGAAAGCGACGCCAGAGGCAAAGTCCGTCTCCCAATTTCGCGAACGCGCCGCGAACGCACCTTTCCGGCGGCGAATTCGGCGCGTTCTCAAGAGCGGCTTCGCGGCTCCGCGTCTTGCGACAAGTGGCTGCAAGCCTTTCATCCTCTCCGCGGGAGGCCAGCCAGTTGGCGCAAGCCTCCGCGTCTCGTCTAAACTAGACAGTTGGGAGCAACGCTCTCAGCCTACCAACCAGAGCGTTGCGCATGCCCGCCACCGCGAGCGACTCGGCAGACCGCGCTTCGACCATACGCTGGCTTCCGCGAGGTGGCCCCGAAAGGGCGAAACGACAAATATTCGTCGCCAGAACTCAGAGGAAAAGAGATCGCCATGCCCCAACCCGCGTTCCAAAATCTCGAATTTCCCGAGGGGTCGAGACTTTCATCGATCGATCGTCTCGCAACTCGCGCCGCCGCGGTTCTTCTCGGCGGACTTGTCCTCACAGTATCGGCCAAGGTGTCCGTGCCTTTCGCGCCGGTGCCTTTCACGTTGCAGACCCTCGCGGTCGTGCTCATCGGAGCGTGCCTCGGCGCGCGACTTGGCGGCCTGACGGTGGCGGTCTACCTCTTCGAGGGCATGTGCGGTCTGCCGGTGCTGGCCGGAACCCCCGAGAAGGGACTCGGACTCCTCTATATGATGGGACCGACCGGCGGCTTTCTCTTTGGCTTCCTTCCCGCCGCGATCCTCGTCGGCGTGCTTTCGGATCGAGGCTGGCTTGGCCGCGTCGACCGCGCCGCGGTGGCGATGCTGCTCGGCGTCGCCGCCATCTATGTCCCGGGCCTGCTATGGCTGGGAACCGTGATCGGCTGGAACAAGCCGATCCTCGCGCTCGGCCTCATGCCGTTCGTGTACAGCGAAGCGCTGAAGGTCGCGCTGGCCACGCTGATCGCGCCGCGCCTCTGGAAGCTCCGGCGCTAGCCCCATCGTCGGGCGACGGCCGCGCACGGAAAGAGCGCGCGGTTCATCGCCGGATCCGTCACCGGCCCGTCCACGCCGGCTTGCGCTTCTCGTTGAAGGAGGCGAGCCCTTCCTTGGCGTCCTCGGTCATCGCCATCAGCGCGATCTGGCTTTCGGTATAGGCTATGGCCTCGTCGAAAGACATCGCCTCGATCGCCCGCAGCGCATACTTGCCGCGCCGGATCGCCGTCGGCGACTTGTCGACGATTCGCGAGATCAGCCATTCCACCTTGGCGTCCAGCTCCGCCGCGGGAACGACGTGGTTGATCAGCCCCGCCGCCTTGGCCTCGTCGCCCTTGAACGGCTCGCCGCTGATCGCCCATTCGCGCACGATCCTCGGCGGCGCGATCCGCGACAGCAGGCTCATGACCTGCATCGGGAAAACGCCAACCTTCACTTCGGGAAGACCGAACAGCGCATTATCCGACGCGATCGCGAAATCGGTCATGCACATCAATCCCATGCCGCCGGCCATGCAGACGCCGTTGACGCGCGCGATCGCCGGCAGCGCCGCGCCGTGCGCCTCGCGCAGCAGATCCGCGTAGTCGATATTAGGACGCGAGAGATCGAAGGCGAATCCCTTGCCCGGTTGCAAGTCGCCGCCCGCGCAAAACGCCTTCTCGCCAGCGCCGGTCAGGACGATCACGCGAATGTCCGGGTCCGCGTGCGCCTCGCGGTAACCCGCGCGGATGCCGGCGATCACCTCTGCGTTGATCGCGTTTCGCTTATCCGGCCGATTGATCGTGATCCAGAATGATCGGCCTCGCCTTTCCGTGAGAACGGCCTGCTGTTCGGTCACGATCGTCTGCTCCCCGGGGCGATTGTTCATTTTGCCGCTTCCGAACTATCCGCCTCGATCTCGGCGATCACACGTCCCGCGGGCGCCTGATCGCCGACGACGACATGCAGCGCCTTCAGCACGCCGGCCATGGGCGCGGCGTGCATATGTTCCATCTTCATGGCTTCGAGCGTCAGCAAGGGCTGTCCCGACTCGACGCGGTCGCCGACCGAGAGGAAAATGGCGACGACCCGGCCATTCATCGAGGCGCGGAGCTTACCGTCACCGGCTCCCCCGCCGTCGCGCCGAACGCTCGCCGCGCGCGTGGTGTCGATGACTTCATAGGCCTCCCCCCGGTATCGCAGCAGCAACCGAGCCCCGTCGCGCAAATACGCCGCGCCTTCCATGACGCCGTCGCAGAGAAACCGCACCGCGTGATTGCCGATTTCGACGACGTCCAGCTCGTGGCGTCTTCCCTCGATCGCCGCCTCATGACGGCGACCGCCGAGGTCCGTCAACAACGCCAATTGATTTTGGCCGTTGAGTTCGAAGCGCAAGCTGATCGGCAACGGATGCGACAACCGGCGTCCGGCGCCCCTCTGCGCCGCGCCGGCGGCGGTCTCGACCAGGAGAATCGCGGCCAACGCGCTCGCGCGCTCCGCGCGCTCCTCGTCCCGGTGAAGCAACTGGTCGAGATTGTCGCCGATGAAGGCCGTCGTCGCTTCGCCGCGGGCAAATACCGGATGGTTCAGGCAACGAGCGAGGAAGGCTTGGTTGGTCGTCACGCCGAGCGCGACCGTGTCTTCCACGCCGCGGAGCAGTTTCCGACGCGCTTCCTCGCGGGTCGCGCCATGGCTGATGATCTTGGCGATCATGGAATCATAGTAGGGCGGGATCTCGGCTCCCGACTTCAGAGCCTGCTCGACCCGCGGACCGTGCGCCGGCTGCCACAAGGCGATCACGCCGCTCTGCGGCATGAAGGATTTGGTCGCGTCCTCGGCGCACAAGCGCACCTCGATCGCGTGGCCCTGGAACCGCACATCCTGCTGCCGCAAGGGCAACGGGTCGCCGGAAGCCACGCGAAGCTGCAACTCGACCAGGTCCAGGCCGGTCACGGCTTCCGTGACGGGATGCTCGACCTGCAATCGCGTATTCATTTCCATGAAGTAGAAATTGCCCTCGGAGTCGAGCAGGAACTCGAGGGTTCCCGCGCCCTCGTAGCGGATCGCCTTGACGGCGGCCACGGCGACCGCGCCCATGCGCTCCCGCAGTTCGGTCGACACCGCTGGCGACGGGGCCTCCTCGATCACTTTTTGATGGCGCCGCTGCACCGAGCAATCCCGTTCCCCCAGATGAATGGCGTTGCCGTGGCGATCGCCGAACACCTGGATCTCGATGTGTCGGGGATTGGCGATCGCGCGCTCCAGGATCACGGTCGGATCGCCGAAGGCGTTTTGCGCTTCCGATCGCGCGCTACGCAGCTGTTCGACGAAAACGCCCGGCGTCGCGACCAACCGCATGCCGCGCCCGCCGCCGCCCGCCGTCGCCTTGATCATGACGGGATAGCCGACACGTTCGGCTTCCCTGACGAGTCGCTCCTCGCTCTGATCGTCTCCGAGGTAGCCCGGAACGCAGGGCACGCCGGCGTCGATCATCAGCTTCTTGGCGCCCGCCTTGTCGCCCATCGCCGCGATGGATTCGGGCGAAGGGCCGATGAACACCAGTCCGGCGTCGCGGCAGGCTTGCGCGAAGTCCTCGTTTTCCGCGAGAAAGCCGTAACCCGGATGCACGGCGTCGGCGCTGGTCGCGCGCGCCGCCGCGACCAGCGCCGCGATGTTCAGATAGGATTGCGCGGGCTGCGCCTCCCCGATCCACGCCGCCTGATCCGCCTCCAAGACATGGCGCGCGCGCGCATCGACGCTCGAGTAGACGGCGACCGTGCGATACCCTAGCGCCTTCGCGCCGCGAATGATGCGCAGCGCGATCTCGCCGCGATTGGCGATCAGGATCTTGTTGAATGGGGTCCGGACAGTCATTTTGGCTTCGCTTTCCCTACCTGGTCTCTGATGAGACGTCCGACCCACGGCGTCCAACTCATCGCGGGCTCGAACAGCAACAAAACCACGCCGCCCGGGTCACGGCCGCGCCACCGAAAACTGCATTTTCTGCGGTTTGCGCGCCTCCGCTTCCCTGCAGATCGCCAGCAACCGACTGAGCATCGCGCGCGTATCCCTGGGGTCGATGACCCCATCGTCGAGCAGCAGCGCGCTAGTGGTGAAGACGCTCATCTGCCGATCGAAGCGATCGACGATGCGCTGTTGCATGTCGTCGACTTTCGCCTGATCGATTTCGCCGTTCTTACGCATCATGGCCGCCTCGGTGACGATCGCCATCGTCCTAGCGGCTTGTTCGCCGCCCATCACGGCGGTCTTGGCGTTGGGCCAGGCGAAGCAGAATCGGGGATGGAACCCGCGGCCGCACATTCCGTAGTTGCCGGCGCCGAACGAGGCGCCGCAATAGAGCGTGATCTGCGGCACGGTGGCGTTCGTCACCGCCTGGATCATCTTCGAGCCATGCTTGATGATGCCCGCTTCCTCGAAGCTGCGGCCGACCATGAATCCGGTGGTGTTGTTGAGGTACAGGATCGGAGTCCGCGACTGACAGCAGGCCTGGATGAAATGCGTCGCCTTGGTCGCGCCCGCGGTGTCGATCGGGCCGTTGTTGGTGATGACGCCGACCGGCCAACCCTCGATCTTGAAATGGCCGCAGACCGTGGCCCCGCCATAGTTCTCGCCGAATTCCAGAAACTCGGAATCGTCGGCGATCCGCGCGATGACCTGCTTCATGTCGACGGGCCGTTTGTGATCCATCGGCATGACGCTCAGCAGCTCCTCGGCGTCGTAGCGTGGAGGCTTATACGACCGCCGAGGCTCCGGTGGCATGTCGCGATTCCAGTCGATCGTCGCGAGGATCTCTCGCGCGATGCGAATGGCGTCGCGGTCGTCCTCCGCGAGATAGTCACCTAGGCCTGATATCGACGTGTGCATCGCCGCGCCGCCGAGATCCTCTTCGGTCGCGATCTCGCCCGTCGCCGCCTTCAACAGCGGCGGTCCGGCCAGAAACGCGCGCGATCGTCCGCGCACCATCACGATGTAGTCCGATAGACCCGTTTGATAGGCGCCGCCCGCGGTCGACGATCCGTGCGTGACGGTGACGACCGGCAAGCCCGCGGCGGACATGCGCGCCAGATTGCGGAACAGATTGCCGCCGCGCACGAATTCCTCGACCCGATACGCCATCAGATTGGCGCCGGCGCTCTCGACCAGCTGCACATAGGGAAGCTGGTTTTCGAGCGCGATCTCCTGAATCCGGAGTTGCTTGTCGAGCCCCATCGGCTGCAGCGCGCCGGCGTCGATACCCGAATCCGATGCATTGATCATGCAGCGGATGCCGGACACGATACCGATACCCGCGATGACGCCGCCACTGGAGTGAACCCCTTTTGTGAGTCAGGTTAATTGGGGACAGTCGGTTGCGCGCCTCGGCTCGGGCTGCTGCGCAGCAGCCCGAGCCGAGGGGCGGGTTTCGAACTCCAGGGGCGATAGGTAGTCTAACGCGGAGTGGAGCCGCTGGCGATTGTAGATCGCTTCGAGGAACTCGCCGATGGCGGCTCTGGCATGGGCCAGATCGGCGTAGGCGGAGCCGTCGACCTCCTCGGTCTTGAGGGTCTTCATGAAGCTCTCGGCCATGGCGTTGTCGTAGGGGCAGCCGGCCCGGCTCATGCTGGGCTGGACGCCCGCCGCTTCGAGACGGGCGATGTAATCGCCGCAGGCGTACTGGACGCCGCGGTCCGAGTGGTGGATGAGACCGCCGGCGATCACCTCGCGTTGGTCGAGCGCCATTTGCAGAGCCTGGATCGCCAGGCTGGCCTTGAGATGGTCCTCCATGGCCCAGCCCACGACCTTGCGGCTGTAGGCGTCCAGGATCACCGCCAGATAGACGAAAGCCTCCCCCAGCCGCACATAGGTAATGTCGGCCACCCAAAGCTGGTTGACCGCCATCGGGACCAGATGGCGCGCGAGGTTGGGCCAGACGCGCCAGTCATGCCGGGAATCGGTCGTGGCGGGCTTGAACGCCGGCTTCCTCAGACACAAGAGGTTGTCCTCCCGCATGAGCCGCGCCACCCGCTTATGGTTGACTTCAAAGCCCTCGCGCCGCAGCAGCGCCGCGATCCGCCGGTAGCCGTAATGGCGGTGGGCCAGCGCCAAGCGCTGGATGGCGTCGCGCAGCGCGGTCTCCTCCCGCGCGAGCGAATTTCGCCCCCAGCCGCGATAGTACGCCCCCCGGCTCACGCCGGCGAGCTGGCACATCCTATCGACCGCGCGGATGCGCGGCTCCTCGCCTTGCGGTTGCGTCATCGCCTGGATCTGGGCGAAGACGCCGTCGCGCCAGGCTGATCGCTCGCCTGCCGTAACGCCTCGATATGCCGCAAGGCCCCTTTGAAAAAATCGAGGTCCAGCTGCTGCCGGCCGATCTTGCGCTCGAGATCGGCGATCTGGCGGCGCGCGGCGGCCAGATCGGCCGCCTCGCCCGCCGGTCGACACGCCGCCGCGATCGCCAAAGCCTCCTTCACCGTCGGCCGACCCCGACGCTCGCGCAGCCGCTCCTCGCCTCCGGCGCGAAATTGCGAGCGCCATCGATAGAGTATCTCGCGCTTGATTTCGAGCTCCCGAGAAAGCGCGCTGACGTTCTCCCCGGCATCCATCCGCGAGATCGCCTTCAGTTTGAACGCCCGGCTGAAGGTTCGGGCTATCTCTTGGGTCATTCGTTCTCCTTACAGAGAACTGTCCCTATTTTTCCTGACTCAGCCTAGGGGTTCACTCCATTTGCGTCCCGTATCGGGTTATCAAATTTCTGCCGAGTCATGGCTTTCGCTCCGCGAGCCTCCGGCCCTTTGGGCCAACCTATGGCGCTCCTCATCCCGCCTGCCGAAGTTGAAGCAGCCAGCACTCTGGCTGTTATCGTCTCGTCGCATGAACCGCTGCTGTTTCTGGCGACCGATCTCACGGTTATCACCGCAAGCACATCGTTCTGCCAAGCCTTTCAGATCGACCCGGCCGGCGTTGCGGGACGGCGACTTGACGAACTTGGCGCGGGGGAATGGGCGATTCCGCAACTGGCCTCGCTGTTGAAGGCGACCGCCTCTGGAAACGCTCAAATCGATGCCTACGAGATCGAACTGCGACGGAAGGGCCACGAGCCGCAATGCCTGCTGCTGAACGCGCGCAAGCTCGACGACGGCGGCGCGCTCGGCGTCCGTCTGCTCTTGGCGATAACCGACATCACGCTCGTCCGCGCCGAAGCTCGGAAAAAGGACGAGCTTATTCGCGAGAAGGCGGTTCTTCTGCAAGAGGTGCAGCACAGGGTCGCCAACAGCCTGCAGATCATCGCCAGCGTGTTGATGCAAAGCGCCCGCAGGGTGCAGTCCGAGGAGGCGCGAGGATACCTGCGGGATGCGCACCACCGGGTCTTGTCCATCGCCGCCGTTCAGCGACATCTCGCCGCGTCCAGTCTCGGGAATGTGGCGCTGCGGCCCTATCTTACAGAGCTATGCGAGAGTCTCGCCGCGTCGATGATTTTCGACCCCGAACGCCTGTCGATCGAGGTGAGCGTCGACAATAGCGTTGTCGACGCCAACGCATCGGTGAGCCTCGGTCTCATTGTCACCGAGTTGGTGATAAATGCCCTCAAGCACGCTTTCCCGGAGCAAAGGCGGGGCAAAATCGTCGTCGATTACCACTCTGACGGGGGAAAGTGGACGCTTTCCGTGACGGACGATGGGATCGGCATGCCTGCAGGCGCAGACAAGGCGAAGCCGGGGCTCGGCACGGGCATCGTCGAGGCGCTCGCCAGGCAGCTGCGCGGCCATATCCGCATAACCGACGCTTTACCAGGCGTCGCGCTTACGCTTACGCATGACCAAGTCGACGCCCTCGACGGCGTCTCGCTTCCCGCCGTTTAACAAGGAATTTCGGATGGAACCTTCTGTATTCGCTCACGTCTAAGTTCACGAGATCGAGTCAGTCATGTTGCATGGTCATTTTGTAATTCTCGTAGTTGAAGACATCCCGCTCATCAGGATGGGCGCTGTCGAGCTCTTGACCGCGGCAGGGTTTCAGGTCGTCGAGGCGGACTCCGCCGACGAAGCCATCCGGGTCCTCGAATCCAGGCCGGATATCCACTTGGTGTTCACCGATGTGGGAATGCCCGGCACGATGGATGGCATAAAACTATCTCATTACATTCGTCATCGCTGGCCTCCGGTGAAGCTGATTGTGGCGTCGGGTCAGGCGATCGTCGATGAAAGCCACTTGCCCGTAGGCGCCAAGTTCTTCGTCAAACCCTATGACGACAGCACAATTATAGACGCGATCGTTGAATTGCTGTCCGAAGGGAATAGCGAACATGCCCGTCTATAGTCACGGCCGGCGCGGACCGGTTAAGCTTCGCGTTTGAGATCAAAGTTTTGGTCTAAGAGCCCGAAAACGGGGAACTGGGCGCCCCTTCACACGTTCTCTCCCCGACACTAAAGTACAGGAGGAAACATGAAGACGACCCTCATTCTCGCCGCCGCCGCCATGATGGCGATCTCAGCGCCGGCGCTGGCGCAATCCAACGGAAGCCCCGGCGCTTCCACCGCCGGTAGCGGCAGCAATACACCGGGCAGCGGCGTCGAGCCTAACACGCCCCACAACGCCAACGGCGCGATGATGAAAAACGACGGCATGAAGACCAACGGGATGTCCGAAGGCCGCGCCGCGACGACGACCAACACCCCCGGCGACTCGGCCAATACGACGCCGAAGACCGTTCAAGGCGACCAGAAGGGTCAGGATCAGGCCAAGTAAGACCGGATGCCGCGCGAGAAAGGCCCCGCTTCGGCGGGGTTTTTTGCGGGAAAAAAGCGCAAGCGCATCTCCCGATCAGACTGAGCGCGCCGAGGGGGCGACCGGAGGGTCGACGCTCCGGGCTTCGCCACGATCCAATAAAATGAAGGCCCGCGTATAGCGGGCCTGAAAGCATCGTTTGCACATCCGGCGGGGCGAGGTCGAATGGCGACCATTCATGGGTCTCCTACCGTGGTGAGCGGTTTCCGTTCGGCATGGAAACGCCGCATTGCGCGCTTCCAGTTCTCGCGGCAGCCGTCCGCGCAGAAAGGCCGACCTTGCTCCTTGATCGGATCGCAGAAGATCACCCGGGAGCAGTTTTCGCATCGTATCTTTAGCATAGGAACCTCCCTCTATTTGCTATCGCCATTTTACGGTCTACGCGGCCAGCGATACGCCGGCTGTCGATTCGCGCAGTGATCTTCGCCACATGAACAGACGAAGCCTGCCTCGGGCTGAAGCGACGCGCGGCGCTCGGAGGATATTGGGGATCGGCGCCCGCGCGATCTGTTGCCCGTCGCCCCCGCCGTGTACTCTGCGTCCGCCGAACGGCTGAATAAGGGGGAAAACCGTGCGCGTGTTCGTCTATCTCGTTGCCTTTCTCTATGCCTGCGATCTGGCGCAAGCGGAAACGATGGAGGTGCGACCGAGCGCGCCGATTGCGGAATTCGCTGTTCCCGATGATTGGAGGAGTTCGCGCATCGAGCGGGGCATTCAAGAAATCAGCGCCGACGGGGAGGTCTATTTCTGGATCGAGGCGTATACCCCTGACGAGTTCGAGCAGATCCTCGCCGAGCACAACGCCTATTGGAAAGAACAGGGCGTCGTCATTGGCTCTAGCGATTCGCAAACCCGCCGGGAGAATGGCCAGGAGATGACGATGACGACGGAGCACGCGACATGGAAGGGCGCTCCGACCGTCCTCTATTACATCGAGTTCCAGCTCGGCTTGCCTTCGCACTCGAACATCGTGTTCACCTATTGGGCGTCACCCGACGGCGACAAGGCGTTCCACAAGGAAGTCGGCGACGTCCTTGGCAGCCTCAAGGTGACGGAGAAATAGCGCCGACCACCGTGGTGGCGACGCACGGTTTGGGGCTCGCAATCGTGCGTGAAATCGCGCGCGCCCACGGGGGGGCGGCTCGGCATATCCCGACGCCCCATGGCGCTCAATTCAGGATCGAGCTGCCATGGCAGGGATGACGGTTCTTATCATCGACGACGATGCCGCGCTGCGCGAGGGCTTAGCCGAAACGGCCGCCGATCTCGGTTATGAGACGAAGCTCGCGGCCTCGGGAATGTCCGGGTTGTCCCAGCTCCGCGCGCAACCCGTAGATGCGGTCCTGCTCGATCTCCGTCTCGGCGGCGCGATGGACGGGCTCGCCGTGCTGAAAGCGATCCAAGCCCTCGATGACCCGCCGCCGGTTGCGATCCTCACCGCCTATGCGACGGCCGACAATACGATTGAGGCGATGCGCATTGGCGCTTTCGACCACCTGACCAAGCCGATTGGCCGCGCCGCGCTGGATAATCTTTTGAAGCGCATGACCGATCTTCACAGGAGAGAAGCTCCCAGCTACGCATCGGCTGCCGACAGCCGCGCTTCGCCGCTGACCTTGGTTGGATCGAGCGACGAAATCCGCAAGGTGCAAAAAACGATTGGGCTCGCGGCCGACAGCGACTCGACGGTTCTGATCCTCGGAGAAACGGGAACGGGCAAAGAGCTGGCTGCCCGCGCGTTGCATGAGCACGGCAAGCGAAAGGGCCAGCCTTTCGCCGCAGTCAATTGCGCGGCGATACCCGCCGATCTGCTGGAGTCCGAATTGTTCGGCCATGTGAAGGGCGCTTTTACCGGAGCGTTGGCCGACCGGATGGGTGCGTTTCGCGAGGCGCACCGCGGAACGCTGTTCCTCGATGAAATCGGCGACATGCCGCCTGCCATGCAAGCCAAGATACTCCGCGTGCTTCAGGACAGGGTCGTGACGCCGATCGGCGGCAAGGCCACGCAAGTCGATGTGCGCGTCGTTGCGGCGACGCATCGCGATCTGCCGGCGCTCATCCGGCAGGGGCTGTTCCGCGAGGATTTGTTCTACCGATTGAACGTCGTTTCGATCGCCCTGCCGCCGCTTCGCGAGAGGTTGGCCGATATTCTCCCGCTCGCCGAGCACTTTCTTCGCCTTGCGGCCGGCGAAGCTGTTTCTCCTAAGCGGATTACCTCTGGCTTAGCGGCTAAACTGCTGCGCTACGGCTGGCCCGGCAATGTGCGCGAGCTTAAGAATGTCATCGATCGCGCGAGCATTCTGGTTCGGGGTGATGTCATCGATGTCGGCGACGTGGATCTCGGCGGATGGCATGCCGACAAAGAGTCCACCGGGGATGCAAACCAATGGCTTTCGTTGGATTTGCCAACCGCTGTCGCCAAGCTCGAAGCAGAAATGATCCGACGCGCGCTCGTGGCCTGCGGCGGCAATCGCACCGAGGCGGCTCGACGTCTCAACATCAACCGACAGCTTCTTTATACAAAAGCCCAGCGCTACGGACTGAACGACGCGCCGTCAGGAATTACGACGGACGTTGTCAGAAAGCCTGACGTTTCGTAAATGCGTACGTTATCTATCCTATTGATATAGAATGATATTTCAAATGGCACGCCGGTTGCGCTGCGGGGCGCATCGCAACCCCGAAGCGACGCAACGTCGCGGCAGGCCTGACATGAAGCCATCGCTCACAATGACCGCGCTAACAGCGTTCACCGTCTTAGTCGGTGGTTTGACGCTCGGAGGATTCGCCGTTCTGGCGCAATCGGACCAGACCGCGCTCTATGACCCCGCTCAGCTCCCGGAGACCAAAGGCGTCGTTAAACAATATACGCTGGGACCGCGCGGGGATGTCGACGGGTTCCTTCTCGTCGACGGCACGGAAGTAAAGGTCGCGCCATATCTTTCTTCCGAGACGGTGTTCGTCGTGCATCCCGGCGACGCCGTCACGATCCGGGGTCTGAAAGCCCGAGCGCTTCCGCTGATCGACGCTGCGGCGGTCACGAATGACCGCACTGGCCTTATCGTCTCCGACGAGGGCAAACCAGGTCCACGTCGTGACGAGACAACCCAGCTCATCAGCGGCAAGGTGATGAGCGATCTTCACGGCAAGCGCGGCGAAGTCAACGGCGCGGTGCTGGAAGACGGCGCGATGCTGCGTCTCCCGCCTCCGGAAGCCAATCGCCTGAGCGATCTTCTTCAGCCCGGCAAGTCGATCGCCGTGCGTGGGGTTCGCATCACGGGTGTCCTCGGAACCGTCATCGAAGCGTCGGCCATCGGCCCGTCGCCCGATCGTTTGAGCGCGATCGCGGGTCCGCGCGGTCCCCTGGACGGGCCGCCGGACCATGGTCCGCCGCCCCCGCCGCCGCGCGGCTGATCGCGTTCAAGGTTTCTCTCCGGCGCTTCACCTGGAGCGCCGTCGGCGCCCGTTTCCTCAAAGGCAGCAAGCATGAAATCGAACCTTATCTCCCTGACGGGAGTTGTTAAGAATATCTTCGGCCACCGCTTCACGCTCCGTGCCAACGATGACGTCTTCCTCGCCGATTTGACCCCGCATGGCGCGGACAAGATCAAACTCAGCGTCGGCGACCAGGTCACGATCGAAGGCGAACGCAAACCCTCGGAAATTAAAGTTGCACGGATTCAGCGCGGCGACCGTTCGGTGATGATCGAGCCTCCGAAGAAACACGGACGCCACGACGACGACGATCACAAGGCCGATCCAATGATCGCCGTGGTTTCCGTTCGGGCGGCCGGCTTCGAGGTCGTCGGCGAGGCCCGACGCAAACCGAAGCATTTCGAGATTCTCGGACGGCGCGACGACAGCCTCTCTGAACTACACGTCTCCCTCGACGGCGACATCCGGCACAGCAAGCCGGTCCGCGCCGACGACGAGAAATGGCAGGTCGACATCGCCGAATCCCGCCCGTTGACGCGGCCTCGTGAGCCGGAAAGCGGGGATGTCATCGGTCGCCGTTCCAACGTGTAGAGGCGCGCCATGAGCCGGACCTCGCCGTTGTCCCCGCAGAGCGGACGCACGATCTGGGCGCTTCAGTCGCTTAATTTTTTCATGGCCGATATGCAGGCCGGGATCGGCCCGTTTCTCGGCGTGTTCCTGCTGGCGCATGGCTGGGAGAGCGGCCTCATCGGCACGGTGATGACGATCGGCGGCGTCGCCGGCATGATCATGACAGCGCCAGCCGGAGCGCTCGTCGATGCGACCACGCACAAGCGCGCCTATGTCATCGCGCCCGGCGTCTGCACAGTGCTCGCTTCATTCATCATTCTGCTATCTCAGCAGTTCTGGCTTGTTGCCGCGTCACAGATCGCGACGGCGATTGCCGGAGCCGCGATCGGCCCGGCGGTGAACGGCATGACGCTCGGCATCGTCCGGCAAGCCGGCTTCAACAAGCAAAACGGACATAACCAAGCCTTCAACCACGCCGGCAACATGGTCGGCGCGGCCTTGTCCGGCTTCCTCGGCTGGAAATTCGGCATGGCGGCCGTGTTCTGGCTGGCGGCGCTGTTCGGCGCGCTTTCGATCATCTCGGTGCTGATGATTCCGCGCGACGCCATTGACGACAATGTCGCGCGCGGCATGGGTGACGACAACAAGGAAGGCGGCAAGCCCAGCGGGTTTCGGGTGCTGCTCGATTGCAAACCTCTCCTCATCCTAGCGGCCGCCCTGGCGTGCTTTCACCTCGGCAACGGGGCCATGCTTCCGCTCTACGGCATGGCGGTCGTGGCGGCCAAGCAGGGCGACCCTGCCAGCTTCGTCGCCACCACGATCGTGGTCGCCCAGGGCGTCATGATCCTGGCGTCGCTGCTGGCCATGCGGATGGGAGCCAAGGACGCCCTTTGGCTCGTTATGTTGATGTCTTTCGTGGCGCTTCCGGTTCGTGGCCTTGTCGCCGCCCATTGGATCAATCACTGGGGCGTTTATCCCGTCCAGATACTCGACGGCGTCGGCGCGGGATTGCAGAGCGTCGCCGTCCCCGCCCTGGTTGCACGCATCTTGAACGGCACGGGGCGCGTCAATGTCGGCCAGGGCGCAGTCATGACGGTTCAGGGGCTCGGGGCTTCCCTCAGCCCGGCGATTGGCGGCTGGATTGCGCAAAGCATCGGTTATAGCGCCACCTTCATGATCCTGGGCAGCTTCGCCTTGGGCTCGATCGCTTTGTGGATCGTTTTTGCGCCCGTCCTGAAGCCGGCCTTCGTCCGGAAATCCAATCCGGAGCCGAGCGCTCGCGCACCCAGAGGAGCCCTCGCATGAGCTCCGCCGATCATCTCTTGGCCTTCGTTCATATCGGCGACCTCCACCTCACCGACGCCAAGCAGCGCAATTTTCACGACTTCCTGGCGATTGTCGCCCAGATCGAGATCGAATGCGCCGGCGTCGTCGACTTCGTGGTCCTGCCTGGCGACAACGCCGACAATGGACTGCCGGCGCAATATGCGTTGGCCGCGACGGCGCTAAAAATGTTGAGCGCGCCAGTCTACGTTATCCCCGGCGATCACGACATGGAGCAAGGCGGGTTGGAAAACTTTTACGCCGGCCTGCGGTCTCGCGCCTTGCCGATGGCGCTGACGGTCAGAGGTCATCGATGCCTCTTCCTCGATTTCAGCGGCCCCGGCAAGGGAGGGCCGGATTTTCGCCTGGGGGCCGACCAGATGTCATGGCTCGAACGGGAACTGCAAGATGCGCGAGCGCGGGAGGAAACCAGCCTTCTGTTCATGCACAGCTATCCCGCCGACCTCAAAGGCGACGGCGAGACGGAAGTCTTGAACCGGCTGATCGACGCCCACGACGTGGCGCTCGTCGACATGGGACATACACACTATAACGAACTCGCCAATAACGGCCGCACGATCTTCGCTGCGACCCGTTCGACCGGGCAGATCGAAGAAGGCCCCGTCGGCTATTCGATCGCCACACTGGACGGCGGCGTCGTCAGCTGGCGGTTCAAGGCGCTGGATGAGCCGTTTCCGTTCGTGATGATCACCGCTCCGGCCGAACATCGCCTACTGCGCCGCCCGGACCACGCGCTGGAAGCCGCTTGTGAGGTGCGCGCGCTCGTCTTGGGCGCGCGGCGGGTCCGACGCGTCCAATGCCGCGTTGAGGACAACGATTGGTCGCCTATGACCTGTTCTCCGGACGGGCGTTTGTGGACACGCCGTCTGTCCCTGCCAGCCGAACGGCTGGCGAGGGTCACGGTTCAGGCCGTCGATGAAACGGGCCGGCCTGGTCGGCATTCTATCCGGGCGGCGACCAAGGCCTATGTCGCGCCGCAGCGTTCGCGCGACGGAAGCGACGCCGCCTCGATTGGAGCCTGGCCGGAGAATGGCGTCTTCGCCACCCAGCTCGGGCCCAATCGCAACGGCAAGCCCTCATGATGGCTTTTCCCGCCGTCGGGGGGCTGATGTCCCCGCATGTGATGACCTGGGTCATTTCGGCGCTCGCCACGGCCGGGGTGATCCTGCGTCCGCTCAACTGGCCCGAAGCGATTTGGGCGGTGTCGGGCGCGGCGCTGCTGGTCATCTTCCAGCTTTTGACTCCGAGGGACGCGCTCGTCGGCGTCGCCAAGGGGACGGACGTTTACCTGTTCCTGATCGGCATGATGCTCCTAGCCGAAATCGCGCGACAGGAAGGCTTGTTCGACTGGCTGGCCGCGATTGCGACCCGGCAGGCGAAGGGCTCGGGGAGCCGTTTGTTTCTGCTGGTCTATGGCGTCGGTACGATCGTGACGACCTTCCTGTCGAACGATGCGACGGCGGTCGTGCTGACGCCCGCGGTCGCCGCGGCGGTGAAAACCGCCAAGGCCGAAAACCCGCTGCCCTATCTACTCATATGCGCCTTCATCGCCAACGCCGCCTCCTTCGTCCTGCCGATATCCAATCCGGCGAACCTGGTGATCTATGGCAGCCACATGCCCCCGCTAATGCAATGGCTGCCGCGCTATGCGCTGCCTTCGGCGGTTTCGATTGTCGCAACTTATCTGGCGCTGCGCTGGACGCAACGCGACGCCCTTCGCCAGAAGATTGAGGTCGACGTCCCGCTCCCGCCTTTGTCAGCCGCAGGCAAAACAGCCGCTCTTGGCATCGCCGCCACCGCGTTCGTGCTGCTTACGGCTTCGGTGTTCGATATCCAGCTCGGATTGCCAACGGCGATCGCCGGATGCGCCACGGCCGCAATCGTACTGATCCGTGAAAGAAAATCGCCCTGGGACACGGTCAAGGGCGTGTCGTGGAGCGTGCTGCCGCTCGTGGCGGGGCTGTTCGTGCTCGTCGAGGCGTTGGACAAAAGCGGCTTGATCCGAATGATCAGCGCGTCGCTGCATGATGCGGCGGAGCGCTCGGTCGCGGGAACCACCTGGGTGGTCGGCGTCCTCCTCGCATTCGCCTGCAACCTCGTGAACAATCTCCCGGCGGGATTGATCGCGGGCAGCGCGGTGCAGAGCGCCCAGGTTCCGGAACATGTGCAGAGCGCCGTTCTCATCGGCGTGGACCTCGGCCCGAACCTTTCCGTCACCGGCTCGCTCGCAACCATCCTCTGGCTCACCGCGCTGCGCCGCGAGGGACAGACCGTGACCGCCTGGACCTTCCTGAAACTTGGCGCGGTCGTCATGCCGCCGGCTCTCGCGCTCGCGCTGGCGATGATTTTTCTCTTCCACTGAACGTCACCAACAGGAACTTGCAATGGATGGAATCAGTGCGGCGTGGCTCTACCCGATCATCCTTGTCGCCGGAGCGCTTCAGGCGTGGGGACCGCCTATGAATGGCGCGCTGCGCAATTCCTTGACGAACCCTTGGCTCGCCAGCATCGTCTCCTTCCTTCCTGTCGTCGCGTTTCTATCGTGCGTATTCCTTTGCCTCCCTCGGCCGCTTCCGACCGCCGAGGGGCTCAATGCGATGCCCTGGTGGGCTCCGCTCGGCGGCCTGATCGGGGCCGTCGCGGTTGTCGTTGGTTTGCTGTTCGTCGGCAGAGTTGGGGCGGGCGCGCTTGCCGGTCTGACGATAACGGCGAACATCCTCATGTCGCTCGTGATCGACAAATATGGCTGGTTTGGCATGGATGTGCATCCGCTATCTGGCGGACGAGTTGCGGGGGCGGTGCTGATGGTTGCAGGGATTGCGCTGATTTCAAAATTTTAGTGTCGTAACTCAAAGGGCCTTCGGCAACGATTCGCCACGGAGAACGACAAACGCGACCTTGCGCCCGTCGACTAGCCCGACTTCGCCGATTGCGGCATTTTTTGATGACACGATGCAAGGAAATCAACACCGTTTTTCGGCGTGCATGGCTTCCAGTTTGATCGCCGCGCCGATGCGCGAAAGGCGATCCCATCCCATGGTTTCGCCGATCGTCTGGGCCCGCCATCGCGTAGGGGTTGTTGTTGAAGAAGAAAAGCACGCGAAGGCCGCCCTTCCGGTCCTCCGTCCATAAGGTCTTGTACTACGCCATCGATGCGAAGTTCACGGCCTCCCGCACGGGGCCGCGGCCGGTCGAGCCTTCGCCGCTGTTGGCGACCGTAATTCCGCCGGCGCCGCCGAGCTTCTTCCAGAGCGCGGCGCCCGCCAGGCGATGCCCCCGGAGGCGCAGACGATGGCGTTGTTTGGAAAAGCGCCGAACGGCGGAAGGAAAGCGCGCATGCTGCCGCCCATTCCGCCGTTGAAACGCTTGAAGATTTCCGCAAGCAATCCGAGCAGCAGGAAATTATCGGCGACGCCCGCGGCCGAGTTGCTCGGCAGATGCTTTTCGATCGTCCGCAACAATGCGCCGTTCTGATGGTTCTGCAGGATCGCCGGCGCGAGCTCAGAGAAAGTCATGTATCCCTTGCAGACCGCCGAACACGCCAACCGCGACAACCAAGGCGCATATCGTCGCCAGGATCCACAGATAGGCCCCTTGGAGCCGCGCCCCCTCGGGTAGCGCCTTGACCGCCAGGGTGAGGAGGAGGCCGATCGTCAACGGCAGCAGGAAGGCGTTGAGCACTTGCGCGGCAATGTTGAGCCACACGAGGTCGGGAATGAGACCGACCGCCGCGGCTGAACCGACGACGCAGAAGGCGTAGACGCCGTAGAACCATTTCGCCGCGAACGGGCGGTGCTCCAGCGAGTGCCGATAGCCTGTAATTTCGCCGACGCCCCACGCCAGCGCCAGCGAGCAGACGATCGCGGCGACCAACGAGGCGCCGAGAACGCCGGCGCTGAACACCAGACGACCGAAGGTTTCGCCCAAGACCGGCAACAAAGCGTTGCTGATCTCGCCGACACTGCCGAGCCCTTCTGAGGCGCCGCTCTTGGCCAACGTCGCCGCAGCGGCGACCAGAACGGCGCCCGTCAAACATTGCGTCAGCGCCGCGCCGAAACCCGTGTCGAGCCGCGCCGGAGCGAGGTCATTGAGCCCGAGCTTCTTGTCGGCGATCGCGGATTGCTGATAAAAAATCATCCAGGGATTGAACACGGCGCCGATGATCGCCGCGGTCATATAGAGAAAGTCGCGATTGCCGATTGGGAAGTCGACCGCGTCTTTCGCCAGCGCGGCGAGACTCGGATGCGCGGCCCAAGCAACGATGAAGAAGGCGAGTTCGAACAATCCGACAAATATCGCGGTGCGCTCGACGCGCCGATAGGAGCCCGTCCCGACGATCGCCAACAAGGCGACGACGGCGATCGGCAAGGTCAGCGTGCGCGAAACCCCGTAGAGTTCGCCTATTCCCGCGACGCCGGTGAATTCCGTCACCAGCGAGCCGATTACGGCCGCGGCCAAGCCGATCAGCGAAAGCCACGCCCAACCCGCGCCGAACCGCTCGCGGATCAACTCGCCATAGCCGCGCCCGGTAAAGATCCCGAGCCGCACGGTCAATTCCTGAACCATGTAGAGCATCGGTATCAGCAGCAGCAGCAGCGGCAAGAACCGGTAGCCCCACATCGCCCCCGCTTGGGCGCCGGTCACGACGTTGCCGGCGTCGGTATCGGCGAGCATGACCAGGAGCCCCGGTCCCCAGACCGCGATCTGGCCGAGCACCGCACTCGTCTTGCGCACGAAAGGCGCCGCGCCATTCATCGCCGTTCCTTGCTCGTGATGGCGGTCTTTGTTGGAGCCCGCGTCGGCCCACGCCTTTACCCCGAATGTGCGATTTTCCGGTTCGCTTATTTTCGTTTCGACGCGCTCCCAGCGCGGGCAAGCTTAACGAGGATAAGAGCATCCGAAAAGAGCGCGCAGCGCCTGCAACCTATTCGCGAGCGGACGCCGTGTTTCGCAGCCAGCGTGGCGGTCTCGAATCGAGCGCCCACGACACGGCGGCGACGCCCGCGGCCGCGGAGCTGGCGACGACGCCGACTGTCGGCAGGCTTTGGTAGCCAGGGCCGTAGGCGATACAGAGACCGCCTACCCATGCGCCGCCCGCAATGCCTATATTGTAGGCGGTCGAAATCAACGTCGATGCGAGATGCGGCGCCCCGCGCGCAGCCGTCAAGATTCGCGACTGCACGGGTGCATTGAGCGCCCAATTGGCGCCGCTGGAAACGAACATCGCCAGCGCCATCGTGGCCGGCTGACGCATTGCGATCAGCAACATTGCCGCGGCGCCGGCCTGCGCCAGCAGGATCGTGACCACGGAAGGCATCAGCTTCCAATCGGCGAAACGGCCGCCCGCGTATATCCCGATGATCGCGCCCACGCCGGAGACGGCCAAATAAATCGGCGTTTGCTCCTGCGGTACGCCGGTAACTGCGATCAGCGCCGGCACTTGGTAGGTCGCGAAGACCAGCGAGCCGATCATGACGAGGACAATAACGAGGTAAGATAGGTACACTTGCTGATGGTTGAGCGCATGAAACTCGTCGCTGAGCGAAGCCTCGTGCGCGGCTTTGGTCCGGCCGGCGGGCAGCAACCACGCCGCCAATAGGGTCGCCGCGAGCCCGCAGGCCCCGACGGCCCAGAATGTCCAGCGCCAGCCGAACGCATCGCCGATCGCCGTGCCGGCAGGCACGCCCATAAGGTTGGCGATCGTTATCCCCCCTAAGAAGAGCGCCATCGCCAGGCCTCGACGTTGCGGCGGCGCGAGGTCGATGGCTGCGACGCTTCCAGCGCCGAAGAACAGGCCGTGGCTGCACGCCGAAAAGACCCGCCCCGCCATCAACCAAGCATACGACGGGGCGAGCGCGCACAGCGCCTGCCCTACAGAGAAGACGGCCAACAGGAACACGATTAGCGGCTTTCGCGGCAAACCCGCCGTGAGAATTGCTAAAATCGGCCCGCCGATGGCGACCGCCGTGGCGTATACCGTGACAAGCAGTCCCGCCGTCGGAATGCTGACGCTGAAGTCGGCGGCCAGATTCGGCAGAATACCGGAAATAATGAACTCGGTGGTCCCAATCGCAAAAGCGGCGAGTGACAGTACGAGCAGGCCGATCGGCATCGCGTGACCTCCTGGCGATCGGCGAGTGCGTCGCGCCAGCGCGCCGTAGACACCATAGTCAGGGAGGATGGCAACGCGAGTTTCAGCGAATGAGGTCGAACCGCGCAAAGCGTTGGCGGCCGACGGCGCGAGAGAGAGCGCCGCCGGCGTGATGCTCGCTACACGAACTTGATGGTGGTTCCCGACGCGCCGGCGACCACCGAGAAATCCGTCGAAACGTAACTTCCGTCAAAGTGCAGGTGCGCGGAAAGGGAGCCGTTCGTCAGCGTCATAATATCGTTGGCGAAGCTCGACGTCGTACCGGCGACGAAGTTTGTCGCTACGATCACATCGTCCGCGCCGAAATTTTCGCTGAAGCCGGCGAAGAGATCGGCGCGTTTCAACGTCAAGGTGTCCGCGCCAGTGAATTCAATCGTCTGGTTGGCGTCTACGCTGGAGTTGAACTGCAGCGTGGAATTGTTGATTGTGAAGTCGTTGCCTCCGCTCCCGGTTACCGCGCCGGCGATCGTCTCCGTGTCGTTAACGATTCCGACATAGCCATCGTTGGTAAAAGCGCCGGTCACCGAAAGCTCCGCCTGCGCGGTTTTGTATCCGGTGAGGTTAATGCCCGCGGCGTTAAGCAGCGAAGACGCGGTTACGAGGCTGTCGTCCGACAGTTCGTAATTGCCAATAGACATAGACTCGTTGAGCGTGAGCAGCCCACCAATCTTCAGATTTGAACCGCCGGCGCCGTAACCGGCATCCACGTCCAGAACATAGTTGTTGGTAAGCGCGACGGTCGTTGTCAGCTTCGCGCCGTCGTTGAGGCTAACTTCTCCATTGTTGGTCGCCAGACCCTGCAATGCGCTGTTAGTCCCCGTCGCGCCGTCCTCAATAACCGCCGAGGCCCCGGAGAGAGCGAGATCGGCGCCGTAGGCTATGGTTGAAATCTGCCCACTGGCGAATTCGATCGCCGCCGCGCCGGTAAGGATTGCAGACCCCTGTAACTGCCCGGCGGTTCCGAAGCCCGCAGCGGACGCAACCGTCAGCGTCGCGTGCCCTGAACCCGTCGCGCCGTCCACGTATAGGTTTCCGCCGTTCGACAAGCTTGAGGCGGAGAGGGAGGTCGCAGTCGTCAAGGAGGTGTTGCCGAGTGTGACCGTGGCGTCGCTGTCCGTCGTCAGAGTTCCCCCGATCTTGACGAGAGAACCGCCGAGATTGCCGTAACCGCCGTCGACGGAGAAGCTTCCGCTCACCGTCAAGCCGACGGTGGTCGTGATATGCACGCCGTCGCTGACATCGAAGGCCCCCGCGATGGTCGACAGACCTTCCAACGCACTGTTGGCGTTCAGCGTCGCATTCTCGATGAAGGCGTCCGGACCAGAGAGGGTAACGTCGGCGCCATTCGCTATCGTAGCGATCTGGCCGCTGGCGTATTTCAGCGAGCCAAATCCGGTTATGTCCACAGTGCCGCCGAGCACGCCGTTACCGGCCGCGCCCGCAGCGGTCGCGACCACGACTTTCGCCGCCTCCGCCGCCGCCGCGCCGCCCTCGATCATCAACGACCCGTAGTTTACGAGGCTCGTCGCCGCGATTGTGGCGACCTGCAGCAAATCATATCCGCCGACCGTGATGTCGCCATAGTTGACGGTCGCGCCCGCCGCGAGCGCGGATTGGCCGCCCACGTTCACGCTCCCCGTCACCGCAAGCGCGCCGGTGCTGAGGTGAGCGCCATTGCTCAGCGAGAACTCGCCCGCGACGCTGGCTAGCGTCGATAGCGCACTGTTGGTGTTGGTCACCCCGTCCTCGATGAAAGCGTCGGCGCCGGACAAGTTCAGTGAGGCGCCATTTGCAATCTGGGAGATCGCTCCGCTCACAAACTCAATCGAGCTGTATCCCGAAAGTGAGACCCCGCCTCTGAGCACGCCGGCTGCGCCGAATCCGGCCGCCGACGCGATGCTCATTACGGCCTGAGCCGTGGCCGCAGCGCCGGAAAGCGTGATCGAACCGACGTTATTGAGCGTCGTGGCGCTGATCTTGTCGTTGGCCACGCTGCCAGGATTGCCGACATAAATCGAACCCAAGTTGAGCAGCGTGCCCGTGACGGAGAGCGAGGAGCCTCCCGTGCTCGGAGGCTCCACTGACCCGTCGAGCGAAATTGATCCCGCATTCGAAACACCGTTCGAAATTGCAAGCGTCGCGCCGTCGTCGAGCTGTATGCTGCCCGCATTCGAAGAAAGCGTTTTCAGCGCGCTGTTGGTCGTCAGCGCACTGGCGATGGCGATGACCGCGTGGGCGCCGAATTCGCGCAGGCCGCCATCGGCGGCGATGCTGGTAATTGCTCCGCTCGCATACTCCAGGCGCGCATAGGAGCTCAACTCCACGAAGGACGTCAGCGTCGTCGCTGCGCTCTTGATGTTCAGGAGCGCCAGATCGCTCGCCGCCGCGCCGCCGTCCAATTCAGTAGTCCCGCCGCCGCTCTCGGAAGCCGCGGTGACAGTGGCCGCCGCCGTCATGCCGGAGGAGCCAATATCGAGCGAGTCGGCATTGGTGAGCGCGCCGGCTATCGTCAGCGTCGATCCGCCGCTGTTTTGCGTATCCACTTCTAACAGGCCGTTGTTGAGCAGCGAGCCGGACAGCGAAACGTGACTTCCCCCTTGCATAGAGAATTCGTAATTGTTGGTGGTGAGCCCGGTGAGCGCACTGTTCGTGGTCAGCGAAGAGGCGTCGGAAATTGTGGCTTGCGGCCCCCAGAGCGTGAGAGATCCCTCGATCGTCGTGATCTCGCCGCTGGCGAACGCGATCGTTGCGTCGCCCTCGACGGTTACATTGCCGGTCAGTTCGCCTGCGACGCCAAACCCTGCGACCCCGGTCCTGACCGTCAGCGTCGCCTTCTCCGGCGCGGAGAAGCTTCCCTGCACGTTGAGCTCGCCGGAATTGTTGAGGGTGCTGACGCTTGCGGTCGAAACGGTCGTCAAGAACTCGTTGCCGAGATCAAATTCGCCCTGGTTGTTCAGCGCGCCGGCGACGGTGATCGCGGCGCCGCCATATTCGCTGAGCGCATAGGCGGAGTCGACCAACAAGTCGCCGAAAGATCCGATAGTCAGTGCGTTCGAAATGGTGACGACGGCGCCGGATTGCAAAGAGAAAGTACCCGAGATCGTCGTTAAACCCGTCAATGCGCTGTTGGTGGATTGCGCCGATGCGTCGGCAATGCGCGCATTCGATCCCTCAAGCTCGAGATAGGCGCCCTGGTCGATTTGCGAGATGGCGCCGCTGGTGAATTGCACCTCGCTGTCGCCGATCAAATAAACGTCGCCAATAAGCTGCCCGGTTTGCCCGAAGCCCGCAACGGCTTCGACTTTTAGCAACGACAGCGCGGCCGTGGGCGTCATGCCGGCGACGTCGATGACGCCATAGTTGACGATGCTGTTGACTCTCAGCGTTGAGGATCGGCGCGCGGCCGTAGTCCCGATGTCGATCTGATCATCGTTGTACAGCACGCCGTTTACGATCATCAAGGCGCCGCCTACGCTTTGCGCGCCGACGTCGGTAATTCCGTTGTTGTCGTAGTTGCCGTTGATCGTGAGCAGGGACTTGGCCGATGCGAGAGCGCTGTCCAGAGCAATCGCGTTGATATTGTTGAGCGCACCGGTGGTGACCGTGGCCCCGTTGATAAGGTTGAAGACGCCCGCATTGAGCGAAAGGCCGGAAAGCGCGCTGTTAGCCGTATGATTGGAGGCGTCGGCGAGGAAGGCGCTGGCGCCGTTCAGGGTGAGCGTTGCGCCGCTGCCCACGGTCGTGATCTGACCGCTCGCGAATTCGATCACCGAGTGACCGGTCAACGAGACATCGCCGAGCACCACGCCCGCCGCGCCAAATCCCGCGGCGCCCGTGGTGATGTCGAGCGTCATCTCTTGCGCGGCGGTGGCGCCGCCGTTCAGGTCGAGTTCGCCGAAATTATTGTTGATCGTGGCGAACTTGACGGTATCGGCTTTGGTGAGCGAGTTGTCGCTGGCGCCGAGTTGAACCACGCCGGTGTTGCGCAAGGCGCCGCTGGACGTCAGGCTTGAACCGCCGGAGCCGGAAACGGCGTCAATATTCAGGAAGCCTTCGTTGATGACGCCGGCTGAGATCGTGCTAGCGCCTGCGGAAATGAAATCCACCGTCGCCGTGTCGAAGAGCGAGGCGATGTCGATGGCTGTGGTGGCCTGCGCCTCGCCGGTCGCCACGGTCACGGCGGATGTAGAGGTCGGCACGCCGGCCGTCCAGTTTGCCGCCACCGCCCAGTTGCCGAGGCCGCCCTTCCAAGTATCGGAGCTCATGTTTCCTCCCGAAGTGCAGAAAATAAAATTGGCGGAATCGCGCCACCGAAAAAGCGTTCGAAGGACCAGCGCAATCATCTTGCGGAAAAAGCGCCGGGACTATGGGCCGGCATTATTATCCTTTGATCCGCGGCCGGCAAGCCCAGTCGCGGGTAGGCGCTACGACCTGTCGCCCGCGACGCGGGCGGTCTTGTCGAACAACAGTCTCACGATGTGGAGGGCGCAAGCCCTCTAGCTTACCATGGCGCTCGGTGAGAATTCGTCGCTTGCACAGAACCGTGCTGCGAATTCACAGGCCGCGCCAAGAGGAAGAGGTTTGCTGAACAGAAACCCCTGCGCCTCGGTGCATCCCTCGGCGCGAATAATCTCAAGCTGTGCGTCCGTTTCGACACCTTCGGCCGTCGTCGCCATGCCGAGACTGCGCCCCAGCGCGATGACGGCTTTGACAATCGCCAGACCGTCGGCGCTTTGTTCACACCCGTCCACGAAGGATCGGTCAATCTTGATCTTATCGAAGGGAAAGCGTCGCAAATAGCTGAGCGAAGAATATCCGGTGCCGAAATCATCCAAGGCGATCCTCACGCGAAGATCCTTCAACTCGCGCAGGGTTTGCAGCGCGCATTCGTCGTCGGCGAGAAGAACCGATTCGGTGATCTCCAATTCGAGTCGCTCCGGCGCCAATCCGGCGCCAACCAGCGCAGCCCTAACATGGCTGACGAGATCGCGGCCCCTCTTGAAATGGGCGGGCGAGAGATTGACGGCAAGGCTAACCGTCTCGGGCCAAGCGGCCGCCGCCACACAGGCGTTGCGCAAGACCCACTCGCCGATGGGGATGATGAGGCCGCTGTCTTCGGCGGCATTGATGAAAGCCGACGGTCCGAGCAGGCCGCGCTCCGGATGTTGCCAACGCACGAGCGCTTCAAACGCGCACACGCGCTGGGAATCCAAATTGAGCAAGGGCTGGAAAAACAGGCGGAACTCATCTCTTACCAGGGCGTCGCGAAGCGCCGCCTCGGTGCTGCGCCGGTCCTGAAGCGCCGCATCCAGTCCGGCTTCATAGAAATTGAAGGTCCCGCGGCCCTCGGCCTTGGCTCGATACATCGCCAGATCCGCCCGCTTCAGCAGCGAATGGCCGTCTTCGCCGTCCAAAGGCGCGACGGCTATTCCGACGCTGGCGCCGATAAGCACGCGGCGTCCGTCGATTTCCAGAGGCTGGGAGATCCTCTCGACGATGCGTTTCGCGAGCAGACCCGCGTCCTCCGACGCCCGCAACCGACCTGCAATTATGACGAATTCGTCGCCGCCGAGGCGCGCGACGACGTCGCCTTCCGGCGTGCAATCGACCAATATCCGGCTGGCGGCTTTGAGAACGGCGTCGCCTGCGGAATGTCCGAGTTCGTCGTTGACGTTTTTGAAATGATCGAGGTCAACGCAAAGAACGCCGATCTTTTCCTGGCGTTGCACGCGCCCCTGGATTTCCTCCAGGCGCCTCTCGAAAAAAATGCGATTGGGCAGATCCGTCAGCGGATCGTGCGCGGCTAGGTGCTGTATCCGCGCCCACTGGCGGCGCTGCTCGGTGACATCCTCATGCGTGGCGACCCAACCTGAATCCGACATGGGCTGATGGCGAATGAAAATCACCCGGCCGTCAACCATATCGACGTCGAAGGCGCAGGGCTCATTCTCGGCGGCTATCTTGAGCCGCTTGTCGAGAAACACATTGGCGCCCCCGACGGGCACATTGCCAGCCTCGAGCCGTTGTTGAAGGACGTCGACAAGCGCCATCCCGGGCGTGACCTTGTCCGGCGAGATATTGTACATCTCCGCGTAACGCCGATTGCTGACGATCAGACGCTTTTGGCCATCGAACATGCACAGGCCCTGGCTCATATTCCCGAGCGCGGCCTCAAACCGAACGCTCTGCAATTCGAGCAACTTTGCGCGGGCGATCTCATCGGAGATGTCGCTGTGGGTCGCCACCCAACCGCCGTCGCTCATAGGCTGATGCCGTATGGCAATTGTCCGGCCGTTGCCGAGTTTGACGATCACCCGATCGGCTTTTCGGTCTCGCAACAATTCCTCGTGATGGGCCAAAAAGCCCTGCCCTCCCGTCGGCTCCATCCCGTTTTCGAGACGGTATTTCACAATGTCGGCGTGTTTCGCGCCGGGCCGGCGTAAATTCGCGGGAAGTTTGTAAATCTCGGCGTATCGCTCGTTGCAGAACACGAGTTCCCGCTTCGCATCGAACATGCAAAGCCCTTCGGAAATGTTCTGCACCGCCGCTTCGAGCATGGCGATATCTCGTTGCCGCGCCGTTGCGAGCTTGTTGCCTGACGGTTCCCGGGACATCCACCACTCCATGGAAGCCCCTGCATAGTCGCAGAGCGACATTTAAAATGCGCTAATCTTGCAACGGCAGGCGGTTGCAATTATTTCGGAGCGGGCGAGCCTTAATTCACGCAGGTTGTTTGCGCTTTCTTGTACGGCAGCGACTGCTGTGGATTTCAGATATTCGACAATCGTGGAGAAGTAACCCTCTCGCCGAGCTCGCGGTCCTGATCTCTCAGCGCCAGCCGAGAGCAGGCGCGACATGCGTCAGAATTGCTTCGATGACATGCGCGTTATAGTCGACGCCGAGTTGGTTGGGGACCGTCAGAAGCAATGTATCCGCCTCGGCGATCGCTTCGTCCTTTGCAAGCTGTTCGATCAAGAGGTCCGGTTCGGCGGCGTAACTGCGGCCGAAGATCGCTCGCGTATTTTCGTCGATGAAGCCAATCTGGTCGCGCTCCTGACCGCTTCGCCCAAAATAGCCGCGGTCGCGATCATCGACGAGAGCGAAAATGCTGCGGCTGACCGAAACGCGCGGCTCGCGCAGGTGTCCCGCGGCTTTCCACGCCTCGCGATAGGCCCGGATCTGCTTGGCCTGCTGAACCGGGAACGGTTCGCCCGTCTCGTCATTCTTGAGCGTCGAGCTTTGCAGGTTCATGCCGAGCTTCGCCGCCCAGACCGCGGTCGCATTTGAGCCGGCGCCCCACCAGATGCGTTCTCGCAGGCCGGCCGAATGCGGCTCAAGGCGCAGCAATCCCGGTGGATTAGGAAACATCGGCCGTGGATTCGGCTCGGCGAACCCCTCGCCGCGCAGCAAATCGAGAAACGCTTCTGAATGGCGCCTGCCCATCTCGGCGTCGGATTGGCCGTCCGCGGGGCGGTAGCCGAAGCGACGCCAGGCGTCGATCACCTGCTCCGGAGAGCCGCGGCTGATCCCGAGTTGCAACCGGCCTCCGGCGATGATGTCGGCGGCGCCGGCGTCTTCGACCATGTAGAGCGGATTCTCGTAGCGCATGTCGATCACCGCCGTGCCGATCTCGATCCGGCGCGTCCTCGCGCCGACGGCGGCGAGCAGCGGAAACGGCGAGGCCAACTGGCGGGCGAAATGGTGGACGCGAAAATACGCGCCGTCCGCGCCGAGTTCCTCGGCGGCGACCGCCAAGTCGATCGATTGAAGCAGCGCGTCGGACGCGGAACGGGTTCGCGACTGCGGCGACGGCGTCCAATGTCCGAACGATAGAAAGCCGAGTCTCTTCAAGAGCGTGTCTCAATCGACGTGGAGAACGCCGAGTCTAGACGCTGAGGCGGCTCGACGCATCCGAAATCGTCGGCTTACGACGACACCGCCTCCAAGAGGTCGCGCACCAGGCCGCGGAGCAGATCGAGCTTGTAGCGCGTCTGCGGCAGCGGATTGGCGCCCTCGACGGCGGCGGCCGCGACGGCGGCGAAAGTCGAGGCGGACGCCGGCTTGCCATGCGCCGTCGCCTCGGCCGCGGCCAGTCGTATCGGCGTCGGCGCGACGCCGCCTGCGACAAGCCGAACGCGGCCGAAAACGCCGGCCTCGAAGGTCACGCTGGCCACCAGCTCGACCAGCGGCCATTCCGCATGGGCGCGGCCGATGGCCCGTTTGTAGGCGGCCCTCTCGCCGGGCGCGGGCGCCGGCAGCGCGACGGCGGTGAGGAGTTCGCCCGAGGCGAGCGCCGTTTCGCTCGTTGTCGCCCGTCCATCGCCGAGCGCCTCGGCGATCGGCATGTCGCGGCGCCGATCGGTGTCGAGCCTCGCGTCATAGGCAAGCAGCGCGGCGGCGAGCGTCGAGGGGTGCGGGGCGACGCAGGGAACGCGGTCGAACGCGACCGCGTGGAGGGCGACGCCCTCCCGTGCGGGGCAGCCCTCGCCGCCCTTCTTCAGACACGCGACCTCGGGATTGCGGAAATACCCGCAGCGATTGCGCTGCGCGATGTTGCCGCCCAGCGTCGCAACGCGGCGGATCTGCGGCGTCGCCAATCCCGCCGCCGCGGCCGCGAGACCCGGATAGTCGCGACGGATCGCGGGATCGCTTGCGATCGCGGAGATGGTGGTCAATGCGCCGATGCGCAGTCCGCCGTCCGGCCCCGCCTCGACGCCCGCCGGGGCCGCCATGGCTGCGATGTCGACGAGGGCCCCGCGCGAAACGCCGCTGCGCCGTCGCTCGGAAAGATCCGTTCCGGCGGCCCGATATTCAGCTAGCGCCATTTGCGTCTCCCTCGACGAGCGCAAGCAGGCGCTCCGGGCGGATCGGAATTTCCTGCGGCCGGACGCCGATCGCATTGCGGATCGCGTTGGCGATCGCCGCGGGCGTCGGCACGGCGGCGACCTCGCCAATGCCGACAGAACCGCCAGAAACATGCTCGAAGCCGCTCTCCTCGAAGTAGGTCTCGACCGGCGGCGCATCGGCGACGCCGGGCGTGCGGTAGTCGTCGAGGTTGACGGTTAGTATGCGCCCCGTGGCGGGATCGAATTCGCGCGCTTCGTACAGCGCGTGGCCGAGGCTCTGATAGAAGGCCCCCGCCGCTTGGTTGCGCGCGAGCGCCGGGGAGGCGAGACGTCCGACGGATATGCCCGACCACCCTCGCAGCACGCGCACATGCCCGAGCCAGGTGTCCACCTCGACCTCGACGACCTGCACGGAGCTTGGCGCCCCTGCCCCGACCGCCATCTTCTGGCGAAACCGCAGCATCCAGCCGAACAGCCGCCCGACAATCCCGGCTTCGTGCAGCAGCGAGGCGCGGCCGTAGATGTTGCGCTTGTCGTCCTCCGGCCGGCCCGCCGTCACCGAGATGTCCGGCGCGGCGGCGAGCCATGCGCGCCAAGGGGCGTTGGAGCCCGGCGCCGGCTTGGCGCCGGCCTGCGCCTTCAGCTTCTCGGCGGCGGCGAGCAGCGCCGGTACGATCGACGCCGTAACCCGGCTGCCGCCCGAACCCGGCCCGTTTGGAAGTTTCGAATCGCCGAGGCGCACGTCGATCTCGTGCGGATCGAGCCCGAACTCGCGCGCGATCGTCCCGGCGATCACGGTGCGGGTTCCGGTGCCGATGTCTTGGGTGGCGACACTGGCGACGAGCCGGCCGCCGCTGACCGCGAGTTCCACCTTCGTGTCGATCTGCCAAAGATAGAGCCAATATCCCGCCGCCGCGCCGACGCCGCGACGGAAACGGCCCTGACCCGGCGTCGCGCCGCGCGACTTCCAGACTTCGAGGCCCATCGCCCAGTCGTAAAGGCGGGCTCGGGCGGGATTGCCGTCCCAGGTCTTGCGCAGAGCGAGCGGATCGACGCCGAGGCGCAGCGCCGCCTCGTCAACGGCTTGTTCGAGCGCAAAAGCCATCGGCGGGCCGCCGGGACCGCGAAACGGCGAGCCCGGCGGCAGATTGCTGATCACGTCGTAATCGAGCAGCTCCTTGGCGTCAGCGGCGTAGATGAGCCGCGCCAGGCCGGCGACGGTATTGTCCTTCGCGACGCCGGAATCGGAATAGGCCGCGAGCGAAAGCGCCTTCAGCTTGCCCTCGCGCGACGCCAATAGTGCGAGCTTCAACTCGACGGCGGGACGGTATCCCGCGACGGACAGCTCCTCGTGCCGGGCGTAGGCCACGCGGACCGGCGCGCCGGCGGCCTTGGCGAGCGTCACCGCCGCAACGGTCTCCATGCCGAGCGCGCCCTTGGAGCCGAATCCGCCGCCGATATGCTCGGCGATCACGCGCACGCTGGCGGGTCTGATCTTGAAGCGCTCGGCGATCTCGTGCGCGAGGGCCGACACCGACTGGGTCGAGACTTCGACCGTGAGAGTCTCGCCGTCGAACCTCGCGATGGCGTTGTGCGGCTCCAGCGAATTGTGCTGCTGCGCGCTGGTGCGGAACACGCCTTCCACCAGCAACGGGTCGCGCGCCTCGCGCGCCGCCGCGATCGCCTTGCGGGCGGCGCGCGGACGCTGGGAGAACGCCGACACCGGCCCGCGCAGATTGCCGCTCCAGGAGGCCGGCGCGCCGCCGCCTTCGCCGGCGCTGTGCCTGATCCCCTTGCCGCCCGGGAATACGACGGGAGCGCCCTCCTTCAGCGCCGCCACGGGGCCAATCACGGCGGGCAGCGGCTGATACTGCACGCGGATCGCGTCGACGGCGCGCGCGGCGGTTTCTCGATCCACGGCTGCGACCGTGGCGACGGCGTCGCCCACGAAGGTCACGGTCTCATCCGCGGCGAGCAGCGATACGGCGGCCTTTACGCCGGCCAGCGCCTGGGCGGGCTTCAGATCAAGGGAAAGAACGCGGGCGCGGGCGTGCGGGGAGCGCAGGATCGCGCCTTCGAGCATGCCCGCGTGGCGGATGTCGAAAGTATAGACCGCCGCGCCGGTCACCTTTTCGCGCGCCTCGATGCGCGGCGCCTCCGCTCCTGGCCGATCGTAGACGCCGGCGCAGGCGTCGGCGACGGCGCGATAGATGTTGTCATAGGCGCCGCAACGGCAGAGATGGCCGGAGAACGCCGCGCCGATCTCCTCGCGCGACGGCGCCACCGCGCCTCGGCTCGCGCGCCATGCGTCGTAGAACGCCCTTGCTTCGACGATGAAGCCCGGCGTGCAGAACCCGCATTGCAGCGCATCCTGCGCCATGAACGCGCGCTGCACCGGATGCAGGTCGACGCCGCCGACGCCTTCGACGGTCGTGATCGCCCTGCCCCAGGCCGCCCTCGCCGGCATCAAGCAACTGACGACCGCCTCGCCGTCGACTAGTACGGTGCAGGCGCCGCAGACGCCGGAGCCGCAGACGAGCTTGGTTCCGGTCAAACCGAGCGGGCCGCGCAGGACATCGACGAGCAGCGTTTCGTCATCGCCGGGAATTTCGACCGTGCGCCCGTTGACCGCCGCCGTCGCCATGCCACCCTCGTCCCTGCCGCTTGAGCCGGAAATATTACATCGAGTGCAATTTTGCAAGACGTGCAATTTGTGATATTTTCCGATCATGCCGAAAGCGCCGGAGACGACGGAGGGACTTCGCGCGCGCAAGCGCCGCGCGACGCGTCAGCGCCTGGCGGAGACGGGTCTGCGGCTGTTTCTGCAACAGGGCTACGAGGCGACGACGCTGGACCAGATCGCCGAAGCCGCCGGCGTCTCGCGGCGCACGGTGTTCCACTATTTCGACCAGAAAGAGGACATCCTGCTGGCCTGGAAAGCCGGATTCGCTGAAGCGATGCGGGCGGCCATTCTGGCGCAGCGCCCCGATCGGCCGCCGCTCGATCTCGTGTTAGCCGCTTTTCTGCAGCTTGCGGGCGCATTTGAGGCTGACGATCACATCCGCATTGAGCGGCTGCTCGCCTCCACCGAAAGGCTCGACGCGAGCAAACACGCCAAATACGCCGAGCAGGAGCAAGCCGTGTTCGAAGCGCTCGTCGAGCTGTCGCCGGCGCCCGAGCGACGCGACGGGCTACGTATCGTCGCCATGATCGCCATTGGCGCATTGCGGGTCGCGTTCGAGCGTTGGCTCGAGCGCGGCGGCGCCGAGCCGCTCGCCGACCATTTGCGCCGCGCCTTCGCCGAACTCAGGGCCGAGATCGAGACGGGCCGCTGATTCGACGCGCACGACGGTCGGCCGGCGCCCTGGACTCGCGTCGGCCGACGCCGCATTGTTTCCGGGAGCCTGCTTGGAGCTTCCAGCATGGACATTGGGGCGTGGCTGCGGGGCCTCGGTCTTGGCCAATACGAGGCCGTCTTCCGTGACAATGAGATCGAAGCGGACATTCTGTCCGACTTGACCGAAGGCGACCTCGAAAAGATCGGCCTGCCGCTGGGATCGCGGAAGCGAGTGCTCAAGGCCATAGCGAACCTCGGCGATCCCTCCACCGAAGCAAGGCCCCCGCGATCGACGACTGACGCCGCAGAGCGCCGCCAGCTGACCGTGATGTTCTCGCGACCTTGTCGGCTCGACCGCGCTGTCGGCGCGGCTCGATCCCGAGGACATGCGGCGGGTGATCCGAGCCTATCAGGACGCCGTCTCCGGCGTGGTGGCGCGCTACGACGGCTTCGTCGCGAAATTCATGGGCGACGGCGTGCTCGCCTATTTCGGCTTTCCCCGCGCCCACGAGGACGACGCCGCGCGGGCCGTGCGCGCGGGGCTGGAGATCGCGCAAGTCGTAGCGGGGCTCAGCACTCCGACGCGCGAAATCCTCGCCGCGCGGATCGGCGTCGCGACCGGGCTCGTCGTGGTCGGCGACATTGTCGGCGAAGGCGCCGCGCAGGAGCAGGCCGTCGTCGGCGACACGCCCAATCTGGCGGCGCGCTTGCAGGGTCTCGCCGACGCCGGCGGGGTGGTCGTTTCCGCGGCGACGCGGCGGCTGGTCGGCGAGGGCTTCCGGTTGAGGAGCCTTGGCCGGCATGCCGTCAAGGGCTTGGCCGAGCCCGTCGAAGCCTGGGCGGCGCTCGGGGTCGCCGAGACCGAGAGCCGCTTCGAGGCCGCCCACGCCGCGCGCCTGACTGGCTTCGTCGGCCGCGAGGTGGAGGCGGCGGACCTCATCGCGCGCCAGCGCCGCGCCTGGGAGGGCCGCGGCCAGATCGTGCTGATCTCCGGCGAGGCCGGCATCGGAAAGTCGCGTCTTGCGGCCTGGATCGCCGAGCAGGCAGCGGACGCCCCGCACACGAGGCTGCGCTACCAATGCTCGCCCTATCACCGCGACAGCGCGCTCTACCCGTTCGCTCGGCAATTCGAGCGCGCGGCGGGTTTCGCCGCGCAAGACAGCCCCGACGCCAAACTCGACAAGCTCGAAAAGGTGCTGGCGCTCGCGACAGACCGGCTCGGCGAGGTTGCGCCGCTGATCGCGGCGATGCTGTCGATACCCGCGGGAGACCGATATCCGCCGCTGAACCTTTCGCCCGCGCAGCAGCGGCGGCAGACATTGTTTGCTCTGCTCGATCAAATGGAGGGGCTGGCGAAGAAGCAACCGATCCTGATGCTGTTCGAGGACGCGCATTGGGCCGACGCGACGTCGCTGGAAGTGCTCGATCTCGCCATCGAGCGCATGCGCAAGCTCCCTGTGCTGTTGCTGATCACCTTCCGTCCGGAGTTCGAGGCGCCGTGGAAGGGCCTACCCGACGTCGCGACCCTCGCGCTCGGGCGTCTGGAGCGCGCGGAAGCCGAGGCGCTGGTCGAGCGCGTGACGGACGGGCGAAAACTGCCCGCCGAAGTGCTGGCGCAGATCGTCGCCAAGACCGACGGCGTGCCGCTGTTCGTCGAGGAATTGACCAAGAACGTGCTCGAATCCGGGCTCCTGGTTGAAGAGGCGAAAAGCTATCGCCTCGACGGCCCGCTGCCGCCGCTGGCGATCCCCTCGACGTTGCAGGATTCGTTGATGGCGCGTCTCGATCGCCTCGCGGCGGTCAAGGAGATCGCGCAGATCGGCGCCGCGATCGGGCGCGAGTTCTCCTATCCGCTGCTGCAAGCCGTGGTCGGGCGCGACGAGGCGACCCTGCGGGCGGCGTTGGCGCAGTTGGAGGAGTCCGAACTGGTGTTTCGCGCCGGCGAACCGCCCGCCGAGCGCTACACATTCAAACACGCGTTGGTTCAGGACACGGCGTACGAAAGCCTGCTCAAGAGCCGCCGCCAAATCCTGCACCAGCGCATCGCAGAAGCTTTGCGCGACAATTTCCCTGACGTGGTGGAAGCCGAGCCGGAGCTGGTCGCCGAGCATTACACGCGGGCCGGGTTGATCGATCCCGCGATCGTTCATTGGGGCAAGGCGGGCGATCTCGCGCTGCGAAGATCCGCCTTCAAGGAGGCGATCGCGCATCTTGGCAAGGCGATCGAGATGACGGAGGCGGGGGACGGTCAACCTCACGATGACGTCGCGGTCGCTGGGGCCGGCCGACGGACGAAATTGCAGACCGACTACGGCCAGGCCGTCATGTGGTCCAAGGGCTACGCCGCTGAGGAAACCAAAGCCGCCTTCGCGCGCGTTGGGCAGCTTGCGGCGAATGCAGGCAGCGCCATGTTGCCGCTTGAGGCCTACCACGGTCAGTGGGCCAATAGTCTATCGCGCGGCGATCTCGGGTCGGCTCGGAAAACGGCTGAGAGCTTCGTGCTCGAATCGGAGCGCAGGGCGCGGCCGATGGACATGGCGTTTGGGCATCGTCTCGTAGGAACGACTTTCCTTCTCCAGGGCGAATTGTCGCGGGCGCGGGCGAGTTTGGAACAGGCGCTGCGAATCCGCGACGCCGAGCGAGATCGCGAAGCCAAGTTCCGCTCCGGTCTGGTGACCAGAGCCACGGCGACTTCTTATCTGGCTCAAGTGGCTTGGTGTATGGGCGACGTCGTGCGCGCGCGGGATCTCACCGAGGAGGCGCGCGCGCTCGCCGTCGAATCCGCCAATGCCCCGACGCTCGCCGACACATGTTTCGGTCTGGCCCGACTCGAAATTCTCCGCGAGGACGTTGAAGCGGCTCGGCGCGCTGCAGAAGCCGGCGTCGCGATCAGCCGGGAGCACGGCCTTGCGCTCTATCTGATCTTGGGAGCGCTGACCTCGGCTTGGTCGCGCGCGAAACTCGGCGGTCGGGACGCCGGCTCGGCCGAGCTTGGACAGGCGCTGGCGGAATATGCTAGTCAAGGCGCCCGGATATTTTTGCCGTTCTTACATGGGCTGCTCGCGGATATCGAAGCCGAGCGCAGCGACGTCGAAGCCGCCTTGACCGACGTCGAAATGGCGATCACAATCGCGGCCGAGACCGGAGAACATTGGTACGAGTCCGAACTCCACCGCATCCGCGGCGAAATCCTGCTCAAACAAACCCCTGCCAACCCCGCTGCCGCCGAAGCCGCCTTCCTCGCCGCCATCGCCGTCGCGCAACAGCAAAAGGCCCGCAGCTTCGAACTGCGCGCCGCGCTCGCGCTGGCCAAGCACTATCAATCAACCAAGCGCCCGATCGAAGCCCACGACGTCCTCGGCCCCGCGCTGGAAGGCTTTTCGCCGACGCCGGAGTTACCGGAGATCGCGGAGGCGAAGGGGCTGTTCGAGGCGCTGGCGCAGATCGACGAGGTCAAAGCGGCGGCCGGCTCGCGCGAGCGACGCTTGCGGCTCCAAGTCTCTTACGGCCACGCCGTCATGTGGGCCAAAGGTTACGCCGCCGAGGAAACTAAGGCCGCCAATGCGCGCGTCAGCGAGCTTGCGACGGAGATAGGCAATCCAGAGGCGCTATTCGACGCTTATTACGGGCGCTGGACCTGGGCTATAATGCGCGGCGCACTCGGGTCGGCCCGGGAGACGGCCGAGTGCTTCCTGCGCGAAGCTGAACGCGCGGCGCGACCGATGGAGGCGGCCGCCGCCCATCGCAGTTTAGGGCTAACTTACCTCGTCCAAGGCGATTTCGAGGACGCGCGGGCGCATTTTGAACAAACGCTTCGAATCCACGACCCCGAGCGAGATCGTGAAGCCAGGTACCGCTTCGGTCAGGATTCTGACGTCGGAGCGACCGCTTATCTGGCTCACGCGGCTTGGCGTCTCGGGGACGTCGAACGCGCGCGGGAGCTAATCGACGAGGCGGACGCGGGAGCGACCGAATCCGCTCATGCGCCGACGCTCATCAACACCTTAAGCTTCAAGGCACTATTCGAAATTGTCCGTTACGACGCCGTAGCAGCCCTGCGTGCTGCGGAAACCGGCGTCGTGCTCAGCCGGGAGCATGATCTTGCGCTCTTTCTGGCGTTCGGATTGTTGGCCTCGGCCTGGGCGCGCGCGAAGCTCGGCGATCCGGACACCGGCGCGCGCGCGGTCCGGGAGGCGCTGGCGGACTATGCTGGTCAAGGTAACAAGTTCCTTCTGCCGTTATTCCAAGGGCTGCTCGCGGAAATCGAAGCCGAGCGGGACCACGCAGAAACGGCTCTCGCCGGGATCGACGGAGCGCTGGCGCTCGCGGACGAGACCGGAGAGCATTGGTACGACGCGGAACTCCACCGCATCCGCGGCGCTATCCTCCTCAAACAAAACCCCGCTGACCCCGCCCCCGCCGAGGCCGCATACCTCACCGCCATCGCCGTCGCGCAATCGCAGAAAGCCCGCAGCTTCCAACTGCGCGCCGCGCTGGCGTTAGCAAAACTCTACCAATCAACCGGCCGCCTGATCGAAGCCCGCGACGTCCTCCGCCCCGCGTTGGAGGGGTTTGCGCCGACGCCGGAGCTTCAGGAGATAGCGGAATCCTTCCGCGTTTTGGCGTCGCTACAGGCGGGCGCCTGAAAGGTTGGCGAGCGCCTCACCCGCGGGCTCGACGAGCTCCGCGCGAAGCCTCTCCAACGTCGCCTCGGTTACGCCCGCCGCCTGCGAGAGAAAGGTTTCGACGCCGCCGAACTCGGCCTCAAGCCCGTCGAGCGTCCTCTGCATGACCGCGGCCGGGGCCTCGAACAGAGACCTGACAGCCTCCGGATCGACGCCCGATTTGTCGAGCATTTCCCGATAATGTTGCACTCGGTTCGGACGCAACACGTCCGTGAGCGCGTAGTCGGCGACGACGTGCTCGCGCGGCGTTCCCAGGCCTTCCAGCAGAAAGGCGATGAACATTCCGGTGCGATCCTTGCCGGCGGCGCAGTGAACGAGAGCCGGCAGCCGGCCCGGCTCGGCCAGCGCGTTCAAGCCGGCGCCGAACATCGGCGCCAGGCGCCGCGCCATCGCTGCATAAAATCTCGCGAGATCGTCAACGCCGAAAGCCCGCAACTTGCCGTCGCGCAACAGTCGCATGATGACGGTGGCGTCGCCTTCGCCGCCGGCGTCCATCGGGAACGCAATCAATTCCGCGCCGGTCGCGCGCGGCCAAGCGCTCGGGCTGGCGCCGGCCTCCTTCTGGCCACGCAAATCGATGACCGTTCGGACGCCGATCCGTTTGTAAGCATGCGCATTGTCTGGGGAATATATCGACGCCTTCGTGAGCGCGCCGGAGAACACCAGCGCCTCGCTGCGGAATACCATCGCGCGACGCACCCGGCCACCTTCGCGCGCCGGGTAACCGCCGATATCCCGCAAGTTTGAAGTGCCTTCGATGGCGATGACGTTCTCGTGCACGGGGCCCTCCGGGCGATGCGGCAACAATCCGGTTGACGGCGGCCGACAAGGTGGTAAAGGTGCTTACCATATAACTGCGAACGATCAATGACGAGGCGGAAACACTAGGAGCGCGGCCAGACGCCGCGAGCGCATGCGATGTCCGAAAGCGCCGAAGCGTTCGAATTTTTTCCTTTCGACCATCCTCACGCCCTTTCGGCCAAGGACCTCGGCCATCTGCTGGGAGGCAAAGGCGCGTCGCTCGCCGAAATGACGCGCGCGCTCGGCTTCGCAGTGCCGCCGGGCTTCACCATTCCCATCGCCGTGTCCCGCTATTTTCAGCGCGAGGGCCGCCTTCCCGACGGCTTCGCCGAGCGGCTCGACCGTCACGTCGAGGCGCTGGGGCGAAACATCGGCCGCCGCCTCGGCGATCCCGCGGACCCGTTGCTGGTCGCGGTGCGAAGCGGCGCGACGATCTCGATGCCCGGCATGCTCGACACGGTGTTGAACGTGGGCCTCAACGACGAAACCGTGGAAGGGCTGGCGCACATCTCTGGCGACGCGTCGTTCGCATGGGACTGCTACCGGCGGTTCTTGCGCATGTACGCCACGACGGTGCTCAACGTTGAGGAGCGCCGCCTTGGACCCGCCGCGCATCGCGGCGACGAAGCCCCCTTTCGCGAGGAGGTCGCCCGCATCCGCATCGCGGTGCGTGAGGAAACGGGCGCCGACATCCCCGCCGACCCGAAGGAGCAGTTGCGCCAGACCGTGATGGCGGTGTTCAATTCCTGGAACAGCGCGCGCGCCAAGGCCTATCGCGCCCGCGAAGGCATTGCCGAGGACCTCGGCACGGCCGCCAACGTACAGGCGATGGTGTTTGGCAATCGCGCCGGGATTTCTGGCACCGGGGTCGTCTTCACTCGCAACCCGTCGACCGGCGAAGCCCGTCTCTACGGGGATTATCTCCCCCATGCGCAAGGCGAGGACGTCGTCTCCGGCGTCGCGCGGACGTTGCCGATCCATCAGCTTGGCGAGCAGGCGCCGCAGGTGTTCGACCAGTTGCGGACCGTGCTTCGGCGGTTGGAGGTTCACTATCGCGATCTCTGCGACGTCGAATTCACCGTAGAGAGCGGCCGGCTTTGGTTGTTGCAGACCCGGGCCGGCAAACGGAGCGCCACGGCCGCGGTGCGCATAGCCGCCGATCTCGCACGCGACGCCGAAATCGGATTGACCGCGATGGAGGCGACGCAGCGCGCGCCCGCGGAATTGCGGGCGCGTGCGCGACAGGAAATTCTCGCCGCGTCTCGTCGCGACAGCGGCGCGCATGCGCTGCTGACCAAGGGCCTCGGCGCCTCGCCGGGCCGCGCCGTCGGGCGTATTGTGCTCGACAGCGAGGCGGCGCTCGGAGCGACGGGGCCGGTCATTCTGGTGCGGCCGCATACGAGCCCGGAGGACGTCGCCGGCATGTCCGCTGCGGCGGGGATTCTCACCTCGACCGGCGGTCTCGTCAGTCACGCCGCCGTTGTGGCGCGAGAATGGGGAACCCCGGCCGTCGTCGGCGCCAGCGAGGTCGAGATCGACGAAGACGGCGTGCGCATTTCCGGCGTCGCTCTCAAGGTCGGCGAAACGATCACCATCGACGGCGAAACCGGCGAGGTCTGGCGTGGGGAAATCAGCGACGCGGCCTCGGAACTCAGCGAGGAGGACGTGCTCGCCGCGCGCCTTCCGGAACTCGCTCAACTGGAAGCCTGGTCCGGCGGCGACGGAGGTCGCGTTTGATCAACCCGCGCCGCATCGTGGTGGTTGGCGCCTCGTTGGCCGGGCTCAACGCCGTGCAGGCGGCGCGCGAAGCGGGCTACGACGGAGACCTTCTCCTGATCGGCGACGAGCCGCATCCCCCCTACGATCGGCCGCCGCTATCGAAAGATTGGTTGCGCGGGCCACTCAAGCTTGATCCGCCATTTCTCTGCGGCGCCGATGATTTGCGCCAGACCCTCGATGTCGACCTGCGCCTCGGCGCCCCCGCCGAGGCGATGCATCCGCACCGTAAAATCTTGCGCGTGCGGGGCGAGGACATCGGCTTCGACGCCGCGCTGATCGCCACTGGCCTTCGCGCGCGCGCTCTGCCCAACGCGCCGCCGCTCGAAGGCGTCCATGTTATCCGCACCCTCGCCGACGCCGCCGCGCTCAACGCGTCGCTCGAACGCGCGCGCGACGTCGTCGTGATCGGCGGCGGCTTCATCGGCTTCGAAACCGCGGCGGTCGCGCGCGAGCGCGGGCTCGACGTCACGATCCTCGAAACCCTCGCGACGCCGCTGGCGCGCGCCGTCGGCGAGATCGCCGGCGCCGCGCTCGCCGATCGGTTGCGGCGGCGCGGCGTTCGCATTGAGACGCGCGCCAACGTCGAGAGGCTGGAGGGAGACGCGCGCGTCACCGGCGTGCGACTTGCCGACGGCCGCCGTTTCCGCGCCGACGTGGTGATCCTTTCGATTGGCGCGACGCCGGCGACAGATTGGCTTACTGGTTCCGGGCTCGGGATCCACGACGGCGTATTGTGCGATGCGCGCCTGAACGCGGGCTTCGAGGGCGTCTGGGCGGCGGGCGACGTGGCGCGCTGGCCCAATCCCTTCTCGGGCCGTCTGGCGCGCGTGGAGCACTGGACCAACGCCGTCGATCAGGGCCGCCACGCCATGCTCAACGCGCTCGATCCGCCGTCGGCGTCGCCCCATCGCGCGGTTCCCTACTTCTGGTCCGACTGGAGCGACGACGCGCTGCAATTCGCCGGGGTCTCGCAAGGCGAGCCGCAAATTGTCGCGGGCGGTTGGGACGAGGACAGTTTCGTCGCGCTCTATCTGGACGCCGGGTCGTATCGCGGAGTCCTGACTCTCAATCAGCGCTCCGAAATCATGAAATATCGGGCGATGCTTGACCGCGGCGCGTTGGCCGCGGAGGCGCTCGCTTTCGCGAGTTCCCGCGCGCGCGGGCGAATGGCGCGAGCGAGCGCAAACTAAAGGGGGCCTGATGGATACGCCATTTGCCGAGGCCGAGCCGATCGATCTGATGAACCTCGGTCCTTTCATCGCCGGCGACGAGCTCAAGCTGTTCGACCAGTTGCGCGAGCGTGAGCCGTTGCACTGGAACGACGAGCCGAACGGCCCCGGCTTCTGGTCGCTGACGCGCTACCACGACGTCGTCAAGGCCATCGAAGACCCGACAACCTTCGTCAACGGCGAGGGCACGCAAATCCTCAGCCGCCGCGTTGAGGGCCATACGCCGACGGTGCACAATATGGACCCGCCGCGTCATACGGCGATGCGCGCCATCGCGACGCCGCACTTGCGCGCGGTGAAGGTGCGCGAATGGCGAGCGATCATCGAAAGCAATGTTGAGGAAATCCTCGATTCGCTGGAGCGCAAATCCAGCGCCGAATTCGTCGATGCAGCCGCCGCTCTTCTGCCCATCCGTGTGCTCGGGCAAGTGTTGGGCCTGCCGCGCGAGGATTGCGGGCTGCTGCTCGACTGGACCAACCGCGTCGTCTCCGACGACCCCGAGTTCATGCGCAGCCCCGACGAGAAGGCGAAGGCGCGCGAGGAACTGTTCGCTTATTTCAAGCAACTGACGGAGGACCGGCGCGCCCACCCGCGCAACGATCTCGTTTCGATCCTCGTCAACGCCAAGATCGATGGGAAGCCGCTGACGTGGGAGGAGCTGGCGGCGTATTACTTCGTGATCGTCGGCGCCGGCAACGAGACGACGCGCAATCTCCTGACCGGTTCAATACTAGCATTCGCGGCGTTCCCCGGCGAATGGGCGAAGCTTCGCGCCGACCGCTCTTTGCTCGGAAGCGCCGTGGAGGAGCTTCTTCGCTTCATCACACCAATCCGGGCGATGCGTCGCACGGCGGCGCGCGACGTCGAATGGGAGGGTCGCACGATCCGACAAGGCGACAAGGTCGTATTGTGGTTCCAATCGGCCAACCGCGATCCCGCTTTATTCGAAGATCCCGACACGCTGAACGTTGATCGTTCGCCAAACGATCATGTCGGCTTTGGTTGGGGCATCCACGCTTGCATGGGGGCGCATTTGGCGCGTGCGGAGGCGACGACCTTTATTGGCAAAATGCTCGATCGGGGGCTCTCGATCATTCCGCTCGCGGCGCCGGATCGGCTTCACACCAACCAGTTCCATGCCTTCAAGCGGCTGCAGGTGAGGATCGAACGCGCATGAGCGAGCGAAAGCCAACGTTGCGGATCGTCGTCGATTGGAGCGCCTGCGTCGGCCAGGGCCAATGCGAGTTCGCCGCGCCGAACGTATTCACCATCAACGACGAGGGCAAGCTGGAGCTCAACGAGACGCCGGACGAGTCCGAACGCAAGGCGGTCGAACAGGCGATACGGCGCTGTCCCACCCGCGCGCTTTCGCTCGCCACGGATTGATGGGAGGAGACGTTGTGACGCCCTGGCTGAACGACCTTTTCATCGACGGCGCCTGGGCGACGGCACGCTCCTCGCAACGTTTTCGCGTCATCAACCCGACGACCGAAGAGCCGATCGCCGATGTCGTGGACGCCGATCCGGCGGACGTCGACGCCGCGGTCGAGGCCGCCGGCCGGGCGTTTCCCGGTTGGCGGGCGACGCCCGTCGCGGAGCGGGCGCGCCTGCTCACAGCGCTTGCCGACGAACTGACGCGCCGCGCGGAGGAATTCGCAACGCTCATCACCACCGAGAACGGCGCGCCGATTTCCGAGAGCCGCCACGCGGCGCCGGCGGGCGCGGCGCATCTGCGACTGATCGCCTCGCTTGGCCCCGAGGTTTTCCGAGAGGACATCAGGGCGAACCCAATGTCGAAGGGCCGCACGTTGGTCAGGCGCACGCCGCTCGGCGTCGCGGCGCTGATTACGCCGTGGAACTTTCCCTTGAGCCTCATCCTTATCAAACTCGGTCCGGCGTTGATGGCGGGTTGCACCGTCGTCATCAAGCCGGCGCCGGAAACGCCGATGGCGGCGCGGGCGCTGATGGACGCGGTGGCGACCGCCGGCTTCCCGCCGGGGACTGTCAATCTGGTGACAGGCGGCGTCGAGACAGGACGGGCTCTCGTCGCGCATCGCGGCGTCAACAAAGTTTCGTTCACCGGATCGACGCAGGCGGGCCGGGAGATCGGCGAGATCTGCGGCCGCAGGCTCTGCGCCGTGACGCTGGAGCTCGGCGGAAAGTCGGCGGCCATCGTGCTGCCGGACGCCGAGGCTCAGACCTTGGCCGCCAATATCCTCAAAGTCTCGCTGCGCAATACGGGTCAAACCTGCAAGGCGGCGACGCGGCTGCTGGTCCCCGAGTCTCGCGCCGAGGAACTGACCGAGCTTGTGGCGAGCGTCATCGCGCGCGCGCCGCTCGGCGATCCGTTCGATCCGCAAACGGTGTTTGGACCGCTCGCCTTCCGGCGCCAACGCGATCGAGTGCGGGGCTATATCGGGCTCGGCCGCGAAGAGGGCGCGCGCGCCGTGGTTGGTGGTAGTCTCGAATCCCCGAGGCCGCGCGGCTATTTCGTGCAGCCGACGCTGTTTGATCGCGTCGACAACGCGATGCGCGTTGCGCGCGAGGAGATTTTCGGCCCGGTTCTCTGTGTGATCCGCTATCGAAACGTCGAGGAAGCGATCCGCATCGCCAACGATTCTCCCTACGGGCTCGCCGGCGCCGTGTTCGGAACCGACCGCAAGGCCGCGCTCGATGTCGCCGAACAGCTCGAAACCGGCAACATCGGCATCAATCAATACGGCTCGAACGCCGCCGCGCCGTTCAGCGGACACAAGGACAGCGGCGTCGGAACCGAGTTCGGGCTCGAAGGGATCGGCGCCTACCTCGCCTATACCTCCATTCATCTCGAGGCTTGAGAGAGACAGATGCGCGCAGCCGTGATGTTTGAACCGGGCGGGCGTTTCGAGTTGAGGGACGTCAAGCTCGCCGAACCCGCCCCGAACGAGGTCGTCGTCCGCATCAAAGCGGCGGGCGTCTGCGCCTCCGATTTGGCGCTGACGACGGTGTTCGGTCAACCAACGCCCGTCGTGCTCGGCCACGAGGGCGCCGGAATCGTCGAGCGCACCGGGGCCGCGGTCACGCAATTCAAGGAGGGCGACCGCGTGCTCGTCCTTTGGGTCGCGCCCTGCCAGCACTGCAAGCCGTGCCTGCGCGGCTACGAATATTTGTGCGCCAACCGCAGCACGTCAGCTGACGCGCGCGCGGGCCGCAAAACCGCCGAGACTCACCGGCTTTCGTTGGACGGGCAGTTGATTCATCAAGGCATGAAGACGGCGACCTTCGCCGAATACACGCTCGTGCCGGAAAACGCGCTGACCAGGCTCGACGACGACCTGCCCTTCGCCGTCGCTTCGATGATGGGTTGCGCCATCCCGACCGGCGTCGGCGCCGCGCTTCGCAGCGCCGGCGTGAAGCCCGGCGACAGCACGGCGATCATCGGCTGCGGCGCGGTCGGTTTGAGTGCGCTGTTTGGCGCCATCATCGGCGGTGCGGCGGAGCTGATCGCGGTCGACCCGCTCCCGGAACGGCGCGCCTTCGCGCTCTCTCTCGGCGCCACGGCGGCCATGGCGCCCGAGGAATTCGCCGAGACAAAGCGCGATCTCGATGTCGTCATCGACGCCGTCGGCGCGCCGCCAACCGTCGCCATGTCCTGGAAAGCGGCGCGACGCGGCGGCACGGTCACGGTCGTGGGGGCCGGCGCGCCCACCGCCACCGTACAGTTCTCCGCCTACGAACTGTTCCACGAGGACAGGAAGCTGACGGGCAGCTTCCACGGCGGCATCAGTCTGCGCCGCGATCTCCCCATGCTCACCGCGCTCTGGCGCACAGGCCGCCTGCCGGTCGAAAAACTGATGCACGGCGAAGCGACGCTCGACGGGATCAACGAAGTCGTCGCCGCGCAGAAGTCCGGCGCCGTCGTTCGCACCCCCCTCGTCTTCAACTGATTGTGACCCTTTCTTGCAGAGGCTTTGAATTGCCGCTTGCCAGGCGCGTTCGCTTTTAGTAAGCTGCTTTACTAATGACGGGTCTGCGACCCCGATGAAAGAGACAATGGCATGAGCCCGGGGGAAATCGATCTGCTCGACGTCAGCATGTTTTTGGAGGGCCGTGAATACGAGGCGTTCCGAAGACTGCGCGACGAGGCGCCGGTCTACTTCAATCCTGAAAAGGACGGCCCGGGTTTTCACGCCGTGACGCGCTTCGACGACGTGGTTGACGTCGTGCGCCGGCCGCTGGTGTTTTGCAGCGGCGGCGGCACCCAGATTCCAAACCGCAAGGCGGAGGGGCACGGGACGGCGAGCGTGCACAACGCCGATCCTCCCTACCACACCCAATTGCGCAACGCCGTCTTGCCGTCGTTCCGCGCCGGCCTGATGCAAAATCTCACGCCAAAAATTCGCGCGACCGTACAACGTCTCATCGCGGCGTGCCCGCGCGGCGAACCGTTCGATTTCGTCGCCGATTTCGCGGTCAAGCTGCCAATGATGGTGATCGGCGATCTGATGGGCGTGCCTGAAGCCGATCAACCTGACATGGTGAGTTGGGCGAACGCCCTCAGCAACGTCTTGGCCAGCGAAGCGCAGCAGGCGGACGCGCGGCGGCAATTGTTTCAGTTCTTTCGCCAACTCGTTGCGTTGAAGCGCCGCGAGCCCGCGGACGATCTCGCCACAATCCTCAGACAGGCGAATATCGACGGCCGCCCGCTCACGGAAAGCGAGCTCGACGCGTATTTCATCGTCCTCAGCGCGGCGGGCAATGAGACCACGAGGTTCCTGCTCTCAGGCGGCCTTGAGCAACTATGCCTTGAGCCCGAGCACGCTGACCTGCTGCGCCGCTCGCCGGAACGGATCCCCACCGCCGTCGAAGAGATGGTGCGCTACATTTCTCCCGTCATGCAGATGCGTCGCACCGCGACCGAGGATGCCGAAATCGCCGGCGCGCCCATTCGCAAGGGCGACAAGGTGGTTGTCTACTTCGCGTCCGGCAATCGCGACGAGCGCAAGTTCTCCGACCCCGAATCGTTCAAGCCGACGCGCAACGAGGGGCTGCACATCGGGTTCGGCAACGGGATCCATTTTTGCATCGGCGCCCATCTCGCGCGCCTCGAAACGCAAATCTTCTTTGAAGAGCTGTTCCACCGCACCGATCGGGTCACGTTGGCCGGTCGCGGCGAGCGGCTGCCGTCGTATTTGTTTCACGGCCATGCAAGTCTACCCGTGACGTGGCAATGACGGCGGCAGTGAAATGAGAGTGCTGACGGGTAGTTGTGAGACTTTGACATGACGGCGAAAGATCGGCTGCTAATCAGTCTGCGCATCAAGGGATTTGGTAAGCCCGAGCCGATGGCTGAGGCTCTCGCGACGTCGCTGGAGAGCTGCCTTGCGCTGATCGCCGAACTCAAAGGCGCCGGCCTCGCCGAAGATACGAAAGTGGGCGTTCGCCTGACCGCCGCCGGGCGTGAAGTCGCCGATGCGCTGATGCGCGCCGAGCGCGCCGGCGCCGACCGCGCGCAAATCGAGGCCGCAGCCGAACGCTTCGCGCCGGTCAACGGCGCCTTCAAACATCTCATCACGCGCTGGCAAATGCGCGAGGTGGACGGCAAGCCGGTACGCAACGATCATAGCGATCCCGCCTACGACAAGGCCGCGCTTGACGCCTTCGAAACCATCCACGCCGACGTCGGCGGCGTGATCGACGAGGTCGCCCGCACGGTTCCCCGTTTTTCGGAATACGCGCGTCGTCTCTCCTCTGCGCTCGGGCGTATCCGCGCGGGAGAGCTGCGCTACGTCGCCGCGCCTGACGCGGAGAGCTATCACACCGTGTGGTTCGAGCTGCATCAGGACCTGATCGGCCTGTTGGGCACGACTCGCGCAAAGGAGGCCGCGGCCGGGCGCGCGGTCTAGCGGCTCGCCCCTAAGACAAGTTCAATCAAGAACCGACAATGCAGGAGGAAACCCATGATCTCAATCAAGGCCGCGGCATCCTGGCTCGGAGGCGCAGCGTTCCTCATCGCGGCGTCCGGCGCCTTCGCCCAGGACGAGCTGAAGCCGCACAAGATCGGTGTTCTCGTCATAACGCTGCAGTCAGAATTGCTGACGCGCTGGTCTTCGCAGATCAAGGCCGCGGCGGCGAAGCTGAAGTGGGACGTCGTTATCAAAGACGGGCAGAACAACCCGGCCGTCGTCGCCACCGCGCTTCCCGAGCTCGTCAACGAGGGCGTCGATGCGGTCATCACAATGGCGCTAGACGCACCGCTGATGACGGAGGGCCTGAAACTCGCCAAGTCGAAGAACATTCCGGTGATCGCCACTTCGGTTGACGTCAATCCGGCGGGCAAGGAGTTGTTCACGGCGACCTACGCGCCCGACAGCTACTATCTGGGCGTCGCGATCGCCGAGTATCTGCTGAAGAAGACCCCCCACATCAAGGCGGTCGGCCAGGACGTCAGCATCGTCTACGCGGCTGACCGACTCCTGGTGGGGGCCAAGGACACGCTCACGAAGGGCGGCGGGACGATGGAGGCGATCGCCGACGCCGATGTAACCAACCTCGTCAATTCTTTCACGCAAACCGCGACCGATCTCGCGCAGGGCCATCCTGACGCCTCCGTGCTCATCACCTGCTGCGACTTCTCGGCGCTCATCGACCTGCCTGCGCTGAAGGCCGCGAACCGTCCAGATCTGCTGATGACGGCTCGCTACGACAACGACACGTCGTTGCAAGCGATCCGCGCAGGGGCGCCGCTCATCATCGCCGTCAATCATTCAGCGATCGCCAATCTCGAGGCGCTCGACGCCCTCGCGGCCTATTTCAGCAAGAACACGCCGATCCCGCCGACTCTGAAGGACATCGGCGAAATCAAGGTGATCGACAAGGACAACGTGCCGAAGGAGGGTGAGGTCTGGTCGTTCGACGCGGATCTTGCAAGCTATGCCGATCGCTGGAGCAAGGCCTACAAGTTCTGACCTTGGATCGTGGCGACGTGACGGAGCGCTCGATGGCTATTGCGGAGGCGACGGGCCGAAAGGGGGAGACCGACCGGCCTCCGTTCGGCCGGAAAGACGACATTCGACTGGAGCGTAAGGCGCCCGACCGCAACATCCTCGACCGCGATCGGATCGTCGACGGATTGAAGCAGTGGGGCGTTGTGCTGGTGTTCGCGCTGGTGGTGGCGACGTTTTCATTCCTGCTGCCCTCGACCTTTCCCACCACGCGCAACGCCATCAATGTTCTGAACAACAGTTCGGCGCTGGTGCTGTTCTCGACGGCGGCGACGCTGGCGCTGATTCTGGGCGAATTCGATCTCTCCTTCCCGGCGGTGGCCGATCTGGTCGCCGTCGGCGTCGGCGTCCTCGTGACAACGTTCGGTTGGAGGAGCGAGGTCGGCGTCGTCGGCGCGGTCGCGCTCGGCCTGCTCGCGGGCGCCCTGATCGGCCTGATCAACGGCGTGCTGATCGCCAAGGCTTTCGTGCCATCGTTTGTCGCTACGCTGGCGGTGGGATCGATCGCCGCTGGCTGCGAGCTGTCGGTCCAATCTTGGATTCAAGGCGGCGCGAAACAGATAAGCCAGATCGTGCTGCCGCCGCTCGTTCAGGCGCTCGGCGATGCGCGGCTTCCGCAAACCCAGATCAAATGGACCGTCATCGCCGCGCTGCTGGTCGCCGGCGTGCTTTGGCTTTGGAGCCGTCGCACCGTGGTCGGCCGGCGATCCTACGCAATCGGCGGCAATCCCATGGGCGCCTATCTCGCCGGCGTGCCCGTCGCTGCGCTGCGCATCCTGGGGTTCATGCTGATAGGCGCTGCGTCCGCGCTGGTTGGTCTGATAACGGTCGCGGAGCGCGGCTATTTCAATTTCGCCTCCCCGCCGCTGATGTTGCAAGCCTATTCCGCGGCGTTCCTTGGCGCCGCGGTTTTCAGCAAGAAGCGTCGGTTCGACATTTTCGGCTCGGTGTTTTCGGCGTTCTTCTTGCTGGTGTTGAGCAACGGACTTTCGCTGATGAACCAACCACGCTGGATCGGCTCGGTCATATCGGGCTGCATCCTGCTCGTCGCGGTGCTCGCCAATATGCCGAAGAACCGCAAGGTCTGAGCGCGGGAGCGTCCCCTGTGTCCATCTCCGTCGCCATCCGCGATCTCTCGAAATCCTTCGGCCAGACCCAAGCGCTCAAGAGCGTCTCAGTGGACATCGCGGCCGGAACGATCCACGGTCTGCTCGGGCCGAACGGCAGCGGGAAATCGACGCTGATCCGCGTGTTGACGGGGATCGAGCGCGCCGACGGAGGGGCGGTCGAAATCGACGGCGTCTCGCAGCGCGGACTCAGGCCCGCCAAGTCGCGCGCTCTCGGCATCGAGTTCGCGCCGCAGGAGCTCGCCCTGATTCCTTACGTAAAAGTTTGGGAGAACATCGTGCTCGGCGACGAGCCGAGCCGCCCGTTCCTGTTCAAACAACGCGGCCGGTCCGTGGCCCGCCGGGTGCTCGACGAACTGGGCCTCGACATCGGCGTGGACGAAGATACGTTCATGCTTGATCCCGGCGAACAGCGGCTTGTCATGTTCGCGCGCTCGTTTCACCGCAAGGCGCGACTGATGATCGCCGACGAACCGACTGCCGGTCTCGGTGAATATGAATCGCGCACGGTGCTCGACGCGCTGAAGCGGCTCAATGCGACAGGCATGACCATTCTGTTCGTGAGCCATTATCTCTCGGAGGTCGCCGAACTGTGCGACCGCGTCACGGTGCTGCGCGACGGGCGAGTGTCGGCGGACGTCGTTGGCGACGAGGTGACGGAGAAGCGGTTGGTCACGGAAATGACCGGCGTGTCGCGCCCGAAGCCGAAGCCGCGGCTCCGTCCGGGACGGGCGGAGGTGATCGTCGAGGGGCGCCACCTCGCCATGCCGCCACTTCGACAACTCAATTTCAAACTCTATGCTAACGAATGCCTGGGGTTCGCCGGCCTCCTCGGCTCGGGTCGGGAGAACGCCATCAATGTCATTTCCGGCGCCGTCCGCCTCTGGGGCTCCGTGCGCGTCCGCGGCGAGTTCATGGAAAATCCGCGCGAGGCCGTGCAACTCGGCCTCGGTATCCTGTCCGGCAGCCGAAATCTAGCGATCGTGCCCGGTTGGAGCCTCATCAAACACCTGAGCCTGCCGCGTCTGGAAATGTGGAGCCGATTTGGCGTGATCGCCGAAGGCCGCGAACGCGCGGCCGCGCGCGAGGCGCTGGATCGACTCAAAGTCGTCGCCGCACCGGATCACGAACTCGCCGATCTCTCGGGCGGCAACCAGCAGCGGGCTTTGATGTCGCGCTGGTTGATGTGCGGCTCCGAGGTGTTGTTGGTCGACGAACCCTGCGTCGGCGTCGACATCGCCGCGCGCGGCGACCTGATCGCCGCGATCCGCGACTACGCCGCCACGAAATCCGTCATCATCGCCTCCTCGGATCCCGGCGACCTCGTCGAATGTTGCGATCGCGTGCTGTGTCTGCGCAGCGGCGTCGTCGTCAAGGAATTGACGGGCGACGACATCGCCGAAGAAGCGATCGTGCGCGCAATCATGACAGTCGGCGACGGAGCCAAAGCGGCATGATGGTCAACGGAAAGGAATGGGTGGTCGACCATCCCTTGAGTCAACGTTGGCCGCTCTACACGCGCGGTAATGTCGGCGAGGTGTTTCCCGACGTCGTCAGTCCCTTCACGTGGTCGCTGTGCGGGCAGGCCTTCGAGGACGCCTGGCGCGCGGCCTGGACAAAATTCGGCCTTGTGGCGGTTGACGATTTCGATCGCGATCGAGTGTTGATCGGAATCGCCGGCGGCTACGCCTATCTCAACCTGAGCTACATCCGCCTGCTCGGCGTAAGGACGCCAGGCAGCACGGTCAAACAGGTTGACAAAAGCCTGCTCGGTGAGGCGAACGCCCCCAAATATATGGCGAAGCCAGGGGATCGAAACTTCCTCTGTTCGCTGAAACTGCTCTGGCGCAACGAACGGGTTATTCGCACCCGGCGCGTCAGGGAAATCGCGGATATGCGAAAATATTCCGCCGACTGGGCGTCGCGCTATCCCGGCGACGACGCGAGCGACGCCGCGCTGATCGCGTATGTCGAGGCCTATCCGCAGGCTCATGCCTATCTCTTCGAACGACATGTGTTTGTGACCTTCAGCGCGACCAACGCCGCCGGCGCCGTCGCTTTGTTGTGCGCCCTGAAGGTGAAGGATCCCGGCCTGACGCTTGATCTGCTTTCCGGCGTCGAGGGCGTGGAATCCGCGGAGCCGGCGCGCATCCTCTGGAGGCTCGGGCGGATCGTCGCCGCCTCGCCCGCCCTTACGCGCACATTCGACGCGGGCGTAAACGAATCCACTTGGCCTTTGCTGCAGAGTCTTCCTGAAGCGGACGCGTTCAATTCTCTGTTTCGTGAATTCCTGCAGCGCTACGGCTACCGCGGCCCTAATGAATGGGAGTTCGCGGCGCCGTCGTGGCGAATGAAGCCGCATGTGCCATTGCGGGCTATCGATCGGATGCGACTGTCGCACGAGGAGGAAGCGCCCGGCGCCGACTTCCAGGCGCAGCTCGTCAACGCGGGCCAGGCGACCCGATACGCACGCCGCAAGCTCTGGGGCCTCGACCGGCTGAAGCTGCGCAAGGCGTTGCCCGCGGCGAAAGTCTGGCAGATTGCGCGGGAAGCGTCGAAGAGCTCGGTCATTCGCGCATTGGATCAAACACGACGCGCCATCAACGAACTCGTGCGCCGCGCCGCGGAGAGGCGAGGCGGTGGCGATCCCTTGACGCACTTCATGCTCACATGGCCCGAGTTCCTGGAGCATTTCGACGGACGCCGCGACCACCGCGCGCTGATGGCCGAACGCGCGCGCGACTACCGCATGCTGACCGAACGGATTCCGCCGTTTCTGTTTGAAGGCGAGGCGCCGCCGGTTGACACGTGGCAGAAGCGCGTCAACGGCAATGTGACTTGGGGCCAGAAGGGAGACGTTCTCGAAGGCATCGGCGGCTCTCCGGGCCGGGTGACCGGCCGCGCGCGGATCGTGCTCGATACCGAAAATCCCGACGTTCTCGGCCCCGGAGACATCCTGGTCGCGCCGATCACCGACCCCTCTTGGACGCCGTTGTTCCTGGCAGCGGCGGGCGTGGTTGTCGACGTCGGCGCCGTGATGAGCCATTCCGTCATCGTGTCGCGCGACCTGGGCATTCCCTGCGTTGTCTCGGTGACGGACGCCACCCGGATCATTCCGGACGGCGCTTTGATTGAGATCGACGGCGACGTCGGCACCGTGACCATTCTCGACGCCGGCGTGAAAGCGGAGGCCGCCTGACGGCGGCGCGCAGACCTCAGCGCTTGCCGTATTGCACCGCGACGCGGCCGACGCGCTCGCGCGCGACGATCAGCTTCATGATGCCGGCGGTGCCGTCGCCGATTTCCAGACCCATCACGTCGCGCATCCGCTGCTGATGCGGCAGGTCCATCGACCAACCATAATGGCCGAAAGTGAGCAGGCATTGATGGATGACGTCGAACGCCGTCTTCGGCCCCATCCATTTGACCATCGCGGCCTCGGCGGTGTGGGGAAGCCCGGCGTCGCGCAAAGCGATGGCGTGATAGCAGAGCTGGCGGATCGCGGCGATCTGGCTTTCGCCCTCAACCAGAGGAAACGTCACGCCCTGATAGGAGGCGATCGGCGCGTTGAACGCCGTGCGGGTCTTGGTGTACTCCCAGGCCTCGTCGAGCGAGGCCTGCGCGCAGCCGATACATTGCAGGGCGATCAGCGCGCGGCTGAAATCGAAGCCGCGCATCACGTGAGTGAAGCCCTGGTTCTCTTCGCCGAGCCGGTTCTCGACCGGCACCCGAACGCCCGTCGAAGAACACCGACCCGCGGCCGATGATGTGGCTGCCGACATCGTTGAAGCGCGTGCGCGCGACGCCGGGCGTATCCGCCGGCACGATCAGCGCCGTGACGCCCGCCGCGCCGCTCTCCGGCGCGCCGGTGCGCGCGAAGACGATGAAAGCGTCGGCGCAATCGGCGAAGGTGATCGAGGTCTTCTCGCCGTCGAGGACGTAATGGTCGCCGTCGCGCCGGCAGCGCAGCTTCAGCGCGGCGGCGTCGGAGCCGCCGCTGGGCTCGGTGACGCAGACGCCCATCAGAGTCTCGCCGCGGATCATGCGCGGGACCCAATAATCGGCGAGCTGCGGCGTCGCGCTGCTCATGATGATCGCGCCGAGCAACGAGACGCCGACCGGCACGGCGCTGACGTTGAAGTCGCCGTAGGCGAGCTCCTCCGCGATGATTCCGGCGGTGACGCCCGGCGCGCCGAGGCCGCCGTACGCCTCGGGCAGATCGACGCCCATCAGCCCGAGCTCACCCATCTCGCGGATCAGCGCGCGGTCCATCACGCCGCTCTTGTCGCGCGCCTGATATTGCGGCAGCAACTTTTCGCGGGCGAAGCGCCGGGCGAGTTCGCGGATGGCGATTTGGTCTTCGTTAAACAGCATGCCTGGACTTCTTGTCGATCAGCGGCCTTCGAACGTCGGCTTCTGCTTGGCGAGCACCGCGCGCATGGCGTTCCAGGCGTCATCGGTGCGGGTGACGCGCGCCATGGCGCGCGCTTCGTTCTCCAGCTGGCCTTCGAGGCTCTCGGTCGGGCTCGACAGCAACAGGTTCTTCGCCTCGCCGTAGGCCGCCGTCGGCCCGCGCGCCAACTGCCGCGCGAGCGCCCAGGCTTCGTCGGCAAGCGCCTCAGCCTCGACCACCTTGTTGATGAGACCTGTCGCCGCGGCCTCCTCGGCGCTCAGCGTTTCGTTGAGCATGTAGAACTGGGCCGCGCGCCGAGATCCCATGCGCCGCGGCAGGAAATAGGTGCCGCCGCTGTCGCTGACGATTCCGATGCCGGCGAAAGCGGCGTAGAACTTCGCGTTCGACGAGGCCAGCGCGAAATCCGCGCCGGCGACCAGCGCCACTGCGCCGCCGGCGGCCATGCCATGCACCGCGACGACGACCGGCGCATTGAGGCGAGCAAAGCGCGAAATGCCCATGTGCAGGTTGGACGTCGCCGCGGACACGAAGCGCGCGAGATCCTCGCGGCTACGGGTCAGCGCGTTCAAATCTCCGCCGACGCTGAAGAAGCGTCCTTTGGCGTCGATCAGCACCGCTCGCACTTCCGGCCGCACCGAGCATTCGGTCGCGAGTTGGTCGAATTCCGCCGCAAATCGCTCGTCGATGGGATTGCCGCGTTCCGGCTGGTTCATCGTGATATGGGCGACGCCGTCGATGATCTCGAAGGCGAATGCGGTCAGTTCCATCGGCGCATCCTTTCAGCAGAGAGGCGAGCGGGAGCTCGTCGGCCGGCGAGCGCGCCCGTCGAAGAGTTCGCGACAACCGGCGTAGGATTTGAATAGTGCGCGATCGCCCCTGCCAATCGGGCGCTTGTTTCCTCCCGCCAAATGACCGACGCTTCCCGCCATGATACCCTACGGGCGCACGCCGTCGTCAATTCGTAAACTAGCTTATCATGACCGGCTCCCGCTTGTCCAGCGGGGGACGCTGCGCTCTTATGCGCGAAGCGTCGTCGCCGCGCATTGTCGACGCGGAGATCGTATGGTAGTGTATTACTCTTGCTGCAAAGCTCCGCTTGCCGGTGTCGCGCCGCAAAAGAAACTGAGGACTCGGGGTGACGGAAACACAGGGAGCGGCCGGGCTTGAGCCGCCGGCGTTTGAGAATACGGAGCGCTTGATTGCTCGTCTCGACGACTACCTCAGCCGGATCGTCGGCGCGGTCGTCACCGTCGAACGGCTGACGAAATTTCCCGCCGGTTTTTCCTGGATTACGTATGGCGTAGCGCTGAGCGGCTTCCCGGCTGCGCGCGAGGTCATCCTTCGGATCGGGCCGCCCTACGGGCTGTTCGCGCCCTATAGCGCCATGCCCGAATTTGATTCGCTCGAGCGCGCTGGCGGAGAGCCGCGTGCCCGCACCGCGCGTCTATTTCGCCAGCGACGATCCGGCCATTCTCGGCGCGCCGTTCTTCCTCTGCGAGAAGGTCGAAGGCGACACGCCGTTGCCGTGGGGCGCGCAGGGCCAGACGCTCGACGGCGAGCGGCGCGAGCAGTCTCGCCGCCGACTTCATCGACGCGCTCGCGGCGCTGCACGGGTTCGATTGGCGCGCGACGCCGCTCGCAAGATGGGGCGAAGGCGTCACGCTCGACAACGCCGCGGATTTGCAGATCGATGAGTGGGAGGCCCGCTTCCGCGCGGTGGGCGCTGCGGCCGCATCCGATGGCGCATCGCGCGCTCGCTTTGGCTGCGCGAGCATCGCGCCGCGGGCTGAGCGGCTGTCGCTCGTCCACGGCGACTATCGGCTCGGCAATTTCCTCGAACGCGACGGTCGCATCACCGCGATTCTCGATTGGGAGCTGGTGCATCTCGGCGACCCCGTCGAGGACCTCGGCTGGGCGTTCCTGCCGCAATATCGCGGCGGCGGACGCCGCTGGTCTGCGGCCTTGCCGAGCGAGGACGATTTCTCGCGCGCTACGAAGCGCAATCCGGGATTGACGGTCGATCGCGACGACGCTGAAGTTCTACATCGTGTTCTCGCTGCTGAAGCTCGCCTTCACCCATATGGCGGCGGCGCGTTGTTTCGAGGATGGGCTGTTCAACGATATGCGAATGCCGGCGATGGCGACGCAGATCGCGCCGGTGTTCCGGCAGATCGCCAAGATCGTGGAGCGCGACCGTGAACAATTCGCTCGCCCGCCTGATCGACGGCATGGTCGCGACGCTGCGAAAAGAAGTCATCCCGCATATCGAGGGCGAATACGCCCGCGGGCAGGCGTTCGGCGTCATCTACATGCTCAACAGCCTGAAACTGCGCGCCTCATGGTCGAACGCGTTTCTCATCGAGCAACTTGCGCGCGCTCGAAGAGGCGAGCGACGCGCTCGGCGGTCTTTCGGAGCGGCTGCCCGGCGCGCCGCTTCCGCACGTCCGCGCGCCGCGCGACGTTCCGGACGCCGCCGCCTCGCAGGCGCTGCGCGACGAAGGCGACGCGCGGGTCTGCGCGCTGATCGATTGGCTTGCGGCCCATCGCGCAGACGTCGCCGCCGAGATTGCGGCGCAGGCCGAGGCGATCGTCGACCATTATCTCAATCGGCAGGCGAGATACGAAATTGCGACCAGCGCCAAGCCGATGTTCGTCGAGATCTCCGGCGGCGCCGAGAAGAGGCTGAGGTAAGTCATGCTGAGCAAACAGGACGATTTCATCGGCCACCAGCTGCCGACCACGTTCGATCACGTGATGAGCTCCGATCCCTCGTGGATGGAGCGGCTCTGGTACACCGGCCATCCCATTCCGGACGGCGACTTCATTTTCGACATCGGCCTCGGCTGGCATCCCAACCGCAACGTGATGGACGGGTTCGCCGGCGTCGCGTTCGGCGGCAAGCAATACAATTTCCGCGTCTCGCGCCGGCTCCGTCCGAACCCGCTGGAGACCGTCATCGGGCCGCTTGGAGATCGAGATTCTCGAAGGCTTGCGCCGCCATCGCCTGCCCTCAGAGCCAAACGAGTCCGGTCTCTCGTTCGATCTCGAGTTCGTCGCGACGATGAACCCGCATGAGGAAGGCGAGCATTTCCGCCGCCGCAACGGCCGCGTCACCGAGCATATGGCGCGCGCGCAGCAACTCGGCGCCTATCGCGGTTGGATCGAGATCGAAGGCGAGCGCCGCGACGTGAGCGAAGCGACATGGCTCGGCCAGCGCGATCATTCCTGGGGCATCCGCGCGCGAGATGCGGACGGACGAGAGCAATCCGCCGCTGACCTTCTATCCGCCGTTTTTCTATTGCTGGACGACGGCGCAGTTCAGAGATCGCGGCCTGCACCTGTTCTTCAAGGAGCGCGCGCCGGGCGACAAGATCTATATCTCTGGCGAAGAAGTGCGGGCGGTTGGAACCTCAGGCAAACACGCGGTCAAGCTCGAAGATGTTTCTCACGACGTCTTCTGGGCGAAGGACCCGCTGGGCCAGACGCTGCAAGAGCGGGGCGTTCGAGGCGCAGTTCTCCGACGGCTCGCGGCGCAAGCTGAAGCTCCGCGCACTGCCTGGACGCTATTTCCTCAAAGGCGGCCTTTACGGCGGCCTCAACGGCTGGTCGCATGGCGACGACAAGGGCAAGTTCTATTCCGAACATGACGTCTGGTCGCTCGCCGATCCCGCGACGCGTAAGCTCGCGCGCACGCTGAGCGATCACGTGATTGAAGTGACCGACGGCGACGAAGTCGGCTACGGCATCGTCGAATACGGCGTCGGCAAGGGTTACGAGCGCTACGCCGAGGTGCAGGATCATCCGCCGATCTGACGAACTCGCGAGGCCGTCATGAGCTATTCGACCCTGAAAGTTGACCGGCGCGACGCCGTCGAGATCCTCTCGTTGAACCGCCCGGAGGCGCTCAACGCGTTGTCGCCGCTGATGGCCGAGGAACTGACCCACTACTTCGAAGGACTGAAGGCGCGACTTGACGTGCGCGTCGTGCTCCTGCGGGGCGAGGGGCGGTTGTTCTGCGCCGGCGCCGATCTCGGTACAAACGCCTTCGCCGAAACGGGCCCTGGTCGCGCGCAACGACAGATGGCGATGCAGAAGCTCTATTCCGGAATCGTGCGCGCCATGCGCGGCTGTCCGCAGCCGATCATAGCCCTGGTCCACGGCGCCGCGTGCGGTGGCGGGCTTCTCGCTCGCGCTCGCCGCCGACGTGCGCTATGCGGCGACCAACGCGCGGATGAACGCGGCCTATATCCGGGTCGGGCTCGGCGGTTGCGACATGGGCGCCGGTTATCTGCTGCCGCGCCTCGTCGGTCTGTCGAACGCCTCGGAGTTCCTGCTCACTGGCCGTTTCATCGACGCGCCGAGCGCGCGCTGCGCATGGGCCTTGTCAGCGAAATCGTCGCCTGAAGAGAAGTTGCTGGATGTCGGACTTTCGCTGGCGGCGGATATGCTGAAGACGGCGCCGATGGGCTTGCGTATGACCAAGGAGACGCTGAACGCCGAGATCGACGCGCCGAGCCTGGACGCCGGGTTGACGCTGGAGGATCGGCAGCAGGTGATGCTGCTGGAAACCGCTGATCATCGCGAGGCGGTGAAGGCGTTTCTGGAAAAGCGCCCGCCCCTCTATCGCGACGCTTGAGCCAAGCCCATGTCTACGCGGGCCTGCGCATAATCTTCAGCGAGCGCCGCGATCCATTCGCCCGCGGGGCGCGCGGCCTTGATTGCGCCGATGCCCTGCCTGGCGCTCCAGATGTCGCGCCAGGGCTTGCCCTGCGAGGCCTCTCCGGAAATGTCGACCCGCTCCGGGTCCTTGCGGGCGATCGCCTCGGGATCGAATCCGTGCGCGCGCAGCGAGGGCGTCAGGAACGAGGCGCGCGCACCGGTGAAGGCGCGCGTCACGATCACATCGGTCGAACGACCCTCGACGATCATTTGTTTGAAGGCGAGCGCCGTGTTTGCCTCCACGCTGGCGAGGAAGGGCGAGCCGATATAGGCGAAATCCGCGCCGAGCGTCTCGGCGGCGAGAACGGCTCGCCCGGTGGCGATGCAGCCGGCGAGCAACAGCGGCCCGCGCCACCATTCGCGGATTTCCTGCGTCAGCGCGAACGGCGAAATCGCGCCAGTGTGGCCGCCGGCGCCCGCCGCCACCGCGATGATGCCGTCGACGCCCATGTCGGCGCATTTGCGCGCGTGACGATCGCTCGCGACGTCGTTGAAGACGAGGCCGCCGTAGCCGTGGATCGCCGCGACGACCTTCGCGTCCGCGCCGAGGGCGAGCACCACGATCGGCACGCGGTGTTTGACGACGACCTCGAGGTCAGCCTCAAGCCGGGCATTCGTCCGATGACAGACGAGGTTGATCGCGCATGGCGCGGGGCAGCCGTCGAGTTCTTCGTGAATCCGCGCGAGATCGGCATCGAGTGCTGCGGTCGTGCGCGCGTTCAGCGCCGGCATCGCGCCGATAATTCCGGCGCGGCATTGCGCGACAACCAGCGCGGGCGTCGAGGCGATGAACATCGGGCCCGCCATGACCGGCAACGCCAGCGGCGCTTTCAATCGCGCCGCAAGACCGGCGTCGCCGCTCAAGCCGCGTCTCCAAAGGCGACCTGGCCCTGATCCGGCGTACTGAGCACGGCAACGAACAATTGCGGCGCGGCGACGGCCCTCGCAAAGGCGCGTGAAAGCAAGACGTCGCGACGGACCGCCATCGTCAGACGGGGTCCCAGGTGAACACGTCGCCGGAGCGGTGCAGCGGATAGAAATCGTTGGCGAACATCGGGAACACGCGCTCGGCCACCGTCTCCGGCGTCCAACCTTCGGAGGCATGCGCGGTGCGGATCGGGCGCGGCTGCGAGAACAGGATAGATCTCGTTGTTGCGCACGCCGAAGATCTGGCCGGTGACATGCGCGCCGGCGTCGCTCAGCAAGCGCGATCACGAAGGGCGCGATCTTCTCCGGCACGAGCTTCTTCAAGCCCTCGACGCGCTTCTGCTGCTCCGGCGTGTTGGTCGGGATCGAGTCGATCATGCGCGTCCAGGCGAACGGCGCGACGGCGTTGGAGCGCACGTTGAAACGCTGCATGTCGAGCGCGATCGATTTCGAGAGGCCGACGATGCCGAGCTTGGCGGCGGAATAGTTCGCCTGACCGAAATTGCCGATCAGGCCGGACGTCGACGTCATATGCACATAGGCGCCGGAGGCTTGCGCCTTGAAATGCGGCGCGGCGGCGCGGCTGACGTTGAACGAGCCTTTCAGATGCACGGCGAGGACCGGATCGAACTCCTCCTCGGTCATCTTGTGGAACAGACTGTCGCGCAGATTGCCGGCGTTGTTGACGACGGCGTCGATGCGTCCGAAGGCGTCGAGCGCCGCCTGCGACGATGCGCTGCGCGCCTTCCCACGAGGCGACGCTGTCGCGGTTGGCGACGGCGCGGCCGCCCAGCGCGTCGATTTCGGCGACCACCTCGTCGGCGACGGCGCTTCCGCCGCTTCGCCGGCGAGGTTGACGCCGAGATCGTTGACGACGACCGCCGCGCCGGCGCGCGCGAGATCCAGCGCGATGCCGCGCCCGACGCCGCGGCCCGCGCCGGTGACGATCGCGACCTTGCCTTCCATCATGCCCATCACGCGCCCTCAGTAGCTCTTCGGAAGCTCGAGCACCTTCTCGGCGATGAAGCACAGGATCAGTTGCTCGGTGATTGGCGCGAGCCGCGTCAGCGCCGCCTCGCGATAGAGCCGCTCGACGTGATATTCCTTCGCGTAACCGAAGCCGCCGTGCGTCATGACCGCCTGCCACGCCGCGTCGTGACCGGCGCGCGCGCCGAGGAATTTCGCGCTGTTGGCCTCGGCCCCGCAGGGTCGGCCGGTGTCGTAGAGCTCGGCCGCGCTTCATCGCCATCAACCAGGCCGATTCGAGATACATCCATTTCTCCGCCAGCGGATGCTGGATGCCCTGGTTCTGCGCCGATCGGCCGATCGAACACGACGCGCTCCTTGGCGTAACGCGTCGCGCGGCGCAGCGCGTCCTGGCCGATGCCGATCGCTTCGGCCGCGATCAGGATGCGTTCGGGATTGAGGCTGTGCAGGATGTAGGAGAAGCCCTTGCCCTCCTCGCCGATGCGGTCCTCGTCGGGAATGAACAGGCCGTCGATGAAGATCGCGTTGGAATCGACCGCCTTGCGGCCCATTTTCGGGATGCGCTGCACGTCGATCTTCGGCGCGGTCGAGGTCGGTGTAGAAGAATCGTGATGCCGTCGGTCGGCCGCTTGCAGTCTTCGTATTTGGTCGTGCGGCGTCAGCAGCATGATCTTGTTGGCGACCTGCGCGGTCGAGGTCCAGACCTTCTGCCCGTGCACGATATAGCCGCCGCGAACTTTTTCCGCGAAGGTCTTGATGCGCGTCGTGTTGAGGCCGGCGTCGGGCTCGGTGAAGCCGAACGCGACACTGATCCTCGCCCGCGATCAGACGCGGCACCCAACGCGCCTTCTGCTCGGGCGTGCCTTTCACGACGATCGGATGCGGACCGAACAGATTGATGTGAACGGTCGAAGCAGCGGCCATCGCCCCGCCGTGGCTTGCGACCTCGTGCATCATGATCGCGGCCTCGGTGACGCCGAGCCCCGCGCCGCCGATACTCCTCCGGCATAGTGATCCCGAGCCAGCCGCCTTCCGCCATCGCGCGATGGAACTCGCGCGGGAACTCGCCGTCGTCGTCGCGCGCGAGCCAGTAGTCGTCGTCAAATTTCGAAACGACGGCGCGTACGCCCTCCCGGATCGCGTTGCGCTCGTCTTCGGTCGGCAGGGGTCGCACTGCGGTCATGTCCGTGTTTCCTGTCCCATCAGATCGAAGCCAGTACCTTCCGCGCCGCCTTCAGATGAGGAATATCAAACATCTTGCCATCGATCCCGAGCGTTCCGGCCCCGGGATTGGCGTCGAAGGCTTCGACGACTCGGCGCGCATGAGCGATCTCGGATTCGGAAGGCGAGTAGCAACGGTTGATCGTCGCCACCTGATCGGGATGGATCGCCATGCGGCCGAGAAAACCATCGCGCCGCGAGCGCCGGCACTCGCGCTCCAAGCCTTCGAGATCGCGGAAATCGGCGTGAATCGTGTCGATCGGCGTCACCTCGGCGGCGCCGGCGGCGAACAGGCATTGCACCCGCGCGGCGCGATAAGGCTCCGTCCAGTCGCCGTCGCTCTCGTGGTTGTCGGTGGCGCCGAGCGCCGCGGCGAGATCCTCCGCGCCCCAGGTCAGCGCAATCAGGCGCGGATGCGCCGGCGCGTAGCTCGCCAGGCCGAACATCGCCTTCGCGGTTTCGGTGGCGACCACGGCCAGTTTGACTGAGCCCAGCGGCATGCCGGCCTTGGTCTCCAACGCGTCGAGATAATAGCCGAAGCGCACGATGTCTTCGCCCCCGCTCGCCTTCGGGATCATCAGCGCGTCGAGCCCCGGTTTCACGATGGCGGCGAGATCGTCGAGCGTCAGGCCGGTGTCGAGCGCGTTGACGCGTACGAACAACGACCCGTCGCGCGGACCGTCATCGTCGAGAAGCCGCGAGACGTGCTCCCGCGCGGCCGGCTTCTGCGCCGGCGCGACGGAGTCTTCCAGGTCGAGAATGAGCGCGTCCGCCCCGCAGGTTCGCGCCTTGGCGAACTTGCGCTCGGAATCGCCGGGAACAAACAACAGCGAACGCAGCTTCATGCGGGCTTCCTAAGCATGAGCGCGACGCGTCGGCATGAGCACACGACTTCGTCGCGCTGGTTCAAACCCTTGTGCTCGAAGGTGACGATCCCCTGCGTCGGCCGCGATTTGCTTTCGCGCAGCGCGACCACCTTCGTCTCGGCGCGGATCGTATCGCCGGCGAATACCGGCTTCGGGAACGCCACTTCCTCCCAACCAAGATTGCCGACCGTGGTGCCGAGCGTCGTATCCTGCACGGAGAGCCCGACGACGAGGCCAAGCGTGAAGATCGAGTTGATGAGCGGCTTACCAAACTCCGTCGTCTTGGCGTATTCGTGATCGATATGGATCGCCGCGGGGTTGTAGGTCAATGACGAGAACAGGATGTTGTCCATATCCGTCACGGTGCGGCGGATCTCATGCACGAAGGTCTGGCCGACCTCGAATTGTTCGAAATACTTTCCGGCCAATCAGACCTCCCTCAGTTCAGTCGCCCAAAGACAGAGACGGCGGCGATGCTGTTGAACGGCGCTCCGCCGAGATTGTGCGTCAACCCAAGATCAGCCTTGGCAAGCTGGCGTTCGCCGGCGCGGCCGAGCAGTTGGGTGTAGATCTCGAACGCCATGCGCAGGCCGGAGGCGCCGACGGGGTGGCCGAAACACTTGAGCCCGCCGTCGACCTGACAAGGCTGCGCGCCGTCGCGGTCGTAACGGCCTGCGAGAATGTCGGCGGGCGCGCGACCCTCCTCGGAAAGGCCGAGGTCCTCCATCGTCACCAGTTCGGTGACGGAGAAGCAGTCGTGCACCTCGGTGAGCGACAGCTCGGCGCGCGCATCCTTGACGCCGGCCTCGGCATAGGCGCGCTTTGCGGCCACGCGCGTGTTGAGCACATAGGCGCCGTCCCAGGCGCCGTAGCTCATCTCCCAACCATGGCTTGCGGAAAGCTGAACGGCCTTGACGGTGACGGGATTGGCGACGCCGAGCCCCCTCGCGATGTCGGGCGTCGTCACGATGGCGCAGGCGGCGCCGTCGGAAACGCCGCAGCAATCATAGAGGCCGAGCGGATCGGCAATCATTGGCGCCTTCAGGATCGTCTCGATGTCGACCGCCTTGCGCATATGCGCGCGCGGGTTGCTCACCGCGTTTTGGTGGCTCTTCCAGCTCACATGCGCCATGGCGCGCTTGAGGTCGTCGCCGTTGAGCCGATGTTTGGCGGCATAGGCGCCGGCGAGTTGCGCGAACGAACCCGGCGCGGAGCCGTAGGGCAACCAGAGGTCGTTGGCGAGGCCCTTGGTGCGCAGCGGCAGGCCGCCGTAGCCGGTGTCCTTCAACTTCTCGACGCCGAGCGCGAGGGCGAAATCGACCGCGCCGGCGGCCACGGCGTAGACGGCGGCGCGCAACGCCTCCGAGCCGGTCGCGCACATGTTCTCGACCCGCGAGACGGGAATCGTCTTCAATCGCAGCGCATGGGCGAGCGGCAGCGCGCTGTTGCCGACATTGATGTCGTCGAGCGCGTTGCCCATCCACGCGGCCTGAATCTGCGAGCGAGGGATCTTCGCATCGGCCAGCGCCTGTTCGAAGGCGTCAACCATCAGATCTTCCGGCCCCTTGTCCCAATGCTCGCCAAACGTCGTGCAGCCCATGCCGACGATGGCGACCTTGTCCTTGATGCCGCTCGCCATTCGTCAGCCTCCCAACGCCGGACGCTCGGCAAGCGCCGCTTTCCAAAAATAGGTGCGGAAACCGCGCCGCCGGTCGCGCGACTTGATGCGCAGCCGCATCGCCACGCGGTCGCCGACGGAGAAGCCGCGCGCGTCGGCGTCGGTGAACTCCATCATCACGCGCGCGCCGATGTCGAACTGCGCCAGACCAAACCAGAACGGCGGGTCGGGCGTGAAATTGAGCCGGTCCGCCGTCACCGAGACGATGCGGGCGGGCTCGTCGGCGAGGCGGACGTCCTGCATCGGCTCCGGTCCGTCGGCGTCAGGTCGCACCGGAATGCGGCTTCGTGGAAACTGCACGTTGCCGCTGAGGTCGCGGCCGCCGATGAAGCCGAGCATGTCACGCCCGTAACGTTCGAGGACGGTCGCCTGCGCCTTCTGTTCGAATTCCGAGCGCACTCCCCAATCCAAATCCACTGCGCCGTTGAGGCTGAGGAAGCGGAGATAGTCGCTCAAGACCGCGCCTTGTCGCAGCGCGGCCTCCGCCGTCTCCGCGCCCGGCAACGCTCGCGTCATTTGGAACACCAGCGCATCGCAGCCGCTGCCGAACCCGGCGAGCAAGATGCGATCGCCCGGCTTCGCGCGCGCCGCGGCGAGCGCGAACGCAAACAGCGCATGCGCGGCGCCGAGATCACCCAGCTTGGCCGCCACCTCCGTCGCGTGATTGGGCGCTGAGATCCCCGTCGCGCGCGCGATGTCGCGCCAAAGCCCGGGCGTCGGTTCGTGCACCGCGACGTGCTGGATGTCAGCGGCGGACAAACCGGCGTTATCCAGCGCGCGGCGAAGCGTCGGCGCCATCACGCGAGCGACCGCCGTCTCGCGAACGAAGCGCTCCTCCGCGACATAGGGCTCGGGGTGCTCGCGCGAGGCGTAGACATCAACCAGATCGTGCGAAAGGCTCGCCCAACCAACGAGCCGGGCTGGCGCGTCGTCGGCGACTCGGGCCGCCGCCCCGCCGTCGCCCTGGATCAGATGCGAGGGCGCACCCGCACGGCCGCCGCGCCGTTCGCCGGCGGCAACCAGCACCGAACCCGGCGCCAGCAGCGCGTCGAGCAGCGCCGAAATCGCGCAACGGCGCGAGCCGGAAACGTCGCGGGCGCGGGTCTGCTCCGACATCGCGAGCGCGTCGATCAGCAAAGTTGCGTGAAGACGTTCGATGAACGGCGCGGACGTCGACGCGAAGATCACCGCATCCGCCTCGTCGCGCAAGCCGCGCGCCGCCTCGACGGCGAAGGTGAAGGCGTCCTCGTCCCAGCCGCCAACCGCGCGATGGCCATCGCGTCGGCCGGCCAAGCCGGAGAATTTCAGCGCACGCGACGCGGCGGCGCAATCAAGCCGCAGCAACGGCGCATAGACGCCGACGCCGGCGACGCCCCGCAGGCTTGGATTGACCTCCGCGCTCAAGCGCTCTCTCCCGTTCGATCATTGTGAGCTTGACAGCTTTCGCACGTTTTGTAAACTAGCTTACGAACTCGCGGCGAGCAGCGCGCGAAGAATAAAGCTGCGGGAGATTCGCCCTCATGAGCATGGATATCTTTCGCGAGGGCGCGCTCGAAGGCAAGTCGATTCTGGTGACCGGCGGCGGCGGCGGCCTCGGGTTGGAGATCGGCAAGGCGCTCGCCGCCAAGGCGCGCCAAGGTTCACATTTGCGGGAGGCGCCCGGCGGTGCTCGCGACCGCCGCCGAGGCGATCTCCCAGTGCGGTCCCGTCCCCGCTTCGCATCATGTTTGCGACGTTCGTGAGGCCGATCAGGTCGACGCGATGATGGACGCGATCTGGAGCGAGGGAGCGCTGACCGGCCTGGTCAACAACGCCGCCGCGAATTTCATAACGCCGACGAAGGATCTCAGTCCGCGCGGCTTTCGCGCCGTGACCTCAACCGTGATGGACGGCAGTTTCCATGTGACGCTCGCGGCGGGGAAACGTTGGATCGCGGGGGGCCTGAAGGGATCGGTGGTCAGCAACCTTGTGACCTGGGTCTGGACCGGCTCGGCTTTTGTTGTCCCTTCGGCGATGGCCAAGACCGCGCTCCATGCGATGACCATGTCGCTCGCGGTGGAGTGGGGCCGCTACGGCATAAGGCTCAACGCCACGGCGCCGGGCCCCTTCCCGACCGAAGGCGCGTGGGAAAAACTCAATCCGCTTCCGGACGTTAGCTCCTCGGCGACGCGGAGCGAGACGATCCCGCTCGGCCGCTACGGCCGGATCGAGGAGCTGCAGAATCTGATCGTCTTCCTGCTGTCCGACGCCTGCGAATATCTCACCGGCCAGACGATCGCGATCGACGGCGGCCAGCATCTCGCCGGTCCCTGCAACTTTCGCCGATTTGGGCGCGCTGACCGACGAACAATGGCGCGCGGCGCGCGAGGCGATCCGGCGATCGACCGAACGCGAAAAAGCTCAACGCGCGAGCGCGTGAGCGAGGACGAGCGACATGATCGAACGCTCCCTGTTCTCCGAAGAACACGAAATCTGGCGCGCCACCGTTCGCCGTTTCGTCGAGGCGGAAATCGTCCCCTATCACGCGAAATGGGAAGAGGACGGCATCGTGCCTCGCGAGCTGTGGTTGAAAGCCGGCGAGAAGGGTCTGTTGTGCTGCACCGTGCCGGAGGAATATGGCGGGCTCGGCCTCGACTATCTGTTCGATGTCGTCGTGTTCGAGGAGCTTTGGCGCGTGGGCGCGAGCGGCCCCGGGTTTCTGATCCACACCGATCTCGTCGCCACCTACATTCTCTCGTTCGGAACCGATGAGCAGAAACGTCATTGGCTGCCGAAGATGGTGCGCGGCGAGGCGATCGGCTCGCTCGGCATGACAGAGCCGCACGCCGGCAGCGATCTCAAGGCGGTGCGCACCCAGGCGCGTCGCGACGGCGACGATTTCGTCATCAACGGCCAGAAGGTTTTCATCTCCAACGGCCAGCTTTGCGACGTGATCGTGCTGGCGACCAAGACCGACTCGGCCGCGGGCGCGAAGGGCGTCACGCTTTTTCTCGTCGAGTCCAACCGGCCGGGCTTCACCCGCGGCCGCAATCTCGAAAAGCTCGGCATGAAGGCGCAGGACACGTCCGAATTGTTCTTCGAGGACGTGCGCGTCCCGGCATCGCAACATGCTCGGCGGCGAGGGTCAGGGCTTCGCGCTGATGATGACCAAACTGCCGCAGGAGCGCCTTGCGCAGGCGATCCGCTCGGCGACCGTCACCGAGACCGTTATCGAATGGACGGTTGACTATACCGCCGAGCGCAAGGCCTTCGGGCAGACAATCGCCGACTTCCAGAACACGCAGTTCGTGCTCGCCGACCTGAAGTCTCGCGCCGACCATGGCGCGCGTGTTCACCGATAAATGCATCGATCTGTTCCGCCACGGCAAGCTCGACGCCGTCGATGCGGCGATGGCCAAGCTCGTGACCTCCGAATTGCACTGCGAGGCGGTCGACAAATGCCTGCAGTTGTTCGGCGGCTGGGGCTACATGTGGGAATACCCGATCTGCCGCGCCTATGCCGACGCTCGCGTCGTCAAGATCGCCGGCGGTTCGGTCGAAGTGATGAAGACGATCATCGCCCGCGACATGTTCAAGGGGCGGCTCGCTCAGCGAACGCGGCGCGAGTGAGGCAGCAGTTGACCAAGGACCTCAACACCGGCCTGCGCTTCGGCTTTCTCATCCACGACGTGTCGCGCCTGCGCCGCGTCGCGGTCGATCGGGCGCTGAAGCCGCTCGGCATCACGCGCGCGCAATGGTGGGTGCTGGCGTTTCTGTCGCGCCGCGATGGCATGACGCAAACCGCGCTCGCGGCCGACCTCGATCTGACCAAGGTGGCGATCGGCGGTCTGCTCGACCGTATGGAAAGCGCCGGTTTCGTCGAGCGGCGCGCCGACAAGATGCGACGGTCGGGCGCGGCGGGTTTATCTGACCCGAGCGGGCGCGAAAATGGTCGGGGCCATCCGCCAAAGCGTCGAGACGGTTGAACTCGAAATCCTCAATCGCGTTTCCGATTCGCAATTGGAGCAGGCGGCCGAGACCTTGCACACGCTCAAGGAGACGTTGCTTGAAATGCTCGGCGGCGAGGCCGAGGAGGCTGAAGACAGCGACATCAACACTGTGATCTGAAGGAGAGCTCCACGTGCGCGGACTGAAAGACAAAGTCGCCGTCGTCACTGGCGGCGGCCAGGGCATCGGGCGGGCGCTTTCATTGCGTCTCGCCGAGGAGGGCTGCAAGGTCGCGATCTTCGATCTGAAGCTGGACGCCGCCAAGGAGACGGAGGCGATGGCGCCCGCGGGCCGCATCGCCAGCTACGAAGTCGACGTCGGCGATTACGCGCGCCGTGCAATCCGCCGTCGCCGAGGCGTCGAGGCCGATCTCGGCCCGATTTGGGCGCTCGTCAACAACGCCGGCTGGGATCGCCCGGCGCCGTTCCTCGCCACCGATCAGGCGCTGTGGGACAAGATCATCCGCATCAATCTTTATGGCCCGCTCAACACGCATCACGTCGTCGCGCCGCTGATGGTCAAGCGCGGCGGCGGACGCATCATCAACATCGCCTCCGACGCCGCGCGTGTCGGCACCAGCAACGAGGCCGTCTATTCCGCCTGCAAGGGCGGCCTTATCAGCTTCACCAAATCGGTGGCGCGCGAACTCGCCACGAAGGGCGTGCTGCTGAACGCCGTCTGCCCCGGCCCAACCAACACGCCGATGATGGCGACGGTGCTCGGCGAGGGCGAACAGGCGGTCAAGTGGAAGGACGCCATGGTGCGCGGCATCCCGCTGAAACGCATGGGCGAGCCGGAGGACTACGCCGGCATCGTCGCCTTCCTCGCCTCCGACGACGCGGGTTTCATCACCGGCCAGACCTTCTCGGTCGCCGGCGGCATGAACATGATCTGACAACGGACACCTGAGATGACTGATACTCCCGCTTTCGAAGACATCCTCTACGAGAAGCGCGACAACCGCGCCGCCTGGATCATCATCAACCGGCCGAAGCTATACAACGCGTTCCGCGCTCAGACGATGGAGGAGCTCATCAAAGCCTTCCAGATCGCGGGCTACGACAAGAGCGTCTCCTCGATCGTGTTGACGGGCGCCGGCGACAAGGCGTTCTGCACCGGCGGCGACCAGAGCGCGCACGAAGGCCAGTACGACGGCCGCGGCATCGTCGGCCTGCCGATCGACGAGTTCCAATCGATCATCCGCGACGTGCCGAAGCCGGTGATCGCGCGCGTCAACGGCTTCGCGATCGGCGGCGGCAACGTGTTCGCGACCCTGTGCGATCTGACGATCGCCGCCGACACGGCGAAGTTCGGCCAGGTCGGCCCCAAGGTCGGCTCGGTCGATGGCGGCTGGGGCACCGCTTTGCTCGCGCGCCACATCGGCGACAAGCGGGCGCGCGAAATGTGGTTCCTCAACGAACAATACACGGCGCAGCAGGCTTATGAGATGGGTCTCGTCAACAAGGTCGTGCCGTTCGCCGAGCTCGACGCCGCGGTGAAGGCGTGGACCGACATTCTCGCCGAGCGATCGCCGACCGCGCTCGCGCTCGCCAAGCGTTCGTTCAACGCCGACAGCGAGAACATTCGCGGCATCAGCCTGGCGATGCTCAGCGCGGTCAAGCTGTTCTACGAAACCGAGGAATCCAAGGAAGGCGTGCGCGCATTCAAGGAGCGGCGCAAGCCGGACTTCCACACCCACGTCAAATAGGCCATGGCCGCCGCGCCGCATCGCGCCCGAAGAGTTCGGCGTCCGTGCTGCCGAACGGTGGCCGCGTGCTGCTCGGCGCTGTGTTCGGCGGAGTCGCTGCTACTCGCCGACGCCGTCATGCGCGCCGGCGAGACGCTGGGCGCGATGACGTTCACCGGCATCTTCGTTCCTGGCCTCAACCGGCGGACCTATCTTGCCAATCCACAATGCCGGGTGGAGACCTTCTTCGTCACGCCGGAGCTGAAGGCGGCGGGCGAGGCGGTGCGCTTCCTTCCGCTCTGCTACGGCGACATCCTTGCGCGGCTTCGCAGTGTGCCCATCGACGCCGCGCTGTTCATGGCGACGCCGCCCGACGCCGGGGGCCTTTGCAGCTTCGGTCCCGTCGTCGACTTTCTCGCCGAAATCTGGCCGCGCATTCCCGTCCGCGTCGCGCATCTCAATCCGCGCCTGCCGCGCGTGGCGAGCTCCTGCGCCATTCCGTTCGATGCAACTGACGGCCTACGTCGAGGCGGAGCAGGACGTTGCTCGGGTTCTGCCGAGGAGCGCGGACGACGCGCTGTCGCAATGCGATCGGCGAGACGGTCGCGCCGATTCGTCCCCAACGGCGCCACGATCCAGACCGGCCTCGGCAAAATCCCGAACGCGGTCCTGCGCGCCTTGCGCGGGCGGCGCAATCTGAAAGTGCATTCCGGGCTGATCCCCGAAGCCGTGTGCGATCTCGAAGACGCCGGCGCGCTCGCGCCGGGCGTTGCGGTCACCGGCGGCGTCGCCATCGGTTCGCAGCGACTCTACGATCGCGTCGGCGGCGCGTCCTATCGCTTCGAGCCGGTTTCGCACACCCATCGCTCCGCGACCTGGGCGCAGGTCGAGACGCCGATCGCCCTCAACTCGGCGCTCGAGGTTGATCTTGTTCGGTCAGGCCTACGCCGAATTCGGGCCCGCACGGGTTGATGTCGGGCCCCGGCGGCGCCTCGGATTTCGCGCGCGGCGTTTGGGCCGCCGGCGGCTTGCGCATCGTCGCGCTCGCCGCCTCGGCGGCGAAGGGCAGGATCAGCCGCATCGTCGCGCCGGGTGCAGGCTTCCGGCCCGATGTCGCTCGGCCGCTTCGACACCGACATCGTCGTCGACCGAGTTTGGCGCCGCGGACCTGCGCGGCCTCGACCATCACGAACGCGCGCGCGCGCTGATCGCCGTCGCGCCGCCCGAACATCGCGAGAGCTTGCAAAAAAGTTGGGCCGCGCTGGCCGCCAAGTTTTGACAAGAACGGAGGAACGCCTATGGCCAAGCGCAAAGTCATCATCAGTTGCGCCGTCACCGGCTCGATCCATACGCCGTCGATGTCGCCGCATCTGCCCGTCACGGCCGAGGAGATCGCGGAGAGCGCGCTCGGCGCGGCGGAGGCTGGCGCCGCGATCGTGCATCTGCATGCGCGCAATCCCGCAGGATGGCCGGCCCGACCAGAGCCCGGAGGCGTTCGAGCCTTTCCTGCAGCGTCATCAAACAATCCTCGAACGTCGTCGTCAATCTGACGACCGGCGGCTCGCCTTACATGACGGTCGAGGAGCGCGTGCGCCCGGCGGAGAAGTGGAAGCCGGAGATCGCCTCGCTCAACATGGGCTCGATGAATTTCGGCCTGTTTCCCGATGCTGAAGCGCTACAAGGAGTTCAAGCACGATTGGGAGCCGAAGATGCTGGAGGGCTCGCACGATCTGGTGTTCCGCAACAGTTTCAAGGACATTCGCTACGCGCTCGATACGCTCAACGCGACCGGCGCGCGCTACGAGTTCGAGTGCTACGACACCAGCCATCTCTACAACCTGCATTATTTCTTCACCGAGGGCCTGGTGAAGGCGCCGCTTGTTCATCCAGACCTGCTTCGGCCTGCTCGGCGGCATCGGCGCGCATGCCGACGACGTGATGCACATGAAGCGCACGGCCGACCGGCTGTTCGGCGACAACTATCGTTGGTCGGTGCTCGGCGCCGGGCCGCAACCAGATGCCGGTCGCCGCGATGGCCGCGTCGATGGGCGGCAATGTGCGCGTCGGCTTGGAGGACAGCCTCTGGGTCGGCGCCGGCAAGCTCGCGCCGTCCAACGCCGCGCAGGTGACGCAGGTGCGCAAGATCATCGAAGGCCTCGGCCTGGAGGTCGCGACGCCCGACGAGGCGCGCGAAATCCTTGCGCTGAAGGGCGGCGACCGCGTGGCGTTCTGATGATCCCACTCGCTGAAACGCCGTCGCGCTTCCCGCCCGACCAACTCGCGCTGGTCCATCGCGACGAGCGATGGACGTGGGGCGAACTCGACCGACGTTCGGCGGCCTGGGCGGCGCGTCTGCGAGGCCGGCGTGAAGGCCGACGATCTCGTCGCCTTCGCCTTTCCCAACGGGCCGGATTTCTTCGCGCTGACGTTCGGCATTTACCGCGCCGGCGCGACCCCGGCGCCGCTGTCGCCGAAACTGGCCGCCATCGAACGCCGTGAGATACTCGCGCTCATGCGACCGGCCGCGT
>CAWEDI010000012.1:0-17914 GCA_963807735.1 uncultured Pseudomonadota bacterium | reverse complement strand
GCGCAATCAGGAGCATTTGCGAGTGTCGGTCGAGAGCGCCGACCTGCCGCCGCTGACGGCGGGCTTCGAGGCCGCCCTTTATCGCATCGCCCAGGAGGCGCTCACCAACGCCGCGCGGCACGCCGAGGCCGGCGAGGTGCGGCTGGCGCTGCGCATCGAGGACGGCGCGCTGGCGTTGACCATCGCCGACAACGGCCGCGGCCTCGATGGCGCCGCGCCGGGCGGGCGCGGGCTGATCGGGATGCGCGAGCGCGTGGCGGCCTACGGCGGCGTGCTGACGTTGACGCCGGCGCGCCCGAGCGGCCTCGTCGTCCGCGCCGCGTTCCCGCGCGACGCGCTCGACGGCGCGTAACGCCTCACGGGCAGGCGGCCGGCTCGCGGGCGGCGACGACCACACGGGCGGGAAGCCGGCCGCTGGCCAGCAGTTCGACAAGTTCGTTGGCGGACTGCAACGTGAAGTCGCCGGAAATCTCGCCGGACGCCGCGGCGACCGGCGCGCGGATGATCGGATCGACGACGACCCGGTCGTCGACCAGGATCGCAAGTTTGCGCCCGACCGCGTCGACCGTCGCCGTCAGCATATTTTTCAGCGCCTGCGGATCGAAGCGGAACGCGATCACCACGACGCTCGCGCCGCCGTTGGCGTCCTTCTCCTCGCGCGCCTGAACGTCTCGCAGATGAGTCTCGTTGACGATCACCTGCGGCTCGACGCTCTCGGTCCCCTCGCCGCTCCATTTCGGCAGAGCGACGGCGCCCGGCGCCTCCGGCGTCGCGGCGACGAGACGAAATTCGATCTTGCCCGGACGAGTCAGCAACGACGGCGACGCGCCCGCCGGCAGCAACACGCGCAACGCCGCCGGACCGTCGGCCGTCACCGAGGGCGAGGCCGCGCCCGCCGCCTCCAGCCGCCGGCGCAGCACGGCGGCGACCTCATCAACCTTGCCGGGCGGCTCGACGGTCAATCGCACGGTCTCGCCGCACGACGCGCCGAGCGCCGGCGCGTTCAGCAACGCGGCCACGATCAGCCCCGCGGCGAAGCTGCTTCTCATCCAACTCTCCCGTATGGCTTGCTCAGTTGCTCGACCAGACATCGAGCACATAACGGTTGGTCTCGCCCAGCCGCGCGATCCACGCCTCGCCCGCCTCCGCCACCGCGCCAGTCTTCGCGCCGTGGATCGCCGCAAGCGTCCGCCTCACGTCGGGCTCCATGCGCGCGCCATCGCCGCACACGAACACGATCCCGCCTGCCTCCAACAATCGCCACAGGGCGTCGGATTGCTGGCGCATGAGGTCCTGCACGTACGTCTTGGCGCCGTCGGGCGGGCGCGAGAACGCGACATGCAGGTCGACGAGCCCTTGCGCCGCATAGGCCTGCAACTCGTCGGCGTAAAGGAAATCCTCGTCGGCGCGGCGGCAACCAAAAAACAACATCGCCGGACCGAGCGCGGTCCCCTGAGCGCGCAGCGCCGCGCGTTCGCGTAAGAAACCGCGGAACGGCGCGAGTCCGGTGCCGGGACCGATCATCACCAGGGGCGTCAGCGGATCGTCAGGCAGACGGAACCCCGCCCTGGTCTCGCGCACGCCGGCATGGACGAAGTCGCCCGCGCCGCGCGCCGCCAGATAGTTGGAGGCGACGCCGCGATATTCGCCGAGCCCCGAACGCGCCGCGCCGCGCACGACGCCGACCGTCACGCTGAGCGCTTCCTTGTCTTGCAGCGGCGAGGAAGAAATCGAGTAATAGCGCGGTTGCAACAGCGGCAGCATTTCGAGATAGGCGGCGAACGGCAATTCGCAGGCGGGGAAACGACGCAACAGGTCAAACACGGAAAGTCGTTGATTGAACACCTCGGCGCGGTAGGCCTCGTCGTCGAGCAGCGCTTGCAACTTCGGCCGCGTCACCGGGCAGCGCGTATGCTCGGCGAGCGTCTCGATCTGCTTGCGCGTCGCCACCTGCTGAAGCTCGACGAAATCGGTCAGCAGCTTGGCGATCGACAGCGTGACGCCGACCGGCAGCAGCGGCCGCCGTCCGGGAGTCGCGTCGAGCTTGATCGCGCTCTCCGGCGCCAAGCCGAAACGCGCCGCGACCGCGTCAACCAAGGCCGCGTCGTTGCGCGGCGCCACGGCGAGATGATCGCCGGCGCGATAGCTCTGCCCCTCGGCGAGCTCCAGCTCGATGTGGCGGGTCGAGCGGTCGGCGGAGGTCAACAGTTCGCGATTTTCGCGAATGCGCAGGCGCTGGCCGCCGGCCGCCGCGGCGTTGTCGATAGGCGGCGGCGCCAGCGTCTCGACGCGATAGAGCGGCTCGGCGCGGGTTTCGCGATCGAGCCCGGTTTGCAGCGCGAACGCGCGCGCCGCGGCCGGGCGCAGCGCCGCAAACCACGCCTCGTACTGGCTGTCGAGGTCCTCACGCGCGTTGCCTTCGCCGCGCGCGGCGATGCGTTCGCCGCCGAGCGCGGCGATGCGCTCGTCGATGAAGCGCGGCACCGATTGATAGGTCGCCGTCCATTCGCTGTTGCCGCAGCCGAACACGACATAGCGTGCGCCTTGGAAAGCGCCGTCGGACGCGCCGTTGCGCAGCCAGTCGACATATTTGCTCGCGTTGTCGGGCGGGGCGCCGTTGTAGGAAGCGCAGAAGATCACCAAGCCGCCGGGCTTTGGCGATGCGCCGACATGGTCATCGAGCGCGCCGAGGGTGGTGACGAAGCCGTTGATCTCCGCCGTCTCGGCGAGCCGATGCGCGTATTCCTCGGCCGTGCCAAGGTTCGAGCCATAGAGCACGAGCAGCGGCGTGTTGTGAGTCGGCCGCGCCACCGGCGGCGGGGCCGACGCAACGGCCGCGGCGGTCGGCGCCCTCGGCGCCTCGCGCGGGCGATCGGTCCGCAGCCGCGCCTTGATCCGAAAGCCCTCGGGCTTCACGGTCAGCGTCTCTTTCAGCTTCAACTGATAGCGATGCGAATCGATCAGATCGAACCGTTGCAGGATCATGCCGAGCGCCAGCGCCGCTTCGTGCATGGCGAAGCCGCGGCCGATGCAGGCGCGCTGGCCGTTGCCGAACGGCTTGAACGCCCAGGCGGGCCGCTTCGCCTCCGCCTCCGGCGAGAAGTTTTCGGGATCGAACACGTCGGCGCGCGGGCCCCAGACCTCAGGATCGCGTTGCAGCGGGCCAATCAGCACGTTGATCGTCGTCCCCTTGGGGATCGCGAAGCCGCCGATGACCTCGTCCTTATAAGGATAAAGCCCCACCGCCGGCGCCGGCGGCCATAGTCTCAAGCTCTCCTTCAGCACTTGATTGATGTAGTGAAGCTGCGTCACTTGCGCATAAGTCGGCGCCTCCACGCCGGCGAACACCCGATCGACCTCCGTGCGCGCCTTCGCGAGAATATCCGGGTTCTTCAGCAAGGCGTAGAGCGCGTAGGACAGCAGGCCGCTCGTCGTCTCATGCCCTGCGATGAGAAATGTATTGATCTGATAGCGGATATTGAGGTCGTCGAGCTGCGTCCCGGTCTGCTTGTCGACGCCGCTCAGCATCGAGTTCGAGCAGGTCCCTCTTCTCGCCCGCTTTCCCCGCGTCGCGGCGCTCGTGGACGAGGGCGTCGACGATCGCGTTCATGAACGCGAGGTCCTTCTGCATCGTCCGCCGCCGCGCGTGCAACGCGAGGCCTTCCAGCGGCAGCCCGCGATGCAGCATCACCGTTTCCAGCGAGCGCACCAGCGCCTCGACGAACGGATGATAATCGCGACGATAAAACGAGTTGAAACGATAGTCGAAACCGCAGAGCCCAATCGTGTCGAGCGTCAGCGCCGTCATGTCGTGGACGACTTCGATCTCTTCGTCCGGGTTTAGGCGCTCCCACTTCTTGCAAAGCTGCTCGGCGATGTCGAGCATCGCGGGGTGGTAGGATTGCATCGCCCGGTTGCCGAACGGCGCCAGCAGGATGTTGTGCGCCTTCGCCCAGTTGGGTTCGGTCGTCTTGGCGGTGAACAGGCCGTCGCCGCCGATCGCGCGCACGCGCGCAAGCGGTCCGCGCACGGCCTTGTCGAAGCGGGCTTCGTCCCAGACTTCGCTGGCGAGCTTCGCCCCGGCGACGAACACGATTTTCGCGCCCATCACCTCCAGTTGAAAGATTGGCCCGAGCTCGCGCGCGTAGGCGTTGAGGCTGGCGATCGGCGCGTGACGATCGACAGAGAACGCATTGCCGAAATACGGCGCGCTCGGCGGTTGCGGGATTTGTCTGCTCGCTTGCGCCATATCAATCCTCGCCGCAACTGGCCGCTCGTTTCGGGGTCAAAAGTCGCCCTCCTGAAAGGCGTGATCGACAGTTGCAGCCCTCCCTCTCCCCGCCCTCGCAGTGAGGGGGAACGGCCAACCGAGGCGCAAACCTACAAACCGAATCTCACCCGCGCTCAACGGAAAACGTCACGCCGGCCCGACTCGCCAGCCGCTCGCACAACTTCGTCCCGAACGCCGCCGCCGGCGTCAAGACGCCGCCGGGACCGTCCTCCTCGGTCAATGCGATCGCGGATTCCGAGATCATCTTCGATGTCGAGCCGTAGCCCGGGTCACGGTCGCCCTTCACACAAACATCGAGGCGCTCGCCGTTGGGTCCGGCGCCGACAAACAACAGATCGTAGAAGCCGGTCTCGCGCTCCTCGCGCGAAGGTCCGTCGCCCGGCTTCGGCCCCTTCTCGCCGGCCATGTCGTTCATGGCGGCCGCGATCGCCTTGGCGATCGCTTCGCCCTTGTCGCCCGGCCCGGTGAGCATCATCTCGTCATAGACGAAATCGGCGCCGTAGGATTCGCCGGTCAGATAGTTGCTGCGATGCACGTTGCGGGTGTTGATCGCCGCCATGATGAAGGGCGCCGCCCACGAATCGAGCGCGGCGTCGAATTCCGGCTTGTTGCCCGATGGCTGCTTCGGCCCTGAAAAGCCCGGCGTCAACGCGAACGGATCACGCAACAGCGTGAGCACGCCGGGATCCTTGGCGGCCGCCGCCAACGTGGCGCGGAAGCTCGCCGCGGTGCCGCCAGAGAACGTTCCTTTCATCTTGCGCACGCGGCCCTTCACGCGCGCGCACGGCGCGCCGAAACACGCTTTCGCCGCCGACTGCAAATAGGCGACGCCGAGATCAAACGGGATCGAGTCAAAGCCGCAGGAGAACACGATGCGCGCGCCGCTCGCCTTGGCGCGCTCATCATGCGCGTCAATCATCGCCCGCATCCACGCCGTCTCGCCGCAAAGATCGACGTAGTGCGTTCCCGCCTCGGCGCAGGCGGCGACAAGCGGCGAGCCGTAGAGCTGATAGGGTCCGACGGTCGTCAGCACGACGCGCGATCGGCGGGCGAGCGCGGCCAACGATTCCAGGTCCGAGGAATCGGCCCGTAGCAGCGGCGTCTCCGAGTCCAAACCCGTTTCCGTACGCACGGCGGCAAGTTTGTCGAGATCGCGGCCGGCGAGCGCGAGGCGCCGAGGCAGGTCGGTCTTGGCGCGGCCGGCCAGATATTCGGCGACCAGCTTGCCGGTGAAGCCGCTCGCGCCGAAAACGACGATGTCGAAGTCCCGGCTCATGACGTCCCCTCGCGTTGCCGGCCCGGGCGTTTGCTTCGGGCCTGACGCCGTAGTATCAGGGAGGTTGCGAAAAACACAAGCGGCGGCGCGCCTTCGCGCGGGGAGGACAAGGGATGGCGGCTACAGCGTCAGCCGCGCAGGGGCGGAACGATTCGTTAAAACCGCCTTCCGCGCTCCTCCTGTTGAGCGAAGGCCGCGCACTTCACGAATTCGCCTCCTCCGTCGCCCTCGCGCCGCTTCTGCGGCTCGCCCCGCGCGGCGACGGCCACCCTGTTCTGGCGCTGCCCGGCTTCCTCGCCGGCGACGTCTCCACTTGGTTGATGCGCCGCTATTTGCGCGAGCTCGGCTATCGCGCCGAGGGCTGGGAGCTCGGTCGCAACATCGGCGGCTTCTATCGCATGCGCTCGGTGCTGCGGGCGCGGCTAGCGCGGTTGCGCAACGAAACGGGCCGCAAGGTCTCGCTGGTCGGCTGGAGCCTCGGCGGCGTGTTCGCGCGCGATCTCGCGCTCACCATGCCCGAAGCGGTGCGTTCGGTCGTCACTCTCGGCAGCCCGTTCGCCCGCGAATTGCAGGCTACCAACGCGCGCAAGACTTTACGAACAAGTGACGGGCGAGAAGACGTCGGACGCCCGCGCCGAGGATCTCGCGGCGGTCGGCGGCGATCTGCCCGTGCCCGCGACCTCGATCTACACCAAGACCGACGGCGTGGTGAACTGGCGCTGTTCGATCGCCCGCGAGGGGCCGACGTCAGAAAACATCGAGATCCTGCTCGCCAGCCATATCGGGCTCGGCGGCAATCCGGCGGCGCTGTGGGCGATCGCCGATCGGCTGGCGCAGAAGGAGGGCGAGTTCAAACCGTTCGCCCGCTCCGGACCGTTCATGCTCGCCTATGGCAAACTCACGAGCGCCGCGAAGGAGACCGCACGATGAGCGCGCGCGGACCGAAGCTCACCAGCGTCGACGGCGCCTTCCTCTATCTGGAGACGCCGGAGACGCCGATGCATGTCGGCAGCATGGCGATCTTCAAGCTGCCGCCGGACTATCGCGGCGACTTCTTCGAGGAATTCAAGGCGCAGATCGCCGTCGCGTCTGCATCTCGCGCCGATGCTGAAATGGAAGCTCGCGCGGATGCCGCTCGACATCGACAACCCGACCTGGGTCGAGGACGAGCAGTTCGATCTCGACCGCCACATCTTCCGCGGCGCCCTGCCCGCGCCGCACGATCGCGCCACGCTCGAACGGCTGGTCGGCTGGATGCACGCCAAGCTGCTCAACCGCGCGCGCCCGTTGTGGGAGTTCTATGTCTTCGAGGGCCTGCCGAACAACGAGATCGGGCTCTATTCGAAGGTGCATCACGCGCTTGATTGACGGCGGCGCCGGCGCGGCGCTGACCGAGATCGTCTATGGCGACGGCCACGTCAGCCGCGCCGGCCGGCCGCCAAGAAGCCGCGCGCCGGACGCGCTGGGCCAGGTCGGCGAGTTGTTTGCCGGCTATGCGAGCCTGTGGGCGCAGCCGCTCGGCCTCGATCCCGTCGCTGAACGCGCCCGCCGCGCTGCTCGGCGGCGGGAGCCCGGATTTCGGCGCGGCGCTGCGCGACATGTGGCTGCAGCAGTTGCAGCAGCCGCTGACGTTCCTCAAAGGCCTGCCGGACATGGCCAAGGCGATCGGCGGCATCGTCGCCGAAGCTCGCCGAGCCGGGCGCGGTCGGCTCGATCGGCGAGATGATGGCGCCGCCCGACCCGCTCAACAAACAAATTTCCTCGGAGCGCAGTTTCGCCGGCGTCTCGGTGTCGCTGTCGCGCGCCAAGGCGGTGGCTACGGCGGCGGGCGGCAAGCTCAACGACGTCGTGCTGGCGATTTCGAGCGGCATGCTGCGCCGGCATCTCGCCAAGACCGACGCGCTGCCCGACAAACCGCTGCGCGCCGCCGTGCCGATCTCGCTGCGCGAGGCGGGCGATGCCGCGGCCAACAATCAAGTGTTCGGCATGTATTGCTCGCTCGCCAGCGACATCGACGACCCGAAGGCGCGGCTCGCTGAAGATCATCGAGGAGACGAAGAAATCGAAGAGCCTCGCCGATCCGTTCAAGTCGCTGGTGCCCAAGCTGACCCAGTTCTCCGCACTCGGCGCGCCGATGCTGATCCAGATTCTGTCGCTGCTCTACAGCCGCAGCAATCTCGCCGACATCCTGCCGGTGCCGGCGAACGTGACGATCTCCAACGTGCCGGGCTCGCGCAAATCGCTGCATGCGGCCGGCGCGGAGCTTATCAACATTTTCCCGGTTTCGATCGCCACCCATTCGCTGGCGCTCAACATCACCGTGCAGGGCTATCGCGATCAGCTCGATTTCGGGCTTATCGCCGGGGCCAACGTGCTGCCGGAGTTGCATTCGCTGGCGCTCATGCTGCCGGAGGAGTTGGAGACGCTGGAGCGCGCCTTCGGGATCGCGCCGCGCCGTGACCGAAAAGCCGCCCATCAAGGCGTCCCCGCACGAGAGCGCCGCGCGCCTCGGCGCCGCCGCCGAAGAAGCCGACGAAGGCGCGGGCGCGGGCCTGACGAGCAACATTTGCAAATCCGCGTCATCGCGGAACCGGGGAGGACGATCCTTGACGACGCATTGACGTAAGCTCAACGCTGGCAAAAGTCCTACCCGGAGGGCGTGCGTTGGGACGCGCCGACTCGCCGACCGGCCCGGTGCAAGGCGTGCTCGAACGCTCGGCCGAGCGCTTCGCCGATCTGCCGGCGCTGGAATTCATGGGCCGCCGCATCAGCTACTGCCGAGCTCGACGCGCTCGCCGAACCGCGCCGCGGCGGGCTTGCAGAAGCTCGGCGTCGGGCCGGGCGTGCATGTCGGCCTCTATCTGCCCAACACGCCGCACTATGTCATCGCGTTCTTCGGCGTGCTGAAGGCCGGCGGCGTGGTCGTCAACTATTCGCCGCTCGACGCCGAGCGCGTGCTCGAGCACAAGGTCGAGGACAGCCAGACCGACATCCTCGTCACGCTCGATCTCGCCGCGCTCTATCCGCAGATGGAGCGGCTGCTCGGCAAGACGCGGCTGAAGACGCTGGTCGTCGGCGAGCTCGCGGAGATTCACGCCGGCGCCCGATCTCGGTACGCGCGCAGATGCAGAAGGCCAACCAACTGAGCGCGGTCGCCTATGGCGAGCGCATCGTCCCGTTCAAGCGATGTTGCTCGAGGCGACGCGCGGCCCGGTCAACGCATCCGCTCGGCGATCCCGCCGAGGCGATCGCCGTGCTGCAATATACCGGCGGCACGACCGGCCTGCCGAAAGGCGCGATGCTGACGCACGCCAACCTGACCGCAGCGAACGCGCAATATCGCGAGACCATGGCGTCGGGCGCGAAGGCGTTGCGTCGCGGGCGAAGAGCGCATGCTCGCGGTGCTGCCGCCGTTCCACATCTACGCGCTTTCGGTCAACATGCTGCTCGGCATGTCGCTCGGCGCCGAACTGGTGCTGCACACGCGCTTCGACGCCGGCGGCGGCGGTGAAGGACATCTCGGCCAAGAAGATCACCGTCTTCTGCGGCGTGCCGACGATGTTCGTCGCGCATGCTCGGCATGCCCGGGCGTGAAGTACGAGGACCTCGCGCTCGCTGCAAGTCCTGCAGCTCCGGCGGCGCGCCGCTGCCGCTCGAAGTGCAGCAGCGCTTCCAGGCGCTCACCGGCTGCCGGCTGTGCGAAGGCTGGGGCATGACGGAGACCTCGCCGACGGGAACGTTCACGCCGCGCCGACGGGCCAGTGAAGCCGGGCTCCTGCGGCGTTCCGCTGCCGGGCATCGAGTTCAAGTTCGCCGACGTGTCGCGCACCCGGCGAGTATGTCGCGCTCGGCGAGAAGGGCGAAATCCTGCATCCGCGGCCCCAATGTCATGAAGGGCTATTGGAACAACCCCGACGCGACGCCGAGTCGATGACGGCGGACGGTTTCTTCCGCACCGGCGACGTCGGCTACATGGACGAGGACGGCTACATCTACATCGTCGACCGCACCAAGGACATGCTGCTGTGCGGCGGCTTCAACGTCTATCCGCGCATGATCGAGGAGGCGATCTACCAGCATCCCGCGGTCGAGGAGGTCAGCGTGATCGGCATTCCCGACGCGTATCGCGGCCAGTAGCCGAAGGCCTTCGTCAAGCTGAAGGCCGGCGCGCCGGCGCCGTCGCTCGACGAGATGAAGGCGTTCCTGAAAGACCGGCTCGGCAAGCACGAGATGATCGGCGCGCTGGAGATTCGCCCGAACTGCCGAAGACGCCGGTCGGCAAGATCTCGAAGAAAGACCTGCATGATCGGGAGGAGCGGGCGGCGGATCGGGGTTGAAAATCCCCGCGTGCTGTGGTCAGAGTGGGTGCGCGGGCGGGCGTAGTTCAATGGTAGAACGGAAGCTTCCCAAGCTTCATACGAGGGTTCGATTCCCTTCGCCCGCTCCAAAATTCCTGAGATTGCGCGGTCGGTATCGGAGACCGACGGGTTAGGCGGAAAGCCCTATGCAATCGGCGCCGCCGATGCGCCCAAGCCTGCGGTGGAACGATCTCGTTGAGCGGGCTGGCTCGCGTTATATGCGGCTGAGCAACTCAGCTTTTTTCGCCGCGAACTCCTCCTCGGTCAGAATGCCGTCCTGCCGAAGCGCCGCGAGACTTTTGATGGTCTTGAGAACGTCCTCCGCGCCCTGCGCGGCGCCTGGGCCAGCCGACGCAGGAGACGGCGGCGGCGCGACCGGGACGGGACTGCTGAACTCCTGCGTCGCCGGCGCCGCCACCGGCGGCTCGGCGGGCGCCGGGTAGGTCGGGTTTTGCACCGGCGCCGTGTCCGCCACGGGATCGTTCTGGTCTCCGACTCGGCGAAGCTCCGACACCCGCGTCGTCCCGTACTGACTGTTGAAGGTCAGCGATTGACCGCCTCCCTGCTGCTGCGAAAAACCGGAGAAAAAGTGATCCCCGGTATCATAGACCTGGACCCGTCCGCCCTCGCGGATCGCCAGTCGCCGCGCGGCCGGAAAGAAGGCGTAGCGCATGTCGTTCTGCGCACCGCTTGACGAGGGTTGGCCGAGCTCCGCCGGCCACCAGGACGATGACCCGCCAGTGAACAGCCCCCCGCCCTGAGACTGAGACTGAAACCCTTGCGCCGGCGCTTGAATGGAGGGCTGCTGGCCGAGCAGTCCCGACAAGTCGTTGCACAGGGCGTCCACCCGATATTTCAAATTCTGATTGAACATGTCGCCAATCATAATCATGCCGCCGCGCGACCATTGGCCCATGCCGCCGAACTCGGGGTGACTAAACTGCGCCTGAGTTCCCTGACCGTAGATCAGGGAATCGAGCAGGCTCAAGGTCGCGTCGATCGAGAAACCCTGCCGCGCGGCAATATCGGAGACCGCGCGAAATCCTTCCGGCGTGAGGTTCGGCATCTCAGCCCATCCCTTTCCAGCGCGCGGCGTCTGCCGCGCGACAACCCGTATCAGGTCGGCGCGACGACGCAATCGCCTTCGTCGGGGCAACGCGTCATCGCGTCGGGGGTTGACGTTCAACGGGCCACTCGCGTCCCGTTCCAAGGGTTTCTGCACAAAAACCGAGCGTAAGCGGCGGTTATCGACACTCCGTTCGAGGTCGTCGCGCGCCTGGCTGGACTCCGGCCCGCCCCAAAACCAAAGCGAAGCCGCACGGCGCGACGGAGCGCCGTCAACGGGAGGAGGTCGACAACAATGCCGCCAAGGGGATCGCCATGCAGCGCCGCTTTGCGCCCATCCCAACCAAGCCTGGTACAAGAGCGGCGATCCCAATGACGCCGGCAGCTTCGCTTGCGCGAAGGAGAAACCCTGAGCGTGGCTTGGCGATCAGCGAGCGTCGCGCCCCGGGCTTGGCGCTCTCTGCATCATCGCACTGAAGTTCGGCAACGGCTGGCGCAGTGATAGGCCGTAGGACGATCCGCGAGCCCGCGCGACAATGGCCTCAACCACGGTTCCGTCGTCGAGCGTGATCTTGAGTTGCTGCCGCTCGGCGAGCGGATGCGCGCAGACGATGCCGAGACCCTCGCGGGAGAGATCCTCGACCCGCGCCTGCACGGCGCCGCCCGGCAAATGGATCGTGCAGGAACGCTCCACCGCGAGGCGCGGGCTCTGACGACGCTGGCTCAGTTGCGGCAACCGCGAAACACCTGACGCGTCGATCAACCGGGGGTCGCCGTCCGCCGCCCTTTGCAAAGCCTCGCGCACGACGCGTGCGTCCCCGGCGTAGATCGCGTTGAGACGGGACTTGGCCGTCTCGTGAAACATCTCTACCGCTTTCAATGTGTCGACCGCGACGCGACGCCATTGCGCGGACTGCGCCAGCAGCTTTTCCTGGGTAGGAGCGCCAGCGCGCGCCGCCACGATCGCCGCCAGCGCGACTTTCGCGTCAGCGGCGCAGGCGTAAAGGGCGCCGAGGCGGGCGATCAGCGCCGTCGCCAAGCCGAGGTTTGCGCCATATTTGAGCGCAAGCAGCATGGCCTTGGCGTCGTCGCCCAAAAGGTGGCGGCTGGAGCGCAATAGGGCGGCGCCACCGGGTCGGGTGGCGGCGTTGACGATCGCGGCGAGCGTCGCAATGTGAATCGCGTGCAAGTGCAGGTCGCTCGCCATGGTTTCGAGCAGGAAGTCGATGTTGGCTTCGCTGGGTCGTTTGGCGGCGCGGCTTTGCGGATTCATCAAATCTCCTCAGGCGGCGTCGCGAATCGCAGCGCGCGATCGGCGTCAGGCGGGCAGGAGGGGACGACCGGGCGTTGATCGGCGCCATCCTTGAAACTTCGTGGCCATTTCGTCGGCGCGAACCCCGAATCCGGGCGCCTTAATTCTGGCCGACGGTATGGCTTGGGGATGTCGGTTGCGTGCCCGACACGGGTCCGGCGGCGTCATGCCTGAGATCGCCCGCAGGCGCACGATCTTGGATCCTACGGCATGGTTTGCCCGTGAGGCGTTAAGAAAGGCTTCTCTCCGCGCGCCTCTCGCTACGGCGTCTTCAGCGGCAGAACACGGCCCAGATCGACGACTTGCACTTCTGGCACATGTCGGTCACCTCGTCGGCGACGGACTTCAAATCCTGGCGCGAGGAGGCGATCAGCGTCGGCATGTCGAGCGCCGCGCGGCCTTGCGCGTCGAACGCCATCGCGCCGAGCGTGACGCTCACCGTCCGCCCGGCGCCGTCGCGTAGCACCCCGAGATCGGCCGTCGCCCCCGGCGCGAGACTGCGAATCTTCGCCGAGAGCTCCTTCGGCCCGACGATCGCCTCGCCGTTCACGGCGGTGATGACGTCGCCCGCTTTGAGGTCCGCCGTCGCCGCCGGCGCGCCGGCCACCGCGCCGGTGACGAGCGCGCCCTTGGCGCCGGCCTCCTTGTCGACCGCCTTGATTTCGACGCCGAGCCAGCCGCGGTTCGCCTCGGGCTTGGCGCGGCACGCGGCGCCGCGTTCGCGCAGCATGCTGTCGGCGGATTTCATCTCGGACTTGAAGAACGTTTCGGCCTTGGCAAGAGCTTCCGCGGTGACGCAGGCGTGGATGCCTTGCTTGGCGCGTTCGGCGAAATCGTCGGCCTGGCCGCAATGGGTCAGCACGGCTTCCTCGACCGCGAGGCTCTTCAATCGCGACCAGAAGAACTGCTCCTGCGGCTTTGTCAGCCGGGAGAAGTCGAGATTTCCGTAAGCGCTGTCGTCGGCGCGGGCGGGCGCCGTCAGACAAAACGCAACCATCAACCCGGTGAGCAAACGTGCGAGCATAGAAAACTCCGGCGAGCGAGTTGCATTCTGGGCTCGCCGCCGAGGCCGGCGCAAGCGGGGTTACGGATCAATCAACACGCCGGGATTCATCACGCCGCGCGGATCGAGCGCGCGCTTGGCCGCGCGCAGCGCCGTGGCGAACAGCGTCGGCCGCTGCCGATCATACCAGGGCCGATGATCGCGGCCGACCGCATGGTGATGCGTGATCGTGCCGCCGGCCTCGATCAGCGCGTCGCTCGCCGCGGTCTTGATCGCCCGCCATTGCTCCAGCAGCGCCCCGTGCCGGCCGAGGGCGTGGAACGAGAAATACGGAGCAGGACCGTCGGGGTAGACATGCGTGAAACGGCAGGTAACTTCGCCGGGAACGCCGGTCGCCTCCACGATCGCCCGCTCCGTCGCTGCTTTGACGGCGTCGTGCAGCGCCTCGAAGCGGTCCCAGGTGATCGCCGTCTCGAAGGTATCGACGATCAGGCCGGCCGGCGTGAGAAATTCGCGGGCGTAGGGCATGCGGATGAAGGCGGTGCGCCACAGGCCCGCGGCGCCGTCGCGGTGCGCGTCCGGTCCTTCCCCCTCGGCGACGCCGCCGTGATCGGCGCAACATTCGAGCGCCCGTTTCATCCACGCTTCGAGCGGGTGATCGCCGGATTCGAAGGCGAGCACCATGATCGCCGAGCCGCCGTCGCCGGCCCCGGTGTTGTAGGCCTCACGCGGATCGAGAATGCGGCAGTTGGACGGGTAAAGCCCGGCTTGCGACAGCGCGCGAACTGCCCGCGCCGCAGCGAAGAACGAGGGGAACCGCAAGCTACCGCCGGCGCGGTGGGTGGGCTTCGCTTGCAGCCGCATCCAGGCTTGCGAGACGACGCCGAGGATACCCTCCGAGCCGATGAACATGCGGTCCGGGCTCGGCCCCGCGCCGGAGCCGGGCAGACGTCGCGATTCCATCACGCCGCTCGGCGTTACGACGCGAAGGCTTTCGACGAGATCGTCGATGTGAGTGTAGAGGCTGGCGAAATGGCCGCCCGAGCGCGTCGCGATCCAGCCGCCGAGGGTCGAATATTCAAAACTCTGCGGAAAATGGCGCAGCGTCAGCCCGTGCGGCTTCAACTGCGCCTCGAGCGCCGGCCCGAACGCGCCGCCCTGGATCAGCGCCGCGCGCGAGGTCTTGTCGACCTCCAGCACGCGATCGAGATGGCGCATACCCAGCGTGACGGCGGGGCCCCGCCCCAGGTGCTCAACGCCGCCGCAGACGCTGGAGCCGCCGCCGAACGGCGCCAGCGAAGCGCCGACCTCGCCGGCCCAATCCATCACCGCGGCGATGTCCGCCTCGTCGCGAGGATAAGCGACGACATCCGGCGCGACCTCGAAATCGCCGAGCATGGCGCGCACGTAGTCCGGGTAGGACTTGCCATAGGTGTGGGCGGCGCGGTCATAGCGCTCGCTGGTGCAAAACCCCGCCAGCGCGGCGGGAGGCGCGATGCGCGGCGAGGCTAAGCTCAAATAGTCGAGGCTTGGCGTGGCGAGGGTTGTGAACTCGCCGCCGAATTTCTCGTGATAGCGGCCGAGCACGAACGCGCGCTCGGCGTCGGTCATCGCCTCGCCCTCGCGTCCCCAACCGAACCATTTCAGTCTCGCGGCGGTCATGGCGGCCTCCCTGTCGGCGCGTCGTGGCGCGCGCCTCCCCTGTCGAAGCGCGAACCGGCCGCCGCCGTCAAGTCAGGAGCGCGGCGAAGGCGCGCCGCAGCGCAGCGAGGGTCTCGGTGGGCCGTTCAGTCGGCAGCATATGACCAGCGCCGGCGAGCACGACAGTCTCGGCGCCCGGGATCGCCTGCGCCAGCACCCGGCCGCCTTTCAGCGGCGTCATTTGGTCGCGTTCGCCGAGGATCAGCGTCGTCGGGCAGGCGACTTTGGCGGCCGCCGCCAGCGCCCCCGCATAGGCGTTGCAGGCGGCGAGATCGGCGTGCAAAACGCCCGGCGCGGCCTCGGCCAGAAGGCGCTGTGCGCCGCCGAGCATCCAGGCGCCGGGGCTCTCGGCGCCGCCGCGCACCGCCGGGCCGCCGAGGCCCCACAGACTCACCATATCGACCGCCGCCGGGGCGTTCGCCTCCGCCGCCGCGAGCAGGTCGGGATGCACCGGCATCCGCGCCGCCACACCGACCAGCACGAGCGCGACGACCTCGGCCGGAAAGCGCGCCGCCGTCTCCAGCGCGATGAGGGCGCCCATGCTGTGCCCTACCAGCGCAGCCCGCGTCGCGCCGGCCGCGGCGATCAGTTGCGGGTCCAGTCCGCCAGCGCGCCGACGTCGCGCAGCGTCGGGCCTGCGGAGCCGCCGTGGCCGGGCAGATCGACAGCGAGGACGTTGAAGCCGTGATGCGCGAAGCCAGCGACTTTGCAGCGCCCATACGCTGTGGTCCATGCCCGCGCCGTGCAGGAAGATGACGAGCGGCCGGCCGGGCGCATGCGCCGCGCCGCCGTCGCTGGCGAATACCGCGCTGTTGTCGACGACGAGCCGCATGTCAGCTCTTTCTGCGAGGCGCGCAGCGCCTGGCTCGAGATCGGCGATGATGTCGTCCGCCGCCTCCAGGCCGACCGACAAGCCGCACCATGTCCTCGCCGACCCCGGCGATCGCGAGCTGCTCGGCGCTCATCTGCTGGTGCGTCGTGCTGGCCGGATGGATGACGAGCGTCTTGGCGTCGCCGACATTGGCGAGATGGCTCGCGAGTCTTCAGCGCCTCGATGAACTTGCGCCCCGCCGCCCGGCCGCCCTTGACGCCGAAGCGTGACGATCGAGCCGGCGCCGCGCGGCAGCAGCCGCTGCCGCCAAAGCGTGATCGGGATGCGCGGCGAGCGAGGGATGGGTGACCCAGGCCACCGCCGGGTTCGCCTGCAACGCCGCCAGCACGCGCGGCGGTGTTCTCGACATGCCGCTCCATGCGCAGCGACAGCGTCTCGACGCCGGTCAGCAGCCGCGCGGCGTTGTGCGGCGAAAGGCAGGCGCCGAAATCGCGCAGACCCTCGGTCCGCGCGCGCATGATGAACGCGGCGAGGCCGAAATGCTCGGCGAAGACGAGCCCGTGATAGCCGGCGTAAGGCTCGGTCATCGTCGGGTGGCGGCCGGAGGCGAACCAATCGAACCGGCCGCCGTCGACCAGCGCGCCGCCGATCACGAGGCCGTGGCCGCCGATCCATTTGGTCAGCGAATGCATGACGATGTCGGCGCCCTGTTCGATCGGGCGGCTGAGATAGGGCGTCGCGAAGGTGTTGTCGATCAACAGCGGTACGCCGCGCGGCGTGGGCGATCTCGGCGACGCGGGGAATGTCGAGCACTTCGAGGCCGGGATTGCCGATCGTCTCGCCGATGACGAGCCGCGTGTTGCGGCCGGATCGCGGCGGCGAGAGCCGGCGTGATCGCGCGGCGCAACGAAGCTCGTCGTCGATGCCGAAACGCGGCAGCGTCTGCGTCAGCAGGTTGATCGTGCCGCCGTAGAGCGACGACGAGGCGACGATGTGGTCGCCGGCGCCGGCGAGCGTCGCGATCGCCAGATGCAGCGCCGCCATGCCGCTCGCGGTGGCGACCGCGCCGACGCCGCCTTCGAGCGCCGCGACGCGCTCCTCGAGCACGGCGGTCGTCGGGTTGGAGATGCGCGTATAGAGATGGCCGGCGCTCTCCAGGTTGAACAGCGCCGCCGCGTGGTCGGCGTCGGCGAACACGATAGGACGTCGTTTCGTAGATCGGCACGGCGCGCGCGCCGGTCGACGGGTCGGGGCGCTGGCCGGCGTGCAGGCTCAGCGTGTCGAAGGCGGGCGGTTTCGGCGCGGACATGCGCGCTTGTAGCGCGAGCCGCGGGCGCGGGGAAGCCGGCGTCTCCGCTTCAGCCGATCAGGATCGGCGCCTGGCCGCCGGAACGCGGACGCCAAGCTCGACCAGAAGCTCGCGCTTGGCGTCCTTGAGCCGATGGATTTCGACCGTCGATCCTTGCTCACGCCCTCGCATGCCGCCGATCAACCGCCAATAGGCGGCGCGGACCGCTCGCTCGCTGAGCTGCCCCGTCGCCGGCAGTTGTAGCGTTTTTCTCCGCCAGTCCGTGGTCATGCCGATCAGGCGCCCGGCTTCAGCAATCGGCTCAATATCTGCTCTTCGGCCGCCCCGAATCTTGGGTCGCCGCGATGACGGGGGCGCGGCAGATTGACCGGCGCGTCGAAGGCGATCGCGCCGGCTTCGAGCAGCACGATGCGGTCGGCGAGCGCGATCGCCTCGCCAACGTCGTGGGTGACGAGGATCGCGGTGAAGCGCTCCTTCAACCAAACGCGTTCGAGCAATTGCTGCATCTCGATGCGGGTCAGCGCGTCGAGCGCGCCGAGCGGCTCGTCGAGCGCCAGCAGGCTCGGCCGGCTCACCAGCGCGCGGGCGAGCGCAACGCGTTGTTTCTGCCCGCCCGACAGCGCCGACGGCCAATCCCCGGCGCGATCAGCGAGTCCCACCGCATCGAGCGCCTCGAGCGCGCGGCGGCGCGCGTCCGGCTTGTCGCGTTCGGCCCCGAGGCCGACTTCGACATTGGCGAGCACCCGCGCCCACGGCAGCAGGCGCGG
>CAWEDI010000011.1:0-312523 GCA_963807735.1 uncultured Pseudomonadota bacterium | reverse complement strand
ATGATGCGCATTGACGAGGCCCGGCAGCACGACATGGCGCGAAGCGTCGAATGTCTCATCGACCGCCGCGGCCGGCGCGGCGCCGGCGGGCAACAGCTCGGCGATCCGGGTCCCGTCTATGACGATTCCGCCCGCCGCGCCGTCCGCGAGGACGGCGAGCGGGTTTTTCAGCCAAAGCCTCACTTCGGCCTCAGATCGAGCCCGACGCCTTTGTTGACGAATTGCAGCGTGTAGCCCTTCTTGAAATCGAGATCGCCTTTGACGAGACCCGCTTTCACCATCTTGTCGAAGAAGTCTTTCATGTGCGCGTCCGACATCGCGCCGATGCCTTTGGTGAGCGCGTCGCCGGAATCGATGATGCCGAACTCTTTCAGCTTGGCGATCGAATAGTCGATCTGATCGTCGGTCATCTCGGGATTGTCGTGCTTGATCGCGTCGTTGGCCTTTTTGTTGTCGCCGTAGAGATAGTGATACCAGCCGATCGTCGAAGCGTCGACGAACCGTTGCACCAGGTCGGGGGTCTTCTCGACCAGATCCCGGCGCGCGATGATGGTCGTCGCATAGCTCGAATAGCCGTAGTCGGAGAGCAGGAATATGTTCGGCTTGAACCCTCCCATCTTCTCGACGGAGTAGGGCTCGGACGTGACATAGCCTTGCTGGATCGAATGCGGATCGGAGATGAAAGTCGCGGAGTTGTAGTTGTAGGGCTTGACGTTCTCGTCCTTGAAGCCCCAGGCGGTGCGCATCCAACTATAAAACGTGGCGACGGCGCCCTTGCTGACGATGGCGGTCGCCTTCGGCAACTGCTCCCACTTGTCGAACCCGACGCCGGGATGCGACATCATGATGAGCGGGTTCTTCTGGAAATGCGCGGCCACGGTGATGACCGGCAGATCGTGCTCGACGTTGTAGAAATCGCCGAGGACGTCGCCGCCCATGTAGAACTCGATCTTGCCCGAGATCAGCAACAGGCCGCCGTTCGACATCGGCCCGCCGGGCAGAATTTTCACGTCGAGCCCGTATTTTTCAAAGGTCCCGTCCACGAGCGCCTGATAGTAGCCGCCCGCTTCCGGGTCGGCGAGCCAATTGGTGCCAAACGTCACCTTGTCGAGCGCGACCGCGGGCGAAAGCCCCGCCATCAAAACGGCTGTCGCCGCAAAAACCCCCCAGCGCATGTCTTTCCCCTTCTCGTCCACCTAACGGAGCTTAGCACGTGCGCGCGAGCGGTCGAGAGGGGCGCGCTTGCCCGCCCGTTCGCCGCCGGCTAAGCCGCGCGGCGACAAGGCGAGGCTTCGATGAACCCCTATTGGAGCGCGCTGGCGCGCGAACTCAAACCCTACACGCCCGGCGAGCAGCCGCGGATTCCCGATCTCGTCAAGCTCAACACCAACGAGAGCCCGTACGGCCCCTCGCCGAAGGCGCTCGCCGCCATCCGTGCCGCCGCGACCGACGAACTCCGCCTCTATCCCGACCCCGAGGCGCGACGGCTGCGCGAGACGCTCGCCGCCCATCACGGCGTCCGCCCCAAAAACGTCTTCGTCGGCAACGGTTCGGACGAGGTGCTGGCGCACGCCTTCGCCGCCCTGTTGAAGCAGGAACGACCGCTGCTATTTCCGGACGTCACCTACAGCTTCTATCCCGTCTATGCGCAACTGACGGGCGTGATCTATGAGACCGTCCCGGTCGACGAAGCCTTGCGCGTGCGGATCGCCGACTATCGCCGTCCCGGCGGGGCGATCATCCTCGCCAACCCCAACGCGCCGACCGGCGTGGCGTTGCCGCTGACGGAGATCGCCGCACTCATCGAGGCGCATTCCGACATCCCCGTCGTGATTGACGAGGCTTATGTGGACTTCGGCGGCGAGACCGCTGTTCCGTTGATCGTTCGCCACCCCAACCTGCTGGTCGTGCGGACGCTGTCGAAATCGCGGGCGCTGGCGGGCTTGCGGGTCGGCTATGCGCTCGGGAACGCCGGGCTCATCGAGGCGCTGGTCCGGGTGAAGGACAGCTTCAACTCCTACCCGCTCGGCGCCCCGGCGCAGGCGGGGGCGATCGCCTCGGTCGAGGACGAGCCGTATTTCCAGGCCCGACTGCAAGACGTGATCGACGGTCGCGCGCAGATGACGGGCGGTCTCGAATCGCTGGGGTTCGAGGTCCTGGCCTCTGCCGCCAATTTCGTTTTCGCCAGAAAGCCGGGATGGGCGGGCGCCGATCTCGCCGCGGCGCTGCGGGCGAAAGCGGTGCTGGTGCGCCATTTCGCCAAACCCCGCATCGCAGATTATTTGCGGATAACGGTGGGAACGCCGGCGCAAATTGAAAGATTACTTTCGGCGCTAATGGATATTTTAGCCGACGGGCGATAATTTCGTCATCTATTTTCTGCGTTGCGAAGCGCTATTGTGCAAGTAGCCTGCGCGCACCTTTTTGTGAATTGATGGTTGATTTAGCGATATATATGCTCGCGTTAGTTGCAAATAAAAGAGGAGGCAAATGATGCGGGCAAAGACGGGCAACACCTCGCTTCGCATTGCTCAGAAAGTTTGCCGGACACGGCAGTTTCGCGATATTGACGAGGAACTGGCGGCGCAATACCTCAATCTAACACTTGACGAATACAAACAATATGAAGCGGGTCAACGTCTATTCCCCGATAAATATGTGTGCATGTTGTCGATTTTGCTAAAAGTCAAACCTTCCTTCTTAACGGGGACGACGGAGGCCTGTACATCGTCAAATATCGTCGACTTTCAGACGCATTTGCGTAAGCAGCGCAACCGCCAAGTCTACATGCGAACCTTGACGAATCCTGAGCCCAATCGCGGCACCGCCGCAAGGTAAGGAGGGGTCGTCTCCGCGCCCTGCGCGGAGGCGACAAAACGCGTCAGGCGACCGACGCGTTGATCCAGCGCTGCAACTCGCTCTTCGGGCCGGCGCCGGTCTTCATCGCGACCTGCTTGCCGTCCTTGAACACCATCAGCGTCGGGATCGAGCGGATGCCGAATTGCGCCGACACTTTCGGGTTTTCGTCGACGTTGAGCTTGGCGACTTTCACCTTGCCCTTCATTTCGGTGGCGATCTCTTCGAGCGCAGGCGCGATCATGCGGCAAGGTCCGCACCACTCGGCCCAGAAATCGACGACGACCGGCTCCGAGGAGCCGAGCACGTCTTCAGCCCAGGTGGCGTCGGTAACCTTGGCGGTGGGAGAATCGGCGGCGGCCATTTTGTCCTCTGTTGTTACGCAGGATCACTTACGATCTGACGCATTAGTTAAGAAGCGGCGCCCTGGGGGTCAAGGCGCGGCTCAGAACAGCCGGCCGCCGTTCGGCGCCGGCAGGGTCGGCCCGATCAGGATCACTTCGCCCGCTGCGTCGGGGAAGCCGAGCGTCAGCACCTCGGACATGAACGGGCCGATCTGCCGCGGCGCGAAATTGACCACCGCCGCGACCTGCCGCCCGACCAGCGTCTCCGGCGTATAGAGCTTGGTGATCTGCGCTGAGGATTTCTTGACGCCGATCTCCGCGCCGAAGTCGATGGTGAGCTTGTAGGCGGGTTTGCGCGCCTCCGGGAAGACTTCGGCGGTCAGGATAGTGCCGACGCGAATGTCGACCTTGAGGAAATCGTCGAAGGCGATGCGGGGGGCGGGCACGGCGGGCTCCGGGACGAACGGCCGCCTACATGTCGGGAGGCGCGCGCGACGTCAATGTCTTGACTTCGCGGAAAGCCGCCCGCAAGCACGCCCCATGCCCCGCATCGTCTCGTCGCTCCGCGACATCTCCGACGCCTATGACGCGATTCTCTGCGACGTCTGGGGCGTGGTTCACGACGGCAAGCGGGCGTTTCCCGCGGCCTCCGAGGCGCTGGTCGCTTATCGCAAGCGCGGCGGCGCGGTCGCGCTTATCACCAACGCGCCGCGGCCGAGCCCGCCGGTGCGGGCGCAACTCGTCAAGCTCGGCGTGTCGCCCGACGCCTTCGACGCCGTCGTCTCCTCCGGCGACGTGACGCTGGCGCTGATCGAAGCGCGCGGCGATGCGCCCGTGCATCACATCGGCCCCGAGCGTGACTTGAGCCTGTTCGACGCCGCAGCGGCCCGCACGGGTCTATCGCCGCCGCGCGTCGGCCCGGACGAAGCGGCCTACGTGATCTGCACCGGCCTCGATCACGACCACGTCGAAACGCCCGATGACTACCGCGAGCGGCTGGCGCGGCTGGCGGCGCGAAAGCTGCCGTTCGTCTGCGCCAATCCGGATCTGGTGATCCATCGCGGCGCCGATCTCGTCTATTGCGCCGGGGCTCTGGCGCAAATCTACGCCGAACTCGGCGGCGAGGTGGTCTACGCCGGCAAGCCGTATGCGCCGATCTACGCGGCCGCGCTCGAAGCTTGCGCGCGCGCGCTCGGACGGGCGCCGGCCCGGGCGCTCGCCGTCGGCGACGGATTCCGCACCGATGTCGCGGGGGCGCGGGCGCAAGGTCTCGACGTGCTGTTCGTTGCGGGCGGCATCCATCGCGATGAGACGCTAGCTGGCGAGGCCGTGGACCCGGCGGGGCTCGACGCTCTGTTCTCGCGCGAGGGCTATGCGCCGGCGGCGACGATCGCGGTGTTGCGTTAGATCTCTCGGCGGTCCTTGGCGTCGCGAAACGTGGCGTTTATGCGCGTACTCGCCGCGCAAGGTCGTAGTAAAAGGGATTTTGCAATCGAAGGTAAATTGATTGCTCCGGCCTCTCGATTGGGGCGGCCTTAAATTCATAGGGGAGGGATTGTCATGAAAGTTTTCGTTTGCGCCCTGATCGGTGTGACCCTGACAGCGACAGGCGCAAAAGCCCAACAGACCTGCGCCATTCCGGCGTCGGCGGTGACCACGATCCAAAATCAGCTCGCCATCGTCGTGTCGGACGGCAACGGCGGGATTTTCACGCCAAACATGATGTGGTCGGCGGTGGTGGATCGCCAGGGCATCCTCTGTTCGGTGACCAAGGTCGGCGACGCTTGGCCCGGCAGTCGCGCCATCGCCATCGCCAAGGCGGAGACCGCCAACGACTTCAGCAACGACAAACTCGCGCTGTCGACCGCCATGCTGTATGGGCCGACGCAGCCCGGCGGCTCGCTCTACGGGCTCAACAACTCCAATACCTTCAACCCGGCCGATAACGCCATTACGCAAGGGGGCGGAACCGGCACGGGCATAAGTCAGAACCCCGGCGGCATCATTACCTTCGGCGGCGGCGTCGCGCTCTATTTAAATGGTCAGGTGATTGGCGGCCTGGGAGTCAGCGGCGACACTTCGTGCGCGGACCACTCGATCGCGTACCGCATGCGCAAGCGCGCGGGTCTCGACCACACGCCCGGCGGCGTCGGCGCCGACAATATCCAGTATTACCCGCTGGGGACGACCATCACGACCCTCGATCCCAGCCAGTTCGCGCAAGTTCACTGCACCAACCACGACCTTACGCCCGCGAATTAAGATTGAGGGCGTAGAGCGCTGTGCGTTTGGGTTGATTCGACACGGCGAGCCCCGGGGCTCGTCGTGACAGTTGATGACCAAACTCGGGGTCAGACGGCCGGCCGCTCGTCGGCGATCGTCTTGCCGTCGTTCGGCAACGCTCCGGGCGAGACCAACTCGACCCGCCCGCGCAACTTGGTCGTCGCCTGCAAGGTCGTCGCGACCGCCTCGGCCAACGCCTCCGACGGCGCCGAGGCTTCGGCGATCAGCGTCATGGAATCCTGCTCGCCCTCGCGCCGCACCACGAGCCGCAATCCCTGCAACTCGGGATGACGCCGGCCGATCTCGACGATCGCGGAGGGATGCACGAACATGCCCTTGACTTTGGTTGTTTGGTCGGCGCGGCCCATCCAGCCGCGGATCCGGTTTTCGTCGAGAAACGCGGACAGGTCGCCGGTGGCGAAGCGCAGCAGCGGGAACGCGCCGCGCAATGCGGTGACGACGATCTCGCCGACGCCGCCGAGCGGCAACGGGTCGCCCGAGCCGGGGCGGACGATCTCGACAAGGACATCGTCGTTGACCTTCAGGCCCGGCGCGACGGCGCCGTCCGCCCCGTCGGTCTCGTAAGCCACCACGCCAAGCTCGGCGGTCGCGAACGCCTGCCGCGTGCGGACCCCGCGCGCCTCCAGCTCCGCGCGCAAGGACGCTGGCAACGCGGCGCCGGAGACGAGCGCCTTGATGATCGAAGGGCGATCCCCCGACTTGTCGAGCAGGATCTTGAGAAAATCCGGCGGCCCGGCATAGCCGGTCGGTTGGAGATGGGCGATCGCTTGCAGGGTCTGCTCGACGCCGCCCGGCCCGGCCGGAATGACGGCGCAGCCCAGCGCATGCGCGCCGCTCTCCATGATGAAGCCGCCCGGCGTCAGGTGGTAGGAGAAACAATTCAGCACGACGTCGCCCGCGACGAAGCCGGCCGCCGCCAAGGCGGCCTTGGCGCCGTAGGGATCGTCGCCGTGATCCTCGCCCTCGAAGATCGGCCCGGGCGACAGGAACAGCCGCTTGAACCCGCTGGCCGACGCCGCGATGCCGGCGAACGGCGGATTGTCGCGCTGAAGCGCCGGCAGGTCGGCTTTGCGCAACAGCGGGACGCGCGCGAGATCCGCGAGGCTTTGCAACGCGACGCCCGCGAGCCGGGGCGACCGCGGCCCCAGTTCGGCGAGGCGGCGACGAAGTTCGGCGAAGTCGAGCATCGGCTGTCTCCGTCACGCCAGCCAGCGCTTGCGGCGGCGATAGCTCTTGATGTCCTTGAACGAACGGCGCTCCGTTCCGGCGACGCCGAGATAGAACTCGCGCACGTCCTCGTTGTCGCGCAGCGCCGCCGCCTCGCCGTCGAGCACGACGCGGCCGTTCTCGAGAATGTAGCCGAATTCGGCGTAGCGCAGCGCCAGATTGGTGTTCTGCTCGGCGAGCAGGAAAGACACTTTTTCGCGTGCGTTGAGGTCGCGCACGATCTCGAAGATCTCCTCGACCACCTGCGGCGCGAGCCCCATCGACGGCTCGTCGAGCAGCACCAGCGAAGGCTTGGCCATCATCGCCCGGCCGATAGCGCACATCTGCTGCTCGCCGCCCGAGACATAGCCGGCGAGCGAGCCGCGCCGCTGCTTGAGGCGCGGGAAATACGCGTAGATCGATTCGATGTCGCGGGCGATCGCGGCGCGGCCGTCGCGCCGGGTAAAGGCGCCGGTCAGGAGGTTCTCTTCGATCGTGAGATGGCCGAAGCAATGGCGGCCTTCCATGACCTGGATCGCGCCGCGCCGCACCAGTTCGTTGGGCGTCAGGCGATCGACGCGCTCGCCGCGAAAGCGGATCTCGCCTTTCGTCACTTCCCCGCGCTCGGCGCGCAGAAGATTGGAGATCGCCTTCAGCGTGGTGGTCTTGCCGGCGCCGTTGGCGCCCAGCAGCGCGACGATCCCTCCCTCGCGCACATGCAGCGACACGCCCTTCAGCACCAGCGCGACGCTGTTATAGATGACCTCGATATTGGCGACGTCGAGTATTGGCGCCGACATCCGCTTGGCCTCCCCGGTTTGTCCGGAGAGTAGCGGAGGGCGGCCCGTCTGTAACCTAAGCCGTTAGGCGAAACGCGGAGGCTCAGTGCAGCAGTCGGGCGGTTGCCGGCGGCGCGGCGGCCTCGGCGACCTGCGCCGTCTCCGGCTGCAACCGCCCGGCCCGCTCGCGCAGATTTTTCAAAACCGGCTCGACGAGGCTGTGCGCGATCGCGACGCCCGCCGCATGGTCGCTCGCCGAGACCCCGTCAACTTCCGCGAACAATTTGGCGCGCACGCAACGCTCGATGAGGTCGATGTCCTCGCGATACTTGCCGACGGTCAGCTCGGCGCCGAGCAAACCAACCATCTTCACAAGCGCGGCGAGCGTGACAAGCGTGGCGGGATTTTCGTTCGCAACTTGCATCGGGGGCTCCTTTGCAAGTCAGTCTATAAATTTTGTAGAGTTTGTCAAGCGCCTGTCACACGTCCGCCGGCGACGCCGCCCGCGTCCGGTCCACCGCCGCCAACGCGGCTCGCAAAGCCTCGCGCACGCCCGTTCCGGCGACAGCGGAGATTTCCAGCGGCGTTCGCCGCGCGCCTTCCTCCACCGGCGGCCCATACGACCGCATCGCCCGCTTCAGCCGTTCGCGCTGCTGCTTCAGAGTCTCGGCGTCCACCGCGTCGACCTTTGACAGCGCGACGATTTCGGCCTTTTCGCTCACGCCCTCGCCATAGGCGTCAAGCTCCTTGCGCACCGTGCGATAGGCGCTGCCGGCATGCTCGCCGGTGGCGTCGACGAGATGCAGGATCGCTCCGCAGCGCTCGACATGGCCCAGGAATCGATCGCCGAGGCCGTGGCCCTCGTGGGCGCCCTCGATCAGGCCGGGAATGTCGGCGAGCACGAAGTCGCGATCGTCGACCTTCACCACGCCGAGGCCGGGATGCAGCGTCGTGAACGGATAATCGGCGATCTTCGGCTTGGCGGCGGAGACAGCGGCGAGCAGCGTCGACTTGCCGGCGTTGGGAAGCCCGACCAGCCCGACGTCGGCGATGAGTTTCAGCCGCAGCACGATGGTCTTCTCGATGCCCTCCTGGCCCGGATTGGCGCGACGCGGCGCGCGATTGGTCGACGTGGTGAAATGCGCGTTGCCGAATCCGCCGTTGCCGCCTTTGGCGATGACCACGCGTTCGCCGGGGTGGGTGAGATCGGCGAGCAGGTCGCCGGTCTCCTCGTCGAACACCTGCGTGCCCTGCGGCGCCTTCAGCACGACGTCGGCGCCGCGCCCGCCGGCGCGGTTCCGGCCCATGCCGTGCATGCCGGTCTTGGCCTTGAAATGCTGCTGAAAGCGGAAGTCGATCAGCGTGTTGAGCCCCTCGGCGCATTCGACGACGACGTCGCCGCCGCGCCCGCCGTCGCCGCCGTCGGGACCGCCGAACTCAATGAATTTCTCGCGCCGGAACGAGACGCAGCCGGCCCCGCCGTCGCCGGAGCGCACATAGACGCGGGCTTGATCGAGAAATTTCATCGCGCCGCCTCGAGCGAAGCCGCGTCGCCGCGAGCCGTCCAATCCGCGCGCGTCACCGCGAAGAAGTCGCATGCGACCATCGCCGCCCGCGCCAGCGCGCCGCGCATGCCCTGTCCGACATGGGCGAAGCCGGCCTTTTCGAGAACCCGGCGCGAGGCGACGTTCTCGACGTGCACGCTAGCTTCGATCTCGACGACGCTCGACAGCGTGAACGCCGCATCGACGATCGCGCGCACCGCCTCGGTGGCGTAGCCGCGGCCCCATATTTCCGGCGCAAGCGCGTAGCCGAGCGCCAGCCGATCGGTCCCACGCCGCTCCAGGCTGATGCCGCCGATCGCCTTCGTCGGCGCCTGGATCGGCGCCAGCACCAGCGAGAGATCGCGGCCGATGGTGTTGATCTCGCGCGCGGCGTAGATGAACCGCTCGGCGCTGCCTTTGGGATAAGGGTGGGGAATGCGCGCCGTGTAGCGCGCCACCTCCCATTTCGAGCAATAGCGCTCGATCGCGGCGGCGTCGCGCAATCGCGGCCAGCGCAGCCACAACCGCCGGGTCTCCAGCCTGAACACGTCATCCTTGGCGATGTCGGGAAACATGGTCGCTCCGCTCGGCGGGCTCGATATCAAAAATCGGGCCGCAACGAGAAAGGGGATGCGCCGAGCATCCCCTTTTCGCAGGCCTGAGCCTGCCGGACGGTTTGGGAAAGTTGGTTTCCCGTTTTTCTCGGGTGGGCCGAGACCGTCCGCGGGGAGTGGCGCCGCGGCGGGTCTCGTCATTCCCGCCGCTATTCCGCCGCTTGCAGAGCGACGATGGATACGTATTGCCGGGTCGATTTTTGTTCGAAGAGAACGGTCCCGGCGGTGGTGGCGAAAAGCGTATGGTCCGTACCCATGCCGACGTTACGGCCGGGGTGAAATTTGGTGCCGCGCTGGCGTACAATGATATTGCCGGCGATCACCTGCTCGCCGCCGAATTTCTTGACGCCAAGGCGGCGGCCGTCGGAATCGCGGCCGTTGCGCGACGAGCCGCCTGCTTTCTTGTGAGCCATCTGTCGATCTCCAAAGCGTCGCGCCGACCCTCGGGTTCGGCAATTTTATAAGCGAAAACTCAGCGCGGCGGAAGCGTCAGGCGCCGCCGGCGATTTCCAGGATGCGGACGATCGTCAGATCCTGCTTGTGGCCGTGCTTGCGCTTCGAATTCTTGCGGCGGCGCTTCTTGAACGCGTAGACTTTCGGCCCGCGCGTCTGCTCGACGATTTCCGCGATGACGGTGGCGCCTTGAACCAACGGCGCGCCCAGGCGGTGCGTCTCGCCGTCGAAAAGCGCCAGCACCTCACTGAATGTGACGTGCGCGCCGGCGTCGCCTTCGAGCGACATCACGGTGATCTTGTCTTGCGCCGCGACCTTGTACTGCTTGCCGCCGGTCTTGATGACTGCGAACATCTCTTTTTTCCCGTGTTCAGCCTCGGCTCTACGCAGGAACCCTACGCGGCCGACTTCTTGTGCGTTTGCGCCCAGGTTTCGCGCGTCAGACGCACAAAACAGAACGTGCGCAGCGGGAGGCCACGCACGTTTCAGGCGCGCGTCCCATAGAGAAACGACGGGGCATTGTCAACGCCGGGTCGGCGGGCTTAGCTTCACGTCCCACGCAAATCGGATCGCACCAATGGCCAAAGCATACTGGGTCGCCACCTATCGCGCAATCAGCAAGCCCGAGGCGCTGGCCGCCTACGCCAAGCTCGCGGGGCCGGCGATCGAGGCCGGCGGCGGCCGCATGCTGGCCCGCGGCACGCCGGCGCAGGTCTATGAGGCGGGAATGCAGCAACGCACGGTGCTGATCGAGTTCGACAGCGTCGAGCAAGCCAAGGCGACGCACGACAGTCCCGCCTATCAGGAGGCGCTGGCCGCGCTCGGCGACGGCGCCGTGCGCGACATTCGCATCATCGAAGGGCTCTGAGGTCCGTTTGGCGCCCCTCGCTCCCGGCCTCCACGCGCTCCCTCTCGGCTTCGTCAACGCCTATCTGCTGGAGACCGACGAGGGGCTTGTCCTCGTCGACACCGGCTTTCCGAAGTCGGAGACCAAGATCTTGGCGGCGATCGCCGCGCTTGGCCGCGCGCCGCGCGATCTCAAGCACATCATCGCCACCCACGCGCATATCGACCATATCGGCAGCCTGGCGGCGCTGAAGGCGGCGACGGGGGCGCAAACCTGGATGCACGCGCTCGACGCGCCGCTCGCCGAGGGCGCGGCGATGCGGCCCGTGCATCCCTCGCCCGGCCTGTTGCCGCTGCTGATGTTCGGCGCCTCGCGCTTGATGTCCCACCGCGTCGCGCCGACGCCCATCGACCACCGGATCGACGAGGACGACACACCCTTGCCGTTCGGCGGCTTGCGGGCGGTTCGCGCGCCCGGCCATTGCCTCGGCCAGATCGTGCTGCTGTGGCCGTCGCGCCGCGCCCTGCTTGCGGCGGATACATGCATCAACCTGCGCGGACGTCCGCGCTTGCCGCTCGTCAACGAAGACGCCGCGCTGGCCAAGGCGAGCCTGCGCCGCGTCGCCGCGCTCGATTTCGACATCGCTGGCTTCGGCCATGGGCCACCGATCCTCGCCGACGCGGCGGCGGCGCTACGACAGGCCGCGGCCTAGCCGTTGCGCCCCAACCCGCGCCGTCCTAAAGACCGCGCAACCCGCCCGCAGGAGCGCTTGATGACGAGACTGGACGACAAGCTTTCGCGCATCCGCGCGGGGAACTACCGCCGCCGCGATTTCATCATCGCCGACGCGAAAGACCCCGACATGGGCCCCGGCCTGCACGCGGTCGGACCCGTCCGCGGGGCCGATGGCTCGACGCCGCGCTTGCGCACCCGCGCCGAATTCCTGCGGCAATGCGTCGACATCGTCAAACAGGACGTCGTCGACATCCTGCTCGCCTCGGCGTCGAACATCGAGGCGCTGGTCGAGGACGGCGCGTTCCACGGAACGGGAGTCAAGCCCGCCATCCGCGCCAATGACACGACCGACATCTGGCGTCACCGCGGCGCCAAGCATCACGAGACGCCGTCGCGCCCGTTCCGCACCGCCTCGCTGTCGCGCGTGCGCCACGGCTCGCCGACGCCGCAGTTCGGCGGCCACGTCGCGCTGACCGACCTGGGGCTCTATTCGATCACCTTCAACAACGTGACCGACGCCGACGTCGCCTCGCTCGAAGCCTTCGCCGAGTTCCGCGCCGACGCGGCCGCGAACGACTTCAAATATTTCCTCGAAGTGTTCAACCCGAACGCCGCGCACGGTCTGTCGGCGGAGGACATCCCGGCGTTCGTCAACGACTTCGATCGTGCGTTGTCTGGCGGGTCTCACCAAGGTCGAGCGGCCGCAGTTCCTCAAGATCCCCTACAACGGCCCGCGCGCGCTTGCTGAACTCGCCGAGTTCGATCCGAGCCTGGTCGTCGGCGTGCTCGGCGGCGGCGCCGGCACGACGCGCGACTGTTTCGAGCTGATCCATCAGGCCGAGAAATACGGCGCGCGCGTCGCGCTGTTCGGCCGCAAGATCAATCTGGCGGAATCGCCGCTCGACGTCGTGCGATTCATGCGCGCGGTGGCGGACGGCGAGATTTCGCCGAAGGAGGCGGTGGCGGCCTATCACGACACGCTCGCCAAGGGCGGCGTCAAGCCGGCGCGGGTGCTGGCGGCGGATTCGGAGATCACCGAAAGCGTCCTGAAAGCCGCGTGAGCCCATGCGTCGCGGCGTCCTGACGGCCGGCACCTGGTGCGTCGATCTCAACAAGTCGATCCCCGTCTGGCCGGACGAGGACACGATGACGACCATCGTCGAGTTCGACCGGCAGGGCGGCGGCTCCGGCTGCAACATGGCGATCGACCTGAAGCGGCTCGATCCCACGCTTCCGGTCGCGACGATGGGCCTGATCGGCGACGATGGCGACGGGCGGTTCCTGCTCGCGGAATGCGACCGCTACGGCATTGAGCGCTCGGGGCTTAAGTCGGCGCCGAAAGGCGTGACGCCGTTTAGCGACTGTTTCAATTCGAAGGCCAGCGGCCGCCGCACCCATTTCTACGGGCCGGGCGTGGCCTCCGTCCTGTCGCCCGACCATTTCGATTTCTCCCGCACGGAAGCGCGGTGGCTGCACCTTGGGCTGCCTGGCGCGCATAAGACGATGGACTCGCCCTGGCGCGAGGATTCGACCGGCTGGGCGACGGTTTTGCGCGCGGCCCGCGCGGCTGGGCTGAAGACCAATCTGGAGATGGTTTCGACGGATCGCGCCGAAGTCGCGCGGTTCGGCCGCTCCTGTTTGCCGCATCTCGATCTCTTGATTGTCAATGACTACGAGATCGGCTGCGTCGCCGACCTCGAAACGCGCGAAGACGGGCGCGCCGCGTCCGCGAGGATCGCCGCGGCGCTCCGGCGCGCGCTGGAGATCGGCCCTCTGGAGCTGGCGATCGCGCATTTCCCCGAGGGGGCGATCGCCGCGGCGCGCGACGGCGAGATCGTCTCGCTCGGCTCGGTGGCGGCGCCGACCGACGCGATCGCCGGCGTCAATGGCGCGGGCGACGCCTTCGCCGCCGGCGCGCTCTATGGGCGACACGAGGGCTGGCCGCTCGTCGACAGCCTCGCGCTCGGCCACGCCTGCGCCGCCGCGTCGATGCGCCACATCTCGACCACGCAAGGCGTGGTTCCCGTCGCGGCGTGCCGGGCGCTCGCCGAACGCTACGGGTTCCGGCCCCGGCCGTTGTGAGCGGCGCGGTCCGCCCGCCGCATCGGCTCTGGTTCATCCGCCACGGCGAGACCGATTGGAACCGCGAGGGGCGGCTGCAAGGCCAGCAGGACATTGCGCTCAACGCCAAGGGCCGCGAACAGGCGAGCGCCGTCGGCCGCATGTTGCGCAAGCTCGCCCCTCGGGAAATCGACGCGTTGGAGCGCGCGCACGCCTTCGTCGCGTCGCCGCTGATCCGCACCCGCGAGACGATGCAGCGCGCGCGGTCGGCGATGGGCCTGGCGCCGGACGACTACCGGCTCAGCCACGATCTGAAGGAGCTGACATTCGGCGACTGGGAGGGTTTAACCTGGCCCGAGGTGCAGGCCCGCGATCCCAAGGGCGCCGCTGCGCGCTCGGCGAACAAATGGAATTTCACCCCGCCGCACGGCGAAAGCTACGCCGCGCTCGCGGCGCGGCTGACGCCGTGGGTGGCTTCGATGGATCGCAACGTGTTGGTGGCCTCGCATGGCGGCGTCGCGCGGGCGCTGATGTATCTGATCGGCGGCGTCGCGCCCAAAATTGCGGCGGAGGCGAGCGTCTATCAAGGGCGGGCGCTGCTGTTCGCTGACGGCCGCTTCACCTGGCTTGGCTGATCCGGTCGCCTTGCCACGGCGCCGGTCCGCTGCTATCGGCGAGAGCGGAGGAACGGCCGTGTCCGCGACCGCAGAGGTTGACTACCAGGCCCTGACGTTTCCCTATGTTCGCGCGGCGGCAAGCGACGACCGACGCCGGCCGGTCGTCGTGGTGGGCGCCGGTCCTGTCGGCCTGGCGGCCGCCATCGACCTCGCGCAGAACGGCGTCGACGTCCTACTGATTGACGACGACGACCGCCTCTCCACCGGCTCGCGCGCGATCTGCTTCGCCAAACGAACGCTGGAGATATTCGACCGGCTCGGCTGCGGCGAACCGATGGTGCGAAAGGGCGTCGGTTGGAGTAAGGGCCGCGTTTTCTTCAAAGAGAACGAGGTCTACAACTTCGATCTGCTGTCAGAGCCCGGCCATCGGCGCCCGGCCTTCATCAACCTGCAGCAATATTACGTCGAGGGTTATCTGCTCGACCGCGCGCACGAATTGCCGAACCTGGAAATGCGCTGGAAGAACAAGGTGACCGCCGTCGCACAGCGCGATGAAACCGTATCGCTGGAGATTGAGACGCCTGACGGAAATTACGCGCTGAGCTGCGATTATCTGATCGCTGCGGACGGCGCGCGCAGCTTCGTCCGCAAGGCGCTCGGTCACGAGAGCAGGGGTCAGACGTTTCGCGACCGTTTCCTGATCGCCGACGTGAAAATGGAGGCGGAGTTTCCCGCGGAGCGCTGGTTCTGGTTCGATCCGCCGTTTCATCCTGGCTATTCCGTGCTTCTGCATCGCCAGGCCGACAATGTGTGGCGCATCGACTTCCAACTGGGTTGGGACGCCGACCCGCAAGTCGAGCGTCAACCCGATCGCGTTCTGCCGCGGGTGCGGGCGTTGCTCGGCCGCGAGGCGAATTTCGAGCTGGTGTGGGCGAGCGTCTATACGTTCTCGTGCCTGCGCATGGCGGCGTTCCGCGACAAACGCGTGTTCTTCGCCGGCGACAGCGCGCACGGCGTCTCGCCGTTCGGCGCGCGCGGCGCGAATTCGGGCGTCCAGGACGCCGAAAATCTCGCTTGGAAGCTCAAGCTCGTTATCGAGGGCAAGGCGCCCGATCGCCTGCTCGACAGCTACGGCGCCGAGCGCGAGTTCGCGGCGGACGAAAACATCCTCAACTCCACCCGCAGCACCGACTTCATCACGCCGAAGAGCGAGGCCAGCCGAACCTTTCGCGACGCCACGCTGCAACTGGCGCGCGATTGCGGTTTCGCGCGCGCGCTGGTCAACAGCGGGCGGCTGTCGAAGCCTTCGGTGCTGTCGACGTCGCCGCTCAACACGCCGGACGAAGAAAGCTTCGAGGGCGCGATGACGCCCGGCGCGCCGATCGTCGACGCGCCGTTGCGCCGCGACGGCGCGCCGACTTGGTTGCTCCGCGAGACCGGCGACGTCTTCACGCTGCTGCATTTCGGCGAGCCGCCGCCGTCTCCGGCGCGGTTGCCGACCGGCGAAATCCAAGTCCGAACGCTTGTCATCTCGCCGAAGGGCGCCGCGATCGAAAAGGGCTTCGAGGACGTCGAGGGCCTTGCAGCGCAGCGGTTCGACGCCGCGCACGGCGCGACCTATCTGATCCGTCCCGACCAGCATGTCTGCGCGCGCTGGCGCAATTTCGATGCGACGAAGATCCAGGCCGCGCTCGACCGCGCGACCGCGAAGCCCAAGCGAAACTCATGTTGATCCTCGAACCCAACCTGGCGCGCCCCGACGATTTCTATGAGGCGCTGATCGAGTCGCATCGCGGCCTCAGCGCCGATCAGAGCGCCTTGCTGAACGCCAAGTTGATTCTGCTGCTCGCCAACCAAATTGGCGATCTCGACGTGCTGCGCGCCGCGATCGCCAAGGCGCGCGAGGGCCTCGCCCCTGCGGGCGAAGACGACACGCTGCCGGCGACCGCCTGAACGCCGGACAATGCGATGAACGAGCGCGACCCGCTCACGCCGAAGGGGACGCCGGCGGAAGTCTTTCGGGTGTTCCTGAAACTTGGCCTCACCTCGTTTGGCGGTCCTGTCGCGCATCTCGGCTATTATCGCGACGCGCTGGTGACGCGGCGCCAGTGGATCGACGAGGCGAGCTACGTCGACCTGATCGCGCTTTGCCAATTCCTGCCCGGCCCCGCGTCGAGCCAGGTCGGCTTTTCGCTCGGTGTTTTGCGCGGCGGCGGGCTTCGCGGCGGGCTGGCGGCGTGGCTCGGATTCACCCTGCCGTCCGCGCTGATCCTTCTCGCCTTCGCGCTCGGCGCGGCGGCGTTCACCGGGCCGCTCGCCGAAGGCTTCCTGCACGGCCTCAAGCTGGTGGCCGTCGCTGTGGTGGCGCAAGCTTTGTGGGGCATGTCGCGAACGCTGACCCCGGATCGCCCGCGCGCGCTGATCGCGCTGGCGGCGCTCGCCGTCGTGGTCGTGGTCAACGGTTCGCTCGGTCAGATTGCGGCCATCGCGCTCGGCGCCGTCGCCGGCCTGCGCCTCTGCCGCGGCGAGGCCAACGCCGGACCGGGCCGCTTGCGCTTCCCGGTCTCGCGCCGCGCCGGCGCGGCGGCGCTCGCCATTTTCGCCGTCCTCTTCCTGGCGCTCCTCTTGCCCGCACGCGCGGCTTCTCACGCCGTCGCGCTTTTTGCCGCCTTCTATCGGTCGGGAGCGCTGGTCTTCGGCGGCGGCCACGTCGTGCTGCCGTTGCTGCAAGCGGCGGTGGTGGCGCCGCATTGGATGACGAACGAGACATTTCTGGCGGGTTACGGATTGACGCAGGCGGTCCCGGGACCTGTGTTTGCGTTCGCCGCCTATCTCGGCGCGGTCGAGCAACCGGCGCCCCACGGCGTCATTGGCGGCGCCATCGCTCTCGTCGCCATATTTCTTCCCGGGTTGCTTCTCGTCTACGGCATGTTGCCGTTCTGGGACAAACTGCGCACTCGCCGAAGGGCGCAAGCGGCGATGCGCGGCGCCAACGCCGCCGTCGTCGGCATTCTGGGATTAGCGCTTTACACGCCGATCTGGACCAGCGCCGTCCTCACATCGCATGACTTCGCGCTCGCGGTCGGCGGGTTTCTGCTGCTGACGGTTTGGAAGGCGCCATCCTGGGTCGTCGTCCTGTTGTTGAGCGCCAGCGCCGCGGGGCTGAGCGCGGCGCAAATTTCTTGACCTTTTTCAGCGGCGCGCGTTCATGCGGCAGGGGGGAATGAATGTCACAGCGTAACGAGCCGCGCGCGCCGTTGGCCCGCATCGTGTTGGCGAGCCTCGTCGGCACGACGATCGAGTTCTACGATTTCTATATCTACGGCACGGCGGCGGCTCTGGTGCTCGGCGCGCTGTTCTTTCCGCAATCCGCGCCCGAGACGCAACGGCTCAATGCGTTCCTCACCTTCGGCATCGCCTTTCTCGCCCGGCCGATCGGCTCGATGATCTTCGGCCATTTCGGCGACCGCGTCGGCCGCAAGGCGACGCTGATCGCATCGATGCTGGTGATGGGCGTGTCGACCGCGCTGATCGGCGTTCTGCCGGGCTTTGCGACCCTCGGACTCGCCGCGCCCTGGTTGCTCTGTCTGCTCCGCTTTGGGCAGGGGCTCGGGCTCGGCGGCGAGTGGGGCGGCGCCGCGCTGATCGCCACCGAAAATGCGCCGCCCGGCCAACGCGCCTGGTTCGGCATGTTTCCGCAACTAGGCCCGCCGATCGGATTCCTGCTGTCGAACGCGTTGTTCCTGATCTTGATTGTGATCCTCGGCGAGCCGGCCTTCATCGCCTGGGGCTGGCGCATACCGTTCCTGTGCAGCGCGCTGTTGGTGCTGATCGGACTTTATCTGCGCGTCTCGCTCGATGAAACGCCGGCCTTCCGGGCGGTGCTGTCGGAGCATCGGCGCGTTGCGGTTCCCCTTGGCGTCGTGGTGGCGCGCCATTTTCTGCCGATGTTGCAGGGTACGCTTGTCATCGTTGTCTGCTACGCGCTGTTCTACATCACGACGGTGTTTGCGCTGAGCTACGGCGTCAGCGTCAAACATATCCCGCGCGTGGCTTTCCTGGAGATGCTGTGCGCGGCGGCCGTCTGCATGGCGATCGCCTCGCCGGTTTCCGCCGGGCTCGCCGACCGGATCGGCCGCAAGCCGACCTTGATCGCCGGCAGCCTGATCGCCGTCGCCATCGGCTTGCTGCTGCCGGTCCTGCTCGACGGCGGCGAAGGCGCGACGTTGCTGTTCGTTTGTCTGTCGCTGGCGACGATGGGCCTCACCTTCGCGCCGCTCGGCGCCTTGCTGCCGGAATTGTTCCCGCCCGAGATCGCCTATACCGGCGCCTCCGTCGCCTACAGCCTCGGCGGCATCATCGGCGCTTCGCTGGCGCCGTCGGTAGCGCAGACCTTGCAGCAGTGGGGCGGCTTGCGGTTCGTTGGTTACTACATCGTCGCCGCCGCGCTGCTGAGCCTCGTCAGCCTGCTGACGATGAAAGAGACGCGGGTCGTAAGCGCCTAGAGCGGATGGCCACCAAATAGAAGCGTCGTTGCGAGCGAAGCGAAGCGCGAGCAAACTGCAATCTGCGGCCCTGTAGATCGCTTCGCCCCGGGAAACGCGAAGCGCTTCCCGGTCTCGTCATGACGGCTCTTGCAAATCTCCAAACGTAGAGATTATTTCTTCTGCGATTTCACCCAACCGATGTAGCCGCGCACGTCCGCCGCCGGCTCCGTATAGGCGGCGCCGAGCGCCGACTCGATCCGGGCCTTGTACTCGTTGATCCAGGCCGGCGAGGGATAGTCGATGACCGCCAGAAACTCGAGCGTCGCGGCCAGGCGAATATCGGCGATCGAAGGGTGCGCGCCGCCGATGAACGGGGCTGCCGGAGAGATAGAACGTACGCAGCACATCCAACGGTTGCGCCATGGCCTCGGTCGCCGCCTTCTGCGCCGCCGCCTTCGCCTCCGCGCTGGCGTCGCTGGCGCCGACCTCGCCGGGATATTGCGGGAAACCGAGGGCCGGATAGGTCGCGCGCACGACATAAGGGTAAAGCGTGCCGACGATATAAAACATCGCGCTGTCAATCATCGCGCGCGGCGCCGGCTCCGTCGGGTAGAAAGTCGTCGAGCCCGTGTTTGTTGCAGAGATACTGCATGATCGCGCAGCTTTCCCACAGCACGCCCTTGGGCAGGCCGTCGGTCTCGACCATCGGCGTCAGGAACGACGGGTTCTTCGCCGCGAACGCCTCGCTCCGCGTCTTGCCGTAAACGTCGTCTTCGGTGAAATCCAGCTTGGCGGCGCGGACGAACACGCGCGCGGTCATATTGTTGACGCTCGGCTTGATGACATGCAGCTTGATGGCTGACATGCTTTCCTCCCGTGTCGATGGTGGCCTTCAAAAAACGCTTACGCCCGGCGGTAGGGGTCTTTCGGCGAACGATCGTCCGAAAGGCTCTTGGTTGATTGCAGAACCAGACGCTCGATCGCGTCGGCGATGTGCGCTTCCAGGATCGCGCGGTCGCCGCGCGCGACGCGCAAATGATGCGCCTCGTGCAGCACGTCGCTGCGCGAAAACCCCGCCGGCGCCTCGAACTTCCAGCACGACAGCTCGATCAACAGCCCGAGCGGGTCCTGGAAATAGACGGCGTCGAAAATCTGCCGATCGCGCAAGCCGGTGTTCTCGATGCCGCGCTCGTTGAGCCGCTTCAGCGCCTCGTTGAAACTGGCGCGCGAGACGTTGAACGCGATGTGATGCACGCAGCCGGGATCCGTCGGCGTGCGGCGTTGGATCGGCTTGCGATCCTCGTGGGTGAAGACGGTGATCAGCCGGCCGTCGCCGGGATCGAAATAGATGTGGCTCTCGTTGGCGTTGTCGAGGTTCGGCTGCTCGAACACGAAGGGCATGCCGAGCACGCCCTCCCAGAAATCGATCGAGGTCTGCCGGTCGGCGCCGACCAGCGTGATGTGATGCAGCCCTTGGGTCTGAAGCTTCTCCATGCGTCGCCTCCTTCAGGTTTTTGCGACGAGTTTCGACTTGTATTCGCTGCGCGGCAGGCTTTCGGCCGGCGCCAGGTTGATCTCGGCGCGTGAACACGAGCTTGTCGCGCAGGCGCTGGCGGATCCGCTCGGCGAGACCCTCGCCTCCGACGCGCCTTCGGCGAGCTTCGACGACGATCGGCAACGGCGGCTCCTGCCGCACGCCCGCCGCGCGTCGGCTTGATCAGCATGACGCCGCGTGACCTCGGGCGTGAATTCGTTGACGACTTCGCGCACCGCGGAAGGAAATACGTTGACGCCGCGCACGATCAGCATGTCGTCGGTGCGGCCGATGCAGCGCACGCGCGGCGCCGTGCGCCCGCAGGCGCAACGTCCGACGCCGACGCGCACGTGGTCGCGGGTGCGAAACCGCAGCAGCGGCGCCGAGCGGTTGACGAGATGGGTCAGCACCAGTTCGCCGGTCGCGCCGTCCTGCAAGCTCGATCGGCGCGCCGGTGACGGGATCGATCAGCTCGAAATGCACGAAGCCGCGGCCGGAGAAATGCATGCCCGCCTTGTGCTCGCACTCGCCCCACAGCGAGACCGAGATGTCGCCGATGCCCATCGCCTCGGTGACGCTGGCGCCCCAGCCGGCCTCGAGCGCGGCGCGCATCGCTGGCTCGCCGCCGCCCGGCTCGCCCGCCACCATCACGCCGCTTCACGCTGGAATGCGGCGAGATCGAAGTCCCGCGCGCGCGCCCATTCGACGAGATGCAGCGCGTAGGACGGCGTCATCGCCGCGACAGTCGGCTTGAGCAGTTCGACCGCCGCCATCAGCCGCTCGGTGTTCCCGGTGCCGACCGGAATATGGCAGAGCCCGAGCCGGTCGAACGCGCCGAGCGCGGCGCCGGCGACGAACGGCCCGGCGTTGTAGGTCGAGACGATGCGCTCGCCGGGCGACAGCCCGGAGGCGGCGTAGGAGCGCGACGAGGTGCGCACCCAGACGTCGAGATCGGCGGCGGTGAGCGGGATATAGCTCGGCGTGCCGGTCGTGCCGCTGGTTGAATAGATGCGGACGATGTCGCCGGGCGCCGCCGTGCAATGGGTGCCGATCGGCTCATCGGGGCTGCGCGATCGACGCAACTCGTCCTTTTCGGTGAACGGCAGCGCGGCGATGTCGGCGAGGCCGCCGACCGCCGCCGCATTGGCGAAGCCGGCCGCGGTGAGCTTATCCTGATAGAAGCGCGAGCGCGCGAACAGATAGGCGATCTGCTCGCGATAGGCGGCCTCGTCGGTCTTCGCCTGCCCCTCCCAGGGCGCGCCCTCGATGTCGGGTTCGAGCAAACGTCAATCCTCCCGAAACGGCGCGGTATGTTCGATCGCCTCTTCGCCTGACTCCGCGAGCAAGAAGCCGATCGGCGTCTCGTCCTCCTCGGCGAGATGGGCGAGCAGGCCGGCGGTGCGCGCCAGGATCGGTACGCCGCGAATCACCGCCGCTGGCACGTCGAGATCGGCCAGCGTGGCGGCGATGCTCATGGAGATGTTCATCGGCAGCGGCTTGCCCCAGGCCTCAGCCACGGCGGTTTCGAGCGCGCGGGCGGCGGCGACCGCCGGCCCGGCGACGCCCTTTTCCTCGGCGAGCGCCATCATGCGTTCGGCGCGCGGGTCGACCGGCTTATGCAGCGGATGGCCGAAACCGGGAATCGCCCGCTTGGCCTCGCGATAGCGGCGGGCGACGGCTCCCGCCGCCTCGCGCAACGAGGTCGTCTCCTGCTCGCGCCGCACCTCGTTCAACAGATCGTCGCAGAGCCGAGCGGCGCCGAGGATGACGGTCCCGCAGCCGAGCACGCCGGCGGCGACCGCGCCTTGCAAGGCCGCGGGGTCGGCGGCGTAGGTCATGCGCGCCGCTTGCACCGATGGCGTGAGGCCGTGCTCGGCGATGCCGACCAGGCTCATGTCGAGAAACAGCCGCTGCATCTCCGTCGGCGCGCGCCCCGTGGCGAGAAAAAAGAAGAACTCGGTGAAGCTCGCGCGCCCCATCATATCGCGGGCGAGGTTTTTTCCTCGGATGCTGACGCCGTTGGCGCGCGCCGACGAAATCGCGGTCGTGGCGGCGCCCCGCTTGCCGATTCTCATGGCGTTGCTCCCGACCGCGTAAGATTGTAGGACAATATGCGGTTCGTACGGCCCGTCAAGCGGAGGGAGGCGATTGCAGGGAAAGGCGGCCCACGGCGAGACGGTGACCCACATCGTCGCGCGGCTGCGCGAGGATATTGTCGCGCGCCGGGTCGCGCCGGGCGGGCGGTTGGTCGAATCCGAATTGACCGGCCGGCTGGCGGTCAGTCGGGGACCGATTCGCGAGGCGTTGCGCCGCTTGGCCGCCGAGGGTTTCATCGAACATGTCCCCAATCGCGGGGCGATCGTGCGCCGGCTGTCGGCGCGCGAGATCGGCGAAGTGTTCGAAATCCGCATGGAGCTGGAAGCGCTCGCCGCACGCTCCGCGGCCGCCGCAACGTCCGCGGAGACGCGTTTGAAGTTCGAGGCGTCGATCGCGCCGATTTTCACGGATGGCCCGCGCCGTTCGTGCGACTATCTGATCGAGAACGCCGATTTTCATGGCGCGATCTTCGATCTCGCCGGAAATCTGCAATTGCGCGAGCTGGCGCTGCGGCTGCATCTGCCGCTGATTATGGCGCAGGTCGCCGACGTGCTGACGCCGGAGGTGATCGAAGCCTCGGTTGGCGAGCATCGCGCGCTCGCGCAAGCGATTCTCGCTCGGGCGCCCGCCGCCGCCGACGCCGCCATGCGCGCCCATCTGCGACGCGCCTCGACGCTCGCGCTAGCGCGCGCGGAGCGCTGGGATCGCTGATTCCTGGACAGGATAAGCGGGGATTGATTGCAGACGAAACAAATCCCAACGACGCCTCGCCCCGGCTTGCCCGCGCTTGTCGCGGGCGTCCAAGTCGTCTGAGCGCAGATGTGGTTGTCGCTTTGCCGCACCCTGTACCGGAACGACGGGGATGGCCGGGACAAGCCCGGCCATGACGGAATCAATCAGAATCATCGGGGCTTGGTTCAAGGCGCCAGCGGTCTGAGTGGGACGGTTGAGCGATACGAGCAACGTCAACAAACTGTGCGACAAACTTTACCTCGCCGCCTCAACCATCGTCTCGCCGATCTCTTTCAACCGCGCCTCGATCGGGCTCGTTCAGCGCCAAACGCATCAGGTCGGTCAACTCGCCGTCGAGCGTGCTGCGCGTGCGAGCGAAAGCCGTGCGGCTCCAATGCTTGGGGCTTACTTTGTAAGCGGCCGGGCAGTGGATGCGGACGCTGCGAAACAATTCGCCACGCGAGAGCACCCTGACCTCCGAAGCGCCGCCGCGACGCGCGATGTCGTGGGCGATGACCCGCGTGAGCAGGCCGGGCCCGGTCGACAACCAAAGCATTTCGCTGTCGCCTCGGAGGACCGACGCCACCGCGTGTTCGAGCGCCCGCCCGATTCGCGGCTCGCGCGCTTTCGCGCCCAGGAAATTGTTGCCGATCGAGCCGATGTCCTCCTGATAGGTCACCAGGTCGACGTCGGTCGCGCCGAGACAGTCCAGCGGCCCGACGCAACGATCGTCGATGTCAGCATAAAAGCCGCCCTCGGCGAACAGGTAGGCCAGCCGGAACACGTCGGCCTTTTGCGCGGGCTCTCTCGCGCTCACAAACGCCTGCGCGACGGGGCGCGGGTATCGTCTCGCCAAAAACTCGAGCGCCGATTGATCGCAAAACAGTCGCAGCTCGAAACCAGGGTTGTTGATCGCCCACGTCTCTCTCAGCGTCGAGAGATCGGCGGGAAGCTCCGGCTCGTCCCAATATTGCCCGATGGTCCTGGGGACCGGCGATTCCGCAATCGCGCGACCAACCCCCGCCGCAGGATCAAACCCGCCGGAACGCCTCATCTCGATGCACAGCGCCAGACTTGCCGCGGTGCAGCCTTCGAATTGCAGCACGTTTTCAGACAGAGCCGATAGTTTTTCGCCCCCGATCATACCTTTGGCGGCGACGATCTGCGCGATGGCCTGCGGCTCCAACCGCCACTCCACCAGCATCTGACCGACGAAGCTTTCGATCGCCCGCACCGAGGCGCCCTTCAGGCGGGCGCGCGACGCGCTCAACCGCGCATAGACGTTAAGATGCCGTTCCGTTTCCTCGACATCGAAACACAGAAGTGCGGCCCTTGCCGCGAAGAAGGCGTGCGACGGGTTTTCCGGCGCCCCGTCCATCGCTTGGCTTGCGCAACGCAGCGCCGCCTCGAAATCCAGGCCCACGGCGTGAACGTTGGCCAGAAGCCAGGCGGTCTTGGCGGCCCGATCCCGCGTCGGCTCGCCGCTCTCGCGAATCGCCTCGTTGAGAAGCGCCGTCGCCGTCACGTCGTCAGCGCACGCAATCGCAAGCGCGATTCTTTGGTCTACGAGATGGGAGAGTTGCGGAAACGCGTTCAGCGCCTGCTGGAGAACCTGGTTCGATTCGGCGAAAAGGCCTGCGTCGGCGAGGATCTGCGCTTTCGCCGCATAAACCTCCGGCAGCCCGCCGTGACGCGCGTGCAAGCCGTCGAGGTAGACCAGCGCGCGGTCGCAACGGCCTTGGCGGGCTTCGAGCCTCGCCACGGCGATCGTCGTCGACGCCATTCCCGGGCGCTGCACGAGGAGCGCTAACAGGACCCGTTTGGCGTCGGCCGTGCGATCGGCCTCCTGCAGCAGTTCCGCCAGCAACTCCAACGTGGCGGGGTGGTCCGGTTTGCGTTCGAGCGCGGATCGAACGGCGGCGATCGCCCGCTCCAGCGCGCCGAGCGCCATTTCCTCGCGCGCCAGCTCCAGGGCCGGCTCCGGAAAGGATGGGTACGCTTCCGTCAGCCCCAGGAAGACGTCGCGGGCTTCGGTCCGAGCGCCGGTCGCCCGGCGCCAGAACCCGAGTTGCATCCGCAGCCCGCGATCGTTTGGGCTCGTCTCCAGGGCGTCTTGAAGCACGGCGTGGGCCTCCTCCCAGCGGTAGGCGATCATCAACTCGCGCACGGCCTCCAGCGCCCCCCGCGCCGGCGCGGCCGCCGCCGCTTTTCGAAAACACGAAAGCGCACTCTCGCGGTCGCCGAACTGGCGCGCGACCAGGCCGAGACCGATGAGCGCGTGGACGCAGCGGCCATCCCGATGGAGAACTCGCTCGTAGCCGCGCGTCGCCTCTTGCGAACGGCCGACGCGCAAATGCTCGGCCGCAATCGCGCAGGCGACGGCGGAGTTTTCGGGCTCGATAAGGGCGGCCATTTCCAGCGTCGGCAGAACCTGCGCCACTTCCCCGGCCTCCTTGAGGCAGCGGCCGAGTTCAAGCAAGGGCGCCGCAGCTTCGGGATGCGCGGCGACATTGCGGCGCGCGGTCGCCACCGCCTCGCGAAAGCGGCAGAGTTCGCGGTATTGCGCCGCGGCCGCGCAAAGCGGCCAGGGGTTTTGCGGTTCGAGCTCGGCGAACCTGAGAAAATGCGCCAGGGCGCGTTCATGATCGGCGCGGCTCTGCGCAATCCGTCCGAGGCCGTTGTGGGTGGCCGGGAAGCTCGGATCGCGCGCGAGCAGGGCCTCAAAGGTCTGTTGCGCCTCGTCAACACGCCCCAGTGCGATTTGCTGTTCCCCGATCGCGGCTCTGATCCACGGGCTGTCGGGGTTCAGGGCGCGGGCCGATTCGAAATGCCGTAACGCGCGCTCGGGATCGCCCGCCCTGGCGGCGATCCGGCCGAGGCCCTCGTGCGCCGCCACGCTGTACGGGTCGATTTCGAGCGCGGCCTCGTACGTCCGTTGCGCCTCGTCGGTTCGGCCGAGCGCTGCGAGCGCGTGGGCGGCGGAGCAGCGGAACCAAGGATTGTTCGGCTCGGCTTCGCACGCCCGCGCGAACCAGCAATGCGCCGCCGCCGGGTCGCCGCGCGCCTGAGCGAGCCCGCCGAGGCCGTTCAGCGCCAGCGCGAAGCGCGGATTGCGTTCAAACGCGCGCTCGTAGGCCTGACTGGCCGCCTCGGCTTGCCCTTGCTTCGCCAGCTCCGCGGCAAAGGCGCACAGAAACCAAAGGTCGTCGGGCGCCAGTTCCGAGGCTGCGCTGAGCCGCGCCAGCGCTTCGGCCGGTTGCCCGCGTCGCGCCGCGATCTGGCCCCATCCGTGCAGCGCCGGAGCGTAAGCCGGGTTCTTGGCGAGCGCGCTCTCGAAAGCGGCCGAAGCCTCTTCATCCCGGCCGAGCGCCAGAAGCTCGCTCGCCAGGTTCGACTCAAGCCATAGATTGTGCGGCTCCGCGGCAAGCGCCCTGCGGAATAAGCTCGCCGCGGCCTCATGGTCGCCTCGCCTTTGTGCGAGCCGGGCGAGCCCGGTCAGCGCGGGCGAATAGGCGGCGTTGCAGGCGAGCGCGGCGTTATAGACCGCCTCGGCGCGCTCCCGTTCGCCCAAGGCGGCGAGTTCGGACGCCTCGGCGCATCGAAGCCACAAATTTTCGGGGTCGGCGCGAACGCCGTCGCGCAGATGCGCGAGCGCCGCTCTGGCGTCGCCGCGTTCGCGGGCGAGTTGCGCGAGCCCTTCGTGCGCGGCGGCGAAGTCGGGCTTGCAATGCAGCGCGGCCTCGTATTCCCGCCGCGCCTCGTCGGTGGCGCCGAGCGCCTGCAGCGCCGAGGCGAGCGAGTTACGGAACCACGGGTTGGCGGGATCGACCTCACAGGCCGCGCGGAAACCGTCGCGCGCCTTGCCGAGGTCGCCGCGCTTGCGCGCCGCCAGCCCGAGTCCGTTGAGCACGCGCGCAGAGCTAGGAAACTCGCTCGCCAGCCGCTCGAACTCGGCCAGCGCCGCGTCGAGATCGCCAGCCTGCAGGGCGGCCTCGGCGGCGCCGGCGCGCTCCGCCGCCTCGTTCGACCAAGCCTGCGGCGTCGAGCCCCCGGCGTCCGAAGCTTCGATGACGGACATGCTTGCACTTGGTTGAAAGGAGCGTTGACCGCTCCCAGCAAAGACTTCAGCAAAAATGCAGCGCGACCGAAGTTGCGCAACCCCGTGGGGGCTCGTACTACACTTGTCTGAGCCTTTGCAATCTCATGGAATTGCGAACGCCGCCGCGGCGCTTCCAGATTGCCGATTGCTTTGCAGGCGCGTTTGCGTCCCAAACATTTGAACCTGGCCGGTCTTGCAGGCGTGCTATCGGTTGCCTACGACCATTTCGCAATGACAGGCGCCCTAAGCCAACGCCGAAGTGTTTTGGCCGTCATTTTGGCGCGGTATTTGCGAAAGGTTCAGAAAACGCGGCCTGGGGATGCTTGCGGTGCCAGAAACGAAGATCGGAAGTCTGCCCGCCTATGCCGCGCTGCTCAACGTGAAGCGCGTGGTGCCTTCGAGTACGACGGGCTATTTCGCGGTGGAGGGGCATTTCTTTTATGATCTTATGGCGTTGTTCCTGAAAGACGTGCACGTCGATGAGACTTGGTACCTCGAAAAGCATCCCGACCTGAAGGAGGCGATCGTGCGCGGCGCCTTCCGCAGCGCGCGCCACCACTACATCCGGTTCGGCTATTACGAGCACCGCATGCCCTATGCGATCGCCGTCGAGGAGAGCTGGTATCTCGGCGCCTACCCCGACGTCGCCGAGGCTATTCACAAGGAAGTGTTCGTCTCGGCGCAGGAGCATTTCGAGACGGTCGGGTATAAGGAGGGCCGCTTGCCGTTCGCGAATTTTGCGCTGCGGACCGGGTGAGCGCGCCGCCGTCAGGGTGCGCGGGCAAACTGGATCGAAGCCGTCGCGTCCCAGCGGTCCTTGTCGGGCGGGGTGAAGACGAGCGCCAGGCAACCGTAGCGCCTGTCGGCCTCCAAGGTCACGGCGCCGGCGTCGGAGGCTCGGCCCGAGCGCACAGCCGGAGCGCCCATCGTCAGCGCAGCCGTGGCCGGCCCGCTCCACGCCGAGAGCACAGCTTGCGGCATCGTCCAAGCGTACCAGCGCTCGGGATGGGCGTGGTTCACCGCCATCAGTTGCACCGACAGATTGAACGCCTGGGCGTAGCTCGGATTGAAGCAATTGTAGGCGTCGGCCGGCTTGCCGTCCATGGTGAGCCGCGCCGGCTTGCCGTCGACGGCCTCCCCCTGCAACGCCGCCGCGCCGACCTTGTGGCCGGCGTTCGGCAGGCCGTAGAGCCCGTAAGGCGCGCGCAGGTTCAGCGGAACCGCCTCGGCGCCCGGCGGCTTCGTCCCCTCGAAGCGCCAATCGTATTCGGAGCCGTTGCCGTGGATCGAAATATCCGCGCCCGCGCCGGGGCCGAGCACGACGGGCGCGTCGAGAGCGCTGAGTTCGATATCGATCAGCCGGCCGTTGTCGATCTCGACGCCAATCTTGTTGCCGGGGCCGAACAGCCCGCCGTGGACCCCGATCGCGTAAGGCTGCTTGCCGCCGGCGCCGCCGATGCGCAGCCCGGCTCCGCCGGCGGTCAGTGCGGAAAGGTCGTAGAAGTCTACCCCGAAAACCAGACCCTTGTCGGGGGCAGGAGCGATTTGCACGTCGTCGCCGCCGCTTTGCTCAACGCGCAGGCCAAAGAAGCGGAGTTTCCTCGTAGCAGAGTAAGGGTTTGGATTGCGGATAGAAAGGCCAACATTCTTGGCGGCGAAGATCGCGAGTTTATAGAAATCAAGCTCATTAGTGCCGTCTGAGTCATCAGTTGTCCCGAGCCGATCTCGACTGCGGGCTCGGCATCCGAGCCGGAATACCAGCATTTGACGTTATAGAAGCTCGACTCGCGCGCATACGCCTTCTGCGCATTCAGCGCGCGACCGATCGAAATGCAGGGGCCATTAATATAGTCCATCTCCACGTCACTAATGAGGACGGAGTCGTTGCGATCGTAGAAATTAAGGGCCGCTTGACGGCCTTTGGCGTCGCGGGAGCCAACGATCCTTATGCCGCTGATGGTGGGGCCGCTGGTGTCGCGCACGAGGTCGACTGAATTTGGTCCATAGTGTCCTGCAGCCCAAGCCTCAGACCATGAGAAAAGCGGGCCGGAAAACTGCTTGTCCAGAGTGAACATGCTAGCAAAGGGTCCCGCGCCGCTTATCGAGGCCCCCCGCGACAGAGTTGGCATGGGGCCTAAATCCCCGCCGATCCGGTATACTCCCGGCGGAATTCTTAAAACGGCTCTCTCACTACCCTTCAAACCGGTCGCAAGACGCTCTAGGCAGACGTGAATTGAAGCAGAGTCGTCCGCGACTCCATTGCCAAGGGCCCCGCAATCTCGCCGAAGATCAAAAACCTCGGGTGTCAAAGTTAAAATTTCGGAGCACGGCAAACTCACGAGAGATAGGGTGACATATAAAAACATTATCACGTTCCTGTCCTTGGATTTAGCCTTAATATCTCTCGGACGATCTTAAATATTTCCATATTGTAGACAATATTTCCACATTTTATTGTTAGGTAAGTTATGTAAATTTATTTTAATATTGATCTCAGCTTTCAACGAAAAAAGATAATTGTCATTTGCTAAAGGCTGGCTATTATACCATCCACCACAAAATAACCATTGATTTAGCTTATTATCTGAGAATGGGTCGATTCATTCAAAAAAAATCGGGCCAGAATATCATAATCGGCACTAGCTATATTTCTATGTCCAAGGTTCTACTAATTCAGAACAGATTTTACACTCTAATTTAGAAAATAATGTTTGCGAGACAAAAATAGATGAGTTGATATCCAAGAATCAGTCGAAACTCCTGTACGGAAAATTTATTCCTGCCAAAACTATCGCGCTGATCAAATAATACGGTATCGCTCTGCCCTAAAGAAAATGCAAAACCAGGGAATGTGGCCGCGGCCGATAATGCTTCTTCCAAATCGTATCATTCACAAACAATACCCCCTTTCTAGGCGAGAGTGTACTTAGATTAGAGGTAAAGTCGAGATCAGCTTGGAATGCCTCAAACTCCGCGCGATAATTTTCGCAATAAATTCAAAAACACCGTCGCAACTTTGAGAATCAAAATCGACAAAATTATTTGTTGCAACGGCGATAATCTGTATACATCTAGAAAACTGTCGGAGACGACGCAAAAAGCCACAGCAATTTTCTAAGTCGGGTTGTTGATATGAGCAAAATACGCAGTCGATCCTAAAATCATATTCGCCGATTTGTAATCGTACATCCCTAGACGCGCTGCCCCGTTGTTGACCAGGTCCAAATAGAAGTATATAAATACCAATTCAGAGTTGATTTCTGAATCTATCTGGAATTCGTATCCATTTGTAAACATTCGTCGGAATCCTCCAAAAACCGTTCGTAAGCGCAGTATTGTTGTGGATTGTCTCCACCTCCGCAGTAAGGTCAAACTCGCCAAAGCCATCTCTTTTGAATACATCTGAGGGCACAAAAAAGCCATGATGCACGAACTGAGCTAAATTCCACCGATGATGCCCACCAAATTGACGATCAAGCGAACGCTTCGACCAAATTGTTTCGTTATTTACAACTTGTCGTGCGCAAGCCATTCCGTAATCCATATATTTTAAATGGAATAGCGCGAGCGATAGATCAATTTCGATTTTGCGATCACAGGAATGAAAGCCGGGAAGCCACTTCAGAGGAACCTTAGTGATAAGCGCTTTACACGAAGGGGATCCAAAACGGCCGAAGCTTCTCTGGGACAACACCGGACGACTTAGATCAAGCGGAAGTTCATTATCAAGAATATGTAACACATCAATTCCAATTGCCCGCACGCAATCTGCAGCCATCTCTTGCACGTAATCATTTAACGTTAAATGCTTGTTGGGATCGGGCACAAGAAACTCGTCGCAATCCGTATATACAACAAAATCATAAAAATTTAGCAGCGCCGAATGCATATTATTAATAAAATCTGTTTTTTCAAACTCATCAAAATCATGGCGCGGCAATTTTAGCAAATTAGCTTTTCCAACCCTATCAACACTTCCATCGTTAGAGCCGCGATCTGCAATAAAAAGGTTATCCTCACCGCAAGCAGCGCCATAATATTTTATCCAGAGCGGTAAGTTAACGTTTTCATTGTAGGTAAACGTCATAGCAGCTATCGACTTTTTAGGCTTCTGGGCGGCATCAACGTTCTCAGACATTTCCATCCATCCCCTGACCTAACAGAGACACGCGCGCTCCTCTTTGCGGCGCGACGCGCCGCCTTCTTCTTCTGCGAGACATAGCATCCAGCGCCACCTAATCTGTCCCCGCTCCTAAAATTGGCAAGCACATCCCTCGGCGGTCGACGCAAAAAGCCTTTCGTGATTATGCCCAGTATAGGCCGTCCAACGAATACCCGTAAGACTTCATCTCCGGCCCGCAAATCGATTCGAATTGCGACCGTTGTGCCTCAGTCCAAAGGCCGGAAAGGGCGAGCACGCGCTGCGCGCTGCCATCTTCCGTCTGTTGCGGCCGACCACGACTGAAAGTCCCTGTCAGGGTCGCCCGCTGCGCATCTGTCAGCCCCAGAAGGTCGCCCATGCGACCGGCGGCCGTTTCGGGATCGCGGACGAGTTCCTGCTGGTCGATCTCGATAGCCCGGCCTTCCGGAATCTGGTCGCGCATCCGCCGCCAAGCATTCATGTTGCGCGCCCAGTCGCGACAGTGATACTCGAAATCGAGATGCGGAAATTTTTTCAATCGCGAGACGATATTCTCGATCGCGCGCCGTTTGGCGAAAATGAAATGCGCCTCCGGCCAGAGCTTCAGCAACGTCGGAATCGCCTCGATCATCTCCGGATTGCCGCTCTTGTCGAACCAGGGCTCCACAGGATTGAGCCGATTGGTCTCGTCGCGAAAGATCCCCGCGATCGACGCCTTGAGCGTCTCCGTATCGACCAGAGAAACCATCACCTGCGGACCGGCCTGACCGAAGGCCGCGAAGTGGCGGTCGATGAACCTGTACAGCGTCGTCAGCAAAGTCAGAAAATTGCCCTCGCGATAGCCCTGATACCCGGCGCTCAACAAAGAGTCCGCCAATGCGCTTGTTCCGGAGCGCGGAGAGCCGACAACGAATACGGGAGTTTTCGACATCGTTCGTAAACTTTTCCCCGTCCAATGCGGCGACGGCAGCGGCCTTCATAGCATCGCCAATTCGCGCCGCCAATCCGTCGGGACCTCGTTCAAACATCTTGCCCTCCGAACAGCTAAGCGGTCCGTTCACTTACGGAATCACCTGCCGAACACCACCTCCCTGGTGGCCAGCCTGTCGTCCCGCGCGGGCATGCGAAGCTCCGGCGCGTTGCCCTGCGCCGCGGCGCCGCCCCCGTACACCTCCACAAACCCCTCCACCATCGCCTCTCGCGCCGGCGGCGGCCGCACCCCTTGCGCGAGCCTCTCCCACAGCCCGCCCTCGCTCGCGGCGCGCACGATCGTCTCGGCCAGCGAGTTCGGATCGCCGACCTGGAAATGCAGCCCGTCGACCTCGGGGCGCACGCGCTCCGCCATCGCGCCGACATTCGACACCAGCACCGGGCGCTTGAACATCCAGGCCTCGGAGATCACCAACCCGAACGCCTCCCACCAGATCGACGGAACCACGCACCAGTCGATGCGCGCCATCCGCTGCGGCAGTTGGTCGACGTTGTAGGACCCGTTGACCGCAACGATCTGCTCGGCATAGGGCCGCTGCGCCTCCTCGCGGAAGAAACTCTCGATCTCGTTGCGCACCGGCGCGGAGGCGTATTTGAGATTGTCGCCGTTGATCTCGACCGCGAAATCGGTGAAACCGGCGCCGCGCAGCTTCGCCACCGCGCGCAAAAGGATGTGCACGCCCTTGGCGTCAACCATCTGCCCGAAAAAGCCGAACCGGTTGCGCTTGCGCTTCGGTTGACGCGCCTCGCCCGCAACCCCCTCCGCATAGTTGCGCTGGCCGTTGGTGACGAAATGCAGGCGCTCGCGCGGCAGACCCCAATCGGCGAAGCGGTCCACCATGAACCGCGTCGGCGTGGTGAACGCGTCGACCTCGCCAAGATGCCGCTTCGCCCACATTTCGCGCATGAAAAACTGCTCCGGACCGCGCTCGGGAAAACATTGGTGGCAACGCACCGGCGAGGCATTGCTGCACAGCGATTTGTCGCTCTTGCGCACCATGTGCCCGTTGGCGTCGCAGATGACCAGGAATTCGTGCAGCGTGAACACAATTCGCACATCCGGCAAAGCGCGGCGCGTGACGGTGACGAGCTCGAAGCCAAACAACAAGAAGTGATGGAAATGCACCACATCCGGCTTCACCATCGCGAGGAACTCGGCGTAGGCGGCGATCAGATGCTGGTCGGCGAGGCGATGCCACAGATAATCGTAGTTGCGGGTCAGGAACAGGTATTCGTCCGGTCGGCCGTCGAAGCCGACGATGCGGGCGCCGGTCTTGTAGAGCGCGGGAAAGCTCGGATCGATCGCGGCGAGCAGCGTCGGTTGGATGTCCTCGCGCGCTTGCAGCCCCTGGAACAGTTCGTAGCAGACCTGTTGCGCGCCGCCGCGCAGCAGCTCCGGGTGATGCAGGCTGAGCAGCAGGACTTTCATCCGCCGCTCCCGTTCGCGCCGACGCGCGCGCGCAGGGCCGGGTGGCTCGGGTTGGGCCCCAGCAGGCCGTCCGCGAGCGTCTCGGCCCAACGCTGCTGAAACAGCCAACGGTTGACCAGCGATCCGCCCTCGTGGACCGGTCTGCGCACCGAGCCTTTGCCTTCGAGATGCCAAAGCTTGAGGTCGTGCAGCCAAGCCGGCGCGCCGTTCGCCAAGCTTTTGAGGCAGAGGTCGGCGTCCTCATAATGGCCGAACACGAAATCTTCGGTGAAGCCGCCGAGGCTCTCGAACCAGGCCCGATCCGCCGACAGGAAGGCGCCCGTCACGGCGGGCACCGGCCTCGGTTTCGTGAAGTTGACCGCCCAGTCGGGAGCGCCTTTGCCGTAGTGCTCGACGCGCACGATGTCGCGCTGCACGAACTGCCCGCGTTGCAACGAGACCGCGGCGTCGACGTCGAAAAACATGCCGCCGTGCATCAGCGCGCCGTCGTCGTAGTACAGCGGCGCGCCGAACAGTTTGGTTTGTTGCGGGGCGCCCGTCTCAATCAATTCGCTGTGCTTGCGCGCCCAACCGAGGTCGTAGGGAAACACGTCCGGATTGAGGGCGACGATTCGGCCGCTGCGGGCCGCCTGAACCGCGGCGTTGTTGGCGCCGCCAAAGCCGGCGTTGCCCGCCAGCAACACCAAAGTCTGCTGCAAGCCATAGACGCTCGCGCAAATCTCTGCGTCGCGGACAATTGTTTCGGCGATCTCGGGGCTGTTGCAGACAAACACGAACTCGTAATCCTCGATCCCTTCGCATGGCGAGAACAGCGCGTTCTGCAGGAACACGAACTCAGCCTTGCCGTAGAGGCAAATGATGAGCGAAGCCTTCGGCCGCCGCGTCGCCCCGCCCATGCGCAAAATCAGGGGTCGCGATGTCAAGGCTTTCGTCACCGCCAGATTGAGCTTGATCACCTCGGCCCCGCAGCCGGCGCCCAGGGAGCCCACCAGCTCCACTTGCGGATTGCCGTAAAACAGCATCGCCGAAAAATGCGAAAGCACGGTGTCGCGCAGGTCGATGTCCGACAGGAAGCTCGGCGTCGCCTGCGTTTCCAGCACCGCGCCATTGTGCAGCGTGACAACGATCCGCACCTTGTCGCAGCGAGGAACGGCTTCATCAAGAAACAGCAGGCCGGTGTAGCCGTAATGGTAGGGGCTCGCCGCGCCGATCTCTTTTTCCACGTCGCTGCGTCGCGATCGCACCAGCGCGGCGCCGTCGAACGTGGCCGTCCAGGGCTCAGCGATCAACTCGATATGGTGGATGCTCGCGATCGCGTCGTCGACCCAACCAATCAGCAGAAATCCGCCGCTCGAAGAAATCAGCAGTCTGTCGCAGGCGTTTGCGAGATAACAGATCGGCTCCCGGCGGATCAGCCCTTCGGACTCGAATCGATGAAAACGCTGGCCGAATCTCTCGCCGCGCTTGGCCGGGCGGCGGCCTTCCAATCGACCGTAACGAAGATAATGCGAGTAGGCGCTCGCGATCAATCCTGTCGCCAAACCCTCTTGCACGTCCGGATAGCGCCAAAGATAGGCGCCTTCGTCGAAATCGCCTTCGGCGAGCGGCGGTTGCGAATATTCAGCGTCCAGGCCAACGGCGAGGCCAGTCTCGCCGAAAGCGCTGTGTTGCCGAAGAATTTCTGCAACCTTGTCCGTCATGCGTCGCCCGCTTGCCTTGACAGCCTACAACATACCGCAAGCCCACAGCAAGTCGTAGACCCGCCTTTGCGGATCAACTTCTGTGAGCGGCAACCCGCCGTTTAGACGATCGCAAGCGGAAGGAACGCCACGGCCGGTCGGCTCGCCAACGATCTCTCGGAGTGGGCGGCTTCGCCGAGGGAAACGCGAAGCGTTTCCGTGGGCTCGGCATGACGGCTCAACCCAAGGCAACGCGCTAACCCGCCCCGATCAGGCGTTTCAGCCTCTCCGTGCAATGATCTTTGCTGAAACGGGCGCAGGCGATCTGACGCGCTCTTGCTCCGCGCGGCTTGTAAGCCTCGGGGCGGGAAAGCACTTCGATCAGCCGAGCCGCAAGATCCTGCACATCGAAGAACGGGGTCAGCAGGCCGCTGTCTTCGTCCAGCACTTCGCGCACAGGCGCGGTATCGGACGCCACGATCGTGCAGCCGACGCTCATGGCCTCCAACAGCGACCACGAGACTACGAAGGGATAGGTCAGATAGACATGCGCCGTTGAAATTTGCAGCGCCGCGATGAAAACATCGTAGGGCACCATGCCGAGCAAGTGGACACGACGCATATCCAGGTTGTGCATGTTTTCTTGCAGAAATATGTCCTTCCAGGTCGTGCCGGGCGGCGCCGGCGGCCCGTACGTGTTGGCGTCGCCGCCGATGATGACGATGTCAGCGTTCGGACGGGCGCGCATGACCTGCGGCAGCGCGCGCATGAAGATGTGGTAGCCGCGCGGCTGCTCCAGGTTTCTCGCCACGAAAGTGACGACCTCATCGCCTTTGCGCAAGCTTCCGCCCGAGGGAAGCCGCAGTGTCGCAGAGGCGTCCGGGCGAGCCGCTTCGGTGTCGATCCCTTCGTGCGCGACTTTGATTTTATACCACCCCTCAATGATCAGTACCCATGTGCCCACCTGCGCAGTCCGATGGACATGATGCGCCACGGTTGGTCGATGAGGGTGTTCCAAGCGTAACAGCAGTGATCGAGGATGTCTTCGTAGGATTTGAAGATGCGGTTGGACAGCCAGTTTTCACGGATGAATTGCCAAACGTTCTCCTGCGGGTTGAGTTCGGGACATTTGGCGGGCAGCGCCACGATGGTGATGTTGGGCGGGACAACGAGAGCGCCGGAGAGATGCCAGCCGGCTTGATCGACGAGCAAAGCCGCATGCGCGCCGGGCGCGACGTTCTTGGCGATTTCGGCCAGATGCAGGTTCATCGCCTGCGTGTCGCATCGCGGCAGGACGAGAGCGGCGCCCTTGCCTTCCTTCGGGCAGATCGCGCCGAAGATGTAGGCCGACGCCGTGCGCTGGTCTTTCGGCGCGCTCGGCCGCGAACCTCGCTTGGCCCATCGGCGCGTGATCTTGTTCTTCTGGCCGATGCGCGCCTCGTCGGCGAACCAAACTTCTATGTCGCCGGTCTTGACGCCTTGCTTGTGGGCGATCTCCTCCAGGCGCGCGGGGAAGTTTTTTTAAAATCCTCAATGGCGCCTTCGGCCTGCGCGTGATGGCGCGGGCGGGCGGTGAGCTTACGGTAGTTCATCGCGTGCAATTCGCGGCTCATCGTCTGCTCGGAAAGCGAAACGCCGAACTCCAGATGCGCCCACTGACACAGGTCGACGATCCGCCAGCGCACGACGCCATGGATTGCGGGAAGTGGGCCGCTCTCCACGACCGCCGCCAGCGCCTTGCGTTGCGCTGCGTTGAGAATGGACGTCCGGCCAGGGGCTGTCTTGTTGATCAGCCCATCCGGCCCTTCGGCGTTGAATCTGACCACCCAGTCCCGGACGATTTGCAGCGTCACTCCGCCGATCTTGGCGGCCTCCGACCGGCTGGCTCCGTCATAGATCGCCGCCAGCGTCAGAAGACGCCGCGTCTGCGCTCCGTTCTTCGACGCCCGCGCCGAAGCGCGCAGCCCCGCCGCCTCAAAATCCGACCGAAGCGCAATCCCTCTCATGGCGAACCTCTCCCGTTCGCCCGTTTGAATCACCCCCCACGCCGATTGGGAAATCGCAAATAAGTCAACATTCGTGGGGACTGGTATTAGGCCGAAATTCCGAGGGATAGGTGGAGCGCTGCCAATGCGTCGGCGAGATCGCGAGGTCGGCGTCCGCCAAGGCGATCAGCGTGCTCGCGTTGCGGCATTGCAGGGTCACGATGGCGTCCGCGCCGCGCGTCGGGCCTTCGGGATCGTAGTTGATGTCTTGCCCTTCCGCGCGGAAGAAAAATTCGCAGTAGATGACCAACCGGGATTGCGGAAAGACCGCGCGCAGCGGAAGGTTTTCGCCCCAGCCACAATGGGCGAGGACGACGTCGGGCACGAATCCCGTCGACGCCAGCGCGCCCGCGACGAACAACACTTGCTCCGCCCGCCGGCACTCGAACTCGAAGTGGCGGGCGAAGGGGTGCGCCTGTCCGACTTGTCGGTTCGGCGGTTGATAGCGGTGAATTTCGACGTTGCGCAATCCCGGCGCCCCCGACGCGCCGATCGCCTTCACGTTGTGTTGGCGGTCGGAGGCGAGGTTCGATGCGAGATGGCTGAATTGCGCGGGAAAATTGTTGTGGACGAACAGCCAATTCATCGCTGATCTATTCGCAACGCCGTCAGCACAACCAAGGCCCCGCAAACGATTCGCGCTCTGAGGGGACGCGCAACGCCAGATTCATCCTCTCATTCGTTCAGCTGGGGGTCGTGCCGTTGAGGAAGTGCACCGTAGCGCTCCCGCTTGTAATATCCACAGTGGTTGTCGTACCACCAATTTTATAGGAGAATTGGTCGTAGGTTCCGCCGACATTATGCGTTTCTGTGACGCTGGCGCTATCTTGATTGATATAGACGTTGGTCTCCCCGGCGCTGTAGGCGTTGACCGTATCATGGCCGCCCGATCCCGACGGCGTATAACCTAGATTAATCGTTTCGGCGCCCGATCCGCTGTTGACGACGTCCCGCGACCCTGGCCCGCCGAGGTTCATCACGTCCATGCCCGACCCGCCGTCCAACGTGTCGTGTCCGCTGCCCGCATTCAGGGTGTTTTGGCCGGAATAGACCTGCAAGGTGTCGTTGCCGGATCCGGCGTTGAGCACATCGCTGGCGGTGGAATAGAGTCCGCCCAACAGCAGATTGTTGCCGCTCTCCACGGTGAGCGTCTGATGCGTGACGCTGGAGAAATCATAGCCGGCGATCAGGGTGTCGCCGATGCCCCCTGTATCCAGCAAAGACGCGCCATTGGCGTCTCCCGCCACCAGAACATGGCCTCCCGACGAGGAGGGCGAGAAAGAAATCGTGTCAGCCGCCTGGCCGGTCTCGATGAACAAGCCGATCGAGTCGGAGAGGGAAATCGTCTCGTTGCCCGAGCCGCTGTTGGTCTGTACCGGAAGCAGCAATTTGCCGGTCGGCATATTGCCAGAGTTGGTCAACACCGTGTCGATCGTGTTGACGACCCCGGCGGCCAAATTCAAGCCTGCGTAGAGTTGCTCCAACCCGGTTTGATTCAGATCATACAGCGCCATCACCAATCTCCCCGTAGTCGAATTCCGTTCAACCGGCTATCGCGCCGGTCGACTTGATCGAGATCGCAAGAGTTGCAATCGCGGCGGCTCCGCACTGGCCAACGTGTCGCGCAGCGCCGTGGCGGGCGGCCGCGCGGCCTCAACCTGCCTCACCCGCAGGCCGACGAGCGGGTCAACGCCGAAGGGTCCAACCAACTCCACTTCCGCGCCCTGTTTTTGCACGATCGGCGAACCCAGAAACATCGCGTCCACCGCAAGCTCCGCGCCGCGGTTCGGGTATCCCCCCATGCGCAGCCGAAGGCCGATCAGCGGTCGGCCGCGCCCGCGGCTGCCGACGAAAGTTCCTGCGGCGGCCCAGCCCGACCACCGCCGGTCTGCCCCCTCGATCGATAGGACCTGAGCCTCGACGGGGCCCTCCACAAACATCAAGCCCTCCACCATGGCCGGAAGCTCCGGGCCGGCGGCCCATTCGCCTTCCGAAATCTCAACGTCGCCGCGACGAGACAGATGCGCAACGAAGCGAACGCCCGCTGCACCTTCTGGAGACCCTCGGCTCGACACGTTGTCCGGGACCGCTGCGGCGTCAGAGACGGCGACTCGCGAAAGGTCCGGGGCTTCCAGGAACTCCAGGCGTACGACAGCATCCAGCGAGCCGCCGGGACGCCGAGGCGAAACGTCCAGTTTGATCGTTCCTTGCGTCTCGGCGACGATCACGATGCATGACCCAGGCCCTAAAAGGACGCCGCTCGGTCGCCCCGGCGCAGAAATCATAGACAACCCGCCCGCCGCTTGCTGCCCGGGAACTGCTTTCACAATGGGACCTTCATCGCCTTCGGCAGAACTGACATAGCGAAGTACGTTCAATCCGCTTTCCACATGCAATGTGGAAGAGGATTGCGAACGCCGTCCAGACTTGCCCGTGTCCGCCAGAGCCAAGGATCGCCGCTCCAAAAGAGACCTGAATCGCAGGCTCGACGGTAATTCATTTTTAACTTCCTTTCAAGCTCCATATGCCGCGATGCAACCGAATCGCTTGTTGCTTAGCGATGCAAAAAATGACCACAACGATGCTCCAACAAGCTATAAAGCTGATAGACTGCCGTATTAACGGAGTCGCGGCGTGTAATGGCCGTTTGGGCTATTTCCGCAACGTCCTGAGCTCTGCTAGAAGAGCGCCGTCGCCCGTTGTCTCGAAAAGGGGAGCGGACGGGTGCGGCCTCGCGTCCTTTCTCGCCTGCGCGGGGCTGCAACCATAGGCTTGTTTGAACGCCCGCCCGAACGCGCTCAGATTCGTAAAGCCGGCTTCGTAGGCGATCGCGCCGATCCGCATGTTCGCGCCGCCGGCCGCGACGATCTGCTCATAGGCCTGTCGCAGTCGACGCGATCTGATGTAATTCGCCGGACCGCCCGCCGGCGCAAACAGGCGGTAAAGCGAAGCGCGCGAGAGCCCGAAATCCTTGGCGATGGAATCAGGGCCGAGCTTCGGCGAACGGAGATTTCGCTCGATATAGCGACGCACCGTGACGAAGGAATCGAGCGGCGCCTCGGCAGTCGCCCCGGACCCCTGCATCGCGTCCGCGGCGGCGCGCGCGCAGAGATCGCCGATGGATCCCGCAAGCCGATCCATCTCCGCCGCAGTGAGGCGGGACGCATGATTGAACAGCGCGCGCAGGCTCGCCGAAAGCACGGCGCCGGCGGCGTCGGCGCCCCTGAGCACAAGACCGTGAGACACACGATCATCGGGAGCGGCGGCAAGCCAGGCCGCGCGGGGCAGCCACAGGCAGCATTCGCGCGTGAGCTCGGCGGGAGAGGCGGGCGCCCATTCAACTTCGAACGGCCGCGAAAGGTCGAATATCACCGTGTCTGTCGGCCCCGCCTCCAGTGAAACGACGCCGGCGATCCCGCGCAATCGGCCCTCGGTCAGCAGGCGCACCGAATACATATCCAGGCGGCTGCTAGCGATCGCTGCTTGGGTTCGAACCATCGTGATCGCCGAACAACCGGAACGGCTGATGGCGAGGCGATCGGTGAACCAAGCGGAGAACGCCCCCCGGAATTCGCCAGCGGCGCTTTCGGCGCATTGAAAAACCCCGGCATGCAAGGCGCGCCACGCCGACAAACCTTCTTCGGGGCTTGCGAGCGTCAAGACGCGAGGCGGCTGCGGCGATGACAAGGCGGAGAGAAATCCAGAGGCGCCGCCCGCCCGACGGGAGTCTAGCCGAGGCGCCGGGCAAGCCTGCAACCGTTAACCGATCGGTCAACAACTCACAACGGCCGGTGTGAATCCATGGGGTCGGACCGTTTAGTTGCCGCCCCGCCGCTCTCGCAATCCGTTCGGCGGTTGACGCCAACTCACAACCGGCAGACGAGGCTCAAACGAACGCGGCGGCCACGCCAGGGCCGAATAGGGCGTCGAGTCGATCGCAAGCATAGGACTGTAGAAGGGATCATTGACCAGCGTTTCGCCCCAACGCGCGCGCAAGTTCAGGAGGTCGCGTTCGCGGCGGCCGTGGTCGTCCGGCTCGAAAGCGATCGTACGGTCGGCGCGCAGCAACGAGTCCGGCGTGACGACAATGCGGAATCCTCGCGACCGCAGTCGCAGGCCAAAGTCGACGTCCGCGAAGGCGTCGTGAAACGCGGCAACGTCGAAGCCGTTCAGCTCGCAAAACAAGTCGCGTCGAACCAGCAAACCCGTCGAGCGGGCCGCGCTCACCTCATGCGCGACATGCGCGCCTTCGCCGTAACCGCCCTCCGTGCGCGTCGAGCCCTCGAAGCGGGGCAGCGCGCCGCTGCCCGCGGCGACCGTCCAGCCCATCGAGAGAATGAGATCGTCGCGGGTCAATAATGTCGGCGCGGCGGCGCCGACCTCCGGGTCGGCGAGGCGACCAATCAACTCCTCCAGCCAATCCGCCGTCAACGCCTCGAGCCCCGGTTCGAGGAACAGCAGCAGGTCGCCGATCGCCGCGGTCATCGCGATGTTGGCGCAGCGCGCCAGCGTCGCCGCGCCGTTGATCTCCAAAGCCCGAACCAAGGGCGGCGGCTCGTCAACTTCGATGGGGTCGCGCGGGTCGGAGACCAACAGGATTTCGTGGTCCATGCCCTGGGCGGCGCGAGCCGCCATGGCGAGCGACCGCCTGACCGCCTCCGCGTCCCCGCGCCCCGCGACGACGACGGATAGCGAGGGCGGCGCCCGTGTTCTGCGCAAGCGAATCGCGGGAACAACGCCGGCGATGCGCGCCGTGACGGACGCTTTGACGTCGGTGGCTACAAGATGCAGCCGCGCGGCGTTCGCCAACCGTTCCGAGCTACGGGCGCCCTCGCGCAACGGGACGGTCGCCAGAAAGCCGGGAATGTGGACGGGAACATTCGCTTCGCCAGGGTCTCGCGGTCGATTTCGACCTTGGCGGACGCCAAACAGAAATATCTGATAGACGTCGTCCGCGCCCGCCTCCAGCGCCGCGATGACGAGCGATCGTCGCGCCAGGAAAAACCGGGCCGCATAGCCTTGCTCCAGCATGCGCTCGTGATCGAAGGCAGGCAACGCGAGCGGCCGGACGACGCCATCGGCTTCGCGTATTGCGATGTCGCTGTAAGCGAGCAGCGAAGGCGGCTCACGGTTCAACGCCTGCGCCAAGGCGACGAGCGCGCCGGCTTCGAATAGCGACCCGGCCGCCGCAAAGGCCACGAAGTCGGATACGGCGCCTTCGTTGCCTAGAAAGACTCGCAGCTCCTCGGCTTGAAGGGCCGCCTCGTCCGGCGCGTTGACGACCGAGGTCGCGATCCAGTCGCAACCCGTCTGCGCCTCCAGGCTCTCAATGCTGGCGTCGACGTCGTCGCGGCCAATCAGCACGACGCAGACCTTCACGATCGGCCCCTGCTGCGGAAGGGGCCTTGGGAATCGAGCGCGCCAAGCCTGGAATTGCTCGAATGGAAGCGCCTGCGGATGCAGTCTGTCGTACAATTCGCCGCGCAAAGTCTCGGACTCCACGGTTTCGCGGCTCTTGAGAAACGCCGCGAGACCGTCCTCATAGGCCACGAGCGGGCAGGGGCTTCCGCTCAATTCGCGACCCTCGTCGTCGGCGACCCGCACCCGCTTGAGCCGTCCGTCGGCAAAGCGCGCCGGCAGGAAAAGGTCGAAACGCCGCGCGACGCCAATCGCATGGCCCTCCCGGCGCGGCGTCCAACGATCGGCGGGGCAAGTCGCCACGCATTCCCCCTCCACGAAGGCCAGCACCCGCGAGGCTGTCGAGGCGGCGTCGACAAAGCCTTGCAGGCGCAGTCCTCCGCTCCACCAAACGCCGCCCGCCGTTGTCGCCTGCGGCAACGAAAGCGCGGAGTCGAGCGCCGCTTCGCCGATGACGACAGGGGAATTCGCCAGGACGACCGAGGCTTTTCTCGCGTCCACGCGAACAGTCGGAATTTCGAAGGCGAAGCCGTAACCGCCGTCGCCGAGCTTTTGGTCCAGCGCCTCGGCATCGCGCAATTCCGCGCGCGCCATCGCGACCGGCAATTCGTCAATCAGAAGCTCGACAACGAACCTGCGCTCGGGGTCCGCGGGATCGAACACGTATCCTCGCAGCTCGTTGGCGGCGACCCGGCGCATCGCCGTCCGTAGTCGCGCGACGCGGGAATCGGGCAGCCGTTCGGCGTCGGCCCCGCGGCTTGGCGCGCGCGATCCGTCTAACGTTCCTCGGACCCATCCGCGGCGATCATCCATTGCGCCACCCTTTCCGCCGCCTTCGCATCGCAGATGCGTGGGTCCATCGCCAGGTCGCCGGGATCGCGCGCGACGCCGCCGAACGTCCAATCGAAATAGGAGCGGCGCACGCCTGCGGCGTCGCCGATCCGATTGAACAGCCAAAAGTGATCGCATCGATACGGGCAAAGAATGTGGTCGATTTCATAGCGTTCCAGCAAGCCTGGGTATTCTGCGGCCTCAGCCGGTCCGCTGACGAACGCATTGCCGCCGGCGAGGATCCGCATATCGTTGAGACAAGCGCCGAGCACGATGAGGGCGAGATCAGGACTGACGGCAAGCAGCCGACGTTGAACGGCGAGGATCAATCTCTCGACCTCCGCGGATTTCGTCGGCAGCAACACCCCGAGCGTCGGTTGTCGCCCGCCTGGCGAGCGGAAGGGGAGAGCGGAGCGGTCCGCAAGCCTTGCCTTGACGATTTCACAATTCTTGTAGGTGCGCCTCGCGATCGCCTCCGACATCGAATCCGCGCACCAGACGCGGGACTGATCGGATAGCAATCGAAAGGCCGGCTTCAGGCCGGTCGCTTGCTCGCGTACGGCGTCGAAATGCGCCGCCGCGTTGGTGCAGCGCGCGCAAGGCGCGGGGGATTGCGGGCGTTCGCACGCGAGCGAACTTGCCGCAGGCGGCGCGCGGAACGGCGTCGCATCGGAGGCGAATATATCCATCTCGCCGCCGATCTCCGCGAGAACGACCGCCCATTCCATGGTCAGCGCCGCCGGATCGACCACTTCCACGCGCGCGAGTTGGAGCCCGTTCAAATAGGCGACCGCGCGCCGCCATCCGTCGTGCGCATGGAGATCGAAAGACAGGGATTGCGGAGCGGCGTCGCCGGCCGCGCGGATGTCAAACAAGCCTCCGTCCGCGGCTCTGCGACCTTGCAGCACGCAGAGGTCAGGGTCTTCCGCGTGGATCTGCCGCACCCGCTCGTCGGCGGCCGCCCGCGCGCGCTCCGACGTCAGCACGACCAGGACCGCCTCGCTCGGCGCTCGCAGCGCTTCCTCGACCCGCGCCCGCGCTTCTTTCAGCGGGTCCGCATGCAGGAAGGCCGCACATTCCGCGCGATGGCTCGGAAATCTCTGTTCGAGCACCTTCAGGTTACGAACAACCCATCGGCGCTTCTCGGCGCCGAACGAGCGCCCGCCGGCGTGGCCGACATAGACGTCGGCGGCGCAGACGCTGATGAACCCCTTTTCTCGGGCCGCTAGCGAGAATTCCGCGTCCTCGCCGTAGCCCGGCGCATAGCGTACCGAAAGCGGACCAACCTTCTGCAGGCACGCCGCCTTGACAAACAAACAGAAACCGACGCCGCAGGGCAGCGGCACGCGGATATCGCGATTGCAGGCTGCAAACAGCGCGTCCACGGCGGCGATCGAGTCGACGGAGGGAAGCGGATTGTAGATGAACGGCCTCGGGAAGCTGACGAACTCGCCGTTGTTTGAAAACGGGGTCGCCGTGCCGATGTCCTCGGAGGCGTGTACCGCGCCGCTCAATCGTTCGATCGCCCCTGCGGGAAGCACTGTATCCGCGTTCAGCAACAGCACGTCGCCGCCGGAGTAGAGTTTCAAGGCTTCGTTCGCCGAACCGACGAAGCCGAGGTTGCGGGCGTTGCGGACGAGCACGGCGCCCGTTTCGCGCGCGAAGGCTTCCAGATAGGCGCTGAGCCGAGGTTCGGGTCCGCAATCGTCGACAAGGAGGACCTGGATTTCAAAGCTCGCCGATTGCCGCGAAAGCGAGTTCAGACAAACCTTGGTGACGTCGAAATCCCGATAGACGGGGACGATCACTTGCACATGCGAAGCTTTCGCGCCGCCGGTGGCCGGCAGAACCCCGGCGGCGGCGGCCGCACGACAGTCGATACGCGCGAGCGCGACGCCCCTCGCGACAAAACGAGCCTCCCGTATCGGGCCGCTCTCAACCGCGACATCGAAGTCCGCGGCCGCGCCGTAGGCCGCATAGCGATGCGAGGTCTCGCCGCTGACCACGAAGCGCTCGGTGGCGCGCTCCGTGTCGATCTCGATCGTCAAGCCGGTGGGGCCGTCCCAGACGGCCCAGCCGCAAAGCCCGCGGCGATCGACGATATGGTGACGCAGCACGCATCGTCGTCCCGCCTCGCGCAGCCGGCGCACCGCCTGACGGAGGAGCGGCTCGCTGGCGGCTCCACAGGTCAGGAGCTGTTCGGCGGCGTGCAAGCTTTGATCCTGCCGTCCAAACAGGAGCAACTCCTCGTTGGCTTCCGGGTTGAAGGGGTCGATTTCGAGCGCGTCGGCGAGATCGGCGTCGGCGCTTTTGCGATGCCCCAACCCGCGGAGCGCTTTCGAGCGCGACACCAGATTACGGAGGTTCTTGCCGAACACCCGGCAGCTTCGGTCCGCGAACCGAAGGGCGGCGGAGAAATCGCCGTTTTCCAGGCCGATGCGCGAGAGTTGCAGCAGCGCCGCCTCGTGACGGCGAGGATCAAAGAAAGCTGACTCCATCTGCACCCGTTTGACGTTTACGCCGATACGTTTCCGAGGCGACGTTTGCGTTGCTTGTCTGCCGTCACGTGCGCTGGCAACGTAGTATTTGCGCGAGAGGATTGCAAATGAGGGGCTGGGGGCTGTTACATCAATGTTGGGTTGACTTTCGACCACGTCCTTTCGGCGTAAGCAATGGCCTCGAGGCGCTCCCATTGGACAATAACAGGTTGTGAGATTTACGGGAGGAAGCGCGCAGGTATAGCAAAACTGTCGCGGCGATGCGGCCTCGCGCTGCAAGTCGCGGGCAGAGTTGCGCGCTGGCGCTCGTCCTCAGCGGATGGAGCGGGTAGCGAATCCGCTGCGGACGGGACCTGTTGGGGATGCCCGGGCAGACGCTCCGACCGGCGGGACGCAAAACAGGATCGAATCTGCTTTTTGTATCATTTTAACCGCAAAATGTCTCAGAAGGCATTTTCCTATTGAAGCGGACTCGATGCAGCGCGATACATAGAGTTGCTGTACAAAATTCAAAACGACTCGTAACGTTGCGATACGATGCAACGAGCGAGTGTAAACACCAAGCAGCCGCTGCGGTTTGCGGATTGGTGATGAACCCATGGAGAGATTGTCATGCCGACACCCATAGAACAAGCTGTCGTGTGGATCACCGGCGCAGGTTCGGGTTCTCTGTTGTGGGGAAATAAGTCCTATTGGTATCTGGGCAGCGATCCAAATAACAGCAGCGAGTCGATTACGACTCTCGGCGCTGGTTATGATTACCCCAACAACGATTCGAATTACATATTTGACGTATACATTCCGTCGGGCACGGTCACGAAGGATAACACCGGCGGGACCAAAAATAGCTCGGCGGCCAATATTACTGTGAACTCTCTAAACATCGGAACGGGTGGCGGATTGGTCGTCGACCAGTCAGGGGCGCAGAACGGCGGCGGGCCGAATACGGTGACGGTTAACGGCGTCACGCAACTCGACGGCAGCTTGACGGTGAAGACCGGCGGCAGTTTTGACGCCGTTGGAGACATTACGGGCGGAGACGGGGCGATCGTCGTGAACGGCGGCGGCTTCAACGCCGGGGGCAATATCGACGCCTTCTCTTTCGCCGTGCGCGGCGGCAGCAACGTGACGCTCAACACGCCGACCGCAACTTATACGTTGAGCCAAAATCTCGCCATCACCAACGAGTCTACGCTCACGATCGGCGCCGAAACGTTTTCCGCGCTCGCGGTAAATCTTGAAAGCGGCGGCGAACTGATCCTCGACGGCACGAACCTCCAGTTGTCCGGGAACTTGGAGATCGGGTCCGGCGGCGCGGAAGTGATGGGCGCGGGAACCATCTCGGGACCGCAGATTGTAGGCGCTGGCTATCTGGTCGCCACGGGCAATTTGACCGTCGACGCGCAGATTGCGGACACGGTGAAAATCCAAATCTGGGGCGGCGGCGATCTGATCCTCGGCGCCTCCAGCACCGTCGGCTCGATTGGATTCGATCCCGGCAGCATGTTGACGGTCGACGGCGTTGCGCTGACGATTGACGATCGCGAGTTCGTCGGAGGGAGCATCGCGCTCGACGACAACGCGATCCTCACCGATAACTCCGGAATCGATCTCGACAGCGGCGGTTCGCTGACCGGTTCCGGCACGGTGGTGACGGGCGCTTCAGGCTTGAACGAGTTGAACGGCGGCGTCGTGACGGCTTCGGGCGGCACGCTGGAGTTCCGCGACAGCGTGGACGCTTCGGACGACACGGCGTTCAATATCGCCGACGGCGCGACCCTCAAATTCGACGCAGGCGTCGGCAGCCACGGATTGACGACGGTCACGTTCCAGGGCCCGAACGGAACGCTCGATCTTACAGGCGAAGGCGCCGGTTTCAACGCTGAGACTGACGTCAACCAGTTCAATGCGATGGTTCAAGACTTTACGGGTAATGATGAGATCCTCGTCAAGGGGCAGGCCGGCGACACTGTTGTCTACGACAATCAGACGGGTCTGTTGGAGGTTGAAAACAGCGCTCACGGCATTGTCGACGAAATCCAATTCGCCCCAGGCGACGACCCGTCGCAGGTGTATTACCACTACGACGCAACGACCGGCGACCTTGTCATCACCGCCAACAGTTCTGGCGGAATCGGCTCCACGCCGTGCTTTCTGGCGGGTACGCTCGTCCGCACGCCGGAAGGCGACGCCGCGGTCGAGACGCTGAAGGCCGGCGATCTGGTGGTCACTCACGACGGGCGCTCGGTCCCGGTCTCCTGGCTCGGCAAGCAGACGATTTCGATGCGGTTCGCCGATCCGCTGCGGGTGTTGCCAATCCGCGTCAAGGCGGGGGCGCTTGCCGACAACGTACCTGCGCGGGATCTGCTGATTTCTCCCGACCACGCGGTGCTGATCGGCGGCGCGCTGGTGCAGGCCGGCGCGCTGGTCAACGGGACTTCGATCGTGCGCGAGGTCCGGGTTCCGGTGACCTTCGTCTATTATCACGTCGAAACCGACGACCACTCGCTGATCCTCGCCGAGGGCGCGCCGGCGGAGACGTTTGTCGACACGGTCGATCGTCTCAACTTCGACAACTGGGCGGAGCACCAGGCGCTTTATCCCGAGGGCAAGACGGTGGAGCCATTGCCCTATCCGCGCGCCAAATCGCACCGCCAGGTGCCCGTCCACATCAGGGTTCGGCTGGCGGAGCGGGCGCACGCCTTCGCGGAAACCATGGCGACTGTGGCGTGAGCAGGAACGCCGGGTTCCTCGGGCGACGATAGGGTCAACCGATCGTCGCCCTGTCAGCAAAATCTTACCCGTAAACCGATTTTCCCGTGGTGGAGAACAGCGACGCCCCGTCGGTCGCGAGCGTCGACACTTGCGCGCTGAATGTCATCTGCATGTTCGACGGACCATCGATTCCCCACGGGTTCTGCAACGTGACCGTGCCGGCCGTCGCGTTGACCCCGGTGACCATGAACATATGGTCGGCCACGAGGTTGCCGGAAACCGCCTTGTCGCTCGTCGCCATCATGACCTCTTGGTGGCCCGACAGCGCCGATTGCAGCGTCTTCAGCACCGATGTCAGGTTCGACGCCGATTCCGTCGCGTACAGCGAGTATTGATTGATCCCCTGTCCCGTGATTTCGGTCAAACTCTGGCTCCATCCGCCGGCGATGTCCTGGTAGGCGTCGCCGTTTTGGTTAAACTCGGTTCCTGGGATGACGCTGGTTTGCTCCATGAGTTCGGCGAAGGCTTTCTCAACAAGGGGCGCCCAAAGCGTTCCGTTGGGCTTGTCGAAGATGGTCGAGCCGCTGGCGTAAGTCGGCAGCTCGTCGTTGACCGTCACATAGTCGGCCTTGCCGTTGACCTGGAATTCGACGGAGAAGTCGCCATTGCCGGTCGCCTGAATCATATCCTTGATCGCGGTCGGGTCCTGCAGCGCGACCTCGCCGAGCGCCGACAGAAAGTAGCAATCTCCGACCATGCCTTGATTGATGTCGTTGATCGACGGGCCGCCGCTGTTCCACAACGGCAGGTTGAACGCCGCGTAGCCGACTTGGACGTCGTCGCCCAATAGCGTCGAAGCGTCGATCGCGGGGAGATCGGAACCGAGAAACCATTTGCCGATCAACTCGTCGAACTGGGCTTGAGTGGAACTGGCGGAGAGATTGCCCAGAGCGGAAGCCGTGTCGGCGCCGCCGTTCCAATAGGCGTTGGCCGAGTTGCCGTTGATGACGTCCTGAGCGATCTGCTGAACGTAGGCGCTCGCGCTGATTCCGCCCGCAATATTGAGGTCCTGCGCAAGGGTTTGCAGACCCGTCCAGGTCGTCGCATTCATGCCCCCGCTGGCGGCGTCCTGCAGCACTTGCAGCATGCCGGCGTAGCTCAGCGCGCCGTTGCTCTCGTGCGCGACCACGTCCGCTAAGACCGGGTTCGTTGTGTTCAGCCCCGCAACGGAGTCTTGCCGGCCCGTGAAAGCGGCGAGTTGCGACGGAGTCAGCGACGCGACATCGGCCGTGCTGATTGCTGCGAATGCGGAATTGGAAATGAGCGAGAGGTTCGGCGCAACGACGGCGTCGAATGTCTTCACATTCATGGTTGCGACCGTCGACGCATCGAGCGCGGCGATCTGCGCGCCGGTCAAATCGGCCGCGTCGATCGCCGCCAGCGCCGGCCGGGTGAAGTCTTTCAACTGTTGCGAACTGAGGCTCGACGCCTGCGACGCCGTGAATTGGCGGATCTGCCAGGGCGAGAAGTCGCTGGGATCAATCGCCTCAAACAGATTCTGGCCGAGGCCCTCGACCTGCGCCTGCGTCAGCGCGTGCACCTGTGGCCGCGTCCAGGCGCCGATCTGTAGCGGCGAAAGCGCATTGATCGTCGAGATCGAAAGGCCTGCGATTCGGGCCGGACGCAAGGTTGAAAGCTCCGCCGGGGACAAGGAGGCCAGTTGGCCGCCGGCCACGCCGGCGATGGCGGACAGCGACAGGTATCGGAAGTTCGCCCCGATTTCGGAATCAAAGGTCTCGACGCTCATCTGCGCCACGTCCGAGGCGGCGAGGCCGCGCACCTGATGCATCGTCAAAGCCGTCAAGACATCGCCGCCAACAGGGATATTGTCGGCTGATGACGCGTCCGTTCCGCCGGTATTGGCGAAATCCGCAGTAGAACTCATGTAGATGCACCCCAATTTGTAAGGCCAGTTGTCGGCGAATTGCTCGTCGGTTTTTGGCGTTGCGGATGGGTTGCTTGTCTCAGCCAGGAAATAACGCGGGGTGTCTTTAAATCGCCAATTTGAATATTAATTGTCGTTAGCTATAAAAGGGTATCGTAAACGGTTGCGCGCGACGGTGGTTGCGACCGCCCATCGCGGACGAAGGGCTGCGCGCGGCCAGTAATTCCGTTTCCTCGGCTATGGTAAGATGAGTGTTCTGCGAAGACGTCGCGTCCAACCGCGCCGTAGAGAGCGCCTTCCGACGCAACGTTCAGCCTTGACGAGGGTGTGCTCTGACGTAGCGTTGCCACGCGACCAACGCCGACACGACCGGCGGAGACACACGATCAATAGGCTCGGCCGCCTCAGCCGTGCTTACTTGCTGATCGACGGAACGCCCGCCGGCATCGGCAGCGGCGGCATCAACAATTCATTCAGCGTCCAGACAGCGAGCACGACGACAAGAACCACGACCAACAGGCTGAGGAATCCTCGCGATCCCCAGTTGGCGCGGCGGCCGTAGTAACCGCCGCCGGACATCAGCAAAATGACCAGGATTACGATGAGGAGCGTTATCATGAAAAAATACCCCGGCGCTGTCGCCACGGGATAACGCGCGACATCCGCGAATTGATCCGCGATCGACCACTGGGAATTGCGTCACGGCGGCGGCGCCGAAGCGCATGTCCGAAATCATCGCGGCGACGCCCCCTCCGTCATGACTCGGCGTTTCGCGCGATCGGCCTGAACGCAAGGCGGCAGCCCAGACGCGTCAGCCCACGGCGCCGCTCGCCCGGCGATAGCGGTCGACGACCGCCCCGACCTTCGCGGCGATGATTTTTTGCGACAGCGTGCTCTCGCGCCGATCGAGCAGCATGTCGCCGGCAACCTGCGAAATCAGGCCCGCCGGGGCATTGGCGTTGTCGACATTGGCGATGAGGCGCGACAGCGCCGCTTGAACCTCGGCTTGCGGCCAATAGTAGCGGATGCGGTCGCTGAGACCGAACAGCCGGGTGATCTCGGCCCCGTCGAGCGCCACATAGTCTCGCCAATTGTCGGGGTTGGCGTCCATCGCCCGCTCCAGGCTCGCGATCATGCCCGAGGGTTGCGCAGGCTTGAGCCAACCCTCGATTGCCGCAAGGGCGAACACCGCCTCGCGGAACGCGAAGGTCAGCATCGGCCCGACCTTCAGAATCGCGAAATGCGTGGCCACCAGATCGGCGAGCGCCGCTTCGGTCTGATAGTCGGTCGAATGCGCCTCGTAGACGACGCCGGGAATGTCCGCCACGGCGGCGCTTAGCGCCGCCGCCTTCGCCTTGTCATAGGCGAACACCTGGTTGTTGCCCATGTCGACGCCGGGCTGCACGACCAGCGCGATGACGCTGTCCATCGCCCGGCCGATTCCGCGCGCGGCAAAGGCTTGCCGGTGCAGGTCGAAGGTGCGCCGCGCCGCCTCCGGCCGCGTCACCGCCAGCGCGTCGAGATCTTCGAGTTCGCCGCCGGGGATCGGCACTTCCGTTCCGATCACATAGACGCCGCGAGCGCCCGACGGCCTCGGCGGCGGCGCATAGCGCCGCGCCGCGTTCGGCGATCGTGGCTTCGCTCAACGTTGCATCGTCGCCGCAGGCCATGCTGGCGTCGAGATGGATCTTTTCGAAGCCCGCCTCGACGAACGCTTTCACCAGATCGCCCGCTTTCGCCATCGCTTGCCGCGCCGGCAGACGCTTCCACGGGTTCGGGCCGAGATGATCGCCGCCGAGCAGCAACCGCGCGGGATCGACGCCCGCTTCGCGCGCCAGTCCCTCAACGAAGCGTCGGAAATCCGCCGGCGTCATGCCGGTATAGCCGCCGTCCTGGTTGACTTGGTTGCAGGTCGCCTCGATCAGGATCGGATTCGTCGCTATCGCGGTAGGCGCCGAGGATCGTCGCCAGCGTTTGCGGATGCGCGGTGCACCACGACGGAATGCCGCGGCGCTCGCCGGCGCGATTGGCCGCGATCAGGGCGCCCCAGAAGTCGTTCGATCTCACGAGCCCCTCCGCATCAGCGCTTCGATGGCGGCGAGATCGCTGGTGCCCTCCATCGGACCCACTTTGCCGACCGCCAGCGCGCCCGCCGCATTGGCGCGGGCGAGCGCATCCCGAAAGCCAAAGGCGCCCTGGCTCCAAAGGGTGACGAAGGTCGCGCAGAAACAATCGCCGGCGCCGGTCGGATCGAGCACGGCCACGGGGTGCGCCGGAAAACTCGCGTGCTCGCCGTCGCGGGTGACTCCCTCGGAGCCCTTGTCGCCCTTCTTCAGTACGACGGCGCGCGTCCCTTTCGCGAACAGCTCCGACGCAAAATCGGGAAGTCGCCGGCCGGGAAAAAGGACTTGGACATCTTCTTCGCTCGGCAGAAAGATCGACGAGATTCCCGCTATCTCCTTGACCGCATCGAAATAGGCGGGGTCGGCGATGAGCTCCTTGCGCACGTTCGGATCGAAGCTGATGGCGACGCCGCCCGCATGCAGCGCCCTGACGACGCGCAGCACTTTGCCCGCCATGCTGCTGTCGCCCAGCGCCGATCCCGAGACATGCATGACGTCCAGGTTGAAGCCGAGCAGCGACGCGATGGTCGCCTCGTCGGCCTCGAATTGCGCCGCGGCGGAATGGACGATGTTGTAGACGAAATCACGGCTGCCGTCGTCGTTGTAGCTGACGAACGCCGTGCCGGTCGGGACGCCCTTGATGCGGCGGATGAGCCGGGGATCGACGCCGTGGTCGACCAACCGTTCAAGCGTGACGTCGCCGAACGCGTCATCGCCGAGCGCGCCGACGAAAATGCAGCGTCCCCCGACTTGCGCGGCCTGATCGATGAAGATCGCCGGGGCGCCGGAAGGGTAGGGGCCGATATACGTCCCCGCTTGTCTGTGACGCCCGTTCCGCGTCGTGCAAACGAACTCCACGAGCAGGTCGCCGATCGACCCGACTCTCGCCAATTCCGCCATGAGAGGTGTCCTCGAAGGCTGTCAGCTCATCCAATTGCCGCCGTCGATATTGTAGGTCTGCGCCACGATATATTCGGCGTCGTCGCTGGCGAGGAACGTCGCCAGGCCGCCGATCTCGTCCGGGCGAGCCATGCGGCCGAACGGCACGGAGGCGCCGACGATGCGCTTCTTTTCGCCGGGCTTGAGGTTCTCATATTTGGCGAACATCGCGTCGACGTGCTCCCAATGCTCATTGTCGACCACGCCGGGCGCGATGGCGTTGACCCGGATGCGGTGTTTGATCAGGTCGAGCGCCGCGCTTTGGGTGAGGCTGATGACCGCCGCCTTCGACGAGCAATAGACGGCGACCAGCGCCTCGCCGCGCCGCCCGGCCTGCGAAGCGAAGTTGACGATCACGCCGCCGCGCCCCTGGGCGATCATCTGCTTGGCCGCCGCCTGAAGCATGAACAGCAATCCCTCGACGTTGACCGCATAAACGCGCCGGTAGCTTTCGCGGGTGATCTCGACGATCGGCGCGAGATCAAACAGCCCCGCGTTGTTGACGAGAATGTCCACTCCGCCGAAATGCGCCACGGTCGCTGCGATGGTGGCGTCGATGGAGGCCTGCTGCGTGATGTCGAGGCGGACTCCGAACGCTTCCGGCCCGATCGCCGACGCCGCGTCTTTGGCGCCCTGCTCGTTCAGGTCGGCGATGACGACTTTGGCGCCCTCCTTCGCGTAGCGTTCGGCGATCGCCTTGCCGATCCCGCGCGCGGCGCCGGTGATGACAGCCACTTTGCCTTTCAACTTCATCGTTTCCGTCCTTGTCTTGTTTAAAACGCTCCATCGTCGGCGCGACCGCCGCATGACGCTCGCGTCAGAGCGGCCTCCGGTTCACGAGATCGCAGACATTCCAGGTTTTTTCCACCTTGATTCGCTGCGAATATAGGAACATGTTGTTCTGCGCGCCAAGCCGTCCCGGTTCAGGGACACATTTTTGAGTTTGCAGAGATCGGCGCTGGCATAGCTACACGTTTTCGTCAGGGAGTCTTTGACATGCGATATTTGTCACTCGCGACAATCGCGTCTTCGTTGGCCCTCCTCGCTTCGCAACCCTGCTCCGCCGCAACCATAACGAGCGCCTCCGGCACGTTTAGCGTCCGGTTCGTGGTGACCACGAAAACCGCGGTCCCCGCGAGTGGACAAGTCTGGTGCCACGTCAGGGTCTTCAATCCCAGTTCAGGCCCTACGTTTTTTGCGGACGGCAATATGCTGGCGACGTTGGAGAGTGGTTTCTACTTTTGCGCGCTCGCTGTGCCGTTCTCCTGGGTCGGCGAAGTAGGCGGAACCGCCACTCCGACTACCTTTGTCGCCGATGCGTTCATTATCGACGCCGCAAATACGAACTTGGCGGTTGACACCTTGTTCTTGCAGACAGTTCGGCACGCGGAACAGGACGGATTTGGCCCCGAACTGATCCAGGGGAATAACGGGACCGTTACATTGCCGCAGCAAAACATCACCATGTGAGGATCTCGCCGCCCGCGTCGAATCCGCGCGGCCCAAGGCGACGCGGCGGACATTCGGGCGAACGCGGCGCCTCGGCTTGACGGCGGCGCCGCCGCCTTCTTATCTCGCGCCTCGCGGTCGCAAACGGGGGCGCAATGCAAACGGTTCGGCGGACCCTGGCGGCGCTCTCGGCGGCCTCGCTGGCCGCCTGCAATGCGCCGCACGTCGCCAAGCGGCCGCCGCTGCCGGTGCGGGTGACGACCGCCAAGCCGAGCCAATATGCGCCGTCGATCTCGCTGACCGGCGAGATCGCCGCACGCGTCAGCTCCAACCTGTCTTTCCGGATCAGCGGTCGTGTCGTCGAGCGTGACGTCGACGTCGGCGCGCATGTCGAGGCCGGTCAGGTGCTCGCCCGCATCGACCCCGCCTCGGCGCAGGCTGATCTCGACGCCGCCAACGCGGCCGTCGTCTCGGCGGAGGCGACGCTGAAGCAGAACCTGGCCGCGTTCGATCGCCAGAAGCAGCTGATGGACTCCGGCTTCACCACCCGCTCGGGGTTCGACGTCGCGCAGCAGAACATGCGCACCGCCCAAGGGGCGCTCGACAGCGCCAAGGCGCAGGCGGGGAGCGCCGCCGACGCTCTGACCTATACCGTGCTGAGGGCGGATGCGGCCGGCGTCGTCACTGTGAGGCAGATCGAAGTCGGTCAGGTCGCACTGGCGGCGCAGACCGCGTTCACAGTCGCCGTCGACGGGCCGCGCGACGCGGTGTTCAATGTCTACGAATCGATCTTCTTCGCCCGGCCCGCCAGCAGCGGCATTCGGATCACGCTGGTCGCCGATCCCAGCGTCGCGGCAACGGGACGGGTTCGCGAAGTCTCGCCCACCGTCAATACGCAGGCCGGCACGGTGCGTGTGAAGGTCGGGCTCGACGAGGGCGCCGACAAGATGCCGCTCGGCGCCGCGGTCGTCGGCCACGGCGGCTTCGCGCCTCGTCCGGTCGTCGAATTGCCGTGGACGGCGGCGACCTCGGACGCTGGAGAGCTCGCCGTCTGGATCGTCGATCCCGCGACCGGCGCGGTCGCGATGAAACCGGTGGTGGCCGAAGCGTTCGAGAACGAGACCCTGCTCGTCGCCAGCGGGCTCGTCGCCGGCGACAAGGTCGTCACCGCCGGCGGCAAATTCCTCTATCCCGGCGAGATCGTCGCGCCGCAGGAGGCCGCACGGTGAAGCGGCTGGCGCTCCTGGTTCCCCTGAGCCTCGCCGCCTGCCAGAAGCCGGCGTCCGAGGCGCTCCCGGTCCGGCCGGCGCTGTCGACGCTGGTCGCCGAGACCACGGTCGACCCGCTCCGCCTCGCCGGGGTCGTTGCGGCGCGGACGGAGACGCCGTTCTCGTTCCGCGTGCTCGGCCGGCTGACGTCGCGGCCCGTCAACATCGGCGATCTCGTCAAGAAGGATCAGCCGCTGGCGACGATCGACCCGCTGTCGCTGCAACTCGCGGTGCGTTCGGCGGAAGCCGATCTCGCCAGCGCCGAGGCGCAGCTCACCAATGCGCTCGGCGTCGCCGACCGGCAAACGACGCTCCTCAAGACCAACGTGACCACGCAGGCGCAGGTCGACGCCGCCGAACAGGGGCGCGCCTCGGCGCTGGCCGGCCAGTTGCGCGCCCAGGCCGCGCTCGCCAAGGCGAAGGAGGAGCTCGACTACGCGGTGCTGACGGCCGATTTCGCCGGCGTCGTCACGACGACCGGCGCGGAGGTCGGCCAGACCGTCTCGCCCGGCCAGATGGTCGTCGATGTCGCCGATCCCGCCTTCCGCGACGCAGTAATCGACGCGCCGGATAAGGCGGCGGCGACGCTCGCCATTGGCGACGCGTTCGAGGTCGCGGCGCAACTCGACCCCAGCGTCAAGGTGACGGGCAAGGTGCGCGAGATCGCGCCGCAGGCCGACGCCGCCACCCGCTCGCGCCGCGTCAAGATCGCGCTCGACCATCCTCCCGACAGTTTTCGCCTTGGCTCGACGATCACGGCTTGGCCGGTCGAGGGGGTGCGCCGCGTCGTCCGGCTGCCGGCCTCGGCGATCCTCGTCAAGGACGGCAAGACTTTTGTTTGGACGGTCGATCGCGTCTCGCTGAAGGTGGCGACGCGGCCGGTAACGCTGGCCGACCTCCATGCCGATCCCGTCGAAGTGACGGCCGGGTTGGAGCCGGCGATGCGGGTCATCACCGCCGGCGTCCACAGTCTCGCCGAGGGCCAGCAGGTCAGGATCGAACAGCGGGCGGAGCCTTGAAGCCGTTCAATCTCTCCGACTGGGCGCTCGAACACCGTTCGCTGGTCTGGTATTTCATGATCGTGTTCGCGATCGCGGGCGTGTTCTCCTATCTCGGCTTGGGGCGCGAAGAGGACCCCAACTTCACGATCAAGACCATGATCATCCAGGCGCAATGGCCGGGCGCCAGCGCGGCGGAGGTCGCCAAGCAAGTGACCGACCGGATCGAGAAGAAGCTCGAGGAGCTAGAGTCGCTCGACTACACCAAGAGCGTCACCACCGCCGGCAAGACCATCGTGTTCGTCAATCTGCTGCCGACCACCAAGGCGAAGGACGTGCCTTACGCCTGGTGGACGGTTCGTAACATGATCGGCGACATCGGCTATACGTTCCCATCGGGCGTCCAGGGGCCCTACTTCAACGACCGTTTCGGCGACGTCTACGGCAACATCTACGCTTTCACCGCCGACGGCCTGACCGACCGGCAGTTGCGCGATCAGGTGGAGTTCGCACGCTCGAAGGCGCTGACGGTCCCGAACGTCGGTCAGGTGCAGATTCTCGGCGCGCGCGACGAGGCGATCTATCTCGATTTCTCCACCCGCAAGGTCGCCGCGCTCGGCCTCGACGGGCAGGCGATCGCCAGTTCGCTGCGCGCGCAAAACGCCATCGCGCCGTCGGGAACCGTCGAGGCGGGGCCGGAGCGCATATCCGTGCGCGTCGACGGGCAATTCACCTCGGAAGCGAGCCTGCGCGCCATCAACATCAGGGTCAACGACCGCTTTTTCCCGCTGACCGACGTCGCGACCGTCCGCCGCGGCCTCGTCGATCCCCCCGACAACCTGTTCCGCTTCAACGGCAAGCCCGGCATCGCGCTGGCGATCGGCATGAAGGCGGGCGCCAACCTGCTGCAATTCGGCGACGCGCTCGGCAAGAAGATGAACGAGATCGTCGCCGATCTGCCGATCGGCGTCAGCGTCGAGAAAGTATCGGACCAGCCGGCGGTGGTGGAGAAGGCGGTCGGCAACTTCACCGAGGCTTTGTTTGAAGCCATCATCATCGTGCTGGCGATCAGCTTCGTCAGCCTCGGCATGCGCGCCGGGCTGGTGGTGGCGATCGCCATTCCGCTGGTGCTGGCGATTACGTTCCTGGTCATGTCGATCTGGGGCATATCGTTGCAGCGCATTTCGCTCGGCGCGCTCATCATCGCGCTCGGCCTGCTGGTCGACGACGCGATGATCGCGGTCGAAATGATGGTGGCGCGGCTTGAGGTCGGCGACACGCTGCGGCAGGCGGCGACGCACGTCTATGTCTCGACCGCCTTCCCGATGCTGACCGGCACGCTGGTGACGGTCGCCGGCTTCATCCCGATCGGGCTGAACTCCAGCGCGGCGGGCGAATTCACCTTCACGCTGTTTGTCGTCATCGCCGTGTCGCTGTTGACGTCGTGGATCGTCGCGGTGCTGTTCACGCCGCTGCTCGGCGTAACGTTGCTGCCGAACGCCATGAAGAAACACGAGGGTCACAGGGGCTGGTTCGCCACCGGCTTCCACTATGCGCTGATTGGCGCGACGCGCTGGCGATGGGTGACGATCGCGCTGACGCTGATCGCCTTCGGCGTCTCGATCTACGGCATGAAATTCGTCGAGCAGCAGTTCTTCCCGTCCTCGGACCGGCCGGAGCTGATCGTCGATTGGAATCTGCCGCAGAACGCCTCGATTCACGAGACCGACGCCGAAATGGCGCGCTTCGAGAAGGATATGCTGGAGGGCGATCCCGACATCGACCATTGGTCGACCTATGTCGGCGCCGGCGCGCCGCGCTTCGTGCTGTCTTTCGACGTGCAGATCGGCGACGCCTCCTACGGGCAGACCGTGATCCTGACCAAGGGCCTCGCCGTGCGCGACAAGCTGCGCCTCAAGTTGCAGGATTATCTGACCCGCACGTTTCCGGGGACCGACGCCTACGTGAAGCTGCTCGACATCGGTCCGCCGGTCGGTCGGCCGGTTCAATATCGCGTCAGCGGCCCGGATCTCCAGCAGGTGCGGGCGCTCGCGCAAAAAGTCGCCGCGGTGATGGCGACGAACGACAATCTCGCCGAGCCGGTCTACGATTGGATGGAGCCGGCGCGGGTGTTGCGCGTCGAGGTGTTGCAGGACAAGGCGCGCCAGCTCGGCGTCTCCTCGCAGGACATCGCGACCGCGCTCAACAATGTCGTCAGCGGCGCGACTGTCACCCAGGTGCGCGACGACATCTACCTCATCGCCGTGATTGCCCGCGCCGAGGCCGAGGAGCGAGGCTCGATCGCGACGCTGCGCAACCTGCAACTCACCGGCAACGGTGGCCAATCGGTGCCGCTCGCGGCGGTGGCGAAGTTCGGCTACACGCTGGAGCAGCCGAAAATCTGGCGCCGCTCGCGCCAACCGACCGTAACGGTGCAGGCGGCGGTGCGCGGGCCCGTGCAGCCGGCGACCGTCGTCTCCGAGCTTCAACCGAATATCCGGACGCTCGTCGCCGCGCTGCCGATCGGCTATGCGATCGTCGCCGGCGGCGCGGTCGAGGAGAGCGGGAAAGCGCAAGGTCCGATCGCCGCCGTGGCGCCGCTGATGCTGTTTATCATGGCGACGATCCTGATGATTCAGTTGCAAAGCTTCCAGCGGCTGTTCTTGGTGTTCGCCGTGGCGCCGCTGGCGCTGATCGGCGTGGTCGCGGCGCTGCTGCCGAGCCGCGCCCCGCTCGGCTTCGTCGCCATTCTCGGGGTGCTGGCGCTGATCGGCATCCTGATCCGCAACTCGGTGATCCTCATCATCCAGATCGAGGACCTGCGCGCGGACGGTCGAAAACCGTGGGACGCGGTGATCGAGGCGACCGAGCACCGGATGCGGCCGATCCTGCTGACCGCCGCCGCCGCGACGCTGGCGCTGATTCCGATCAGCCGCGAGATCTTCTGGGGGCCGATGGCCTATGCGATGATGGGCGGCATCGTCGTCGGCACTGTGCTGACGCTGCTGTTTTTGCCGGCGCTCTACGCCGCGTGGTTCCGCGTGCGGGAGACGTGAGGCCGAGCCGCTGATCTCCGTTCGCGCGCGGCGGGACGCAATCCGTCGTCCAGAGGAATCGCACGATCTCGTGGGCGTCGTATTCAACCAATGGCCTTTGCTGGGACCGCACGACTTGGTCGCCAGCGGCATGTACGAGACAAGGAGCTTCCCGGCCGCTTCGGCGCCAGATCGTCATCGCCCTACGCCTTTTGCCGTTCAGATCGGCTCCGGCAGCTTGGGGCGGTGAATGACGAAGTCGCGTCGGCCGCCCCAGTCACAAAGCCGTGACCCATTCCGGCGTTCGGGACGCCTTCGCGGGCGATAGGGTAGGGAAGTCCAACCGCGTTAGACTGTGGGGTTGTTGATGCCGGCTTCGGGACAGCGGATCTGGGTGGCGGGTCATCGCGGCATGGTCGGATCGGCCGTCGCGCGCCACCTGCGGAGCTTGGGCTGCGAGCCGCTTACGGTCGACCGCGCCGAGGTGGATTTGCTGCAATTGCCCTCCGTCGAGAGGTGGCTCCTCGACCACCGCCCCGACGCTATCGTGATGGCGGCGGCGCGCGTCGGCGGCATTGCGGCCAACGATGCGCGGCCGGCGGAATTCCTGTACGAGAACCTCGCCATCGCCGCCAATGTCGTTCACGCGGCGCATGGGGCCGACGTCGATCGCCTTGTGTTTCTCGGCTCCTCATGCATCTACCCGAAATTCGCGCCGCAGCCGATCCGCGAGGATTCCTTGCTGACCGGGCCGTTGGAGCAGACCAGCGAGGCCTATGCGATCGCCAAGATCGCCGGCGTCAAGCTTTGTCAGGCCTACCGCAAGCAGTACGGTCGCCGCTACGTTTCGCTGATGCCGTGCAATCTCTACGGGCCGAACGACAATTTTGATCTCACGTCGAGCCATGTGCTGCCGGCGCTGATCCGCAAGCTCCATGAGGCCAAAGTCGAGGGGCGAGACGAGGCCGTGGTCTGGGGCTCGGGCCGGCCGCTGCGGGAATTTCTGCATGTCGACGATCTCGCGCGCAGTGTGGTGTTCTGCCTGGAGCGCTACGACGAGGCCGAGCCGATCAACTGCGGCGCCGGGGCCGAGGTCAGCATCGCCGATCTCGCCCATATCGTCGCCGAGGTCGTGGGGTTTCCGGGGCGGCTTCGTTTCGATCTCTCAAAGCCCGACGGCACGCCGCGAAAGCTGATGGATTCCAGCCGGCTCAACGCGCTCGGTTGGCGCCCGACGATCCCGCTCGCGGACGGGGTGCGAGCCACCTACCGATGGTATCTGGAGAACGGCGCTAAGCCTTCCGCCGACGTGCGAGCGTAACGGCCTGGTGGGCTCAATCCTCCAGCGTGCGCTTGGCGTGGCGCATCTTCCTTATGTCCGCATCGACCATTTCCGCGACCAGATCGTCCAGCGTAATCTCATGCCGCCACCCGAGTCTCTGCCGCGCCTTGGCGGGATCGCCCATCAGGAGATCAACCTCGGTCGGGCGGAAGTAGCGTGGGTCGATCGCCACCAACTCGCGGCCCGTCCTCGCCTCGATCCCTGTTTCCTCAAGCCCCGAGCCGCGCCAAACGATGTCGAGGCCGGCGCGCGCGAAGGCGCGCTCGGCGAAGGCGCGCACGCTGTGCGTCTCGCCGGTCGCCAGCACGAAATCGTCAGGCTCCGGCTGCTGCAGCATGAGCCACATGCCGCGCACGTAGTCCCGCGCATGGCCCCAATCGCGGCGCGCGTCGAGATTGCCGAGATAGAGCTTGTCCTGCCGCCCCAGTTTGATCGCGGCGACGCCGCGGCTGATCTTGCGGGTGACGAAGGTCTCGCCGCGCGTCGGGCCTTCGTGATTGAACAAAACGCCGTTCGAAGCGTGCAGACCATAGGCCTCGCGGTAGTTGACGACGATCCAATAGGCGTAGAGCTTGGCGGCCGCATAGGGGCTGCGCGGGGCGAACGGCGTCCGCTCGCTCTGCGGCGTCTCCGGCGCCGATCCGTAGAGCTCCGAGGTCGAGGCCTGATAGAAGCGCGTCTTGTCAATTAACCCGAGCAGGCGGATCGCTTCGAGCAGACGCAGGGCGCCGAGGCCGTCGACATTGGCGGTATATTCGGGCGTCTCGAAACTGACGCGCACATGGGATTGCGCGGCGAGATTGTAGATTTCGTCGGGCTGGGTTTGCTGCACGATGCGAATGAGGTTGGTCGCGTCCGACATGTCGCCGTAATGCAGAACGAACCGCGGGTCAGGCGCGTGCAGGTCCTGGTAGAGATGATCGATACGCTCCGTGTTGAACAGCGAGGCTCGGCGTTTGATCCCGTGTACGACGTAACCCTTGGCGAGCAGAAACTCCGCCAGATAGGCGCCGTCTTGTCCGGTCACGCCGGTGATGAGCGCGACTTTGCCGCGAACGGCGTCGGGCTTCGCAACGTTGCCAACCGGGGGCATCAAATTCAGTTCTCCGCGTCTGATGTTCGATTTGTCTTAGCATCGCCCATGCAACATGGCGAGCTTATGCTTTCCACTTGCACGCCTACCGCAGCATCGCTATCGCGTGCGTAAAATCATTCAGTTCCCGCAAGCGTTGGCGTCCATTTCTTGAAAACACGGTCCGTTCGTAAAACAACGCCTTGACGTTCGCGCGTCGCGCCAGCTTTTCCTTCGCGCATCGCAATGCAAGCCGTAGAAAGGATTCGGCAGGGCGCCCGGGAAATGCGTGTTTGTCGGCGGTTCAGGGTTTCTCGGCTCTCACCTTCGCGAGCGCGTGCTTTCGGCCGGGCACTAGAGCGAGTCCCGATCAAGTTGAATCGCTGTCATGGCGAGCGAAGCGAAGCCATCCACGTTTCCGCCGAACCAGGCCTAGCCGATTAGCCTGCGATCTCGGCGCGCTGGATTGCTTCGCTTCGCTCGCAATGACGAAGCCGATTCAATTTGTTCGGTAAGCGCTCTAGAAGCGGGAAGCGAGACGTACAATCCACGGCGCCGCTGTTACTCCTCATCCGGCTGGCGAACGATCTCGGAGGGCTGGATGGCGTCGCTTCGCTCGCCATGACGGACCGAGACATTCTCCCGGAAACAATGAGAGCGCGGCGCCTGGCGGATCAACTTTATCTGACGCCTGCGGTCACAGGCGCCGTACCCGTCAGGTTCAGGCTCACGTCGACCACGTCGCCGGCGCCCGCCTGCGGCGACGACTTGAACCCGAGTTCCTCGCACATCTTCAGCATCGCGACGTTTTCTCTCAGCACCACGCCGTCGACGCGTTGCAATCCCTCGGCGCGGGCGAACGCCAGTATCTTCTGCATCAGCGCCCAACCGACGCCGTGGCCTTCGAGGTCGGAGCGCACCAGAATCGCGAACTCGCCGGCCTCGTGGGCGGAGTCCGCGTGCAGCCGCACAACGCCCAGGATGTCGCCGGTCTCGTGATCCAGCGCCAGCAGCGCCATCACCCGCGCGTAGTCGATCTGCGTCATGCGGCTGACGAAGGCCGGCGTGATGGCGCCGATCGTGGCGAAGAACCGCAGCCGCAGCGCCTCGCGCGTCACCCGATGCAGGAACGCCTCGTAGAGCTTCGCGTCCTCGGGGCGAATCGGGCGGACCCGGCAGGCGGCGCCGCCGCGCGGGGTGACTTCGCTTTCCCACTCCGTCGGATAGGGCCGGATGGCGAAGCGCGGATTCGAGAAGCCGCCCCACCGCGCATCAACCTTGGCGACGGCGACGCGCACATCGACCGCGACGACCCCCGCCGCGTCGGCGACAAGCGGGTTGAGATCGAGCTCGAAAATCTCAGGCACGTCGGCGCTCAATTGCGCCAGCTTGACCAGAATCGCGGCGATGGCGTCGACGTCGGCCGCCGGCGTGTCGCGATACCCTGCAAGCAGCCGCGAGACGCGCGTGCGCGAAATCAGGTCGCGAGCGAGCGTGAGGTCGAGCGGCGGCAGCGCCAGCGCGCGGTCGCCGATCGCCTCGACCGCAACGCCGCCGTGCCCGAACAGCACGACGGGCCCGAATGTCGGATCATCGCCCAAACCCGCGATCAACTCGACGCCGCGCGGGCGCGTGATCATCGGCTGCAAAGTGACGCCGTCAATCCGCGCATCTGGGCGCCGCTTCGCTACCGTCGCGATCATCTCGTCGTAGGCTGCGCCTACCTCCGCCACATCACGCAGGCCCAATCGCACGCCGCCGACATCGGATTTGTGCGAGATGTCGCGCGACAGGATCTTCATCGCCAGCGACGCGTGGCCGGCGAACAGGGCGGCTGCGACGGATTCGGCTTCGGCCGCGCTGCCTGCCTTTCGATAGGGCGCGACCGGAATCGCATAGGCCTCCAACAACCCGGTCGCCTCGACCGGGTCCAACCAGCCGCGTCCCTCGGCGAGCGCGGTCGCGACGAGACGCCTCGCGGTCTGAACCTCATGGCGAAAGGCGGGGTTGGCCGGGATGACCCGCAACGCCTGCTGCGCCCGCCGGTGTTCGACCAGATGCATCAGACCCTGCACGGCGTCGCGCTCATTGTCGAAATGCGGGATGCGCGACGACTCGAAAATCGGCGCCGCGCGCTCGCGCTCGCCGAGCCAGACGGCGAACACCGGCTTCTGCGCGAGGCTCGTGATCGCCCCGCGCGCTTCGGCGACGGCGGCGGCGGCGTCCGCGCTCGAGGCGAGCGCCGTCGAGCAGTTGATGACCAGCAGCGCGTCGAAGTCGTCGCTCTCCAGCAGGATGCGCGTCGCCGTGGCGTAGCGCGCCGCGTCGGCGTCGCCGATGATGTCGACCGGGTTCGCGCGCGACCAGGTCTTTGGCAGGCAAGCGTCGAGCGCCGCGCGGGTCGCCTCCGACAGCGGCGCCAGGCGGCCGCCGAAGTCGATCAACCGATCGACCGCGAGAACGCCGAGACCGCCGCCGTTGGTCAGCACGCCAATTCGTTCACCGTGCAAGCGGTCGCCGCTGGCAAGCGCTTCCGCGGCGGCGAATAAGGCCTCGAGGTCGAGAACGCGTATGAGACCGGCGCGGCGGAAGGCGGCGTCGTAGACCGCGTCGGCGCCGGCGAGCGCGCCGGTGTGCGACAGCGCAGCGCGCGCGCCCGCGGCGTGGCGTCCCGCCTTGACGACGATGACCGGCTTCGTCCGCGCGGCCGCGCGGGCGGCAGAGAGGAATTTGCGCGCGTCGGAGATCGCCTCGATATAGAGCAGGATGGCGTCGCTGTGCGCGTCGAGCGCGAAATGATCCAGGCAATCGCCGAAATCGACGTCGATCTGATCGCCGAGCGAAACCAGCCCGGAAAACCCGACGCTGTTGCGGTCGGCCCACTCGACCAAGGCCGCGGCGATCGCGCCCGACTGCGTCACCACGGCGAGACCGCCGGCGCGCGTCGGCTTGGCGAGAAAGCTGGCGTCGAGCGCAGCGCGCGGCGACAAGACGCCGATGCAATTGGGACCGACAACCCGCAAGCCGCTGGCGCGCGCCGTGCGCTGCAACGCCTCGGCCATCGAGCCCGCGCCGTGGCCGAGTCCCGCCGTGATGACGATCGCCGCCGCCGCGCCGATTTCGCCGGCCTCGGCGGCGATTTCGACGACCCGCTCAGGAGGAACCGCGATCACCACGAGATCGGGCGGCGAATCGAAGTCGCGCAGGCTGCCGCGGCATTCGAGCCCGTCGATCTCGCGGTGCGCGGGATTGATGAGCCGAGGGGGATGGGCGGGGTTGGCGCGCCGCAGATTGGCGAGGACCGCATGGCCGAGCGAGCCCGCGCGCGGGCTCGCTCCCACCAGCGCAACCGATTGCGGCGAGAACAGTTTGTCCAGTCGATAGGTGCTCACCGTCTGCTCCCGCCCCGGCGTCAAGGCGTTCTCGCAACCTTCAGGACGCCGCCTCGCCCGCTCTACCGGCTGTCCGGCAGCGAAACGGTCGCTCCCGAATAGGGCTCGACGCATGTCATGTGGTCCTCGACCGCGATCACGCCTTCGACGCCCTCGGCCAGGGCGCGCAGCGCCGGCCGCTCGCGCTCGTCCATCAGAATTCCGCGCAGCGCCACCACGCCATTTTCAACCGTGACCTCGACCGTCGCCACCGGCGCCCAGGGTTGCGCCTGCATTTCCGCGCCGAGCCTTTGCTTAATCTCGTCATCGCTGATCGGGTCGTCGCGCTGCTTCCGACGTACGAACTTGGCGAGCGTGCGAACAAAGTCGGCGCGCGTGAGAATGCCAACCAACGCGCCGCCGCTCCCGACGACCGGCAGCCGCTTCACCCGCTCGCGTTGCATCAACGCCACCGCCTCGCTGAGCGTCGCCTCGGCCTCGATCGTCACGACGCTGGCGCGCATCACCTCATCGACCCGGCGCGCGTGGGCGCGCGCATAGACTTCGGCGGCGCGCCCCGGCAGCAGGAATTGGGTCAACCAGCCCGCGTTCGACTTTCCCGTGCCGAGTTCGAGACGGTGCAGAAAGTCGGCCTCGCTGACGATGCCGACGAGATTTCCGGCGGCGTCGACCACCGGCAAGCCGCTCAACCGCCGCTTCGTCAGCACGTCGAGCGCCTCGGCGATGCTCGCGTCCGGCGCTATGCTTACGACCTCAGTCGTCATTATGTCCCGAACGCGCATGGCGAGCTCCAAAGTTCCGGCGCCTCCTCACCCTCATGCGACTTGGCGTCGCCGTCATTGATGCGGGTCAAAACCGCCCGCGTTACCCGGCCTGCACCGCGATAGTGCGGAAGCGGCGCAGGGCGAGCGCCAGGAACAAGCCGCCAACCAGGGCGACGAACAGATATTCCTTCCACACGATCTCCAGAGTCGCGCCACGGAATAGAATCGATTGCGCGAACGAGACGAAATGCGTGGACGGCGACAGCATCATCACGTCGCCGAGCAACGGCGGCATCAACTCCAGCGGCGTATTGCTGCCGGAGAGCACGTTCATTGGCATCGCCACCAGAATGTAAAGGAGGCCGAGTTGCGGCATGGTGCGCGCGATCGTCGCAAGAAACACGCCGATCGCGCTCGCGAAGAACAGATATATCGCGACGCCGCAAATGAACAACGGCGTCGAGCCGAGAAACGGGATATGCAGCAATCCGCGCACGACAAGTTGCAGCGACAGCGCGGCGGCGACCGTGATGACCAACCCGTTGCCCCAGATTTTCGCCATCGCGATCTCGAACGGCCGCACTGGCATGACCAACAGGTGATCCATCGTGCCGTGTTCGCGCTCGCGAATGACCGCGGCGCCGGACAGGATGACCGCCAGCATCGTGACATTGTTGACGATGCCCATAACGCTGGTGAACCAGGAGGTGACGACATTCGGATTGAAGGCGATGCGCACGGCGAGCGTGACCGGCGATTGCAGCACGCCTTGGCCGCGCGACAGGAACTGACCTTCGTTGCGCGAGACGAAGTTGTTGATCTCGGCTGTGAGAATCTGCTGGATATATCCGTAGCCGAGGCCCGCCGTGACCATCGCCGTCGCATCGACATTGACCTGAACTGCGGGACTCCGCCTCGCCAGGATGTCGCTCTCGAAGCGAGGCGGAATCACGATAACGAAGGTGTAGGCGGCGATGTTCATCAGATGATCGACGTCGCGCGCCGCGACCGGTTCCGGTATCTTGAAATAGGGCGGCGTCAGCGCGGCGATCATGCGCGCCGACAAGCCCGAGCCGTCCTCGTCGACCACGCCGACGGACGCGTTGTGCAGCTCCTGCGCATTGCTGTAACCTTGCACGTAGACCGCATAGGAGAACGAGTAGACGACGAGCCCGAGCAGCACGTAGTCGCGGAAGAAGCTGCGCAGCTCCTTCGCCCCGAGCCAATAGATGTTGGCGAGCGCGTGCATCGCGGGCTACGTCTCTTGCTTGCGCAGGAGCGCGAGACTGAGCGTCGTCAGAATGGGGATGAACAGCGCGAGCTCCAGCGTAGTGGCGGCGAGATCCCTGAAGCCCAGCCCTTTGGTGAACACGCCGACGCTGATCTTGAGAAAATAGGTCATCGGAAAGCCGATCCCCAGCAGCGCGGGAACCCCAGTCAGCGACGAGACCGGCGTCAGCATGCCGGAGAACATTTGCGCCGGCAGCAGCGTCAGCATGGCGGTTCCAAACAGCGCGGCGATCTGGGTGCGGCAAAAACTCGACATCAACATGCCGATCCCCGTGGTCGCGGTCACAAACAGCAACGCGCCCAGCAGCAATGTCGCGAAGTCGCCCTGAATCGGCACGCCAAACAGCGTGATCGCGAGCACGCAGAGCAATCCGAAATTGACCATCGAGATCGCGATATAGGGCAGTTGCTTGCCGAGCAGGAACTCGATCCGCGTGACCGGCGTGACATAGAGATTGGTGATCGAGCCGAGCTCCTTCTCCCGCACGATCGCCAGCGCCATCAGGATCGCGGGAATTTCCACCAGCAACAACGCAAGACTGCCGGGAACCTGGGCGTAGACGCTGTCGAAGTCCTGGTTGTAAAGGAACCGCGTCTCAACCCGCGCCGACGGCGACGGGATAGGGTTCTGGCTACCAATCGAGGCGACGTCGAACGTTCGCAGCGCCTGCCGCGTTTCGTCCGAGGTTTCGTCGGCGACTTGGCCGCTGCGCAAAGCGAGATCGGACAGAAACCGCTGGTGCGCCATCTGGAAATAGCCGCGGATCGTTTCGGCGCGGAACGGCATCGCGCCGTCGACCCAGACGCCTACGGACGTCGGGACGTTCTTCTTGATGTCGCGCCCGAACTCCGGCGGGATTTCGACGCCCGCCCGGATGTCGCCGGAGCGCAGGCGGGTCTCGAGATCGGCCTGATTGGCGATGGCGGCTCTCTCAATGAAATACGTCGATCCGCGCAGTTCTTCGAGATAGGTCCGGCTCTCCGGCGTATTATCGCGATCGAGCACCGCGAAGGTGAGATTGTTGACGTCGGTGGAGATCCCCGCCCCGAACACCGTCATCAGAAAGGCGCTGCCGAGCAACGCGAACCCCAGCCGAATCGGATCGCGCAGCAATTCGAGCCCTTCCCGGATCGAATAGGCGAACAGGCGACGCAAGCTGAACCCACTCGGCCGGGCGCGCGACGGCGACGAGATCGCAACGCCCGACGCCGCAACCTCGGACGCGCGCCCGCGGCCCGCCTCTTCGAGATAATCGATGAAGGCGTCTTCGAGATTGTCGCGGCCTCGCGCCGCCATGAGTTGCGTCGGCGCGCCGGTCGCCAGCACGCGCCCGGAATCCATCAGCGCCACCCGGTCGCAGCGGGCGGCCTCGTTCATGAAATGGGTGGAGACGAACACCGTGACGCCGTCGCGGCGCGACAGCTCCGCCAGCAACGCCCAGAACTGATCGCGCGCGATCGGGTCGACGCCGGAAGTCGGTTCATCGAGAATCAGCAGTTCGGGCCCATGGACGACGGCGACGGCGAGCGAGAGCCGCTGCCGGATGCCGAGCGGCAGCTCGCCGGCGCGCTGATCGAGATAGGACGCCAAGGTGAAGCGATCAATCAGCGTCGCGATGCGCTCGGTCGCGCGCGCGCCGAGATGAAACAAGCGGGCGTGCAGGTCGAGGTTTTGCCTCACCGTGAGTTCGGCGTAGAGCGAAAACGACTGCGACATGTAACCGACGCGGGATCTTGCGCGCATGTCGGATGCGTCGATTGGTTCGCCGAGCAACAGCGCTTCGCCTTCGTCGGCCGGCAGCAGGCCGGTCAGCATTTTCATCGTCGTCGTCTTGCCGCAACCATTCGAGCCGAGGAAGCCGAAAATCTCGCCGCGACGAATAGCGAAATCGACCCGGTCGACGGCGGTGAAGTCGCCGAAACGCCGCGTCAGGCCACGGGCGACGATCACCGGCGGGCCGTCCTCGTCGTGGCGCGACGGGATGGCGAACTTGACATGGCCGCGACGGCGCTCCGGCGGCAACAGCGCAATGAAACTGTCCTCCAGCGACGAACACCCAGTCTGCGCCTTGATGTGATCGGGCGACCCCGTGGCGAGAAACCGTCCCGCGTCCATCGCCACCAGCCAATCAAATTGTTGCGCTTCCTCCATATAAGCGGTGGCGACGACGACGCTCATGCCCGCCCGGTCGGCGCGCATGCGGGCGATCAGCGCCCAGAATTGCCGGCGCGACAGCGGATCGACGCCGGTCGTCGGCTCGTCGAGGATCAGCAAGTCCGGGTCATGGATCAGCGCGCAGCAGAGCCCGAGCTTCTGCCGCATCCCGCCGGAAAGTTTGTTCGCCGGGCGATCGACGAACGGGGAAAGACCGGTCGCCGCGAGCAGCGCGTCGAGACGTCGCTTGCGCTCGTCGGCGGCTTGACCAAACAAGCGACCGAAGAACTCGATGTTTTCGCGGACGCTGAGGTCGGGATAGAGGTTCTTGCCCAAACCCTGCGGCATGTAAGCGATGCGCGGACAAATGCGCGATCGTTCACGCGCGTCGCCGAGATCGCCGCCGAGCGCGAGCACGCGCCCGCTCTGAATCCGCCGCGCGCCGGACAGCAACGCCAGCAGCGACGACTTGCCGACGCCGTCGGGACCAATCAGCCCGACGATGCGCCCGCCCGGGATCGTAAGGCTGACGTCGTCGAGCGCAATCGCCGCGCCATAGCGCAGCGATACGTGCTCCAGCGCGCCGACCGGCTCGCCCACCGACATCAAGGCGCCGCCGGCCCGCGCAGATTGGCCGGCCACTCGGTCTTCGCATCGACCCGCACATAAGAGACGCCGGGCAATCCCGTCCGCACCTCAGCCGCGTGCGCCTTCAGCAGGTCCGGATCAATCCGCACCTTGACGCGGAACATCAGCTTGTCGCGCTCGCTTTTGGTCTCGACCGCCTTCGGCGTGAATTGGGCCTGCGTCGCGACGAACGAGACACGCGCCGGCGCCGCGAAATCAGGATAGGCGTCGAGCACGACGCGCGCGTCCGCTCCGATTTTCGCCCGGCCCGCCTCAGCGGTCGGCAGATAAACGTCCATGTAGACGTCGGAGATGTCGAGCAGCGTGAACACCTTGCCGCCGGCGGGAAGCACCTCGCCGACATTGGCGATGCGATATTGCACGCGCCCCATAGTCGGCGAGACCAGCGTGTTGTCGGCGATGTTCACCTTATCCAGTTCGACGTCATGCGTGGCGGCGTCGAGCGCGCGGTCGGCTTCGCCGACCTTGGCCTTCGCGGCGGTCAGCCCGGCCGTCGCGCCGTCGAGCGCCTGTCGGCGCTGGTCGAGCAATTCGTTGGTGGCGTAGCCGCGATCAAATAGCTTGCTGGTCCGATTGAACTCCTGGTTGGTGAAGGTCACTTGCGCTTCCTGCTGCGCGACGCTGGCGCGCGCCTCTTCGAGGCTGCGCCACGCCTGTTCGACCAGCGATTCGGATTTCGCCAGCGTCGCTTCGAGGTCCCGCGTATCCATCCGCGCCAGCGCCTGGCCAGGGGCGACCATATCGCCCTCGTCGACCAGCAATTGCGCAACCCGGCCGGCGAATTTGGTGTCGATGTCGATCTCTTCGGCCTCGACCCGGCCGTTGCCGGAGACGATTCCGGCGGGCAGTCCGGGCGGCCGGCTGTGGAGCCAATAGGCGCCGCCGCCGGCCGCCGCGACGACCAGCAGCGCGACGGCCGCCGCTCGCCGGCCGAGCCGTCGTCGCGGCCGGGCCAAGGCGACGGGAGACGCCGCCGGCGCCGCGACCAGCGCGTTGGCGGAGGAGGCCGACGCTTGCAGCGTCGGATTATCAGCGCCGCCGGTCCCCAGGGGAAGGACCTCGGCGCGGGAATCGGCCGGGATCACCAATCGTTTCTCCGAAAATCGCGGCGGCGGGCGCGAACCCAGCGCGCGGTATCGGCGGCGATGATGAGCCGGCAACGGGCGGAACGCCTTGCGCGAGATCAAGCCTTCCCGGTTGATCGCCGAGATGTCGCGGCGCGGGAGCGGCCGCTTGATCTCTGTCAAGGCGAGGCGCCGTCCGCGACACTAGGCTTGCCGCGTCGCGGCGCGGGGCGCGCCGCTTCAGGGGAGCTGGAATGAACGACATGTCCGACGCGCTGGTCCGGCGCTACGCCGCGCTGCCGGTTCCTCGATACACGTCCTATCCGACCGCGGCGGAATTCTCGGAGAGCGTCGGCGCCGCCAATCAAGCGCGTTGGCTCGAGACGCTCGGTCCTCAACCTTCCGTCTCGCTATACCTCCACATCCCCTAATGCCGGGAGATCTGCCACTATTGTGGTTGCTCGACGAAAATGGCGCTGCGCGACGACGTGCTGGCGAACTATCACGAGGTGCTGCGCGAAGAGATCCACGATGTCGGGCGCCGGTTGCCGCGCAAGACGACCGTGTCGCGCATGCATTGGGGCGGCGGCACGCCCGCGCTCATGCGGCCTCATCATCTTTCCTCGATCCTGACGACGCTTTCCGAGTACTTTGTCTTCGCCGACGGTTTCGAGCACGCGATCGAGCTCGATCCGCGCGGCGTGACCGCGGACCTCGCCCACAGCCTCGCCGACCTCGGCGTCAATCGCGTCAGCCTGGGCGTTCAGGACCTCGATGAAGACGTGCAGCGCGCCATCGGCCGCGTGCAACCGTTCAGCGTTGTGTCGTCCGCGTTCGCGGCGCTGCGTCGCGCCGGCATTGACCAACTCAACGTCGATCTCATTCATGGCTTGCCGCTGCAAACGACGGCCTCGGTCGCGCGGACCGCCGCCGCGGTCGCGGCGTTTGGCGCCAACCGCGTCGCCTGTTATGGCTACGCGCATCTGCCGAAGCGGAAGCGCAACCAGCGCCTGATCGACGAAGCGCTCCTGCCTGGCGCGGCGGAGCGCTACGCTCAGGCCCGCATCGTCTCGGCGACGTTCACGGATCGGGGCTACGAGGCGATCGGCATCGATCACTTCGCCCGTCCCGATGACGCGCTCGCGGTCGCGGCGCGCGAGGGCAGGCTGCACCGCAACTTTCAGGGCTACACCGATGACGCCAGCCCCAACCTGATCGGGTTCGGCGCATCGGCGATCAGCCAATTCGACGCCGGCCTCGTGCAAAACATCGTCGATCCGACCGCGTATGCCAACGCGATTCGGCGCGGTCAATCGGCGGCGGTGCGCGGGCTCGCGCTGACGCCCGATGATCGCAAGCGTTCGGTCATCATCGAGAGCTTGATGTGCGCGTTCCACGTCGATCTCACGCCGTTCGGCGGCGCCGACGCCTTCTCCGAGGAGCTCGCGCGGCTGCGGCCGCTGGTTGCCGACGGAATCGTCTCCGAGCGTCGCGGCGTGGTCGCGCTGACGCCGGTCGGACGGCCGTTCGCTCGCGTCGTCGCGGCGGTTTTCGACGCTTACCGCCAACCGTCGTCAAGCGGGTTCAGCCTCGCCGTCTGATCGATCGCGCGCGTTTGATGGGAATCAAGGCGCGGGACCGTGGCGAACCCATAAGAGCCTGGCCGGCCGATGGCGCCGCGCGACGGAGACCCCTATGCAGGTCAAGGAAATCATGGCGACCGACGTCGTTGACGTCGGACCCGAGGCGTCGCTCTACTACGCCATCCAACTCATGCTGGCGCAGAAGGTCAGCGGCTTGCCTGTTGTCGATCGCAGGGGTCAATTGGTCGGCATCGTCAGTGAGGGCGATCTGCTGCGACGAACGGAACTCGGGACCAGCCTGCGCTCCAACGGGCTTTCCCGCAGCTTGGCGCGCGCCGTCGACGCGATCGCCTATACGACGGCCCATTCGCGACGGGTGCGCGACGTCATGAGCGCCGCTCCGGTGACGACGACCTCCGACGCTACCCTCGGGGCGGCGGTCGAACTGATGGAGCAACACGGGGTCAAGCGGTTGCCGGTGGTGGATCAGGGACGGTTGGTTGGTATCGTGAGCCGCGCGGATTTCCTGCGCGCGCTCGCGCCGATGCTGGCGCCCCGCCGCGAGCCGTCGAACTTCTCGGACAGCGACATCAAGCGTAACATTCTGTCCGAATTGAGCGAGCAGAATTGGGCCGCCAACACGGGCATCGCCGTCGCCGTCAACGACGGCGTCGTCGAACTCAGCGGCGTCATTGTCGCAGAGACGCAACGCGCCGCCGCTAGGGTGCTCGCCGAGAACGTCGAAGGCGTCCGGGCCGTCAGCGATAGGCTGATATGCCGCGACCCGATGGCGTCGACCAAGGCCTGACCCTTCCGCTATCCAGCTCAAGCGAGGACAATCGTGGACGCAACCGCCGCCGAACCGTCGGACGCCCCGCTCTCCGAAGCGGAGCTCGACCTGATTGACCGTTACTGGCGCGCCGCCAATTATCTCTCGGTCGGTCAGATCTATCTGCTCGACAATCCGCTGCTGCGCCAGCCGCTGAACGCGATGCACGTGAAGGCGCGGCTGCTCGGCCATTGGGGGACGACGCCGGGGCTCAACTTCATCTATGCTCACCTCAATCGCATCATCAAGGCGCGTGACGCCAACCTGATCTATGTCTGCGGGCCCGGCCATGGCGGCCCCGGCATGGTCGCCAACACCTATCTGGAAGGCAGCTACAGCGAGATCTACCCTGAGATCACGCGCGACGAGGACGGCATGCGCCGGTTGTTCCGGCAGTTCTCGTTTCCGGGCGGTATTCCGAGCCACGCTTCGGCGGACACGCCGGGCTCGATCCACGAAGGCGGCGAGCTCGGCTATGCGCTCGTTCACGCCTTCGGCGCGGCCTTCGATAACCCCGACCTCATCGTCGCCTGCGTCGTTGGCGACGGCGAGGCGGAGACGGGTCCGCTTTCGGCCTCGTGGTCGTCGATCAAGTTCCTCAACCCGGTCGGCGACGGCGCCGTGCTGCCGATCCTTCATCTCAACGGCTACAAGATCGCCGGGCCGACGGTGCTCGGGCGGATGAGCGATCAGGACATCCGCGCGTTGTTCAGCGGCCACGGCTACGAGCCCTTGTTCGTGGAAGGCGACGAACCGCAGCGAATGCATCAACTCATGGCGGCCGCGTTCGATCGCGCGTTCGCATCGATCCACGACATCCAGCGGTCCGCGCGCGAGTCGCGCGATGGCGACTATCCGCTCCCGCGCTGGCCGATGATCGTGCTCAGAAGCCCGAAGGGATGGACCGGCCCGAAGGAGGTCGACGGCAAGCGGGTCGAAGGGTTCTGGCGCTCGCATCAGGTGCCGGTCGACGATGCGCGCGGCAACGACGGGCACCGTCGCATCCTTGAGACGTGGATGCGCAGCTACCAACCGGAGACGCTGTTCGACGAAGCGGGCGCTCTTCGCCCGGAACTCGCCGCTTTGGCCCCGCAGGGCGCGCGCCGCATGGGCGCCAATCCGCACGCCAACGGCGGCGCGCTGAAGCGCCCGCTCCGGTTGCCCTCGATTGACGACTTCGCGCTGACGGTCCCGACGCCCGGCGGCGTGACCGGCGAGGCGACCCGGGCGCTCGGCGCCTATCTTCGCGACGTGATCGAACTCAATCGCGCGGCGCGCAACTTCCGCATCGTCGGCCCCGACGAGACGGCGTCGAACCGGCTCGACGCCGTATTCGCGGCGACCGACCGGGTATGGATGGAAGGCATCGAGCCCTATGACGTCCACCTCGCGCGCGAAGGTCGCGTGCTGGAGATTTTGAGCGAACATCTATGCCAGGGCTGGCTCGAAGGTTATCTGCTCACCGGGCGTCACGGTCTGTTTTCGTGCTATGAGGCGTTCATCCATATCGTCGATTCGATGCTGAACCAGCACGCGAAGTGGCTGAAGGCGTCGCGCGCGCTCGGCTGGCGCCAACCGATCGCCTCGCTCAACTATCTGCTGACCTCGCACGTCTGGCGTCAGGATCACAACGGCTTCAGCCACCAGGACCCCGGCTTCATCGACCTCGTCGCCAACAAGAAATCCGACGTCGCCCGCATCTATCTGCCGCCCGACGCCAACAGCCTGTTGTGGGTCGCCGATCATTGCCTGAAGACCTACGATCGCATCAACGTGATCGTCGCCGGCAAGCAGCCCTCGCCGCAATGGCTGACCGCCGAGCAGGCGCTGCTTCACTGCGAAGCGGGCGTCGGCATCTGGGATTGGGCCAGCAACGACGAGGGCGGCGAGCCCGACCTGGTGATGGCCTGCGCCGGCGACGTCCCGACGCTCGAAACCCTCGCCGCCGTCGACCTGCTCCGCCAGGTGCTGCCGAGCCTGCGGATACGGGTCATCAACGTGGTCGACCTGATGACCCTGCAATCACGCGACGAACACCCGCATGGATTGACGGATCGCGAGTTCGACGGGCTGTTCACGCGCGATAAGCCGGTGATTTTCGCTTTTCACGGCTACCCGCACCTGATCCATCGCTTGACCTACGATCGGGCGAACCACGCCAACATGCACGTGCGCGGCTTCATCGAAGAGGGCACGACGACGACGCCGTTCGACATGGTGGTCATCAACGAACTCGACCGCTTCCATCTCGCCATCGAAGCGATCGAGCGGTTGCCCCATATCGCCGTCATGGCCGCGCACGCCAAGCAGACCTTCCGCCACAAGCTCATCGAGCACAAACTCTATGTTCGCGAGCATGGCGAGGACATGCCGGAGATCCTCAACTGGTCGTGGCGGGGTCGTGCGCCTTCGGCGTGAGAAGCGTTCAGGAGAACAGCATCCGAAGCGCCGCCGCCGCCATCACGGCGGTGGCGATCCAGGCGAGCGCGGTGAGCGGCCAAGGCGCGACGAACGATCCCATCAGCGAACGGCGCGTGGCGATGAGGATCACCACGACCATCAGCGGAACCGCGACCACGCCATTGATGATCGCGCTCCAGACGAGGGCTTTCATCGGACTGATCGGCGAATATTGCAGCGCCAGGCCGGCGAGCACGCTCACCGCGATCACGCCGTAGAAGCCGCGGGCGTCGCCGGCCTTGCGTTCGAGACCCCAGCTCCAATCCATCGCCTCGGCCAGGGCGTAGGCCCCGGAGCCCGCCAAGACCGGCGCTCCTATCAAACCCACGCCCAATATCCCCAGCGCGAACAGGAGGCCGGCGAAGTGCCCCGCCAACGGACGCAGGGCGCTCGCCGCCTGGGCCGCCGTTTCAATGTCGGTGATTCCCGCGACATGGAGCGTGACTGCCGTAGCGAGAATGATGGCGTAGGCGGTGAGGTCGGAATAGAACATGCCGGTCCAGGTGTCCCAGGCGATGCGGCGCAGTTCCGTTTCGGCGGCGCCGGGGTCCTTCACCAAAGTCGCCGCGCCTTTCATCTGCATGTCCTCGACCTCCTCCGAGGCCTGCCAGAAGAACAGATACGGGCTGATCGTCGTGCCGAAAATGGCGACGATCATCGAGGCTTCGTCGCCGTTGAAGGCGAGCCGCGGCCAGACCGTGCGCAGCGCGACCTCGCGCCAGGGCACGTGGACGGCGAACAGCACCGCGCCATAGGCGAGCAGCGACAACGTGAGCCATTTCAGCACGGTCACGTAGCGGTGGTAGGGAACGAAGATCTGCAGCGCCAGCATCACCACGACGAACGCCGCCGTCATCAGGTGGCGATCCCAACCGGAAACCAGCTCGGCGCATTCGCCCATCGCCGCGACATCCGCGGCGATGTTCAGAACATTGGCGGTCAACAGCAGCGCGACGACGCCGTAGAGCACGGCGGGCGGGAACGTTTGCTTGATGTTGGCCGCCAGCCCGCGGCCGGTGACCCGCCCGATCCGTCCGCATAGCGCCTGCACGGCCGCCATCAGCGGATAGATGAGCGGCATCGTCCACAGCATATTGAGGCCGAACTGCGCGCCGGCCTGCGAATAGGTTGCGATCCCGCTCGGGTCGTCGTCCGCCACGCCGGTAATCAAGCCGGGGCCAACCCGGGCAAGCGGATTTTCGTGCAACCGACGCCACCGGGAGGGCCGCGGCTCGTCGTTCAAAGGCATAGCCGAGCCGTCGTCATCGTCAACAAACCCCCGAGCGAACTCCTCCTAGGTCTACATGGGCGCCCCGGCAAGCGCTTGACGCGTGCGCTCCACCAGCGCGCTGTCGGAGAGCGGCTTTTCCAGAATGTGCTCGACGCCGAGCTGGCTGGCGCGCCGTCGCATGTTGGCGTCGGCGCGGGTCGTGATGAGAATCGCCGGCAGCCGGCAGCCTCGGGACCGCAGCAGCTTGAGCAGATCGAGCCCGGTCATCCCCGGCATGAAATGGTCGATCACCAGGCAGCCGGAGTCCGGAGTCCAGAAGTCGGCGAGCAGCACCTCGGCGCTGAGGTAGGGCCGAACCGCCATTCCCTCGAGCTCGAGGGCGAAGCGAAGGGCGTTCAGCACCGCTTCGTCGTCTTCGATCAGGTAAACTGTCGGCACTTCCGTCCAATCCCGAGTTCGCCCGAAACCGCTGCGCCTCAGCATGAAACTTCGAATCGGCTTGCGCCTTGATTTGGCGCAAGCGCCGCGGCGCTCATCGGCCTCTCGCCGCCAAGACCTTGCGGACGAGTTCCGGCAGACTGTCGACGTTCAGTTTCGTCATGACATTGGCGCGATAGACTTCGACGGTCCGCGGGCTGAGGCCAAGATCGTGCGCGATCACCTTGTTCTGCTTGCCCGCGAGCACGCCGTCGAGAACCTGCGTCTCGCGCTCGGATAGCTTTTCGAGATCGGCGCTCCTGGGCAAATCCACATTCGCCTGGGCGAGCGAGGATTTCACCGCGTTCAAAAAGCGCTCGTCGTCAAAAGGCTTCTCGATGAAGTCGACCGCGCCCTCCTTCATCGCCTGGACCGCCAGCGGAATGTCGGCGTGACCGGTCATGACGATGACCGGCATCGGCACGGCTTTCTGCTTCAGCCGCCGCAGCAGTTCGAGCCCGTCGATCTCCGGCATACGCACATCGGTGACCACGCAACCCGTCGTCGATCCCTGGAGCGCCTCCAGAAAAGACGCGGCCGTTTCGTACAGGCGCACCGTCAATCCGGCCGTGGCGAGCAGAAAGGCGAGCGACTGGCGCACGGCGACGTCGTCGTCGATCACATGGATCGGCCCCTCGTTAGGCATCAACCGGCTCCTCGGCGGCGACCGCGCGCAGCGTGAACCGGAACGTCGTGCCGCCGTCCGGGTTGGCGGCCGCTGCGATCTCGCCTTCATGGGCCTCGACAATGGTGCGGCAGATCGAGAGTCCCACCCCCATGCCGGTCGGCTTCGTGGTGATGAACGGCTGGAAGAGATGGGCCGCGACCTCCGGCGCGAGGCCGAGACCGGTATCGCGCACGCTGATCTCGACCATGCCGTCCGGCCGGACGCCGGTCGCGAGGATGAGTTCGCGGCGCTCGGAATCCTGCATGGCCTCGATGGCGTTGCGGATCAGGTTGACCAGCACTTGCTGAATCTGCACCGGATCGGCGTAGACGGTGGACACCTTCGGTTCGAACTCGAAGGTGACCCGCACGCCGCGCTCCGCCGCGCCGATCAACGCCAAGGCGCTCGCATCCTTGATGAGCTTGCGCACATCCTCGACGCTGCGCTCGCTCTCGCCGCGGGCGACGAAGTCGCGCAATCGACGGATGATCTGCCCCGCCCGCAGGGTTTGCATCGCCGCCTCTTCGACGGCGTGGGTGAGCAGCGGCAGGCGATCGTCGACGCCCTGATCGAGAATGCGGCGGGCGCCCTTCAGGTAGTTGGTGGCGGCTGTCAGCGGTTGGTTAAGCTCATGCGCCAGCGCCGAGGCCATCTCGCCGAGCGCCGTGAACCGCGAGACATGGACTAGTTCCGATTGCAGCTCATGCAGCCGCGCCTCGGCCTGTTGGCGCTCCGTCAAATCGCGAATGAAGCCGACAAACATGCGCCGGGTGCGCTCGGTGCCGATCTCGCCGACCCAGAGCCGCAGCGAGAATGTCGACCCGTCCTTTCGGCGCCCGAAGACCACACGGCCGATGCCGATGATCCGCGGCGCGTTAGTGTCGAGAAAGCGTTGAATGTAATTGTCGTGCCGATCGCGATCCTCCGAGGTCATCAGCACGTCGACGTTCAGGCCCAGCACCTCATCGGCGACGTAGCCGAACAGATTTTCCGCGGCGCGGCTGAAGGAGTGGATGACGCCCGTCTGGTCGATGACGATCATGCCGTCCGGGATGGTCTCCAGGATGGAGCGGAGATAAGCCTCGCGCTCCCTGATTTCGGCTTCGGCCGCTCTCTGGACCGAGATGTCCTCGACCACGGCGACGAAATACGCCGGCTTGCCACCAGCGGTGCGGACGAGGGACCGGCTCGCGCTGACCCATACGACGTCGCCGTCAGGACGCAGATAGCGCTTCTCGATCGAATAGTGCGGCACGTCGCCTTTGACCAGCGCGTCCGCGAGCCGCATGCTGGCCGTCAGATCGTCGGGGTGGGTCAGGTCGTGAATGCTTCGGGCGCGCAGCTCCTCAAGGCTAAGGCCGATGAGTTTGCAGAAGCGGCTGTTGGCTTCAAGGATGCCGCCATCGAGGGCGATGTGGACGATGCCGACGGCGTCCTGAAAAAACGTTGCCGCGAAGCGTTCTTCCGCCGACCGGATGCGCTCCTGATCGGCGCGACCCCGACGCACCTCGTCGGTCACGTCGTCGACGCTTTGCAGTATCCACCGCAACGCGCCGGTCGCGTTGAGGATCGGTTGATTGCTGATGTTCCAGTAGCGCTCGTCGTAAACGACGCCGTGCTCGACCGGCTGCGGAATGTCGTATCGTTGTCGCCACAAGTTATGCGGACGCCGGGTTTCAATCGTGATTGCGATCGAGGACCGCGCCGCCATCGCCGACGACTTAGGCGCCCGGGGATTCTCGGGAAACACCTCGAAGACGTTGCGACCGAGAATATTCTCTCGCTGCGCCATCATCGCGGTCAGATACGCGTCGCTCGCCTCCACGATTGAGAGATCGGGCGTGAACACCAGATAGGCGTGCGGCAGCGCGGCGAACAGCGCTTGGAAATTCGGCGCCAAATCGGGGCCGGCCGCAGTCACGGTCATAATGTCAGCGTTCGCTTTTCCGCAGCCGCGGCCGTGCGGACCCGAGCCGGCTCAAAAGCAACTTATTCCGCCCGACCCTCGCCGTCCAGTTTCCCGCGCCCGCGCATCCCCGTTGAAAATTGTCTCATCGCCGCGAAGATCTCGCCCGATGTAAAGACGGCTAGACAGGTTCTGTCGCCTTGACGAGCCACGCCCGCGTCGCTTCGTCGAGGTGCGGGCCGACCGCGTCGCGGACGCGCGCGTGATAGGCGTTGAGCCAATCGAGCTCGGCCGGCGCCAGCAGTTCGCGCGCCAGCGGCCGCACGTCGATCGGCGCCAGCGAGATCGTCTCAAACCCCAGCATCTCGCGCTCGGCGCCGGGGATGTCCTTGCGCACGACCAGCACCAGATTCTCGATGCGCACGCCGAACTTGTCCGGCGCATAATAGCCGGGCTCGTTGGAGACGATCATGCCGGGCTGCAACGCCACTGTCCCGGTCTTGGCGATGCGCTGCGGCCCCTCGTGAACGGAGAGGAAGACGCCGACGCCGTGGCCGGTCCCGTGATCGAAATCGAGCCCGGCGTCCCACAGCGCGGCCCGCGCGAACGCGTCGATCTGCGCGCCCGTCGTGCCCTTCGGAAACACGCGGGTGGCGATCGCGATATGACCCTTCAGCACGCGCGTATAGCGGTCGCGCATTTCCGGCGTGGTTTCGCCGACGGCGATGGTGCGGGTGATGTCGGTCGTGCCCTCCTCGTACTGGCCGCCGCTGTCGATCAGGAACAAGCCGGGGCTGATCGGAATGTCCGAGCTCTCGCCGACCCGATAATGGGGCAGGGCGGCGTGCGGCCCGGCGGCGGAGATCGTCGGGAACGAGAGGTCGCGCAGCGTCGGGTCCTCGGCGCGGAATTCCTCCAGCTTGACCGCCGCGCCGATCTCGTTGGCCCCGTTGGCGGTCATCGCGCCGTCGAACCACGCGAGAAACTTGGCGAGCGCCACGGCGTCGCGCGCGTGCGCCGCTTTCGCGCCGGCGATCTCCGCGTCGTTCTTGCACGCCTTCATCAAGGTGAGCGGGTCCGGCGCGAGCGCGAAGCGCCCGCCGGCGGCGCGATAGGCGTCGATGAGCCGGTATGGCGCCGTCGCCTTATCGAACGCCAGCTTTCGCCCGGCCTTCGCCTCGGCGACGACCGCGGCCTCAAGCTCGGTGGGGTCGCGCAGCGCAGCGATCGCCTCCAGACGCTCGCGCACCGGCGGCGTCAGTTTCGCCGGGTCGACGAACAAGCTCGGCGCGCCTTCGACCGGCGCGAGCGCGAAGGCGAGCGGCAGCGGCGTATAGGCGACGTCGGCGCCGCGGATGTTGAACAACCACGCAATGTTGTGCGGATCGCTGATGAGCAGCGCATCGGCGTCGAAACCCCGGCCGCGCAGCCGCGCGAGCTTGTCGTCGGCGCGTTCGCCGGCGAGCCGCAACGGGCGACCGCTGATCGGCCCCCGCGGCGGCGTCGGCTGGTCGCGCCACAGCGCGTCGATCGGGTTCGACGCGACGGCGACCAGGCGGGCGCCGAGGCTCTCGCAGGTCTCGGAAATCTCTTTGACGAAATCGGAGGTATGGTTCCAAGAATCGAAGCCGAGCGCTTCGCCTGGGCGCAAGTTCGCGCGCAGCCAGCTTTGCGCGGCCTTCTCCCCGGCGGGCAGCCGCTCGAAAATCGCGCCATCGGTCTGCGCCGCCGCCTGGACGGTGTAGCGGCCGTCGACAAACAGCGCCGCCTTGTCCCGCAACACGATCGCCAGCCCGGCGGAGCCGGAGAAACCGGTCGCCCACAAGAGGCGCTCCTGATCCGGCGGCGGGTATTCGCTCTGATGCCGGTCGGCGCGCGGGATGATGAAGCCGGCGAGACCCTGCGAGGTCAGCAGATCGCGCAGCGCCGCGATGCGCGCCGCCGTCCCGGCGGGGCCGCCCTGATCGGCGAAGGACTGGTAAAGCGAAGCGGACATGGGCCTCTCGAAGCGCGTGGAGCGTCTTCGTTAGACCGGCGGCGGGCGCTTTGCCAAACGGGCGCGCGCCGCTACGGGTTGCCGGCTTTCGACAGGAACCATTTCTGGAATACGCCGCCCATCACGGTCGGGACGCCGGTGTAATCGCGGATCATCAGCGGGCCGCCCTCGCCGTCGGGTCCGGTCGGGCAGTGCCAGCCGGTCGACGTGCTGGTCGCCGCATTCCACGCCCAGCCGACCGCGCCGAAAACGTGACCTTGGGCCGTCTCGCCGTTGACCCTCGCCAGCACCGCGCTGGTATAGGCGGCGGTTCCTGAATCGCAGTTCCGTTCGCCGAGTTCGCCGAGGATGACCGGCAAGTGCTGCGCGATCGGCTCGAGTTGGGTCGTGAAAAAGGCGTTGGTCGCGCCGGCTTCGGCGAAATCGTAGATATGGGCGGAAGCGATCAGTTGGTTCTGCGGGTCGTTAGGCAGATAGGCGAGAAGTTGGCTCAGGTCCGAGTTGTAGTTGAGGCCGCCGAGCAGGATCGGTTGCGTCGCCGATGTCGAACGGATCACGTTGACGAGCGATTGCAGCCCCGCCGCCTGAAAGCGGCCGCCGTAGATCGAGTCGAGCGCGCAGCCGTTTCGCCAGCAATTCCACTGGCCCGGCGGGTTCGGATGCGGGTCGTTCCAGGAGGCCATGGCGACCTCGGTGATCGGATCGAAAATGATGCCGTGGTCATTCTTGAAGATCGACGCCAGCGAGCCCCAGAACGCCGGAAGGTGGGTGGCGTCCGGCATGTAATCGATGCTGACCGATTTGAACGCGCCCGGTGCGTCGACTTCCGGCGTCAGGATGACATAGAGCAGATTGCGCCGAAGCAAGTTGACATAATTGAACACCGCGACGCGGTAGCCCGGAGCGTCGCCGCCGAGCGGCAGGCCGTTAATCCCAAGCCAGCAATCTTCGTTGATCGTCACCCGAACCACGTCGGGCTTCCACGCGACGAGCGCGCTGACCGAGGCCTGATCGCTCGGCCCGTCGGCGAAGCCGCTGCTGTCGTAAGTGCAGCGGCTTTCGAAGATCGCCCGGTTGACGCCGCGCAATTGCACCGCCTGTCCCGCGCCGTTGACGATCCGGACGTTCTGCACTTTCAGCGTCGGCGCGCCGCCGAGCGCGGCGTCGACGCGGCGAATGCGCTGATCCAGATGATCGGCGATCAGCGCCATGCCATCCGGGGTGACGCTGACGTCAAACGGGACATTGAGCCGGGCCGAGGTGGCGGGGCCGCCGTCGCCGCAATTGTCGGTCGAGGCCGGACACGGCGTATCGGCGATGCCCGCGAGCGTGCGGATGACGCCGCCGCTGACGACCCGGACGAGGTGGCTGTTGGTGTCGGCGATCGCGATCGCGCCGTTGGGGGCCACGGCGACGCCGCTCGGCCCGTTGAGGTTGGCGTTGGTGGCCGCGATCCCGTTGCCATAGCTTCCGGCTGTGCCATTGCCGGCGATGGTGGAGATGACGCCGTCGGCGGAAATCATGCGAATGCGATTGTCGTTGGAATCGCTGATGACGAACGCGCCGCTCTGCAGCACGGCGACGCCGTTAGGCGCATTCAATTGCGCCGAGGTGGCCGCGGCGCCGTCGCCGCAGGCGCTGGTCGGAGCGGCGCAGGCGACGCCGTTCCCGGCCACGGTGCTGATGACGCCGGTCGACGAAACCTTGCGGACCTTGTCGCCCTGGTCTTCGGTCAACAGGAATCCGCCGTCGGAGGTCAGCGCGACGCGGTCCGGCGCATTCAACTGCGCCGCGGTGGCGGGGCCGCCGTCGCCGCACGCGAGCCGGGGGTTGGCGCACGCCGATCCCCTGCCCGCCACCGTGGTGATGATCCCGGTCGAGGAGACCTTGCGAATGCGGTTGTTCGAACGATCGGCGATGAGAAAGCCGCCGTCCGCCAGAGGCGCGACGCCGGTTGGCTGATTGAGCCGCGCCTGATTGGCGGGACCGCCGTCGCCGCTATAGCCGCCGGCGCCCGCGACCCCGGCGACCGTCCGGATCGTCCCGTCCACGCGCACATAGCGCACGACATTGTTGCCCTCGTCGGCGATCAGAATTCCGCCGTCCGGTTTCACCACCGCCCGGATCGGGTACGAAAGCTCGGCGTTGGTGGCGGGGGCGCCGTCGCCGGAATAGCCAGCCTGTCCGTCGCCGGCGATGCTGGTGATGACGCCGACTTGGGCTTGCGCCACGACGGGCCCCAGCAGGGCCAGCGCGCCGGCGAAAAGGAAAGAAAGCGGGCGCGCGCGACAAGGCATCAAACACTCCTGCGGTATACCGAAGTAACCGAACGGAGTATCGTTGTCGAGAGGCTAGCCGAGATCGAACACTGTTCTGTCGAATACTCGCCGGGCGCCCAAAATTTTCTTCACCGCCGGCGGCGGGGACGAAACCCGCTACCCCTCGTTGGCCAGCGTAATCGCGATGCTCTTGAACTTTTCCGGCGGCGACAGCAGCCGGGTCTGGAAGGAGACCTCGCGCGCCGGCTCCATCTCGCCTTTCGCCGGCTTGCTCTTCCAAGTGTAGAGCGGCTGGTCGTCGTCGCCAAGCAGGGTGACGCGCAGCGGCGGGGTTTTGCGCGGGCGCTTTCCGGTGTTCGTCAGCGCCCCTTCCACATAGAGCACGGTCTGCCCGTCGATCTGCATGCGGCGGGCGCGGACCTCGCCGAACCGGAACGGCGGCTCGGCCGGCAACACGACGCCGAGCAGCGGCTGCAACGCCGCGAGCGCGGGGCGGCGGACTTGCGGCGCGGCATAGACCGTCCAGGCGCACATCATCGCCGCCGCCGCAAGGAACAGGGCCTTGCCGGATCGCGGCGATCCCTGCGGCCGGGGACGCGCGCAGGAGGCGGCAGGCGTGGTAAAATACGGGCGGGCTATCATGCCGAATCGCTCTCGAAGACCGTCTCTGCTTGGAATTTCCACTCCGTTAACGTTAAGGCTCGGTTAAGCCCGAGGAAGCTTATGTCGCTCGATCCGTCGCTGTCTCCGAAGAGAGGACCTATTGCTTCGCTTTGAGAACGTCGGGTTGCGCTATGGGCTCGGGACCGAAATCATCCGCGACGCCACGTTCAACATCGCGCCGCAAAGCTTTCAGTTTCTCACTGGCCCCTCGGGCGCCGGCAAGACGACGCTGTTGCGCCTCATGCTGTTGTCGCTGAAGCCGACGCGCGGCACGATCACGGTGTTCGATAAGGACGCGGCGACGCTCGACAACGACAAGCTGACGAGCGTGCGCCGCCGCATCGGCGTGGTGTTCCAGGATTTTCGCCTGCTCGAACACCTCACGACCTTCGACAATGTGGCGCTGCCGCTGCTGGTCCAGGGACGCTCGGCGCAATCCTATCGGCCCGAGGTGATCGAGTTGCTCAAATGGGTGGGGCTCGGCGATCGCATCAACGCGCTGCCGGCGGTGCTGTCCGGCGGCGAGAAGCAGCGCGCGGCGATCGCCCGCGCGCTGATCGGCCGGCCGGAGCTGCTGCTCGCCGACGAACCGACCGGCAACGTCGACCCGGAAATGGCGTGGCGGCTGCTGCGCCTGTTCAGCGAATTGCACAAATCCGGCACGTCGGTCGTCATCGCCACCCACGATCACTCGCTGATGGATTCGTTCACCTCGGTGCGCAAGCTGGTGATCGCCGAAGGCCGCGTCGAGGTGATTCAAGAGGAAGAGACATGACCGACGCGGAGCTGACCGAAGGCGTCGTCTATACGCCGCCCGCCACGCTGATTCCCCACGATACGGTGTCGGGGCGCGCGTTGGCGGCGGTGATCGCGATCCTGACGTTCCTGGCGTGCCTTTGCGCGGGCGGGGCTGTGTTGCTCGCGGCGTCCACGGCGGCTTGGCGCGACGACGTCTCGCGCGAAATCAGCGTGCAGGTCCGCCCGCGCGCCGGCGTCGACGTCGACGCCGAGGTCGACAAGGTATTGACGCTCGTCTCGCAATCGCCGGCCGTCGCCTCGGCGCGGGCGCTGAGCCGGCCCGAGACCGAACAATCGCTGACGCCGTGGCTCGGCTCGGGGCTCGATCTCTCCGAACTGCCGATCCCGCGCCTCGTCGTGGCGCGGCTCGCCTCGCGCGACGCCGAGCCGCTCGCCGATCTGCGCGCCAAGATCGAACAGGCCGCGCCAGACGCGGTGTTCGACGACCACGCTCTGTGGCTGTCGCATCTCTCCGCTGTGGGGCGCTCGCTGACGCTGTTTGCGGCGTTGCTGCTCGGCCTCGTTGTGGCGGCGATCGCCATCGCGGTCGGCTTCGCGACCCGCGGGGCGATGGCGGGGGCGCGCGAGATCGTCGAGGTGCTGCATTTCGTCGGCGCCTCCGACGCGTTCATCACCAAGCATTTCCAGCGCTATTTCTTCCGACTCAGCGCCGAGGGGACGAGCGTCGGCGGCGCCGTGGCGATGCTGATGTTCTTCGTCAGCGAAGTCGTCGCGTCGCGCGGCTCGGCCTCGCCCGATGGCGCGGCGATGACGGTGCTGCTCGGCTCATTCCACCTGCCGCTGCTCGGCTATGCGGCGATCCTCGGCGTCTGTGTGGCGCTGGTGGCGATGGCGGGATTGTTCTCGCGCCTCGTCGCCGCCGCCCATCTGCGCGTTCTCTCCTGAAAGCCTGCCCGCGATGATCGCCTTGCGTTCGCTCCTGTTCAACGTGTTGTTTTACGTCAACCTCGTCGTGCTGATGATCCTCGGCCTGCCGGCGATGTTCTTCGGCCGTCAGGGCGTGTTCTTCATGGCGCGCACTTGGGCCGTCACCTCGATCTGGCTGCTCGACAAGATTTGCGGTCTCAAGCTCGAATTTCGCGGCGTCGAGAACATGCCCGTCGGCGGCTATATTCTCGCCGCCAAGCACCAGTCGTTCCTGGAGACGTTCGCGCTGGTGACGCAGACGCCGGACTTCGCGATCATCCTCAAGAAGTCGTTGGTGCGGATTCCGATCTTCGGCCTCTACCTCAGCGTCAGCGGCCAGATCGGCATCGACCGCAGCCGCGGTCGCAGCGCGCTGGCGCAAATCATCGAGCAGGCCGGCGAGGTGCTGCGGGCGGGGCGGCAAGTCTACATCTACCCCGAGGGCACCCGCCGGTCGCCCGGCGCCGAGCCGCAATACAAATCCGGCGTCGCCTATCTCTACGAGGCGACGGGCGCGCCGTGTCTGCCCGTCGCGCTCAACACGGGTATGTTCTGGGGCCGCCGCGGCTTTTTGCGCCGGCCGGGAACGGCGGTGATCGAGTTCCTGCCGGTGATCCCGGCCGGACTCGGCCGCGAAGCGTTTCTGGAGCGGCTGAAAACCGACATCGAGACGGCCACCGACCGGCTGATCGCCGAGGCGCGCGCCGGCCGTGCGCTTGACCCCTCGTTCGCCGCCCCGTAAGCCCCGGCGGCCAGTCGGCCGGGCGACCGCTGCTTTTGCGAGCAGAGGAAAGTCCGGGCTCCAGGCGGACACGGCGCCGGATAACGTCCGGCGGAGATGACTTCTAGGGAAAGCGCCACAGAAAGCAAACCGCCCCGCGGATTCGTCCCTGGGGTAAGGGTGAAAGGGTGCGGTAAGAGCGCACCGCGCCGGCGGCAACGTCGGCGGCATGGCAAGCCCCGCCGGGAGCAAAACCGAATAGGAGCGACGCGCGGGGAGGCTTGCCTCCGCCGCAGGGCCCGTCCGCCGGCCCGGTCGTTCGGGTTGGTTGCTTGAGGCGCCTGGCGACGGGCGTCCCAGAGGAATGGTCGCCGCGTCGGAAGCCTCGGCTTCCGGCCTTACAGAACCCGGCTTACAGGCCGACTGGCGTTTTTCAACGGTTGAGGCGCATGACCCCGGAAGAGTTCCGCCGCCACGGCCACGAACTGATCGACCGCATCGCCGACTACCGCGCGACGGTGGCGGAGCGGCCAGTGATGGCGCAGGTCGCGCCGGGCGCGATCCGCGCGGCGCTGCCGAAGGCCGCGCCGGCGGCGCCCGAGCCGTTCGCCGACATATTCCGCGATCTCGACGCGCTGATCCTGCCCGGCCTCTCGCATTTCAACCACCCCGAGTTCTTCGGCTATTTCCCCGCCAACAGCGAATTGTCGTCGGTGCTCGGAGACTACCTCTCGACGGGGCTCGGCGCGCTTGGCCTGTCCTGGCAGGCGGCGCCCGCCCTGACCGAGCTTGAAGAGGTCGTGACCGACTGGATGCGGCAGCTCGTCGGCCTGCCGGAAAGCTTTAGCGGCGTGATCCAGGACACCGCCTCGACCTCCACCCTGGTCGCCCTCATCTGCGCCCGCGAGCGCGCGAGCGATTTTTCGCTGGCGCGCGGCGGCCTCGCCGGCCTCGACGCGCCGCTGATCGTCTACGGCTCCGCGCACGCGCATAGTTCGGTCGACAAGGCGGCGCTGCTCGCCGGCTTCGGCCGCGACAATCTGCGGCACATCAAAACCGACGCGGCTTACGCGATCCGGCCGCAGGCTCTCGACGCCGCGATCTGCGCCGATCTCGCCGCGGGCCGCAAACCGGCCGCGATCGTGGCGAGCGTCGGGACGACGGGCGTCACCGCGATCGACCCCGTCGGCGCGATCGCCGAGATCGCCAAAGCGCACGGCCTGTGGCTGCATGTCGACGCCGCGATGGCGGGATCGGCGATGATCCTGCCGGAATGCCGTCCGCTGTGGGCGGGAATCGAAGGCGCCGATTCGCTGGTGTTCAATCCGCACAAGTGGCTCGGCGCGGCGTTCGACTGCTCGGTCTATTACGTGCGCGATTCCCAGCATCTCCAGCGCGTGATGGGCACCAACCCGAGCTTCCTGCGCACCCCCGTCGACGGCGAGGTGACGACCTACCGCGACTGGGGCATCCCGCTCGGCCGCCGCTTCCGGGCGCTGAAGCTGTGGTGCCTGTTGCGCGCCGAGGGCGTCGAGGCCCTGCAAGCGCGGCTGCGTCGCGACATCGCCAACGCGCAATGGCTCGCCGGCGAGGTCGCCGGGACGCCGCATTGGCGCGTGCTCGCGCCGGTCCCGTTGCAGACGGTCTGCGTTCGCCACGAGCCGCCGGGGCTTGCGGGCGAGGCGCTCGACGCGCACACGCTCGCGTGGGCCGAGGCGCTGAACCACTCCGGCCACGCCTACGTGACCCCGGCGATCCTCGACGGGCATTGGATGGTGCGAGTTTCGATCGGCGCGCTGCCGACGGAGCGCGCGCACGTTCGAGGCGTTCTGGGCGCGGGCGCGGCGGGAGGCGGAGCGCGCGTCGCACTAACGTCATGGCGAGTGCAGAGACGCGATCCACGGCGCCGTCGACCGGCTGACAGACGATCTCGCTGCGCTGGAGGGCGTCGCTTCGCGCGCCATGGCGGCTTCCTCGCGGGCCTCGGTCAGGCATGGCGCCCTTTTTCGGTCTCGTGCGTTGTCGAGGGGATTATTTCCAACTGGACGACGCAAGATGACCGACCCCACCGAGACCTTCGCCGCCCTCCCGCGCGCCGAGCCCGGCGCCTATTCCGGCGCGGCGGCGGTGCTGCTCGGCGCGGATCATGGCTCGCCCTATAAGCCCGGCGTCGCCAGCCATGCGGCGGGCGGAGCGGCGGCGATCCGGCGCGGTTCGCAACTGTTCGCCAAGCAGTTGCGCCAGTTCGATTTCGATCTCGGCTTCGCCATTCAGTCCGGCCCAGACGATCGCCGGCTGCTCGACGGCGGCGATCTCCCGCTTAGCCTCGACGACGGCGCGGCGAACCGGGCCGCCATCACCGCCGCCGTTCGCGCCGTGCTCGACGCGGGCGCGGTCCCGGTCATGCTGGGCGGCGACGATTCCGTGCCGATCCCGATGTTTTCCGCCTACGAGGGGCGCGGGCCGCTGACGATGATCCAGGTCGACGCACACGTTGATTGGGCCGACGTTGTGCAAGACAACCCGTACGGCTACGGAAGCCCAATGCGACGGGCGTCGGAAATGCCGTGGTTCACGGAAATGCGCCAGTTCGGCATCCGCGGCCTCGGCAGCGGAACCTCGGATCAGCACGACGACGCCCGCCGCTGGGGCTCGCGCATCCTGACGATGGACGACATCGAGCGTTCCGGCGTTGAGGCCGGTTTGGACGGCTTGGCGCCGCGCGGCGACTGTTTCCTTAGCCTCGATCTCGACGGCCTCGACCCGAGCGTGATGCCGGCGGTCAACATGCCGACTTCGGGCGGGCTGTCCTATCGCGATGTGTTGCGGCTCGTTCGCGCCGTGGCGCGCCGGCGCCGGATCGTCGGCGCCGCGATCGTCGAATTCGTCCCGGCGCGCGATCCGCACGGGTTTGCCGCCGTCACCGCGGCGCGGCTCGTCCTCAGCGTGCTTGGCCTGATCGCTGAGCAGCGTTCGATTGCCCCGACGGTCGGCGCCGCTTAAGAGGAGCGCGTCGATCGTGGAGCCTCTGTCATGTTGCGCGCCTCAACCGTCATCGCCGCCGGCGGCTGGTCCGGAGAGCCGGCCGATTCCGTCGTGCTCGATTATGACGAACGCCACCGCCGACGGGTGACGATGAAAGGCGTGCGCGGTCTCGAATTCCTGCTCGACCTCGAAGAGGCGGTGCTGCTGCGCGGCGGAGACGGGCTCAAGCTCGACGACGGGCGCGTCGTCGAGGTCGTCGCGGCGCCGGAGCCGCTGGCCGAAATCCGCGCCGCGGAGCCGGCGGCTTTGATCCGCGTCGCCTGGCACCTCGGCAACCGCCATCTGCCGACGGAGCTCACGCGCAAGGCGTTGCGCATCCGCCGCGACGCCGTGATCGAGGAGATGGCGAAAGGCCTCGGCGCTGCGGTGGTGGCCATCGAGGCGCCGTTCAACCCGGAAGGCGGCGCCTACGCCAAGGGCGGTCACGTCGCACACGATCACCACGATCACGATCACGATCATCACTGCCACGATCATCACGACCACGGCCACAAGCACGGCGGGCATGGCCACTAGCTTCGGCGACGCGCTGCCGCTGTTCGCCTGGCTGTCGCCGGCGTTTCCCGTCGGCGCCTACGCCTATTCGCACGGGATCGAGTGGGCGGTCGAGGCCGGCGACATCCGCGATGCGGCCACGCTGCGCGCCTGGCTTGAAGACCTCGCCGACCACGGCGCCCCGCGTCTCGACGTGGCGGTGTTCGCGGCCGCCTATCGGGCCTCCGGCGATCCCGCCGCATTGGCCGAAGTCAACGAGCTGGCGATTGCGCTGGCCGGCGCGCAGGAGCGCCGGCTCGAAACCACGGCGCAGGGAACGGCCTTCGTCGCCGCCGCCCGGGCCGCTTGGCCGTGCGCGAGCCTCGACGCCTTCGCCGCCGAACCGGTCGCCTATCCCGTCGCCGTCGGCGCCGCCGTGGCGGGGCATGGGATCGCGCTCGATGTCGCCGCCCCCGTCTTCGCCATGGCGCTATTCGGCAATCTCGTCTCCGCCGCCACGCGGCTCAGCGCGGTCGGGCAGACCGACGGCCAGAAGATCATCGCCGCGCTGACCCCCCGCCTCGCTGACATGGCGGCGCAAGCCTTGCTTGAGGACCCCGAGACGCTCGGCGCCTGCGCGTTCCGCTCCGACATCGCGGCGATGAAACACGAAACCCAGTATTCGAGGTTGTTCCGCTCATGACCACCAAACAACCGCTGCGCGTCGGCGTCGGCGGACCCGTCGGCTCCGGCAAGACGGCGCTGATGGAGCAGCTTTGCAAGCGGTTGCGCGACACCCTCGATGTCGCCGCGATCACCAACGACATCTACACCAAGGAGGACGCGCGCATCCTGGTCGAAGCCGGCGCATTGTCGCCCGACCGCATCCTCGGCGTCGAGACCGGCGGCTGCCCGCACACCGCCATCCGTGAGGACGCCTCGATCAACCTCGCCGCCGTCGACGAGATGCGCAAACGCTTCCCCGCGCTCGACCTGATCCTGATTGAATCCGGCGGCGACAATCTCGCCGCCACCTTCTCGCCGGAGCTCGCGGACCTGACGATCTACGTGATTGACGTATCCGGCGGCGAAAAAATCCCGCGCAAGGGCGGCCCGGGCGTGACGCGCTCGGACCTGCTGGTCATCAACAAGACCGACCTTGCGCCCTATGTCGGCGCCTCGCTCGAAGTGATGGCCACCGACGCCGCGCGGATGCGCAAGACCCGGCCGTTCGTGATGACCAACATGAAGACCGGCGACGGCGTGGAGACCGTGATCGCGTTCCTGCGTGAGAAGGGCGGGCTGTAAACGCGGGTCGCCCGTCAATTGCGAGCGAAGCGAAGCAATCCACGGCGCCGCCGATGTGCGCTATCCGGCCGGTGGACGATCTCGTTGAGCTGGATGGCTTCGCTTCGCTCGCCATGACGGCGTCTGACGCTCAATCAAGCCGCCGCGCCATCGGCGTGCGCCATGTCCGCGCCGGTCGCCATGGTCATCACGCGCTCCTGCTCGGCTTCGGCGGCGGCGAGCTCGCCACGCACCTTGCCCTTGTACATCACCAGTACGCGGTCGCTCATGGCGAGGGCCTCCTGCAACTCCGATGAAGCCAGGATCACGCCGCAGCCGCGCGCGGTGAGGTCGTTGAGCACCTGATGGATCTCAGCCTTGGCCCCGACGTCGACGCCGCGGGTGGGATCATCAAGCAACACGATCGTCGCTTCCATCGATAGCGAACGGGCGATGACGACCTTTTGTTGATTGCCCCCGGAGAGGCTGCCGACGAGATCGCCGCCGCCGGCCGCCTTGATCGAGAACCGCCGCGTCGCCTCGGCGAACAACCGCGCGAGCGCGCCGCCCTGTACCCACCCGAGGCCATTGGCGAGCCGCGGCAATCTCAGCAACCCCGCGTTCTCAGCGATTGAAAGCGCCGGAAACAGACCCTCCGCCTGCCGATCGCCCGGAACGTAAGCGATTCCTTGCGAGATCGCCTGCAACGGCGAGCCGATCGGCGCCCGCTTGCCGCGCACGAGTATCTCCCCCGCGACGTCGCCGAGTTGGCCGAACAGCGCCCGCATCACTTCGCTGGTCCCGGCGCCCTGAAGTCCAACCAGCCCCAGCACCTCGCCGCCGTGCAAGTCGAACGACACATCGTCGAACAGACCGCGCGCCGTCAAATGGCGCACCGACAGTAACGGCTCGCGGCTGCGCGGGCTTGTCTGTTTGGGGAACAGATTCGAGATTTCGCGCCCGACCATCATGTGGACGACCCGCTCCGGCGTCGCTTCCGCGCGCGGCGCTGAGCCCACATAGCGCCCGTCGCGCAGCGCGGTGATGCTGTCGGCGATGCCGAACACCTCTTCGAGGCGATGCGAGACGTAGACGATCGTAATGCCCTGCGCCTTGAGCTGGCGCAGGATGTCGAACAACCGCAACGATTCTTGTTTGCTGAGCGCTGAGGTCGGCTCGTCCATGATGACGAGCTTGGCTTCGAGCGACAAAGCCTGTGCGATGACGACGATCTGGCGCTGAGCAATGCTCAGATCGGCGGCGAGATCGGTCGGACGGATGTCGGCGCTGAGCCGTGCGAACAATCGCGCCGCGCGTTGGTTGACAGTTCGCCAGTCGACGAGGCCGCCGCGACACGGCAACTCCTGGCCGAGAAACACGTTCTCGGCCGCCGTGAGGTCGCGGCAGATCGGGATTTCCTGATGCACGATGCTGATGCCGGCGGCGCGCGAGGCGTGCGGGCCGTCAACCTTGAGCTCACGCCCCTCAAACATCACTTGACCCGCGTCGGGTGAAAACGAGCCGCCGCAAATCCGGATCAGCGTCGATTTGCCGGCGCCGTTCTCGCCGACCAGCGCGTGGATTTCGCCGCGCGGGACAGCGAACGACACGTCGCGCAGCGCCCGCACGCCGCCGAACGTCTTGCTGACGCCGCGAAATTCGAGGATTGACTCGGTCAGCGCCACGAGAGGGCTCCGAACTCAAGCGAAGCGGTCATCGCGAGGAGCGTAGCGACGAAACAATCCAACGCGCCGCGGCTCGGAAGTCTCCGAACAAGCCGCCGATCCCCGCGAGAGGGATTGCTTCGCTTCGCTCGCAATGACGTGTCCGCCTGGACGCCTATAACTCTCAAAGCGGCGCCGGCTCGAGGCCGGCGCCGCGCCCTATCAACGATACTTCGGGTTGTATTCGGCGAAATTCGCCGGCGTCACGACGTCGGTTCCGGTGTCAATGTCGACGGGGCGGATGCCGTATTTCTTCGCCTGATAAACCATCATGACCGGATAGAAGCCCTGCATGAACGGGTTCTGTCCGAGCCCGAACGAGACATAGCCGTCCTTGATGCCGGCGACGTTGCCCGGCCCCATGTCGGAGCCGCCGGTCAGCAGCTTGCCCTGGAGACCATTCTTCTTGATGAACTGCGCGATCACGTGCGAGTAATAGTCAACGCCCCAGATCGCCTTGATGTCGGGATGGGCTGCATAATAGGCCTCAACCGCCGCGAACACCTTGCTTTCGTCGGCCGTGGTGTTGATGACGTCGAGCACCTTGTATTTGTCGCCGCCTTCCTTCGCCAGCGTCTCCTTGAAGGCGCGGATGCGCTCCTCAAGCGCGAAATGGCCGAAGCAGCAATCGGTGATCGCCATCGAACCGCCGTCCGGCATCGCCTTGATCACGGCGCGCGCCCATTCCTTGCCGTAGTTGGTGAAGTTCTGTCCGACCACCGGCACCGGCACTTTCTTGTCGGCCGTGGGATCGTTGACGTTGAACGTCAGCACCAGGATGCCGGCGTCCTCGGCCTTCTTGATCGCGTCGTTGTAGGCGGACGGGTCAGGGCGGGTCGTGACGATCGCGTCGGGCTTCTTGGCGATGGCGGCTTCAATCAACGCGACCTGCTGCGCCGGATCGTAGGTCGCCGGCCCGAGGAATTCGCACTCCGCGTTCACCTTGGCGCAGGCGTCCTCCATGCCGAGCCGGACGGGGGCGAAGATGCCAGCGCCGAGATCGTGGGTGACGAAGGTGATGTGCAGCTTGTCGTCGGCGCGGGCGTAGGTCGCCGTCAGCGCGGTCGCGGCGAACAGCGCGGTTTGCAGAAAGCGTCTCATCTCGGGGTCCTCCTGAAGCTCAGATGCGTGTGGATCAGCACGGCGATGATGATGATGGCGCCCAGAAAGGCGTCTTGAAGTCGACCTTCGCCGCCGAGCTGTACGAGGCCGTTGCGCATGACGGTGAGCAGCGCCGCGCCGAGAAAGGTGCCGATCACGGTGCCCTGGCCGCCAAACAATGCGGTGCCGCCGATGACGACCGCCGCAATCACGTTGAGTTCGTAACCTGTGCCCGCCAAAGGCGAGGCCGAGCCGAGATGCGCGAAGCTCATCGCGCCGGCGAACGCGGAGGCGACCGCCGTCAGCACGAACGCGGTGATCTTCACTCGCGACGTGCGGATGCCGGAGAGTTCGGCGGCGGCGCGGTTGCTGCCGGTCGCGCGCACGTGATAGCCGAACGTCGTCCGCCGTAGCGCCAGCGCGCCGACCGCAACGAAGCCGAGCATCCAGACGATCTGCACGGGAACGACGCCGATCTTGCCGTCGAGCGCGGAGAAGAAGCTGTCGTTATCCAGGCCCGAGATCGGCCACGGCGATTCCACCAGCGTGACGCCGCGCAATATGTAGAGCATCCCCAAGGTGACGATGAAGGCGGGGATGCGGCCTTGCGTAGTGATGAGGCCGTTGACCACGCCAATCAACGCCGCCAGGACCAGCACGATCGGCAGCGCCAACCAAAGGTTGATCCCGTAGTTCTGCGCGAGCAGCGTCATGGTGAGCGAGCAGAGCCCGTAGACCGAGCCGACGGAGAGATCGAGCTCCTGCGCCGTGATGAGAAACGTCATCGCGACGCCCATGATCGCGAGTTCCGACATCTGCCGCCCCATGGCGAGCAGATTGCCGGTTGAAAAGAACGTTGGCCGCGCCAGCCCGATCGCGGTCGACATCAACAGCAGAAACGCCAGGATCGCAAACTCCCGCGCCCGCAACAGCGACCCGAGCGCGCCGACGAGCGGACGGGGTTCGAGCGCCGCCGGACGAGCTTGCAAGTCCTGTTCAGACACGATGGCGGCCCGCCGCGCCGCGAGGGCCGGGTGCGATTCCCATCAAAGCGCCTCCCTATCGGCGTCGCTGCTCGACGCTGCCTGATGATGATTGATTATTTTTGAGGGGTACGCAAGCAGAAAATTGCATCAAAACTCTGCGTGGACTCGGCAAAATCGGGCAAGATCACCAGCCGGTGGGATTAGCCAGGGGTCAAAATCGGACACTTGGCGCTCGCATGGAGCGGCCGCTCAAGCGCCGGATTCGAACCACGGCGGACCTTCGGTCAATCTCGTTGCGGGCCCGTTTCCCTGGCAATAGGATGGGAATGCCGGTTCGGGGAACTCAGTCATCGGCTTGGAGAGAGCGGATGAGGCGGCGCGACTTCATGGGCATGCTGGGCGGAGCGGCCGCCTGGCCAATCGCCGCCGCGGCGCAGACCCCGGGGCGCGTGTACCGTTTTGGCTGGCTCAGCCCCCTCTCCAGGCCCGAATTGAATCGGCTGCCGTCAATCCTAGCGCTTTTCGACGAACTGCGCTCGGCCGGCTTCGTCGAAGGGCAAAACCTAAAGGTGCTCGACGAAGGGTTGGGCACTAAGGAAAGCGACCTCGCGGCGGCCGCCGCTGCGTTGGTCAAGGCGGCCCCGGACGTGATTGAAGTAGCCGGCGCCGTCTTCGGGAAAGCCATTCGAACGGCGACGCGAACGATCCCCATCGTGGCGGTGTCGGAAGATTTGATCGCAGATGGCTTCTCGACTTCGCTCGCGCGCCCGGACGGCAACGCGACTGGCGTCAGTTTGCTGTCACCCACCCTCGATGGAAAACGCGGCGATTTGCTACGGCAGGTCCTGCCTAGCCTTCGCCAAATGGCGGTTCTAGCTGACCCAAGCGCCGACTCGCCCGTACACATCGCTGAATTGAAAGCGTTGGCCGAAGCGCGCGGCTTGGAGCTTTCGACATTTTTCGCCAAGACGAGGGACGAAATCATCCCCGGACTCGACGCGGCGAAAGCGTCCGGGGCCGGTGCGGTCAACGTGCTTGCTAACCCGTTGTTCTACTACAATCATCGACTGATCATCGAGCGCTTGCGGCATTTGGCTCTTCCCGCTGTCTATCAGTGGCCTGATTGGGCGGAACAAGGCGCGCTGATGGCCTACGGGCCGAGCCTCGACCTTGAGGGACGCATACTGGGTCGCCAATTGGTCAAACTCCTGCGCGGAACGGTCCCGGCGGACATTCCGATCGAACAACCGACTAAGTTCGAATTGGCTATCAATCTGAAAACCGCCAAGGCGCTAGGCGTCGAGATACCCCCGACGTTGCTTGCGAGCGCGGATCGAATAGTTGAATGAAGCGACGGCTCATTGCGGCGTCAACGAAGCTAAGTTCGCTCGCGAGCGACCGCTTACCCCCTTTGCGACGTCGCCGTGCGGGTATCAAACGTTGGACTTTGACCGCTAGCCCGTCGCCGCGCGCCGCAGGTCGTCCGTTGTTTCGCGTAAAAGCGCGCGGATGCGCGCGGCGGTCTCGGCGTTGGCCGCCGTCAAGACCGCCATGTCGAGATCGGGCCGTCCCTCGATGGCGAAGACCTGATAGTCGAGGTCGAGCCAGCCGGCGGTCGGATGGCGCATGCGCTTGGCGACCCCCGCCTGCGCGCCGCGCACGTCGTTCTCGCGCCAGATCGCCGCGAAGTCGGGGCTTTCCCGGACAAGCTCGTCAATCAGCCCTTGCGCCGCCGCGGCGGCGCCGGCGCGGGCGACGTCAGCGCGAAAAGCGGCGACGAGAAAGCGCGCCACGTGCAACCATTCGGTCTGCGAATCGCGCACGCTCGGCGCCAGAAAGAACAGCCGCAGCAGGTTGCGCTCGCTTTTCGGCAGTCTGTCGTAGTCGGTCAGCACCGCCGTCGCCGCGCGGTTCCAGGCGACGATGTCCCACGTCGCCGTTCGCAAATACGCGGGGCTATAGGTGAAAGCGTCGAGCGCGCGCTGCAAATGCGGCGCGACGGCGAGCGGACGGCGGTAACGCACCTCCGGCGGGCGGCCGAGCGCGATGAGGAACAGGTGCTCGCGCTCGACCTCGTTCAGCATCAGCGCGCGGGCGATGCGGTCGAGCACGTCGGCCGAGGGCGCGCCGCCGCGGCCCTGCTCCAACCAAGTGTACCAGGTCGGGCTGACGTTGGCGCGCTGCGCCACCTCCTCGCGCCGCAAGCCAGGGGTGCGGCGGCGGGTGAGCGGCAGTCCGAATGCGGCGGGGTCGAGTTTGGCGCGCCGGCCGCGAAGGTAAGCGCCGAGCGGATTGTCGGAAGCGGTCGGCATCCCAGGGGTCCTTATACCCCCGAAAGGTCCGTTTTTGACCGGGAAAGGGGTGGCCCAAGATGAGCCCGACGCAAGACGCGCGCAAGCTCTCGCGGTGAACCACGGACTGCCGCAGAAGGCCGCCTCGGCGTCAGGCGCCCACCCGCCCGGCCGATCAATTCTCGGCGCGCGCGCGGAGCACGGCGAGGGTTACGCCCTCGATCGCCTGGGTTGAAATCTCCTCTTTCGACAGAAACGCCTTCACCCCGGCGCGGAACGCGATGCGCCGGATGTCGGGCTCGTCCAATCCGGTCAGCAACACGCAGGGCGCTTTTTGCGACTTGGCCAGCTCGCTGATGAAGGCGATCGACGTCTGCAGCCCCAGCCAGTAATCGACATAGATGACGTCGAAGGATTGATCGAAGACGACGCGCTCGGCTTCCTCGGTCGAGAGGCAGACCCTCAGCGTGAAATCCAGCTGCTTCGATTTCGCCGCGAGGCGGCCGATGATGGCGGCGTCGGTGGCGTCGTCATCAATCAGCAGCGCCTTGACCTTTTCGCGCAGCATGGGCGCGAAATAGGCGAAGGTCTGCTCGTTTTCGCGCGATTGCGTCTCCTGGCTCACGTTTGTCGTCCCTTCGCCAGTCATGGGTCCGTTCATTTGCGCGCAGCGCTTTTTCACGATCGCTCGGGCCGGCCGGGGCGGACTGAAGTTACGCGGCCAACGACAATCGCTCGCGTACAAGAATATCTTAACGATATTGGATAACAGATTCGCGCTGGAGTTGCAACACGGGTTGTAACGCGAATCATGGTTGCATTATGGCGGTGCTCACCGCCGCGCGGCGAGGAGAAATTCGCGCGCCCCGTCGCCGCCGAGAAGCGGCGACTCGATCAGCCCGAGCGGCGTCCAGCCGAGCGCCGCGACGGCGGCGCGCACCGCCTCGCCGGCCTCGGCGAGCGCCGCTGCGTCCTTCACCAGCCCTTTGACGACTCTCGCCGGGCCGACCTCGAATTGCGGTTTGACGAGCGACGCGAGCCAGGCGCGCGGCGCCGCGAGCGGCAGCACGACCGGCAGGACCAGCCGCTGCGAGATGAAGCTCACGTCGCAGACGATCGCCTCGGGCGGCGACGGCAGATCGGCCTGCGCCAGCGTCCGCGCGTCGCGGCCTTCGAGCAAACGCACGCGCGGGTCGGCGGCGAGCCGCGGGTCGAACTGGCCGTGGCCGACGTCGACCGCGACGACCGCGCGGGCGCCGCGCGCCAGCAGCACGTCGGTGAAGCCGCCGGTGGAGGCGCCGACGTCGAGGCAGGCCAGCCCCGCGGGATCGAGGCCGAAGGCGTCGAGCGCAGCGGCGAGCTTCACCCCGCCGCGCGAGGCCCAGGGATGGGCGGGGCTCGCCTCCAGCCGCGCCTCGGCGTCGAGCGTCTGCGCGGCCTTGCGCACTGGCGCGCCGTCGGCGCGGACGAGCCCGGCGGCGATCGCCTCCTGCGCCCGCGCCCGCGTCGCGAACACGCCGCGCTCCACCAGGAGAACGTCGGCGCGCTTGCGCAAAGCGTTAGGCGTCCTTGCGCGCCAGCAGGAACAGCCGGGGATAGATGAACAACACCTTGCCGTCCGGCTCGACGTCGTAGGAATCGGCGAGGTCGCGGCGATAGCGGGCTAGAAACGCCTCGCGCTCCTCCGCCGCCAGCGGGGCCAGAAACGGGCGCAGCGCCGAGCCGCGAAACCAATCGACGATCGCCTCCAAGCCGTCGAGCGGGTGGATATAAGCGGTCTGCCAGATGTCGAGCGAGGCGGAGATCGGCCGCAGCCAGCGATAGTAGTCGGCGAAGCTGGCGATGACGGCCCGGGTCTTGGCGACCGGCACCAGCCTGTCGGCCCACGGCCCGTCGGCGGCGATCAGCCGCATCAGCGCGTGCGAGGGCTCCTGCCGGTTGTCGGGCATCTGCACCGCCAGCACGCCGCCAGGGGCGAGCCAGTCCATCAGCTTGCCGAACAGCCGCTCATGCTCGCCGATCCATTGCAGCGAGCTGTCGGCGAACACGAGATCGACCGGCACCTCGGGGCGCCAATCGCGAACGTCGGCGCAGGCGAAAGAGGCGCCCGGCGCTCGCTTGCGCGCCACGGCGACCATCGGTTCGGAAATGTCGATTCCGACCACCTGCGCCTGCGGGAAGCGGTCGACCAAGAGGCGGGTGCTGGTCCCCGGCCCACAGCCGAGATCGACGATCCGCGCCGGCGATCCGGGGATACGCGCCAGCAGGTCGTGGACGACCTGCACCCGCTCCGCGTCGAAGCGCAGCAGCAGGTCGGCGTCCCAGGCGAGAGGAGCGGGCGTCCGATTCGTCATGGCGCCCTTCCTAACCCTACCGCCGGGGTTCGCCTAGGAGGATGTCGCGAGGGCTGGGCGTCAGGCGTCCCAGTCCTTGGGACGATTGATGACCGCGTATTCGGCGATCTGCGCCGTCTCGGCCAGGTAGGCCTGTGCGGCGGCGTGCAGCCGCTCGACGTTTTCGCGCTTGAACCCTTTGGCGTCCGCATTCAATTCGAGCGTCGTCACGATCAGCAAAACATGGCGCTCAGCGCCGTCGCGCCCATGCGCGATCGCGGTCGTCGCCCGACGCGCCAGCGGATGCTTGAAAGTCTTGTCCATCGTAATCATCGCGCCTTTCGGGATCACCCTAACGGCGCGATTTGTCACAAACTAGTCACGGGGTAGGGCGCTCAGACGAGCTTCACCAGCATCTTGCCGAAATTGCCGCCGTGCAGCAGGTCGACCAGCGCCTGCGGCGCGGCCTCCAATCCCTCGCGCACCGTCTCGCGATAGCGCAGCTTGCCCGACGCCACGAGGCCGCCAATTTCGGCGAGCGCCATTGGCCACAGCCGGAGGTGATCGGAGACGATGAAGCCTTCCACCTTGATGCGGCGCACGAGAAACAGCCGCATGTCGGGCAGGCTCGTCGGCGCCGCTTCGTACGAGGCGATCAGGCCGCAGATCGCAATGCGCGCGAAATCGTTGACGCGCTTCAGGCATTGCAGGAAGGGTTCGCCGCCGACGTTTTCGAACAGGCCGTCGAGCCCCTTGGGCAGCGCGGCCGCCATGTCGTCGGCGAAGGTTGGCGATTTGTGGTCGACGCAGACGTCGAAGCCGAGTTCGTCGCGCACATAGGCGCATTTCTGCGCGCCGCCGGCGATGCCGACCACTCGCGCGCCCTTGATTTTCGCCAGCTGGCCGACGACGCCGCCGACCGCGCCTGAGGCCGCGGAGACGACGACGGTCTCGCCGGCCTTCGGCTCGATGATCTCATTGAGCCCATACCACGCCGTCACCCCCGGCATGCCGACGACGCCGAGGTAGGCGGAGGGCGGAATAGCCTTGGCGTCGACCACCATCCAACCGGCGCCGTCGCTCAGCGAAAATTGCTGCCAGCCGCCGGGACCGACGACGAAATCGCCGGGCTTGAACTTCGGGTTCTTGGACTCGACGACTTCGCCGACCGCGCCGCCGCCCATGACGGCGCCGATCTCTTGCGGCTTGGCGTAGCTCTTCGCCTCGCTGAGCCGGCCCCGCATGTAGGGGTCGAGCGACAGGTAATGGTGGCGGACGACGATCTGCCCTTCGCCCGCGTGCGGGACGGGCGCTTCGACGGTGCGAAAGTGGGCGGCGGAAACCTTTTCGGTCGGCCGTGAGTTCGAGGACGATCTGCTTATTGACGGACATGGGCGCTCCTGCCTTAGTGAAACCCTGCGTGCCTTTGTGGTGAAGGTTCACCACAAAGGCGCGAAGGAGTCACCAAGGCGCGAAGGGTCGAGCGAGGTCGGCCGCCCCTCCAGGGACAGCGCCGTCGCCCGCTCCGGCGTGCGGGCGATCAGGCGGCCGCGCCGCACCACCGCGAGCCGCTCCGCCCGCAACCGCACCGCCTCGATCGGATCGGCGGCCTGCAACAGCACGAAATCGGCGTTGGCGCCGACATGCAGCCCATACCCGTCGAGCCCCATCACGCGCGCCGGCGCCTCCGTGACGGCGGCGAAGCTCCAGGCGATCGCCTCGCGGCTCGTCATCGGCACGGCGTGCACGGCCATATGCGCGACGTCGAGCATGTCGGCGCCGCCCAGCCCGTACCAGGGGTCCATGACGCAGTCCTGGCCCAGCGCCACATTGACGCCCGCGGCTCGCAACTCGGGAATGCGGGTGAGCCCGCGCCGCCGCGGATAAGTATCATGCCGCCCCTGCAAGGTGATGTTGATGAGCGGATTGGCGACGACGTTGATCCCGGATTCCGCGATCAGCGGGATCAGCTTCGAGGCGTAGTAATTGTCCATCGAGTGCATCGACGTCGCGTGGCTCGCGGTGGCGCGGGCGCCGAGGCCGAGTCGCTGCGCTTCCGCCGCCAGCGTCTCGATATGCCGCGACATCGGGTCGTCGCTCTCGTCGCAATGCAGGTCGATCGGCAACCCACGCGCGGCGGCGATCTCGCACAGCGCCTTCACCGAGGCCGCGCCGTCGGCCATCGTCCGCTCAAAATGCGGAATGCCGCCGACCACATCGACGCCGAGATCGAGCGCGCGGGCCAGGTTGTTCGCCGCTGTCGGCGAACGGAAGTAGCCGTCCTGCGGGAAGGCGACGAGTTGCAAGTCGAGGTACGGCTTGACCCGCTTCTTGACCTCAAGCAGCGCCTCGACCGCGAGCAGTCGGTCGTCGCAGACGTCGACGTGCGACCGGATCGCCAGCAGGCCGCGCGACACCGCGAGATCGCAGTAGCGCAGCGCGCGCTCGGCGACCGCCTCGTGGGTCAGCAGCGGCTTCAACTCGCCCCATAGCGCGATGCCTTCCAGCAGCGTGCCCGAGACATTGAGCCGCGGCAGGCCGAGCGACAGCGTCGCGTCGAGATGGAAATGGCAATCGACGAACGGCGGGCCGACGAGTCGGCCCTTGGCGTCGATCGTCTCGCGCGCTTCGGCGTCCAGCCCCGGTCCGATCGCGACGATCTTGCCGTCGCGGGCGGCGATGTCGATGTCGCGCCGTCCGTCGCGGAGCGTCGCGTTGCGGATGAGGAGGTCGAGGGTCATTCTGGGCTAAGATCGCCTGGGGAGATTCCGCATAGGACGGCGAGTTTGCCACGCACCTGGGTAACGATAGCAGGAGGCGCCTTCGCTCCCGAGAAACGGATCGGGCGAGTGAGCGCGTCAAGGCTTCGCACGTGCGAGGTGAGGATTTCTCCCTGGATGGGAAAGCCTGCGGGCAGCACGACGCTGGAGTTGAACGGGCGAATTTTGCTCGTGATCGGGCAGACGATGACCAAGCGCGCGCTTTTGAAGAATCCCGCCGGGGAAATCACCAGCAGCGGACGGCGCCCGCCTTGTTCGCGCCCCGTCCGGAAGTCCGGATCCGTCCACACGACGTCGCCTTCGCCGGGGACGTAATCGTCAGTCATCGACGATTTCCCGACCCACGTCGTCGCCCCAATCCCAGGCTTCCCGCATCGCCTCGGGCGTCACGTTCTCCATCAACTGTTCCAGAGTGTAGGTCTTGCGAACCGGCTCGACGATGATCCGCCCGTCCTCGGCCCGGACTTCGACCTTCTGCCCCACGGACACGCCGATCTCCGCCGTCAACGCCTTGGGAAGCCGCAGGCCCAGCGAATTTCCCCATTTCGACAAAAGCACCTGCATTGGGCGTCTCCCGCAACGTCGGGTGATGATATACAAGGTATATACTTTGGACAAGTTGCAATCGAAATTGGCACGGCTCTCTCTGCGCCAAAATTCGCGCCTGAAAGGATCGCAGCGATGCGCACGACGTTGACGCTCGATGACGACCTGCTCGCGCAAGCGCAGGAACTCACCGGTCTGAAGGAGAAATCGGGCCTGATTCGCGAGGCGCTGAGGCGCTAATCGCGCGCGAGAGCGGGAAAGGACTGGCGCGGCTCGGCGGCAGCGATCCGGACAGCGAAGCGGCGCCAAGGCAGGCGGACGGAGCGCGCGTGATCCTTGTCGATACGCGCATTTGGGTCGGCCGCCCTTCTCCCGCGCAGACGCTCGGCTAGACGGGGGGACCTCGCTTCAAACGCCGCATCGTAAGGCGAATTTCAGCCACGCCGCCATACGACACGCACACGCGGGACTCTCCCGCAATTAAGCCGAGTTGGCCGGGGTCAGCAACCCCGGCCGCCGGTCCTCAGCCCTCGACGCCCTTCACGTACCAATCGATCGTGGCGAGGTCCTTGCCTTCGAGTCGCGCGCCCTTAGCGACCCGCTCCTTGCCGGATTGATCGACCATCGGGCCGGTGAACACGTCGTAGGAGCCGTCGGCCCAGCCTTTCATGATCGCGTCGCCCGCCGCCCTCACATTCGCGGGCAGGCTCTTGTTGTACGGCGCAATCCGGACGGCGCCTTCCTTCACGCCCCACCAGTTGTCGCCGGACGTCCAGGTTCCGTCGAGCATCGCCTTGGCGCGCGCGATGTAATAGGGCGACCAGATATCGAGGATCGAGGTCAGGCAGGCGTGCGGCGCGAAGCGCGTCATGTCGGCGCCCTGGCCGAAGCCGTAGATCTTCTTCTTCTCGCAAACCTGCAGCGCCGCCGGGCTATCGGTGTGGGTGGTGATGAAGTCGCAGCCGAGATTGGCGAGCGTTTCGGCGGCGGCCGATTCCTTGGCCGGGTCGAACCAGGAATCGATCATCACCAGCTTGACCTTGATATTGGGGTTCGCCGATTGCGCGGCCATCGCGTAGGAGTTCACGCCCATCACGACTTCCGGCACCTTGAACGAGCCGAGATAGCCGATCGTCCCGGTCTTCGACATCATGCCGGAGATTTTGCCCATCACCGCGCGCGCCTGATGGAAACGGTTGTTGTAGGTGGCGACGTTGTCGGCGTGCTTGAAGCCGGTGCAATGCTCGAATTTCACGTCGGGGAATTCCTTCGCGACCGCCAGCGTCTGATCCATGTAGCCGAACGAGGTGGTGAAGATCAGCTTGTGGCCGGATTTGGCGAGGTCGTGGATGACCGGAATCGCGCTCTGGTCCTCGTTGACGTTCTCGACATAGTCGGCCGTCACTTTGCCGCCCATCGCCGCAACCATTTCCTTGCGCGCCTTCTCGTGCGCCCAGGTCCAGCCGTAGTCGCCGATCGGGCCGAGATAGACATAGCCGACCTTCAGCGGCTCGTCGCCGAGCGCGAGCTTGTTGAGGAACGGCGCGGCGAGCGCGGCGGCGCCGGCGGACTTGATGAAGTTGCGCCGGTTGATAACAGTCATTTGCATTTCTCCTCCAAAGGAAAACTCACGCGTCGGGGATGTACGGCTTGCCGAGGCAGGCCGGCGCCTCCGAGCCGCCGCGCTTGCGCGCCGACATCACCGCGAGCACGAGCACCGCCATCAGATAGGGCATTGAAGCCCAGAACTGGCACGGAAGGAAGGAAAATCCGGACGCCTTGGCGTAGAGTTCGAGCGTCATGAACAATCCGAAGAAATAGGCGCCGCCGAGCAGCCGTCCCGCCCGCCAGCCGGAGAACACCACCAGCGCCAGCGCGATCCAGCCGCGCCCCGCCGTCATCCGCTCCGCCCACAGCGGCGTGATCACCATCGAAAAATAGCCGCCGGCGATGCCGGCCATCGCGCCGCCGAAGATCACCGCGAGATAGCGCACGCCAATCACCGAATAGCCGATCGAATGCGCGGAGAGGTCGTTTTCGCCGACCGCGCGCACCACGAGCCCGGCGCGGGTGCGGTTGAGGAACCAGCCGACGACCGCCACCATCAGGAACGCGAAATAGACCAGCGGGCTGTAGCCGAAAAACAGCCGCAGGATCGGGTCGGCGGCGAGCGAGTCGGGGAATATGCTATCGAACGGCTGGATGGCGATGCCGACATAGGCCGTGCCGATCAGCGAGGAGACGCCGGTGCCGAAAATGACCAGCGCCAACCCGCTCGCCACTTGGTTGGCGCCGAGCGTCAGCACCATCAGGCCGAACAGCACAGACGACAGCGCCCCCGCCGCGGCCGCACAGACCACGCCGAGCCAGGGCGCCGCCGCGACGAGCCAGGGGTGCGCGTCGGCGATGTCCGGGTCGGAGCAGGTGAAGGTGACGGCGAAGCCGGCGATCGCGCCGCACAGCATCATGCCCTCGACGCCAAGGTTGAGCACGCCGCTCTTCTCGACGACGAGTTCGCCTGTGGCCGCGAGCAGGATCGGCGTCGTGATGTTGACGACCGTGAGGAACGCCGCGATGATGAGATCGAGGCTCATGGTTGAGCCTCCGTTTGACCGAGACCACGCGCCCTGTCCGTCATGGCCGGGCTTGTCCCGGCCATCCGCATCGCGACAAGAGTCCTCGCGTCCAGAACTTCAACCGCAAGCGTCCAATCGTTAAAGCGAGGCTGCGCACCTCGGCGTGGGTGGCCGGGACAAGCGCGGCCATGACGGAGCGGGCGCGTCATGCGCGCACCGCCGCCGTTTGCCGCGAGCCCCAATCGATGCGCAGCCGCCGGCGCACCAGCACGTCGCTGGCCAGGATGAAGAACAGCATCATCGCCTGGAAGATGCCGGCGGTCGCGCTCGGCACGTGCACGGTGGTCTGCGCCACCTGCCCGCCGACATAGGAGATCGCCAGCACGATCCCGGCCAGCACGATGCCGATCGGATGCAGCCGGCCGAGGAAGGAGACGATGATCGCGGTGAACCCATAGCCCGAGGGAAAGCCGAGGTTGAGCTGGCCGGATTGCGTCGTCGCCTCCAGCACGCCGGCGAGGCCCGCCATGGCGCCCGAGATCAGCAACGTGCTCCATGACCGCGTCGGAGGCGCGATAGCCGGCGTAGCGCGCCGCCTTCGGCGCCTCGCCGACGATGCGCACCCCGAGCCCGAATTCCGAGCGCGCCATCACCAGCCAGAACACCAGCGCCAGCGCGAAGGCGATATAGAGCCCAGGCGGGAACGGCAGGCCGAACAGGTTCGCCGGCAACCGCTGGTCGGCGGTGAACGGCGCGGTCTGCGGAAAATTCTGCCCGTTCGGGTCCTTCCAAGGCCCCGTGACCAGATAGCCCAGCACTTGCAGCGCGACGTAGACCAGCATCAGGCTCGACAGGATTTCGTTGACGCCGTAGCGATTGCGCAGCCACGCGACCGGCGCCGCCCACGCGGCCCCCGCCGCCATGCCGGCGAGAATCATCAGCGGCACGATCCAGAAGCCGTGCATGTCCTTGGTGAGCAGAGCGATCGCCGGCGCCGCCGAGCGCGCCGAGCACATATTGCCCCTCGGCGCCGATGTTCCAAACCTTCGCCTGATTGCCGAGCGTCAGCCCGAGCGCGATGAGGATCAGCGGCGCGGCCTTGGCGGCGACGTCCGGCCATTTGTACGGCGCCAGAACGGGGGTGAAAAAGATATCCGCCACCGCGCGCGGCCCGTCGTAGCCGATCGCCTGGAAGATGATCGCGCCGACGATCATCGTCGCGACAACCGCAGCGATCGGGCTCAGCACCAGCATCACCCGGCTCGGTTCGCGGCGCTTTTCGAGCCTAATGCGCATGTTGCAACGCCTCCGTCATTTCGACGGTGGCTTCGGGATCGCCATGAACGCCGCCCATCAACAAGCCGATCTCCTCGATCGACGCTTCGCCAACTTTCATCACCCGCGACAGCGCGCCGAGATTGATGACCACCAGCGAGTCGCAGAGTTCGAGCAATTCGTCGAGGTCCTGCGAAATGACCAGGATCGCGCAGCCGCGCGCCGCCGAGATCGACGATCGCCTGCCGGATCGCCGCCGGCGGCGCCTGCGTCGACGCCCCAGGTCGGCTGGCTCACCGCGATCGCCGTCGGCTCCTGCAGGATTTCGCGGCCCATGATGAACTTCTGCAGGTTGCCGCCCGACAGCGAGCCCGCCGTCGAGTGGTGGCCGAGCGCCTTCACCGAGAACGCGCCGATCACCTTGGTCGCGTAGCCGCGCACGCGGCCCATGTTGAGCAGGCCGGCCGAGACGAATCCCATCCGCCGCCTCGCGGTCAGCGCGCCGTTCAGCGCCAGGGTGAAATCGGCGACGGCGGCGTGGCCGTTGCGCTCCTCGGGCACGGCGCAGAGGCCGAGCGCCCGCCGCGCCGTCGGACCGAGCGGCGCCGATCGCCTTGCCTTCGAGCAGGATCGACTCGTTGGCCGCCGCGATCTCGCCGCTCAGCGCCTCCATCAGCTCGTTCTGGCCATTGCCCGCGACGCCGGCGACGCCGAGGATTTCGCCGGCGCGCACGCCGAACGAGATGTCCTTGAGCGCCATGCCGAAATCGCCCTGTTTGCGCAGGCTCAGCCCGATCGCCTCGAACTTGAGCGCCCCGAAGCTTCGCGCCGGCCCGCGCACGATCTCCTTCAGGTTCGCGCCGATCATCAGCTCGGCCATGCTCTTCGACGTCTCGCGGCGCGGATCGCATTCGGCGACGAACTTGCCGCCGCGCAGGATCGTCGCCGTCTCGCACAGCGCAATGATCTCGTGCAGCTTGTGGGAGATGTAAAGGATCGAGCACCCTTGCGCGGAAAGCTTGCGCAGCGTCTCGAACAACTGCCCGACCTCCTGCGGGGTCAGCACCGAAGTCGGCTCGTCCATGATGAGCAGCTTCGGATTGAGCAGCAGCGCGCGCACGATTTCGATCCGCTGCCGCTCGCCGACGCTCAACGTGGTGACGATGCGGTGCGGATCGAGTTTCAGCCCATAGAGATCGAGCACGCGGCGGATTTCCGCCTCGAGCTGTTTTTGCGGAATTTTCGCATCGAGCCCGAGCGCGATGTTCTCGAGCACCGTCAGCGCCTCGAACAGCGAGAAATGCTGGAACACCATGCCGATGCCGAGCCGGCGCGCGGCGCGCGGATTGGTGATTGTCGTCGGCGCGCCATCCCACAGGATTTCGCCGGAATCGGGGGTCAGGATGCCGTAGATCATCTTGACGAGGGTCGACTTGCCGGCCCCGTTTTCCCCGAGCAGCGCGTGAATCTCGCCCGGCTTGACGACGAGGCTCACATTGTCATTGGCCAGCACGCCTGGAAAGCGCTTGGTCACGCCGCGCAACTCCAGACGCGGCTCGACATTCGTTCCGTTCGTCGCCATCCCGCCCCCGCGCGCACGTCCTCCCGGAGAACGCGCGCCTCCTCGCGGATGCAAACTCCGCGCCGTTTTGCGCGCCGGCCCCCTGGCGCCCGCCACAACTTAGAGCCCGCCGCGATCCGCCCGTCAACAAGACGGCGATGGCCAAGCGCGCGTCCCTAGGGCAATATCGCCGGATGACCCCCGAGCAAGATTTGGCGTTCCTGCGCCGTTCCTTTGAAGTCGCCCGCCGCGCTCGCGAAGGCGGCGATCATCCCTTCGGCGCCTTGCTGATCGGCCCCGATGGCGAGACGCTGCGGGAGCAGGGCAACGGCTACTCGGCCGAGGGCGGGGATCGCACGGCGCACGCCGAGCGGCTGCTCGCCTCCTGGGCGGCCAAGACCCACGATCTGGCGTTTCTCCAGCGCTGCACGCTGTACAGTTCCGCCGAACCCTGCGCGATGTGCGCCGGCGCGCTCTACTGGGCGGGGGTCGGGCGGGTGGTCTATGGCCAGAGCGAAAAGGGGCTGAAAGCCGCGACCGGCGCGCACGACGAAAATCCGACGCTCGATCTGCCGTGCCGGATCGTGTTTTCGGCGGGGCAGCGGGCGACGGAGGTTGTGGGGCCGTTATTGGAGGACGAGGCAGCGCAGTTGCAGGCCGATTATTGGGCCGGGCGTTGACCGTGGCCGCATGGCGCGAAATGAGATATTGAAAACCAGACCCCAATCGCGCACCTTGGGGCGCGATTGGGCAAACGGGAAAACGCTAACGATCAGTGGTGCCAGAACAGCGCCAAAAGGATAATTATCGGCAACGGGATTCCCAGCAACCACAGCAAAGCCCCTCTTCCGAAACCCATGGCATCCTCCTGAGATAGAGGTCATGATTGACCATGGAGGGAAAACGCGGCCGTGGCTTGTGCGTTCCGGGGCGCAGGGATTCTTTTGTCGACGCGATCAGGACACGTGCCCGGCGCCGTAGAGCGCGGGTCGGAACCCGCGCTGCCAAAACAACTTGCCGAGGCCGCCGAGCGCTGTCGCCCGCCATTTCTGCGCGCGGGCGGGCGCGGCGGGCGCGAGCGTCAGCGCCGCGGCGCCCGCCGCAAGGAACTGCGCGGCGCCAATCGCCATCCACATCGCCACGCGATCCCAACGATGCGGCGCCGCCATGCGCTGCACAAACACACGGATTTGCCCGCTGAGGAATTTGCGCTTCGAAACATAGCTCCAATCGAGCCGACGCGCCGGCGCCCACTCCACGACTTCGGCCTCGGCCGCATAGGCGAAACGCTTGCCCGAGCGGCGCAGGCGTTCGATCAACAAAGAATCCTCGCCGCCGCAATCGTTCAACGAAACGTCGAACGTCGCCGCGCCGTTCAGGCAACGCTCGCGATGAAACATCGAATTGTTGGTGCCGAGATAAGCCGAGAGCGGCGTTATGTCCGCCCCGTCGGCGACGCCGAGCGCGCGCGAGAAATAAGGAGCAAACGGGCCGATCTCGGCGCGCTCCTCGGCGCGCGCCGAGATCGGCCCGAACACCGCGTCGGCCGCGCTCGACTGGGCGGTCCGCGCGAGGGCGGCGATCCAGCCCGGCGCCGCCTCTTCGTCGTCGTCGAGAAAGGCGACCCATTCCCCGCTCGCCGCCGCGACGCCGGCGTTGCGCGCCGCCGCGACGCCCGGCCGCGGCTCGTGAACGACCTTTAGACCGCCCTCGCCGGCGAGCGCCCGCGCGGTTTCGCCGTCGGCGGAATTGTCGACGACGACGATCTCCAACTCGACCCCGTCCGGCCGAACTTGTGCGGCGAGACTGGCGAGCGCGCGACGTAGAGGCAACGGCCGATGACGGGTCGGCGTTACGATGGAGACTAGCATCGGTGAACGTGCCTCCGCATTTTCCCGCAAGGGAAAGATTTAAGAATTCCCCGCCATCTTGGACCGGCAACAGTAACCATCGGCCTAAGAGAAACGCTTGACTTTGCTACGACCGACCGCCGACGGCGTCGCTCGGCTGGCGCCAGCGCGCTTCGACGTCTTTCCGGGCATGGCGGCGCTGTATTTCGGCTACGCCTTCATCGGCACGCATCCGCTGGCCGACGTCTCGGTCGCCGACCGGCTCGAAGGCAGCCCGATTGATCGTCTGCTGGTGCTCGCCATGTTCGCGGGCTCGTTGTTGGTCCTGTGGGCGCGGCGGCGCGAAGCGCTCGCCGCGTTGCTCGCCAATCCCGGTCTCGTCGCCGTCAGCGCGATCATAGCGATCAGCGCGCTGTGGTCGGACTATCCCGATCTGACGGTCCGTCGTGCGATGCTCTATCTGATGCTGACCGCCTCGGGCGCGGCGACGGCGTTGAGCGCGCGCGATCCCGCGCGCCTGCACACCGCGATCTTCCTCATGTTTATTGCGGTCATCATAGTTAATTTTCTGTCAGTCGTGGTGTCGCCGTCGATCGCCATCACCGACATCGGCGTGAAGGGCCTCTATACCCAGAAGAACGTCGCCGGCGGCGTCGCGATGGTCGCGTTCATCGTCGGCGTGTTCTGGACGGCGGGCGCCGCCAGCCCGCGGTCGCGCACACTCGGCTTGCTTGCGCTGGCGCTGATCTTCCTGTTCCTGGTCATCACCAAATCGAAAACCTCGTTGGGCCTCGCTATCCTCGCCCCTCTGGTCGGCGGACTCATCGCCTTCGCCTCGCGCGGCGGCCCGCGCGCCGCACTGATCGCGCTCGCCGTCTTGCTGCTGTCGCTCGTCGTCGCTTTCGCGCTGTTCGCCGCCACCGGCTTCAACACCGACCGTGTGCTCGACATCCTGATCGGCGACTCGTCGTTCACCGGCCGCGATGAACTCTGGGCGTTCGCGCGCCAGGAGATCGGCAATCGCCCCTGGGGCGGCCACGGCTACGGCGCGTTCTGGGACGTCGGTCCGGCCAACGATCCGATCGCTAAGCTGGAGCCGGGGACGTGGCTCGGCGACACCGAAGTCGGCATCATCAACCAAGCCCACAACGGCTATCTCGACCTCGCGCTGAATGTCGGCGTCCCGGCGACCGTGATCGCCGGCCTCGCGGTGTTCTTCGCCATGATCCGCGCCCTGGCGCGCGCCCACGCGCAAGGCGTCGACTGCCGCGCGCGCGCCGCGCACGGCGCCTTCGCCGCGCTGCTGCTGGCGTTCCTGATCCACAACACGACCGAGGCGACGCTGTTCCTGCGCGGCGCGCCGCTCTGGAGCCTCATGGTCGTCGTCATGCTCGCGCCGGGAAGAGCGAAATCATGACCTTCGATCTTTCGTTCGCCATTTGCACGCACCGCCGCAACGCGCTCCTGGCGCGGGCGCTGGAGAGCCTGATCGCCGCCGACCCGCCGTTGCGCCTCGCCTTCGAGGTCGTCGTCGTTGACAACAGCGACGCCGAGGAAGCCGCGCCGGTCATCGCGGCGGCGGCGGAGCAGGCGCGGCGTCGTCCGCGACCGTTTCCGATCCGCGGTCTCGCCGCGCATCCCGCCAACATTTCGATCGCCCGCAACGCCGCCGTCGCGACCTGCACGGCGCCGTGGCTCGCCTTTCTCGACGACGATCAGACAATCGCGCGCGATTGGTTCCTTGAGGCGGAACGCGCGATCAACCGTTGCTCGGCCGACGTTCTGTTTGGAATCATCGCGACGGAGTTCGAGGCTTCCGCGCGGCCCACCGCCGCAGCGCGGCGTTTGTTCACCCGTGAAATTTCCGCTGCCGAGGGAACCGCGCTGTTCGCCTTCGGCGCCGAGAAGACCCGCGCGCTCGCGTTGACCCCCGGCAACGCGCTATTCCGCCGTGACACGACGCTGGCGACGGCGCGCTTCGATCCCGCTTTCGGCTTAGCCGGCGGCGAAGATTTCGACTTGTTCTGCCGGCTGCAACGCGATGGACGTAGCTTCGCCTGGCGCCCATCGCTGCGGGCGCAAGAGTTTGTGCCGGCGAAACGCTGCGAACCCGCCTATCTGCGCCGGCGTTTCTACTCCGGCGGCCAGGTCTACGCGGCGGCGGTCGCCGGGTTGAGCCAGTTCCCCGCGCTCGCGCGCTGGACATTGCGCGGCAAGGCGTTGGCGCAGGCGCTATGGCTCGCGCCCCGCTGGGCGTTCGCCGCGGCGCGCGGCGGTGCGGCGCGCGAGGAGAGTGTCCACGCGCTCGCCGGCGTGCTCGGCAAACTGTCGCTCGGCGGTCTGCACCCGCTTTATCGTGAGCGCGAGACGCCTCCAAATGCGCAGTCTTTGTTAACCAAAATTTGAGTGACGCAACGTAAAGTTCGGTGGGTCGCCATAGCGGCGACGCGTGAGCGTCTGATGAGCAGCGTTGAGTTTGCGTCCGGCCGTCTTCGTCAGGCGGCAGTTGATGTTCATATCAATATCGCCAATGCGCCCGAGGCGCTGGCGGCGATCGCGGAGCGCACGCGCCGACGGCGCGGCTACACCTTCTTCACCGCCAATCTCGATCACGTCGTCAAGCTCGGCGAGGACCGTCGTTTCGGCGAAGCCTATCACCGCGCCGATTTCGTCACCGCCGACGGCTGGCCGATCGTCTGGCGCCTCAAACAGGATGGCGTCGATCTGCAACGCACCACCGGCGCTGATCTGTTGGAGCCGGTCTGCCGACAGGCCGCCGAACAAGGCGCCTCGGTTTACTTCGTCGGCCCAAGCGAACAATCGCAGGCGCTGGCGCTGGCCGAGCTTCAACGCCGCATTCCCGATCTCGTCATCGCCGGCCGCGAGGCGCCGCGCTTCGCCAACCGGCTTCCCGACGCCGACGCCGACGCGCTGGCGGCGCGCATACGCGACGCCGGCGCCGGCTTGTGCGTCGTCTCCCTCGGCGCGCCCAAGCAGGAGCTGCTCGCCGACATGCTGCATGCGCGTTTGCCGGAAGTTGGCTTTCTCTGCTTCGGCGCGGCGCTCGATTTCATTTCCGGAGGCGCCAAGCGCGCCCCGCATTGGGTGCAGCGCGCGCGGATGGAATGGGCGTGGCGGCTCGGCAGCGCGCCGGGGCGGCTCGGTCTGCGTTACGCGCGTTGCGCGGTCGCGTTCGCCGGGCTCGTCTGGCCGGCGCTGTTCCCGCACGGGCCGCGGCTCAAACACGCGCCGCGCGGCGCGGAATAAGTCGGCCATCTCTCGCAAGGAACCGGGGATGCCCCGCATGCGATTCCCACGCCGCCCAGACTCCGCGCTCGTCCTCCTGCTGGCGTTGGGCGGATGCGACGACATGACCGCGCTCGTTCCCCATTCCGCCACCGTCGCGCCCGCCGCAGAAGCGGCCTCGACCAACCCGGTCCGCCTGCAGACCGGCGACAAGGTGAAGATCGTCGTGATCGGCGACGACAAGCTCAGCGGCGAATATCAGGTCGACGGGCGCGGCTTGGTCTCGGTGCCGGCCGCCGGCCCGTTGAACGCGGTCGGCATGACGGCGGAGGCGCTGGCGGACGCGCTGCGACGGCGTCTACGCGAGCGCGAATACCTCATCAGCCCGATCGTCAACGTGACGATCTCCGAGTTCCGGCCGTTCTACGTGCTCGGCGAAGTCGAGAAGCCCGGCGAATATCCCTACCATACCGGGCTCAATGTGCTGAGCGCGATCGCGGTCGCCGGCGGCGACACCTATCGCGCCAACCGCAACACCGCGCTCGTGCAACGCGCCGGCGAGACGGCGTTCCACGAAGTGCCGCTGTCGCCAGACGTGCCGATCTATCCGGGCGATCTGATCAAACTGCCGGAACGATATTTCTAACTCTCGCGCGGTTGAACAGGCGTGGCGATGCGGGCGAGCTTATCTGTCGGCGCAGCGGGGGCGATGCTCTCCGCGCTCGCCTTCGCGCCGGCCGCGGCGCAAAGCGTGCCGCCGCTTCCCGCCGCGGCGGCGGATCCGTCGCCCTCCTATCTGACGCCGCAGCCGCTGCGCGCCAACAATCCGCTGTTGCAGAAGAGCCAGGAGTATCAGGGGATCGCGCTCGCCAATTGGATGTTCTATCCCGAGATCATCGCCTCGACGATCTACAACAGCAATGTCGCGCTTTCCGGCGTGTTGCCGCGCGCCGAGACCGGCGTCGAACTGCATCCCGACTTTTACGCGCTGCGCGACGTCGGCGTGACCAAGACCGAAGTCTACGCCGCCGCCGACGCCTCGCTCTATCCCGGCGCGCCGCGCGACAGTCAGTTCGACGGCACGCTCGGCGTCGCCGAGACCTACTCGCCCACCCACGATCTCACCTTGAAGGCCCAGCTTCAACTCGATCGTCTCGGCGGCTTCGCCGACGGCGGCAGCGTAATCGGGCCAGGCGGAACAATCACCGAGTTGATCGCGCCCTCGCAAGCCAATCGCGTCGAAGGCTCGGCGGCGGCGCAGCAATCGTTCGGCCGGCTGTTCCTCGGCGCCTCGGTCGCCGCGGCGGCGACGAGCTACGATCCGCTCGCCACCGCCGTCGGCTCACTGTCGCAGTCCTACCGCAACAGCGTCGTGACGACGCTGACCGAGCGCGCCGGCTATTGGATTTCGCCGCTGCTCTACGGCTACGCGGAGACCGCCGAGAACTGGCGCCAATACGCCGACGATACGCTCGGCTCGCATGGCTACCGCGCCGTGGTGGGGTTGGGCTCGGATCGCCTCAGCTTGTTTCGCGGCGAAGCGTTCGCCGGTTATCAGATGCAGTTCTACGGCGCGCCTCTGCCGGGCTCGGCGCAGACCCCAGTGCTGGGCTTCAAGCTCTACTGGTACCCGACGCGCGCGCTGACCTTGACCGCGGCGGTCGACGAGACCTTCACCGATTCGAGCAACCCGGCACCGCTCGACCCGCGCGGCGATCCCGCGCGCGACGTCAGCGCCACGCTCGACGCGATCTATCAACTGCACCGGCAATGGTCGGCGGCGGTGGAGGGGCGCGTCGATCGCGCCTATTACATAGGCGTGCCGCGCATCGACACGACCTACAGCGGCTCCGGACGGCTCAACTATCAGCTCATGCGCAACGTCGACCTGACGCTCGGCAACACTTACGCCAGGGTGAACTCGAACGCCGTCGGCGGCTCCTATACCGACGACGTCGCGAGCCTCGGCGCGCGCTACCGCTTCTGATCAAGCCGCCGCCTCGCGCGCCGGGGCCGCCTGCAGCGCCTCGGACATCCGCGCCGCGTCCTTGTAGATGCGCGCCCGCGTCCGCAAGGGAATATCGATCGTCGATTGCAGGCAGCAGACGAGCTGGTCCGGTTCGATCGACGCCACGAAGCGATCGACTTCGCGAGCGTCGGCGAACGCGCCTTCCCAGCGCGACAAGCACAGCGAGCGGGTCTGACGTTTCAGGCCCGCGGTCTCAAGCCCGAGCGCATGTTCGGCGAACAACCCGTACAGCACATATTCCGAGAAATGTTTGGCGCCGGCGAGCGCGCTCGCCCAGGTGCGGCCCGTCGTCGCCGCGATGCGCGCCGACATCGCCTCGACGACGCTGCGCTTCCAAACAACCAGCGAGGCGATATATTCGGCGTCGTAATAGTCGGCGCCGCCGAGGCCGAGCAGACGGGCGCCTTCGGCGTACCAGGGCGCGTGATCGGGGAGTTTTTCGCTCACGGGGCGGGCGTAGAACCGCGCTTCGTCTCCGCGTGACAGATCGCGCAGATGAAGCGGCTGCACGAGCGCCGCGTCGCTGTCGAGATGCACGACGATCTCGGTGGGGGCGCGCAAACTCGCGGCGATCTTCATGATCTGCTGGGCGATCCAGCCGCGCACCACGCCGTGGAGCGGCGAGAGGTAGATATTGCGCCGCGGCAGCCGCAAGCGTTGCCGCCACTCCGGGCCGGGCAGCGGCGCCTTGACGAGCCAGGACGGCAACAGGCTCTCTTGCGTCAGTAGGCGCCGGCGCGGGCTGGCGAGGTTGGCGAACAGCGGCAGATCGCGCCGCGGCACGTAGAGGTGGTGTTCAAACTCCGGCGACGCATAGAGATCGATGCTGCGGCATAGGAGCCGGCCGACGTCGAGATCGCCGCGAAACGAGCAGGTGATAATCGTCGCCGTCATGTCTCAAGCCCACGCCATAGGGGAAATGGGAGCGAAGGCGCTGCGGACGGCGCCGCCGTCGGGAAAGCGCTCCGGGTGTTGCAAGCGTTCTGTGACTTCCGTCACATGCGCGGCGAAGTCGCCGTCGAGCCGGCTCGGCCGTTCGTGCGCGATGGCCTCGGCCAGTTCCGCAACGCCGCGCATGAAATCCATCGGCGGCGCGCCGCGCGGTTGTTTGCGCCGGCGCACGGGGGACAGCTTCGCCGTCAGCAATCCGCCGAGGCGGCGTTCGGCGAACCGCGCCAGCCGCGAGGTCGCGGGGCGGCGCACGAGGACGGGGCTGGCGTAATCCCAGAGTTCGCCGATCTCCAGCGCGCCGTCCTCGCCGACGACGCGAAAACGATGGTCGTAGGGCGCGACGATCGAGTTGGTGACGCGGGCGACGACGCCGTCGTCGAATTCAATCAGCCCGACCGAGAAATCCGGCGCCGGCCCTTCGAGCGGCGGCTCGGTCGCCTTGTTCGGCATTAGAACGCGGGCGAGCGCGGTGACGCGGCGCGCCGGACCGAACATCGCCGCGAGCAGGGTGAACGCGTAGCCGGCGTGCTCGAACGTGCAGCCGACGGCGAACTCGTCGCGCGCCGGCCATTGGCGGCCGCTGCGGCTGACCCAGCCTTTGTACGGCGCCTTGTGCACCATGCCGTCGTCGATTTCGGCGTAGGCGAGGCGCGGGCGGCCGATGCGGCCGTCGCGCAGCGCGCGCCAGGCGGTCTGCGCGCTTTCGCCCAACAGATTGCAGGGCGCGGCGGCGATCCGCCGTCCCGCCGCCTTGCCCAGGTCGCGCAGCGCGAACGCCTCGGCCGAGGTCAACGCCAGCGGTTTTTCGGTATAGACATGCTTGCCGGCTTCGAGCGCCGCCTCGGTCACCTCGAAATGGCTCTCGACGCTGGTCAGATTGACGACGATTTCGGCGTCGGGCGCCGCCAGCGCCTCGTCCAGGGTTCGGAAGGCGCGGTCGCCCCAATAGCCGGCGAAGGCGGCGAGCCGTTCGGGATCGCGATCATAGACGCCGACGAGGCGCAGGTTGTTGTGCTGGGCGAGACATTGGCGATAGGAATCGGCGACGAAGCCGCATCCGATCAGGACTATTCCGGTACGCCCCACGCCATGACTCCCGCTTGATGCGGGAAGGCTACGGCGCAGCGGTTAAGAGAGGGTGCCGTAGCGGCTCGGCGGCTCCGCCTGTCGTCGCCAAAGGAGAAATAATGGTGAATACTTTGACGCACGCGTTCGGAATATTGGACTACGAAATTGCGCAAAGCCGAGCCTAGCTCCGGTCGAACGGTTACGTTATAGGAAATTATTGCTTGATTGAGGAATCTCGCTCATGACTCAGATAGTTACTGTAAAATGGGGCGCGGCGGTCAATGGCGATTACACCGATGGCGCGGATTGGACGCCGAGCGGGGTTCCGAACAATACCGCCGCATTTGATTATTACGTCTACATCGGCGGCAGTTACTCGACGGGAACCGCCGCGTTCACCGTCACCAGTTCGGCCAGCGAGACCATCGGCTTTCTCGAGCTCGGCGCCAACGCGACGTTCGCCATCAACGGCGGCCATTTCGCGGTCGACTCGTTCCTGCGTCCGGAATCGGACATATTCAATTTGGGCAAGCTGAATGTCGCGGCCGCGGCGACGCTGTCAGTCGGCGACACCAAGGGAACGGAATTGCAGCTCGGCGACATTGACAACACCGGCACGGTCACCGTCGCCGGCACGCTGCAGATCGAGGCGCCGCGGGTCGGCCTGCTCGGAACCGGTTTGCTGGCGCTCAGCGGCAAGATCATCGGCACGACGCCGGGCGGGCAACGGCTCGACAACCAGAGCACGATCATCGGCGCCGGCGCGATCGGCTCGGGAACGTTCCTGCAACTCGTCAATGCGCAGACCGGCCGCATCATCGCCAACGCGGCGGCGGCGCTCACGCTCAACACCAGCACGACGCTGATCGAGAACGCCGGCGAAATCGAAACCACCGGCGCGGGCGGCCTCAGCATTCTCAGCACCATGCAGAACAACGGGCTGCTGCTCGATGCGGGCAAGGGCGCCTTGCGCATCACCAGCGCCCTCGTGGAGGGCGGCGGCGACCTCACCATCGACGCCAGCGCCGCGACGATCCTGAAAAGCGGCGAACTGATGCTCGGCGGCGTCGTCGACATCGCCAGCGGAGGCGCGCTCTATACCTCGACGGGCGACGTCACCGGCATCGGAATCGCCAATACGCTCGCCGGCGACGTGCTCAGCGCCGGCGATGTTGAGGACGACGGCAAGATCATCGTCAACGACCATTCGATTCTGAACCTCAACTCGTCGCTCTACGGCGCCGGCGTTTTGGATATGGACGCGGCGACCGCCGCCACCGAAGTTGAAATCTACGGCAACGGCGCTTCGCTCTATCAGACGGGCGGCGTCGTGATGTCGAACGACGTCTCCAACAAATTCGTTTCGAACGGCGCCGGCGTCGGGTTCAGCAACTACGTCAAGATCTCGGGGGCGGGTTTCATCGGCGACGGCTTCCTGCGCCTTTACAACGCCCCGACTGGCGTCATCCAGGCCAACGACAGCAACTATATGGCGATCGTGGCCGACACCAAGGCCGTGAACGCGGGCTCGGAGAGCGAGGATTTCAACGCCGGCACGATCACCAACACCGGATCGGGCGGCTTGATAATCGAAAATGGCGACCTCGACAATGCCGGCTATGTCATCGAGAACGGGACCGGCGCGCTGACCCTGAGCAAGCTGGCGATCAACAGCGGCGGCGGTTTCGTCGAAGTGAACGCCGGACGCCTCGTGCTCGCCGGCAACTCGCTGATCGAATACGCCGCCGGCGTTGACATCGATGGCGGCGTTCTGACGACGACCGCGGGCGACACCGCCGACGCGATCTATTCGCCGCTCACCAACATGAGCAGCCTCGACATCGCCGGGCAGTCGACCCTCATCGGCGAGGGGCATTGGATCAACGACGGCACGATCCTGGTGGGAACTTCCAGCGCCGCGGGGACGCTGGAGATCGAGGCGACCGCCACCCTGGAGTTGCTCGGCGCCAACGGCCTGCTCCAGCTCAGCAACGCCAGCGACAAGATCACCAGCGCCGGCGGCGACACCACGCTTGAGAACAAGACTGACACGATCTCCGGCGCCGGAACGATCGGCGACGCGAGCATGGACGTCAACAACGAATACGGCGGCGTGATCGACGCCACGCTGGCTGGCGGCCTTAAGCTGGACGCCGTGGAGGAGGCGGGCGGCGAGGAGTTTCTCTACAACGCCGGAACAATCAAGGCCGACACCGCGCTTGGCGTGACGATCGAGGCCGGCATGTACAGCCCCGGCAAACTGATCGCCGACGCCGGCTCAAAGATTGTCGCGCAAAGCGACGTGTTCGGCGCCGGCACGGCGACGATCAACGGCGCGGCGTCGATCGAGTTCGGCGGCAACGCCGAGAACGACGTCTATTTCGGCGCGACCGCCGGCGGCGATCTGATCCTCGACCATTCCACCGAGTTCGTCGGCGACATCTACGGCATGAAGGCCGGCGATGAGTTCGATCTTCGCGATTTCCATTTCGTCGCCGCGGAGACCGGGATCAGCGCCACCGACAGCGGCTTCGGCGATCTCGCCGCCAGCCTGGTGTTGGTCAACGGAACGTCGACGTCGACCACGATCCATTTGGAAGGACATTATACGCTGTCGGACTTCCAGGTCGTGTCCGACGGCGCGCCGTCCGGCGGCACGCTGGTGAAGTTTGTGAGCTGATATCAAATCTGATGCGCTTGACCCATCGAAACACCGGCCTCACGCTGTGACGGCCGGGCTTGTCGTCATAGGCGACCACCTAAGCGATCCAAACAATGGCCTCCGCGTCATGCCGGGACAAGCCCGTGCATGACGGCGTTGCGCGTTGAGGTTGCTCGCCGCGCTGGCCCGCCCGTTGGGGTGGGTCGTTGGTTTCGTTGCGCCCGGGACCCGTCGCCAATCAAACAACCTTCTGCCGCTGTTTGCCGAGGATTCCGCCGTCGAGCTCCATCACGTCGCCGCGCTTCAGGAACACCGGCGGCTTCATGCCGAGGCCGACGCCTTCCGGTGTGCCGGTGACGATCACGTCGCCGGGCAGCAGCGTCATGAACAGGCTCAGATGCGCCACGATCTCGGCGACCGAGAAGATCATGTCGCTGGTGCTGCTGTTCTGCCGCAACGTTCCGTTGACCTTCAGCGAAACCGGCAGCGCCTGCGGGTTGGGAACCTCGTCCGTCGTCACCAGCACGGGGCCGATCGGCCCGAACGTGTCGAAGCTCTTGCCCTTCACCCATTGGCCGCCGCGATGGATCTGCCAGTGGCGCTCGGACACGTCGTTGGCGAGGCAGTAGCCGGCCACGTAGGACAGCGCTTTGTCCTTAGGCACGCGGCGGGCGGTCGCGCCGATGATGACGCCGAGCTCAACCTCCCAATCCATCTGCTCCGAGCCCTCGGGCCAGATGACGTCATCGTCAGGACCCTGGAGCGAGGTGATCGCCTTGTTGAACACGATCGGCTCCTTCGGCGGCTGCGCGCCGGTCTCGGCGGCGTGCTTGCCGTAGTTGAGGCCGATGGCGACGAACTGTCGCACGCCTCCAACTGGCGCGCCGATCCGAGTTCCCTCGGGAACGACCGGCATCTTGCTGAGGTCGATCGCCGCGATCGCCGCCAGCTTCTGCGGCGACAGCCAATCCGGCGTGATGTCGGGCACGAGCAGCGACAGGTCGCGCTTGACGCCCTGCGCATCGAGCGCGCCCGCGCGCTCCGCGCCGGCGGCGCCGTGTCGGAATAGTTTCATGGGGTTCCCCTTAGTTTGTGTCTTCGTGAAACCTTCGCGCCTTCGTGGTGAAAAGGTTCACCACACAGCCACGAAGTCACCGGTTCTTGAACGCCGCCGGCCGCTTCTCCAGGAAGGCGCGCATGCCCTCCTTTTGGTCCTCGGTCGAGAACAGCCCGAAGAACAGCCGGCGCTCGAACAGCACGCCCTCCGTCAGCGTCGTCTCGAACGCCCGGTTGACCGCCTCCTTGGCCGCCTGCACCGAGGGCGCGCCGAGCCCGGCGATCTGTTCGGCGATCTTGACGACCTCGACGACGAAATTCTCCGCCGGCAGCACGCGCGACACCAACCCGGAGCGCTCCGCCTCGGCGGCGTCCATCATGCGGCCGGTCAAGATCATATCCATCGCCTTCGACTTGCCGACGAAGCGCGACAGCCGTTGCGTACCGCCGGCGCCGGGAATGACGCCGAGCTTGATCTCCGGCTGGCCGAATTTCGCGGTCTCGCAGGCGACGATGAAATCGCACATCATCGCCAGTTCGCAACCGCCGCCGAGCGCGAAACCCGCGACGGCGGCGATGACCGGCTTGCGCACCTTGGTCACGAACTCCCAGGCGACGAACGGGTCGTTGAGGAAGGCGCCGGTGAAGCTGAGGGTTTGCAACTCGTTGAGATCGGCGCCGGCGGCGAAGGCGCGCTCCGTGCCGGTCAGCACGATCGCGCCGATCGCCTCGTCCGCCTCGAAGTCGCGCAGCGCGGCGTTGAGATCGGCGAAAAGGCCGCGGCTCAGCGCGTTGAGCGCCTTCGGCCGGTTGAGCCGGACCAGGCCGACCTTGCCGTGCGTCTCAACCAGGATGTTCTCGTAGGTCACAGCGCTTGCCTTCCTCGATTCATGGCGACGCCGGGCGGCGCGCCAGCGACAACCAAAGCCCGCCGGCGATCAGCACCGTCCCGGAGGCGCGGCCGAGCCATTTGGTTCGGCCCGGCTTGAGGAACCAGGCGCGGCCATACCCCGACGCCAGCGCATAAGCGGTGTCGGAAAGCCCGGCGAAGATCACCGTGACCGCGCACATCGCCAAAAGCTGCGGCGCCGCCGGCAGCTTGGGATCGACGAACTGCGGCAGGAACGCGGTGAAGAAGACGATGGTCTTTGGATTGGTCAGCGCAACGAGCAGCCCGCGCGCGAAATGGACCCGGCGCGATGGCGCTTCCGGCGCGGCGGCGTCGGCGGAATTTCGCCAGGCTTTCACGCCGAGGTAGATCAGATAGAGCGCGCCGGTCCAGCGCAGCGCGTTGAACACGCTCGCCGCGTTGGCCAGCACCCAATCGAGCCCTAAGGCGATCGCCGCCAGCAACACGGCGTTGCCCAGCGTGGTTCCCGCCACCGTCGCCAGCGCCGCGCGCACGCCCTGGGTGGCGCCGGTCGAAATCACCAGGGTGACGATCGGCCCCGGGGTCAAAATCAGCACGGTGGTGATGAGCAGAAACGCGCCGAACAATTCCAGGTTCATCTTGGCCGACCCTCGCCGAACGCGGACGTTCGCGAAGATATGTTGGCCGACGCTGGCGAGCTTGGCAAGCGCGAGCCGCCCGCGCCCTCACTCCGCCGCCTGCTTCAGCGAAAGCCCGCGCGTCAGCAGCGCGCGCAGCGGGGCCGGCTTCACCGGCTTGTTAAGCAGCGCCACGTCGGCGGCGGCGCAGGCGTCGCGCACTTCGGCGCTGCGGTCGGCGGTGGCGAGCACGGCGGGAATCGCCGCGCTAAGCTTCGCCCGCACCGCGGCGATCGCGGCGAGGCCGTCGCCGTCGTCGAGATGATAGTCGGCGATGACGAGGTCGGGCGGCGGATCGAGCCGCGTCAGCGCTTCGCTTACGCCGGCGGCGGTCGCCACCTCGCAACCCCACTTGCCGATCAGCGTGCGCATGCCCTCGAGCACCCGCGGCTCGTTGTCGATGGCGAGCACGCGCAGGCCCGCGAGCGGATCGCGCGAGCCGGCGCGCTCCGGCGGCGCCTCGGCCGTCGCCATCGGCGCGGCGTGACTCAACGGCGCGGTCACGCTGAACACCGAGCCGCGGCCATGCTCCGACCGCAAGCCGATCGGATGCTCCAGCACGCGCCCGAGGCGCTCGACGATCGACAAGCCGAGGCCAAGGCCGCGCGCGGCCTTGGCGCCCTGGTCGAGCCGATAGAATTCGTCGAACACCGCGGCCCGTTTGCTCTCGGGAATGCCGAGGCCAGTATCCCAGACCTCGACCCGCACGCTCTCGCCGGATCGCCGCGCGCCGATCAGCACACGCCCCTTCGGCGTATATTTGACGGCGTTGGAGACGAAGTTCTGCAACAGGCGGCGCAGCAAGCGCCGGTCGGAGCGCACGACGCGCCGCGTCTCGACGAAGGTGAGCTTGAGGCCCTTGGCGCGCGCCATCGGCGCGAACTCGATCTCCAACTGCCGGAACAATTCGGCGAGCGCCACGTCGCTGATTTCCGGTTTCGTCGCCCCCGCGTCGAGGCGGGAGATGTCGAGCAGCGCGCCGAGAATCTCCTCGACCGCCTCCAGCGAGGCGTCGACATTGCGGGCGAGGCCGGCGCGCTCCTCGGCCGGCGCGTCGTTGGTCGTCTCGACCAGCGAACTGGCGTAGAGCCGCGCCGCGTTGAGCGGCTGCAACAGGTCGTGGCCGGCGGCGGCGAGAAACCGCGTCTTCGACAGGTTGGCGTCCTCGGCGGCGGTTTTCGCCCGCGCCAGCTCCTGGTTGAGCCGCTCCAACTCGGCGGTGCGCTCGCTGACGCGGCGCTCCAGGCTTTCGTTGGCGGCGGCGAGCTCGTCCTCGAACGCGACCGTCTGGCTGATGTCGGCGTAGGTGGTGACGATGCCGCCGTCGGGCAGCCGCGCCGAACGCACCTCCAGCACGCGCTGCGGCTGATAGAGCCGCAGCCGCGTCGGCTCGTCGCGATCGAGCAGGCTGGCGATCCGGTCGGCGACGAAGTCGTCGGAGGCGCCGGGCCCATAGACGCCGCGCGCCGCGTTGTAGCGCACGATCGCGTCGAGCCCGAGCCCCTCGCGCAGCATCGACGGCGGCAGGTCGAACAGTTCGGCGAACGCGCGGTTCCAGGCGCTTAGCGCCAGATTGCGGTCGAACACGCTGATGCCCTGGCGGGCGTGATCGAGCGCGTGCTGCAACAGGTCGCGGCTCGACTGCATCGCCGCGGAGGCGTCGTCGAGCATCTTCAGCGCCGATTCGCCCGACATGGCGCGGCGACGCAGCAGCAGCGACAGCACCAGCCGTGACGTCGAGGCGCCGATCACCGGCGACAGCAGATGCTCGGCGTGGCGAATGACGCGCGCGTCGGCCTCGGCGCTGGCGTATTTTTCGTGGCCGCGCTCGGCGAACAGTGCGTCGAACGAGCGCCGCGCCCGCGCCGCGCCGAGAAAGCGGGCGACGGTGGCCTCGATGTCGCCGACAGTGGCCGACGCCCGCCACAGCCGGAACGCCTGGCTCTTGGCGAGCGGCGCGTCGCCGAGGAAGGCGGTCGCCTGGGTGCGTTCGAGCAGCGTCGGCTGCCGCATCAGCGACACCAGCATGAAGGCAAGCACATTAAGGCCGAGCGACAGCGCGACGCCGCCGACGAACGAGGAGGAGGCGAAGCCGACCAGCGCCGAGGGACGCAGCGCCGCCCAGCCCAGCGGCCCCTCGCGCAGCACGTGGCGCAGCGCCTCGTCGCCGGCGAGCGAGGGCAGCAGCAGCAGATAGAGCCAAGCGAGCGAGCCGACGATCATGCCGGTCGCCGCGCCGGACGCCGTGCCGCGCCGCCAGATCAATCCGCCGAGAAAGGCCGGCGCGATCTGCGCGACCCCGGCGAACGACAGCAGGCCGATCGAGGCGAGCGCGGCGTCGCTGGCGAAGCGCGCGTAGAGATAGCCGAGCGCCAGCACGCCGAAGATCGCCGCCCGGCGCACGAACAGCACCAGCGCGCCGATCTCGCCTTCCGCCGCCCGCGCCTGGACGCCGCGACGCCGCAGCAGCACCGGCATGACAAGATCGTTCGACACCGTGATGGCGAGCGCCACGCTTTCCACGACCGCCATCGCGGTGGCGGCCGACAGGCCGCCGATCATCGTCGTTAGCGCCAGCGCCGGCGCGCCGGCCTTCAGCGGCAGCGCCAGCACCGTCAGGTCGCGATCAAAGCCGGGGTCGGAGATCGTGGCGAGGCCGGCGACGGCGAGCGGCAGCACGAAAAGGTTGATCGCGATCAGATAAAGCGGGAACAGCCAGGCCGCCGCGCGGATGTCGCGAAGATCGGCGTTCTCGACGATCGTGACGTGAAACTGGCGCGGCAGCAGCAACGCCGCGCTCGCCGACAAGATCGTCACCGCGATCCAACTCGCCGGGTCCGGCGCGAACGCGAGCTTGGCGGCGATTTCCGGCCGCCGCGCGATCGCGGAAAGCGCGTCGAGGCCGCCGAATAGGCGCCACACGGCGAAGGCGCCGACCGCCAGGAACGCGACCAGCTTGACCAGCGATTCCGCCGCGATCGCCAGCATCAGCCCGTCCTGGCGCTCGGCCGGATTGAGCCGGCGGGCGCCGAACGCCATCGCGAACAGCGCCAGCGTCAAAGTGACGGCGAGCGAGAACGCCGGCGAAGGCGAGGGCGGCGAGAGCCGGCCGTGCTCGAACGATTCGATCACCAGCAGCATGGTCTGGGTGATCGCCTTCAATTGCAGCGCCATATACGGCGCAGCGGCCATCAGCGCGATGAGCGCGGCGAGCGCGGCCACCAGTTGCGATTTGCCGTAGCGCGCCGCCACGAAATCGGCGACCGTCGTCAGGTTCTGCGCCCGCGCCAGTTCGACGATGCGCCGCACCAGACGGTTGCCGAAGCCGATGACTAGCACCGGGCCGATATAGATCGGCAGGAAATCGAGGCCGTGCGCGGAGGCGAGGCCGACCGAGCCGTAATAGGTCCAGGAGGTGCAGTAGACCGCCAGGCTCAGCGCATAGACCAGCGCGCGCCGGCGTCCGACGAGGAATTTGCGGCCGCCGTGGTCGCCCCAATAGGCCAGCGCGAACAGCGCCAGCACATAGCCGATCGCGGCGGCGAAGACGGTCGATCCGTGCAACATGCCGCCGCCATCTGGCGCCGTTGGGCGCTGGCTTTCAAGTCTTCAGAGGAGTGTGCTTCTATGAATCTCGCGTCGACCGCGCCCAGCGCGCCGCTCCGGAGACCAGGAATGAAGCCGACGACCCTCCCCAACGGGCGGACGATCCATGAAATCAACGCCTATGAGACCCGGTTTCTCTACAACGAGATCTTTGTCCAGAACACTTATGCTCAGCATGGTCTCATCATCCGCGAGGGCGACGTGATCCTCGACGTCGGCGCCAATATCGGCATGTTCGCGCTTTATGCGCTCCTCGGGTCCAATCCTGCGCGGCTCTATTGTTTCGAGCCGGCGCCGAACTGCCTCGCGGCGCTGCGGGCGAACCTCGCGGACTGGGCGGACAAGGTCGTGGTGATCGACGCCGCGCTGGGGGCGGCGGCGGGACAAGCGCGGTTCACGTATTACCCCGGCTATTCGCTGATGAGCGGGCTTTTCGCCGATCGGGAGCGCGACCTCGACGTTCTGCGGGCGGGCGCGCGCACGCAGATAGCGCAGGCGACGAAATCCGCGGTCAGCGAGCGCAAGGTTGAGCTTGCTGTCGGCGACAAGCTGGACGACGCGGTCGCTTTCGATTGTCGGGTGACGACGATCTCGGACGCGATCGACGATTACGACATTCGCACGGTGAACCTGCTGAAAATCGACGTGGAGCGCGCCGAAAACGCGGTTGTCAGGGGTATCCGCGAGGACCACTGGGAGCGGATCGTCCAGGTCGTCGCGGAGGTCCACGATAGCGGCGCGCGCGAGCCCGAGGCGATGCGCGACCTGTTGGCGAGCAAGGGCTTCGAAGCGCGGCTCAGCGTGGAGAAGGGACTTGAGAACTCCGCGATCTACACCCTCTCCGCGCGCCGTCCATAAAGCGCGGCAAGCGCGCCCGCGTCGGCGACGCCGCGCTCGGTTATGATGCCCGACACCAACTCCGCCGGCGTCACGTCGAAGGCGGGATTTTTCGCGCGCGTGCCCGGCGGCGCGAGCGCCACTTGCGCCAGCCGGCCGTCGTCGAGACGGCCCCAGATGTGCGTCACTTCCTTGGCGTCGCGCTCCTCGATCTCGATCTTGGCCCCGTCGTCGATGCGTCCAGTCGATCGTCGTTCCGGGCGCTGCGACATAGAACGGCACGCCGTTGGCGCGCGCCGCGAGCGCCTTCAGGTAGGTGCCGATCTTGTTGGCGGCGTCGCCGCGCGCGGTGACCCGGTCGGCGCCGACGATGCAGAGATCGACCTCGCCATGCTGCATCAGGTGGCCGCCGGCGTTGTCGGCGATCAGCGTGAACGGCACGCCGTGCTGGCCGAGTTCGAACGCGGTGAGCGAGGCGCCCTGATTGCGCGGCCGCGTCTCGTCGACATAGACATGCACGGGCACGCCGCGATCGTGGGCGAGATAGATCGGCGCCGTCGCGGTGCCCCAATCGACGGTCGCGAGCCAGCCGGCGTTGCAATGGGTCAGCACATTGACCGGCCGCCCGGTACGCCTTGTGCGCCGCCTCGATCAGCCGGAAACCCGCCTCGCCGATGGCGTGGTTCAGCTCGACGTCCTCGTCGCAGATCTCATCGGCGCGGGCGAACGCCGCCGCGCCGCGCTCGCCGGGGCGGCAGCGCGCGCGACCTTGGCGCGCACGTCGTCGAGCGCGTGTTTCAGATTGACGGCGGTCGGGCGGCTCGCCAGCAGCGCGCGGTAGGCGCTTTCCAAGGCCGCGTCGTCGTCGGCCTTGGTCAGCGCCAGCGCGAGGCCGTAGGCGGCGGTGGCGCCGATCAGCGGCGCGCCGCGCACGACCATCGTCTTGATCGCTTCGACGGCGCCTTCGAGGCTGTCGAGGCGGCGGACCGCCAACTTCGTGCGGCAGGCGGGTCTGGTCGATCGTCTCGACCGCCGCCGGCCCGGCCCGCCAGATCGTGCGATATGCCTTGCCGTTGATCCTCATGCGTACCCCTTCGCACAAACTTCACGCAGCGCGGGTTTAGGATGAATTTCGCCGCCGGTCACAATGATGGTACGAGGCGTTAATTCCCGTTGTGTTAGTCGACGTAAATCTTGCTGCCGGACAGAGAAGGGGAGTTCGCCATGGATCAGTGATTACGCCGGCGCCGGAGCGCGCCTCCGCCGATGAAGTGCGCGCTTTCACCGCCGATGAGCTAAAGGCGGCGGTGCTCGCCAAGCTCAAATACACCGTCGGCAAGGACCCCGTGGCGGCGAGCCAGCGCGACTGGTTCCTCGCGGTCGCCGCGGCGACCCGCGACATCGTGGTCGAACACTGGATCGCCTCGACGAACCGCAACTACGAGGACCAGCGCAAGCGCGTCTATTACCTCTCCCTCGAATTCCTCATCGGCCGCATGCTGTTCGACGCGATGACCAATGTCGGCATCGTCGAGCCGATGACCGCGGCGCTGGCGCAGCCTCGGCGTCGATTTCAACTCGCTGCGCCGCATCGAATCGGACGCGGCGCTCGGCAACGGCGGCCTCGGCCGGCTCGCCGCCTGCTTCATGGACAGCATGGCGACGCTGTCGATCGCCGCGCACGGCTACGGCATCCGCTACGACAACGGCCTGTTCCGGCAGATCATCCGCAACGGCTGGCAGCAGGAGGCGCCGGAGGACTGGCTCAGCCACGGCAACCCCTGGGAGTTCGAGCGGCCGGAGGTCAACTACGCGATCGGCTTCGGCGGCTAGGTCGAGGCGATCCAAGGCGACGGCGACCTCGTGCGCCACGTCTGGCATCCCGGCGAGACGCGTCGAGGCGATCGCCTTCGACACGCCGATCGTCGGCTGGCGCGGCCGTCACGTCAACACGCTGCGGCTGTGGTCGGCGCGCGCGCCCGACCCGATCAAGCTCGATGCCTTCAACGCCGGCGACTACATCGGCGCGCTTGTCGGATTCGGTGCGCGCCGAGGCGATCTCGAAAGTGCTCTACCCCAGCGACGCGACGCCGGCGGGCCAGGAGCTGCGGCTGCGGCAGGAATATTTCTTCGCCTCCGCCTCGCTGCTCGATCTGGTGCGCCGCCACGTCAAGCTAGTATCAGCGACGTCCGCACGCTCGGCGACCACGTCGCGGTGCAGCTCAACGACACGCATCCCGCCGATCTCGGTGCGCCGAGCTGATGCGCATTCTCGTCGATCTCAACGGCCTGCCGTGGGAGGAAGCGTGGGAAATCACGCGCTCGGTGTTCTCCTACACCAACCATACGCTGCTGCCCGAGGCGCTGGAGAGCTGGCCGGTGGCGCTGATGGAGCGGCTGCTGCCGCGCCACATGCAGATCATCTATCTCATCAACGCCATGCATCTCGACAGCGCGCGCAAGAAGGGCATGACCGATCCGAGCTTCATGGCCTCGATTTCGCTGATCGACGAGCACGGCGGGCGGCGCGTGCGCATGGGCGCGCTGGCCTTCGTCGGCTCGCACAAGATCAATGGCGTGTCGGCGCTGCACACCAATCTGATGAAGCAGACGGTGTTTCACGATCTCAACATCGTCTACCCCGGCCGCATCGTCAACAAGACCAACGGCATCACGTTCCGCCGCTGGCTGATGGAATGCAATCCGCGGCTGACCGAAATCATCACGGCGGCGGTCGGCGAGAAGGCCCTGCACGACGCCGAGGCGCTGAAGGGGCTCGGCGAAATTCGCCGACGACTCGTCGATGCAGGAGCAGATCGCGCTGGCGCGCCGCGCCAACAAGGTCGCACTCGGCCAGACCGATCGCGGAGACGCTCAACCAGCGCCTCGACCCCGACGCGATGTTCGACGTGCAGATCAAGCGCATCCACGAATACAAGCGGCAATTGCTCAACATCCTCGAGACGATCGCGCGCTACAACGAGATTCGCGCCAATCCGACGATCGACTTCGCGCCGCGCGTGAAAATCTTCGCCGGCAAGGCGGCGGCGAGCTACACGCAGGCCAAGCTCATCATCAAGCTGGCGATCGACGTCGCGCGCGCGGTCAACGCCGATCCGACGGTGCGCGGCCTGCTCAAGGTCGTCTTCCTGCCGAACTACAACGTCAGCCTCGCCGAAACGATCATCCCCGCCGTCGACCTCTCCGAGCAGATCTCCACCGCCGGCATGGAGGCCTCGGGAACCGGCAACATGAAGATGGCGTTGAACGGCGCGCTGACGGTCGGCACGCTCGACGGCGCCAACGTCGAGCTGCAAGCGATCTTGGTGGGCGACGACAACATCTTCATTTTCGGCCTGACCGCGCAGGAGGTCGAAACCGCGCGCGCCAAAGGCATTGATTCGACCGCCCTATATCGACGCGTCGCCGGTGCTGCGGGACACGCTGGAGGCGGTCGGCTCCGGCGTATTCTCGGCCGACGACCGCGGCCGCTATCACGGGCTGGTCGAAACGCTGCGCCATCACGACTATTTCATGGTGTGCGCCGACTTCGACGCCTACTGGACGACGCAACAGAAGATCGACGCCGCTTGGCGGAACCGCAAAGCTTGGCTACGATCGAGCATCCTGAATACGGCCAATACCGGATGGTTCTCTTCGGATCGGACCATCGCGGAATACGCGGACGATATTTGGAAGGCGCCGTACAAACGGCTTGCCTAAAGGGAGCGAAACGTGGGGGAAGCCTGGCGCGCTGAGGAATCCGACATCGACGCGCTTGCGGCGGCGCGCCACCGCGACCCCTTTGCTTTCATGGGACCGCATCTGACGCCGGACGGCTGGGCGATCCGGGCGTTCGCGCCCGACGCCATCTCCGTCAAAGCCGTGCGCCGCGACGGGACGCCGATCATCGATCTCGAACGGCGCAAGAACGATTTCTTCGAGGGGCTGCTGCCCAAGGGCGAGGATCGTCCGCGCTATCGGCTGGAGGTTACGCGCTCCGCCGGCGTCTCGTCCTATGAGGACGCTTATTCCTTTGGCCCCGCGCTCGGGCCGATGGACGATCATCTGTTGATCGAAGGCACGCATCGCGAACTCTACAAGCGGCTCGGCGCGCAGATCACGACGCACGAGGGCGCGGGCGGCGTGTTGTTCGCCGTGTGGGCGCCGAACGCCAGCCGAGTCTCAGTGGTCGGAGACTTCAACGAGTGGGACGGCCGGCGCTGCCAGATGCGCAAGCGTTACGACAGCGGCCTATGGGAAATCTTCATTCCCCATCTCGGCGCCGGCACGACCTACAAATATGAGGTTGTCTCGGCCCACGGTGAGTTGCAGCCCTTGAAGGCCGACCCGTACGGATTCGAGGCCGAACTGAGGCCCTCGACCGCCTCGATCGTCGCCTACACCAACGATTTCGCCTGGACCGACGACGCCTATCTGAAGTCGCGCGCCGAGGGCGAATGGCGGCGAAAGCCGATGGTGATCTACGAAGTCCACCTCGGCTCGTGGCGGCGCGGCGAAAACGGGCGCTGGCTCACCTACGACGAGCTCGCCGATACGCTCGTTCCCTATGTCGCCGATCTTGGCTACACCCATATCGAGCTGATGCCGATCACCGAGCATCCGCTCGATATTTCCTGGGGCTATCAGCCGATCGGCCTGTTCGCGCCGACCAAGCGCTTCGGCACGCCAGAAGCGTTCGCGCGCTTCGTCGATAAGGCGCATGCGGCCGGACTCGGCGTGATCCTCGATTGGGTGCCGGCGCATTTCCCGATCGACGCGCACGGCCTCGCCTGGTTTGACGGCGCCGCGCTCTACGAACACGCCGACCCGCGCAAGGGCTTTCATCCCGACTGGAACACGGCGATCTACGATTTCGGCCGCAAGGAGGTGGCGAGCTTCCTGCTCACCAACGCGCTCTATTGGGTGGACCGCTATCATCTCGACGCCTTGCGCGTCGATGCGGTCGCCTCGATGCTCTACCTCGATTATTCGCGCAATCCCGGCGAATGGGTGCCCAACGCCGACGGCGGCAACGTCAACTACGACGCCGTCAATTTCCTCAAGCGCGTCAACGAAGCCGTCTACGGGCTGTTTCCCGGAGCGCTGATGATCGCGGAGGAATCGACCGCCTACGCCGGCATCACCATGCCGACGAACTTCGGCGGCGTCGGCTTCGGCTTCAAATGGAACATGGGCTGGATGCACGATTCGCTGGAGTATATGGAAAAGGATCCTGTCTATCGGCGCTGGGCGCACAACCAGATCACCTTCAGCATGCACTACGCCTACAGCGAGAACTTCGTGCTGCCGATTTCCCACGACGAGGTCGTCTACGGGAAGAAGTCGGTCGTCTCGAAAATGCCGGGCGACGAGTGGCAGCGTTTCGCCAATACGCGCGCCTACTACGCTTTCATGTGGGCGCATCCCGGCAAGAAGCTGCTGTTCATGGGTCAGGAGTTCGGCCAGACCTCGGAGTGGGATTGCAACAGCGACCTGCCTTGGTGGCTGCTCGATCACGCCCCGCATCAGGGCTTGCAGCGGCTGGTGCGCGACCTCAACGCGTTCTATCGCGCGCACCCGGCTTTCTATGTCCGCGATTGCGAGCCGGAGGGTTTCCGCTGGATCGTCGTCAACGACGAGGATCAGTCGGTGATATCCTTCCTGCGCTTCGGCGGCGAGGGCGATCGGCCGATCGCGGTGGTCTGCAACTTCACCCCCGTGGTGCGGCGCGACTACCGCATCGGCCTGCCGACGATCGGCAATTGGACGGAGGCGATCAACACCGACGCGCGCGAATATTGGGGCTCCGGCGTCGGCAATATGGGCGGCGTGCGCGCCGAGCGGCAATCGCTGCATGGTCTGCCGGCGTCGGCCTCGCTGACCCTGCCGCCGCTGGCGACGATCTATCTGGAATATCGGGCGGAGGGGAACTGAGCGCGCCGTCGCGCGCATCGGGACTCGATGACAAATTCCATCTTCATTTCGCGGGCAACTCGGCGCAAAAATGACGCCGATCCGTTCGGGAGGAGGCGAGTATGAGTGCAACCAAGGAACCGACGCCGACCGCGCCGTTCGCGCGCCACGCGATGGCCTATGTGCTGGCGGGGGGCCGCGGCAGCCGCTTGATGGAGCTGACCGATCGGCGCGCCAAGCCCGCGGTCTATTTCGGCGGCAAGTCCCGCATCATCGATTTCGCGTTGTCGAACGCGTTGAACTCTGGCATCCGCCGCATCGCGGTGGCGACGCAGTACAAGGCGCACAGCCTGATTCGCCACATGCAGCGCGGCTGGAACTTCTTCCGCCCTGAGCGCAACGAGAGTTTCGACGTTCTGCCGGCCTCGCAGCGCGTGTCGGAGACGATGTGGTATCTCGGCACCGCGGACGCGGTCTATCAGAACATCGACATCATCGAGAGCTACGGCCCGCAGTTCCTGGTCATTCTCGCCGGCGACCACATCTACAAGATGGACTACGAGAAGATGCTGCAACAGCACGTCGAGTCCGGCGCGGACGTGACGGTCGGCTGTCTCGAAGCTTCGCTCGAAGAGGCGAAAGGTTTCGGCGTCATGCACGTCGACGAGCATGACCGCATCATTCAGTTCCTGGAAAAGCCGAAGAATCCGCCGCCGATGCCGGGCAAGTCCGACGTCGCCTTGTGCAGCATGGGCATCTACGTGTTCGACACCAAGTTCCTTATCGAGGAGCTTCGCCGCGACGCCGCGGACCCGAACTCCTCCCACGATTTCGGCAAGGACATCGTCCCTTACCTCGTCAGCAACGGCAAGGCGGTGGCGCATCACTTCTCGCGCTCGTGCGTGCGCTCGCGCGAGGAGTCGCACATCTACTGGCGCGATGTTGGAACGGTGGACGCCTATTGGCAGGCCAACGTCGATCTCACCGACATCGTCCCCGACCTCGATCTCTACGACCGCGAATGGCCGATCTGGACCTATGGCGAGATCACGCCGCCCGGAAAATTCGTTCACGACATCGACGGCCGGCGCGGATCGGCGGTGACTTCGCTGATTTCCGGCGGCTGCATTGTTTCGGGCTCGTCGATCTCGCGTTCGCTGTTGTTCACCGGCTGCCGCGTCAATTCCTATTCGCATATTCACGAGGCCGTCATCATGCCTTACGTGAAAATCGCCCGAGGCTGCCGCCTTACCAAGGTGGTCATCGATTCCGGCGTGCTGATCCCCGAAAATCTCGTGGTCGGCGACGATCCGGAAGCTGACGCACGCCGCTTCCGTCGAACGGAAACCGGCGTGACGCTCATCACCCAGACGATGATCGACAAGCTCGGAAGCTGATCGCGCGTGCTCAACGTCCTCTCGATCGCGTCGGAGGCGTTCCCGCTCGTCAAGACGGGCGGGCTCGCCGACGTCGCCGGCGCGCTGCCGCTGTTCCTGCCGCGCGAGGGCGTCGCCGTGCGGACGCTGCTGCCGGGCTACCCGGCGGTGATGGCGAAGCTCGAAAACGCCGAGCCGGTCCACGCTTATGCCGCGCTGATGGGCGGGCCGGCGCGAGTGTTGGCGGCGACGGGCGGCGGGCTTGACCTGTTCGTGCTCGACGCGCCGCATCTCTACGAACGGCCCGGCAGCATCTACCTCGGCCCCGACGGTCGCGACTGGCCGGACAACGCGCTGCGCTTCGCCGCGCTCGCCCGCGTCGGCGCCGACCTCGCGAAGGGCCTCGCGCCGGGCTACGCCGCCGACGTCGCCCACGCCCACGACTGGCAGGCGGCGCTTGCGCCGGTCTACCTGCATTACGACGGCGGCGCCCGGCCGGGCACGGTGCTGACGCTGCACAACATGGCGTTCCAGGGCCACTATTACGGCGACCTGCTCGACGCGTTGGAGTTGCCGCCAAGCGCCTTGACGCTCGACGGCGTCGAATATTTCGGCGGAATCGGCTTCCTCAAGGGCGGCATACTGTTCGCCGACGCGATCACCACCGTCTCGCCGACTTACGCCCGCGAAATCCGCACGCCCGAATTTGGCATGGCGCTCGACGGCCTGCTTCGTGGCCGCGCCGCCGACGTCGAGGGCATCGTCAACGGCATCGATGACGAGATCTGGAACCCCGAGACCGACCCAACCCTGGCGCAGAGCTACAGCGCGCTCAAGCTCGACGCCCGCGCCGCCAACAAATCGGCGCTGCTGGCGAAATTCGGGCTCAGCCCCGACGCCGCCGGCCCGCTGTTCGGCGTCGTCTCGCGGCTGACCAGCCAGAAGGGGCTCGACCTGCTGCTCGCCTGCCTGCCCGGCCTGATCGCGCGTGGCGGCCAACTCGCGCTGCTCGGCACGGGCGAGCCGAGCCTGGAGCAGGGGTTCACCGGCCTCGCCGCGGCCTATCCCGACCAGGCGGGCTGCGTGATCGGCTACGACGAGACGCTCGCTCACCTGATCCAGGCGGGATGCGACTTTCTCGTCGTCCCCTCGCGCTTCGAGCCATGCGGCCTCACGCAATTGTGTGCGCTGCGCTATGGCGCCGCGCCGCTCGTCGCGCGCGTCGGCGGCCTCGCCGATACGGTGATCGACGCCAACGAAGCCGCGCTGACAGCAGGCGTTGCGACGGGTGTGCAGTTCTATCCGCCCGACATTGGCGCGCTCGATTACGCGATCACCCGCGCGTTCGACCTCTACCGCGATCCCGTGGTAATGCGGCGGCTGCGCCTCAACGGGATGCGCGCCGACGTCTCATGGCGCGCCCCCGCCGCGCGCTACGCCGCCCTCTACGCCAAGCTCGCTCGCAGGACGACCGAATGACCGACGCCCCCGCCGCCGACCCCAGCCACGTGATCCGGCTGGAGGGGGGCGAGGTCGCCGTTTACGCCCCGCACGCCGAATCGGCGACCGTCTGCCTGTTCGACGAGACCGGCGCGCGCGAGACCCTGCAATTCAAGCTGACCCGCGACGGCGACGGCTACCATCGCGGCTTCGCGCCGGGCCTCGTCGAGGGCGCGCGCTACGGGCTGCGCGTCGAGGGGCCGTTCGATCCCGGTAAGGGGCATCGTTTCGACGGCAGCAAGCTGCTCGTCGATCCCTACGCCGCGGAGATCGACCGACCGTTTAAGCTACATCCTACGATGTTCGAGCACGGCGCCGACAGCGCCGCCGTCATGCCGAAATGCGTCGTCCGGTCGGCGCCGGGCGGCGAGCCCGGCCGCGCCCGCGTCGCGCCGGCCGATTCGGTGATCTACGAGGTCAACCTGCGCGGCTTCTCGCGGCTGCGCACCGACATCCCCGAGGCTGCGCGCGGCCGGTTCGCCGCGCTCGCCGAAGCCCCGCTGCTCAAGCACATCAAATCGCTCGGCGTGACGACGGTCGAGATCATGCCGGCCGACGCCTTCGTCGACGAGCGCCATCTGCCGCCGCTTGGGCTCTCGAACGCCTGGGGCTATAATCCGGTGTTCTGGGGCGCGCCCGATCCGCGTCTCGCCCCCGGCGGCTGGCGCGAGGTTCGCCGCGCCACCGACGCGCTGCACGCCGAAGGGCTCGAAGTCGTGCTCGACGTCGTGCTCAACCACAACGGCGAAAGCGACGAATTCGGCCCCACGATCTCGTTCCGCGGCCTCGACAACGCCGCCTATTTTCGCCTGCTGCCCGAGGATCTCTCGCGCTACATCAACGACATGGGCTGCGGCAATTGCGTCGCGCTCGACCGCCCGCATGTGGTTTCGCTCGCGGTCGTAGCGCTGCGGCGCTGGATGCAATGGGGCGGGGTCGACGGCTTCCGCTTCGATCTGGCGACCGCGATCGGCCGCCGCGCCTCCGGCTTCGACCACAACGCGCCCCTGTTCGCAGCGCTTGCGGAAGACCCGGTCCTGAAGACCGCCAAACTGATCGCCGAGCCCTGGGACATCGGCCCCGGCGGCTACCGGCTCGGCGCGTTTCCCGACAGCTGGGGCGAGTGGAACGACCGCTTCCGCGACGCGACGCGCCGGTTCTGGCGCGGCGACGCGCGCCTGCGCGGCGAACTCGCGACCCGGCTCGCCGGCTCGCGCGACCTGTTCGGCTCGGCGCCGGGGTCGACCAAGAGCGTCAACTATGTGATCGCCCACGACGGCTTCACGCTCGCCGATCTCGTCGCCTACATCCACAAGCACAACGAAGCCAACGGCGAGCGCAACAGCGACGGGACCAACGACAATCTCTCCTGGAATCATGGGGTCGAAGGCGAGACCGACGATCCCGCCATTCTCGCCGCCCGCGCCCGCGATCAACGCAATCTGCTGACCACTCTGTTCGTCGCGCGCGGCGCGCCGATGTTCACCGCCGGCGCCGAGATCGGCCATAGTCAGCGCGGCAACAACAACGCCTACGCGCAAGACAACGAAATCTCCTGGCTTGACTGGTCGCGCGCTGACACAAAACTCGCCGATTTCGTCGGACGGATCGCCGCGGTTCGCGCCGCGCACCCGGCGCTGCGACAGGCCGCGTGGCTGACCGGCGCGCCGCTCGGCGAGGGCTTGCCGCCGGACGTCGAGTGGCGCGACGCCGAACTGCCGATCGTGGACGGCGGCCACTGGGATTCGCCCTACGGCGAGGTGCTGACGGCGGTGTTCTCGGCGGCCGGTCCCGACGGGCTCGACCGCGTGCTCGTCGCCATGAATCGCGGCCCGGCGACTTCGCTGCGCCTGCCCGAGGCGCGCCCCGGTTTCGTCTGGCGCATTCATATCGACACCAGCGACGATTCCCGCCTCGACGCCCCGACCCAACTCGCCGACCGCACGCCGCTGGCGGGGCGCTCGACGCTCATCATCGCTGAGACGCCGGTCTCGGCGAAAGCCGCCCCTCCGCCGGACATGCGCGAGGTCGACGTTCTGACCGAAGCCGCCGGCATCGCGCCGGAATGGTGGGACGTCACCGGCAAGCACACGCTGGTCTCGACCGCGACCAAGCTCGCCCTGCTCGAATGTTTCGGCCTGCCGGCGCGCACGCAGGCGCTCGCGCGCGAATCGCTCGACCGGCTGATGGAGGAGACCAGCGCGCGCCGCTTGCCGCCCTCGGTGACGCTGCCGCTCGACAGTCCGCCGCGCGTGACCCTGCGATCCGATCCCGCGGCGCCGCAGGGCGCAATCGAATTCCACGTCACGCTGGAGAGCGGGGAAGTTCTCTCCGGCTCGACGCCGGGCGCCGACGCTCGTCGCCTGACGCTGCCGAACGGCCGCGAGATCGACGAGCGGCATTTCGACCTGCCGGCGTTGCCGATCGGCAGGCACCGGCTCGAAGTCGGCGGCACGACGAGCGCGCTGACCATCGCGCCGCCGGAGGCCTATCGGCCGAAAGCGTCTTGGAAGCGGCGCTTCGGCGTCTCGGCCCAACTCTACGCGCTGCGGCGCGACGAGGGCGACCAGGGCATCGGCGATTTCACCGCGCTCGGCCTCGCCGCCGCGGCGGCGGCGCAACGCGGCGCCGCCTATTTCGGGGTCAGCCCCATGCACATGCTGTTTCCCGGCGAGCGAGGGCGGGCGAGCCCCTATCATCCCTCGGACCGGCGCTTCCTCGATCCGATCCTGATCGACGCGCTCGTCGAGGACGACTTGCCGATCGACGAGGAATGGCGCGCCGCCGCCGCGACGCTCGGCGAGAGGCTGACCGCCGTCAGCAAGCTGTCGTCGATCGACTACGACGCGGTGTGGAGCGTCAAGAAGATCGCGCTGCAATATCGCTTCGCCGCGTTCCTGCGCGCCCGCGCCGCGCGCTCCGACGATCCGCTGTTCGCCGAATTCGACGCCTTCGTCGCAGCGGGCGGCGAGCCGCTGTTTCGTTTCGGCGTGTTCGACGCCATCCACCGCGAGCGCAACGGCGAATATTGGCGCAACTGGCCGGCGGAACTTCGCGACGCCGACCCCGCCGCGCTCGCCGCGAAGGCCGCGCAACGCGATTACGACGTGCGGTTCTCCGAGTTCTGCCAATGGGTCGCCGACCGCCAGCTCGCCGCGGCCGCCGAGCGGGCGCGCGCCGCGGGCTTGGACATCGGCCTCTATCGCGACCTCGCCGTCGGCTCCGCGCCGGATGGCGCCGAAAGCTGGTCGCGCGCGGCCGAACTCGGCATCGGCGCCACCGTCGGCGCGCCGCCCGACACGTTCTCGCCCACCGGCCAGAACTGGCATCTGCCGCCGCTCGACCCCGTCGCTGGCGCGCGTTCGGGCTGGAAGGGGTTCCGCGATTTGCTCGGCGCCAACATGCGCCACGCCGGCATGCTGCGCATCGACCACGCCATGGGCATCACCCGGCTGTTCGTCATCCCCGACTTCGCCAAGCCGTCCGAAGGCGCCTATGTCGCCTATCCGGTCGACGAGCTGATCGGCCAGATCGCGCTGGAGAGCCAACGCCACCAATGCATGGTGGTCGGGGAGGACCTCGGCACCGTGCCCGACGGCTTCCGCGACAAACTGACCAAGGCCGACATCTCCGGCATGCGCGTGCTCTATTTCGAGCGCAACGGCCTCGAATTTCTTTCCCCGCACGACTACCCCACCCACACCGTCGCCTGCGTGACGACCCACGATCTGCCGACGCTCGCGGGCTGGTGGCAGGCGGCCGACGTCGCCGAGCGCATGAGCCTTGGCCAGCTCGGCCCCGAACACGCCGCCAAGGCGCTCGCCGACCGAGCGGCCGAGAAACAGGTGCTGGTGAAGGCGCTGATCGACGCCGGCATGATCGCCGAGGCGCCGACCGCCGATGCGCCGATGGACGACGCGCTCGCCGCCGCGATTCACGCCTGGGTCGCCCATGCCGGCTCGGGTCTCGCCAGCATCCAGGTCGACGATCTCGCCGCCGAGACGGTCGCCACCAATCTGCCGGGCACCGACCGCGAGCGCCCGAACTGGCGCCATCGCTTGCGCGACGACGCCGCCAAGCTGTTCGGCGCGCCGCGCGCCAAGGCGATCCTGGCGGCGACGGGCGCCGTGCGGCCGCGCCCGCAATAGCCATGCCGCGGTTGTCTATCGAAGAGCTCGCCGAACGTTTCCCCGATTTCCGCGTCGCCGTGGTCGTCGCCGAGGGCCTGACGATACCCGTGGGCGACGCGGCGCTCGATGCCGAGATCGCCGAGGCCGAGGCGCGCGCTCGCGCCCGCTGGGCGGGCGTGGAACTCTCGGCGATTCCAGGAGTCGCCGCGTGGCGCGCGGCTTATCGCGCGTTCGGCATCAAGAAGACGAGTTATCGCCCCTCGGTTGAACGGTTGCTGAAACGAGTGCTGGCGGGCGAGGCGCTTCCGCGCGTGAATGCGCTGGTTGATCTCTACAACATGGTCTCGCTCGACGAGGGTCTGTGCCTCGGCTGCGACGATCTCGATCGCATCGAGGGCGATCTCGCCTTCCGTTTTTCCCGTCCCGGCGACACGTTCCTCGACATGGGCGCGGCCGAAGGGGAGGACCCCAACGATCCGCCGAAGCCCGGTGAGGTCGTCTACGCCGATGCGGCGAAAGTGCTGTGCCGGCGCTGGAACTGGCGCCAGGACGCGCGCAGCGCGGTGACGCCCGCGACGCGCCGCGTCGTGCTGACGGCGCAATCGAACGGGTTCGGCGACGTGGAGGCGGCGGGGGGGCGGCTGGTGGACGCAATCACGCGGGTTTGCGGCGGGAGCGCGCGGGCGTTGGTGGCCGACCGCTCGCGGCCGAGCCTCGCGTGGTGATCCGCTCAATTCCCGGCGGCCGTCCGCAAGCGCGAAGCGCGGACCGCGGCCAGGACGAATGAAACGCTGACCATCAGCGCCACGCCCAGGAATATGCCGGCGAGCCGCCCAATCACGGGCCACATGTCAGCGGTCGGCCCGTCGCCGGTGACCATCGCGGTGATGTAGGCCACCCCTCCCTGCGTGCCGATATAGCTCTGCCGGCCGCCGCCGTGATGCAGGCGGGAGAAGCAGAAAGCGCCGGCGAACAGCACGATCAGATAGACTGGAAGCGCGTCGAGCGGCAGCGAGAGCGCCACGAACCCGGCGATCACACCCAGCGCGCAGCCGATCAGGCGTTGGCGCGCGCGTGAGCGGATTGCGGCGAGATCGCGGTCCGCCAGGACCAGAGTGGAGGCGAGCGCCTGGGGCAGCGACGGGGTGTCGAACTGTGACCAGAGAAGGGTCATCGCGAGAACCGAAAGCCCCGCGACGAGGCCGACTTCGGTGAGCTCGCGGCTTGGTGGGGCGATCGCCTCCGCCGTCGCCGCGGGTCCGCCTCCGGCGCCGAATAGGTCATGGACGAAAGCGCTCGCGAACACGCCCAGCGCGATTTCGATCAGACGGAACTGCGCGAACGAAAACACTTCGGCAGGCGTGAGGACGCTGACGGCGATCATGATGGCGATCGTCAACGCGCCATAGAACCAGGCGTAGCCGTATCGATCGGAAAATCGAAGGTAGCAGCCGACGGCGGCGGAGACGAACAGCCCGAGCGCCTGATAAGGCGGCCTGTCCGCGACCGCCTGCGCGATCACGTAACCGAACGCGAGGCCGCAGGCCGTCCCGGCGAGCCGCATGCCCAGCTTGCGCCACAGCGCCGAAAGGTCGGGATTGGAGACGACCCACGCCGAAATCGCTGCCCACCAGAGGTCCTGGAGGCCGAGCGCGGCCCCCGCGACGACCGCGAGCGTCACGCTCCCGGCGGTCAGGCCGCCCTGTCGCGCACTCCAGCCTAACGCCGCGGTCGTCACGACGTTCAGAACCAGATCAGCACGCGGGCGTCGGCGCCGCGGTAGAGGGGCAGGGTCTTGGCGAGATTGCCGATATCGACGACGACCGGGAAACGGCGCGACAGGCGAATCCAGTTGGTCTCCAGCGGGATGTACGGCAGCGCGCCGTCGCTGGTCGGCCGGCGCGCAATGCCGGGAGCGATGGCCCGAACCTTGCCTGAATGGACCCGCCAGGGGTCCGAGCCGATCGTGAACCAAACAGTTTGGCCAGGTCTCAGTCGTTTCAGATGACGCTCGTCAATATCCGCCATGACGCGCCAGTTCTCGCGCGACACCACGGCGGCGAGCGGTTCGCTGGCGCGGGCGAAATCGCCGACGCGCACAGTTAGGGGCGCGACGCGTCCCGCCACCGGCGCGGTTATGCGGGTGCGCGCGAGTTCATACTGCGCCTTCGCAAGCGCTTGCGCCGCGGCGTCCTGCTCGGCGCGCCTGACCGCCACCAGGCCTTCGGCCACCGCGAGGAGACCCTGGGCCTTGCGCAACTCGGCGGCGGCGACGAGCGCGTTGCGCTGCGCGTTGTCGAGCGCGGCCGGGGAGATGTCCTCGGAGCGCGAGAGCGATTCGGCGCGGCTTTTTTCGTGCGTGGCGTCGTCCAACGACGCCTGCGCCGCGGCAACCGACGCTCGGCTTTCCGCGATCCCATCCTGCGCCACATTCGCCCGATCGGCGGCGAGCTTGACGTCGACCTCGGCGGAGGCGACGGCGATGGCGAACGGCGTGCGGTCGATCTCCGCGATGAGGTCGCCCTGTTCGACGGCGGAATCGTCCCTGACTGCGAGCGTAGCCAGAGGCCCCGAGACTTGCGGGGCCACGAGCACCACATTGCTGTCGACATACGCCTCGCCCGAATAGGCGAAGATCAGCGCCGAGGTTTCGTAAAACGCGAAGACGACGAGAATCGCGCCGACGATACAAACGACCACATGCCGTTCGATGAACGAAAGCAATAGAGCCCCCGAGGCGCTTCAAGGCCGCGCTGGTCATGTTAGATGAGCACCGGTCCGGCGCGCAACGCTGGGTACATCGGGAACTATTATCTACCCGCCGGCTCAGCCTCGCCAGGCAAGCTTCTCCCTCAGCGTCACCACCGACCCCACGATGATGATCGTCGGCCCGCGCAACCCCGCGCTGCGCGCCTTCTCGGCGAGCGTGGCGAGCGTGCCGGTCACGACGCGCTGCCCCGTGCGGGCGCCGTTGTCGACGATCGCGGCGGGCGTCTCGGGATCGACGCCCTTGACGATGGCGTCGAGCATGATCGCCTCGATCTGGTTGAGGCCCATGTAGATCGCCACCGTCTGGCCGGGTCGCATCAGTTCGAGCCAATCGTGATCGAGCCGTCCGGCGCGCCCTTGCGCTGTGACGAAAACGCAGGTCTGCGCGTGATCGCGATGGGTCAGCGGAATGCCGGCGTAGGCGGAGCAGCCGTTCGCGGCGGTCACGCCCGGACAGACCTCGAACGGCACGCCTTCCCCGGCGAGCGCCTCGATCTCCTCGCCGCCGCGGCCGAACAGGAACGGATCGCCGCCCTTGAGCCGCAGCACCCGCTTGCCGCGCTGTGCGTGAGCGATCAGCAGCCGGCCGATCTCCTCCTGCGGCACGGCGTGATGATCGGCCTGCTTGCCCACATAGACGCGTTCGGCGTCGGCCGGGAGCAGGGCGAGGATCGAGCGGTCGACGAGCCGGTCGTAAAGCACGACCTCGGCACGATCGATCAGGCGCTTGGCGCGCAAGGTCAGTAGGTCCGCTTCGCCGGGGCCGGCGCCGACGAGATAGACCACGCCCATCGCCGGCGGCGCGGGGATCGCCTCGGCGGGAACGTCCTTGAGGAAATGCGCCCGGTCGCGCGCGGCCCACAAGGCGCGCGCCTCGGCCAGGGCCTCGTCGGGCGCCGCGCCGAGCAGCCCGAGCGCCATCGCCATCGTGCCGACAATAGCGGCGTCAGCCCGCGCGTCTTCACGGCCGCGCCAGACATCCACCAGCGCCTCGACTTGCGGCGGTCCCTCGCGCTCCGGCGGCAGGTCGAGCAACGGGGGCAGGGTGAAATCGCGCGCGACGCCGTTTTCGGCGGCGGCGATCTCGACCGGCTTTTCCGGCCGGCGCTCGTTCTCGCCGCCGTCGCCGCGAAAACTCCATACGCAGGCGTCGCCGAGCGCCAGCGCGGCGTCGCGATGAATAGGCACGTAGCCCGGATGAAACGCGGCCTGCAGCGACGCCTTCGCGGCAAAGGGATTGAGGCTGCGCGCGAGGGTGTTGACCGCCGAACGCAGGCCGAGCACAGGCTTCAGCAACAACAGCCGCGCCAGCTCCGGCTCTATGCGGTCGAGCGACAGGTAAGTGAACCCGCGCGCGGCGAGCTGCGCATTGGCTTGCGCGAAGTCGCGAGCGGGCGGAAGCCCGAGTCGGGCCAGCGTCTCGCCGGCGTAGAGCCGGCCCGGCGTGGAGCCGTCGAGCCCGTGCAGGGCGATCGAGTAGCCGGCGCCGGCGAGCCGCAGCGCCGCCAGGAGATGCCATGGCGGCCGTCGCGCCTTGCCGGCGTAGGAGGGCCAATCGAGAGCGGGGCGCGGCGCTGACGGCGCCGGCAGCCGCGCGCGCGCGGCGCGCACGAAGCCGGCGATCTCGGCGCCGGTCTCCTCCTTCATGCGCAGCAGCATCAGGAAGGCGCCGACCTGCTCAGGGAGCGCCTCGCCGGCGAGGATCATCGCCATCGCCCGCTCGGCCTCCTCCGGCGTCAGCGAGCGCGACAGCGTCTTGCCGCGGCCGAGGAGGCGGATGAATTCGGCGAAAGCGTGCATCGTCTCCTCGTATCAGACGCCGCCGAGGAGCGGTAATTTCACGCCGTGGCCTGAAACACCGTCAGCTTGTCGGGAACACCGATAAGCAACGCCCGAACCGGCATATCCTCGACCGGTCCCTCCTCGAGCGCGCGGGCGAAAGTCGCCGCCTTCTCCGGACCCTCGATCTGCAAGGCGATCGCGCGCGCGCGCAGCAAAGCCCGGCCGGTGAGGGTCAGGCGCGGCTCCAGCCCGTCGGGGGCGGGCATCGCGGCGACCAGTGCGCGCGCCGCCGGGTCGATCGCTTCGTCCAGGCCCGGCGCGTGCGGGAACCAGGAAGCGGTGTGGCCGTCATCGCCCATGCCGAGCACGGCGAGATCGGCCGGCAACGGCAGGTGCGCGACACGCGCCGCCGCCGCCGCCAACTCCTGTTCGGGCGCGAGCCTGGAATCGGCGAGCGGGCAGAACTGCGCCTTGGCCGCTTTGCCCTGGAGCAGGGTTTCGCGCACCAGCCGCGCGTTGGAGCGCGGGCTGTCGTCAGGCACGCGCCGCTCGTCGGCCAACGTGACGGCGACGCGCGCCCAGTCGAGATCGCGCGCGGCGAGCGCGGCGAAATAGCGCTTCGGCGTCGAGCCGCCGGAGACGATCAGCAGCGCCATGCCGCGCGCGGCGATGGCGTCGCCGAGCAGCTTCGCCGTCCAGTCGGCGAAGGCTTCGGCGAGCGTCGCGCCGTCGGCGAAGGTTCTAAGGGCGAAGTCGGTCTCGGTCATTCCTCGTACTCCTCGTTCCAGGTGCGACCGTCGCGCTCGATCAACGCGATCGAGGCCGCGGGACCCCAGGTGCCGGCCGCGTAAGGGCGCGGCGGCTCGCCGCTATGCGCCCAGGCTTCGCGGATCGGATCGACGAAACGCCACGCCGCCTCCACTTCGTCGCGCCGCATGAACAGCGAGGCGTTGCCGCGCACCGCGTCCATCAGCAAGCGTTCGTACGCCTCGGGCGAAGCCGCCCCGAACGCCTTGGCGAAGCTCATGTCGAGCGGCACGTGCTGGAGACGCATGCCGCCTGGGCCGGGGTCCTTGATCATCAGCCAAAGTTTGATGCCCTCGTCGGGCTGGACGCGGATGACCAGTCGATTGGCCGGAATGCCGTCGGCGCCATGTTCGAAGATTTCATGCGGCACGCGGCGAAATCCGACGACGATCTCCGAGAAGCGCTGCGGCAGGCGTTTCCCGGTGCGCAGATAGAACGGAACCCCCGCCCAGCGCCAGTTGGAGACGGCGAGCTTCAGGGCGACAAACGTCTCGGTGTCGCTCGTCTCCTTGCCGATGTCGTTGAGATAGCTGTCCGCCTGCTGGCCTTCCGCGAACCCGGCGCGGTATTGGCCGCGCACCGTCAGTTGCGCGATGTTGCTGTCGTTGATCGGCGAGAGCGACTTCAGCACCTTGAGCTTTTCGTCGCGCAACGCGTCGGCCTCGAACGAGGAGGGCGGCTCCATCGCGACCAGACATAGCAGTTGCAGCATGTGGTTCTGCACCATATCGCGGATCGCGCCGGATTCGTCATAGTACGCGCCGCGCCCGCCGACGCCGAGCGTCTCGGCGACGGTGATCTGCACATGGTCGATATGGCCGCTGTTCCACAACGGCTCGAGCAGCGCGTTGGCGAAGCGCAGCGCCATCAGGTTCTGCACCGTCTCCTTGCCGAGATAATGGTCGATGCGGAAGATGTTCTTCTCGAGGAACACCGCGCCCAGCGCGTCGTTGATCGCCGCCGCGCTTTCGCCGTCGTGACCGATAGGCTTCTCGACGATGATGCGCGAACGCGGCGTGGCAAGCCCTTCGGCGCCGATCCGCTTGGCGATCGGGGCGAACAGATCGGGGCCGGTGGCGAGATAGAAGGCGCGGATTCGCTCGTCGCCGTCGAGCAGTTCCTTGAACTCCTTCCAGCCCTTGTCATGCGCCGCATCGACCGCCTGGTAGTAGATGCGGCCGATGAACGTTTCGACCGCCTCGCCGCCGTTGGCGTCGCCGAACTTGCTCAGCGCCTCGCGCACGCTCGCCTGGAACTCCTCGCGCGACATCTCCCGCCGCGAGACGCCGATGATGCGGGTGGGATCGCTGAATTGGCCGCTCTTCTCGCGGTGATAGAGCGCGGGAAACAGTTTTCGGTAGGCGAGATCGCCGGTGCCGCCGAAAACGACGAGGTCGAACGGTTCGACCTTAACGAACTTGGAAGCCATGTTTACCTCAATCTCCGGCGCTTGCGCCGACGTGCGTGCGCCATGCGGCGCGATCAACCCTCCCCAACCGCTTCTTTGAACAACACGTCGCGATCACGCGCGAAATTCTTGATGAGCGGCAGCGCCGCCCCGCCGATCGCGCGCGCATCCGGCCCTACGGCTCCGGCGAGGATGCGCACGTCGGAGAGGCCGCGCCGGTCGAGCTTTTCGAGCTCGGCGGCGGTCAACAGACAAATCTTCTGGCGCACCGCGGCGGGCATCGCGCCGTCGATGACGATGGCGCCGACATCAATCACCGAACTCGCCGAAACGATCCCATAGGCGAGCGCCCGCGCCGCCGCGTCGAGCCATTCCTGCAGCGGCGCGCCGAAATCGGCCCAAGCGTCGGGCGAGAGCCAGATCGACGACGGGTCCGCGCCGTCCCGTTCGACGCGCCGCTCCAACTGATAGAGCGAAGCGAGATGGATCAATTGCGCGGGCCCCGCCTCGCTGGGAACCGGCATCGAGCCGACCGCCGCGGCGTTGCCAGTGCGCCCGATATAGAGCGAGCTGTTCAGGACCAGTCCGCCGCCAAGAAAGTCGGCGATGAACACATAGAGAAAATCGCGCTCGCGCCACGCTTCGCCGAAGAAATATTCGGCCGCGCAGGCCGAGGTCGCGTCGTTGCAGACGGTTATCGGCAGGCCGCAGAGCCGGCCGATCTCCTCGCCGAGCGCGATCGAGCGCCAGCCGTCCATCGCGCCGGGGGGGGCGTCGATCTCGTCTGACCAACTCCACAGCTGGAACGGCAGCGCGACCCCGAGGCCGACCAACCGCTCGCGCTGACGCGCGTCGAGCCGTGAGATCAGGTCGGGAAGCGCGCGTTCGGCGAACCGAAGCACGTCCTCCGGCGTCGGATAATGATAGTCGACGCGGTCGCGATAGCGGATTTGGCCCGCGAAATCGATCAGCACTAGGTCGCTCGATCGACGGCCGACGCCGAGCCCGAGCGAAAACGCGCCCTCGGGGTCGATCGACACCGGCACCGTCGGCTGGCCGACGCGGCCGCGCAGCGGGGCCTCGCGCTTGAGCAGGCCCTCGGCGCCGAGCCGGTTCATGATCGTCGAGGTCGACTGCACCGAAAGGCCGGTCATCCGCGCCACTTCGATCTTAGAAAGCTGGCCGAACCGGCGCACCAGCGACAGCGCCAGCCGCTCGTTGTAGAGGCGGACGCCGGACTGATCGGCCCCGCTGATCCGCAGAAACGTGGCTTCGGTGTTTTCCGCCGCTTCCGGCATATGCGTCCCCGTGGCGGGAGCAATCGCTCGGGCTCTCCCGGCCTGGTCTCGTCATTGCCCATTCGATTAGCAGGGCGGCGCGTGACAAGTCAAGAATAAATCAAACGCGTTGATTTATTCTTGACAAGCGGTCTCGGCTTTGTGTCTATAGGCGGGCGGCGGCGCGACCATGGGCCGCTCGCGAAGCGCCTCAACAAAACCAGAAGCGCTTTGCTTTACGACGCATTCGGGAGGAAGTCATGTCCAGGAACTTTAGAGTTCTCACAACCGTCGCCGGCGCCGCGCTGGCGCTTGCCCTAACGGGCGCGCCCTCGATGGCCGCCGACATCGTCGGGCTTGTCACCAAGACCAACACAAATCCGTTCTTTGTCAAGATGAAACAGGGTTTCGAGGCCAAGGCCAAGGAGCTCGGTCTCACCCCGCAGGCCTACGCCGGCAAATACGACGGCGACAACGATGGCGAGGTCGCGGCGATCGAGCAGCTGATGGCCGCCGGCGCCAAGGGCATCCTGTTGGTGCCGAGCGATTCGACCGCGATCGTGCCGACAGTCAAGAAGGCCCGCGCCGCCGGCATTCTCGTCATCACGCTTGACACGCCGCTCGATCCGATCGACGCCGCGGACGCCAATTTCGCCACTGACAACTTCAAGGCGGGCGAACTGATCGGTCAATGGGCGAAGGCGACGCTCGGCGACAAGGCGTCCACGGCCAAGATCGCCACCCTCGATCTCGCCGCCAACCAGCCGACCGTTGACTATCTCCGTCACAACGGTTTTCTCACCGGCTTCGGCATCAAGGTGAAGGATCCCAAGCACTTCTCGATGAGCGACAGTCCGCAGATCGTCGGCTCGGACGTGACGGCGGGATCGGATGACGGCGGCCGCAAGGCGATGGAGAAGATCCTGCAGAAGGCCGATCACATCGACGTCGTCTACGCCATCAACGAACCGTCCGCGGACGGCGGTTACGCCGCGCTCAAGGCGGCGGGCAAGGAGAAGGGCGTCCTGGTCGTCGCGGTCGACGGCGGCTGCCCCGGCATCAAGAGCGTCAAGGAAGGCATCATCGGCGCCACCTCGCAGCAATACCCGCTGCTGATGGCCGCCGACGGAGTCGAGGCGGTCGCGAAGTTCATCAAGACCGGCGAAAAGCCAAAGAGCATCGACACCGGCGAGAAGCTTGTGACCGATCACCCGGTCCCGGGCGTACCGTCGATCAGCGTCGAGGAAGGCAAGAAGCTCTGCTGGGGTTGATTTCCGATGCGTTTGATCGCTTAATCCGATAACGATGCTCGTCGCCTGCGGGCTTCAACCTTCGGGCGACGAGACAAGACGCCGCAAGAGCGGCGGAAATAATGACTGTGGCGGAAACAACAAGGGGGAGCGGGCGATGAGCGATGCCTCGACGGGCGGACGACCCCCGACACAGGAATTCGAACGCGTTCTCACCGCCGCGGCCACCACGCAGGCCAGTTTCGAGGAGGAGCGTCTTTCCCTCACCAAACGTGTCCAGCGTTTCCTCCACCTTTACCCGACGACGGTCCCCGTCGTCGTTCTTATTCTCGGGCTTTTGTTGGGCATAGCGGTCAACCCGTCGCACTTCGCGACAGCCAACAATCTGTCGCTGGTGCTGACGCAGGTGACGATCATCGGCATCGTCGGCATGGCGCAGACGCTGATCATCCTGACCGCCGGCATCGACCTCTCGGTTGGCGTCATCATGGTCATCTCCTCGGTGGTCATGGGGCGTCTCGCGGTCATCGACGGATGGCCGGTCATTCTGGCGTTTCCCCTCGGCCTCTTGTGCGGGCTCGCCTGCGGTTACCTCAACGGCACGTTGGTCACGCGGTTGCAAATGCCGCCGTTCATCGTGACGCTCGGAACCCTGAGCATCATCGGGGCGCTCAACATCTTCTACTCGCAGAGCGAAACGATCCGCGAGCAGGACCTCGACGAGCAGGCGCCGTTCCTGCAGCTCATGGGCGTGCCGTTCGAGATCGGCGGGGCGCGCATCATCCTCGCCAGTTTCTTGTTGATCGTGGTGGCGATCATCGTCTGGTACGTGCTCAACCGCACCGCCTATGGACGCCATATCTACGCCACCGGCGACGATCCCGAGGCGGCGCGACTGGCCGGCATCAATACCGACCGCATCCTGCTCAGCGTCTATACGCTGGCCGGCCTCATCTCGGCGATCGCCGGCTGGGCGCTGATCGGCCGCATCGGCGCGATCAGCCCGACCGCCGGCGAAAACATGAACCTCGACAGCATCACCGCCGTGGTGATCGGCGGCACCTCCCTGTTCGGCGGCCGCGGCTCCATCGTCGGCACGTTGATCGGCGCGCTGATCGTCGGCGTGTTCCGCTCTGCTGTCTCGCTCGCCGGCCTCGACGTGCTGTGGCAGGAATTCGCGATCGGCGTGCTGATCATCGTCGCCGTCGCGCTCGACCAATGGATCCGGAGGATCGCCAAGTGAGCGTCAACGGCAGCGCCCAACCCATCCTCACCTGCCGGCAACTGGTGAAGCGCTACGGGCGCGTCACCGCGCTCGATCACGCCGATTTCGATCTCTACCCCAACGAGATCACGGCGGTGATCGGCGACAACGGCGCCGGCAAATCGTCGCTCATCAAGGCGATCTGCGGCGCCGTGATTCCGGACGCCGGCGAAATCCGTCTCGGCAACGAGGTGGTGAATTTCCGCTCGCCGATCGACGCGCGCGAGGCGGGAATAGAAACCGTTTACCAAAACCTCGCGTTGTCGCCGGCGCTGTCGATCGCCGACAACATGTTTTTAGGCCGCGAAATCCGCGCCGGCGGATTCCTAGGCCAGTATTTCCGGCTGCTGAACCGCGGCGCCATGCAGAAATTCGCGCGCGAAAAGCTCAACGAGCTTGGGCTGATGACGATTCAGAACATTAACCAACCCGTCGAGACGCTGTCGGGCGGACAGCGCCAAGGCGTCGCGGTGGCGCGGGCCGCCGCTTTCGCCAAGCGGGTCGTTATCATGGACGAGCCGACGGCGGCGCTCGGCGTCAAGGAATCGCGCCGGGTGTTGGAGCTGATCCTCGACGTCAAGAAGCGCGGGCTGCCGATCATCTTGATTTCGCACAACATGCCGCATGTGTTCGAGCTCGCCGATCGCATCCATATCCACCGGCTCGGCAAGCGGCTGACCGTGGTCGACCCGAAGAAGGTGTCGATGTCCGACGCGGTGGCGATGATGACCGGCGCCATGCCGCCGCCGCCCGACGCGCTCAACTAATTCCTCTGCGTCATACCGTAAGGGAATGTAAAGCCTAACGCCCTAGGCTGCGCCGCAGTGCGGTAGCGTCAGGGCGTGGCGTATGGAGCGGTCGGTCAAGAAGGCCCTGTGGCTCAGCTCGGGGCTTGTGTTCATCGTCCTGGCCACCGAGCCCGTCGGCATCCGCTCGCAATTTGCGATCGGCGTCGCCGCGCTGATCGCGATGTCGGCGATTCGGGCGCTCGGCCTGACGGGAACCTGGCGCCAGATTTACCTCGCGCTCGGGACCGCGGTCGTCATCCGCTATTTTTTCTGGCGCACCGTCAATACGATCCCGCCGGCCAGCGATCTCTGGAACTTCGTTCCCGGCGTGCTGCTCTACATGGCCGAGGTCTATAGCAACGATCATGCTGGCGATCAGCCTGTTCGTCGTCGCCGATCCGCTCGACCGCAAGCCGCCGAAGCCGGTCGGCGCCACGAGGATCTGCCGACGGTCGACATTTATATCCCGACCTACAATGAGGACCCCGAGCTGCTGGCGATGACGGTCATCGCGGCGGTCGACATGGATTATCCCAAGGAAAAGCTCAACGTCTGGATGCTCGACGACGGCGGCACCGACCAGAAATGCAATCAGGACAACGCCAAGAAGGCCAAGGAGGCGCGCGAGCGGCGGGTCGAACTGACGGCGCTCGCCGAAGAGCTCGGCGCGAAATACTTGACGCGGGCCAAGAACGAGCACGCCAAGGCCGGCAATATGAACAACTGCTTCAAGCAGTCGACCGGCGAACTGATCGTCGTGTTCGACGCCGACCATGTCCCCGTTGCGCGAATTCCTGCGAGAGACGGTCGGCTATTTTCGCGAAGACCCGCGCCTGTTCCTATGCCAGACGCCGCATTTCTTCACCAACCCTGATCCGCTGGAGCGTAATCTCGAGACCTTCAACAAGATGCCGTCGGAGAACGAGATGTTCTACGGCATCATCCAGAAGGGCCTCGACAAGTGGAACGGCGCGTTTTTCTGCGGCTCGGCGGCGGTGATCCGCCGCGAGGCGCTGCAACTCGTCGGCGGCTTCTCCGGCATCACCATCACCGAGGATTGCGAGACCGCGCTCGACCTGCATTCGCGCGGCTGGCGATCGATGTATATCGACAAGCCGATGATCTCCGGGCTGCAGCCGGAGACGTTCTCGTCGTTCATCGGCCAGCGGTCGCGCTGGGCGCGCGGCATGTTCCAGATCTTCCTGTTGAAGAATCCGGTGCTGAAGCGCGGCCTCACCTTGGCGCAGAAGATCTGCTATCTCTCCAACATCACCTATTGGTTCTTCGCGTTCTTCCGATTGCCGTTCCTCATCTCGCCGTTGCTTTTTATCTATTTCAATATGCAGATCTATATCGCCAACGCGCAGGAGTTTCTCTCCTACACGGTGCTCTATATGTTGGCGAATATGATGATGCAAAACTACCTCTACGGCCAGGTGCGATGGGCGCTGGTCTCCGAGGTCTACGAGTACATGCAGACGCTATATCTCGCGCGCGGCCTGTTCAGCGTCATTCTGAATCCCTACAAGCCGACCTTCAACGTCACCGACAAGGGCAACAGCCTCGACAAGGACCATCTGTCGGAGCTGTCGACGCCGTTCTTCGTGCTGTTCGCGGTCTATTCGATCTCGATGGTGGTGTGCGCCTGGCGCTGGTTCACCGAACGCGAGGCCAACGAACTGCTCGCAGTCGTCGCGATGTGGAACCTGTTCAATCTCCTGATGTCGGCCGCTTCGCTCGGCGTCATCTCGGAGCGGCGGACGTATCGGGTTCCGCTGGAGCGACCGGTCGATCTCGCCTTGGGCAGCGGCATCGTGCCGGGCAAAGCGGTCGACGTCTCCTATGGCGGCTGCCGGGTCAGCATGCCGGCCGACCAACTGGTGCAGCCGATCGTCCAGGGGATGGCGGCGGTGGTCGACGTCAAGCTGCGCTCGGGCAACGGCGCCCAGAGTTTCCCGGTGGTCGTCAGCAACTGGTTGACCCGCGGCGACGTCGTCGAGATCGGCTTTAAATTCGGCAAGCTGAAGCGCCGGCATTACCAGGCGATCAGCGACCTGATGTTCGGCGACGTCAGAGACATCGCGCAGTTCCGCGAGAATCGCCGCCGCCGCCGCGGCATTCTGCACGGCGTCGCCACCTTCTTCGCCTGGAGCTTTTCGGGTCCGCCGCGCGGGCTTCGGCTGCTGCTTTCGGAATGGCGCGCGCATCGCGCCGCGCGCCGGGTGGTGCATGGCGAGCCTGCAACGCCGGCGATCGAGGCGGCGGCCTCCGCCGCCGAGGCGGCCGCCGCCGCCGCCAATGCGAATTCCGAAGCGGCGCCGTCGCGCGCGGCCAGCGCTTGAGGAACTTGACGATGCGGTCGAAAGCTTTCCTCGCAGCGATGCTGGCCGGTCTGCTCGGGGCGAGCGCCGCGCTCGCCGACGCCGGCTCCAACGCCGGCGGCGAAGCCCTGCACAGGCTGGGGTCCGATCCGCTGCAACTCCGGTTCGAGGGCGAGACCAGCGCCAAGAGCTGGCCGATCTACGTGACCTCCGCCGAAGCCCGCACGCGCGCGCGCATCCATATCGGCTTCACCAACGCGATCTCGGTGATGCCCGAGGCGTCGAGCTTGTCGATCAGCGTCAACGACGTCGCGATCGCGCAGACGCCAATCGCGGCGGCGACCGACCCCGGCGCGCTCGACGTCGAATTGCCGCGCGGCCTGCTGACGACCGGCTACAACAACGTGCGCATCGCCGTTTCGCAGCGCCATCGCGTCGATTGCTCGATGGAGGCGACCTACGAACTGTGGACGCAGGTTGATCCCGCCTCGTCCGGCCTCGCCTTTCCCGGCGTCGCCGAGCCGCATGTCGATATGCTCGACGATCTCGCAGCGATTTCGCCCGACGTCACCGGCGCGGTGACGATCCGCGTCGTGCTGCCCGACGACGCCGACGCCGCCGCCGTCGAGAACGCGCTGCGCGCCGTCGAGGCGGTCGCCATCCGCGCCAACGTGCAGCGCCCGCGCGTAGAGGTCGTCAGCGAGATTGGCGACCGCGCCGGGCTCTACGTGCTCGCCGGTCAACGCGCGTACCTCGCCACCCACGGTCTCGGACAGTTCCTGTCGGCCGGCCGCAATCTGTCGGTCGAGGGGCAGGACATTCTGGGTCGCGTAGTGGTGGTCGCCGCCGGCGACAGTCAGAAGGAGACGGCGGAGGCGATTGACGGCATCCTCCCGGTCCGCCGCGCCGAGGAGCGCGCCGAGACGCCTTCCGCGGCGCGCGCGCTCGCGAACCAGTTTGGCTACGCCGTGCGCGACCGCCTGCGCGTGCCGTTGCGCGACCTCGGCGTACGCACCGAGGAGTTCAGCGGCCGCCTCTACCGCGCCGCGTTCGACATCACCTTGCCCGGCGATTTCTACCCGGCCGACTACGACAAGCTGACGCTGTCGCTGACCGCCGGCTACGCCGACGGGCTCTCGCCCATCGCGCAGATCCTGGTGCGGGTGAACGACCGCGAAGCCGGCTCGATGCCGATGAAGAACCCGCGCGGCGACCTGTTTCGCGATCGTCCGGTGTCGGTGTCGCTGAGCGCCATGCGGCCGGGCGTCAATCATATCGTGGTCGAGGCGCAGACGCCGGACGCCGGCGATCAGGCCTGCGAGGTCAAGCACCTGATGGACGTACGCAAGCGGTTCGTGTTCTTCGACCGCTCCGAGTTGATCGTCCCCGAATTCGCCCATATCGGCCGTTTGCCGAATCTGGCGGCGACGCTGTCGAGCGGATTTCCCTATCAGTCCGAGAGCGACAGCCTCATCTACGCGCCTAGCCATGATCGCCGCACCATTGGGGCGGTTGCGACCTATCTCGCGCGCACGGCCTCCGTGGCGGGTCGCCCGCTCGGCGCGCGTATCACGTTCGACCGCGAAGCCGCCTCGCACGGGTCGGTGCTGTTCATCGGCGCGCTGAACGACTTCGCGCCTAGCCTGATCGAGAGCTTCGGCGTCGATTACCTCGCCTTGCGAAAATCCTGGTCGCGTCCGAACGCCGGCGATCAAAGCCTGGTCGAGCCGGGCGGGACCGCGCCGGCGCCGAGCCTCGATTCAAGCCAGGTCTTCGACCAATGGGCGGAAGGCGGCCACGCCACGCCGGAAAACTTCTCGCCGCGCGTCACGCTGCGCGGGCTCTATGACCGCTACATCAATATCCATCGCGGCGATTTCGCGCTGTTGCGCGATCCCGAGCGGATCATCGAGGCGCCGGAGCATGCGACGATCCTGCTCGCGCAGGCGCACGGGCCGAGCGGCTTCGACACCTGGACGCTCGTCGTCGGCGCCGATCAGCCAACGCTGGCCCGCGACATGACGAGCCTCGTCGCCCCGTCGAACTGGAACGAGGTCGAAGGCCGCGCCGCCGCCTTCACGCTGCGCGGCGGGGCGAAGAGCATCGACCACGCCGTGCATACCTATTTCATTCCGACCGAGACGCTCACTCCCGGCAATTTGCGGCTGATCGCCGCGGGCTTCATGTCGGCGAACCTCGACTATTACGTGCTCTCCATCCTGGTCGCCGCCGTCGTGCTCGGCATCGCGACGCGCCTCGCCGTCCGCGCGCATGGGAACCGCTCGTGAGGCCGCGCGCGCGCTTGCCGCTGACCGCCTTGCTCGTCGCGCTCGGCCTTTCGCTCGCCGCGCCGGCGCGCGCCGACGACGCCGCTCAGAATTGGGCGCATTACAAGGCGAAGTTCATCGACGCCAACGGGCGGCTGTTCGACGAATCCGCCGAAAATATCAGCCACAGCGAGGGGCAGGGCTACGCGCTGGTGCTTGCCGCCTTCAACGATGACCGCGACACGTTCGCCAAGCTGTGGAGCTGGACCCTGGCCAATCTTGAGGTGCGCGGCGATCATCTCGCCGCCTGGCGCTGGCGGCCGCAGGACAACCCGCACGTCATGGACAAGAACAACGCCACCGACGGCGATCTCCTGATCGCCTGGGGCCTGGCGGAGGCGGGACGGCGCTGGAGCGCGCCGGACTACACCGCCGCCGCGCGTCAGATCGCGCTGTCGCTGTCGCAGAAGGTCGTCTTTCCGACCGCCTTCGGTCCCGCATTGCGGCCGGGCGCGGCCGGCTTCGGCGACGACGACACCGCCGACGGCCCGTTGGTCAATCTGTCCTATTGGATATTCCCGGCGTTCGACGCGCTCGCCGACGCGGCGCCGGAAGTCGATTGGACGGGTCTGCGCGCCAGCGGTCTCGCCCTGTACGATGCGGCGCGATTTGGCTCTTTCGGTCTTCCCGCCGACTGGATTTCGTTGCGCGGCGGCGTGGCGCCCGCGGCCGATCGGCCGCCGGTGTTCGGCTACGAGCTGATCCGCGCGCCGCTCTATCTCGCCTGGGGGCCGCCCGAGGCGAAACCGCGGCTCGCCGCCGTGACGCAGGACTGGCTCGGCGCGTCCGGCGGGGCGCCGATGGTGATCGACGTGCAGAAAGCCGCGATTACGCAGAGTTTCGCCGATCCGGGCTATCGCGCCGTCGCCGCGCTCGCCCGCTGCGCGTTGAGGAATGAAAAATTTCCCGACGAGCTCCGCGTAATTCGACCGGATCGATACTATTCCGCAACCCTTCACATGCTTTCGTTAACGGCGTTACGGGTTCGGTATCCGCAATGTTAGTTCGGCGTATTGTTGTTGCGTGCGTGTTGACGGCGTCGCTTGGCGTCGCCGCCGCGCGCGCGGAAAACCGCCAGGTCGACGCGGAATCGCTGATCGGCGAATTCGCCGCCAAGGGCGACGCCGGACTTCCCGCCCAGGCCATGCCTGCCGGCGCCCCCGCCGGTCCCCCGGTCGACGGGCCTTATCCGCACATCTATCAGGCGCCTCTGTTCGGCACGCTGTTCGCCGTCTCCTCCAGCGAGGCGTCGGTCGACGAAAGCGCGCTGCGCTACTACGCCTCTCTGCACAATTTCGCCCGCGCCAACGCCGAGATCAAACGGCTGAAGGCGCTGCATCCCAATTGGACGCCGCCGACCAACATCTATTCCGCCGCCGGCGCCGGCGCGGACGAGCAGCCGTTCTGGGATTTGCTCGCCGCCGACCGTTTGGAGGAGCTGCGCGCCGGCATCTCGTTGAAGGAGCGCAGCAAGCCCGGCTGGAAGCCCTCGCGCGACCTGCTGACCAAGATCGACCGCAAGGCGGCGATCGAGGCGCTGATCAAGAAGTCCGACGCCAAGCAGCCGGCGGAGGCGCTCGCCGTCGCCGACGCCGACCCCACGATTCTGCATTGCGCCTATATGGACGCGAACTGGCGCGTCGCCGACGCCTTCCTCGACATCGGACTGCCGAAGCGCGCCTTCGAGATCTATCACGCGATCATCGCCACTTGCCCCGACCACGACGAGCGGCTCGCCACGGTGCGCAAGGCGATCTCGCGCTTCAGCATCGAACAGACGCAATCGCTCATCGCGATGGGCGCGAAGTCGGTTGACGGGGCGACCGAATTCGACGCCGCCAAGATCGACCTGACGCGCGCCCGCATTGCAATCGTCAACCAGGGCAAGAGCGCGGATTTGATCGAGGCCGACGCGCTCGCCGACTTCTTCGCCGAAGTCTCGCGCACCCGCGACCGCGCCGATCTCGGCCTCGCCGGTTGGTTCGAATACAACCGCCAGCACTACGACGTCGCCGAGCATTGGTTCTCGCTCGCCAACCTCGGCGCGCCGGCCGGCGCCGACGCCGTCTCCGTCAATCTGGCGGAGGGGCGCGCGCTCTCGCTGTTGAAACTGGCGCGCATCGAGGATGCGCTCGCCGTCGCCTATGTCTGGCGCGACGTCTCCAAGACGATGCGCGAGACCTATATCGGCGCCAGCGCCAGCTTGCTGACGCGCACCTCGCCGCCGCCGCAAATCTCCGAGCAGCAACTCGCGGAGTTCGCCGCGTTTGTCGAGAGCGACCGCAATTTCGTCGGCGCCCAGGCGCTCGGCTGGTATCGCTACAACAGGGGCGAATGGGACGACGCCTCGGTATCGTTCAAGACGGCGCTGAGCTGGAAGGCGGTCGATCCCGCCGCCGGTCCGGCGTCGGCCGATGTGGCGCCGGAGATCGCCAGCGCGATCGAGGGCTACGGCCGCGCGCTCGCCCGCAGCGGCCGGCTCGACGAGGCGACCAAGATCGCCGATCGCTGGCGTCTCGCCGGCCCGGCGCTGGAGACGGTGTTCGTCAACCTGATGGGCGCCGCGATCGACGCCGCGCCGGCCGCGTCTGCGCTGAACGGCGACCAGCTCGCGCATTTCGCCGAGATCGCCGGGGCGCACGAGACCGTCGCCAGCGCTACGGCGCTCGGTTGGTTGCGCTATCGCTCGAGCGACTACGAGCCGGCGATTGGTTGGTTCCGCAAGGCGATCGCCTGGGCGCAGCAAGGCCGCGCCGATCTCGCCTCCAATCAGGGCCTTGCCCTGTCGCTGAAGCAGACCGGCAAGCTTGCGGAGGCCGAGGACGTCGCCTGGGCATGGAGCAAAGACTCCGCCGACATGCGGGCGATCTATATTTCCGCCGTCGTCGCCGAACTCGCCGCCGACAAGGCGAGCGTGTCGGTGACGCGGCTCAACCGCTTTACGGGCCTGGTCGGCGCCGACCGCTCCTCGGTCGGCGCGCAGGCGCTGGGCTGGTATCGGCTGAAGGAGGGCAATTGCGCCTACGCGGCGCCGTGGTTCCGCAAGGCGGCCGCCTGGAGCGCCGCCAGCAACGAAGACTCGGACACCGCGCGCGGCCTGACCCTGTCGCTGAAGGCCGTCGGCGCCACCGCGCAGGCCGAGGACCTCGCCTACGCCTGGCGGGAGCGCGATCCGGAGCTTCGCGCGCTATATGTCGACATCGGCGTCGATGCGCTAACCAGCGAGGCGCCGGCGGTGACGGTGAGTGAGGCGCGGGTGCGCCGGTTGTCCGAGCAGGTGCTGGCGGATCGGCATGTGCGCGGCGCGCGGGCGCTCGGCTGGTTCCGCTACCGTCAGGCCGCGTGCGGCTACGGCGGCGATTGGTTGCGGCTCGCTACGGTCTGGGGCGATCAGGACAACCCCGACGTCAAGACCGACGAGGGCTATAGCCTGACGCTGCGCGCCCTCGGCCGGCTGCCCGAGGCCGCGACGCTCGTCCGGCGCTGGGCCGACAAAGCGCCGTTAATGAAGAAGCTCTACGTCGACGTGATGGTCGAGCAGCTTTCGCGGGACAATCCGCCGGAGCCGATCGACGAGGCGCGGCTGAAGGATTTCGTCGCGGCGATCGAGCCGATGAAGTCGCCGCTCGGCGCGCAGGCGCTCGGGTGGTACCGGCTCGAACGCGGCGAAAACGACGAGGCGGCGCGCTGGTTCAAGAACGCGCTCGATTGGTGGCCCGCGCAGCGCTACGACCTGTCGAAGCCGTTGTATGCCCAGGGCGAGGATTACCAGCCGATCCTCGCCAAGCTGGCGTTGATCCCGGAGGACTATCATCGCACGCCGCGCGCCTATCCCAACAGCTCGGCGCTGATCGGGGTGAGCCGCGACGCCTACGTCAACACCGACGAAGGCTTCGCCAAGACACAGGAAGGCTATGCGCGCACGCTTCGCGCGCTCGGTCGCGCCGAGGAGGCCGAGGCGATCGCCTGGGATTGGCGCGATCGCTGGCCGGGCCTGCGCAGCCTGTTCATCGACATCGCCGCTGATTCGCTGGGCGGCAAAGACGCGGCAAACATTTCGCCCGAGCGGCTGCGGCGTTACGCGGCGGCGATCGAAGACGCGCGCGCCGCGCCGGCGGCGGCGGCGATGGCGTGGCGATACTATCGGTTGAAGGCGCCGGACAGCGCCGCCGCATGGTTCGACAAGGCGCTGTCCTGGTCGAACATGGACCCGCCCGATGCGGGTCTCGTCGAAGGCTATGTCGCTGCGCTTCAGGCTGAGAACAAGTTCGCTGAGGCCGACAAGATCGCCGCCCGCTGGCGCGGCGCGTCGGCGCGGTTCGACCTCATCTATCTGCAAAGCCAGGTGCAATCGCTGCGCGCCTCGGGTCACGCGGATCAGGCGAAGTCGGCCAAATACGCGGGGATCGAGACCGAGATCGAGAAGTCGCAATCGGGCGAGGGCGCGCTGTCGCTCGCCTGGCTCGCCTACGAGACGCAGGATTTTCCGCGCGCGCTGGTCTGGTTCCAGAAGGCGATATCCTGGGGCGGCGACGGCGTCGCGCCCAAGGCCAAGGAAGGCGTCGCCCTGTCGCTGCGCGCGCTCGACAAGTTCGAGGAATTGGCGGCGTTCGGCTTCGCCGAGCGCAACGTCTCGACCAACATTCGCGACGTCTATTATGGCGGCATGATCGCGTGGCTGACCGGCGACAAGCCGGTGCGCGAGGTCAAAGCGGACGCCCGCGCCCGCTTTGAAGAGGCGGTGACGCAGGATCGCAGCGCGCTCGGCGCGCAGGCGCTCGGCTGGGGCGGGGCGCTGCGCGGCGAATGGCCGGCGGCGCGCCGATGGTTCGAGAATGCGATCGGCTGGAGCGGCTTCGATCCGCTCGGCGCGCCCGGCAAACCCGACGCCGACCGCGTCAAGATCATCGAAGGCTACGTGCAGGCCCTGCGCGGCGACGGCGACGCGGGACGCGCCGAGGACGTCGCGTTCGCCTGGCGCGACGCAAGCCCCGCCCTGTCCGGGCTCTACCTGCAGATTTTCACGCAAGCCATCGCCGAGGACTCCGCGGAGCTGTCGCCGCAGCGGCTCACGCGCTTCGCGGCGTTCGCGCAAGCGCAGCGCTCGGCGGACGCCGCCGGCGCGCTCGGCTGGCGGCTCTATCGCGCCAAGCAGCCGGCCGACGCGATCGCCTGGTTCGAGCGCGCGCTCGCCTGGTCGCCGGAAGGCGCGGTCCCCGCCAAGCTCGCCGAAGGCTATGCGCTGTCGCTGCGCGCCGCCGGCCGGCTCGAAGACACCGAGACCTTCGCCTGGGGATTCGTCAAAGACTCCCCCGACATCCGCGCGGTGTATATCTCCGCGGTGGTCGCCGAGCTCGCCGACGACAGCGTGCGCCTGTCGCGCCCGCGGCTCGACCGCTTCATCGACGTCGTCGGCGCGACCCGTTCCGCCGTCGGCGCGCAGGCGCTCGGGTGGCGGCGGCTGAAGGAGGACAATTGCGTCTACGCCGCGCCGTGGTTCCGAAGGGCGGCGGCGTGGAGCGCCGACAACACCGACGACGGCGACACCGCACGCGGGCTCGCGCTCGCGCTGCGCAAAGTCGGCGCGTTCCGCGAAGCGGAGGACCTGGCTTACGCGTGGCGTGACCGCAGCCCCGATATGGACGCGCTGTATATCGATACCGGCGTCGAGGAGCTGACCAGCGAGGCCCCGGCGTTGGCGATGGGCGAGGCGCGGGTGCGGCGTCTGTCCGAGCGGGTGCTCGCTGAGCGCCACGTCAACGGCGCGCGGGCGCTCGGCTGGTGGCGATACCGGCAGGCGGCTTGCAGCTACGGCGGCGATTGGTTCCGCCTCGCGGCCGCCTGGAGCGACGACGACAAACGCGACGCCAAGAGCGACGAAGGCTATGGCCTCACGTTGCGCGCGGTCGGCCGACTCTCCGGCGCGGAGGCGCTGGCGCTCCGCTGGGCCCATGAGAATCCGCTAATGCGGAAGCTCTACATCGACGTGATGGTCGAGGAGCTTTCGCGCGACAATCCGCCGGAGCCGATCGACGACGCACGGCTGAAGGACTTTGTCTCGACCATCGAGCCGATCCGTTCGGCGCTTGGCGCGCAGGCGCTTGGTTGGTACAGGCTGGAGCGCGGCGAGCTCGATGAGGCGGCGCGTTGGTTCAAGAGCTCGCTCGATTGGTGGCCCGCGCAGCGTTACGACCGCTCCAAGCGATTGAGCGCGCCGGCCGACGATTACAAGCCGATCCTCGCCAAGCTGGCGCTCGACGCCAAGGACTACCGACGCACCCCGCGCGCCTATCCGAACTCCTCGGCGCTGATCGGCAAGAGCACGGAGAACTACGTCGACACCCAGGAAGGGTTCGCCAAAACGCAAGAGGGCTACGCCCAGACTCTGCGCGCGCTTGGGCGCGTCGAGGAGGCGGAGGCCATCGCGTGGGCGTGGCGCGAGCGCTGGCCGGGCCTGCGGACGCTGTTTGACGACATCGCCGCCGCCGAACTCGACCGCCGCGAGGGGCCCGAGATCTCACAGGCGCGGCTGCAACGCTTCCTTGAGGCGATCGACGCCGACCGCTCGGCGTCCGGCGCCGCGGCGATGGCGTGGCGGCAATATCGGCTCAACGCGTTCGAGAGTTCCAGCGACTGGTTCCAGAAGGCGCTTGCCTGGAGCAAGGGCGACGCGCCGCCGGCCGGGCTCGTCGAGGGCTACGTGCTGGCGCTGCAAGCCGCCAAGAAGTTCGACGCGGCGGCGAACGTCGCGGCGAAATGGCGCGGCGCCTCGCCCGAGCTCAACCTCGTCTACCTCCAGAGCGAGTTGCAGCGGCTGCGCGCCGCCGGCAAGGCGGACCAGATCACGCCGGCGCAATTCGCCGAGATCGAAAAGACGATGACCGGCGCGCAATCGGCCGACGGCGCGCTCTCGCTCGCCTGGGTGGCCTATGAGGCGCACGACTTTGCGCACGCGCTGCTGTGGTTCCGCAAGGCGCAGCAATGGGGCGGCGACGCGGCCTCGCCGAAGGCGAAGGAGGGCGTCGCGCTGTCGTTGCGCGGGCTCGAGCGCTTCGAGGAGCTCGCCGAGTTCGGTTACGCCGAGCGCAAGGCGTCGCCGGTCGTTCACGACGCCTATTACGGCGGCATGGTCGCCTGGCTGACCTCGGACAAGCCGCTGCGCGAGGTGAAGCCGGAGGCGCGCGCGCAATTCGAGGATGCGGTCATGGAAGAGCGCAGCGCGCTTGGCGGTCAGGCGCTCGCCTGGGGCGCGCTGTTGCGCGGCGACTGGGCGCTGGCGCGCAAATGGTTCGAGACCGCGATTGATTGGAGCGGCTTCGACGCGATGGCCCCGCAAGGCCCGTCGGACGACGCGCGCGCCAAGCTGGTCGAAGGTTACGTGCAGGCGTTGCGCGCCAGCGGCGAACTCGGCAAATCCGAGGATGTCGCCTACATCTGGCGCGACGCGAGCCCGGTGATCGGCGGTCTCTATCTCCAGATCTTCACGCAGGAGCTCGCCGCCGACAAAATCGACCTCAGCGACGAGCGGCTGAGCCGCTTCGCTGAGGTGGCCGAGGCGCGGCGTTCGCCGCAAGGCGCGGGCGCGCTCGGCTGGCGCGATTATCGCAACAAGGGCTTTGCCGAGGCGATCGCCTGGTTCGACAAGGCGATCCGCTGGTCGCCCGGCCAGAAGGGCGACGCCAAGATCAACGAAGGCTACGCGCTGTCGCTGCGCGCCGCCGGCCGGTTGATCGAGGCCGAGGATTTCGCCTGGGAGCACCGCGAGTCAATCCAAGGAGCTGCGCGCCGCTTATGTCGCCGCGTTCTCCGATCAACTGCTCGATCCCAAGCTGTCGCCGAGACTGTCGGCGCCTGCGGCTCGCGCGCTTCTGCCGAGATCGTCAAATCCGACAAGATCTGCTACCGGCGCCTCGGCGCTCGGCTGGCGGCGGCTGCAAGACGGCAATTGCGGCTATTCGCTCGGCTGGTTCCGCAAGGCCGTCGAATGGTCCGAGGGCGGCATTGGCGACGACAAGATCTATTCCGGGCTATGCGCAGGGCCTTCGCGCCGTCGGCATGTTCAACGAGGCGGAGGACGCCGCCTACGCCTATGCCGAACGTTCGGCCGAGGCGCGCGAACTCTACACCAACATCGCCATCGAGGAGCTGACGCGACAATGGCCGCGCGTGCCGATGACGGACATCCGCATCGCGCGTTTCTCGCAGATTGTGGCGACGGATCACTCCGCGTCGGGCGCGCAGGCGCTCGGCTGGCGCCGCTATGGGCAGGCCGGCCTGCGGCTACGGCGGCCGCTGGTTCGAACTCGGCGCCGGTTGGAGCTCCGATCACCGCGGCGACGCGCATCTCAACGAAGGCTTCGCGCTGACGCAGCGCGCCGTCGGCCGGTTGGCGAGCGCCGAGACGATCGCCTATCCCTGGATCGAGCGCGCGCCGGCGATGAAGAAGCTCTATATCGACATCGCGGTCGAGGAGCTTTCGCGCGACAACCCGCCGGAGCCGATCCCGGAGCTGCGCATCGCCAGCTTCGAGGCGGTCTTCGGCGCCGGACACTCGGCGATCGGCGCGCAGGCGCTCGGCTGGTACCGTTTCGCGCGCCACGAGAACGAGCCGGCGGCGCGCTGGTTCCAGAACGCGCTCGATTGGTGGCCGCCGCGCCACGACGACACGGACCCGAAAATCTCGGCGCCGATCGAGGACTACCAGCCGATTCTCGCGCAACTGGCGATGCGGCCGGAGGACTATCGCCGCACGCCGCGCGCCTATCCGAACTCCTCGCTGCTGATCGGTCACGACACCGAGTCCTACGTCAACACCGAGGCCGGTCACGCCAAGACCGTTGAGGGCTACGTGCGCACGCTCGTCGCGCTCTCCCGCTTCGACGACGCCGAGGCGCTCGGCATGCGTTGGTTGGAGCGCTGGCCGCCGTTGCGCGGCGTGCTGATCGACATGGCCGCCGCCATCCTGTCCGGCCCCGGCTCGGATCAGGTCGCCGACGACCGGCTGGCGCGCTTCGTCCACCTCATCGAAGAGGGACGCTCGCCGGCCGGCGCCGAGGCGCTGGCCTGGCGCGCCTACAAGGCCAAGGACTTCGCCAACGCGAGCCGCTGGTTCCGCTCCGCCATCGACTGGCGCGTCGACGACGGCAAAATCAGTCTCGACGTCGCCCGCGGCTACGCCGACTCGCTGCGCAACCTCAAACAATACGACGAGGCGTTGCAGTTCGTCGGAGTCTGGCATGGCCGGTTGCCTGACCTTGATACGGTCGCCGTCGACATCGGTCTCGACAGCCTCTCCACGCTCGATCCGGGTTCGCCGGTGGCGCTTGAACGGGTGCGGCAGATCGCGGCGGGGGTCAGTGCGGCGCATTCCTCCGGCGGCGCGCTTTCTCTCGGCTGGATCGCTTACGGTCGCAAAGAGTTCACCGGCGCGCGAGGCCTGGTTCAAGAAGGCGATCCAATGGGCGCCGGCCGGCGCAGACCCCGACCCGAAGGCGCTGGAAGGCTTTGCCCGGGCGTTGCAAGGCGAGCGCCGGTTCGACGATTTCATGCGCTTCACCAGCGAGTGGAGCGCGCGCGTCGCGCCGCTGAAGCCGCTGTTCCTCGAGGCCGCCGCGCAGAGCTTCGCCGCCGCCGCCGCCAACGGCGAAGACATCGCCACCGAGACGCTCGCCCGCGCCGGCAAGGCGTTCGCCGAGGCGCGGTCGGCCAATGGCGCGCAGGCGCTCGCCTGGCAGCGCATCTCGCAGAAAGATTGGGTCGCCGCGGCGGCCTGGTTCCAGGCGGCGCGCGACTTGGGCCAACGCCTCCGAGGACGATCCCAAGACGACGGAAGGGCTCGTCATCGCGCTGCGCAATCTGAAGCGCGACGACGAAGCCGAGGCGCTCGCCTATCACGGCGGTCTGCACGACGACACGTTGCGCGGTCTCTATCTCGAAGTCGTCGCCGATCGGCTGACGCGCACTCCGCCCGCGCCGCCCAACGAAGCCGGGATGCGGCGCTACGCCGAGGCGGTGGCCGCGGCCAAATCGGGCAACGGCGCGCAGGCGCTCGGTTGGTACTCCTATAACGCCCAGCAATATCCGGCCGCCGCGGCCTGGTTCGAGAAGGCGCTTTCGTTCGAGCCGACCGAAAACGCCGCGCTGGGCCTCGCCTTCACGTATCGCAAGCTGAAGGACCACGACAACTTCACCCGCATCGTGCGGACCTATCGCGGAAACTTCGCCAAGATCGCCGAGCTCGACGGCCCACGCTTCGCCACGCGGGAGCAGCGCGCCGCGCTCGAAAACCCGGCGCCGCACATCAAACGGTTCCGCGCCAGCCTGACGGAGCGCAGCCTCGCGGCCGCGCCGGATAACGCCGGCAGCGGTCAGCAGATGGCGCTGGGCTGGAAACTGCTCAATCAGAGCCGGCCCGACGAGGCCGCGCACGCCTTCGAGGCCGTCCTGCAAACGGCGACGGGGCGGTCGCGTCAGGATGCGGCGTACGGCCGTTCGCTGGCGCTGCTGGCGGCGGGCGACGGCGCCGAGGCCAGTAGCGCCGCGTCTTCGGTTGAACTCAACGCCAAGCAGCGCAACGACATCGGCGTGCAGCTGCTCTCCCGCCGCGCCTGGGACGCCTACAACGCCGACCGCTACGTCGAGGCGCTGAACTGGCTCGACCGCCGCGCCGCCTTCGCCGCCGAAACGCGCGATCTCGTGCAGATGCGGGTGTGGTGCCTGCAAAAGCTCAGCCGCACCGAACAGGCCGCCGCGATTCAGCAACAATTGGATCAGCAATTGTCGCGGTAAAAGAATCGGCAACCAAAACGCAAGCATTGTTCGCTAACCATAGGGAAGCTCGCGGAGGCGCTGGTCGCCCGCTCGCGAGCCGACGCTCCCGTCGTCACGGGCGGCGCCGATGCGTCAGGCGTTAGTCGGGTGCTTGCGATGCGGACATCAGGTTCAGTCGAGCGGCGTCTTCGGTTCTCCCGCGCGAAGCGGTCACGGCGGTTCTTGCGGCCCTTCGCGACTTGCCTGTTGACGGCGTCGCTCGCCGGCTGCTCGATGATGCCGGGGCGCGACACGAGAGCGGGCTACGAGGCGGTGGCGGATACGTCGACGCCGGCAATTTCGGACGGGCGGTCGCCGATGGCGACGTTGCCCGCGGCGGCTGGCGCGGTGGTGGCTGTCCTGCAAACTACGGCGCACGGGGTCCTGACGCAACGCATCGTCTTAAAGGGCGATCCTGACACGGTCGGCGAGAACGCGATCGTCGTCAAAGTCAACGTTGATCCCGGCCCCTGGGACATCGACGGCCCCGTCGGGCTGCCGACCAAGGCGATGATCGCCAACGAACTCGACGAGACTTTCGCCGGCGTCGACATGCAACTGTCGCAGACGTTTGCGCGCAACAGCTTTGGACCGTTTGGCTATGCAATCGGCCATCCGAATCCGCGCGTGACCTGCATTTACGCGTGGGAGTTCGCGGTGTGGCGAGGCGAGCAGTTCGGCGATGGGCCGTCCGGCGCGCCGTCGCTGCCGCAACGGCCGACCTCGGTGCGGGTGCGCCTCTGCCGCTCGACGATCGGCGAAGCCGAAATCCTGCCGATGCTGCGCGACATGCAGGTCTTCCCGGCGAACTCTCGCGTCGCCTACTCGGACCCAAGCTACAAGGGCGGCGAGTCCGGCGGCGACGCGCTTGCCGCGGCGGGCGTCAACTATTTCGTCGTCCCGGGCGCTACTCCGTCAGCGCCGGTGCGCGAACGCGCGGAGTCGGCGCCTGGGCGCAAACGGCGCAAGGTCGCTCATCACAGCCGCCGCCATGAGCGCGCCGCCGCGCGTGAAGAGCGCGAGGAGCGCGCCGTCGCCGTCGATCCGCCGGCGCGAGGTTCGGTCGCCGTGCCGATGCCGGCGGGCGCCGCTGCGCCCGCTCCGGCGGCCGCCGTCGCCGCGCCGGCCGTCAATCCGCTGCTGGCGCCGCTGTCGGCCCCCAGCGCGCGGGCGTCCGCCGACGACATGCCGATGCCTTCGCGCGCCGCGCCCGCCGCGCCCGCGGCGCCGGCCCCAGCGCCGCCGAGATCGGCCTCGATCCCATTGCCGAACTGACGGCGCTTACCGAGGGGTTGGCCGCCGACGCGGCAAACTCAATGTTTGGTCGCGCCGCTATCGTTGCTGACGATCAGGCTGGAGACGTTGACGGGCTCGAAGTTGTTGAGCGTGAGGCTCCTCAAACACGATAGGTCGTTATCGTTCCAACGCGCGTCGGGCGTGCCGATCAATCCGCCGCTGTCGCCGTTGTCGGCGAGAATGATCCCGTAGTTTCGGAAGCCGGTGATGATGATCGCCGCCTGCGGGCTAGTGGCCGCGCAGGCGGGCGTAGGGACCGAGGCTTTTAGCCGATAGATCTCCCCGGCCGGTCCGGTCATCGAGCAACTCGTCGGCGGGTTGGCCTGCGAGATCTCGCTCTCCGTCGGAAGGGCGGAGTCCCCTTGCAAACAACTGCCGACGCCTGCGGTTTCCGTCGCCGGCCACACCCAATAGTTCAGCATATGGTTGAGGGTGAAGCGGATCGGGTGATGCACGGCCCCCGTTGGGCGCGGAAGGCGTGCCGGCGCCGATCACTTCGTCGGCGTTGACCAGCAAGCGGCGCGACCGGCAGCCCGGCGGCGTCCGAGGTGCCATTGCCCTGCGGCGTCAGCGCGTTGCTGGTCACGTTCGGCCATAGCGCGTTCGACGAATCCGTCCAGTTGCCGTCCCTGACGGATGCCCTGCCACATTTCGTAGAGCGCCGGCGGTGGCGCCGCCGCCAGCCGCGCGATACGATCAGCACATGGCGGTCGCCGCCTGATTGGCTGGTCCCTTCGATCGGCGCATTCGGCGGGATCGGCCCAGAGGTGAAATAAGACTGATAGAGCGTCGTCGAAACCGAGACGTCCGCCTGATTGTAGGGCACGCGAAACGCCGGGATGCCGTTGGGAAAGGGCGGATCGCCGTCATTGCCGAAGAACGGCTTTATCGTCGAGGAGAGATAGCCGGAGTAGATCGGCGCCGCGGGCGAGACGTCGACCGGCAAGCCGGTCGTCGCGGCGTCGACGCGATGATGAAAGATCGAATTCGTTGGGAACAGCAGTCGCCAGCACTTGATTGGCGCCGCTGATGGAGAATTTGATTTGCCGGCTCGCCGTCGCGCCGGAGTGATCGGTGACGATGAGGCGCGGGAAATAGGCGCCTTGGCCGCCGATCTGGGTCGAACTGATCTGGCCTGTCGACGGAGTCAAGAGAATGCCTTCCGGCAGCGGCGGGTAGTTGTCCGATGCGTCGGCCGAGAACCGGTAGGGCGGCGTTCCTCCCGTCGCCACGAGTTGGCACCCCGCGTAAGCCTTGTCCTGCACGCCGGCGGGGCAGGTGGTCGTCGTGATTTGCAGCGGCGAAGCCGCTCGCGCGCCGGCGCCGACGATCATTGCGGCCAGCACGATCCCGCCGCCAATCCGTTGCTTCATTCGCTGAGCCCCCCGCGCGGCGTCCAGAGCGGACCGAGAATGCCTGATGCGGGCGCGGGCAGCGACGACGTTTTGATGGGTTGCTTGAGCCTTCGTTGCGCCTATCGCTCGCTTTTTAAGCAATCGTTGGACGCGCCTTCCCGATTGCCGCAAGGTTTGCCAGAATGCAGAATTGGTGAACAAACAAATTATGTGGGCGAACCATTCATTTGATGCGGTTTTTTGGTCTCCTGTCGCGGGCTTCGACCGGTTTGTGGCGCAAACTGCACTGGAACCATGCGTCATTTGTTAAATCCTACCCCTTATTTGTTTGACGCGCGTCGCAGTGTCCTTGCGGGAGGATAGCCGACGCACGCGTCGGACTTCACTCCTACGCGCTCGACTCTGGTCTCGCTAGTGGGGAAGCATGCCTTCAATCAACGACGCTTTGTACTTGCCCTGCGGCGCGCGACTGCCAAACCGCCTCGTCAAGGCGGCGATCACCGAAGGCCTCGCCGATGAGCGCGGGTGGCCCACCGCCGGCCTCGAACGGCTGTACGACGGTTGGGCGGACGCCGGCTTCGGGCTGCTGATCTCCGGCAACATCCTCGTCGACTCCGAGCATCTGGAGCGGCCGGGCAATGTCATCATCGAGCGCGAGAACGCCGAGCAGGCGCAGGCGCTGCGCCGCTGGACCGCCGGCGCGACGCGGGGCGGCGCGCATTTCTGGGCGCAGCTCTCCCACTCCGGGCGGCAGACGCCGAAGACGGTCAACAAATATCCGCTCTCCGTATCCGACCTCCAGGTCGGCTTGCCGGGCGGCCTGTTCGGCAAGCCGCGGGCGATGACGCACGGCGAGATTCGCGTCGTCATCGAGAAGTTCGCGACCGCCGCAGGCGTCTGCAAGGCGGTCGGCTTCACCGGCGTGCAAATCCATGCGGCGCACGGCTATCTGCTCGGATCGTTCCTGACGCCGAAGGTCAACAACCGACGCGATCAATGGGGCGGTTCGCTCGAGAATCGGGCGCGGCTTCTGCTCGAGGTCGTGGCGGCGGTGCGCGACAGGGTCGGACGCGGCTTCCCGATCGCGGTGAAGCTGAACTCCGCCGATTTTCAGCGCGGCGGTTTCGAGGCGAGCGACAGCCTCATCGTCGGCAAGTGGCTGGAGACGGCGGGCGCCGACGTGCTCGAAATCTCGGGCGGGACCTACGAGAGCCCGGCGATGATCGGCGCGGTCGGCGTCGGCGCGGATTGCGAGAAGCCGACGCGCAAAGCCTCAACCGTGGCGCGCGAGGCCTACTTCTTCGACTTCGCGCGCTCGCTCCGGCAGGAGCTGAAAATGCCGATTCTGCTGACGGGCGGTTTGCGCAGCCGGGCCGGCATGCAGGCCGCGCTCGACCAGGGCGTCGATCTCCTCGGCGTCGCGCGTCCGATCTGCGTTGATCAGTCGGCGGTGAAGGGGCTGTTGTCCGGTGAGACCGACAGACTCGAATCCTGGGAGGACAATCTCCGGCGCGAGAAGGGTTTCTTCAGCGCCAATTCGCCGATCCCGTTGATTGGCGTGCTGACCAACTTCGCAGGCATCTACTGGTTCTACGCGCAGGTCTATCGCCTCGCCAAGGGCAAGCCGGCGGACGTTAAGCTGTGGCCGCCGCGCGCCATGTTCGAGGTGATGTCGACCGAGAACGGCGTGCTGGCGCGCCGGCATCGCTGGCTGCAAAGCGCCGCCTCGCTGGCCGAGGCCGCGGTGGTGGAGAAGAAACCTGCGGTGGTGGCGAGCAAGCAGGCGGCGTAACGCCGAGCGATCGGCGTCCCGCGATCTAGCGGGGCGCCGAAATAGCCGACGGGATCGACGTTGCTGCCGCCCTTGCGCAATTCGAAATGCAGCTCCGCCCGCGGCGCGTCGCCAGTCTTGCCGGATTTGCCGATGATCTGGCCGCGCTTGACCTTTACGCCTTGGTCGACCGTCAGCTCCGATAAATAGGCGTAGGCGGTGGCGTAGTCGTCGGCGTGGCGGATGACGATCATCTTGCCGAAACTCTTGAGTTCGTCGCCGGCGTAGAGCACGATCCCGTCGCCGGCGGCGTGGACGGGTTCTCCCTCGGGCGCTACGATGTCGAGGCCGCGCCCATCGCTCCCCTTGGCGACCTTGCCAATCAACGGCCAGCGGAACAACGGGCGGCCGCCGGGCGGCCCGGCGTCTTCGCCATTAGCCGCGCCAGCCGCCAGCAGCAGGGCGGCGAGCGCGCACGCGGCGCGCCTCAATGCTGGAGCGCCTTGACGATCGAGTCGGTCATCTTCTTGGCGTCGCCGAACAGCATCAGCGTGTTGTCGCGGAAGAACAGCTCGTTCTCGACGCCGGCGTAGCCCGAGCCCATGCCGCGCTTGATGAACAGCACCGTCTTCGCCTTTTCGACATCGAGGATCGGCATGCCGAAGATCGGCGACTTCGGGTCGGTCTTCGCCGCCGGGTTGGTCACGTCGTTGGCGCCGATCACGTAGGCGATGTCGGCCTGCGCGAACTCGTTGTTGATGTCCTCGAGCTCGAACACTTCGTCATAGGGCACGTTGGCTTCGGCGAGCAGCACGTTCATGTGGCCCGGCATGCGGCCGGCGACCGGATGGATCGCGTATTTGACCTCGACGCCTTCCTTCTTCAGGATGTCGGCACATCTCGCGCAGGCTGTGCTGCGCCTGCGCGACCGCCATGCCGTAGCCGGGCACGATGATGATCTTCGAGGCGTTCTTCATCATGAAGGCGGCGTCTTCGGCCGAGCCCTGCTTGACCGGCCGCGTTTCGACCTTGCCCGCCGGCCCCGCCGTCTCGCCGCCGAAGCCGCCGAGAATGACCGAGAAGAACGAGCGGTTCATGCCCTTGCACATGATGTAGGACAGGATCGCGCCCGAGGAGCCGACCAGCGCGCCGGTGATGATGAGCGCCAGATTGCCGAGCGTAAAGCCGATGCCCGCCGCCGCCCAACCCGAATAGGAGTTGAGCATCGAGATCACGACCGGCATGTCCGCGCCGCCGATCGGAATGATGAGCAGCACGCCGAGCGCGAGACTGATCCAGCGCGATCAGCCAGAACCACAACGCCGACTGCGTCAGGTAGAACAGCGACGATCAGCAGCACCAGCAGCACGCCGAGGCCGCTGTTGATCAGGTGCCGACTCGGCAGCAGGATCGGCGCGCCCGACATGCGCCCGTCGAGCTTAAGGAAGGCGATGATCGAGCCGGTGAAGGTCACCGCGCCGATGGCCAGACCGATCGACATCTCGATGATGCTGCCGGGATGGATGCGCACGCCTTCGCTGATGCCGAACGCGACCGGCGCGTAGAGCGCGCCCGCCGCCACCAGCACCGCCGCGAGACCGACGAGCGAGTGGAACATCGCGACGAGCTGCGGCATCGCCGTCATCTGCACGGTGCGCGCCCGCCAGGCGCCGATGCCGCCGCCGATGCGCGAATCCGAGGAGGACCAGCACCCACGACAGGAAGCCGTGCGGCGGGCTTAGCGCAAGCGTCGTCAGAATGGCGATCGCCATGCCGGCGATGCCGAAGCGGTTGCCCTGCCGCGACGAGGCCGGCGAGGACAGTCCGCGTAGCGCCAGGATGAACAGGACGCCAGCAATCAGATAGAGGAGGGCGGCGAAGTTCTGGCTCACCGGCTCAAGCCCTTCTTCTTGTACATGGCCAGCATGCGCTCGGTGACCAGGAAGCCGCCGAAGATGTTGACCGAGGCGAGGATCAGCGCGACGAAGCCGACGAATTTCGCGAACGCCGAGCCGGCGTTGACTCCGGCGACGCCGACCGACAGCAGCGCGCCGACGACGATGACCGACGAGATCGCGTTGGTGACCGCTCATCAGCGGCGTATGCAGCGCCGGCGTCACCGACCAGACGACGTAGTAGCCGACGAACACGGCGAGCGCGAAGATGGCGAGCCGGAAGACGAACGGATCGATCGCCCCGCCGCTGGCGGCGTGCGCGGTCGCGGCAAGCTGGTCGGCGTAAGCTTCCGCCTGCGCGGCGGCGTCGCGGGCGGCGTCGGCCGCGGCCCTCGCCCTATCGATCGTGGCGTCGACGTTGTCCATCCGGCCCCCCTGGAAGTTTGGCCGTCAGTTCGGCCTTGAAATTCGGATGGACGATCGCGCCGTCGCGCGTCAGCAGCGTCGCCTTGACGAGCTCGTCGTCCCAGTTGACCGCGAGCTTCTTGCTCTGTTTGTCGATCAAGCGTCTCGACGAACGCGAAGAGATTGCGCGCATACAGCGAGGAGGCGGTCGAGGCGAGCCGGCGCACGTCGGAATAGCCGATGACGCGCACGCCGTTGTCGCTGACGACGAGTTCGTTAGCCTTGGCGAGCTCGCAATTGCCGCCGCGTTCGACGGCGAGATCGACGATCACCGAGCCCGGCCGCATCGAGGCGACCATCTCGGCGCTGACCAGCTTCGGCGCCGGTCGGCCGGGGATCAGCGCGGTGGTGATGACGATGTCCTGCTTGGCGATATGCGAGGCGACGAGCGCCGCCTGCTTGGCCTTGTAAGCGTCCGACATTTCCTTGGCGTAGCCGCCGGACGTCTCCGCCTGCTTGAACTCCTCGTCCTCGACGGCGACGAATTTCGCGCCGAGCGATTCAACCTGCTCCTTGGTGGCGGGCCGGACGTCGGTCGCGGTGACGATAGCGCCAAGCCGCCGCGCGGTGGCGATCGCCTGCAAGCCGGCGACGCCGACGCCCATGATGAACGCGCGGGCGGCCGGCACGGTGCCCGCCGGCGTCATCATCATCGGCATGCCGCGGCCATATTCGCCGGCCGCGTCGATTACCGCGCGATAGCCGGCAAGATTGGCCTGGCTCGACAGCACGTCCATCACCTGCGCGCGGGTGATGCGCGGCAACAGCTCCATCGCGAAGGCGGCGACGCCGGCCTTGGCGAGCGCTTCGATCTCGGCGCCGTGACCGTAGGGGTCGAGGATGCCGATCAGCAGCGCGCCGGATTTCAGCGCGGCGGTCTCTTCCGCGTCAGGCCGGCGCACCTTCAACACGACGTCGGCGGCGAGGGCTTCGGCCTGATCGACGAGCGCAGCGCCGGCCGCGGCGTAGTCGGCGTCGGTCACGCCGGAGACGAGCCCCGCGCCCTTGGCGACGACGACTTCAGCGCCGAGGCCGATGAATTTCTTAACCGTCTCCGGCGTGGCGGCGACCCGCGTCTCCCGCGCTTCGCTCTCTTTGACGACCCCGATCCGCATGACGTTTCCCCCGCCTCGTTTCCCGGAGGGCGCCTTCTACGAGCGCCCCGCAACAGGTCTAAAGGACGATGCAGGCAAGACCAAGCAGAACAAACACGGCGGCCGGCAACCGCCAGCCGAGCCCGGTCATTCCGGCAAGCGCGGTGGCGGCGATGTTGAGGACGAAGCCGAGCAGCGCGATGAACGGATGGCCCTCCAGGGCCCAAAGCACGAGCAACAATATGATGTTGAGAATATGGACCGTCAGGATTTCGGTCAGCCCGACGAAGCCGGCGTAAGTCTCTTCATGCGCCGGCAGATCGACCCCAAGATCGGCCTTGCCCACGACCGCATGCTCCGCCATCTCGCCCGCCCCTTCGAAAAGCCCTGCGTTTTCGGCTTTCCGCTTAGCCCATCAAGCAGCCGCCCGCAACCGGGGGAAAGTCGCAGGGGCGGGGCGCCGTCAGGCGCGGGCGACCTCCACGGTGCGCTCGCCGGACTTCTCGCGCCCGTCGAGCGATTCGAGCTTTTGCAGCTCGGCGAGCGCCTCTTCGAGCGCGGCCTTGGCGTCCTCGATCTGCGCGGCGAGCTCGGCGATCGAGCTCTTCAGATTGTCGCGGCGGCCCATCGCCGCGCGGGCGTAGGTGGGGTAGGCGAAATGCGCGGGATCGTTGATCCCGGAGCGTTTCTCCTCATTGGCGATCTCGCGGTCGAGATCGGCGATCATGCGGTTGAACTCGCCCGTCATGAGTTCGATCTGGCGCACGCGGCGGCGCTTCTCGTCCACCTGGAACCGCTTCAAACGGATAAGCGTGTCTCGCGACTTCATGACTTACGCACTCCCGCAACCCTCTACGCTTGACACACGCGGCTCGGCTGAAACCCGCCGCTTCTCCACGAGACAGGCAAAGAATGAACGAGGAAGGTTGCGCGATGGTTACGCGGCCACGATCGAAGGTCGCCCGGCGGCAACCAAATTTTCGTGGCCCTGGGGCCCGGCGTTAGCTCTTCGTTTACCCGCGTCGTTAACACTAACATCGCGGCGAAAAGGTCGCGCTGGTGTGGCGTGCGCTTCGGCTGAAGCCTCACAAGCGCGAGTCCGATGAGTCGGTTAGGCAGAAAATCTAATGAAACAGTTTAACGCGTGACGTGGCCGAAATTTCAGTAATTACATTACGTTAGGTAAAAAGCGAAGCGACGTGAAGAAAGAGCTTGCAGACGGGATTCAAGTTTTGTTAACCATTGTGGCGCAAAGGTTGCGTCGATTTGAGTGGGCGGCCGGCGCCGGCGTCGGCGGGCGTGTTGGGAATGGCATGCGGGCGACAGGCGCGGCGGTCGCTGAGCTGCGATCCATGGCGGGGATCTAGAACATGCGGGTGCTACTCATCGAAGACGACAGCGCAACGGCGCAGAGCATCGAGTTGATGCTCAAGTCGGAGAACTTCAACGTCTATGTCACCGATCTTGGCGAGGAAGGCATCGACCTCGGCAAGCTCTACGACTACGACATCATCCTGCTCGACCTGAACTTGCCCGACATGTCCGGCTACGAGGTGCTTCGCGCCCTGCGCGTCACCAAGATCAAGACGCCCATCCTCATCCTGTCCGGCCTCGCCGGCATCGAGGACAAGGTGAAAGGGCTCGGCCACGGCGCCGACGATTATTTGACCAAACCCTTCCACAAGGACGAGTTGGTCGCCCGCATTCACGCGATCGTCCGACGCTCGAAGGGACACGCCCAGTCGGTGATCGTCACCGGCGATCTCGTCGTCAATCTCGATCAGAAGACCGTCGAGGTCGACGGCGCCCGCGTGCATCTCACGGGCAAAGAATACCAGATGCTGGAACTGCTCTCGCTTCGCAAAGGCACCACGCTCACCAAGGAGATGTTCCTCAACCATCTCTACGGCGGCATGGACGAGCCGGAGCTGAAGATCATCGACGTGTTCATCTGCAAGCTGCGCAAGAAGCTCGCTTCCGCCAGCGCGGGCCGCAACTACATCGAGACCGTATGGGGCCGCGGCTACGTGCTGCGCGAGCCGCCGCCGGGAGATGAGCGCACCACTGCCGCCTGAGCGTTCACGCCGGCTCCGGCCTGACCGTCCGCGCCAGCTTCTTGAACCGGTCGAGCGCGCGCGGCGTCGCCCGGCCCATCGTCTCCGCGACGATCGGATCGGCGCTGCTCGCGGCGGCCAGAGACTCGTCGTAGTAGGGGAACTCGGCCTGCTTGTTCCAAAGCTTCCAGGCGTCCCGTAGCTGCAACCGCAGGCGAACGTAGGTCGTCAGATATTTGACGTCCTTGACCAGCATTCGCCATCCCTCGCGCGGGTAGAAGACGAGCGGCGACTCCAGCGGCATGCCGAAGCGCCGCTGGGTGCGGCGAACGATGCGCCCAAGGCCGAACTCGGCGTAGCTCACATTGTCGATCAGCAGGCCTTCGCGGTAGCACATCAGCATGACGGTGAGCGTCAGCTTCATGCCGTTGCCGAGTTGCACCATGCGCTTGTAAATTTTCTTGGTGTGATCGAACGAATAAAACGACCTGTGCGCCTCGACGAACACCTCGTCCCATTCCTTGTCGCTCATCCGCGGGTGGTGGGTGACGCGGTAGTTGAGGTCGTATTTGTTGAAATCGGGGTCCATCCAGACGCCGGAATTGCGCAGCCGGCGATGGTCCTCGCTGCCCGGCAGCGGCGTCAGATTGTTGATCGTCAGCAGGTCGATCGGCAGCTCGCGTTTGAGAACCTCGATGTCGCGCAGGATCGAGGCCTTGGTGTCATTGGGGAACCCGATGATGTAACCGCAGGTGATGATCACGGGATAGCGCTTCCACGCCAGCAGCCCTTCGCGATACTCCTCGATCCGGTTCTGCCGCTTCTTCACCGCCTCCAGATTGTCGGGGTTGATGTTTTCGAGCCCTACGAAAACGATATTGGCGCCCGCCTTCACGACCTTTTCGATGAAGCGCGGGGTGCGATGCGCCATCGTGTCGACCTGGATCGTCATGCGGATGGCGAGATTTTCGCGGTCGCGCAACTCGATCAGCCGATCGCAGTAGGCTTCCCAGTTCTTATTGCGCGCGAAATTGTCGTCGGTGACGAAAAAGCGAAAGATGCCGCGCTTCCAATTGTCGCGGACGATCGTCTCCAACTCGTCGGCGGTGCGAAACCGGCTCTTGCGTCCCTGCACGTTGATGATCGTGCAGAACGAACACTCGAACGGGCAGCCGCGGCCGAGATCGAAGCTCGACCACAGCGTGAACGCGCGCTCAGCCATCTCCGTCGTCATCGTCGGCAACGGCGCGCCCTGCAGGCTCGGCATGTGGGCGAGGTGATTGTAGAGCGGCTTCAGCGCATTGGCGTAGCCGTCGCGCAACACCTCGTCGAACCGTCCCTCCTCCGCCTCGCCGGCGAACATCGAGACGTCGAGCTCGCGCGCGAGGTCGATTTCCGAGGCGTCGACGCCGAGCATCGCAATGACGCCGGAGACGTGAAAGCCGCCGACGCACACCGGAACGCCGGCGGCGCGCAGCGGCCGGGCGATGTCCATGGCGCGCGGGAATTGGTTCGTCTGTACGCCGACGAGGCAGACGAGAACGTGGCGTCCGCTCCGCCGCTGGCGCAGGATCGCCGCTACATCGACCTTGGTGTTGGTCTCGTCGATCGAATGGCTGACGATTTCGACGTCGGGACCGAGCACCTGCCGCTTGGCGGCGTCGTCGAGGATGCCGGCGAGGCAGGCCAGGGAATTCGAGGGTACGACCGTCCGCCACCACTGGATCGGATAGCCCTCATCATCGTAGCGCGTGGGCTTGATGAGGAAAACTTCAAGAGTCTCCAAACCCATTCCCCCAAAGGCTGAGTACGACGTTAACTCAGCCTGTTTAGGGAAGCGCAAGCTTTGTCAAGCTGAAATCGCTAGCGATTTTTCCCGCTCAATTCTGCAAATTCCGCGTCGGTCAGCGAAATCTCGGCGGCCGCAGCGTTTTCTTCGAGATGCGCGACTTGCGACGTTCCGGGAATCGGCAGCATGACCGGGCTGCGCTTCAACAGCCAAGCGAGCGCGATCTGGCCCGGCGTCGCCCCATGCGCCTTCGCCACGCGGTCGAGCGCGCCGCCGGGCTTCGACAGCTCGCCGGCGGCGAGCGGGAACCAGGGGATGAAGCCGATGCCATGCTTCTCGCAATGGTCGAGCACGGGCTCGCTGGCGCGATCGCCGAGGTTATACTTGTTCTGCACGGTGGCGACGGGGAAGACCCGCCCCGCCGCCTCGATCTCCTCGACCGACACCTCGCTCAAGCCGGCGTGGCGGATCACCTTATCCTCGATCAGCGACTTGATCGCCCCGAACTGTTCGTCGCGCGGCACGCGCGAATCGATCCGGTGCAATTGCCAGAGGTCGATGATCTCGACCCCGAGCCGTCGCCGGCTTTCGTGCGCCTGTTGGATCAGATATTCCGGCCGGCCGAGCGAAATCCAAACGTTCGGGCCGGTGCGCGTGAATCCCGCCTTGGTGGCGACGACGATGCGATCGTAAGGCGCCAGCGCCTCGTGAATGAGCTCCTCGGAGACATTCGGTCCATAGGAATCGGCGGTGTCGACGAAATCAACGCCGATCTCCGGCAGGCGGCGCAGCACCCGCAACGCCTCGGCGCGATTTTCCGGCTCGCCCCATACGCCTTTCCCGGTGATCCGCATCGCGCCGAAGCCAAGCCGATGTACGGGCGTCTCGCCGCCGATCTCGAAAACCCCGGATTTTTTCACGCTGACCATCGTCGCCTCCTCGCGTCGCCCCTGAGATGGGGGCTCGGCTGGGCCGCGGGTAGGGGAGCGTTAACCTCTGAGGCGCGCCAGCATCCGTTCGACATGCGCGATCGGGGTCTCGGGCAAGATGCCGTGCCCGAGGTTGAAGATATGCGCGCGGGGGGCGAAAGCTTGCAGGACCGCGTCCACCGCCGCGTCGAGCGCGGCGCCGCCGGCGATGAGCGCCAACGGGTCGAGATTGCCCTGCAAGGCGAGCCGCTCGGGCAGCAGCGAAGCGGCGACTTTTGGGTCGGCCGCCGTGTCGAGCCCAATCGCCGCGATCCCCTCGATCTCGCCGAACTGCCCGAGATGGGTCGCGGCGCCGCGTGGGAAGGCGATGACCGGGACCTGCGGATGCCGTTCGCGCAGCCGGGCGACGAGCCTTCGAACCGGCGCGACGCACCAGCGCTCGAACTCGGCGGTCGGCAGCACGCCAGACCAGGAATCGAAAACCTGCACCGCCTCCGCGCCGGCCTCGACCTGCCGCGCGAGATAATCGGCGGAGGCGTCGGCGAGGCGGTCAATCAAGGCGGCGAACAGGTCTGGGCGCCGATAGGCGAAAAGCCGCGCCGGCGCCTGTTCGGGCGTGCCGCGTCCCGCAATCATGTAGCTCGCCACAGTCCACGGCGCGCCGCAGAACCCGATCAGCGCCGTCTCGGCCGGCAGCGCGGCGCGCACGCCGGCCACGGCTTCGAACACCGGGGCGAGCCGGCTCCAATCCGGGGTTTCGCGAAGCAACGCGAAATCCGCATCGCTTTCGACCGGCTTGAGCCGGGGCCCCTCGCCGGCCTCGAAGCTCACGTTTTGCCCGAGCGCGTCGGGCATGACGAGAATGTCGGAGAATAGGATCGCCGCGTCGAAGCCAAAACGCCGGATCGGTTGCAATGTCGCCTCGACGGCGAGCTTCGGCGTGTAGCAGAAATCCAGGAACGACGGCGCGCGCGTCCGCAGTCTCCCGGTACTCCGGCAGGTAACGCCCAGCTTGCCGCATCAGCCAGACCGGCGGGCGCGTCTCGCGCCGGCCGGCGAGCGCGGCGAGGAAAGGTTTGGTCATGCGCGGAGTCTCGGGTTCGCCCGACTGTTCCCGCGAAACGCGTTTCCGCGCAAGAGCGTTACCCGCGCGGGCCAAACGGGATCAGCATCGGCACCCGGCCGCGATAGGCGTCGTAGTCCGCCGCGCCCAGTTGCTCGCTGAGAAAGCGCTCCTCCAGCCGAGCCTTGATCCAGAATGCGAGCGCAAAGGCCAGCAAGCCGACGACGCTGGCCGCCGTTCCCTGTTCCGCTGCGGTGGCCACGGCGGCGAGAAGAATGCCGGTATAGATCGGATGCCGAACAATGCCGTAGGGGCCGGTGTCGATGATGCGATGATCCGCTTTCTTCGTCACCGAACTCGACCACAAACGTCCGAGATAGAGCCGCGCCCACCAGGCGAACGCCAGTCCAACGACGACCACCCAAAAGAGCGCCCACTGCGCCGCTGGACCGAAGCTCCACAAAGGGTGGCCGCCTTCAACGCGCGGAAACGCCCGGCGGAACAGCAGGTAGGCGCCGATGATCGTCACGACGCGATAGAGCCATTCCTCGCCGCGCGCGGGCCGCTTTTCGGCGCGATCGGCCCAGAACGCGGCGGCGATCCAGGACAGGGTCCAAAGTCCCCACAGCGTGAACGTTGCTTCAAGCGGCGGCATCGGCGAACCTCCAGCCCCGCCGGATATTCGCGCTTGGCGGGCGGGCTTGCAAATGCAACCCGACCGGAATGGCGCTGGTCGGCGTTCGGCGCAGACTGCGAGAGCCCGGGCGGCGACTCAGCTTTGCGCCCAGGTCGGGCGAGGCTATGCTGCGACCTTCCGTCCTCTGAGGCCGCGCATGGAACGCCTGATCCAGCTTCACATAGAAAAGCTGCCCGAAGGCGGATTTCTGGCCACCAGCGACGAGGTGCAGGGTCTTGTCGCACAAGGTCGCACGATGCAAGAGACCGTCGAAATCGCGCGCGACGTGGCCAAGAAGCTGCTCGAAAGCCAGTCGCTTGCCGCCGCGCAGGCTTTGACGCCGGCGCCCGAGGCTTTAGACTTTCCGTTGATTGTTGGAACTTAATGGGCGCGTTGGCGGGGTTTCGCTATCGCGACGTTATACGAAGGCTGAAGGCGCTGGGCTTGGTGTTTCATCGCCAAGCGGCCGGATCGCACGAAATCTGGTTCAACCCAACGCTCAACCGATACACGACGATCCCGAACCACCCCGGCGATATCCCGGAGGCGACGCTGCGCGCCATTCTCAAGCAGGCCGGGATCGATCCCGCCGCTTTCCTGTCCCAGAATTGAAGGCTCTCCGCCTACTCCGCCGCCTTCTTCATCTCCGGATAGGCGCAGAACGCCTCCGCCGCCGGCCGGCGCAGCGGCACGACCTTCGGCGTCTCGAACGGCAAACCCAGCGTCGCCCATACATCGACGAGCGCCTCGACCAGCGTCGCCACTTGCGCCTGGGTATGGCGCGGCGTCGGGGTGATGCGCAGGCGCTCGGTTCCGCGCGCGACCGTCGGGTAGTTGATCGGCTGGATGTAGATGCCGTGGCGCTCCAGCAGCAGTTCGCTCGCCCGCCGGCATTTCGCCGCATCGCGCACCATCACCGGCACGATATGCGAGGGATTCTCCAACACCGGCAGACCCGCGGCCTGCAAGGCGTGTTTGACCAGCCGCGCGTTCGCCTGATGGCGCTCGCGCTCGACGCCCGACGCCTTGAGGTGGCGAACGGCCGCGCAAGCGCTCGCCGCGACGCTCGGCGGCAGCGTCGTGGTGAAAATGAACTGCGGCGCATAGCTGCGCACGGCGTCGATCAGCGCGGCGCCGCCGGCGATGTAGCCGCCCATCGCGCCAAAACCCTTGGCGAGCGTGCCTTCGATCACGTCGATTTCGGCCATCAGCCCTTCGCGCTCGGCGAGGCCGCCGCCGCGCGGACCGTACATGCCGACTGCGTGGACCTCGTCGATGTAGGTCATCGCGCGATACCGCTTGGCGAGCCGCACGATCTCGGCGATCGGGGCGGTGTCGCCGTCCATCGAGTAAAGGCTCTCGAACACGATGAGCTTGGCCCGCGCCGGGTCCTGGCCTGCGAGCAATTCTTCGAGATGGGCGACGTCGTTGTGGCGGAACACCAGCTTTTCGCAACCGGAGCGGCGCACGCCCTCGATCATCGAATTGTGGTTGAGCGCGTCGGAGAGGATCACGCAATCCGGCAGCAGGCCGGCGATCGTCGAAATGCCGGCGAGATTGGAGATCCAGCCCGAGGTGAAGACGAGCGCCGCCGCCTTGCCGTGCAGGTCGGCGAGTTCGCGCTCGAGTTCGACGATCGGGTTATGCGTGCCGGAAATGTTGCGGGTGCCGCCGGCGCCGGCGCCGTGGGCGCGGGCGGCGCGCACGCTCGCCTCGATGACGGCCTGGTGGCCGCCCATGCCGAGGTAATCGTTGGAGCACCAGACGGTGACTTCGCGCGGGCTCTCCGCCTCGTCGGCGGGACGCCACAGGGCGAGCGGAAAGCGCGCCGCATCGCGCTCAATATTGGCGAAGTGACGGTAGCGGTCTTCCCGCTTCAAGTCGGCGATCGCTGCTTCGAACCGCGCCGTATAATCCATAGCCTGCCCTCAAGCCCCTTGGCTCGCGGATTCCCGGCGCTTCGTATAGTCTAAAAGCGCCGCTTCGCGCGAGTCCTTTGCCGAAACGTCATCGCCGGAATCTTTCCCGAGGCGAGGAATGCGACAATGCCCGGTTTTGCCGGCGCGGAGCTTGATCCAGCGCAAGCTTCAGGCTTTTCTGGCGCGCCGGCGCGCGGTCCCGCGACGAAAAGTCACAGAGGGAGATTTGGGATGGGCAGATTGGCCGGCAAGGTCGCCGTCGTCACCGGCGCTGCGAGCGGCATCGGGCGCGCGAGCGCGCGCCTGTTCGCCCGCGAGGGCGCGCGCGTGCTCGCCGTCGACCGGGCGGCCGAGGCCGTGGCGGAGACGGCGCGGCTGATCGAAACCGAGGGCGGCGAGGCCCTCGCGCACGCGGCGGACGTCGGGGATGAAGCTTCGGTGATCGCCTATCTCGCCAAAGGGCGCGCGGCGTTCGGCCGCCTCGACATTGTCTACGCCAACGCCGGCGTCAGCGGCGGGCTGACGCCGCTGCTGGAGCAATCGATCGAACTGTGGACCGAGACGCTGCGCATCAACCTGATCGGGCCGTTTTTGGCGATCAAGCATGTCGCGCCGATGATGATCGAGCAGGGCGGCGGCTCGATCGTGCTGACCGCTTCGGTCGCGGGCCTGCGCGCCAGCGCCGGCGGCAGCCCCTACGCGGCGAGCAAGGCCGGCGTCATCAGCCTCGCGCAGACGGCGGCCAATTCGCTGTCGGGGACCGGGGTCAGGGTCAACGCGGTCTGTCCCGGCCTCATCGAGACGGGCATGACCAAGCCGATCTTCGACCACGCCCGCGCGAAGGGCACGGACGGCAAAATCGGCCAGCTCAACCCGCTGAAGCGCCCCGGCCGGCCGGAGGAGATCGCGGCGATGGCGCTGTTCCTCGCGAGCGACGAATCGTCCTACGTCAACGGCCAGGCGTTCGCGGTCGACGGCGGGCTCACGAGCACGCTGCCGTTCACGACGCCGTGGCGGTGAGGCCGGTGAAGACCCAGATCGTCGTCGTCGGCGGCGGCGCCGGCGGGCTGGAGCTGGTGCGACGGCTCGGCGCCAAGCTCGGCCGCAAGGACTTCGACATCATCCTCGTCGAGCGCAATCGCACCCATATCTGGAAACCGCTGCTGCACGAGGTCGCCGCCGGCGCGCTCGACGCCAACATGGACGAAGTCGGCTACGGCAGCCACGCCCATCGTTGGGGCTACCGCTTCTTCTTCGGTTCGCTCGAAGCCGTCGACCGCCAGGCGCGGCAGGTCGTCATCGCGCCGATCCTCGACGAAACCGGCGCCGAGTTGGTCGGCCGCCATCGCATCCGCTACGACTATCTCGTGATCGCCGTCGGCTCGGTGTCGAACGATTTCGGCACGCCGGGCGTCGCCGAGCATTGCCTGATGCTCGAAGATCGGCGGCAGGCCGATCGATTTCGCCTAAAGCTGCTCGATCAGTGTCTGCGCGTGTCGCGCACGCTCGCCGCCGATCCCACGGCGGAAGCCTTTGTCGACGTGGCGATTGTCGGCGGCGGGGCGACCGGGGTCGAACTCGCGGCCGAACTCTACAACGCGGCGTCGGCGCTGAAGGATTACGGGCTCGAAGTGTTCGACGAGCGCCGTCTCCGGGTGACGCTGATCGAGGCGGGACCGCGCATCTTGCCCGCGCTGCCGGAAAAGCTCGCCGAGGCCGCCAAGCAGGAGCTTGAGACGCTCGGCGTCCGCGTGCTCGAAAAAACCGCCGTGACCGAAACCTCGCGCGACAGGATGCGGACCGCGTCCGGCGAGGCGATCCACGCCGACCTGCTCGTCTGGGCGGCGGGCGTGCGCGGACCGGAGATCTTGCAGCACATGGACGGGCTCGAAGTCACCCGCAACAACCAGCTCGTCGTCTTGCCGACGCTTCAGACCACGCGCGACGCGCGCATTTTCGCCATCGGTGACTGCTGCTATTTTAAGCCGGACGACGCCGACAGGCCGGTGCCGCCGCGCGCCCAGTCGGCGCACCAGATGGCGGCGACGGCGCTGCGCAACATCCTCCATCTCATCGCCGGTAAGCCGCTCGAAACCTTCGTCTACCGCGACCGCGGCTCGCTCGTCTCGCTGAGCCGCTACTCGACGGTCGGCAGTCTGATGGGCAATTTGGTCGGCGGCCGCATGGCGATCGAAGGGCGGCTCGCCCGGCTGGTTTATCTGTCGCTCTACAACATGCACCTCATCGGCATCCACGGTTGGATAAAAGGGGTGGCGTTGATCGCGCTCGGTCACGCCAACCAGGTCGTTCGGCCTCGCCTGAAGTTGCACTGAACGGCGTTTGCGGCGAAACCGGCGCCGCCATGGAGAGTGCGGCATGTCGGAAGCCTATGACGTCGTGATCGCCGGCGGCGCGGCGATGGGGTCGTCGCTGGCCTATCACCTGACCGCCGATCCCGGCTTTTCCGGCCGCGTGCTGGTGGTCGAGAAGGATTTCACCTACGCCCGCTCCGCCACCGCGCTGTCGTTGAGTTCGATCCGCCAGCAGTTTTCTAGCCCCATCAACATCCGCGTCGGGCTCGCCGGCGTCGCGTTCCTCAAGAGCGCCAAGGAGACCCTCGCCGTCGACGGCGACGGGCCGGACCTGCCGATCGCCGAAAACGGCTATCTCTATCTGGCCACGGAGGCGGGCGCGGAAATCCTGCGCGCCAATCATGCAACCCAGGTCGCCGAGGGCGCCGTCGTCGCGCTGCTGACGCCGGATGAGACGCACGCGCGGTTCCCGTTTCTCTCGACGGAGGGCGTGGCGCTCGCCTCGCTCGGCCTGTCGGGGGAAGGCTGGTTCGACAGCTATCTGCTGATGCAGGCGTTCCGGCGCAAGGCGGTCTCGCTCGGGGCGACCTACATCCAGGACGAGGTTGTCAAAATCGCGCGCGATGGCGCGCGCGTGACCGGCGTCACGCTGGCGAGCGGCCGGCGCGTGGCTTGCGGCGTTTTCGTCAACACGGCGGGCGCCTCGGGAGCGGCGCGGCTGGCGCGCCAGCTCGACGTCGCGCTGCCGGTCGAGTCGCGAAAACGTTGCGTGTTCGTATTCGAGGCGCGCCGGTTGAGCGACAAGTTCCCGCTCATCATCGACCCCAGCGGCGTCTATGTCCGCCCGGAAGGTCGGCATTACCTCGTCGGCGGCCCGGCGCCGGACGCCGACCCCGACACGCAGGATTTCGAAGTCGACTGGCCGCAATTCGAAGAGACGCTGTGGCCGGCGCTCGCCGCCCGCATCCCGGCGTTCGAGGAGCTGAAGCTGGTGCGCGCCTGGGCGGGGCACTACGATCTCAACACCTTCGATCACAACGCGATTGTCGGGCGGCTGCCCGGATTCGACAACGCCTATCTGGCGGCGGGTTTCTCAGGCCACGGGGTGCAGCAATCGCCGGCGATCGGTCGCGGTCTCGCCGAGCTGATCGCGCACGGGGAGTATCGCGCGCTCGACCTCACGGATTTCGCGTTCGAGCGCATCGCGGCGGGCCGGCCGCTGTTGGAGCGCAACGTGATCTGAGGGGATGGGCGTGATATAGAACCGGTTATGAGCGACGCCGTCGAAAAACGCATAACCGTCGACGAGTTCCTGACCTGGGCCAAAGGCCGCGAAGGCAAATGGGAATTGCACGAGGGACGGCCGGTCGCTATGGCGCCGGAGCAGGCTTATCACGCGCGCGTAAAGACTTACGTCGGCGCCGCGTTGCTCGCGGCGCTGCGGCGCGCAGGCGCGGTTTGCGGCGTCTATACCGATGGTCTGGCGGTTCGAGTTACGAAGCGGCGCGCGTTTGTGCCTGACGTCCTGGTTACCTGCCCGCCTACCCCTCCTAAAGAGATGGAGACGACGCGCCCCCTGCTCGCCGTCGAAATCCTGTCTCCCTCGACCGCGGCTATCGACCACGGCGCGAAGCTCGAAGGCTATTTCAGCCTGCCGAGCCTGGCGCACTACCTGGTGGTCGATCCCGACCGGCGCGTTCTAATCCTGCACAGCCGCGGCCGCGAGGCCGTGATCGAGACCCGCATCCTGCATGACGGCGAGGTTCGGCTTGACCCGCCGGGCCTCGCCTTCGCAGTTGCCGAGCTATTTGACGATTGACCCGCGGGCGTGGCTCGCGATCGCCTCGACGACCGTCGGCCATAGCGCGCGGGGCAAGGTGTGGCCCATCCGCTCCAAAACGAGGAGCTTGGCGCCGGGGATGGCGCTCGCCGTCGCTCGGCCGGCTTCAACCGGCACCAGGGGATCCTCCGCCCCGTGGATCACCAAGGTCGGCGCTTTCACGCGCGCGAGCGCCGCGGTGCGGTCTTGCGCGGCGATGACAGCGGCGATCTGCCGCACGCCGCCGGCCGGATTGAGCCCGCGCGCGGCGGTGCGGACCGCCCGCGCCCGGGCGTCGGCTTCCTCGTCGGCGTCGGCGTAGCCGCGCAGCAATTCGGCCACGCGGACGTTGGCTTCGATATAGGCGTCGACGGTCAGCGGCGGCGGCGCCGACATCGCCGCCCAGACCTCGCGCGACGGCGGCGGCAGGCCGCGCGCGCCGGTCGTGGACATGATCGAGGTCAGGGTGCGGACCCGCTCGGGGAACTCGATCGCGACGAGTTGCGCGATCATGCCGCCCATCGAGGCGCCGACGAGATGGACCTTGTCGAGGCCGAGCGCCCCCATCAGCCCCACGATGTCGCGCGCCATGTCGTCGAGCGTGTAGGGCGCTTTCAGCCTTTCAATCCCCGCCATGACTTTCGCGAGATCCGGCGGCGGCGTCGAGATGCGCGAGGATTTGCCGATATCGCGATTGTCGAAGCGCACGACGTAAAACCCGCGCGCTGCAAGACGCTCGCAGAACTGGGTATCCCACAACGTCATCTGCGCCCCCAGCCCCATCACCAGCAGCATCGGCGGGTCGGAGACGGCGCCGAAAGTTTGGTAGCAAAGGGTCAAACCGTTTGCGTCGGCGAGCTTTTCGCCGGCGTCGAGTTGCGTGATGGACATTCGGAAGCTCCGGGACGATATGGTTCAGCTATGAACCGGTTCGGGTCGGTGGGTCAAACGGGAGGATGGCATGGACGCGATCACGCGCTGGCGGGACATTGCGGAGGGCCGGAATTTTTCGGCGCTCGCCGAGCTGCTGGCGGAACACGTCGCGTTCCACTCGCCTGTGGTGCATACGCCGCAGCGCGGCAAGGAGATCACGCTCAAATATCTGACCGCGGCGATCCACGTCCTGTTCAACGCGAGCTTTCGCTATGTCGGGGAATGGCGCGCGGAGCGCTCGGCGGTCCTTGAGTTCAAGACGACAATCGAGGGCATCGAGATCGACGGCGTCGACATCCTCGCCTGGGACCCGGCGGGCCGCATCGTTGATTTCAAGGTGATGGCGCGGCCGCTGAAGGCGATCAACCTGTTGCATCGGCTGATGGCGGAGCGGTTGGCGGGCTAGACGCGGGATGGGGCGAGCGCCTGGCGCTCCAGTCGCTTGTGCAGCCGCGCCATCAGCGCGGCGGCGAACAGCGGCGTGGCGAGGTTCAGGATCGGCACCGAGACGAAAGCGGCGACGATGAGCCCGGCAAAGAATACCGGCGCCGAGAAGTAGCGGCGCATCGCCCGCGCCTCGTCGACCGAGCGGAACCGCATCGCCGCGAGCTCGAAATATTCTCGCCCCAGCAGGTAGGCGTTGGCGGCGAACCAGGCGGCGAAGCCGACGCCGGGCAGGAAGAACAACGCCAGCGCCGTCAGCATCACGAACAGCGTCAGCGCCGCGAAGCGCAGCGAGGCGAGCGTCGAATCCCACAGTGGCGCGGCGCGGCCGGGCGCGCCGGACGGGTCGACCTCGCGCTCGACGATCGCCGCGATCTCGTCGAAGAAGAAGCTCGCGACCAGCGAGGTGGTCGGCGCGGCGAGCAGCACCAATCCCGCGAGCACGCCGACGCCGATCGCCAGCGAGATCGCCGCCGCCAGCCAGCCATGCGAGGTTGTGACGAAGTGGAGCGCGAACTTGTCGAGCGCGTAGCCGCCGGCCGCCAGCACGGCGACGGTGAGCCCGACCGACTTCACCATCACCGTCCGGAACGGCGGCGAAAAAATATCGCTCAGCGAGTCGTAAGCGTCCTGAAGCATGCGCCCGGATGTGGGCGCTGACGCCGGCTATGTCCAGGGGCGCGCGCGGACGGGCATCAGAGCGGCTTGTAGCCCGGCTTCTTGTAGAGACGATCCCAGTCGCCGAGAATAACCGGCTTGTAGACTTTCTCCGGCCAATCGGACGCTGCGACATCTTCGATGCTCACCGAAACCGCGTCCTCGCCGCAGCCGGCTTCGGCGACGACGGCCTTGACGATCGCTTCGGCGATCCGCGTTTTCTGGACCTCCGACCGGCCGGCGGCGAGTTTAAGGATAACGTGGGGCATTGCAGCGTCCTCTGCTCCGTTCAACGACCGGACAGCTTCAGGATTTCCTCGGGATAGCGAGCGCCCTGAATTTTGATCCTGGCCGCGTTCTCCTCGATTTCCTGTCTATCCTCGGCGGTCAGCACGACGGCGGTCGCCCCAAGGTTCTCTTCCAGCCGATCCAGTTTCCGGGTTCCGAAGAGCGGGACGATCCAGGGTTTCTTCGCCAGGAGCCAAGCCAGCGCGATCTGCGCGGGCGTGGCTCTGCGGCGATCGGCTACTTTGCGAAGCAGGTCGACCAGCGCCTGATTGGCCTGACGCGCCTCGGTCTCGAAGCGCGGAATGCGGCCGCGCAGGTCGGAGGGATCGAATATTGTGGAAACGTCGATCTTGCCGGTCAGGAAGCCTTTGCCGAGCGGACTGTACGGGACCATTCCGATGCCCAGTTCCTCGAGAATCGGCAAAACGTCGCCTTCCGGCTCCCGCGTCCACAGCGAGTATTCGCTTTGCAGCGCCGTCACCGGCAGCACAGCATGCGCGCGGCGGATCGACCGCACGCCGGCCTCGGACATGCCGAAGTGTTTCACCTTGCCCTGCTGAATCAGATCCTTCACCGCGCCGGCGACATCCTCCATCGCCACATCGGGATCGACCCGGTGCTGATAGAGCAAGTCGATGCAATCGGTTCTCAGCCGTCTGAGCATGCCCTCCGTCGCCGCCTTGATGTGCTCGGGACGGCTGTTCTGGCCGCCGAGGCGCGCGCCGGTCTTCAGGTCGATGTTATGGCCGAACTTGGTGGCGATCACGACTTCGTCGCGGAAGGGAGCGACCGCCTCTCCAAGTATTTCTTCGTTGGTGAACGGACCGTAGGCTTCGGCGGTGTCGAACAATGTGACGCCGCGTTCGAACGCCGACCTGATGAGGGCGATCAATTCCTGTTTGTTCGGCGGCGGGCCATAGCCCATGCAGCCGAAACCCAAGGCCGAGACTTCGAGCCCGGCATTGCCAAGTTTGCGCTTTTGCATTGAACTCTCCGTCCTAGCGTCGCCCGTATTGTTCGTCGCTGACCTTCTCCAGCCAATCGACCGGCGAGCCGTTCAGCTTCTCCTGGATCGCTATGTGGCTCATCGCCGTGGTCGCCGACGCGCCGTGCCAGTGCTTTTCGCCGGGAGCAAACCAGACGACGTCGCCCGGAAAAATCTCTTCGACGGCGCCGCCCTCGCGCTGGACCGCGCCGCGGCCCGACGTGACGATCAGCGTCTGGCCGAGCGGATGCGTATGCCAGGCGGTCCGCGCGCCCGGCTCGAAAGTGACGAGCGCCATGGCGACGCGCGCCGGTTCCGGCGGGCTGAGCAGCGGATCGATGCGCACCGCGCCAGTGAACCAGTCCGCCGGCCCCTTCGCCGAGGGTTGTGAACCCGCTCGCTTGATCTCCATCGCTACTCTCCTTCGGCCTCGCGCCGTAACGGATCATTTAGCGGTCGGCGCCCGCGGCGATTAGGCGGTATGATCTGAATGGACCTATAAGTTGGCCTACTGAATGTCCCGCCTCGATCTCAACGACATCGCCGCCTTTCTCGCCGTGGCGCGGGAGCAGAGTTTCACCCGCGCCGCCGCGCAACTCGGCGTCTCGCAGTCGGCGTTGAGCCAGACCGTCCGCAATTTCGAGGCGCAGCTTGGCGTCAGGCTGCTGACGCGAACCACGCGCAGCGTTGCGCCTACGGAAGCGGGCGAGCGTTTGCTTCGCGCGGCGGGGCCGCGGCTCGACGAAGTCGAGGCGGAAGTCGCCGCGCTCGGCGAACTGCGCGACAAGCCCTCGGGTTTGATCCGAATCACGGCGCACGACCACGCCGTCAAGTCGGTGCTATGGCCCGGGTTGGCGAGGCTGCTGCCCGATTATCCCGACATCCGGATCGAGATCGTCATCGACTACGGTTTGACCGACATTGTCGCCGAGCGCTTCGACGCCGGCGTTCGCAGCGGCGAGATGGTGGCCCGCGATATGATCGCCGTGCGGATAGGTCCCGACATGCGGTCCGCGGTGGTCGGCGCGCCGTCCTATTTCGCCAAGCGGTCGAGGCCGAAAACGCCGCAGGATCTGACGGCGCACAATTGCATCAACCTGCGGCTTCCGACCCACGGCGGGCTCTACGCCTGGGAGTTCGAGAAGGACGGCCGCGAGTTGCGGGTGAGGGTGGAAGGGCAGTTCGTGTTCAACGGCACCGCGCCGATGCTCGACGCCGCCTTGGCCGGGTTCGGCTTGGCCTACGTGCCCGAAGACAGCATCCACGCCCAGCTTGCCGACGGGCGGCTGATCCGCGTGCTCGACGACTGGTGCCCGGCTTACCCGGGCTATCACCTCTATTATCCGAGCCGTCGCCAGCCGACCTCGGCTTTCGCGCTGCTGGTCGACGCGTTGCGCTACCGGGAATGACGGAAATTTCTCAGCTCTTGCGCCGGGTGCGCCAGACGAAGGTGTTGCTGGCCGCGTAGTTCCACACCACGCCGATGATCGCCCCGGCCATCCCGGCCAGTCCCCATCCGCCGCGCAAATGATAGAGCACCGTCGCGACGTTCACGTTGGCGACCGCGCCGACGCCGCATAACGCCGCGAACATGACGAAACCGCCGAGGATGCCGACGCCGCGATAGCGGCGGTTGTGATAGGTGATCTCGTTGTTGAGCACGAAATTGCTCGCCATCGCCGCCACCGTCGCGACGATCTGGCTGATCGTGAAATCATGGGGGTCGCCGCCGTCGATCAGCAGCGTCAGGACGATCAGATGGACGACGAGACCGACGCCGCCGATCAACGCGAACAACACGAACCGCGTCGGCAGTACGCCGCCGCTCGCGTGGTGGACGACGAGGCCGAGGAAATCGAGGCCGACCAGCGGCGAGAGCTTCGATTCCCCGGCGATGCGCGGACGAAACACATAGGGAACCTCGACCGCCTTCAATTCGTGGCGCGCCGTCAGCACGAGATCGACGAGGATCTTGAAACCGTCCGGCGACAGTCGCGCCGCATGCCGCGCCACGATTTCGCGCCGCGTCATGAAGAAGCCGCTCATCGGATCGGAGACGTCGACGCCGGCGATCAGGCCGAAGAACCACGCGCCGAGATTGCTGAGCCGTTGCCGCGCCGGCGACAGGCCGCCGGGCTGCGTCGGATCGGGCACGCGGGTGCCGATCGCGAGATTGCCCTCGCCGTTGACCAATGCGGCGTACATCTGCGGCAGCACGGTCTCGTCGTGCTGGAGATCGCCGTCGATGACGGCGACGAAGTCGGCGCTGGAGGCGAGCCAGCCTTCGATGACCGCGCCGGCGAGCCCGGTGCGGTTGACCCGCCGCAGACACCGCAGCCGCGAATCGGTCCGCGCGATCGCGAACGCGACGTCGTAGGTGCCGTCGGAGGAATTGTCGTCGACCACCACCATTTCCCAGGGGATGCCGTCGAGCGCCTTGGCGAGCCGTTCGAACAGCCTCGGCACGTTGGCGGCTTCGCGGTAAGTGGGGACAATGACAGACAACGTGGGGCGGGACGGCGTCGCCGCTTCGGACATGGATCTTCTCGGAATTGCTGGCTCGAAAAGACCCTACGTTACGGGCGCAAAGGCGGAGTAAACGCGGGGAATTCCATTTCCGCCCCCGGCGCGAAGGCGTCGAAGGCCTTGAAAAACAGCTCCCTGAACGCGTCGCGCTCGATCATGATCTCGTGCCGCGCCCCGTCGATGACGAGGAAATCGCCGGCGCGCAGCCGCGAAGCGAATCGCTCGATGCTGCGGGTGTCGGCGACCGTATCCGCGCCGGAGGCGATGACCAGGATCGGCGTCGCGATCGCGCGCGGGTAATCCGGCGCGGCGAATTCGCGCATCCGCCGGAACGCCGCATGCGCCCAGCCGACCGTGGGGCCGCCGAGACCGAGCGCGGGATGCGCGGCGAGAATCCCGGCGTAGCGCGCGTAGCGGACGGGGTCGGAGGTCAGCACGTTGCCGTCGAACGGCGTGGCGCCGTAAGGCTTGCGGCCGCCGCCCGGCGCGTAGGCGCCGCCGAGGCCGATTCCGTCGAGCGCCTCGGCGAGCCGTCGCGCCCATTTCGGCTCGGCGTGGCCGTAGAGGGCGATCATCGGCGCGGTGAGGACCAGGCGGTCGAGCGGACAGCGGCCGGAATGGGCGACGCCCAACACGATCGCCCCGCCCATCGAGTGGCAAAGCCCGATCCACGGCCGCGGGCAATGCGGCGTCAGCACATCGCGCACGAAGGCGGCGAAGTCGCGCTCGAACAACGCGAAGTCGTCGATGTGGCCCTTGAACGGATCGCGCAGTTGCCGCTCCGAGCCGCCCTGTCCGCGCCAATCCAGCGTTGCGACCGCGAGGTTGCGGCGCAAAAGGTCGCCGATGGTTTCGAAATACTTCTCGATGAACTCGGTCCGGCCGCCGAGCAACACGATCGTCCCGCGCGGCGCCTCCGGCGCCCAGCGCGCGGCGCGCAGCCGCACCCCGTCCGCGGCGGCGAGTGCGTACTCGACAGCGCCGGGCGGGATCGGGTTGTCGGCGGTGGCGTAGAGCGCCATGAGCGGCTTATGCCGCAAACTGACTAGCTCGTCACCCTCTCGCCGCGCCCATAGACCAGCAGCATCAGGATGATGACGCCGCCGTAGATCACCTGCCGCCCGGCCTCCGGCATCTCCATGATCGACAAGACGCTATTGAGCAGCACGATCAGGATGACGCCGACCAGGGTGCCGAGATAGCGTCCGCGGCCGCCGAGAATGTTGGTGCCGCCGATCACGACCGCGGCGATCGCCGGCAAGAGATAGGCGTCGCCCATGCCCTGATAGGCCTTCTGCGAATAGCCGGCGAGCAGCACGCCGGCGAGCCCGGCCGCCACGCCGGAGATCGCGAAACACACGACCGTCACCGCGCGCGTGTTGACGCCGGCGAGGTAGGCCGCCGCCTCCTTGTTGCCCATCGCGTAGATGTAGCGGCCGAGCAGCGTCCTCTGGAGCATCAGCGCGATCAGCGCCGAGACGAACAGCCAGACATAGAGCGCCGCCGGGATGCCGAACCAATGGTCGGCGGCGAGGCTGCGCATCAGATCGGTCGCCGAGGTCTGCGGCGCGAAGCCGCCGGTTCGCGCCACCATGAGCCCGCGCATCACTGCATTGACGCCGAGGGTGAAGATCATCGACGGCACGCGCAGATAGGCCACGCCGAGCCCGTTGAACACGCCGACGCCGAGGCCGACCGCGAGGCCGACGGGGACCGCCCAGGCGCCGCCGACGCCGGTCGCCATCATCGCGGCGGCGGTCAGCGTCCAGGGTACGGAAAGATCAATTTGCGCGATCAGGATGACGATCATCTGCCCCGCCGCGACGACGCCGAGGAACGCGCCGATCTGCAACTGCTGCAACAGATAGTTCGGCGATAGCAGCGGCGCGTTGCCGAACCGCTGCATCGTGTAGGCTGTTCCGGCGATCAGAATCGCGACGATGAACAGCGCGGCGATGAAGATCGGCCGGTCGTCGCGCGACAGGGCGAAGGCGTTCGCGCTCACCGGAACAGCTCCAGAGTGTTTTTCACCCGCAGCATGCGCAGCGAACCGATGCTGACGGCGCCGAGCAGGATGAGACCCTCGAACAGCGGCTGCAACAGCGGCGCGATGTCGAAGATGCGGAAGAAGAACGAGATGACGCGCAGCATCATCGCCCCGATCACCGAGCCGATTGCGCCGCCGGCGCCGCCGAGCAGCGAGGTCCCGCCGATGACGACGGAGGCGATCGAGTTCAGCGTATAGGCTTCGGCTTGCGGGATGTCGGCGTTGCCCGAGGAGGTCTGAATGGCCAGGAACAGCCCGCCGCAGGCGGCGAAAAAGCCGCCGAGCGTGAAGGCGGCGATGCGCGCGCCATTGACGTCGAGCCCCGACATGAAGGCCGCGCCCTCCGCCGAGCCGATGGCGTAGACGGTGCGCCCCGTCACCGTCGAACGGAACGGCAGCCAGACGAGCAGAAGAATCAACGCCAGCAGCACGAACGACGTTGGGATTCCAGCGAACGGCGCGAACCAGGGCGCGGCGCCGTCGTCGAAAATATGCACGGTCGAGGCGAAATCGCTGAGCGAGTTGGTGAGCGCCCAATTGAGGTCGTCGTCGATCTTGCCGCCGGGCTGCGGGCGAAGAAACAACGCGATGCCGATATAGATGGCGCCGGTGGCGAGGGTGGCGATGATCGGCTGGATACGGCCGTAGACCACGACAACGCCGTTGAGCAGCCCGGCGAGCAGGCCGATCGCGAGGCAGATCGCCATGCCGATGAACAGGCCGGCGAGCCCGGCGGGGAGGTTGCCGAGCGCGATGTGCAGTCCGGCGATGTCAAGCGCGAGCGGCTCGCCCTTGCCGCTCAACAGATAGCTGGCGAAACAGCCGACCATCGTCATCAGCGCGCCGACCGAGAGATCGAGCCCGGCGGCGAGCACCGGCACCGTCTGCGCCACCGCCACCATCGCCAGCGTGAACACCTCGTCGCTGTTCTGCACGAGCACCGCCGAGGAGAACCCCTTGGGATGGACGAGGTGGTAGAGCAGGTAGACGACGGCGAACAGGCCGACGGCGGTGAGGAAGGCGACGTTCTGTCGCGCCCGAAGCGCGAGGTCGCTGGACGCGGATGTCACAAGGGGCCTCGTTGCAAGAGTGCGCACCGGCTCGACGGTATGTCGCCACGTCCGTCGTGTCCGGGCTTGTCCCGGGCATCTACGTCCTGAAGGGCCGCGTCGTCTTCAGGATAGCGCGGATCGCGTCCCGGCGTGGATGGCCGGGACAAGCCCGGCCAAGACGGGGGTTGGGCCGCATCAAACATGCGCGGCCTCGTGGATGTTGAGCGAACTCGCCACGATGTTGGTCTCGGTGATGTCGGCGCCCTTGAGCTCGCGCACGATGCGGCCGTCATACATGATCGCCACACGGTCGCAGCAGCCGATCAGCTCGTCGTAGTCGGTGGAGTAGAACAGGATCGCCGCGCCCTGGTCGGCGAGTTCGCGCATCAGCCGGTAAAGCTCCTGCTTGGTGCCGACGTCGATGCCGCGCGTGGGATCGTTGAGCAGGATGACGCGCGGATGCGTCATCAGCCATTTGGCGATCACCACCTTCTGCTGATTGCCGCCGGAGAGCGTCGAGACCGCGTCCTCGGCGCTGCCGATCTTGATGCGCAAGCGCTCGACCCCGTCCTTGACGGCCGCGGCTTCCTTGCCGCTGTCGATGAACGGTCCGGAGGCGAGCGCGCGCAGCGAGGCGATCGTCAGATTCTCGGCGATCGACATCGCCAGCATCAGGCCCTCGGTCTTGCGATCCTCAGGCACGAGCGCGACTCCGACGGCGCGCGCTTTGGCGTCGGCCGGCGAGCCCATGCGCACGCGGCGGCCGTTGACCTCGACCTTGCCGGCGACGCCCTTCAACACGCCGAACAGCGACAACAGCAGCATTTTCTGCCCCTGGCCGTCGAGGCCGCCGAGGCCGACGATCTCGCCCGCGCCGACGTTGAGCGAAATGTCGACGAGGCGATTGTCCCAGCTCAGGTTCTCGACGGTGAGCGCGGGCGCGCGGGAGACGGGCGCCGGCTTCGGCGGATATTGCGCGGAGATATCGCGCCCGATCATCAGCTGCACGATCTCGGACGTCGTGCGCGCGCCCTTGTCGAAGGTCTCGATATGCCGGCCGTTGCGGAACACCGAGGCGCGATCGGCGAGCGCGTCGACCTCGTGCATGCGGTGCGAGATATAGAGGATCGCGACGCCTTCGCTCTTGAGGCGGGCGAGCAGCTTGTAGACCTTCTCGACGTCGGCGCTGGTCAGGGCCGACGTCGCCTCGTCGAGGATCAGCAGGCGCGGCTTGTGGCCGAGCGCCTTGGCGATCTCGACCATCTGCCGGCGCGACAGCGGCAGGTCGCGCACGCGGGCAAGCGGGTTGACGTCCTCGCAGCCGATCTCGGCGAGCAAAGCCTCGGCGCGGCGGCGCTGTGCGCGGGCGTCGATCAGGCCGAGCCGGCGCGGCGGGGCGGCGATCGAGATGTTGTCCGACACCGAGAGGTCCGGCATCAGCGAGAGTTCCTGGAAGATGCAGACGATGCCGGCGGCGGTGGCGGCGGCGGGCGTGCGGAAATCGCGCGGTCGGCCCTCAAGCGTCAGCGAGCCGGTGTCCGGCCGCACGACCCCGGCGATGATCTTGATGAGCGTCGATTTGCCGGCGCCGTTCTCGCCGAGCACCGCGTGGATCGAACCGCGCGCGCAAGCAAAATCGACGCCTTCCAGCGCGCGCACGCCGCCGTAGCGCTTGGAGATTTGGTTGAGAACGAGGAAGTCGTCCGTCACGGTGGCGGCCATTTCAACTCAATTCAATATGCGCATGGGCGTAAGCCGTCATGGCGAGCGGAGCGAAGCCATCCAGCCCATCCGGGACGCCCGGCCGTTGCCCGCCGCGCCGCCGTCAATTTGCGACCGCAGGTTCGCCCGACGTTGGATGGCTTCGCTTCGCTCGCCATGACGGGAGGGGCGCGCCGAAGCGCGCCCCCTGCAAAGCAATTTAGTTGGTGTTCTTCTCGCTCTGCGCCATGATCTCCGGCGCCGTGAAGTTGACGCCGCACGGCGTGAACTGGTTAGGCGCGAAGAAATCCGCCTGCAAGTCGGGCCAGAAGTTCACGCCCGGCTTCAGGCTGGTGTAGTCGACCACCGGGATCGGCACCGAGATCAGCACCGGCATCGGGTTGCCCTGCAACGCGGAGATCGCCGCCTTCATCGCGATGGCGACGAGCGCCGGCGACTGGCCGTAGGAAAGACCCTTCAGCCCGTCCTTGGAGTCCTCATAGATCTGTTTGCGGAAGCGGTTCTCGCCCTCGCCCGCCACCGGCACAAACGGATGATGCGCGTCCATCATCGCGCGCACCGTGCCGTCGGAGCCGCCCTGCGTGAACACGGCGTCGAAATGTTTGTGCACGGCGAGCGCGTCAGCCGTTACTTTCTGCGACGTGCCGGGGTCCCAGTTGCCGACCACCTCGGTGATGTTGAACTTGTTCGGCGCCTTCTCCATCACCTCGCGGAAGCCGACATGGCGATCGCGGTCGACGGAGTTGCCGGGCAGGCCGCGCACTTCGAGCACGTCGCCGGCGGTCTTGCCCATCTCCTTGATGAGGAAGTTGGCCGACATGACGCCCATTTCATGCTGGTCCTCGTTGACCTGCATCACCTTGTCGGTGTCGAGCACGTTGTCGAACGGCACGACGATGACGTTGTTCTTGTCGGCGAGGCGAATGATGCGGTCGAAGCCGTCGGGCGACACGGCGTTGACGACGATCGCGTCGTAGCCCTGGTTGATGAAGTCCTCCATCGCGCCGAGCTGGGCGGCGACGTCGGTGCCGGTCGAGACGACCTTGAACTCTTTCAGGTTGGCCTTGATCTCCGGCTGATCGGCGAACGCCTTGGCGGTCTTGACCATCTGAATGCGCCAGATATTGCCGACGAAGCCGTTGACGAGCGCGATGCGATACGGGCCCTGCTTCTTCGGCCACTGGAAGAACTTGGTCTTGTCCGACCACGGCTTGAAGCATTCGGGGTTGGCGCCGGGACCAGCGACGGTTTTCGGGCCGGCGTAGGCCGCGGACGCGGCGAGGACGGCGGCGAGCGCAAGCGCGGAGACGCGAAATTTCATGGCGATACCTCCCTTTTTGCGCCGAGCGTTATCCGCCCCGGCGCAGGCCGCTATGGGCCAAGGTCGCTAACATGCCAGAGCGCAACGGCGCCCGCAAGGCGCTTGCGGGCGCGCGCCCGGTATTTGGAGACGGGGCGCAAAATTGTCGCCCGCGCCGCTCAGGCGCCGGTGACGCGCCAGATCACGTCGCCGACGTCGTCGGCGACGAGCAGCGATTTGTCGGGACCGAGCGCGACGCCAACCGGTCGCCCGTAGGAATGGGCTTCGTCCGGCGCCAAGAAGCCCTTGAGGATGTCGCGCGGCGGCCCGCTCGGCTTGCCGTTGGCGAAGGGCACGTGAACGACGCGGTAGCCGCTGAGCTTGCTGCGGTTCCACGAGCCGTGCTGGCCGATGACCATGCCGTCGCCGAAGCCGGGCAGGATCCCGGCGGGCAACCAGCACAGGCCGAGCGAAGCGGTGTGGCCGCCGAGCGCGTAATCCGGCTGGATCGCCTTGGCGACCATCGCCGGGTCCTGCTCGACGCGGTCGTCGACGATCTGGCCCCAGTAGCAATAGGGCCAGCCATAGAAGCCGCCTTCGCGCACGCTCGTCAGATAGTCCGGCGGGGTTTCGTCGCCGAGGCCGTCGCGCTCGTTGACGACCGTCCACAGCGCGCCGGTCTTCGGCTCGAAGGCGAGGCCGACAGGATTGCGCAGGCCGCTCGCGAACACCTTGCAGGCGCCGGTCGTCGTGTCGAAGCGATGGATCGCCGCGCGGCCCTCTTCCGCCGTCAAGCCCGCGTCGCCGATATTGGTTTGCGAGCCCACCCCGACATAGATCGCCGAGCCGTCGGGCGTCGCCAGTAGGCTGCGCGTCCAATGGCCGCCGGGCTTGAACGTCGCCACCGTCTTGCCCGGACCCGAAAGACTGGTCGCGCCGGGCGCGAACGGGAAGGCGACGAGGCCATCGGTGTTGCCGACGTAAAACGTGTCGCCGACCAGCGCCATGCCGAACGGTTGATTGAGGCCGCTGAGATAGACCTCGCGCGTCTCGGCGACGCCGTCGCCGTCGGCGTCGCGCAGCAGCGTGATGCGGTTGGGGCTGACGCCAAGCGCGGCGGCGCGGCGCATCGTCGCCACCATCGCATAGTCGAAGATGGAGCTAACCGGCTGCTCCTGCTGCAGCGCCTCCGCCGTCAGCACGTCGCCGTTGGGCAACACATAGATCCAGCGCGGATGTTTGAGCCCGGCGGCGAAGGCGTTGACCTTGAGACCCGCCGCTCCGAGGGTTGGCGTCTGTCCGGCGTCCCAGCCGCGGGCGGTCGGCATTTTCAGGCTGGGCACTTTGCCTTGCGGGCGCGCCGGGGGGATTTGCGGCGACGTCCCGACCGCCTGCCGCACCGGCATGGCGGCTTGCCGACGCCACGTGATCGCCGCCGCGCCGATGCCTGCGACGACGCGCGCGAATGCGCTGGAAACATCCATTCCCCACCCCCTCTAAGTTCAAGAAGCCGTCCGCGCTCTTTCGGCGCCCCCGCGTTGCGCCGCCCGCCGCTCCACCGCCAGGATCGCCTCGACGACCGTGTCCGGCGCGGCGAAATGCGGGGAATGGCCGACGCCCGCGAGCATCGTCAGCGTAGCGTCGCGAATTTCGCGCGCGCAAGCGCGGGCGTGAATGTCGGCGGACACGAGAGTGTCCTCGGCGCCCATGAGGATCGCCGTCGGCGCGAAGATCTCGCGATAGCGCGACGACAGTTCGACCGTTGCGGCGTGCAATCCGACGAAATCCTCGCAATTGGCGTGGAACTGCCAAGGTCGGAACAGCAGCGGCAGCCGCGTCCGCGAAATATAGCGCTCGGGGACCGGGTTTGGGGCGAACACTGCTCGGACCGCGCCGCGCATCTGCGCGAGCCCGGCGAGCGGCGCGACGAGCCATCGGAATAGCGCGCCGACGACCGGCAGCGCCCCGACCGTGTAATACCAGGTAACGCCGCCCCGCCAGGGATGGCTGACCGGGGCGAGCAGCACGAGCCCGCGGGTGAACGCCGGCGCATCGAGCGCCATCGCCAGGCCGAGCGCGCCGGCGAGCGAATGCGCGACGACGATCGCCTGCCGAACGCCCAGAGCCTCGAGCGCCGCGCGGACCGCCGCCGCCTGCCGGCGCGGGGTGTTGGCGCCAAGCCGGTCGCTGTAGCCGTGCCCCGGACGGTCGACCGCGGACACTCGAAAACCCAAACCCGCGAGGCGCTTGGCGAGCGCCTCGTGCGGGTCGGCGAAATTGCCGGAGCCGCCGTGCACGAGCACGACCGCGCCGCGTGCGGGCGACAATGGCGCCGTCTCGACGACGTGCAATCGGCCGCCGTCGAGATCGACCCTGGACCCGACCGGCGGGAAGCGCAGCCGCGCGACGACGCAGAACGCCAGCGTGAAAATCAAGGAAAGCACCGCCAGGGCGGCGAGACCGCCCAACGCCGCTGCGATCAAGGCGAGCGGCTCCAGACTTCGGTCTGCGCGCGGGCGCGCGCCTCCTTCAGCGGTTCATAGGCGGGGGCGAGCGCCAGCGCGCGGTCGTAGACGCGCAGCGCCCCTTCGGGATCGCCGCCGTCGGTGAGGATCGCGCCGAGGCCCGCCAGCGCGCCGACGTCGCGAGGCTCCCGCTTCAAGGTCTGCGCGAGATCGCCGACCGCGCCGGCGACATCGCCGGACTGGAAGCGCGTGGTGGCGCGCTCGCTCCAGGCCTCCGACCAGTCGGGATAGAGGTCGATGACCGCATCGAATAGTTGCAGGGCTAGCGGCAGGTTGGCGCTCGATCGCGCTTGCAACGCCCGCGCCAGCAACAGGTCGGCGGAGTCCGAGCCCGATTGCATGCGCGCGTGATCGATCGCCGAGAGAATGCCCTCGGCCTCTTCGGGGAAACGCGTTTTGGCGAGCCGCTCATAAAGCTTGTCGAGCGCCTGCTGTGCATCTTCGTCGGGTTCGGCGGCGGGCGGATTCGTCGCGTCGCGTACAGCCGTATCGCCGGCGGTCGCCGGCGATAGCGTCAACAACAGCGCAACGGAGACCCAAGCCAACCGCCTCATGCGCGCGAGCCTAGCGCCCCGCGCGGCGACGGTCAAAACCGCGTTTAGCCCTGGCGGGCCTTGAAGCGCTTCTGCGTCTTGTTGATGATATAGACGCGGCCCTTGCGGCGCACGAGCCGGTTGTCGCGGTGGCGGTTGCGCAAGGACTTGAGAGAATTGCGGACTTTCATGGTTCACCCGAACGTGTGACGCTGCGGGATGAACCCACGGCCTAGGATTGGGCCGGTCCTATGCCTGATTCAGCGCGCCCGATCAAGCCTTCGTGCGCGAGGAAGGTGAGCCGCGTGTCGCCGTAGGCCCGCGTTTCGATCAGCCTCAGCCCCAGCGGCGCCGGCGTCTCCGCCTTGGCGCTCTCTTCGACGACGACGAGCGCCGCCTCAGCGAGCCAGCCGCCGGCGATGAGGCTTTCGAGCGCCGGCGTGGCGAGCCCGCGATCGTAAGGCGGGTCGAGAAAGGCGAGATCGAACGGCGGCGCGGCTGGGGCGCGGCCGAGCCGCGTCGCATCGGCGCGCCAAATGCGGGTGACGCCGCCGAGCGCCAGCGCCTCGACATTGGCGCGCAACAACGCCCGCGCCTCCGCGGCGTCGTCGACGAACAGCGCGAAGGCGGCGCCGCGCGAAAGCGCCTCGATCCCCAGCGCGCCGGAGCCGGCGAACAGGTCGACCACCCGCGCCGCTTCGAGCGTCTCCGGGTAGCGATGGGCGATAATGTCGAACATCGCCTCGCGCAGCCGGTCGGAGGTCGGGCGGATGTCGCGCGAGGCGGGTGGCTTGAGCGGGCGGCCCTTCAGCCGGCCGCTGACGACGCGCATCTATTTGCCGCGCGGGGGGCCTTTGCCGCCGCCGCGAGGCCGCGCGCCACCGCCGCCGCTGCGAGGCGCACCCTTCGGGGCGAAGCTGCGCGGGCGATCAGAGCGGAAAGGCTTTTCACCGGCCGGTCGGTGTCTCGGGGCTCCCTCGGCGCGGGGCGGTCGTCCCCCTTCGGGGCGGGTCGGGCGACTGCCTTCGGCGCGAGGCTGTCGTCCCCCTTCCGTTCGGGGCGGTCGGCCGCCTTCAGCACGCGGCGGCCTTCCGCTCTCGGCGCGCGGTGCGCGGCTGCCCTGGCGGGGCGGCCGGTCCTCGAACCCCTCGCGCGGTCGGGCGGCGCGAACCTCGCGCATGGGGCGCTCGTCGACGCCGGCGCTGCGTCGCGGCGCGCGCTCGCCTTGCGGCGCGTAGGCGGCGCGCGGGCGGTCGGGCCGGAATGTCTTCTCGCCGGGCGGGCGTGATTCCCGGCGTCCGCCCTCGCCAAAGCTTCGCGCCGGGCGATCTTCGCGACGCGGCGGACGACGCTCCTCGAAGCCTCCGCGCACGTCCTCGCGCGGCCGTGCGGCGCGGCTCGGGCGGCGCTTGACGACATCTGCTCGCGGCGGCTCGGCTTTGCGCGCCAAACTGACGCGCTCGATCTTCACTTCGCGCCCATTGCGGTCGGAGGTGGTCGCGCGGACGACGCGCTTGCGCGGCCCCGCCGCTTCGTCGCGGGCCTCGGCGCGCAGCACCGAGACATGCTTGCGTTTGCGCGGCGGCCCCTCGCTCGAAAGGTCCTTCGGCGGCGTGGTCGGCCGGCGTAGCGGCCGGTCGCCGCGCGGCGCCGGCGGTGCCGACAGAAGTTGCACCGACTCGAACGCTTCCGGGGCGTCGAAATTGGCGCCCGCCTGCTTGGCCAGCTTGGGGCCGAGCTGGTCGCGCAGAACCCGCGTGCGCACCTCGACGACCTCGCCCTCTTCGAGATCGGCGAGCTCGAACGGGCCGAAGGAGACGCGGATCAGCCGATTGACGCCGAGCCCCAAGTGCTCCAGCACGCGCTTGATCTCGCGGTTCTTGCCCTCGCGCAGACCCATCGTCAGCCAAACGTTGCTCCCCTGCTGGCGCTCGAAACGCGCCTCGATGCCGAGATAGGATATTCCGTCGATGGTGATGCCGTCGCGCAACGCGTCGAGCTGCTCCTGGGTGATCTCGCCGTGCGCGCGCACGCGATAACGGCGCAGCCATCCGGTCGCCGGCAACTCCAGCACGCGCGACAGGCCGCCGTCGTTGGTCAGCAGCAGCAGGCCCTCGGTGTTGATGTCGAGCCGGCCGACCGCGACGACGCGCGGCAGGTCATGCGGCAGGCGATGGAAGATCGTCGCGCGGCCCTCGGGGTCCTTCGCCGTGGTGACGACGCCGCGCGGCTTGTGGAACAAGAACAGTCGCGTGCGCTCCGGCGCCCGCAGCGGCTGACCGTCGACGCTGACCTCGTCGGCGTCGTTCACGTTGAACGCCGGGCTCGTCAGAACCTCGCCGTTGACGCTGACGCGTCCCTCCGTGATCCATTGTTCGGCGTCGCGGCGCGAGCACAAACCCGCCCGCGCCATCAGTTTTGCGATGCGCTGGCCTGCGTGCGCTTTGTCGGCTTGTATTGGCATGACGGCCGCTCTAGCAGCTTCGCGCGCGGCTGTCGCGTAGAGGAGCCGCCATGGCGGAAGATGCGATGAGCGCCGCCTTCGCCGAGGCGCGCGCGGCGCAAGCGCGCGGCGAAGCGCCGATCGGCGCGGCGATCGCGCGCGGCGGCGCCGTGATCGCGCGCGCCGGCAACCGCACCCGAGAGGACGTCGATCCGACCGCGCATGCGGAGATGCTGGCGATCCGCGCTGCGGCGCGCGGGCTCGGCAATTATCGGCTGACCGACTGCGACCTCTATGTCACGCTGGAGCCGTGCGCGATGTGCGCCGGGGCGATCAGTCACGCGCGGCTGCGCCGGCTCTATTTCGCCGCGGCCGATCCCAAGGGCGGCGCGGTCGAGCACGGGCCGCGGTTCTTCCAGCAGCCCACCTGCCTGCACGCGCCCGAGGTCTATGGCGGCATTCGCGAAACCGAAGCCGCGGAATTGCTCAAAAATTTCTTCCGCGAGCGTCGATAGTTTGAATTACGGAAGCGTGACTGTTGTGAGGGTGGTGTCGATGATCGCGGTCGCCGCGGCCGAAATACGTCTTATTCGTGGGGTACGCCTGACAAACGCACTCCAGGCGGCGCGGCGATCTCAGAGGGGATAATTGACCACGGCGTCGCGGCCGGCGCCGTCGGGGAATTCGACGAGCTCAACCACGAGGCCGTCGCGGAAGCGAAATATGTCGACGCAGTCGAACGTGTGCAGCTGACCGCCGCCCCGCTCCCGGATCCGCCGCGTCCGGTGCGCCAGCGCCGCGTCACCGTCAATCAGAACCCGATGGATGATCGAAGGCTGAAAGGCGTAGTTGACCAGCCTTTGTAGAAACGCCTCTCGCACCGCGTCCTTGCCGCGCAAGGTGAACGGAAAGCGGGCGTATTTCCAGGTGGTCGGCGGGAAGAACACGACGTCCGGCGCAACGAACTGTAAGAGCCCGTCGACGTCGGCGGCCGCTTCACGCTCGTAATACGCCTTGACCAATTGTTCAATCTGCGCCCGGCCAGGCGGCGGCCGACCGGGCTCGTCAGGCGAGTTCGGGGGCGCTTCTTCGGAAGGCATGTTGGTTCACGAGGAAATTCGCCAGGCGAAGAGAAGGCGGGCCAGATTTGGTTGGTCAGTGGGGAAAATTAACCACCGCGTCCCGCGCCGAGCCGTCCGGCAGTTCGCAGAATTCGACGACCAGACCATCGCGGAAGCGGAAGAAATCGACGGAGTCGAAGGTGTGGGTGACGCCGCTGCCGCGCTCGCGGATCGTCGTGGTGCGGTGCACCGCCGCCTGATCGCCATCGATAAGCAGACGATGCACTGTCGTATCCAGGTTGACGTAATTGATGTGGCGTTGCCAAAACGCTTCGCGAACCGCCTCCTTGCCGACGATTCGACGCGGATATCGCGCGTGCCTCCACGTCGTTTCGGGAAAACAGACGATGTCGGGGGCGACGAAGTCGAGCATTCCGTCAATGTCGCCGGCGGCGCGGCGCGCAAAAATCGCTTTGAGCCGGCTGGCGATGAGCTCTCGGTCGACTTCGTTCAGCCGGCGCGACGTTTCCAGCGATTGCACGTTAAATACTCACGATTTCATAGCATTCCTACCGCACTGTACGGTGCGGCCACCCGGATGTCGACGCATTGTCGTCACACCGCGAACACAACCTGACAGTTGGGTAAATAGGTTTAACTTCAAAAACTTAAAATAGTTTTCGGCCACAGCAGCGCAAGATGGGTTGCGTTTAAGTGCAAGAGATTGATCGTAAAATTACAAGGCGCTTCTGCGTCTTCTTTGGGGAAATAACGGTCGGGCGTTAACATGACAGCGGGCGCGAAGCCCGCGCCGCCGCCCTTGAACCGTTAACGGATACCGTCAACTTGTAGCGACTTGCGATAGCCGCAAAGATAAGAGCGGCGCGCGCGCCGCCTACACTTTGCGCGCGGACAAATCACGCCGTCAGAACGTCTTTCGTAGCGACCGTGGAATTGGGATTGAGCCGGTAGACCAGCGGCACGCCGGTGGCGAGCTCCATGGCGGGGATCGTCGCCGGCGTCAGCCGATCGAGCACCATCACCAGCGCGCGCAGCGAGTTGCCGTGCGCCGCCACCAGCACGCGCTCGCCCCGCAATACGGCGGGCAGGATGAACTGGCAGTAGTAGGGCAGGGCGCGGGCGACAGTGTCCTTCAGGCTTTCGCCGCCGGGCGGCGGCACGTCATAGCTGCGCCGCCACAGATGCACCTGGTCCTCGCCCCAGCGCTTGCGCGCGTCGTCTTTGTTGAGGCCGGAGAGGTCGCCGTAGTCGCGCTCGTTGAGCGCCTGGTCGCGCGTGATCGGCAACCCCGTCTGGCCGAGCTCGGCGAGCGTCAGGTCGAGGGTATGTTGTGCGCGGGTGAGCGCCGAGGTGAAGCAGACGTCGAAGGCGAGGCCGCGCGTCTTCAGCCGCCGGCCGGCGTCCTTGGCCTCGGTCACACCGACCTCGGTGAGATCGGGGTCCTTCCAGCCGGTGAACAGGTTCTTCAAATTCCACTCGCTCTGGCCGTGGCGCAGCAGAACGAGCAAACGATCGGACATGGGCTCCCCCGAATGGATCGCCCGCTAGAAAGCACGTATCCCCGCCGGCGCCAATCGCCTCACGTGCGATTGCGGCTCGCGGTTTGCGCCAGCGCCGGCTCCAGCCGGATAAGCCGCTTCTGCGCAAGCCGGCGCGCGCCGACCGGCCGATAAACCTGCTTGATCGCCTCGACGATGTGGACGCCGGCGAACGGCAGCCCCAGGGTCGAGCCGATCCGCTCGATCGCCGGTCCCCAGTTGATGAACACGCGGCGGCGGAACGGCGGGGCGTACAGCGCCTCGCCCCAGAACACCGGCGAGAACAGCGCGTCGCGCACGAGGTCGCGCATTTGCCCGCGCGAGAACGGCTGGCCGTGGCCGAACGGCGTGCCGTCGACGCGGGCCCAGACGCCGCGCCGCGACGGCGCGACGAAAATCGCCCGCCCTTCCGGCGCGAGAACCCGCCACACTTCTTCGAGCACCGCGCTTGGATGCTCCGCCGTCTCCAGGGCGTGCGCGACCAGCGCGCGGTCGATGCTGGCGTCGGGCAGCGGCAGCATGTCGCCGACCACCAGCGCCGAAGCCGAGCGCCCCGCCGGGGGCCACGGCGAGACGCCTTGCGCGGCCGGCATGAGGGCGAGCGTGCGCGCGGCCTCCTCGCGGAAGCGGTCGAGATAGGGGCTGCAATAGCCGAGCCCCATAATCGACACGCCGCGGCAATTGTCCCAGCGCGCGCGCAGCACCCGGCCGATCAGCCGTCGCGTGGTTTCGCCGAGCGGCGAGGCGTAGAACGCGTTGAGTTCGTGAACGTCGAGCGTCATTTTCTACGGGGTAGCCATCGGGGCCGCGCGCCTTTGCGATCATCATAGCCACTTGGCGCGCGAGAGGCTATCAAGCCGCCGTCGCGCGATCCGAAGGAGCCGGTATGACGACGCATGTGTTTCAGTTCTCTTGCCTCAACGACAATTACGGCGTGCTGATCCACGATTCCGGCTCCGGGCGCACCGCCGCGATCGACGCGCCCGACGGCGACGCCGTGCTGGCGGCGGCCAAGAGCCAGGGATGGCGGCTGACCGACCTGCTCATCACCCACCACCACGCCGATCACGTGCAGGGCGTGCCCGCGGTGCGCGCCGCGTTCCCGGACCTGCGGGTTGTCGCCCCGGCCAAGGAGGCGGCGCGCATCGGCGGCGTCGACGTCGAGGTGAAGGAGGGCGATTGGGTGGAGATCGGCGCGCTGAGGGCGCGCGTGATCGAGACCCCAGGCCACACCGCCGGCCAAGTCGCCTATGTTTTTGATGAGGACGAGATCGCCTTCACCGGCGACACGCTGTTTTCGCTCGGCTGCGGCCGGGTGTTCGAAACGCCGATGGCTGTGATGTGGAGTTCGCTGGAAAAGCTCGCCGAACTGCCGGGCGAGACGCAAATCTATTGCGGCCACGAATATACCGAGGCGAACGCGCGTTTCGCGCTGACGATCGAGCCGGGCAACGTCGATCTCGTCGCCCGCGCCGAGGCGGTGAAGGCGCTGCGCGCCCAAGGCAAGCCGACGCTGCCGACGACGATTGCGCTCGAACTCGCCACCAACCCGTTCCTGCGCGCCGACATTCCGGCGGTGCAGAAGGCGGTTGGGCTGGAAGGCGCCGATCCGGCGCAAGTGTTCGCCGAGATCAGGCGGCGCAAGGACAATTTCTGAGCCCCGGCCGGCGCCCTCGATCGCCCTAACGATTGGTTAGCACCTGCGCCCCAGACTACGCGCCGAACCAGCGCTCGCGGCGCCTTTTTGCCTCCCGCGCCGCGCAACGGAATACAAGGCAACGGGGCTTGGCGATTCTTGAACCGAACGGTGCGACGCCGCTCGTCGACGCCAACGATCCGGTGGCGATCCTTAGCGCGCTCGACGCGGTCGTCTACGACTGGGACATCGCCAGCGATCGCATCGTCTGGGGCCCCAATGTCGTCGACACGCTGCGCGAATTGCCGCAGACCGCGCTGGCGACCGGGGAGGGCTTCGCCGCCCTGATGGCGGCCGACTCCGACGCCTCGCGCTACCTCGCCGTGTTCAACGGCCTCACCGCGGACGATGGCGAGGGCGCGCCGTTCCGGGTGCTCTACGAACTGAACGCCGGCGGCCGCAACCGCCTCGGCGTGGAGGATTTCGGCCGCTGGTTCGCCGACGCGGACGGCCGGCCGGCTCGCGTGCATGGCCTGTTGCGGGTGCTGACCCGGAGGCCCCCGGCGGCGACCAACGTCACCGTCGCGGACGGAATGGAGCTTACGCTCTGCACCCGACGCGCTTTCTGCGCATGGGCGGACCAGCGCTGCGCCGAACCGCGCGCGCCGAACACCGCGCTTGCGATGATGGTGGTCGGCGTCGGCAATCTTGCCGACGTCAACCGGCGCAGCGGCTACGACGTCGGCGACGAACTGATCCTCTCGGTCGGGCGTCGGCTGGCGTTGTGCCTTCGCCGCGGCGACAAGCTCGTGCGCTACGCCGGCGGGAAATTCGCTCTGCTGGTGGCGCTCAATCCCAACGACCCGCCGGACGTCGCCGCGACCCGCATCTCCCGCCGCATCGACGCCGACCTTTATCCGACTTCCGGTGGGACTTTGCGCGCCACGGCGCGCGTCGGCGTCGCGTTGAGTCCGCGCCACGGCCGCAACGCCCATCTGCTGTTGCAGCGCGCCGACGAGGCCTTCGGCTACGCCTGCGAGACCGGCGCGACGGTGACCGTTTACGCCGCCGACGAGGCGATGGCGGAGGCGCGACGCCGCGAAGCGTGGATCGCCGACGCCATCATCGCGGCGCTCAACGACCGCCGCATCGTGCTGGCGTTCCAGAAGATCGTGCCGACCGGATCGCGCCTGCCGCCGTTCGAGGAGGCGCTGGTGCGGCTCCGGCTCGACGACGACGCCGTGATCGGGGCGGACGCCATCATCCCGGTCGCCGAGAAGATGGGGCTCATCGAACTCCTCGACCAGCGCGTGCTCGAACTCGTCGCCGCGCGGCTGGCGGCGGAGCCGGCGGCGCGGCTGTCGCTGAACGTGTCGCTGGCGACCTTGCGCTGCGAGGCGTGGTTCGAGAGCCTGCGCGACCGGCTCGCCGCGACGCCGGCCGCGGCCGAGCGGCTGATGATCGAGATCGTCGAGACGCAGGCGGTCGACAACATCGCCGAACTCGCCCGCGCGCTCGGCCGGGTCAAGGCGCTCGGCGTGCGCGTCGCCATCGACGACTTCGGCGCGGGCCACACCTCATTCCGCAATCTGCGCAGCCTCGACGTCGACATGGTCAAGATCGACGGCGCTTTCATGCTGACGCTGGCGACCTCGGTCGACGACCGCTTCTTCGTGCGCACGCTGGCCGCGCTCGCCAAACAGCTCGGCGTCGCCACGGTCGCGGAATGGGTCGAGGACGAAGAAGCCGCCCGCTTGTTGCGCGAATGGGGCGTCGACTACCTGCAGGGCCACCTGATCGGCCGCGCCGAGATTCCCGCCGCCGCCAGCCCGGCGCTGGCGCGCGCCTGAACGCTCACTTCTTCTCGGAGATCTCGTCGAGCCGGCGTTTCATCTCGGTCAGTTGGTCGCGCAGTTCGCTGATCTCGGAGCTCGCGTCCTTGGGCTGGGTCGGCGGGGCCGCCTGTCCGCCGGGAAACGGCGAGAACATGCCGAGCGCCTTGTTGAAGGCGGTGAGATTCTTGCGCGTCAGATCCTGGAGGGCGGTGAACGAGGCTGTTGAATAGCCGTTGGGGTCGAGCGCGCGCGACATGTATTCGCGCATCTTGTGCTGTTCGCCGGTGAATCGTTCGATTGAATATTCGAGGTAGCTCGGCAGCAAACCCTGCATGCTGTCGCCGTAGAAGCGGATGACCTGGCGCAAAAAGGCGATCGGCAGCAGCGACTGCCCCTCGACGCCCTCCTGCTCGAAGATAATCTGCGTCAGCACCGAGCGGGTGATCTCTTCGTTGGTCTTGGCGTCGTAGACGACGAAGTCCTCGCCGGATTTGACCATCTTGGCGAGGTCCGCCAACGTAACGTAAGCACTCGACGCGGTATTATAGAGTCGCCGATTTGCGTATTTTTTGATGGTGATCGGGGTTTCGGCGTTCGTCATGTCAGGCGCGACCGTGGGATTATCGGTTAGGCGGCGAGAATAAGCAGATTTCCGTCGGCGGGAACAGCGATTTTCGCAACTGCGAAAAAGACTCTCGCGGCGCCGCGGCTTTACCTCGGCCGCGGCGGGCCAATTGACAAGCGTCGACGGCGCCGCGAGTTTCGCCTTCCCCGCAACCGTCGCGTTTGCCATTCTTGAACCCTCGGAGGCTTTTGCGTGACCGGGCGCCGCGGCCTCCTGCAAATGACCGGCGTCGTGGTCGACATCCTGCAAAAGGTCGATCGCCTGCCGCGCCCGGGCGAGGAACTGCGCGCCGAGGCGGCGCGGGTCTCCGCGGGCGGCGGTTTCAACGCGCTGGCCGCGGCGAAGCGGTCCGGGGCCGACGCGGCCTACGGCGGCGCGCTCGGCGTCGGGCCATTCGCGGAGATTGCCCGCGCGGCGCTGGCCGACGAAGACATTCCCATCCTGCAACCGCGCATCCTGGCGTCCGATCAGGGCTTCTGCGTGGTGTTGGTCGAGGCCGGCGGCGAACGCGCCTACGTCTATAACGCCGGCGCCGAACGCGGCGCGACCGCCGCCGACCTCGCCGCCCTGCCGGCCGCCGATTTCGCCTGGGCGCTCCTCGGCGGCTACGCCACGCCGGAGGGGCCGGAGCGCGACATCTTCGCCGAATGGCTCGCCGCGCTGCCGCGCAGGGTCACCTTGATGTTCGACCCGACGCCGCTGGCGTTGGCGCTCGACCGCTCCCGCCTTGCGCCGGCGCTCGCGCGCGCCGACTGGGTGAGCGCCAACCGGCGCGAGGCGGAGGCGCTGACCGGCGAAGCCGAGCCGGCGCGCGCCGCCGATGCGCTCGCCCGTGGCCGGGCGGGCGCTGTGGTGCGTGACGGCGAACGCGGCTGCTGGCTGGCCCGCGAAGGGGCGCCGGCGCGGCTTTCGCCCGGCTTCGCGGTCGAGGCGGTCGACACGACGGGCGCCGGCGACACGCATATCGGCGCCTTCATCGCGGCGTTGCTGGCGGGCCGGACGCCGGAGGCGGCGGCGCGCTTTGCCAACGCCGCCGCGGCGCTCAGCGTGACGCGGCTCGGCGCGGCCACGGCGCCCCGTCTCGCCGAGACGCTGGCGTTTCTCGGCGAGTAAGCGTCAGGCGCGGCTTTTCAGAAACGCCTCCGCCTCGGCGGCGATGCGCTCGGCGGCTTTGCCGTCCCACAGCGCGGGCTTGCGGCCCCGTTTGCCGCCGGTGCGCAAAATGTCGTCGACGACCGGCACGATGCGGGCGGGGTCGGCGCCGATCAGCGTGTTGGTGCCCTCCTCGATGGTGATCGGCCGCTCGGTATTGTCGCGCACGGTGATGCAGGGCACGCCGAGCGCCGTCGTCTCCTCCTGCATGCCGCCGGAATCGGTGATGACCACCTTCGCATCACGCATGAGCCCGAGCGAGGCGAGATAGGCGAGCGGCTCGCAGGCGACGAGGTTCGGCGTCTTCAGCCGCTCGGCCAAGCCCGCCTTCTCGATATTGCCGCGGGTGCGCGGGTGCATCGCGAACACCAGCGGCAGCCGCTCCGAGGCTTTCGCCAGCGCGTCGATGAGGCCGGAAAGCCGGACCGGATCGTCGACGTTTGACGGCCGGTGCAGCGTGGCGAAGCCGAATCCGTTCGCCGCCGCCGCGCGGACGGCCGGCGAGGCGTTGAGCGCGGCGAAGGTCTCGGCGGCGGGTACGGCGCGCTCGAGCGCGTCGAACGCCGTGTCGATCATCACGTTGCCGACGAACTTGATGCGCTCCGGGGCGACGCGCTCAGCAATGAGGTTCGTTTCGCCCTCCTTCTCGGTGACGAAATGCAGGTCGGAGAGTTGGTCGACCACCAGCCGATTCAGCTCCTCCGGCATCTCACGGTCGAACGAGCGCAGGCCCGCCTCGACATGGGCGATCGGAATGCGCAGGTAGGACGCGGTCAGCGCCGCCGCGACCGTCGAGTTGACGTCGCCGACCACGATGAGCAGGCGCGGCCGGTCCTCGACGAACAGCGGATGCAGCGCCAGCATGATCTTGGCGACCTGCTCGGAGGCCGGGCCGGAGCCGATCTTAAGGTTCACGTCCGGGGCGGGGATGCGAAGCTCCTCAAAGAACACGCGATCCATGAGAAAGTCATAATGTTGGCCTGTATGGATCAGCCGCGGCGCGAACGTTCCTCTCGCCCGCAGCGCGCGCACGATCGGCGCGATCTTCACGAAATTGGGACGCGCGCCGACGATGAGGTCGACGCGGAGAAGTTCGGCCGGGGTCATCAATATTGATCTCGTTCTGGCGGTTGGGTCGAAGTCGGCGGGCTATCTGGCGGCGCGCGGCGTCGGAAAAAAGGCGAAGGGGTTCGGTTTCGTTATGCGCATCCTATTTTTTACGCATTACTACCCCCCGGAAGTAAACGCGCCCGCCTCCCGCACCTCCGAACATTGTCGCGCCTGGGCGCAGAGCGGCGCCGAGGTGACCGTCGTCACCTGCGCGCCCAATCACCCCAACGGCAAGGTTTACCCCGACTATCGCAACCGGCTGTGGCAGACCGAGATGCGCGACGGCGTGAAGGTCGTGCGGCTATGGACCTGGCTCGCCGCCAACGAAGGTTTCCTGCCGCGCGTTCTCAACTACGTCAGCTACATGGTCGCGGCGATCCTCGCCTTGCCGTTCCTGCCCAAGGCCGACGTGATCGTGACCACCTCGCCGCAATTCTTCTGCGGGCTCACCGGGCTGTTCGCGCGCTTCGTCAAGCGTGCGCCGTGGGTTTTGGAGATCCGCGACATCTGGCCGGAAAGCATCGTCGCCGTCGGCGCGATGAAGAAGGGCGTCGCGATCCGCTTTCTGGAGTGGCTCGAAGGTTTCGCCTACCGCCAGGCCGACGCGATTGTCTCGCTGACGCGCGGCTTTGTGCCGCATATCGCGGCGCGCTGCGGCGACGCGCGCAAGATCGCGATTTTCATGAACGGCGCCGACCTCACGGCTTTTACGCGGAGCGGCGACGGCGCCGACGCCAAGCGCAAGCTCGGCCTCGAAGGCAAGTTCGTCGCTGCCTATGTCGGCACGCACGGCATGGCGCACGGGCTCGACACGATTCTCGACGCGGCGGAATTGCTGAAGGACGAACCGCGCTTCGCGTTCGTGATGGCGGGCGGCGGCGCCGAGGAGGCCCGACTGCGAGCCGCCCGCGAGGCGCGAAAGCTCGACAATGTGCTGATGCTCGGCCAGCGGCCGAAGGCCGAAATGCCGGGCCTGTGGAGCGCCACCGACGCGAGCCTGATCCTGTTGAAGCGCAGCGACACGTTCAAGACCGTCTATCCCTCGAAGATGTCCGAGGCGATGGCGATGCAGTGCCCGATCATCCTCGGCGTCGAGGGCGAGGCGAAAGAAGTGCTCGAAGCGGCCGGCGCCGGCGTCGCGATCACGCCGGAAAGCGCGCCGGAACTTGCTGCCGCTGTGCGCAAGCTCGCCGACGATCCGGCGCTGGCCGCCTCCTACGGCCGCGCCGGCCGCGCCTACGCCGACCAGAACCTCGACCGCGGCAAGGTCGCCGCGCGCTTTCTCGCGTTGTTGCGCGAGGTCGCGGCGCGGCAGCCGATCAGCGAGGCCGCGGCGCCGGCGCGTCAGACCGCGCGCTGAAACAAGCGTGCGTGCGCCCAAGTTTCTCGACCGTGCGCTGCGGTCCCTCGCGTTCGCGCGCCACATCCCGCCGCGCCGCGCGTGGCGCCGGGCGAGCCTGACCCTGCGTCGCGCGATCCGCGACCGCACTGGTTGGCGCCCGCGCGGGACGGCGCCGCCGCCATTGGCCGCGAAGCCGCCGCTGCCGCTGTTTGCGCCGCGCGCCGGCAGGATCGCGGGCGACGCGTTCACGTTTCTCGGGCGCACGCTTGACCTTCCCGGCCGCATCGATTGGACCGCGCCTTCACTGGCGCCGGCGGACCAGCTCTGGCGGATGAATCTGCACTACATGGAATATCTCGAAGAGGTCGACGACGTACGGTTTCTGAGCCTTATCGACGATTGGATCGCCGCCAACCCGGCAAATCGCTGCGGCGCCTGGAAGGACAGCCACAACGCCTATGCGCTGTCGCTGCGGGTTGTCGTCTGGATGCAGCAGCTGGCGCGCCGGCGCTTGTCAGCGCCGAAGATCGTCGCCAGCCTTGCCGAGCAGATCCGATTCTTGGAGCGCAATCTGGAGACCGATCTCGGCGGCAATCATCTCATCAAGAACATCAAGGCCCTGATATGGGCGTCCGCGTTCTTTGCGGGCGACGCGGCTGAGCGCTGGCGCGCCAAGGGCCTGCGGCTGCTCAAGCAAGCCCTCGACGAGCAAATACTTCCCGACGGCGTGCATTTCGAACGCTCGCCATCCTACCACGCCCAGGTGTTCGCCGATCTGTTGGAATGCCGCCATGCGCTAAGCCCCACGGCTCCGCGCGAACTTGACGAAATCCTGAAGGCGATGGCGCAGGCGACCGCCGATCTCGCCCATCCCGACGGCGGACCGGCCGTGTTCAACGACGCCGGGCTGACGATGGCCTATGCGCCGGCCGAATGTCTCGCCGCTTTCGCCAAACTCTTCCAGCAGGACGTGGCCCCGGCGCCGGTGTTCGCCTATCCCGACGCCGGGTATTTCGGCCGGCGCGATGGCGGTGATTGTTTCATCGCCGATTGCGGCCGGATCGGACCCGACACACTGCCCGCGCACGCGCACGGCGACATCCTCTCGTTCGAGTTGAGCGTCGCCGGCGAGCGTCTTGTCGTCGATCCCGGCGTCTATGAATATATCGACGGCCCGCGCCGCCGGGCCGCGCGCGCGGCCTCGTCACACAACACGCTGTGTTTCGACGGCCTCGACCAAGCCGATTTCTTCGGCGCGTTCCGGTGCGGTCGCCGGCCCGAACGTGACCCTGCGCGATCTCATCTGCGAGCCCGACCGGCTGGTCGTCGAGGGCACGCACGACGGCTACGGCCGTCACAAGCATGTCCGCCGCTTCGAGCAGACCGCCGGGCGCCTGCGCATCGTCGACGCCGTCTCCGGTCCGGCGCGGGCTGCGCGCGCCGGGTTTTTGCTGCATCCCGAGGTCGAGGTCCGGCTTGAAGACGACGGCGCGCGACTTAGCCGCGGCAGGGCGCGAGCGGAGTTTCGCGCCAATGTTGAAATAAGCTGCGAGGATGCCGTTTGGTGGCCCGATATGGGCTACGAACGCGCGACGAAGCGGCTCTGTCTCGCGGCCGCGCCGGGCCTGAGCGAACTGACGTCGGAATTTATCTGGCCCACGGGGGGCGAAGCGTGAAACAGGTGCAACAGAATTATCGCAGCGGCGAATTGAAAGTCGCCGACGTGCCCGCGCCGGCTTTCGGCGGCGGCGAGTTGCTCGTTGCGACGCGCGTCTCGCTGATCAGCTCGGGCACCGAGCGGCAGTTGATGCAGCTCGCCAAATCCTCGCTGGTCGGCAAGGCCGCCGCGCGACCGGATCTGGTGCGCCGCGTGCTCGTCAACGTTCGCAAGGAAGGCCTCAAGCCGACCTTCGACAAGGTGTTCGCCAAGCTCGATACGCCGATTCCGCTCGGCTACAGCCTCGTCGGCGAAGTGATCGGCGATCGGGCCGCGACGTCGACGGCTTCGGGCTCGGCGATCGCGTCGCCTGCGCCGGCGCCGGCGCTCGCCAATCACGCCGAGATCAACGCCGTGCCGAAGAACCTCTGCGTGCGCGTGCCCGAAGGCGTCGACGACGAGGACGCGAGTTTCGTCACGCTCGGCGCCATCGCGTTGCAGGGGGTGCGTCAGGCGGCGCCGACGCTCGGCGAGACCGATCGTCGTGATGGGCCTCGGCCTCATCGGCCTGCTGACCGTGCAGATTTTGAAAGCCAACGGCTGCCGGGTGATCGGCTTCGATCCTAACCCCGCGCGCGCGGCGCTGGCCAAACAACTCGGCGCCGACATCGCCGTCAGCGAGGCGTTGCCCGAGATCGCGCTGGCGCGCACCGGCGGCATCGGCGCCGACGCCGTCATCGTCACCGCCTCGTCGAAATCGAGCGAGCCGATCAACCAGGCCGCCGAGATCAGCCGCATGAAAGGCCGCATCGTCGTCGTCGGCCTCGTCGGCATGACCATCGACCGCGAGCCGTTCTACAAACGCGAGCTGGAGCTGAAGCTGTCGATGTCCTACGGCCCAGGACGCGGCGATCCCTGCCTATGAGTTCGCCGGTCGCGACTATCCGCTGCCCTATGTACGCTGGACCGAGCAGCGCAACATGGCGGCGTTTCTCGGCCTAATCGAGGAAGGTCGCGTCACGCCCAAGGCCTATGTCACGCATCGCTTCGCTATCGCCGAGGCCGAGAAGGCCTACGAATTGATGGAGAAGGGCGAGCCGCATCTGGCGATGCTGCTGACTTATCCCGCCGCCGTCGCCGCGCCCGAGCGCGTCGTTGTCCGCGCATCCACGCCGCGCGAAAAACTCGGCGTTGGCTTCATCGGCATGGGCAACTACGCGCGCAGCGTGCTGTTGCCGAAGGTGAAGGGCGCGGAGGGCGTCGCGCTGACCTCTGTCGTCACCAAGACCGGTCTCAGCGCCAACCATTCGGCGGAGAAGTTCGGCTTCGCGAGAGCTGCCACCGATGCGAGCGCCGCCCTCGACGACCTCGCGACGCACGCCGTGTTCATCGCCACGCGCCACGATTCCCATGCCGCGCTCGCCGCGCGCGCGCTGGCCGCCGGCAAGCACGTGTTCTGCGAGAAGCCGCTGGCGCTCGACCGCGCAAGCCTTGATAAGGCGATCGACGCGGCGAAGGGCTCGGCCGGCGTGCTGACCGTCGGCTTCAATCGCCGGTTCGCGCCGCTGCTCATCCAGGCCAAACAGGCGCTGGACCCGCGCTCCGGCCCGCTTGATGATGCTCTACCGCGTCAACGCCGGCGTCGTTCCCGGCGAGAGTTGGATTCAGCGCGACGAAGGCGGCGGCCGCATCCTCGGCGAAGCTTGCCATTTTATTGACAGCCTGACCTATCTCTGCGGCGCTCTGCCGGTCGACGTGCAGGCCGCGGCGGCGCGGGGCCACGGCGATGCGGTGTCGGCGGTCATCCGTTTCGCCGACGGGTCGGTGGGAACGCTCGTCTATTCCTCGCTCGGCGACCCGAGCCTGCCGAAGGAATATCTGGAGGCGTTCGCCAGCGGCCGGGCGATCACGCTCGACGATTTCAACGCGCTGACGATTCACGCCAGCGGCAAGAGCAGGACGGTGAAGGCCGCGCAGGACAAAGGCCAGACGGCGCTGGTCGCGGCGTTCCTCGACGCCGCGCGCGGCAAGGCGCCGGCGCCCATTCCGATCGACGAGATCGAAGCGGTCTCCCGCGCCACGCTCGCGATCGAGGAGGCGCTGCGTGCGACTCCGCTGTGAAAGGCCCGCGGAAACTGCCGATCACGCTGATCGTCCTCAGCTACAACGAGGCGATTCATCTGCAGCGCTGCCTGTCGCGGATCGCGCCGTGGATGACGCGGGTGGTGCTGATCGACAGTTTCTCGACCGACGCGACGACTGACATCGCCGAGCGGCACGGCGCCGAGGTGCTCAAACATCCATTCAAGAACCACGCCGAACAGTTCCGTTGGGGTCTCGAAGCCGCAGCGCCTTCGACCGATTGGGTGATGCGGATCGACTGCGACGAATATTTCGAGGACAGCGCGCTGGAAGCGCTCGCGGCGCTGCTGCCGACGCTGCCGGCCGACGTCACGGGCATCAATGTGCGGCGGAAGCTGATCTTCCGCGAACGTTGGATTCGCCACGGCCGCTATTATCCCGTCATCCTGTTGCGGATCTGGCGCAACGGCGCGGCGGAGATGGAAAGCCGCTGGATGGACGAGCACATGGCGCTGATGCGCGGCCGCGCCGTGCTGCTGGAGGGCGGCGATCTCGTCGACCACAATCTGGCCGGCCTTGACGCCTGGACCGCCAAGCACAATCGCTACGCCACGCTCGCCATGGTCGACGCGATCAATCGCGAGTACCCGTTGTTTGCGGAAGACCGCCGCCTGGAGGAGACTGACAGCGCCGCACGGCGCAACCGGTTCCTGAAAAACTCGGTCTACGGCCGCGCGCCGCTCTATCTGCGCGCGCTGATGCTGTTCCTCTATCGCTACGTGTTCCGCTTAGGTTTCCTCGACGGGCGCATCGGATTCGTGTTTCACGCCCTGCACGGCTTCTGGGTGTTCTTGCTGATTGACGCCAAGATCGACGAGGCGCGCGATTTCATCGCCAAGCGCGGCTTGGAAGCGTTCAAACAGAGCCTTCGCGCGCAGCGGATCGAGCTATGAGCGGCAAGCCCGTCGTGCTGGTGGCGCTCGGCTGCTTCTGGCCCGGCAATGACGCCAGCGGTCCCAACCAGAGCTTCATCGCGCTCGCCGCGGCGCTGCAACGAGAGTTCGAGTTCCGCGTCGTCGCGCGCGACCGCGCCCCCGGCGCGGCGACCTCGGAAGCGCCGCGCGGCTGGGTCGATCTCGGCTACGCAAAGGCGCGCTATCATGGACATTGGCCGCTTCGGCGCGCGCGGCCTCAACCGCCTGCTGCGCGACACCGCGCACGACGTCCTCTGGCTCAACAGCGTCTACGATCGCGAGTTCACCTTGCCGGCGCTTCTTGCCGCGCGAGGGTTCGGCGCTTCGTCCGCGCCGATCATCCTTTCGCCGCGCGGCGAGTTCGGCGCCGGCGCGCTCAACGTGAAGGCGACAAAGAAACAAATGTTCCTTCGCCTCGCCCGCGCGTTGCGGCTATGGCGCGGCGTGACCTTTCACGCGACCAGCGAAGCGGAAGCGAGCGACATGGCCGCCGGGACGCCGCCGGGCGCCGAGATCGTTGTCGCCCCCAATCTGCGGCTGATGCTGAACCCGCCGCCGTTCGAGCCGCCGGCCGGCGCGCTGCGCTTGATCTTCGTCGGCCGCATCGTCCCGATCAAGGGCCTCGCCTTCGCGCTGGAGGTTCTGGCCCGGGTGCGCCGCCCGGCGACGTTCGAGATCTTCGGGCCGCCCGAGGACGAGGCGACCTACAACCAATGCCGCGCGCTCGCCGAGAAACTGCCGGCGCCCATCGCCGTGCAGTGGCGCGGCGCGGCGAGCAACGAGACGATCGTCAACGCGCTCGCCCGCTCCGATCTGTTCCTGCTGCCGACCGGCGGCGAGAATTTCGGCCATGCGATCTTCGAGGCGCTGTCGTGCGGCGTCCCGGCGCTCATCAGCGATCGGACGCCGTGGCGCGGGCTGACGGCGCGGCGGGCGGGTTTCGATCTGCCGCTCGACGCGCCGGAGCGGTTCGTCGACGCGCTCGAGTTCTACGCCGCACTGCCCGACGAGGCGCGCGCGGCGTGGCGCGAAGGGGCGCGCGCGTGCGCCCGCGCTTATGTCGAGACGAGCGGCGCGGCGGAGGCGAGCGCGCGCCTCATCCATCAAGCGATGCGGTGAGCGCCTTGCGGCTGGCCGTCGTCGTCTCGCATCCGATCCAGTATTTCGCGCCGCTGTGGCGGGCGCTCGCGCGTGAGCCGGACGTCCAACTTCACGTTCTATTCGCCACCCGCGTCGGCCTCGACAAAACCTACGACGCCGAGATGAAGACCGATCTCGCCTGGGCGACCGATCTCACCGGCGGCTATTCCCACGAATTCCTGCCCGAAGCGGCGTCGTTCCAGCGCAGCGGCTTCCATGTCGACAATCCCAGCGTCGGCGCCGCGCTGAGCCGCTACCGCCCGGACGCGGTCATCCTGCACGGCTACGGCTCGAAGACACTGCTGCGCGCATTGTTCTGGTGCAAGAGTCACGGCGCGCGCGCGCTGCTGATGGCCGATTCCTCCGGCCATCGCGCCCCGGCCGGCTGGCGACGTCGGTTGAAGGGGTTCGTCGCGCCACTGCTGCTGCGACGCTACGACGTCGCCCTGACGATGGGCGATCGCGGCGAAGCGCATCTCGCCTCGCTCGGCTTTCCCCGCGCTCGCATGATGCGCACACCGACGATGCTCGACGAAGCCTTCTGGGCGGCGCGCCGCGCGCGCGGCGCGTTGCGCACGGAGGCCCGCGCGGCGCTTGGCCTGAGCGAAACGGATTTCGTCGTGCTGGCGGCGGCGAAGCTTTCGCCGCGCAAGCGCATCGGCGACCTCATCGCCGCGTTCGCTGGGCTTGGCGGCGTCCTAATCATCGCCGGCGACGGAGAGGAGCGCGGCAAGCTCGAAGCGTTGGCCGCCGCAACCGGCGTCGACGCGCGTTTCCGCGGCTTCGTCAATATTGACGCGCTGCCGGCGCTCTACGCCGCGGCCGACGCGCTCGCCCATCCCGCCGAGCACGAGCCGTTCGGCATGGTGGCGGTCGAGGCGGCGGTGGTCGGCCTGCCGCTGGTCTTCAGCGACGAGAGCGGCGCCGTCGGCCCGACCTCGATCGCCCGGCCGGGCGAGAATACGCTGACCTTCCCGCGCGGCGACGTCGCCGCGCTCGCCGCGCGCCTGCGCGAGTTACGCGACGATCCAGACTTGCGCGCGCGCATGGCGGCCGCCTCGCTGCGGATCTCTCAGGACCATGACGGCGTGAATAGCGTGGCGGCGATCCTGCAAGCCGCAAGCAACGAAAAAGCATCGCGCGCGGACTTTGTATCACGCAGGGACTTGCCAAAGCGTTAATGTTCTGCAAATGTTCCGGCCGATAGGCGGAGGCGGGCATGGTGACGCGCGTGGCCACGGTGGCGTTCGAAGGCGTCGAGACCCGGCCCGTCGACGTCCAGGTGCATATCGCCAGCGGGCTCGTCGCATTCACCCTCGTCGGCCTCGGCGACAAGGCGGTCGCCGAATCGCGCGAGCGGGTGCGCTCGGCGCTGGCCGCCTCTGGCCTCGCGTTGCCGGCGAGGCGCATCACCGTCAATCTCGCCCCCGCCGATCTGCCGAAGGAGGGCAGCCACTACGACTTGCCGATCGCGCTCGGCGTGATGGCGGCGATCGGCGCGATCCCGCTCGATGCGCTCGACGGCTATGCGGTGATCGGCGAACTGGCGCTCGACGGGACGATCTCGTCGGTCGCCGGCGTGTTGCCGGCGGCGATCTCCGCCAACGCCCGCGGCCTGGGGCTCATCTGCCCCGCGGCCTGCGGCGCCGAGGCGGCCTGGGCCTCCGCCGACCTCGAAATCCTCGCGCCGCGCTCGCTGATCCAGCTCGCCAACCATTTCCGCGGCTCGCAGGCGCTGAGCCGGCCGCAGCCGGCGATGCGCGCGCAAAGCCCGGGCTTGCCGGACCTGCGCGACGTCAAGGGGCAGGAGAGCGCCAAGCGCGCGCTCGAAGTCGCCGCCGCCGGCGGCCACAATCTGCTGATGAGCGGCCCGCCGGGGGCGGGCAAGTCGATGCTGGCGCAGCGGCTGCCCTCGATCCTGCCGCCGCTTGGGCCGCGCGAACTGCTCGAAGTGTCGATGATCCATTCGGTCGCCGGCATGCTGCCGGGCGGCGCGCTGACCGACCGGCGGCCGTTCCGCGCGCCGCACCATTCGGCTTCGATGGCGGCGCTGGTCGGCGGCGGCCCGCACGCCAAGCCCGGCGAGATTTCGCTCGCCCATCAGGGCGTGCTGTTCCTCGACGAACTGCCGGAGTTTCACCCCCAGGCGCTCGACAGCCTGCGCCAGCCGCTGGAGACCGGGGAGGTCGCGATCGCGCGCGCCAACCATCGCATCGTCTATCCCGCGCGTTTCCAGCTCGTCGCGGCGATGAATCCGTGCCGCTGCGGCCACGCCGACGATCCCGGCTTCTCCTGCGCGCGCGGCCCGGTCACGCGCTGCGCGGCGCAATATCAGGCGCGGCTCTCCGGGCCGCTGATCGACCGTTTCGATCTGACGATCGACGTCGGCGCCGTGACCGCGGCCGATCTGATGCGACCCGCCCCGGCCGAGGGATCGCGCGAAGTCGCCGAGCGCGTGGCCGCGGCGCGGGCGCTGCAGATCGAGCGCTTCCGCAAGCTCGGGCTCGACGCCATCGGCTGCAACGCCGCCGCGCCGCCGAGCGTCATCGAGGAGATCATCGCGCCCGACGGTCCGGCGGCGACGCTGATGCGCGACGCCGCCGAGCGGATGCGGCTGTCGGCGCGCGGCTATCATCGCGTGCTGAAGCTCGCCCGGACGCTCGCCGATCTCGACGGCGGCGGTCCGGTGGGCCGGCTGCATCTCGCCGAAGCCCTGAGCTATCGCGGCGCGCCGGAGCGCGCGGCGGCGGCGTGAACTTCGTTTCGGTTCCGGCAACTGAATCTCAACTCGCGTAGCGGATGCTGCGCGAAGGCCGCCCGCGTCGAGTATCGCTTATGTCCAGTTTGTTTTCCGACCCGCGTTTGGCGGATTTGGCGACCCTCGCCATCCATTTCGGCCCCTCGGTCGCGCTGGTGCTGATGCTGGGGATCGAGCTGGTGCGCCGCCGTCTCATCGCCGAGACCCGCGTGCGGACCGCCGAGATGCAGAATGAGGCGCTGCGCGACGAGGTGTGGCGACTGAAGGCCGCCGCCGCTGAGCGCGAACGGGCCGAGGCGGCCAATGAGGCGAAGTCGCGCTTCCTGGCCACCATGAGCCACGAGATCCGCACGCCGCTCGCGGGCATCCTAGGCATGGCCGATCTGCTGCGCGACGCCGGACTCGAACCCGAATCGGCGAGCTACGTCGAGGCGATCCGCGGCTCCGGGGCGGCGCTGGCGAGCCTGATCGACCAGATCCTCGATTTCTCCAAGATCGAGGCCGGACGCCTGGAGCTCGTCGAGGAGCCGTTCGAATTGCGACCGCTGGTCGAGGGCGTGAGTGAATTGCTCGCGCCGGGCGCCCAGAGCAAGGGGCTCGAAATCGCCGCCTCGATCGCCGCCGACGCGCCGCGATTCGTGCGCGGCGACGCGCTGAGGCTCAGGCAGTCGTTGCTCAACCTCGCCGGCAACGCGATCAAGTTCACCGATCGGGGCGGCGTCGGCGTCTCGGTGACGCGCGGCGTCGGCGACGTGCTCTGCTTCAGCGTCGCCGACACCGGGCCCGGCGTGCCGGCCGATCGTCGCGAACGCATTTTCGAGGACTTCGAGCAAGGCGACCCGAACCGCCACGTCGCCGGCACCGGCTTGGGGCTCGCCATCACCAAGCGCCTCGTCGAGCTGATGGGCGGCGAAATCGCGCTCTCCGACAACCCGGGCGGCGGATCGGTGTTCACCTTCACCGCCAGCCTGCCGGCGCAAGGCGCGCCGGAATCGGTGGAGCGCGGCGCGGCCGAACGGGCGCGGCTCAGCGGGCGGCGCGCGCTTGTCGTCGCCAACTCCCCGTTCGAGGGGCCGGCGCTGGCGGCGCGGCTTGCCGAGGGCGGCGCCGTGATCGCCCGCGCCGACGGCCTCGAAGCCGGGCTCGCGGCGCTCGGCGCGCAGCCGGCGCCGGACATCGTCATCGTCGATTGCGCGCTCGGCCGCGACGCCACCAACGCGCTCGCCGCCGCGGCGCGCGCCTCCGGCGTCGCCAAGAGCCTGGTGCTGTTCTCGCCATTCGAGCGCCGCGCCTTCGGCGGTCAGGCGGTCAGCGGGTTCGATGGCTGGCTGGTCAAGCCGGTTCGGGCGCGCTCGCTGTTCGAGCGGCTGGCGGAGGAGTTTTCGCCGGGACCGGCCGCGGCCGCGCCGAGCGGGGCGCCGGCGCGCAGCCCGACGCCGCACGCCCGTGCGCTCGTGGCCGAGGACAACGACATCAACTTCATTATTGCCCAGAAGGCGTTGCGTCGGCTCGGCTTCGAGGTCGAGCGGGCGAGCGATGGGCTCAGCGCCGTGCGCATGGCCGACGCCGCCGCGCGAGGCAAGGCCCCCGCCTACGATCTCATGCTGATGGACATCAAAATGCCCGGCCTCGACGGTCGGCAGGCGGTGCGCGAGATCCGCGAGATCGAGCGCGAGACCGGCGCTCCGCGGGCCGCGATCGTGGCGCTCACCGCCAACGCCACCGCGCAAGACCGACGCGCGGCGGTCGAGGCCGGCGTCGACGAATATCTGGTGAAGCCGTTCGATCCGCCCAAGCTCGCCGAGGCGATCGAACGCGCGCTCGCCGGGCCGGAACCGCAGCGACGCCTGTCATAATTGTTTCCGTTTGCCGTGGTGAAGACGCATCCCCGGCAAGGGGTCGTCAACATGTCTGATGAGGCGCTGCTGGCGCGCGTGGGAAGTCTGGAGGTCCGGCTGGCGAGCCCGCGCGAAGTCCTGGCCGCGCAGGCGCTGCGATACCGCGTGTTTTTCGAGGAAGGGAGCGCGGCGCCGGATCCGGCGAGCCGGCTCAGCGGCCGCGACATCTGCCGCTTCGACGAGGTGTGCGATCATGTCGTCGCCATCGACGTCGCCGCGCCGCGCGGCCCCGACGGCGCGGCGCCGGTGGTCGGCGCCTATCGGCTGTTGCGGCAGGAGGTGGCGAGCCGCCGTTTCGGCTTCTACAGCGCCGGCGAATTCGAGGTTGAGGCGCTCGTCGCGCGCCATCCCGACTTGCGCTTCCTCGAACTCGGTCGCTCGTGCGTCGCGGGAGGTTATCGCAGCAAACGCGCGATCGAGACGCTGTGGCGAGGCGTCTGGGCCTATGCGTTGCGGCATGGGATTGATGTCATGTTCGGTTGCGCGAGCCTGCCGGGCGCCGACGCCGGCGCGCACGCACAGGCGCTGGCGGCGCTTGCCGAGCATTGCGGCGCCGAGCCGGCGTGGAGCGCCGCGCCCTCTCCCCGCGCGCGCCGCGCCGACCCGCCGCCGGCGACGGCCAACGCCGGCGCGGCGCTGCGCGCGCTGCCGCCGCTGGTAAAGGGGTATCTGCGGCTGGGCGCGAAATTCGGCCGGCAGGCGGTGATCGACGAAGCCTTCGGCGCCACCGACGTCTTCGTCGTGCTGCGCGTCGCCGACATTGAGCGGCGTTATCTCGAATATTTCGCGCCGGAGCAGCCGATCGCCGCGTAACGGAAGTTCGGATGCGAGGGGTTACGCCTTTCTTAAGCGTTGCGCGGCTAGGCTTTTCCGCAATCCCGCGCGCGGCTTCCCATGACCCCCGTCTACTCCCTGGTTGTTCCGATCTTCAACGAAGAAGCCGTGTTGCCGGTGCTGTTGCGCCGGCTCGACAACCTGCTGCCGCAACTCGACGGCCCGGCGGAAGTGATCTTCGTCGATGACGGCTCGAACGACGCGAGCCCGATCGTGCTGGAGGCGCGCGCGCGCGTCGACCCGCGTTTCCGTTTCCTGCGGTTGTCGCGCAATTTCGGCCAGCAGGTGGCGATGACCAGCGGCATGGCGCGCGCGCGCGGCCAGGCGATCGTCATCATGGACGCCGATTTGCAGGACCCGCCGGAGATCATGCTCGAAATGATCGCTAAATGGCGCGAGGGCTACGAGATCGTCTACGCCCAACGCCTGTCGCGCGACGGCGAGAGCAAGTTCAAGATCTTCACCTCGAACCTGTTCTATCGCGTCATGGGTCGGCTCAGCGACGTCGATCTGCCCGAAAACGTCGGCGATTTCCGGCTCGTCGATCGCAAGGCGCTCGACAGTTTCCTCGCCATGCCGGAGCGCGACCGCTTCGTGCGCGGCATGTTCTCGTGGATCGGCTATCGCCAGGCGGTGGTTCGGTTCCATCGCCCGGCGCGCGCGGCCGGCGAGACCAAATATTCGCTCGCCAAGATGCTGCGGTTGGCGGCGAGTGGTTTCGTCTCGTTCTCGGATGCGCCGTTGCGCGCCGCGCTGTGGATCGGCTTGGCGGTCTGCGGCGTGGCGGCGGCTTACGCTATGTTCGTGATCGCGCTGTGGATCGCCGGCGCCAATCTCGCGCGCGGCTGGAGTTCGATCATCGTCGTGACGACGTTCCTCGGCGGCGCCAACATGCTGATGACCGGCGTGCTCGGCGTCTACATCGGCCGCATCCACACCGAGGTGAAGCGCCGGCCGCTTTATTTCGTCGACCGGGCCATCGGCTTCGAGGCGCCGGCGGTGATCGAGCCGGCGGCGGAGCGGGCGTCGGAGGCGGCGTGAGCGCGATCACGGCGGAGTCGGCGCGTCGCGAGGGCGCGGTCGCGCCGTTTGCCGTTTGCGCGGCGGCGCTGGTCGGCCTCGCGCTTCTCGTTCAGCTCAAGTTCGGCATGATGGCCGACGTCGCTTGGCTGATCGATTGCGACGAGCGCTGGCTTGCCGGCGCCGTTCCCTATCGCGATTTTCTCGAGATCAATCCGCCCGCCTCGCTGCTGCTCTATCTGCCCGCGGTCGCCGTCGCGCGGACGCTGGGGCTGCCCTCGGAAGCATTCGTGACGGCGTTCGGCTTTCTCGCCGCCGGCGCGACGATCGGTCTGAGCGCGCTGATCCTGCGGCGCGGGCCGCCGATCGCGCCAAGCGTCGGGCTGGCGGCGATTGTCGCGCTTATCCTGCTGCCGGGCGAGTCGTTCGGCGAGCGCGATCATCTGGCGGCGGTATTCGGCGTTCCGTTCCTCGCCGCGACGCTGCGCCGGGGCGACGGCGGCCGGCCGGGTTTCGCCCTGGCGCTGCTCGCCGGCGTCGGCGCCGGGCTGATGGCGGCGATCAAGCCGCCCTACGCGCTGATTGGCGTCATGCTGGCGCTTTACCTCGTCGCCCGGGTCGGCTGGCGGGCCGTGCTGAGGGCGCCGGAATATTACGCGGCGGCGGCGGTCGGCCTCGGCTATCTCGCCGCCGTCCACCTGCTGTTCCCCGAATATGTCGCCCACGCGCTGCCGCTCGGGGTCGACGTGTATCTGCCGCTGCGCGAGAGCCTGGCGACGCTGCTCGCCTCGCCCGGCGCGCTCGCCATTCTAATGATCGCGGCGACCGCCGTGTTGGCCGCGGGCGGCGATTTTCCGAACGGCTTCGTCGTCGCGGCGCTGGCGACGATCGGCGCGGCCGTCGGCTATGTCGTTCAGGGCAAGGGTTGGGTCTATCAGGCCGTTCCGGCGATGATGTTCGCCACGCTCGCCGGCGGTTTTGCGCTGGAGCGCCGGCGCGCGGGCGTCCCGCTCGGCGCCGGCGCGCTCGCCGCGGGGCTCGCCGCGCCGTTGCTGCACAGCCTCGGGATCGCCTTGGCGGCGGGCGTGGCGATCGGATTCGTCGTCGAGGCGGCGTTGTCGCGCAATGCGGCGCTCAACCTGCCGCGCGTCGCGCCGCTTGCGCTTGCGGCGGCGATCGGCGCGGCCTGCGGCCTCTGCGTGATCGAACGACCGCTGACCCCGGCGCTCGAACGCACACTCGCCGGGCTCGGGCCACGGCTGACGCTCGGGGCGATCTCCGAGGACATGGGCCTGCCGTTTCCGCTGGCGCGGCGGATCGGCGCGACCTGGGCGATGCGCTCCAACAGTCTGTTCGTGACCTCCGCCGTGCGCCGCCGGCTCGCCGAGCGGCCGGGGGACGAGGCGCTGCGCAACAGGTTGCAACCCTATGCCGACGCGGAGATCGCCGACCTCGTCGAGGACATCGCCGTCAACCGGCCGGACGCCTTGCTGGTCGGGCCGCTGGCAACCCGCCTGCACGCCGCGGTTTGGGCCGACCCGCGCGTCGAAGCGGCGATGACCGCTTACACGCGCGTAGCGGTCGAAGAACGGCCGGGCTATGCGGCCGAGCTTTGGCTTCGCAAGGATTTCGCGCCGAAACCGTGAGGCGTCCTCGCCTCAATGCAGGTGTCGCGGCGTCTCCGCGCCGCCGGCGAGATCGAACTGCGCGATGGCGACCAAAATCTCGGCGCGCTCCCGCAAGTCCGTCGCCTCCAGCATCGCCTGCTTCTCGCGCGCGCCGTACGGGCTCATGATCGCGAGCGAATTGACCAGCGTTTCGTTCGAGGCCTTGTGGATGTCGTCCCAATCGATCTTCAGGTCGTTGGCCTTGGCGAAGTCGCGCAGCGCCTGCAATAACCCGTCACGATCGACGTCCGCCTCGCCGGCGCCCTCGACGAAATCCCCGGCATAGGGCGTATAGTCGACGCGCAGGATGCGGTACGGCGTCAGGGTCGCCATCTCCTGCGCGGCTTTGAACCGCGAGACGCCCATCAGGCTGAGGAAACAGCGGCCGTCGCCGATCTCGGCGTATTGCACGATGCGGCCGACGCAGCCGACTTCGCACAGCTCCGGCGCAGCCCCCTCCGCGTCGTCGCCGGCTTTTGGCTGGATCATGCCGATCAACCGCTCCCCGCTCAACGCATCGTCGAGCATCGAAAGATAGCGCGGCTCGAACACGGTGAGTTGGATCGGCCGGCGCGGCAACAGCAGCGCCCCCGCCAGGGGGAACACGGGCAGCGTCGGCGGAAGCTCCGAGCTGTTGGCGAACGTGCGATTGAGCTTCATTTGGATTATACGGTCGCAGCCTTAGAACCAGATCGCCGACAATTTGCGCCGCGCGGCGACGGTCGTCTTGTCCATCAAGCCCCACGCTTCGAAGAACTGCAGCAATTGCTTGCGCGCGGCGTTGTCGTTCCACGCGCGGTCACGCTTGATGATGTCGAGCAGCGCGTCGGCCGCCTTGTCGCGCTCGCCCTTGGCGTTGAGCGCGATGGCGAGATCGAAGCGCGCCTGATGATCGTCGGGATTGGCGGCGAGCGCCCGCTGTAGCGGCGCGAGATCGCCGACCTGCGAAGCCTGCTCGGCCAGATGCAGCGCGGCAGTCGCCGCGGCGATGGCGGGATCGGGCTCCTTGCCCGGCGCGGCGGGCGCGGCCATCGACAGCACCGCGCGGGCCTCGTCGAGATTGCCGGCCTCGACATGCAGCCGGGCGAGGCCGCCGATCGCCTTCGGGTTGGTCTCCTCCTCGGTCAGCACGCGGGCGTAAAGCTCCTCGGCGCCCTCGGCGTCGCCGGCGGCGGCCGCCGCTTCGGCTTCGGCGATCAACGCATCCGCGCCGCCGGTGAGCGGGCCGACGAGCCGTTCGATGAAGGCGCGCACCTGGCTATCCGGCAGCGCGCCGACGAAACCGTCGACCGGCTGGCCGCGGTCGAAGGCGATCACGGCGGGAATCGACTGGATGCCCAACTGGCCGGCGATCTGCGGATGCTCGTCGATGTTCATCTTGACCAGCGCCACCTTGCCCTTGGCGTCGGCGACAGCCTTTTCGAGCGCCGGCGCAAGCTGCTTGCATGGCCCACACCACGGCGCCCAGAAGTCAACGAGAACCGGCTGCTTGATCGACGCCGTCAGCACGTCGGCCTTGAAGCTCGCCGTGGTGACGTCCTTGGTTTTGCTCGCCGCGCCGTCCAAAGCCATGATTACCGTTCCCGTGCCGCGCGCTTTCGCGCCGCCCCTAAATGGCCCGTTGCGCGCGATTATTCAACGGGGGCGCGCAGCGCGGCCACGATTGGCTCGTGCCCGGTCGCGCGCAGGAATTTGAGCAGGTCGTCCGGCGAGAGCCCGGTCGTCCGGGTGTTGACGAGCGGGTGGAAATTTACGCGCGGGTGGGCCAGTAGGTCTTCGTCGAGCACGACCGTCACGCGGCCCGCCGCGTCGTTGATCGCGCCGAACGGCGTGACGGCGCCGGGTTTGACGCCCCAGACCTCTTCGAGCAACTCGGCCGAGCCGAACGAGACGCGGCCGCTCGCGCCGATCTTCTCATGCACGCGCTTGAGGTCGACGGACGTCTCCTCCCCGAGCGTCAGCAGGAACAGCCGGCTCTTCTTGTCCTTGACGAACAGGTTTTTCGAATGGCCGCCGCTGATCTGGCCGCGCAGCGCCTGACTTTCCTCGACGGTGTGAAGGGGCGGGTGCTCGACCGTTTCGGAGATGATTCCGAGACGGTCGAGGTAGGCGATGAGGTCTTCAGGCGTGGCGGGCATGGGGGTTTCCGAACAAAGGCGCTCCGATAGCGTTTGCGGGGCGCCACGCAAAGAGGGCGCGGCGCTTGACTCGTCATTTAACTGAGGTGTTAAATATAGCGAATACGAAAGGAGAGGCGCATGTCTCGCATTGTCGATCGCGAAACCTGGCTCGCCGAGCGAAAGTCGTTGCTCCAGGAGGAAAAGGCGTTCACCGCCGCGCGCGACGCGCTAAGCGCCCGACGGCGCGAATTGCCGTGGGTGCGGATCGACAAGCCTTACCGGTTCGTCGGACCGGATGGCGAGACGACGCTGCTCGGGCTGTTCGGCGGGCGCCGGCAACTTGCGCTCTGGCATCTGATGTTCGCGCCCGACTGGGAGAAGCCTTGCAAGAACTGCTCGTTCTGGGCCGACAGCTATAATGGCGTCGCCGAGCACATGGCGCACCGCGACACCGCGCTGGTCGTCGCCTCGCGGGCGCCGTACGAGAAGCTCGCCACGACGGCGGCGCGGCTGGATTGGACGTTTCCCTGGTATTCCTGCGAGGACGCGTTCGCCGAGGATTTCGGGGTGGCGTTCTCGCCGGCGCAGCTCAAGACCGGCGAGATCGAGTACAACTATCGCAAATTGAAGTTCCGCGCGACCGACATGCCCGGCTTCAGCGCCTTCATCCGCGACGGCGACGTGGTGTATCACACCTATTCCGCCTACGAGCGCGGGATGGACGCAATGAATGTCGCCTATCAGATGCTCGACCTGACGGCGCTCGGCCGGCACGAGGACCCCGACAGCCCGATGAATTGGGTCAAGCGGCGCGACGAATACGCGGACTAGACGTCCGCGCCTTCAAGATGTGCTAATGGCGGCCGCGACGGAACGGAGCGGCGCCCCTGATGAACCTGACCGGCAACTGGAACTATCCCACCTCGGTGCGTTTCGGCCCCGGGCGCATCCGCGAACTGCCCGAGGTCTGCCGCGCCGCCGGCATGACGCGGCCGCTCATCGTCACCGACCCCGGCGTTTCCGGCCTGCCGATGATCGCTGCCGCCCTTGCTGCGTTACGCGCCGCGGACCTTGAAGCGGTGGTCTTCGACCGCGTGCAGCCGAACCCGATCGCCGCCAATGTCACGGACGGGCTCGCCGTGTACCGTAAGGGCGGCCACGACGGCGTGATCGCGTTTGGCGGCGGCTCGGCGCTCGACGCCGGCAAGGTGATCGCTTTTATGGCCGGGCAGACGCGGCCGATGTGGGATTTCGAGGACGTCGGCGACTGGTGGACCCGCGCCGACCCCGACGGGATCGCGCCCATCGTCGCCGTGCCGACGACCTCCGGCACCGGCTCCGAAGTCGGCCGCGCCGGCGTCATCACCGACGAGACCACCCACACCAAGAAGATCATCTTCCACCCGAAGATGATGCCGCGCACCGCGCTGCTCGATCCCGAGCTGACGGTGGGCCTGCCGGCGAAGCTGACGGCCGGCGTCGGCATGGACGCGCTGTCGCATTGCCTGGAGGCTTATTGCGCGCCGGGCTTTCATCCGCTCGCCGACGGCGTCGCGCTCGAGGGCATGCGGCTGGTGAAGGACTATCTGCCGCGCGCGACGCGCAACGGCGCCGACATCGAGGCGCGCGGCATGATGATGGCCGCCGCCGCAATGGGCGCGACCGCGTTCCAGAAGGGGCTCGGCGCCATGCATGCGCTGTCGCATCCGATCGGGGCGCTGCACGGGACGCACCACGGCATGACCAACGCCGTGTTCATGCCGTATGTGCTGGAGTTCAATCGCGCGACGATCGCCGAGCGGATCGGCCGCGCGGCGGCCTATCTCGGGCTGGCGCCGAGCTTCGACGCGTTCCTGAGCTGGGTGCTAGCGTTACGCGCCGAGGTCGGCGCGCCGCACACGCTGGTGGCGCTCGGCGTCCCGCTCGATCAGGCCGACAGGATTGTCGAGATGGCGCTTGTCGATCCCACCGCCGGGGGCAATCCGGTCGCGTTGACCCGCGAGGGCGCGCGCCGCATCTTCGATGCCGCGGCGACCGGACGTTCGCTCCTGGCCTAGAGGCGCCGTCCGTAGGCGCGGGCTCAAGACCGCGCCGGCCGCGCGGCCGCGATCTTGAGATCGCGGCTACCGCGCCGGAACTCTAGAGCGCTTACCGAACGAATTGAATCGGCTTCGTCATTGCGAGCGAAGCGAAGCAATCCAGCGCGCCGAGATCGCAGGCTAATCGGCTAGGCCTGGTTCGGCGGAAACGTGGATGGCTTCGCTTCGCTCGCCATGACAGCGGTTCAACTTGATCGGGGCTCGCTCTAGTCGAGCGCCTGATAGACGAGGGCGCGCAGGTCGAATTCCGGCAGATCGAAGCTCAACATCGACTGCGTCATGAACACCCCGACGATCTGCTCCTTCGGGTCGACCCAATAGTGCGTCTTGGCCGCGCCCGACCAGCCGAATTCCCCGACCGATCCCGGCGTCCCCGAAGCGGCGACGTCGAGCAGCACGCGCGAGCCGAGCCCGAAGCCGTAGCCGAGCAGCGGCAGGCCGCCGATCTCGATCGGCAGCATGTTCGGCCGCAGATGGTTGGAGTGCATGAGCTCCAGCGTCTTACGGCCGATCACCCGGTTTCCTTCCAGCGCGCCGCCGTTGCAGAGCATTTGCGCGAAGCGGAAATAGTCGCCGATGGTGCCGAACAGACCGTGCCCGCCACGCTCGAACAGGCCCGGTGCGTCGACGGGATAGGATTGCGAGACGTCGATGCGTTCGTTGTAGCCCTTGCGCCACAACTCGAGCGCTTTCGGCGCGGTGACGCCCGGCTGCGTGATGTCGGGGCGGCCGTACATCGCGGCGACGCGGTCGCGCTTGCCCTCCGGCACGACGAAATCCGTGTCGGTCATCTTCAGCGGCCCCAACAACCGCTCGTGCAGGAACGTCGCCAGCGATTGGCCGGAGACGACCTCGATCAGCCGCGCCGCGACGTCGATCCCGACGCTGTAATGGAAACGCTCGCCCGGCTGGTAGGCGAGCGGGAAGGTCGCGAGATCCTCGATCGTCTCGGCGAGCGACGCCCGCGGATTGAACAACTTGGCGCGCTCATATTGGCGGGAGACCGGCGTGTCTTCGAGAAAGTCATAGGTCAGGCCGCTGGTGTGGGTCATCAGGTCGCGCACCAGCACCGGCCGGCGCGGCGCGACGAGTTCGCCATCGGGGGCCAGCACTTTCACCCGACCGAAGGCGGGGATGTATTTCGCCACCGGCTCGACGAGCCGTATCCGCGCCTCCTCGACCAGCGTCATCAGCGCCGTCGAAACTATGGGCTTGGTCATCGAATAGAGGCGGAAGATCGTGTCCGCCGTCATCGGCGTCTTGGCTTCGCGATCGCGGTCGCCGAAGCTTTGGGCGTAGGCAACCTCGCCGCCGCGCGCGACCAGAACGCCGACGCCGGCGAAAACGCCGCGCTCGACATAGCCGCGCATCGCCGGCGCTATTCGCTCCAGTCGATCGGTGTCAAACCCAAGGCTTCGTGAATGCGCCATGTAGTCATCCTCCCAGTGGTTGCGGCGTGACGCGAAAGTTTGAGAACCCCTGCGGCCCCGGACCCAACGACGTGACGCCAACGCCGACCGGCGGCGCCGCCTCGGCCGCTGCGGCCGGGGCCAGCAGCGTCGCGGTGATCGTCGAGGGCCAAGCCGCCAAGCGCCACGCGCCGCCCGCGCTCAGCCTGACCCGTCGCCGGCTCCTTACATATTGCAGCAGCGCCTCGAAATTGGAATCGGGCGCCTCATAGACGATCGAAGCGCCGTCGCAGCCGGGAAAATGGCCGCCGCCGTTGGCGCGATAGGAATTGGTGACGACGAGAAACGTCGCCGCCTCATCAATAGGCTGGCTCTCGAAACGGAGATCGACGACGCGGCGCCCGTCGGCCGCGACAAGGCGTCCCTGTTCGTCGTAGCGCGCAGGTTGCGTCAGATCGAGGCGGTAGGTCAGGCCGGCGATCGAATCGAAATCATAGGCCGCGAAATTGGCGTCGAGCAGCGGTTGCGGCGCGGACTCGCCGACGTCGAGCCTGCGAAACACGCTGGCCGAACGCTCCAGCCATTCGCGCAAGATCGCGCCGGTCGCCCGCACGACGCGAAGGCCGTTCGGGTAGACGTAGAGGTCGGCGACGTGGCGCAGCGCGATCGGGCCGGCGGCAACGTCGGTGTAATAATCCGGCCCGTTGCGGCCGCCGCATTTGAACGGCGCCGAGGCCGAAAGCAGCGGCGCCTCGCCCAGCGCGGGAACGCTCGCGAGCAGATTGCGCGCGCACCAGAGCTGCGCGTCGTGGACGATGCGCACCGAGGGATCGTCGCCGAGCATGGCGAAATAGGAGGTCAGCCGCTCGTCGATCTCGCCGACGGGCGCGCGGATATAGGCGAGCGTCGCGGCGTGGGCGTCGGCTACCGCGGCGAGGACGGCCGGGTCGGCGGGCGTCGTCGCTTCGACGGCCCGCAGCTCGGCCTTTGCTCGGACGACACGCCACGCCGCCCCGTCGCTTCCGAGCATCAGGTCGATGACGCCGATATGGCCGCCCCAAAACCCGGCCATCACCGCGGGAACCCGGGCGAGCGCGCCCCGCTCGGCGTCGACGCCCGCGATCCCGGCGAAATCGGCGCCCGGCAGCAGCAGATGCTGATGGCCGACGAAGATCGCGTCGATCCCGCCGACCTCCGCCAGCGCCAGCCCGGCGTTCTCGTCCGCCCCCGCCGGGCCGATCTTCGATACGCCGGCGTGGCAGAGCGCGACGACGAGGTCCGCGCCGGCCGCGCGCAACTCGGGAACCCGCCGGCGGGCCGCCTCGACGATGCCGATCGTCGTCGCCCGTCCGGCGAGATGGCTCATGTCCCAGCGCACGATCTGCGGCGTCACGAAACCGATGACGCCGATCTTCAGCTCGCGCTCGGCGCCGTCGCTGTCGTGCAAACGCTTGCGCAGAATCGTCGAGGGCGTGAAGTACATCGTCCCGTCCGGCTTCAGCACGTTGCAGCAAACAAAAGGGAACGCAGCCCCCGAGAGCGCGGCGTCGAGCGCCTCAAGCCCGTAGTTGAACTCATGATTGCCGACGGTCGCCGCGTCGTAGCCGACCGCGTTCATCGCCTGGATCATCGGATGCGTCTTGATCCGGCCGGCGGCTTGCGCCTCGATCGCCCAATCGCCGAGCGGCGAGCCCTGGATGAGATCGCCGTTATCGAGCACCAGCGCGTTTGCGACCTCGGCGCGGGCCCGCGCGATCAGCGTCGCGGCTTTGGCGAGGCCGCAGGAATTGTCGGGTTGATCGCGGTAATAATCATAGGGATCGATGTGCGCGTGCGCGTCCGTCGTCCCGATCAGTCTGAGCTCGACGGTCGCCATAGCCGCGCCTCCCGGCGATGGCTATCGACGAGGGCGCGCGGAGCGTCAAGCGCGCCCGAGGCGCCGGCGTTTCAGCCTTTGACGCCCGCAGCGCTGGCCTCCGGCTTATCCGCCGCCGCGTCGGCGGGGGCGGGCGGGGGATCGTTGACGGCGGGGTTCGGCGTCAGGAGCTTGAAGTCGTCGAACATCTTTTTCGCCGCCGTCATGACGCGGCCGTCCATGCGGTTGGCCACTTCGTCGCGCTTGCGCGTCGCGTCGGCGTCGCCCTGGCGGGCGGCGAGGGAGAACCACATCCAGGAGGCGGCCAGATCTTGCGTCGCGCCGAGCCCGCGACCGTAGAGCACGCCGAGATTGAACTGGCTGTCGCGCACGCCATAGCCGCCGGCCTTGCGGAACCAGTCCATCGCGGCGGCGTAGTCGGGTTTGCCGGCGCCGCCGTCCTGCGCGTAGAGCACCGCCAGATTGTGCATCGCCCTCGCGTTGCCCGCTGCGGCGGCCTTCAGGTACAGCTCGCGCGCCCGCGCGGGGTCGCGCGTGACGCCGACGCCCTTTTCGTAGAGCGCGCCCAAACGATACTGCGCGAAGGCGGAGCCGGCGTCGGCCGCCGCCTGCATCCATCCGGCCGCGATCTTCGGGTCGCGCGGCACGGTGCGGCCTTCGAGATAGCGCTGCGCGATCTCGACCTCGGCCCCGATGTCGCCGTTCGAGCCGGCGCCGGCGAGTGCGGTCGGCAGGCCCACGGGCAGCGCGGCGATGAGTGCGGCGGGGGGCGTCGCGGCGGGGTCGGACTTCGTCCGCGCCGCCGGCGGCAGCGGCGCGGTGATGACTTTGGCGGTGCTGGCGATCGCGCCGGTCGGGCTGGCGTCGAACGCGGTCGCGTCCGAGTCGCGGCGGGCTTGCGCCAGCGGCGACGCGGTGGTCGCGGGCGCGTCGATTTCGGACTGGCGCACTGTCGTGTGACCGCTGCGCAGTTCGTAGACGGCGACGCCGGTCAGCACCGTCATCAGGCCGGCCGCGCCGAGTAGGACGGGACGGCGATGCTGCGTGAACATCGCCTGCGCGCGCTGCGCGAAGCCGCCGCTTGTCTTGGCGGCCTTGCGCGCCTCCTCCATTTCCTCGCGTCGCTCGCTGTCGGCGGCGGCGGCGTTGGCGGCGCGGCGCGCGGCGGCGATGTGGCGGCTGATCGCCACCGACTTGGCGCCGTCGCCCGCGTCGCGAAGCGGCGCCCCGATCGTCGGCGACTCGGCGCCAAGGAGGGGCGGCGGCCGCGCGTCGCTCGCGGCGCGGTCGGGAATGTCGAGCATCGCCGTGCGAGCCGGCGCGGCGGCGCGGACCGAGGTCGGGCCCGACGGCGGCGTCGGCTCGGCGTTGCCGTCCCGCTCCATGCGCCCGAGCCGGTCGACCAGCTTCTCCAGCACGTCCTGCACGCCGGCGAAGCGCGTATCCATGCGGCGATCGAACTGGATTTGCTCGGCGCGCATCTCCGAGAGCGTCACCGCGCCGCGGCCGACCGCTTCGCGCGCCGAGCGGAACGCTTCGAGTTCCTCGGTCAGCTCCTGCATCGCCTGTTCGAGCGCCGCCGGCGCGGGACGGGTCGAGCTGATGACGTCGAGCCGTTCGTGAATATCCTGGATATGGCCGAGCAGCGCTTCCGGATTGGCGGTCGAAAATCGCTGGCTGAGCTCGCGCGCGATCAATTGCGCGGTCTGATCGACGAACACGCCGGAGACGCGTGCGTCGGCGAGATCGTCCATCTTGTCTTGGAGAACGCGGATCTCCTGTTCGACCGCGCGCGTATCGGCGGCGGCGCGGACTTCGCCGATCCTCTCGGTCAGCTCGCGCACGGCCTGTTCGACAGGCATCCAGCCGTGGTCCTGAGACCGGCTCTCGCCGCCTTTCACGTCGATCTTGGATTCGAGCGTGTCGAGCCGCACCGCAACCTCTTGCATGAGGTCGGCGAGGAACGAAGACGGCGGGGCGCCGCCCTCGCGCTCGAACCTCGCGCCGAGGTCGGTGATCGCCTGGGCGAGCGTGCCGAGTTCGGCGGCGCCGAGGCCGGGGCGTTCGAGGCGCGCGGCGACTTTCTCCAGAAGCGCCTCGACGCGGCTGACATCCGGCGTCGCGACGCCGCGATCGAACTTCGCCGAGAGATCGGCGATCGCGCCGGCCATGCCCGAAACGTCGGGCGCGGACTCGAGCCTGGCGACCGCGTGCTCCATCAGCGCCTCAAGGCGCGCGGAGTCGAAAGCGGTGGGGTCGATCCGCGCGGAAAGATCGGCGATCGCGTCGACGACCGCGGAGAGGTCCGGGGTGGACTCGAACCGTGCGACCGCCTGCTCGACCAACGCCTCCAAACGCGACGAGTCGAAGCCGGCCGGCTCGATCTTGGCGGAGAGATCGGCGATCGCATCGGCGACCGCGGAGAGATCGGGGGCGGATTCGAGCCGGGCGACGGCGTGCTCGACCAGCGCCTCCAAACGGGTGGGGTCGAAGGCGGTTTGCGCCGGTTCGATCCTGGCGGCGAGATCGGCGATGGCGTCCGAGACGCCGACGAGGTCGGCGCTTTCGACGCCGGGGCGATCGAGGCGCTCGACCAGCAGCGTAAGCAGATCCTCGATGCGCGCGACATCGACGGCGGGCTCGCCACGCTCGACTTTCGCCGCCAACGCCTCGATGGCGCCGATCAGCGGGGCGATGTCCCCCGCAACGAGACCCGGCCGGTCCAGTTTTTCGACGGCGCCGCGCAGCGCCTCTTCGAGCCGACCGGAGTCGAGCTGGTCGGCCTGACGGTCGACGCTCTCGCGCAATCCTTCGAGGCGCTTGGCGAGTTCATCGAGCGGGCGACCGACGACGTCGATCTTCTCCGCCTGCCGTTCGATCGATTCGCGCACCGCCTCGAACTCGACGCGCCAGGGCGTCGATCGGCTCGCGGTTGATCTCCGTCGACGGCGCGCGGCGAAACGCCTCTTCGAGGCGCGCGTTCATCTCCGCCAGCGTGGTGTTGAGGCCGCTGGCGTCGACCGGCGTCGCCCGGTCGAGTTTGTCGGCGACGGCGCCGAGCGCCGTTTCGAGCCGTTCAACCTGCGGGGCCAGCGCCGAGGGCCGGTCAAGGCTGGCGCGCACGCTCTCGATGCGCCGCGCCAGGTCCTCGATCGGCTTCGGATCGAGCGCGACCGTGGTTGGCCGGTTGACCGCCTCTTCGACCCGCGAAGCCAGCTGCCGCAGCGCGGCGTCGACGCCGTCCGCCTGTGCGGCCTTGTCGAGCTTGCCGCGGATTTCGCGCAAGCCAGCCTCCAGACGGGCGGCGTGCGCGCCGAAGCGCTCCTGGCCCTCAACGGCGGCTTTCACGCTGTCGATCCGACGGGACAGCTCTTCGAGCGGCTTCGGGTCGAGCGCAACGGTCGGTCGCTTGATGGCCTCGTCGACCCGCGCGGCAAGCTCGCGCAACGCGGCGTCGACGCCTTCGATCTCGGAGGGCCTGTCGAGCTTGGCGCGAATGTCGCCGAGCGCGGCTTCCAGGCGCGCGGCATGGGGCGCGAATTTATCCTGCCGCTCGAGGATGCTCTTCACGCTCTCGATGCGGCGGGCGAGCTCCTCGATCGGCTTCGAATCGACTGCGACCGAAACCGGCCGGCTGACCGCCTCTTCGACCCGCGAAGCCAGCTGCCGCAGCGCGGCGTCGACGCCTTCGATCTCGGAGGGCCTATCGAGCTTGGCGCGGATGTCGCCGAGCGCGGCTTCGAGGCGGGCGGCGTGCGGCGCGAATTTGTCCTGGCGTTCGAGGATGCTTTTCACCCCCTCGATGCGGCGCGCCAACTCTTCGATCGGCTGCGGATCGAGCGCCACCGACATCGGGCGATTAACGGCCTCCTCGACGCGCGCGGCGAGCAATCGCAAGGCCGCGTCGACGCCCTCGATCTCGGACGGCTTGTCGAGCTTGGCGCGGATGTCGCGCAGGGCGGCTTCCAGGCGGGCGGCGTGCGGGGCGAAGCGTTCTTGCCGGTCAACCGCGCCTTTGACGCCGTCGATGCGGCGGGCCAAGTCCTCGATCGGCTTCGGATCGGGCGCGGGCGCTGGGCGACTGACCGCCTCATCGACGCGCGAGGCGAGTTGCCGCAGGGCGGCGTCGACGCTTTCGATCTCGAAAGGCTTGTCGAGCTTGGCGCGGATTTCGCGCAAGCCGGCTTCGAGACGCGCGGCGTGCGGCGCGAATTTGTCCTGGCGCTCGACCGCGCCCTTTACGCCGTCGATCCGCCGCGACAGCTCCTCGATCGGCTTGGCGTCGATGACCGGCGCCGGCCGGTTGACCGCCTCCTCGAATTTCGCGGCAAGCTTGCGCAACGTCGCGTCGACGGCCTCGATCTGCGGGCTCTCGGTCGGTCGATCGAGACGGGCGCGGATGTCGGCGAGCCCGTTCTCAAGCCGCGCCACCTGCGGCGACAGCGTGGCGTTGCTCTCGACCGCGTTGCGTACGGCCTCGATGCGCTGCGCCAGGTCCTCAACCGGCTTCGGGTCAATAACGGCGCTGCGGCCGAGCGCGGTCTCGACCTGGACGGCTAGGTCGCGCATCGTCCTCTCGATGCGCTCGATCTCGGCGGCGCCGGGCGCCGGGCGATCCAGCTTGTGGGCGAGCTCGCCGACGGCGGCGTTCAGCTTGTCGACTTTTGGGGTAAGGCCGCCCTGACGTTCGACGAGGCCGCGCACGCCTTCGATGCGCCGCGACAGGTCTTCGAGCGGTCGGGCGTCGAGCGACACGGCGGTCGGGCGTCGCAAGGTCTCTTCGAGGCGCGAGACCATGCCCTGCAACGTCGACAGGGTGGCGGCCGATTGCGAGCCGGTCGCAGAGGCGCGCTCGAACTTGTCGTTGAGGCTTTGCAGCGCCGTCGCCAATACCGCGGAATCGGGTCGCGAAGCGCCCTGGCGCTCGATGGTCGCGCGGATCGCCTCGACGCGCCGGGCGAGCTCTTCAAGCGGGCGCGTATCGAGCGCCGGACGGCGCGCGGACGCGTCGATCCGGGCGCCGAGTTCAGCGAGCCGCCGTTCGACCGCCTGCAACGCCGCGGCGGGCGCGCCGCGCTCGATTTCCGCGTGCGCGTCGGCGAGGGTTTTCAGCGCCTGCGCAATGTCAGCGGAGGCCGGCGAGGCGTCGCTGAGCCGCTCGACGCGCTCGACGAGGCCGCCGATCTGACGCTCCAGTCGCTCAACGGCGCTCGCCTTCTCGCGGGCGGCTTCGGCGTCTCTCGCCTGACCGCGGGCGGCGTCGGGCGCGGTCGAAAGCGTTTCGACCTTGTCGGCGAGCCGGCGCAATTCGCGCTGCATGTTGTTGACAGTGGCGCCGACGTCGTTGGCGCCCAGCGCTTTGGCGATCTCTTCGAGCTTCGCTTCGACCGGAGCCAGCGCGGGATCGCGGACGGGGGCGTCGTCGGACCGGGCCGGCGCGGCGGCCGGCGTCGCCTTCGCCTCGTCGCGCTGCTTGCGGCGACGCGAGAGGCGCTCGGCGACCAGTCGGAACGTCTCGTCATCGTCAGCGGCGACGCTCGGCTCAGCGCGTCCGCGCGACAGGATGGCGACGTCCGGCGCGTCCGGCGGCAAGGCGGCGCGGCGGGAGAGCTCATCGAAGCGCGCGGCCACCGTGTCGACGCGCGGCGGCGTCGCGGCGGGACGCTCCGGCGCCGGCTGCACGAGCGTCGTCAGGGATTCGAGCGCGCGGGCGGTGCGCGCCTCGCTCTGTTCGGCGCGTTTGCCGATGCGCTCGATGGCCGCTTCGAGGCGGTCGCGCTCGCCCTTGCGCGCCTCGACCATGCCGGACAGCGATTCGAGGGCGCGTGCGGTGCGCTCGGCGTTCTTCTCCGCGCGCGCCTCGACCTCGGCGATCGCCTGTTGCAGGCGGTCGCGATCGCCGACGCGCGATTCAATGAGGCCGTGCAGGGATTGCAGCGACTGGGCGGTGCGCTCTTCGTTGCGCGCGGCGCGCTTTTCGATCTCGCGAATCGTCTGTTCGAGCAGGCCCCGCTCTTCGCCGCGCGCTTCGACGATGCCCGTCAGCGATTCGAGCGCGCGGGCGGTGCGCTCTTCGTTGCGCTCGGCGCGCTTCTCGATTTCTCGGATCGTCAATTCGAGCTTGCCGCGCTCCTCGCCGCGCGCCTCGATGATGCCGCTGAGCGATTCGAGCGCGCGGGCGGTGCGCTGTTCGGTGCGTTCGGCGCGCTTCTCGAGGTCGAGCATCGCCGATTCGAGACGTCCGCGCTCGTTTCGCGGCGCGTCTTCAGCCGCGCCTTGCGGTTCGCGCGCGGGCGCGGGCGCGGCGCGCTTCTCGATGCGTTGAATGGCGGCTTCGAGCGGATCGGGCTCGGCCTCGCGGCGCGGCGCGCTTCGGCGCGGCGCTTCCTGGGACGGACGCGCGTCTTCGGCGTCAAACGCGGCGCGCGGTTCGGGCCGGCGGGAGCGCGATTCGTCGCGCGGTTCGGAGCGACGGGAGGCGGCGCCGGCGAGCCGGTCGACCCGCTCTTCGATCGCCTCCAACCGCTCGCGCTCGTTCAGGTCATCCGGATGGACGCCGAGGTCTTCGGCGTATTCGGCGACGGCTTCGGCGATCCAGGCGTCGAAGTCCACGCCGGCGCTTTTCGCCATCTTTTCAGCGATTTTGTGCGCCGATCGCTCGCCCGCGCGTCCGCTCCACGCCGTTGCCGTCTTCATCGCCCCGCCTGTCGCTCACGACCTTCGCGCTCGACCAGGATGTTTCCGCGCTTGTGGTGAACAAACCGTTAAGCTGTGCCGAAACGGGTCAACAGCCTTACGAGGCTGGGGGCATCTCAGGTTGTATGCAATCAATAGTTGCAAATCGCGGAAGAACGCGTTAACCGTAACGGCGGCGGCGGACTTTCGGAGAGGCGGGAGCCCGAAAACTCTAGAGCAAGCAAAGCAAATCGGAGGTTGGGCCATGTCGACACTAGGTAATTCGACGGCGTCGCGAATTGAAAACGAGCTACGATCTGATTCGCCGGTCAATATCGGCAAGCGGGAAATGACAATTGGCGAGATGGCGTCCGAGTTCAACGTAAGTTTGCGGACTTTGAGATTCTATGAGGATCGAAAATTACTTCGCCCGCGGCGCGAGGGCAACACGCGGCTCTATTCCCCAACGGATCGGCTGCGGATGGAAATGATCATGAAGGGCAAGCAGCTCGGATTCACATTGACCGAGATCCACGATCTCATCGGCAACTACGACACGACCGACGATTTCGAGGTCAAGTTGAAACCGCAGCAGATCGTGACCCAGATCGACCACCTTGAGCGGCAGCGGGCCGAAATCGACGGGGCGATTGCGCGGCTGCGGGCCACCCACGAACGCCTCGCCGCCGCCTATCCCGGACGGGAGCCCATGGCGGCGTCCGCCTGACGTTCACTTCGCCGCGCGGCTTTCGACGATCTCGACCGCGCGTGCGAAGGAGCTCTCGATGTCGAGCCGAGTCGTGTCCAGGGTGACGGCGTCGGCGGCGGCGCGCATCGGGGCGTCGGCCCGCTCGGCGTCGCGCGCATCGCGCCGCGCGATGTCGGCGAGCACGGCGGCGTAGTCGATCTTTTCGCCGCGCCGCATCAATTCGAGCGCCCGCCGCTGCGCCCGCGCCGCGGCGCTGGCGGTGACGAAAATCTTTACGTCCGCGCCGGGACAGACGACGGTGCCGATGTCGCGGCCGTCGAGCACCGCGCCGCTTGGCCGCGCGGCGAAATCGCGTTGCGCCTTGATGAGCGCGGCGCGCACTTCGGGCATTGCGGCGACGACGGACGCCGCCTCGCCCATGTGCGCGCCGCGCAGCAGAGCCTCGTCGAACTCGGTCAGGCCGAGCCCGCGTGCGGCGGCGACGGCGGCTTCGACATCGCTGAGAGCCTTGTCGGCCTGAAGAAGACTGGCGGCGGTGGCGCGATAGAGCAGCCCGGTATCGAGATGCGGCAGGCCGTAGCGCGCCGCCAGCCGGCGCGCGATGGTGCCCTTGCCCGACGCCGCCGGACCGTCGATGGCGACGATCACGGCCGTCCCCGCGCCGGGCGCCTGCGCCTCATGCCGCCGAATTCGATCACGCCCGCTGCGCTCCGTACGCCGCGCATTTAGGCCGGCCGTCGACGGCTGTCGAGCGCCGGCTTGGCGCCAATATGAACGGCGCTGCGGCGAGGCGCCCTTGCGCCTGCGGGTCGGCGCGCCTATTCCCGCAACATAAGTTCGCTCCGCTCGAGGCGGCGCGGCGCAAAAGCGGAGACCAAGCCATGAGCACAACGGGCGGAGCGCCGAAAACTCGCAAGCTGCGCTCCAAACTCTGGTTCGACAATCCCGACAATCCCGGCATGACCGCGCTCTATATCGAGCGCTACCTCAACTTCGGCCTGACCCCCGGCGAGTTGCGCTCCGGCAAGCCGATCATCGGCATCGCCCAGACCGGCTCGGACCTCTCCCCCTGCAATCGCCATCACATTGAGCTCGCCAAGCGGGTGCGCGACGGCATCCTCGCCGCCGGCGGCGTGCCATTCGAGTTCCCCGTCCATCCGATCCAAGAGACCGGCAAACGCCCGACTGCGGCGCTTGACCGCAACCTCGCCTATCTCGGCCTGGTCGAGACGCTGTACGGCTATTTCATCGACGGCGTCGTGCTGACCACCGGCTGCGACAAGACCACGCCCGCCTGCATCATGGCGGCGGCGACGGTGAACCTGCCCGCCATCGTGCTCAGCGGCGGGCCGATGAACAACGGCTGGCATCACGGCGAGCGCACCGGCTCCGGCACCATCGTCTGGAAGGCGCGCGAGGAGCTCTCGGCCGGCAAGATCGACTACGAGCAGTTCATGGAGATCGTCACCTCCTCGGCGCCGTCCGTCGGCCATTGCAACACGATGGGGACCGCCTCCACCATGAACGCGCTCGCCGAGGCGCTCGGCATGAGCCTGCCCGGCTGCGCCGCGATTCCCGCGCCGCACCGCGAGCGCGGCCAGATCGCCTACGAGACCGGCAAGCGCATCGTCGAGATGGTGTGGGAGGATTTGAAACCCTCCGACATCATCACGCGGAAAGCGCTGGAGAACGCCATCATCGTCAACTCGGCGATCGGCGGCTCGACCAACGCGCCGATCCACATCAACGCGATCGCCCGCCATGTCGGCGTCGCGCTCGACATCGACGATTGGGAGACGATCGGCCACAAGGTGCCGCTGCTGGTCAACATGCAGCCCGCCGGCAAATATCTCGGCGAGGAGTTCCACCGCGCCGGCGGCGTACCCGCCGTCGTGCATGAGCTGATGAAGAAGAAGCTCGTCCACGAGGACGCGCTGACCGTCAACGGCAAGACGATCGGCGAGAACTGCGCCAAGCGCGCCACCGACGACCACGACGTGATCTTCCCCATCGACAAGCCGATGAAGGAGGACGCCGGCTTCATCGTGCTGAAGGGCAACCTGTTCAACAACGCGGTGATGAAGACCAGCGTGATCGGCGAAGAGTTCCGCAACCGCTACCTCTCCAACCCCAAGGACCCCGACGCGTTCGAGGGCCGCGCCATCGTGTTCGACGGGCCGGAGGACTACCATCACCGCATCGACGATCCCGCGCTTGAAGATCGACGAGCATTGCATGCTGTTCATCCGCGGCACCGGGCCGATCGGCTATCCCGGCGGCGCGGAGGTGGTGAACATGCAGCCGCCCGCCTATCTGCTCAAGAAGGGCATCCACGCCCTGCCCTGCATCGGCGACGGGCGCCAGTCCGGCACGTCAGGCTCGCCGTCGATCCTCAACGCCTCGCCCGAGGCGGCGGCGGGCGGCGGGCTCGCGCTGCTGAAGACCGGCGACCGGGTGCGCATCGATCTGAAGAAGCGCACCGCCGACATCCTGATCAGCGAGGCCGAACTCGCCGAGCGCCGCATGACGCTGCAGGCCCACCCCTTCGCCTTCCCGAGGAGCCAGACGCCCTGGCAGGAGATCCAGCGTTCGATGGTGGCGCAGTTCGACGAGGGCATGGTGCTGAAGCCGGCCGTCGGCTTCCAGAAGCTCGCGCAGACGGCGGGCGTGCCGAGGGACAATCACTGATGCGGAGATTGTCCCGCGCGGTGTTGGACACGGCGAAAGGCGCCGGCTTCCGTCGGGTCGGAACTGCTGGGTTAGGGCATGACGTCGGTTTCCGTCATGGCCGGGCTATGTCCCGGCCATCCACGTCGTAGCGTTTCGAACTGGCGGTGAAGCGATAACGGCGGTCGTTGCAAACTGAGCCAAGCGGCAATCGGCCTCTTGCGTCGCGGGAACGTTCTATCGATTCAGCGCGACCCCCGCGCTATTTATCTGCGAATGTCGACAGCCCCGAAGCGGTCGTCTCGCCGAGATCGAGACCGACATACTTTTTGACACCGGCGCCGTTATCAACGCCCTGCCGTTGCCGGTCTCGGCCTACGCCGAGCTGACTCCCTTCATGTGGGAGTTGCGCCGAGACGGGATTGAACTGTGAAGTGGGGCAAACAGCGCCCCGCCTGAGCCGTCGTTGCGAGCGAAGCGAAGCAACCCAGCCCTCGGAGATCGTTCGCCGGCCGCATGGCCCGCATCAGCGGCGCCGTGGATCGCGTCGCTGCGCTCGCGATGACGACCGCGTCTTCATGACGTTACGCCTCGTTCAACCCGGCGCCGCGCTCGCCGAGAAACGCCGCGCCCTTGGGCGTCGGCTTGAAGCTTGATCCGGGATGGCTCTGCGTCGGCGCGATGTAGCCGGCGGCGAGGAGACGCTCCAGGTCGCGACGCTGGTCGGGGGTGGCTTTTGACAGGTCGTACTCGCCGATGTCGCACAACAGCGCGATTTCGGCGTTCGTCAAATCGTCGGTCATCGCCCTCTCCACAAGGGCGCCGTTGTCGCGCCGGGAACGGGCGGATTGTGGGCGGGCGCGGTTACGGACGGTCACGATTTGGAGACCGCGCAGTCGGTCTCCCCGCGCCGCCCGTCACGCCGCGTGAGCTTCCCCGAGCGGGCGGCGGCGGCCGTCGCCGACGATCTTCTCGCGCGGAATCTCGATGTCGATCTCCAAAGTCGAGACCGCGAGGTCGGAATCCATCTTGACCATCACCTTGGCCGGATCGATCTCGACATGGCGCGAGATCGTCGCGATCAGGTCGTCGCGCAGCCGGGCGATCAGGTCCTGCGGGCCGAGCGCGACGCGCTCGTGGGCGAGCAGGATTTGCAGACGTTCGCGGGCGACCGGCGCGCTGCCCCGCGCCTGAAACACTTTGAACAGGTTCATGCAGCCCTCCGGCCGAACAGGCGGCTGAAGAAAGGTTTCTTGTCGCTCGGGATCGCGATCGGCAGCGTTTCGCCGGCAGAGGCGCCGCGCCGCGTCCTTATAGGCCCTGGCGGCGGCGCTCGCGCCCGCGTTCATGGTGATCGGCGCGCCGACGTTGGAGGCGCGCAGGATCTCCTCGCTCTCGGGGATGATGCCGAGCAGCGGGATCGAGAGGATTTCGAGCACGTCGGCGACGCTCAGCATCTCGCCGCGGGCGGAGCGGGCGGGATCGAAGCGGGTCAGCAGCAGGTGCTTGTCGATGCGTGGCCGCCCTCGGCGCGGGCGGTGCGCGAATCGAGCAGGCCGATGATGCGGTCGGAGTCGCGCACCGACGAGACTTCCGGATTGGCGACGACGACCGCCTGTGTCGGCGAAGCGCATGGCCAGCAGCGCGCCGCGCTCGATGCCGGCGGGGCTGTCGCAGATCACCCAATCGAAGCTCTTGCGCAGTTCGCCGATCACCCGTTCGACGCCTTCGTCGGTCAGCGCGTCCTTGTCGCGGGTCTGCGAGGCGGCGAGCAGGATACAGCGTCTCGACGCGCTTGTCGCGGATCAGCGCCTGCGCGAGCTTGGCGTCGCCCTGCGCGACATTGATGAAGTCGTAGACGACGCGGCGCTCGGCGCCGAGCACCAGATCGAGATTGCGCAGCCCGACGTCGAAATCGACGACGCAGACGCGCTGCGCCGCGTTCGGCGAGCGCGGCGCCGAGCGAGGCGGTCGAGGTCGTCTTGCCGACCCCTCCCTTGCCCGAAGTGACGACGATGACCTTGCCCATTGCGCTTGTTTCCCCTGTCAATATCAGAACGCGGATTTTGATGCGGCCGCCTTCGAGGCTCGCCTCGACGGCGCGGCCCTCGAATTTCGGGTCCATGTCCTCGGCGGTGACGAAGGCGTCGCCGATGCAGAGCAGCTCGGCGCGCGCCTCGCGGCAGAAGATGCGCGCGTCGCCGCCGCCCGGAGACGCCGGCGAACACGCGGCCCTGCAGCGCGCCATAGACGTGCATCGCCCCGCCGGCGACGATCTCGGCGCCCGAGGCGACGCGGCCGATCACGGTCACGTCGCCTTCGAGATGCACGATCTGCTGGCCGGAGCGCAGGTTGCCCTCGTGGTAGAGCGTTAGCGCGCGCGGCGGCGCGGGCGCCGGGGCGGGCGGCGCCTCGGCGGCGGGCGCGGGCGCTGGCGCGGCGGGCGTCTCCTCCTCGAACAGCTTGTCGGCGCTGACGACGCGGCCGCCGGCGACGACCGGCGGCAAATGCGGGCCGACCAGCAGCCGGCTCGGGTTCTCGACCGCCATCACCCGGATGTGGCGGCGCGCCAGCTGGCCGAGCAGGTCGCGGTATTCCAGCAGGCTGATCTCGAGGCCGGCCAGTCTGCAGGATGACGGGCTTGGAGGAGAAGAAATTCGGCGACCGGGTCAACCAGCCGTCGAGCGCGGCGAACCATTCGGCGAGCGGCGCCTTGGGCTCCAGCGCGAAGGCCAGCAGCGAACGCGCGCCCAGATGGATTGCGGTGGTTTGGCCGACATGCGCGTTCATGATTGGTTGTGGCCCATGACTGTTCGTTAACCATCATGAACAGGGAATAGTTAGCCAATCGTTAATTTCGCCGCAAAACCGTCTCTTTTCGGGACGCCGGCCGCGCTCGGCGGCCGGATCGCTCGCGAGTTGTGGCGCCGGGCCGGATTGCCGACATAAACGGTCCAAGGCGCGAGGTCGGAGAAGGCGCAACCGCGTGCGCCGAGCACGGCCCCGGCGCCGACCGTCACCCCCGGTCCGACGAACGCTTCGGCGGCGATCCAGGCGCGCGCGCCGACCCGAATCGGCGCCGCGCGTAAGGCGAAGTCCGGGTCCTCGATGTCGTGCGAGCCGGCGCAAAGGTGCGCGCCCTGCGAGACCAACGCGCCCGGCTCAATCGTGATTCGCGCCATGCAGTAGATGACGGCGCGCGGCCCGATGCAGGCGCCGTCGCCGACGATCAGGTTGGCCGGCGACCAGATTCTGGCGCTGGGGTAGACGGCGGCGCGGCCGATCTCGGCGCCGAACGCGCGCAACACCATGCGCCGCCAGCCATGCCATTGCGGCAGGGTCCAGCGCGCCAGCAGCGTCCAGGCGACGACGAAGGCGGCGCGGTAGAGACGGTCGCCAAAGGTGAATTCGGGCGCGCCGAGAGGGCTGAGCGCGATCGGGTCGGTCCGCATATCCACAGCTCTATTCAGCCCTGGATAGCAACCTGTCACACCTTCCCACGGGGAGGCAAGTGTTCGTTCGGCAAGTCGTGGGACGAACGTGTTGGGAACGCAATGAGAACGCCGGCGTTATGTCGATATGACGGACGCGAAATCCAACACCGAAAAAGACCCCGACGATTGGGTGTCGGGCGACGAACCGATGACCGGCGCGCAGGCGTCTTACCTAAAGACGCTATGCGCCCAGGCGCAGGAGCCCGACGCTTTCAACGAACGGCTCACCAAAGCCGAGGCGTCGAAGGAGATCGACCGGCTGCGCCAGAAGATCGGCCTCCAGGACGGCGATAGTCGCTAAGCGCGAGGCGGCGCTCTCGGCGGGTTCCGTGTTGACCGGGGCTCGCGTTGGGTAATGCCCAGTCCCAACGTGGATGCCCGCGCCAAGCGCGGGCGCGACGGCATGCGGCGTGGTGTCTCGGACCGTAGCGTTTCGCTTCAGCTTGTCGTGCGGCGCCGGCCTTCCTACACTGCCCCGTGTGGAGGGCCGCGCGTGCGACGACGCGAATTTTTGGGCGCAAGCCTGGCGACGGCCGCCGCCGCGGCTTGGCCGTTCGATCGGACCCGCGCGGCCCCTCTGTCGCGCGCGCGTCCCCGCGATCCCGGCTGGCCCGACGAGAGCGAGTGGGCGAAGCTCGGTCAGGCGACCGGCGGCCGGTTGAAGAAGCTCGGCGCCGCGCCGGAGGCGGGGCCGTTTCTCCGCAATCCCTTCTTCCGCGGCGATACGCCGAGCCTCACCGAGAATTCCGGCTGGCTCGGCGCGTGGCGCTCGGAAGTCAGCGCCTATGTCGTCGCCGCCGAGAGCGCGGCGGATGTCGCGGCGGCGGTGCGCTTCGCCGACGCGCATGACCTGCGGCTGGTCGTCAAGGGCGGCGGCCATTGCTATCTCGGCCGCTCCTCGGCGCCCGATTCGCTGCTGATCTCGACGCGCCGGATGAACGCGATCACGGTCCATGACGGGTTCCGGCCGGAGGGTTCGTCGGCGCCGGCGGCGCCGGCGATTTCGCTCGGGGCGGGGTGCGTCTGGCTGCACGCCTATCAGGCGGCGACGAGCGCCAGGCGCTACGTGCAGGGCGGCGGCTGCACCACGGTCGGGGTCGGCGGCCTGCTGCTCGGCGGCGGCTTCGGCAGCTTCTCCAAACGCTACGGGCTCGCGGCGGCGAGCCTTGCTCGAGGCCGAGATCGTCACCGCCGACGGCGCGATCCGCGTTGTCAACGCCGTGCGTGAGCCCGACCTGTTCTGGGCGCTCAAAGGCGGCGGCGGCGGCACGTTCGGCGTCGTCACCCGCTTCACCCTGGCGACGCACGAACTGCCCGATAAATTCGGCGCGGTCGATTGGACGGTGAAGGCGCACTCGGACGCGGCGTACAAGCGCCTGATCGCCCGGTTCCTACAGCACTACGCCGAGGCGCTCATCAATCCGCATTGGGGCGAGCAGGCCCGCGTCGGGCCGGACAACGCGCTTCGCTTGTCGATGGTGTTTCAGGGGCTAACCAGCGGCGAGGCCGCCGCCGCGTTCAAACCGTTGACCGACTTCGTCGCCGAACACGCCGGCGACTACGAGACGCTACACGCGCTGACCGCCCGCGCGGTCTGGGCGTCGTGGTTCTGGAGTCCGTGGATCTATCGGCTGTTCGCGCGCGACGCCGTGATGTTCGACGAGCGTCCCGGCGCGAGTTGGAGCGATTTCTGGTGGAAGGGCGACGGCCGCCAGGCGGGGGCGTTCTGGGACGGCTATCAGTCGCTGTGGCTTCCCGCCGCGCTGCTCGCGGCGGGAGATTCGCTCGCCGATGCGCTGTTCGCCGCCAGCCGAAGTTGGCCGGTCGGATTGCACTTCAACAAGGGACTGGCGGGCGCGCCGTCCGAGGTCGTCGCGGCCGCGCGCGACACCGCCGTCAACGCCGACGCCGTCTCGGCCTTCGCGCTCGCCATAATCGGCGCCGACAGGCCGGACCCACCCGCCGAAGGCTCCCAGGAAATGGCGACGTCACGCGAACGCGCGAAGCGGATCGGCGAGGCGATGGCGGCGTTGCGGGCGATCGCCCCGTCGGCGGGCTGTTACTTCAACGAGTGCGACTATTTCCTCGAAGACTGGCGTCGCGGTCCCTGGGGCGACAACTACGAGCGGCTCGCGCGGGTCAAACAACAATACGATCCCCGGGGCCTGTTCTACGTGCATCACGGGATCGGCAGCGAAGGCTGGAGCGCGGACGGGTTTACGCGGACTGGGTAAAACCCCTACGGAGCGGACGGCTTCATTGGTCGGCGGCGACGTTGTCGGCGGCGCAGAAGAAGCGGAGGATGTTCGAATCGTCTTCATCGTCTCGGGCTTGAAAGCCCGGGGGGCACTCCTCCACCGTCGTTTTTGTCTCAAATTGATTCGGCCCGCCGTCCACGTGCGACAGCCGCGCCACCCCTTCCAGGCCACAGACGGGGCAGATAAGCGTCTTGGACCAACTCTCGCGCGGGGTCATGAATCGGGTTCCCTCGCCCAGCCTCAGACGGCGTGCGCCGTGCATATCCCGTTCCAAAAGGAGAGGGGCGACGCCAACCAAGAGGCGGCGCGTTGGGCTCGCGAAAGGCTCGCCCGTCATGGCGCGCTCGATTGCGTCGCTTCGCTCGCAAGGATGGCCGCAGATGGGTACATTCGGTTCTTATTTTGAGAGGCGCGAGGATACGCCATGAAAGCGATGGTCCTGCACGAGGCCAAGTCCCCGTTGCAATTTACGGAACTGCCGGATCGACGCCCGGGGCGCGGCGAAATTCGCGTAAAGGTGCTCGCGTGCGGAGTTTGCCGTACAGATCTGCACGTCGTCGACGGCGAGTTGCCAGACCCGAGATACCCGATCGTCCCGGGCCACGAAGTCGTCGGCAGGATTGACGCGATCGGGGACGGCGTCGAGAGCCTGCAGATCGGCGAGCGCGTCGGCATCCCGTGGCTCGGCCACACCTGCGGCGTCTGCCCGTATTGCCGAATGGATCGCGAAAATCTCTGCGATCAGCCGCGATTCACCGGCTATACCAACGACGGCGGCTTCGCGACCGCGACGATTGCAGACGCCCGCTTCGCGTTTCCGCTTGGCGAGGTCGGGAGCGACGTGTCGCTCGCCCCGTTGCTGTGCGCGGGTTTGATTGGTTGGCGATCGCTCAAAATCGCCGGCGATGGGAAAAAGCTCGGGCTTTATGGTTTCGGCGCGGCTGCGCACATCCTGACGCAGGTCGCCAGAAGTCAGGCCCGAGAGGTCTACGCCTTCACGCGCAAAGGCGACGTGGAGACGCAGGCGTTCGCGCGAAGCCTCGGCGCGCTATGGGCGGGCGGGTCCGACGAGACGCCTCCTGATTTGCTGGACGCCGCGATCATCTTTGCGCCGGTCGGCGATCTCGCGCCCGTTGCTCTGGCCGCCGTTCGGAAGGGCGGGCGGGTCGTATGCGCGGGGATCCACATGAGCGACATACCGAGCTTTGCCTATCGACGGCTCTGGGAGGAGCGGCAACTCGTTTCGGTCGCCAATTTGACGCGACAAGACGGCCTCGAATTTCTCGAACTCGCGCCCAAGCTCGGCATCGTTGTCACGACGACAACTTATCCGCTGACGGAAGCCAATCAGGCCCTCGCGCATTTGCGCAGCGGGCGCTTTGAAGGCGCGGCGGTCCTGCTGCCGTAGGGACGGCCAGGAGCCTCGTATTCGGAGAACGCGATCCGCCATTGCTTTCTTTTTCGACACGCATCAGCAATCGCTATGCGGCCAAACAGCCTGAGATTCAGTCCCGCAACGATCGGGTTGGCCATGACTGGATGTCCTTGAACGGGGATTGCCGGTTGGACCGCCGACGGTAACCCGCGGTCGCCAGACTCAGGTCGCCAAGGCGGTGGCCGAACCGGCGAGAATGCCGCTTCACGATCTCGCGACGCCAAATAAGACCGTGGCGCCCTTCTAACGGCGTGACTGGCGCGCCGGGGAAGATGAAAGAGAGAATTTTTTCCAGTGGACCGTCATTCTCTTAAACGCATTAAAAATAACAACTTAGAGCAGATACCGATCAGACAGAATCGGCCTGTCATTGCGAGCGAACGAAGCAATCCAGCGCGCCGAGATCGTAGGCTAGTCGGTGAAGCTCGGCTCGGCGGAGACGTGGATGGCTTCGCTTCGCTCGCCATGACGGCGGTACAACTTGATCCGTAACCGCTCTAGCACAAAAATCGCGTGTCGAGGTCATTCCTCTGGCGCGCCGGCGAGGCGCATGCCGTCGAGAGTGCGCTCGATCAAATCCAAATAAGCTGGGTCGTCGTTCGCAGCTGCCCAGAAGGCTCGGTATCGAGATACGGTGAAAGATGGGTAGAGCGCGAGCCCGGTCCTGACGATGGACCTCGCCTCGGTGAGTTGATTGAGCCGCGCAAGCGTCGCGCCCAGAACGAAATGTGCATAAGGATGATTTCGGTTGGCCTCAATCGACCGTCTAAGCCACATCGCCGCTTGCTCGTAGAACCCCAGATAATAATTAGCCAATCCTGCCACATACATCCAAAAATAACTCATCGTATCGCGTGGACTGAGGCGCAGCGCCTCAACTATGTGAGGCTCAGTTTCTTCGGGGCGAACAAGATGTATTTTAATCGATCCGATCCAACCGTGTGCATTGGCAAGGTTTCGATCCAGTAACAAAGCATGTTGACATTCAGCGATGGCCGAAGGCGCCCGCTTGGTGAGCATGTAGATCATTCCCAAAATCAGGTGGCCGTAGGCGTGGTCAGGAACCAAAGATAGCGCTGCGTTTACCTTGGCTTCTGCTCCTGCGAGTGTCGCCGCTAGGTCACTTACATGAAACTGCATGGCTGCACTGATGTCCGCCCGCGCGGACCCAAAGCGCGCGTCAACGTTGGCGGGGTCAAATGTCATAGAGCGATCAAAAAAAACACGCGCTTGGGCCAGATTGTCTGACGACATGCCTCTATTGAAGCAGGCCTGACCTTGGAAATAGAGGTCCATCGAGTTCGGATTGGTTGCCTTTCCCGCTCGCCGCGCCTCGGCGTCAATCAATTCGCTGTTCAACGCCCCCGCCAAACGCGCGACGATTTCGTCCTGCATGTCGAAGAGATCGGCCACCGGCTTGTCGAACCGCTCCGCCCAGAGGTGATGACCGGTTTCAGCGTCGATCAACTGCACATTGACGCGCATGCGATTGCCGCCCCGCTGTACGCTCCCCTCCAACACGTAGCGCACGTTCAACTCGCGCCCGAGCTGCTTGAGATCGACGGCCTTGCCCTTGAAAGTGAAAGCCGTGTTGCGCCCGATGACAAATGACCCACGGATGCGTGACAGATCGGTCGTCAGGCTCTCCGTGACGCCATCGACGAAATGCTCCTGTTCCGCGTCGCCGCCGATGTTGGCGAAAGGCAGAACGACAATCGACAGGCTCGGCGGTCCCTGCCGGATCGGCTCGGCGGCGGACGGCGAGGGTGCGGCGCTTGGCGAGACAATTCTGAGCGCGAACGCGCGCACCGGCCGCGCGATATTCTTGAGCGCCTTCTCGCCGAGATCGACGAAGTCGAAATCGACCTTGCCGCGTATGTGATCGTGCGCCGTGCCCGAAATCAGCACGCCGCCGGGCTCACAGAGCGCCTCCAATCGCGCGGCGATGTTCACCCCCTCGCCGAGAATGTCCTCGCCCTCGATCAGCACGTCGCCGAGGTTGACGCCGATCCGATAGACAGTGCGCCTAACCTCGGGCGTGTCGGCGTTGCGCTCGGCCATCAGCTTCTGGATGGCGACGGCGCACTCCACGGCGGCGACGACCGAGGGAAACTCCAGCAGCAGCCCGTCGCCCATCGTCTTGACGATCCGGCCGCCGTGCGCCGCGACCAGAGGCCGCGCCGCCTCGCGATGCTCACGAACGGCGCGCGCCGTCCCGGCCTCGTCCGCGCCCATCAAGCGGGAATAGCCGACGACGTCGACAGCCATGATCGCGGCGAGTTTGCGTATATCGGCCATGCCGCTCTCCAGAGCAGGCACACGGTAACATACGGGGACATTGAGTGAAGGTCGGATTTTCACCCGCAAGGGGACCAAACAGACCCGGCCGCGAAAGTTCGCTCCTTTGCTCGGAGCGGCGATCAGCCTAAGTCAAGAAAATCAGTATGTTGGATGAGTTGGCGCGCCCGGAAGGGTTCGAACCTCCAACCCTCGGTTTCGAAGACCGATACTCTATCCAGTTGAGCTACGGGCGCCGGCGCGCTCCTTAGCACGCGATCGGCGCAGCTTGGAAGGCCCCGACGCCTCTAGCGCCGCGGCCGGGCGACGTAGATGCCGGCCATGATGAGCAGGCCGCCAGCGGCCTGGATCGCCGCAATCGGCTCGCCAAGCAGCAGCCAGGCGAACAGCGCGGCGAACACCGCCTCCAGGAAGATGACGAGCGAGGAGAACGTCGCCGGCAGGCGTCCGAGCGCCACCGTCAACAGTCCCTGGCCGCCGGCGTGGCTGACCCACGACATCGCCAGCAGCGCCGCCACGCCGGAAAGGCTCGTCGGAAAGATTTTCGGCTCCGTCGCCACGGCGACGACGAACAGCGCGATCGCCGTGATGACGGTCGCCTCGAAGGTGACCCGCGCGGCGCTGGTGTTGCGCCGCGCGGCCTCGACGGCGAGGAAATACAGGCCGAAAAACACGCCGGTGGCCAAGCCGAAACCGTCGCCGATCGCGCCTTCCGGCCGCAACCGCAGGCTCTGCGCGAGCAAGGCCGCGCCGCCGACGAGGCACAGCGCGAGCCCGGCGAGCGTCTCACGCCCGGCCTTTTCGCCGAACAGCATCCAGCCGAACGCGACCACCCAGATCGGGGCGGTCGTGGCGAAGAACGTCGCGTTGGCGACGCTGGTGCGCAGGATTGCGGAATGCCAGAACAGCAGGTCGCCGGCGAAGGCGAGCCCGGCGAACACCGCCGGCCGCGAGAACCGCCGCGCCGATCGGGCGTCGCGCTCGGCGAACCGCATCCAGAGGTAGAGCATCGGCAGCGCGAGGGTGACGCGCCAGAACGCGCTGGCGAACGGCCCGACGTCGGCCCAGCGCACGAAGATCGGCGAAACGCCCATCGCCGCGGCGCCGACGATCAAGGCGGCGAAGGCGGCCGCGCCGCGGCCCGCGGCGGCCGACGCGGCTTCGGACATTCGCAATTCTCCGGGAGACGGCTGCGTCCTTAATGTCGCCTTAAGGCTTGGGCAAGGGGCGCTGATGGACACGGGCGCGGTGGAAATTTCGTCGACGGGCGATTTCGAGCCGGTCGAGCGGGTCGACGGCAGGCTCGACGCCGGCGTCCTCATCCTCTGCGATCACGCCCGCAACGCCTTCCCGCCCGGCTACGGGACGCTGGGGCTGCCGGCCGCGGCGCTGGAGCGACATATCGCTTACGACATCGGCGCGCGCTGGCTGACGCTGCGCCTCGCCGAGCGCCTGGGCGCGCCGGCGGTGCTGTCGACGTTCTCGCGGCTGCTGATCGACCCCAATCGCGGCGCCGACGACCCGACCTTGGTGATGCGCTATTCCGACGGCGCGATCGTGCCCGGCAACGCCCGCGCCGACGAAGCCGAGATCGACCTTCGCATAAGGCGCTACTGGCGGCCCTATCGCGACGCGGCGCAGGCGATGACGGACGCGATGCTGGCGAACGGCAAGCCGCCGGCGATCGTATCGATGCACACGTTCACGCCGGACTGGCGCGGCTTCAAGCGGCCCTGGAAGGTCGGCGTGCTCTACGACGACCCCGCCCCGATGGCGCGAACGCTGTTGCGGGCGCTCGCCGAGGATGGGCTTGCGCCGCACGAGATCGGCGACAACGAGCCCTACGCGGGCGGGCTCATCGGCGACACGATCGACGCGGTCGCGACGGCGCGCGGTCTGCTCAACGTGCTGATCGAGGTGCGGCAGGACCTCGTCGCGACGCCGCGCGGGGCCGAAGTCTGGGGCGACCGGCTGGCTCGGCTGATCCCGAGCGCGATCGCAGCCGCGTAGGGCGGCGGCGGAGAAGCGCTCCAGCCCGTAAGTCTCCTGAGAAGGTGATCAGATCACCGTTCCCGGAGTTTCGATCATGTCGGCTTTCATGCGGCCTAACGGTCTGCCGATTTCCAAGCAAACGCTTACCGTCACCAGCGGCTCCGTTGTCGTCTCCGTATGGGGGCTGGATTTCCAGCGCCGCGAGCTCGAAGTCGTCACTGACGCCATGGGCGTCACTTGCGAGAAGCAGCCAGTCAAAATTCCGCTCAACCCGGACAACCAGGACTGGTTGATCAAGGCCTGCGTGTCGACCCGCGCCCGCCTCGAAGCCCGCACGCTGGACGGCGGGATCTGGGACACGGTCGACATCCTCTTTAAAGGACTTCCCTCGGCCGAGATGCCGGGAAGTTTCGTGAGCCCGGACGACAAGGCCGCGGTGTTCGCCGCCGCCAGGAGCGGTCGCATCCGCGGCGCGGGGACGCAACTCGCCGAGGTCGAAAAAAACGGCTTCTACTCGCCTGACGGCAAGCGCAAAATCCTGCTCGGCGAGGCGATGTACCCGGTCCTGGCGTCGCTGGCGCGCGGAGGGAACCTCAATATCCTCAGCCTCATGCGGTTTGGCCAGGGGATGCACGGCAATCTCATCGCGGAGGACGCCGCGATCTGCACGGCCATGGATATCGCCGGCTACGCGGGGTCCACGATCGACCTGACCACGCCGCAGAAAGCGACGACGGATCCGGTCAAGGTCGCCAGCACGATTGCGGGCGTCGCCGCGGTCGTCAAAAACCTGCCGACGGGCGAATACGCGTTCGGTTTCACCCGGCCGACGAACCAGGACAACGGGCCCCCGCAACCCGAAAACGATGTGTTCCTGCCCAAGAAGCCAAACGAGCCGAATTACAAGACGGAGTTAGGGAACGCCTGCAGGAAATTCGTCAATCCGGACGCCGTCTCCGAGGTTGGCGGCGCCTTCGCCGCCAAGGCGGGCGTCCGCATTACTCGCATGTTTCAGGACGGCCGCGACCACCTGCATCTGGAGGTGATCTCTTCGCACTCGTAGTCTGCGGGGAAGCCGGCGAAAAATTGTCCTAGATCATGGCGCGCCCCGTCCGGGCGCCCGAAGCAGCCGCCGCGAAGATGGCGCGAGGCTGGACATGCGCGGTGCGATTCTGAATTTGATGTTCCGCTCTCGCGATCGTTTACTTTTGGCGAAAGAAGTTTGCTAAAGCTCGCGCCCACCCTTTCAGCCCAGACGAAACGCCTCCTTCCATGCCTAACGGCGCTGCGACAGCCCATCTCTACCGCCCGAAGCTCGCGACCGTTCTCAGCGAGGGGTACGGTCTCGACACTTTCCGCAAGGACGCCCTCGCGGCACTGACGGTCGCCATCGTCGCCCTGCCGCTGTCGATGGCGATCGCCGTGGCCTCTGGCGTCTCGCCGGAGCGCGGCCTCTATACGTCGATCGTCGGAGGCTTCATCGTCTCGGCGATCGGGGGCAGCCGTTTTCAGATCGGCGGACCGGCCGGGGCGTTCATCGTCCTCGTCGCGGCGACCGTCGCCCGGTTCGGCGTCGACGGGCTCATGCTGACCGTGCTGATGTCAGGCGTGCTTCTGACGTTGATCGGCCTCGCGGGTCTCGGGAGCTACATCAGACATATTCCCCACGCGGTCACGGTCGGCTTCACCAGCGGGATCGCCGTCACCATCGCCGCCAGCCAATTGAAAGACCTGCTCGGCTTGGCTCTGCCGCACGAGCCGGGTCCGTTCTTCCCCAAGTTGATGGCGATCACGGCGGCCTTGCCGAGCTTGAGCTGGGCGACGCTGGCGGTGGGCGCCGGCTCCGCGGCGTTGATCTTCGCGATCCGGCGCGCGCGGCCGGATTGGCCCGCCATGCTGATCGCTGTGGTCGTCGCGTCCTGCGTCGTGGCGGCGCTCGGCCTTCCCGCCGTGACCATCGGCGGGCGTTTCGGCGGCATCCCGCACGGCCTGCCGGCGCCGGCGCTGCCGGTGTTTTCGTGGCCGCTGATGTGGGCGGTGGCCCCGGCGGCGCTGTCGTTCACGCTGCTCGGCGGCGTCGAGAGTCTGCTGTCGGCGAAGGTCGCCGACGGCATGACCGGGCGTCAGCACCGCTCCAATATGGAACTCGTCGCGCAGGGCCTCGCCAATATCGCGTCGGCCTTCTTCGGCGGCGTCAGCGTCACCGGCACGATCGCGCGCACCGCGACGAACATCCGCGCCGGCGCCCGCAGCCCGGTGTCCGGGATGTTGCATTCGGTTTTCCTGCTGGTGTTCATGCTCGTCGCCGCGCCGCTGGCGAGCTACGTTCCGCTCTCCGCGCTCGCCGGCGTGCTCGTCGTCGTCTGCTGGAACATGGCCGAAAAGCGGGAGATCGCGACGCTGGCGCGGAATTGGCGAACGGCGCTGGTGCTGTTCACGACGTTCGGCCTGACAATCGGGAGAGACCTGACCGCCGGGATTGTCGGCGGCTGCGTCGTCGCGGCCGTGCTCGCCTACGCGCATCAGGGGGTTGCGGAGGAGGGGGAGTAGGCGGCCGCCGGTAGTGTCTCAGCTTGAATATTGAGGGTCTTGACGCCGCTCGCGCCACCCCCGGAATCAATGTTATGCTTAGCGGAAAGCAGGACGCAAAATATATCGATGACGCCCCCGACAGTGACGATGCCATCAAAGCGAAAATGGACGAGAACGATGATTTCATCAGGACGCTTGAGAGCGGGAACGTGCACCTCGGCGCTCCGTTCGAAGGCCGCGCCGAGGCCAAAATTCACGACCTGAAACGCCAAAACGCAATTTGGCAGTTAATCTTGGATAAGCGCCATGCCGACCGGACCTAAAGCCGAGCGAACGATTTCAGGATTGATGGCGCTACTCAAAGGCTGCGCCAATATATTCAAACCTACAGAAGCCACAAATTTCTTCGCGGCCCGTGACACAAATTGATCGGGACACTCTCTAGTTGTCGCGCGGCTGCTTTTTGCTGCGCCGTAGTCGGGGCGACCCTTGAAGCCGTAGCACAGGTTTCGCAGATCGGTATTGGAAATAGCTCGTGCGGGGTCTGGCTCGAAAGCCGACCGCGAAATGACTTCGCAAAGCATCTTGAGAATGCGATGGCTACTCAGTGGGTATTCGGGTTTATCTCCTCAATGTCTGAAACTGACGTTTCGATCAGCGCAGCATTGTCAAGAACGGACGCGCAGGGCCTGCAGAAATGGGTTGACGCCTATTGTGAAAAGCATCCGCTGGCGTCAATTGGCTCTGCAGCTTGGGCGTTGGCCGTCGAGCTTCGCAAAGATTCAAACTGAGACATACCCGGCCGCCCGCCCCCGCTTGCCTTTCCCCTCGTTTTCCGCTAACGCCCCGCCCATTCCACAGGCGGAGTTTCGCGCGCCCTGCTTCAAGGGCCCGCTCCGGTGGCGAGGGTTCCTCCTCGCAACAATGCTCCGCCGAGGCTCAACCGGAAAGGATACGCAGTGTCTCTGCCTGATTTCACCATGCGCCAACTTCTCGAAGCCGGCGCGCATTTCGGCCACCAGTCGCATCGCTGGAACCCGAAGATGGCGCCCTACATCTATGGCGCCCGCAACTCGATCCACATCATCGATCTCGCCCAGACCGTGCCGCTGCTGCACCAGGCGCTGAAGATCGTCTCCGATTCCGTCGCCAAGGGCGGGCGCGTGCTGTTCGTCGGCACCAAGCGCCAGGCCGCCGAGGAGGTCGCGGAAGCCGCCAAGCGCTGCGCGCAGTATTTCGTCAATTCGCGCTGGCTCGGCGGCACGCTGACCAACTGGAAGACGATCTCCGCCTCGATCTCGCGGCTGCGCAAGCTCGACGAGCAGCTCGCCGAGGGCGCCAAGGGCCTCACCAAGAAAGAGCGCCTGATGCTGACTCGCGAGAAGGATAAGCTCGAGAAGGCGCTCGGCGGCATCAAGGACATGGGCGGCGTGCCGGACCTCGTGTTCGTCATCGACACCAACAAGGAGGCGCTGGCGATCAAGGAGGCCAACCGCCTCAAGATCCCGGTGATCGCGATCCTCGACACCAATTCCGATCCCGACGGCGTCGCGCATCCGATCCCGGCCAACGACGACGCCAGCCGGGCGATCCAGCTCTATTGCGACCTGATCGCCACGCGCGGCGATCGACGGCATCTCGCGCAGCCAGGGCGCTCGCCGGCGAGGACGTCGGCGCGGCGGAAGCGCCGGCGCCGGAGGCGCTGCCCGAGATCGTCGAGCCGCAACCGGAGGAATCGACCGAGCAATTCGAGCTGCTCGCCGCGCCGCGCGGCGCGCCGGACGATCTCGCCAAGCTCACCGGCGTCGGGCCGCAGATCGTCAAGAAGCTCAACGAGCACGGCGTGTTCCACTATTGGCAGCTCGCCGCGATGACGCCCGACGACGCCGCCAAGCTCGATTCGGACCTGCGCTTCAACGGCCGCATCACCCGCGACAAGTGGGCCGATCAGGCCAAGGTGCTGATCGCGGCGGAGTAAACGCCGCGTCGCCGCTGCGTCTGGCAGGCGACCCGCCCTCTCGCGCCGCGCGCGGGAGGGGTTTTTTGTGTTTCCACGAGGAGCCTCGAAATGGCTGAGATCACCGCCGCGCTTGGTGAAAGACCTGCGCGAGAAGACCGGCGCGGGCATGATGGATTGCAAGAACGCGCTGACCGAGACCCACGGCGACATCGAGGCCGCGATCGACTGGCTGCGCAAGAAGGGCCTCGCCAAGGCGGCCAAGAAGAGCGGCCGTGTCGCCGCCGAGGGCCTTGTCGGCGTCGCCGTCGAGGCGAACCTCGGCGTCGTCGTCGAAGTGAACTCCGAGACCGACTTCGTCGCCCGCAACGACGATTTCCAGTCGCTGGTGCGCGGCGTCCTCGCCGTGGCGCTCGACCATGCGCCGAACGCCGACGTTGAGAAGATCAAGAACAGCCATTTCCCCGGCGGCGGCACGGTGGCGGAGGCGATCGCCAACGCGATCGCCACCATCGGCGAGAACATGACGCTGCGCCGCGCCGGCGCGCTGCATGTCCACGACGGCGTCGTCGGCCATTACGTGCATAGCCAGATCGCCGACGGCCTCGGCCGCATCGGCGTGATCGTCGCGCTCGACTCCAAGGGCGACCAGGCCGCGCTCGGCGCGCTCGGCAAGCAGATCGCGATGCACATCGCCGCCGCCAGCCCGACGGCGCTCGACGCCAGCGGCCTCGATCCCGCGACCGTCGAGCGCGAGAAGGCGGTGCTGGCGGACAAGAACGCCGGCAAGAAGCCCGAGGTGATCGCCAAGATCGTCGAGTCGGGCCTCAAGACCTATTACAAGGAGGTCTGCCTCGTTGATCAGGCCTTTGTGATCGACCCCTCGAAGTCGGTCGCGCAAGCGGTGAAGGAAGCCGAGAAGACGGCCGGCGCGCCGATTTCGATCAAGGGATTTCACCGTTATCAACTCGGCGACGGCATAGAAAAGCCCGCCGAAGAGGCTTAAACCCCCGGCGACCTCGGGCGGCCCCTAGGCCGCCCGATTCATTTCCGGAGCTTAAAGCCCCATGGACGAAGCGAAACCGCTGTTCAAACGCGTGGTGGTGAAGCTGTCCGGGGAGGCGTTGATGGGGCCGCAGACCCACGGCTTGCACACGCCGACGCTGCATCGCTTCGCCGAGGATCTGAAAGCCGCCGCGGCGCTCGGCGTGCAAGTGGCGGTGGTGATCGGCGGCGGCAATTTCTTCCGCGGGCTTGAAGGCGCGGAGAAAGGCATCGAGCGGGCGCGGGCCGACTCGATCGGCATGCTCGCCACGGTGATGAACGCGCTCGCCATGGAGGGCGCGCTGGAGGAGATCGGCCAGCCGGCGCGGGTGCTCTCGGCGGTGGCGATGCCCTCGCAATGCCAGCCCTATTCGCGCCAGGCGGCGCTCGCCCATCTCGTCAAGCGCCGGGTGATCCTGCTGGCGGGCGGCACCGGCAACCCGTTCTTCACCACCGACACCGGCGCGGCGCTGCGCGCCGCCGAACTTTCGTGCGACGCGGTGATGAAGGCGACCAACGTCGACGGCGTCTATACCGACGACCCGAAGAAGAACCCGGACGCCCGCCGCTACGAACGCCTGACCCACGATGAGGCGATCCAACGCAATTTGCAGGTGATGGACACCGCGGCGTTCGCGCTGACGAGAGACAATAGGATACCGATCGTGGTGTTCTCGGTGCATGAGCCGGGCGCGATCGAAGCGGCGCTGCTGGGAAGAGGGCGGGCGACTTACGTGATGCCGTAACCTAGGGGTTTGGGCTCGCCTGCTTCGTCATTGCGAGCGAAGCGAAGCAATCCGCCGTTCCGGTGATGCGGCTCTATCCGGTTAACAGACGATCTCGGAACTGGATTGCTTCGCTTTGCTCGCAATGACGGAGTCATATAGGTTTATCCCAAGTAGATATAAACTATCTCCTTACACCGGGCCGCCGTGACGTCGGCGGAGGCGTCGGTCCGGCGCTCCTCGGTCAGGGTTTTTGCGACCCTTCGTATGCCGATGAGATCGATGTTGGGAGTCTTTGCCGGCGGCCCGCGGGTCCCCCGCGATGACGAGAACCAGCGTGGCGCAGTCCGGGCCAGCGCGGTGTTCCGGGTCGGAACTTTTGGCCGCCGCGCGGCCTTTCGGTTGTTTCAGGGAGGCGCCATGTCGAGCGCAGGAAATCTCGCAGCCGCGCCCACCGCCTCCCCGGACGGCGCCGAAATCACCACCCTCGTCCCCGCCCGACTGGAGCGTCTGCCGTGGGGCCGGTTCCACGTTCTCGTCGTCGCCGCGCTCGGCGTCACCTGGATTCTCGATGGGCTGGAGGTCACGCTCGCTGGCTCCGTCGCCGGCGCACTGAAGCAAGCCCGCGCCTTGCAGTTAAGCGACGCCGAGGTTGGCGCGGCAGGCAGCGCCTATCTCATTGGCGCGGTCGTCGGCGCGCTCGGGTTCGGCTGGCTCACCGACCGGCTCGGGCGCAAGAAACTGTTTTTCACGACCATCGTCGTCTACCTGATCGCCACCGCGCTGACCGGTCTGGCCTGGAGCCCGGCGTCGTTCTTCCTGTTCCGCTTTCTCACCGGCTGCGGCATCGGCGGCGAATATTCGGCGATCAACTCCACCATTCAGGAGCTGATCCCGGCGCGCTTCCGCGGCCACATGGACCTGATGATCAACGGCAGCTTCTGGGTTGGCGCGGCGGCCGGGGCCGGGGTCGCGGTGGTCCTGCTCGATCCGGCGCGGATCGATCCGCAGCTCGGCTGGCGGCTGGCGTTTCTGGTCGGCGCGGCGATCGGCGTCGCCGTGTTTCTGATGCGAATGTGGATTCCCGAGAGCCCGCGTTGGCTCGTCACCCACGGCCGCGAACGCGAAGCCGAAGCGGTGGTGGCGGGGATCGAAAAGCGGTTCGAGGCGACGGGCGCGAAACTGCCGCCGATCGACGAGAAGCTGAAGCTGCGCCTCCGCACGCGCACCCACACGCCGTTGAGCGAAGTGTTCGACACGCTGTTCCGCCGCGAGCGGCGTCGCGCGGCGGTCGGGCTGACGCTGATGGCCGCGCAGGCGTTTTTCTACAACGCGATCTTCTTCACCTACGCGCTGGTTCTGACGAAGTTCTACGGCGTCGCCTCCGCCGAGGTCGGCTGGTACATCCTGCCGTTCGCGGTCAGCAATTTCCTCGGGCCGGTGCTGCTCGGGCGGCTGTTCGACACGCTCGGGCGGCGCGTAATGATCTCAGCGACCTACGGGCTCTCCGGGCTGCTGCTGATTGCTTGCGGCGCGTTGTTCCTCGGCGGCCATCTGACGGCGGCGACTCAGACGCTCGGCTGGATGATCGTGTTCTTCTTCGCCTCGCCCGCCGCCAGCGCCGCCTATCTCACCGTCAGCGAAACCTTCCCGCTGGAGATCCGGGCGCTGACGATCGCCGTGTTCTACGCCATCGGCACCGGGCTCGGCGGCGTCGCGGGGCCGCTCGTGTTCGGCTGGCTGATCGAAAGCGGATCGCGCGCCAGCGTATTCGCGGGCTACGCGTTCGCGGCGGCGCTCATGTTGGTCGCCGCCGTCGTCGCCGCGCGCTACGCCGTGCAGGCGGAGCGGAAGTCGCTGGAGGAAGTCGCCAAGCCGCTGTCGGCGGCGTGAGCGGGACACTTGAAGAAGAAAACGTCGTCGCGCCCGGGCTTGTCCCAACGGCGCTAACTTGGGGCGCCGCTTTGGGACTTCAGCGACCCCATCCGTCATGACCGGGCTTGTCCCGGTCATCCACGTCGGGACGAGCGACGCCGTTCCAGGCTATAGCGTCGGCCGCTGCAAACGAAGGTGTAGGCGTTCGGAAATCGCCGCGCCCTGTCACGACGTGGAAGCCCGGGCAAGACGCGGAGGGCGCCAATCAAACCTTAAGGTGGCGCCTATGGAGCTAGAGCGATTACCGATCAAGTTGTACCGCCGTCATGGCGAGCGAAGCGAAGCCATCCACGTCTCCGCCGAGCCGAGCTTCACCGACTAGCCTACGATCTCGGCGCGCTGGATTGCTTCGCTTCGCTCGCAATGACGGGCCGATTCTGTTTGATCGGTATACTCTAGCGGTTACCGATCAAGTTGAATCGCTGTCATGGCGAGCGAAGCGAAGCCATCCACGTTTCCGCCGAACCAGGCCTAGCCGATTAGCCTGCGATCTCGGCGCGCTGGATTGCTTCGCTTCGCTCGCAATGACGAAGCCGATTCAATTTGTTCGGTAAGCGCTCTAGGTCCGCGACAAGCGCGGGCAAGACGGCCTGTTGGGACTTTCCTTTACCCTCCCCAGAACGCCGCCAGGGCGATAAACCCGCCGGCGACGACCGCGAGCAGCAGCACCCCGACAATCACGAGCCGGTCGTCGACGCCGGGGGCGGCGCTTTCGACGCTGTTGTCGACGGCGAGAAACTGGCGTAACTTTCCGCGCGACGGAGCGGGCGCGCGGGGCTCGGGCGGCGGCGCCGGCGCCGGTGGCGCGACAACCTTGGGCGCAGGTCGCGCCACGGGCGGGTGGGCGATTTTCGGCGGGGCGACGCGGGGCGCGCGCACCACGACCGGGCGGGGCGCGAGGCGGCCGTGCAGGAACACGAACGCCGCGCCCAAAAGCGGCGCCAGCGCCAGAAGGCCCGGCGCGTTGGTGGCGATCCAGTCGGCGTAAAGCGGGTCCGAGGCCGCCATCTCGCCGGCGATCCAGCCGAGCAACGCCGCCCCGAAGGCGAGTAGCGCCGGCGCGTGACGCAGCCAGCGCGCCACCAAGAGGCCGCCGTAGCCGAGCATCGGCAGGCTGAGGCCGACGCCGATCAGCAGCCAGATCAGGCTGCCGCGCGCGATGGCCGCCAACGCCACGACATTGTCGATGCTCATCGCGGCGTCGGCGACGACGATCACCGCCGCCGCGGCCCATCGGCGCGAGGGCCCGACGGCTACGGAGTCCATCTCGTTCAGATCCGGGTCGCCGGCGAGGTTCAGCGCGATCACCATCAACACCGCCGCGCCGACCAGCTTGACGAACGGCAGGGCCAGCAGCGATGTCGCCAGCATCGTCATCAGCAGCCGCAGCACGATCGCGCCGCCGACGCCGATCGCCGCGGCGCGCTTGCGCTCGGATTCCGGCAGCGAGCGGCAGGCGAGGCCGATTAGCAGCGCATTGTCGGCGCCGAGCATCAGATCGACGAGCACGACCTGTAGCGCGATCGTCAGCCCGTACAGGCTGTCGGAGGGGTCCATCTCAGGCGCTCCCGCGTCGCCGGTCGCAAGGTCGCGCCGGCGCAAGCGGCGAAGCGGCGGCGCGCCTGGTCACGGCGAAGCGTCCGCGTCCTTGGCGGGCGCCGGATCGGGGCCTTTGGTCAGCAGCGACAGGAACCGCGCTTGCGAGGAGATGACGAGAGTCGATTGCGGGCGCGCGAGCGCGGTCTTGTAGGTCTCGGCGGCGCGGTAGAATTCATAGAACTTCGGGTCGGCGCCGAACGCGGTCGCCAGCCGCCGGCTCGCGTCGGCGTCGCCGAGCCCGTGCGCGGCGGCGGCGGCCTCCTTGGCCTCCGAGATGATGACGGTGCGTTCCCGGTCCGCCTTGACCTCTATCGCCTGCGCCCACTCGAACCCCTGCGCGCGAAGCTCCTTGGCCTCGCGCTGGCGCTCCGACTTCATGCGGTCGTAGATCGCCTGGCTGGTCTCGAACGGCAGGTCGGCGCGATGGAAGCGCACTTCGTCGATCTCGATTCCCAGCGACTCCGCTTTCGCCCGCACTTCGTTGCGGATCGTCTCGACGATCTCGGCGCGCTCCGGCGTCAGCAGCCGCGCGAGCGTCACCTGCCCGAGTTCGCGCCGCACCGAGGAGCCGACGAGCTGGCCGAGCTCGGCGCGCGCCTGCTCGATCGAGCGCAAAGCGCCGTAGAAGCGCAGCGGATCGACGATGCGGTAGCGCGTGTAGGGCTGCACTTCGAGCCGCTTCTGATCGCCGAGAATGACCTGCTCCGTCGGCGGCTCCAGCAGCAGCAGGCGCGTGTCGTAGAGGAAGACGCTGTCGATCAGCGGCGCCTTGAAGCGCAGGCCCGGCGTCTTCACCTGCGCGACCGGCGCGCCGAGCCGGACGACCAGCGCCTGCTGGCCCTCGCTGACGACATAGACCGAGGCGCCCACGAGATAGAGCGCGACCGCCGCCAGCGCGAGCGCGAAGCCGAGCGCCCTCATTTGAGGGCGCCCGGGGCCGGCGCGTCGGGAGACGACGTCCGCGCGTCGGGGATCACCATGTAGGGCGTCAGACTGCCGACGCCCTTCCTGGAGGTGTCGACGATGACGCGTCCCGCGGCTTTCAGCACTTCGTCGACGCTCTCGTAGTAGAGCCGCCAGGCGGTCACCTCGGGCGCGTCGTGATAGGCCTTTTCGACCGCCTCGAACGAGCGCGCCTCGCCATCGGCGAGATTGACGACGGAGGAGCGATAAGCTTCCGCCTCCTCGCGGGTCTTGTTGGCCTCGCCGCGCGCGCGCGGCAGGATGTCGTTGGCGTAGGCCTGCGCCTCGTTGCGCGCGCGCTCCTGATCGGCGCGCGCCCGCTGCACGTCGTTGAAGGCGTCGATCACCGCGCGCGGCGGCTCGACGCGCTGCAACTGCACCTGCGTGATCTCGACCCCCGCCTGCTCGGCGTCGAGCAGCCTTCTGCAGCAGCGCGCGCGTTTCGTCGGCGATCTGCTGGCGCTTGTCCGACATCGCGGCCTGGATCGGGGTGCGGCTGACTACGTCGCGCAGCGCCGCCTCGGCCGCGACCTTCACCGCCGTTTCCGGATCGGAGACCGAGAACAGGAATTTGCCGGCGTCGCGGATCTTCCAGAACACCGAACCTTCCGCCTCGACGATGTTCTCGTCGCCGGTCAGCATCTGGCGGTCGCGGTCGGCGCCGACCGGGGTCGCCGGCGCGCCGACGCTCGAAATCGGCGCCGGCGCCGGGCTGGCGACGGTCGCCTCGCCGAGCTGGATTTCGCTAATCTTGGTCACCTTGGGGAACAGCACGGTCTCGATCGGATAAGGCCAATGCACATGCAGGCCGGGCTCCGCGGTGTCGACCCACGCGCCGAACCGCAGCACCACGCCCTGCTCGTCCGGCTGCACCTTGTAGATCGCCGTTGAGGCCCAGGCGAGCACGGCGAACGCGACGACGAGCGCAAGGCCCCGCGCGCCGAAGCGCGGCATCCGGAACGCCTCGCCGAGCCCGGCGGACAGCATCGTCCTGAAGCTGGCGTCGTTGTCCTTCTCGTCCTGCGACTCAACGTCGGTCATGGGATCGACCTACCATGCGAGTGCGTTCCGAGCGATGGGGAGCTACTCCGCCGCCCGCGCGCCGCGCAGCGCCGCCGCGCCGGTCTCGAACTGCATCCGCGCCAGCCGCGCGTAGAGCCCGCCCGCCGCCAGCAGCGCCGCGTGATCGCCTTGCTCGACGATCTCGCCGCCGTCGAGCACGAGAATGCGGCTCGCCCCGACGATGGTGGCGAGCCGATGCGCGATGACCAAGGTCGTGCGGCCTTTCATCAACTCGGCGAGCGCGGTTTGCACCAGCGTTTCGTTGGCCGCGTCGAGCGCGGAGGTCGCTTCGTCGAGCAGCAGCACGGGAGCGTCCTTCAGGATCGCCCGGGCGATGGCGAGGCGCTGGCGCTCCCCGCCGGAAAGCGTGACGCCATGCTCGCCGATCGGCGTGTCATAGCCTTGCGGCAGAGCGGCGATGAAGCCGTGCGCCGCCGCGCGCTGCGCCGCCGCCTCGATCTCGGGCCGAGTCGCGCCGGGGCGGCCATAGGCGATATTATCGGCGACGCTGGCGCCGAAAATGAACGGCTCCTGCGGCACAAGCGCGATCTCGCGCCGTAGCGTCTTCGGGTCGAGCGTGGCGATGTCGACGCCGTCGAGCCGGACTGCGCCGGCTGTCGGATCGTAGAACCGTTCGAGCAGCTGGAACAGGGTCGACTTGCCGGCGCCCGAGGGGCCGACGATGGCGACCGTCTCGCCCGGCGAGACCGAGAAATCGACGCCATGCAGCACCGGATGGCCGGCGCGCGCGGGATAGGCGAAGCTCACCCGCTCGAAAGCCACGGCGCCGCGCACGGGCAAGGGCAGGGTCGCCGGCTGCGGCGGGGCGACGATGGTCGGCCTCAACGCGAGCAGGTCGCCGATCCGCGCGGCGGCGCCTGCGGCCTGGCTCACCTCGTTCCACACTTCCGAGAGTTGCCCGAGCGCGCTCGCCCCCAATACCGCGTAAAGCAAAAACTGCAACAGCACGCCCGCCGTCATCCGATGCTCGATAACGTCGCGCGCCCCGAGCCACAGCACCACGACCACGCTGGAGAACGCCAGGAAGATCGCAATCGCGGTGACGATCGCCCGTGACTGCGACATCCCGCGCGCCGCCTCATAGGCGCCGTCGGCGGCGGCCTGGAAGCGGCGGGCGGTGAAGTCCTCGGCGACGAACGCCTGCATGACCCGGGCCGCGTCAAGGTTCTCGCTGGCGAAAGCGGTGGCCTCGGCGAGGGTCTCCTGGGCGCGGCGCGACCGCTCGCGCACCGAACGCCCGGCGGCGTAAAGCGGCAGCACAATGAGCGGGATCGCGATCAACACATAGGCCGACAATTTGAAGCTCGTCGCCACCATCAACGCCACCGCGCCGACGAACATGAACAGGTTGCGCAACGCCAGCGAGGCCGAGGAGCCGAAGGTCGCTTTCAGTTGGGTGGTGTCGGCGGAGAGCCGGGAGACGATCTCGCCAGTCTTCTCGGCGTCGAAAAAGCTCTGGTCGAGCGTCGTCAGGTGGCGGAAGAAATCGCCGCGCAGGTCCGCGACGATCCGCTCGCCGATCGTCATCACAAGGTAGTAGCGCGAGCCTGAGGCCAGCGCGAGCACGGCGACGACGCCGATCAGCAGCCCGAAATAGACGTGCACCGACCCCGCCCCGCCGCCGTGAAAGCCGCGATCGACCATTTCGCGGATCGCGTAGGGGACGACCAGCGTGGCGAGCGACGCGACGCTCAGCGCGACCAGCGCCAGCGCGATGCGGCCAGCCCGCCGGCGCGCGTAGGGGATGATCGGACGCAGGGCGGAGAGCGACGGGCGCTTGCGCGAAGCCTCGGGCATGGGCGGAACAAGTCTCCAGAGGGTTGCGGCTCTTAGGTCAGAGCCTAGCGCCGGAATCAAGCGATCCTTTGTCGCAAAGGCGCTTGTCTCGCCGGCCGCGCTGCCCTATAGCGACCCCAATAAGAGCCGCCGGCGCCGCCCGGGCGGCTCTCTTTCGTTTCGCCGAGGTTCGATATGAAGGCCGATATCCACCCGACTTACCACACGATCAAGGTCGTGATGACCAATGGCGAGGTGTTCACGACCCGCTCGACCTGGGGGCAGGACGGTTCGACGTTGAACCTCGACATCGACCCCAACACCCACCCGGCGTGGACCGGCGGATCGGCGCAACTGACCGACCGCGGCGGCCGACTGTCGCGATTCAAGAGCCGCTTCGCCGGTCTCGGCGAGATCAAGAAGAAGTAGGCCGTCACCAGGACTCGCCGAACGGCCGCGCCTCGACCTCGAAGCTCCAGCCGCTCGGGTCTTGCACGCTGAGTTGGTAAGTCGTCTCCGCCACGGCGACGGGCTTGATGAAAAAGCTGTCGGGCTTGTCCGGCATAGCCTTGCGCGTCCGCTCCAGATCGACGACCCCGTCGACGACGACGAGCGCGACGTGAATTCCTGCCGGCCACAGCGAGCGCGCCATGGATTCCGCCAGGCTCCGCTGCGCCGCCTTGGCTGGCGCGAACGCGGCCGAACGCGGGCCGCCGCGGCGCGAGGCGGTCGCGCCGATGAACACGATCGAACCGCGCTTGGCGGCTTTCATGGCGGGGATCACCTGCTGCGCGCACAGCAGCGCGCCATAGGCGTTGACGCGCCAGGACGCCTCGAACTGTTCCGGCGTAATCGCCTCGACCCCGGCGAACACGCCCCCGCCGGCGTTGTAGATCAGCGTCTCGACCTCGCCGAGCTCGGCCCGGACCGCCGCGAAGACGGCGGCGACCGATTCGGGCGACGTCACGTCGCAGGGGTAGGCGCGCGAGCCGCCAATCTCCTTCGCAAGCGCGTCGATCGCATCGCGGTTGCGCGCCAGCAGGGCGACGGCGTATCCCGCCGCCGCGAAGCGGCGCGCGATGGCCGAGCCGTTGCCGGGACCGACGCCCGCGACCGCCGCCACTTTTGTCATCGCCTGCCTCCGTTTCGAAAACATTCCTATATCGGAACTGGCGAACTGTCCCCTTCAGGCGGTAACACAAGCCCTTGAAGGCGACATCGGAGACCTCGGCATGGACCTGCAGCTTAAAGGCAAACTCGCGCTCGTCAGCGGCAGCACCGCGGGCATCGGCTATGCGATCGCGGAAACCTTGGCTGGGGAAGGCGGCCGCGTCATCGTCAACGGTCGAACCGCACCGGCGGTCGAAAAAGCCGTCGCGGCGTTGAAGGCGGCGACCGGCGGCGGGATCGAGGGTTTTCCCGGCGACCTCAGCGTCGCGTCGGTGGCGGAAGCGCTCGCCGGCCGCTTTCCCGGCGTCGAGATTCTCATCAACAATCTCGGCATCTTCGAGCCGAAACCGTTCGAGGACATTCCCGACGCCGACTGGATGCGGTTTTTCGACGTCAACGTGCTGAGCGGCGTGCGGCTGGCGCGGCTGTTTCTTCCCGCGATGAAGCGCGCCAACTGGGGACGGATCATTTTCATCTCCAGCGAGAGCGCGGTGCAGATTCCGGCCGAAATGATCCACTACGGCATGACCAAGACCGCCCAGCTCGCCGTGTCGCGCGGCCTCGCGGAGGCGGTCGCGGGGACGGGGATCACGGTCAACGCCGTGCTTCCGGGGCCGACGAAATCGCGCGGCGTCGGCGATTTCGTCGAAAGCCTGGGCGCGGCGCAGGGCAAGTCGTTCGCTGAGGTCGAGCAGGAGTTTTTCGCCAAGGTGCGGCCGACGTCGCTGATCAAGCGCTTCGGCACGCCGCGCGAGGTGGCCTCGCTGGTGGCCTATGTCGCCAGCCCGCTGGCGTCGGCGACCACCGGCGCGGCGCTGCGGGTTGATGGTGGGGTGGTCAAGAGCGCGGTTTGAGCGGGGCCGGTCCCCGCTTGAATCTTACGTTTCGCCAGCCGCCGACGCCCCGCCGTCGCTTTTCCCTTCCGACCTCTCTTGTGGTATGATGCTGTATCATACCGGAGACCGATCGATGGCGAGCGTCAAGGTGGCGATCACGCTCGATCGGGAAACGCTCGCGAGGGTGGACAGCCTCGTTTCGCGGCGCGTTTTCCCCAATCGCAGCCGCGCCATTCAAATCGCTCTACAAGAAAAGCTCGAGCGTCAGGAAGGCGTCCGATTGGCGGCGGAGTGCGCCAAATTCGATCCGGCGTTCGAGCAGGCGATGGCCGAGGAAGGCTTGGACTTGGAGACGTGGCCGGATTTTAAGAGGCGAGATTCGCTGGGCGGATCTGAATCCGACGCCCGGCACAGTCATTGCCGTGGCCTTGACCAGCCAACCGCAAAGGGCGGGATTTCCTCTGACCTTGGAGACCAGTGCGGAGGGTTTGCCCAAACCGACATGGGCGAAGATAAGTCAAATTCGCACCTTGTCCCTGGAGCGGATCGGCAAGCGACTAGCGTTCGTCCCCGAGCCCGACGTCGCCAAGGTCATCGAAGGTTTGAGTGAGATCCTCGGGGCGTGACGCCGCTACCGGCGCCTTTCCCCCTGCCTCAAATCACGTAGCTCTTCAGCGGCGCGAATCCGTTGAAGCCCACCGACGAGTACGTCGTCGTATAGGCGCCCGCGCCCTCGATCAGCACCTTCGCGCCGATCTCCAGCGACACCGGCAGAAGATACGGATCTTTCTCGTACAGCACGTCGACCGAATCGCAGCTCGGTCCCGCCAGCACGCAAGGCCCGAGCGCGTCGTCGTCGAACGCGGTGCGGATCGGATAGCGGATCATCTCGTCCATCGTCTCGGCGAGGCCGTTGAACTTGCCGATGTCGAGATAGACCCAACGGTTCACGTCCGCGTCCGCCTTCTTCGAGATCAGCACGACTTCCGCCTCGATGACCCCGGCGTTGCCGACCATGCCGCGGCCCGGCTCGATGATCGTCTCCGGGATGCGGTTGCCGAAATGACGGCGCAGCGCGCGAAAGATCGTGCGGCCGTAGACTTTTACCGCCGGGACGTCCTTCAGGTAGCGAGTCGGGAAGCCGCCTCCTAGGTTCAGCATCGAAAGCTCAATGCCGCGCTCGGCGAGATCGCGAAAGATCGCCGCCGAAGCGCGCAGAGCGGCGTCCCACATGCGCGGATTGCGCTGCTGCGAGCCGACATGGAACGACAAGCCGTGCGCGACGAGGCCGAGCGCGTGCGCGCGCTCCAGCACGCGCGCCGCCATCTCCGGCGCACAGCCGAACTTGCGCGAGAGCGGCCATTCGGCGCCGGCGCCGTCGCAGAGGATGCGGCAGAAAACGCGGGCGCCCGGCGCGGCGCGGGCGATCTTCTCGACCTCGGCCTCACAATCAACAGCGAATAGGCGCACGCCGAGGGCGTAGGCGCGCGCGATGTCGCGCTCTTTCTTGATCGTATTGCCGAAGCTGATGCGGTCGGGCGCGGCCCCGGCGGCGAGCGCCTGTTCGATCTCCGGCACGCTGGCGCAATCGAAGCAGGAGCCAAGCCGGGCCAGCAGATCGAGGATTTCGGGCGCGGGGTTGGCCTTCACGGCGTAGAAGACGCGCGTGTCCGGCAACGCTTTCGCGAAGCTGTGGTAGTTCTCGCTGACGACGTCGAGATCGACGACGAGGCGCGGGCCCTCCTCGGGATTGCGGGCGAGGAATTCCTTGATGCGATCGGTCATAGCGGCATCCCCGGCGCGGTCCGTCCGACCGCGAGCGCGAAAGAAAGGGAGATGGCGATGCGCCGTCCGCCCGCGCGCGATGGAGACGCGCAAGCGTTCGCGTTGACCCGCCAATCGCGACCCTCGACGGAAACGCTAGGGCGGAGAGCCGTCGCGACGACCGTTGAAGGTCAGATGCTGCGCCGTAGCTTCAAAACACGAAGTCGCCTTCGCGGTTCAAAGCCATCGTTTGGAAAGGAGGAGACCCTTCCGCACGCCCGGCAAGATAGACAAGCCTCTTCGGTGCGCCGGCCTTTGGAGGGCCGACAGAGACCAAAAAAGCCCGGTCCGTCGTTGCTTCAAGTCGCGTCCCCCGTTGGGCGGGGTACACCGGTTCGCCTCCGGCTGCCGACCTTTTCGAGGGTGGTTAACTGGCCTCTTGTCCAGATCCCCACCGGTCGACACACGACCACAGGCACGTGCGTATTGGGCAGGGCGTAAATTGGGGGAGTCGCTCGGAATTGCAAGCGCTTTTTTCAGGCCAAGCGAATTTCCCCCCGTCGTCGCAAAACCGTCATGTCCGACAATTCCGTGAAGCTCGCGGCGCCGGCTTGAAATTTGCGGCGCGCGCCCCGACCTGATAGACTGCCTTCTGCCTAGTCATTTTTTCCGAAACAAGGACGGCGAACGTCTCGCCGGCGCGAAAACGTGAGCAATACCGCGGACATGGGTCCTCTTTGGGTGAAGCTGGCCTCGGCTGGCGTGCGCCCGACTCGGCAGCGTCTCGAACTTGCCGAGATCCTGTTCGGCAAGGGCGACCGCCATTTCACCGCGGAAATGATTCACGGCGAAGCGCGCGCGTTGCGCTATCCGCCGTCGCTCGGCACAGTCTACAATACGCTGAACCAATTCGTGCAAAGCGGCCTGCTGCGCGAGATTGCGCTTTACGACGCCAAGGTCTGGTACGACACCAATATCGGCCCGCACTGCCACTATTACTGGGAAGATACCGAAGAACTCACCGACATTCCCGACCAGCATGTGCCGGCGTTTTCGGTGCCGCCGCCGCAGGGCGCGACGGTCACCGCCATCGACGTCATTGTCCGGGTAAAAACCGGAGAAGCCGCGCGCGAATGCCCGATGGCGCGATTTGAAGTGTTTCTAAAGTGATTTGAACGGTTTCTAAGTTGGGCTAGGCATCACGCGCGATTGCCCTCATCGGCGGCGTCGGCCTGTCGAAGCCGGTAAACTTATGCACGCCCTGCGTCTTCGAGTCGCGGTTTGATCGTGATCATGGCGGCGTCCCGCAAGAAGGCCGACGCTCCCCCAATCCCTTGCGGACGGAGACGGCGATGGGCGAGAACCGATGCGACGTCCTCGTCCTGGGGGCAGGGCTCGGCGGCTTGACCGCGGCGGCGCTGCTCGCCAAGTCGGGCCGCGACGTCTGCGTGATCGAGCGCAACCACGCGCTCGGCGGCGCGGCGTCGGTGTTCAAGGTCGATGACCTCACCATCGAGCCGTCGCTGCACCAGACCGCCGATCCCCGTGATCCCGACGAACCGAAACACGCGATCCTGACGCGGCTCGGAATTCTCGACGAGATCGAATGGGTACCGATCGCGCCTTTCCATAGCGTCGAGGGCGGGATCGTCGGCGAACCCTTCGAGCTGCCGGTCGGTTTCGGGCCGGCGCGGGAGGCGTTGGCGGCGCGCTTTCCGCAATCGAAGCTCGGCCTCTCGGCGCTGCTCGACGATATGGAAAGGACGACGCTGACCGTCGCCCGGCTGTCCGCCGCACGGGAGAACCACTCGCTTGGCGATCTCTGGCGCGCCGGTCTCGGGCTGCGCGGGCTCCCGCGGGATTGGCGCGCCTCGCTCGCCGAGGTCCTGCAAAAGCGCCTCGGGGACGATGAGGGGGCCAAGCTCGCGATCGCCGGAAACCTCGGCTATTACGCCGACGCGCCCGAGCGGCTGGCGTGGCCGTTTTTCGCGGTGGCGCAGGGCGGCTTTCTCAAATCCGGCGGCGTCTATGTGAAGGGCGGCTCGCATCGGCTCAGCCTGGCGCTCGCCAAGGTCGTCACCAAATCGGGCGGGCGGGTGCGGCTCGGCCGCGAAGCCATCGGGATCGAACTCGGCGCGGACGGACGTCCCGTCGCCGTGCGCCACGTCGACGCGCGCAGCCGGGGCGACGAGCAGCGCATCGCGGCGCCGGCGGTCATCAGCAACGGCGCACCCGATGCGCTGGCGGCGATGCTGGAATCCCCCGCGCGCGAGGCGATGCAAGCCGCTTACGCGGGCCGGCCGCTGTCGGTTTCCCTGTTTACCGCGCATTTCGGCCTCAAGGCGCCGCCCGCGAAACTTGGGCTGACCGGCTACAGCGTGGTCCGCCTGCCGCCTTGGCTCACCTCGCTCGCCGATTTCGGCCGCTGCGCCGAGTTGCTGGCCAGCGAACCCCGAGGCCAGTTGCCGGTCTACGCGCTCGCCAACTACGGAGCGATCGACAGCGGGCTCGGGGAGGGCGGCCCGACGCTCGTCACCGCGGTCGGCGTCGATCGGCTGGAGAACTGGACCGGATTGACCCGGGGCGCCGAAACGCATCGACGCGAAGCTTGGCTCGACGCGTTGCAGGCCGATCTCGACCGCGCCTATCCCGGCTTTGGCGCCGCAGTCCAAACCCGCGTGTTTCTCAACGCGCGCGCGATGCGGGATTTCCTGGGGACGCCCGGCGGCGCGATTTACGGCTTTGCGCCGCTGCCGTTCTCGCGGCGGCTATGGTCGGGCGCGCCGCGTTCGCCGCGAACGCCGACGCCGGGGCTGTGGCTGGCCGGCTCGTTCGGCGGGTTCGGCGGCTACAGCGGGGCGATGCGCGCCGGGGCCGACGCGGCGGAGGCGATTTCCAGCTAAGCCTGTGGAGGCGGCGCTTGCCAAACGAGCGCCGCAGCGGCATCCCTGTGAATGAAGGGAGAGCCGCCCATGTCCATTCTCGTCGCCGATGCTGACATCCCTCAGGCGCCTTCCAAATTCGGCGCGGTGTTGCGCGCCACTGGCGGCAATTTCCTCGAAATGTTCGATTTCTTCCTGTTCGGCCTCTACGCGCAGCCGATCGGAAAGGCGTTTTTCAACACTGGCAACGAGTTCCTCGACACCTCGATCGCCTTCATCGTGTTCTGGGTCGGCGCGCTGATGCGGCCGCTCGGCGCGATCTATCTCGGCGCCTATGTCGACCGGCTCGGCCGCCGCAAGGGCCTCATCGTCACCCTGGCGATCATGGCGGTCGGCACCATCATCATCGCGTTCACGCCGAGCTATTCCACGATCGGCGTCGCCGCGCCGATCATCGTCGTCATCGGCCGGCTGCTGCAGGGCTTCTCGGCGGGCGTCGAACTCGGCGGCGTCTCGGTCTATCTCGCCGAGATCGCGACGCCGAGCACCAAGGGCTTCGTCACCTCGTTCCAGTCGGCGAGCCAGCAGGTGGCGGTGTTCTTCGGCGCCTTCATTGGCTACGTGCTGAGCCAGACCTTGCCGGCGGAGGCGATCGGCGCCTGGGGCTGGCGGATTCCCTTCATCATCGGCTGCGCTGATTGTGCCGCTGATTTTCGTGCTGCGCGGCTCGCTGGTCGAGACGCCGGAGTTTTTGGCGCGCAAGGTCCATCCGACAACGAGCCAGATCTACGCCGCCGTGCTCGCCAATCTCGACGACCGTGGTGCTCGGCATGCTGATGGTGATGCTGACGACGGTGTCGTTCTATTTCATCACCGTCTACACGCCGGATTTCGGCAAGACGCTGCATCTGACCGCGAGCGCGTCGCTGTTCGTCACCGCAGTGGTCGCGATCGCCAACTTTGTCTGGCTGCCGATCGGCGGCGCGCTGTCCGACCGCATCGGCCGGCTGCCGGTGATGCTCGGCGCCGCCGGCCTGATGCTGGTCGCCGCCTATCCGGCGTTGTCCTGGGTCGCCGCCGAGCCGACCTTGGGCAAGCTGCTGGCGGTCGAGATGGTGTTTTCGCTCGGCTACGGGTTCTACAACGGCGCGATGGTCGTGGCGCTGACCGAGGTGGTGCCGCCGCAGGTGCGCGCCTCGTGTTTCGCGCTCGCCTATTCGCTCGCCGCCGCGCTGTTCGGCACGGCGACCCCGATCCTGTCGAAGCTGCTGATCGCCGGCACCGGCCAGCGCGCGGCGCCCGCGTTCTGGTTGATGCTCGCGGCCGCGGCGTCGATCGGAGCGGCGCTGGCGTTGTACAGAAGGGCGGGGCGGTAGCGCGGGCCGGGGAGCGTAAGGTCGGGCTTCGGACCCGGCGCTCCCCGCGCCTTCACCGCGCGATCAAACGAAGTGGATCAGCGTCCCGGAGTGTCCGTCAGAGCTCAGGCTGAAGCTCCCCGTCGTGTAGTTGCCGCTGAGTTGAAGTTGACCCGCCCCGAGCGTGTGGTCCTTCAGCGTCAATACGCCGCCGGCGAAGCTCTCCGAAGTGACCAGGGTGTTGACGTCAATCAGGTCCGACCCGCTGAAGCCGACGATAGGCGCCTCGAACAGGCCCACATGACCAAGATCAAGCCGCTCCACGCCAGCCGACGAAGTGTGGAAGTTGACTGTTTGACCGGCGTCCGAACCTGTCATCAGACTGAGCGTGCCGGATTTATCGATGTTGAGCGTTCCCGTTCCGCTGACCGCCCCCATCGTCATGGTCCCGTCCATAACGGTCATCGATCCGGTGTTGGTCACGCCGGAAGCGAAGAGCAGTCCCCCGCCAGCGTCGGTGATCTGGCCGCTGTTCTCCATGGCCACGCCGACACGACTGGCGGAGCCGAGATGAACGAACTTCCCGGCGTTGTCGAACACCGACCCCGGCGGCACGGCGCCCAACTGAATTTCGGCGTTGCTGCTGCTGCCGAAAACGCCCCAGACGCCGCCGGCCGCATTGGTCACAGTTCCGGCATGGCCGGCGTCGCCGAGCGTGAGGTCGCCGGCTTGGCGGACCACGCCGGTGTTGACGAATCCGCTGTCGACCAGGACGTCGGAGCCAATAGACGTGTTCAGAGCGCCTGCGGCGTTGAATTTGCCGTCGACGTTGAGTTGAGCGCCGGCGCCCAGCGCTATCGTGCCGAGGATATTGCTGACCCCGGTGGGAATTATTGAATCGGGATTGCCGATCAGGGTGAAGGCGTCGTGCGCCGCGATGCTTAGAGTTACGTCAGCGCTCGTCGAAAGACTGTTGATCGTTTCGTTTCCGGCCAAAATTGTGGCTGGGGCCGTCAGGAAAATCTCGCAATCGCTGAGGGTTCCAGGGGCCAGAGGGACGAGCCAGTTTAGCGCGTCGTCAAAGTCGTTGTTGACCAGTCCGGTCCACAGCCAGGGTGCATTGACCATTACAGCCTCCTTTTACTGAGGGTTATGGAGAAATAAGCTTTGGCTCTATCGCCGTGTATTGATATAGCATAGGAATGACTATTGATAAATGAAAACAGAATGTTCGAAAACAGCAACGTCGCGTGTAGTTAAATCACGCATAATTTGTAAAGTCGAGATAATTATAATGCAATGCACTTCTAGAATTGTGATGATATACACGACACATGCGTATTGCATGGTGCGCGTAGGCGCGTTTGCGTCGATTTTATTGTAAACGTCGACGGTTTGGATTAGGCAACGGGCCGCGGCTGCTAGGAACGGGCGATTCTTGGGGGCGCGCCAAGCGGTGTCCCCGAAGTTGCCGGATCGAGCGGCGGAACTGACGCTTCGCCTGGTTGCCGTTGGCGCTATATTTTGCCGGGCGGCGGCGGGACGAGGATTTACAATACAAGCTTGGGAGCGCCGCATTTGACGCCGCTGACCCAGGTGTAGGCGTTGCCGAGGCTGATCCCCAAGGCCTGCAAAATCTGCGAAACCGTCTGATCGATGGGCGTTGCCGCCGTGGCCAATGTCGCGGCGAGCGGCGAGGACAGCACCTGCGGAATTGGCACGGTCTGACCATTGACGCTGCCGCCCAACTGCAAGTTGGCGAAAAGATTGTAGAGCAATGACGACGTAAAGTCGGTGGTGGATGTCGTCTTTCGGACGTCGTCCGCGATGTCGCTGGAGGAATAGACCACGGACGTCGGCGCGAGATTGTCGATGCTCGCGTTGGCGCGGCCGGTGATGACGGCGAAACCCGGGATATTGAGAAGGGTGGCAGGACCGGGAGACGGCTCCGTCGAAAAATTGGTCATGTCGGCGCTGGTGACGGCGCCGATCCATGCGTCAACGATGCCGGGCGTCACCGACAAGGTTGCGGTGATTTGAGTCGGGTCCGTCGCGCAGCTGAGCGCCGACAACGTCGCCGTCCCCGACGCCACCTCGACGTAGAGCGGCAGGCTGATCAGCGAAGACGATCCTGCCTGGGCGATCTGCAACTTCAGCAGCAGGCGCGTCTGAGCGGTATGCACGGTTGCGCCCGTCGGCCCGATGGCGACAAAACCCGAGCCGACCGGACGTTCGCCGATCGTCAGGTCGAGCGTGGCCGAGGCGATGGGAGGGGCATTCAGGGTGAGAGCCACCTGGACTTGGTTGACGCCATTCGCCAATTCGGCGATGCCGGAGACCATATCCAGCGCGTCCGCAGTCGCCGTGATCGGTTCGGCGGAATTGACCTGGAGGCTCCCAAACTCGCCAAACGACAGCAACTGCCCGAGCGCGATCGTCGTGTTCGGCGCCAGGCCCGCAAGCGTTGTAAGCTGATCGACGGCAGAGAGCGCGACTCCCGGGCTGGCGCCGGCGGCGTCCGCCAACGCCCCGAGCGCCATCGCCGCCGAGACCTCAGTGTTTGCCAGATCGTTATACGTGACTGCGGTCAAGCTCGCGCGCGTCGCGAGCGCGTTCGAGAAGGCGAAAAGGTCGATATTGGCGTTCGCCAGGGACTGATAATCCATCAGCGACAACGACACGCTCGATCCCAGCAGACCGCCGAGGACGGCGTTCTCCACGCCGCCGTTCAGGCTTGCGAGGCCGGACGCGATGGCGAAGGCGGCCTCCTGATCGATCACCGCGGTCGCCTGGGCGTTGAGCGTCACGCTTTCGGTCGGTGGGCTCCCCGTCATCAGATTGAGAATAGTCCCGAAGTAGTAAGGCGCACTGGTCCGCGAAGCGACTTGTACGGCGATTCCGCCCGTGGCGGGCGTAAACCTCTGCGCGGGTGACAGCGTGGGGTCGGCGACATAGTTGCCGAACGCTACGCTTTGAACCGCGGAGGAAGGGAATTCGTTATTGACGAGGTTTTGCTGCGCGGCCAGCAGGCCGGCGGTGGGATTCTGCGCCGCGGCGATCGCCGCCAAATCCGTTGCCCCCTGTAACGCTCGCTTCTGCAAATAGAATGTTCCGAGGTCGACCGACAAGGCCGCGCACAGAAGGAATACGGGAGCCGCGATCGCAAACAAGAGTGCGACGTTCCCGCTGTCGTCACACACGCCGATCTTAGGCATTGATCTCTCCACTTGCGTTTAGATCCCGAACCCGCTCAGTTGGATGGTCGCGCTTCGCGTGATTATGATCGGGCTTGAAATCACGGAGGACGCAAAGTTGTTCAAGAAGGAGTGTCCCGCGTTGTAAGAAATTGTAACTTGGAAGGCGGAGGGAGTTGCGTTCGTAGTAACCGTCACTTGCGTCGGGTCTAAGAACGTGTAATTGCCGAGCGCGGCCGAAATGTACTGAGACGCATATTGCGATTGCTGAGTGGTGCTAAGACCGGCTAGCGAAGCGCGGGCGGCTTCAGCGGCCATCTGCTGTAACGCGCCGTAGGTCGAGAGAACGACGCTGAACACGGTCAAGCCGAAGAAAAACATCATCATAATGGGAACGATGAGGGCGAACTCCACCGCAGCCGCGCCCCGTTGATCGGCGATTGCGGACAGGCTTCTCTTGTTCAGCATCGAAAGGTCTCCCAGAAGGATTGCTTCAGATTTGAATTCAGCTGTTTTCATTTCTGAATAAAATAGTATGGAACCGCTGGATCACGCATGAGTTCATCGCGTGTGAAGAACCCAACGTAGCGCATCCTCGCTCACGCATCATAACAAGTGAAGCATATTGCCTCGTTGTTGCTAACAACGAGTTGCGATCTTGTTGATGTGTATTTTATAAAATCTGGAATATCACGTTCGTATGTGATTTTTAGATGTTTGAATTTCGCATGTAGATGTTGGATAATAAGATTTGGCGTATATAAGTTGTATGTATCATATATATGATATACGGCGCCGGGGTCGACGTGAGGCAATTTTGGTGCTAGAGGCTGAATCGCGTTCCGATTCGAGTGGATGGGGATGCAAACATGAGGCCGTTTCAGCCCAGTCATCTTTATGTACAGGTTCGCAACGAGATCGCACGGCGGATCGCCCGCCAGGAATACCCGCCGGGGAGTTCGCTTCCTAATGAATTCAGCCTCTCCAGCGAAATGCAGGTCAGTGTAGGAACGGTCAGAAAAGCGATCGAGATGCTGGGCGCGGAGAGATTGCTGACGCGCAGCCAGGGTCGCGGCACGATTGTCGCGGATCGGCAGTCCGCCGAATTTCGAGGCAAATTCGACAGGTTCCGCACCTCCGGCGGCGCGCCGATCGCCTGGAAATTTCACGAGCGCGAACGCGAGGTGCGAAATCCCGACGAGATCGAGCGGGACCGGCTCCGGCTATCCAAGTCTCAGCAAATCATCAGCATCCGCCGGCTTCGCGAGACGGGTGGGGAGATCATCAAGTGCGAACACTCGCGCCTTCCCTTCGAGGTTTTCGGCGATCTCGGCGATTTGGCCGCGGAGGAAACGACGATCGAAAATCTGTCCTTCCTGCGGGGCGTTCACATTTCCGCCGTCGATGAGCGACTGACGCAGATGAAAGCCCCTGAAAAGATCGCGGCCGAGTTCAACATCCCGGTGGATACGACCATCATCCGCCTGGAGCGGATGGTTTACGATGGCGGCGGCAATCCCGTGGAATGGCGTATCGCCTATTGTAATTTGGGAGATCGGCAATACTTGGCGCCTTCGCCAATCGGCGTAAAGGAGGCGAAGTGACCCACGTGCGTGGACGGATTCGTTCTTGTTATGTTCCTGCTCCGCCGCTAAGCTTCCGCCATGCCGACCGAGCCCCTCCAGCCCGCCGACCGCCAAGACATCGCCGACGCGCTTGCCTTCGCGCTGCGCTATAGCGGACGCAAGCGGGTCGGCGATTCCGCCGAGATCATGGCCTCCATCGTCGCCAAGCGGCTGGTCGAGCACCTCGATCGCTGCGGGTTCGTCATCCTGCGCAAGCCGCCGATTCCCGGCAGCGCCCCCCGTCAAGGTTGACGCGCGCTTTTGCGGAGGCGGCGCCCGCGTTGCGGCTTGGCGGGTCCGCTCGGCTTCGCTAAGGGAGGGCAGGGTGTTGGCAAGGCAGGGTTGAATGCGCATTCTTGTGACCGGCGGCGCCGGGTTCATCGGCTCGGCGGTCGCGCGGCGGATCGTGAACCACACCCCGCACGAGGTTAGGGTCTACGACAAGCTCACCTACGCCGGGAATCTCGCCTCGCTCGCCCCCGTGGCCAAAGACCCGCGATTTTCGTTCGTGCGCGGCGACATCTGCGACCGCGGCGCGGTCGACGCGACGTTGCGCGACTTCCGCCCGCACTGGATCATGAATCTCGCCGCCGAGAGCCACGTCGATCGCTCGATCGACGGCCCGGCCGCGTTTATCCACACCAACGTCGTCGGCACCGGCGTCATGCTGGAGGCGGCGCTCGCTTATTGGAAGGCGGCCGACCCGGAGGTCCGCGAGGCGTTCCGCTTCCACCATATCTCGACCGACGAAGTGTTCGGCTCGCTGGGGCCGGAGGGCTTCTTTCACGAGGAGACGCCTTACGCGCCGAACTCGCCATACTCGGCGTCGAAGGCGGGGTCGGACCATCTCGTGCGCGCGTGGCGCCACACCTACAATCTGCCGACCGTGCAGACCAACTGCTCCAACAATTATGGGCCGTATCACTTCCCGGAGAAGCTGATCCCGCTGATGATCCTCAACGCGCTCGAAGGCAAGCCGCTGCCGGTCTACGGAAAAGGCGAGAACGTGCGCGACTGGCTGTATGTCGACGACCACGCCGAGGCGCTGCTGACGGTGGTCGAGAAGGGCCGGCCGGGCGAGAGCTACAACATCGGCGGCGGCGCCGAGCGGCGCAACCTCGACGTCGTCCATGCGATCTGCGATCTCGTCGACGAACTCGCCCCGGCCAAAGGGTCGCGGCGCGATCTCATCGCCTATGTCGTCGATCGCCCCGGCCACGACCTGCGCTACGCGATCGACGCTGGCAAGATCGAGCGCGAGCTCGGCTGGCGGCCGAAACGCGACTTCGACGGCGGGCTTGCGCGAGACGGTGCAATGGTATCTCGCCAACGAGCCGTGGTGGGCGGCGATCCGCTCCGGCGCCTATCGCGGCGAGCGGCTCGGGGTCAGCGAGGGGCGACATGCAGGTTGAAGACACCGCCATTCCCGACGTGAAGATCATCACGCCGAAGAAATTTGGCGACCATCGCGGCTTCTTCTCCGAGACCTACAACCGCAAGGCTTGGCGCGAAGCCGGGCTCGATTACGATTTCGTGCAGGACAACCATTCCTACTCGGCCGAACGCGGCGTCATCCGGGGCCTGCATTTCCAGACAGCGCCGTTCGCGCAGGACAAGCTGGTGCGCGTCGCCAAGGGTCGCGTGCTCGATGTCGCGGTCGATCTCAGGCGTAGTTCGCCGACCTACGGCGAGCACGTCGCGGTCGAATTGTCGGCGCAGAACTGGCGCCAATTGCTGGTGCCGATCGGCTTTGCGCACGGGTTCTGCACGTTGGAGCCCGATTGCGAGGTGCTCTACAAGGTCACCAACCTCTATTCCGCCGCGCACGATCGCGGGCTCGCGTTTGACGATCCGGCGCTCGGCATCGACTGGCGCATCGACCTTCAGAAGGCGGTGCTGTCGGACAAGGACCGGAAGCACCCGCGCCTCGCCGATCTCGGCCCGGTGTTCGCATGAGGGCGCTGCGGATTCTCGTCACCGGGACGCAGGGCCAGGTCGTCACCGCGATGTTGGAGCGCGCGCCGGAAGGGTTCGTCGTCGAAGCGCTCGGGCGGCCGGAGCTCGATCTCGCCGACCCCGGCTCGATCTGGAGCGCGATCGACGCGCGCGAGGCCGACGTCGTCGTCAACGCCGCTGCTTACACCGCCGTCGACAAGGCGGAGGCCGAAGAGGCGCTGGCGACGCGCATCAACGGCGAGGGCGCCGGGCGCGTCGCCGAGGCGGCGCGCGGGCTCGGCGCGCCGATCATTCATCTGTCGACCGACTATGTGTTCGACGGCGCCCGCGACCGGCCGTACAAGCGAGGACGACCCGACCGGGCCGGTCGGCGCTTATGGCCGCTCGAAGCTCGCCGGCGAGGAGGCGGTCGCGGCGGCCAATCCGCGTCATGCAATCCTGCGCACCGCCTGGGTCTACAGCCCGTTCGGCGCGAATTTCGTCAAGACGATGCTTCGGCTCGGCGAGACGCGCAGCGAGCTGCGCGTCGTCGGCGACCAGCTTGGGAGCCCGACCAGCGCGTTCGACATCGCCGATGCGGTGTTCGAGGTTGCGCGCCAACTGCTGACCGCCACCGCGCCGGAGAAATACGGCGTGTTCCACATGACCGGCGGCGGCGAGGCGACCTGGGCGGAGTTCGCGGAGGCGATTTTCGCCGAGGCGCATGCGCTCGGCCGCGCGGCGGTGAAGGTCACGCCGATCACGACCGCGGAATATCCGACGCCGGCGCGCCGCCCCGCCAACTCGCGGCTTGACGGCGCCCGGCTCGCGCGGGACTACGGCATCGCCCTGCCGCAATGGCGGGACTCCCTGAAACCGGTGGTCGCCCGGCTCGTCGCCGGCCAATAGCAGGAACCTCATGCGCGGCATCATTCTCGCCGGCGGCGCCGGCACCCGGCTGCATCCGATGACGCAGGTCGTCTCCAAGCAGATGCTGCCGGTCTACGACAAGCCGATGATCTACTACCCGCTCGCCGTGCTGATGCTCGCCGGCATCCGCGAGATGCTCATCATCTCGACGCCGCGCGATCTGCCGATGTTCCAGGCGCTGCTGGGCGATGGCAAGCAATGGGGTCTCGATCTGAAATACGCCGAACAACCGCGCCCCGACGGGCTGGCGCAAGCGTTCCTGATCGGCGAGGATTTCGTCGAGGGCCATCGCAGCGCGCTCGTGCTCGGCGACAACCTGTTCTACGGCCACGGTCTCTCGCAGATGCTGACGACGGCCGCGCTGAAGCAGGGGCCGGGCGCGACGGTGTTCGCCTATCACGTCACCGACCCCGAGCGTTATGGCGTGGTGGCGTTCGACGACAAGGGCCGGGCGACCTCGATCGAGGAGAAGCCGAAGGCGCCGAAATCCTCGTGGGCGGTGACCGGGCTCTATTTCTACGACGAGCATGTTTCGCGCTTCGCCAAGTCGCTCAAACCGTCGCCCCGCGGCGAATTGGAGATCACCGACCTCAACCGGCTCTATCTCGAACGGGGCGAACTCGAGGTCGAGAGGCTCGGCCGCGGCTTCGCCTGGCTCGACACCGGAACGCCGGATTCCCTGGTCGAGGCGGCGGAGTTCATCCGCGCGCTGGAGAAGCGGCAGGGCTTCAAGGTCGCCTGTCCCGAGGAGATCGCCTATCACGGCGGCTGGATTTCGCGCGAGGCCGTGCTGCGGCTGGCGGAGGCTTACAAGGGCGACTACGGCGCCTATCTGCGCCGGCTGGCGGAGTGAGGCGTCACTGCGCGTCGAGCTTCAAATGCTGTTCAATGCGGCGAACGCGCTCGTCGATTTCTGAGTAAAGCACGCCGTGGCCGATCGTGGTGGAGTGATACTCCATCACCGCCCGGCGCAGCGTCGTGATCTGATCGCCGAGGCGCTTTTCGAGCAGAACCAGATCGGAGGCGACGTCGGCGCGCAGCGAGCGAACCTCGGAACGGACGTCGGCGATTTCAGACCGCAATTCCTGCCGAAGCACGGTGACATCCGCCTTGGTCGCCATCTCGCCGCGCATAGCGCCCATCTCCGCGCGCATCTCGCGCAGGGTCGTCAGGACGAGATTGTCGGGCTCGGGCATCGGGGCCAATCTCACGGAACTAAGCGGCGAAACTACGCCGCCGCCCCGGCCCCGGCAAGCCGCGTCAGGCCCGCCCCGCCTCCCAGCCGATGATCGCTTGCTTGCGCGCCAGGCCCCAGTGGTAGCCGGTCAGCGCGCCGGAGCGACCGAGCACGCGATGACAGGGCACGACGAACGAGATCGGGTTGCGCCCGACCGCCGCGCCGACCGCGCGCGCCGCGCTCGGCTTGCCGATCCGAGCGGCCACGTCGCTATAGGTGGTCATCCGTCCGAACGGCACGCACAGCAGCGTCTCCCAGACCCGCACCTCGAAATCGCTGCCGATCATCACGACGCGCAACGGCGCGTCCGGTCGCCACGTTTCGGGATCGAAGGCGCGGCGCGCCAGCGCCGCAGTCCCGGCGTCGTCGTGCTCGAAACCGGCGCGCGGCCAGCGCCGACGCATGTCCGCCAGCGCCGCCTCGCGGTTCCCCTCGTCGACGAAGCCGAGCCCCGCCAGCCCGCGCGGCGCGGCGACGACGATCGCCTCGCCGAACGGCGAATCGTGGAATCCATAGCGCAGCGTCAGGTCGTCGCGCCGGTAGTCGCCGGGCGTCAGCCGCTCGTGGGTGACGAACAGGTCGTGCAGGCGCCCGGGACCGGACAGCCCGACCTCGTAGGACGCATCGAGCACGGTGGCGGAATCGCGCAGCAACTCGCGGGCGCGCTCGATGGTGATCGCCTGCAAGAACGCCTTCGGCGTCAGTCCTGCCCAGCGCTTGAACACGAATTGCAGGTGCGAGGCCGACAAGCCGACATGATCGGCGATCGCTTCGACCGACGGCTGGTCGCGCCAGCGCTTGGTGACGAACTCTAGCGCGCGGCGGACGGTCGCGTAGTCAGCGACCGGGGGCGTGGGGATGTCGAGCATGTTTCCTCTCCCGAACGGACTCTCCTCGCCTCCTATGCGGCGGGACGACCGCGCGCGCCACCCGATAACGACGGTCAGCGGGCGTCCGTCAAGGCGTCCCAGCCCCAGGTGAGCAAGGGGAGAGCGTCACGGGCGAAGGCGACGAGATCGTCAACGAGGCCGACTTCCGCGAGGCGCGCGTCGGGCACAGGCCGCCGCACGATGATCGACTTGAGCCGCAAGCCCGCCGCGACTTTCTCGTCGCCGACGTCGTCGAACCCGCGCGGACTGCGCTTCGCGGCGTATTCCGGATCCGGGGCCAGGCCCTTTTTGTCGAGCTTGGCGAGCATGTCCTTCCACGCCTTCGGCGAGCGCGCCATCGCGGCGCGCAACTTGGCGAGCGCCTCGGGTTCGGGATCGTAGAAGCCGGCGGCGGTGAAGCAGCCGTCGAGCGCCACATGCATGTAGAACAAACCCGGCGTGTTCTTGTCGCCGAACCGGGTCATGACGGCCCCGACGTTGGTTTTATAGGGGCTCTTGTCCTTGGCGAATCGCACGTCGCGGTGAATGCGAAACAGCGAGGCTTTGCGGTCGCCTTGCAGCGGAATTTTCGCCTTGGCGAAGGCGGCGGAAAGCGTCTCGACGAGATCCCCCATCGGCGATTTGAGATCGGATTCGTAGGTGGTCTTGTTGGCCTCGAACCATTCCTTGCTCTGGTGAAACGCGAGGGCCTTGAGGAAAGGCAGGGCGTTGGGTCCGAAACCTTGGAACGGCATCGCGGTTGGCGTCCTTATAGGCCTCTATGCAACCAAAAGGGACCGGGCGGCCCGAATGAGCTCCGCGTTGTTGGCCGCTTTTAGTCCGGAGGGCAACCTATCTCCGTCCTCAAGGCCGATGCGCGAGTCGAGTTCGAGACGGACGGCGTCTCGATAAATGTCCCATTTCGTAGCGTCGCAACCATGCAGCAAACGGGGGATCCGCAGCTGCGATCGTTGCAGAATATCGAGGATCGCCGCAGCGACCTCGCGGCCCTGGTCAACGTCCTGCTCGTTGATTTCAATGAGGGCTCGCAGACAATGTTGCGCCACCGGCAATCGTACGAACCGCTCCGCGTCGCTGACGCTCCAGAGGCCTGCCTCAACGCCGACGCCTTTCTCGATCGCGATCGCCATGACTTCAGGGGCGTCCTCCTCAATCAAGTTGACGGAGACATAGTCGGGCGACACCCGCCAGGCTCGGATCGCCTCGCGCCGCGCGGCGCCCCCGGGCGCGATCCATTCGCCCGTGGACAGTCCAATCGGAACGCCGGGAACGCTGGCGCGAATGGCCAGAAGCGCTTCGGCGGTTCTACGAGGCTGCAAGGTTTCCCGCGCCCGCTCGTCGCGCGGATGAACGTGCAATTCCTGCGCGCCGGCGTCGACAACGGCCCTCGCGTCCCTCGCGAGTTCCTCGGCCGTGCAGGGGACCGCGGGATGAAAGCTCTTGTCGCGACTTCCGTTCAGGCACGCCTGGAGCATGACGAAATTCTCCTGTTCGGGACGACAGGAAGGGTCAGATTGACAACATACCGACCAGTCGGTATGTGTACTCGCGCTGACGCAATCGCGGCGAGCGCGGATAGGCTATATTCGTTCCGCCGGGGCCGGAAGGGAGAACGCCATGACTGAATCGGAAGGCAAAAAGAAATTCATCGCGATGTACCTCATCCCGACCGCCGTGATGGAGGACTGGGCGAAGACGGATCCCGCCAAGCGGCAAGCGGCGGAGCAGAAAATGCAAGCCGAATGGCGCCAGTGGATGAGCGATCATGCGAATATGATCGTCGGCAGCGAGGCCGCCGGCAAGACTAAGCGCGTGACGACGGGCGGGGTTTCCGACGCCAAGAACGACATCATGATGTACACGTTCGTCGAGGCGGAATCGCATGAGGCCGCGGTGAAAGCGTTCGAAAACCACCCGCACCTGCAGATCCCGCAAGCCTCGATTGAGGTGATGTACGTACGGCCGATGGGCGCCATGTAGGAACGCTCCGCGAAAGGCTTGCTTTCCCCGTTCGTCTCGCCTATATGGCGCGACAGTCAATCTCATAGCTCCGCAGGTTGCGGAGAGGTTTTGAGAGTGGGCCCCGGCCGGGACCCGCTCTTTTTTATTGGCCGGCGGAATGGAAATAAAACACGTAGCGCCGTTCGACCCCGTCGACGAGAGACTCGACGAGGCGCGGCTCATTCTCGAGAACGGCGCGGCGCGGCGCATCGCCGAGATCGTCGGGCCGGCGTTGCGCGACGTCGGCTATCGCCTGGTCCGGGTGAAGCTCTCAGCCGCCGCAACGCCAATTCTGCAAGTGATGGCCGAACGGCCCGACGGCGCTATGGGCGTCGAGGATTGCGAGGCCGCCAGCATGGCGATCTCGCCGCATCTCGACCTCGAAGACCCGATCAGCGCGCCTTATCGGCTGGAAGTGTCGTCGCCCGGCATCGACCGGCCGCTGGTGCGCGAATCCGATTTCCGCCGCGCTATCGGCCACGAGGCGCGGGTCGAGCTCGATCGGCCCCTCAACGGCCGCAAACGGTTTCGCGGGATCATCGAAGCGGTCGAACGGATCGATGGTCAACTCGCCGTCGATTTGCGGCTCGACGCAGAGGCGGGGGCTGAGGAGACGGTCGCCCGGCTCGCGGTCGCCGACATGGGCGAGGCGCGGCTGGTGATGACCGAGGCGCTGATCCGCGATGCGTTGCGGCGTGAGAAGTCGGAAATCAAGCGACAGAAGTCAGAAATCAGAAATCAGAAAGCAGAAGACAGGAAGCAGAAAGCGGAACGCGGAAGACAGAAGCCGAACGGGGCGCTATGACGCGGCCGCCGCTTCTGATTTCTGATTTCTGACTTCTGGCTTCTGTCTCCAAAGGAGACCCCCAATGGCCGTCAGCGCCAACAGACTGGAGCTTTTGCAGATCGTCGACGCGGTCGCGCGCGAGAAATCGATCGATCGCACCATCGTGCTCGCCTCGATGGAGGACGCGATGCAGAAGGCGGCGCGCTCGCGCTATGGCCAGGAAACGGAAGTGCGCGCGGAGATCAACCCGCGCACCGGCGAAATCCGCTTCTCCCGCCTGCTGCTGGTGGTCGACGAGATCGACAATGAGGCGACCCAGATCACTCTCGTCGACGCGCAGAAAAAGAACCCGAGCGCGCGACTCGGCGACTGGATCGCCGAGTCGCTGCCGCCGTTCGAATACGGCCGCATCCCGGCGCAAGCCTCCAAGCAGGTGCTGGTGCAGAAAATTCGCGAGGCCGAGCGCGACAAGCAATACGAATTGTTCAAGGACCGCATCGGCGACATCATCAACGGCCAGGTCAAGCGCGTCGAATACGGCAATGTCGTCGTCGACCTCACGGGGGCCGGCGGCGAGGCGGTGGTGCGCCGCGACGAACTGATCCCGCGCGAAATGTTCCGCCCCGGCGACCGCATCCGCGCCTTCGTCTACGACGTGCGCCGCGAGGCGCGGGGCCCGCAAATCTTCCTGTCGCGCACCCATCCGCAGTTCACGTCGAAGCTGTTCACTCAGGAGGTGCCGGAGATCTACGACGGCATCGTCGAGGTCAAGGCGGTGGCGCGCGATCCCGGCAGCCGCGCCAAGATCGCGGTCGTCTCCAACGATTCCTCGATCGACCCCGTCGGCGCCTGCGTCGGCATGCGCGGCTCGCGCGTGCAGGCGGTGGTCAACGAGCTGCAGGGCGAGAAGATCGACATCATCCCCTGGTCGCCCGACGCCGCCACCTTCATCGTCAACGCCCTGCAGCCGGCGGAGGTTATGAAAGTCGTGCTCGACGAGGATTCCGACCCGCATCGAGGTCGTCGTGCCGGACGACCAATTGTCGCTCGCCATCGGCCGGCGCGGCCAGAACGTGCGGCTCGCCTCGCAGCTCACCGGCTGGGACATCGACATTCTGACCGAGGCCGAGGAATCCGAGCGCCGGCAGAAAGAGTTCGCCGAGCGCACGCGCGACTTCATGGGGGCGCTCGACGTCGACGAGACGGTGGCGCAGTTGCTCGCCTCCGAAGGCTTCCGCACCGTCGAGGAGATCGCTTTCGTCGAGTTGCACGAGCTCGCCGCGATCGAAGGCTTCGACGACGACACGGCGGCGGAAATCCAGGCGCGCGCCAACGGCCACCTCGAACGCATCGAGGCCGAGCATGACGAGGCGCGCCGAGCTTTGGGCGTGGAGGACGAATTGAAAGAGATTGAGGGCCTCACGACGCCGATGCTGGTCAAGCTCGGCCAGAACGACATCAAGACCATCGAGGACCTCGCGGGCTGCGCCACCGACGATCTCGTAGGCTGGACCGAGAAGGACCAGAAGCACCCCGGTTTTCTCGCCGATTTCGATCTGTCGCGCGAGCAGGCCGAGGCGATCATCATGGCGGCGCGGGTCAAGGCTGGCTGGGTCGAGGCGACCGCGCCCGAGCCCGCCGCCGAGGACAACGAAGAGGCGGCGGAATAGGTTTGCTCGCAGAGGTCGAACAGGAAGAGCGCGGATCGCAGCGCACCTGCGTCGTCACCGGCGAGTCCGGGGCGCCGGAGGCGATGCTGCGTTTTGCGCTTTCGCCGGAGGGCGTCGTCACGCCCGACATTCGTCGCAAGCTGCCGGGGCGCGGCGTATGGACGCGGCTCGACGCCGGGATTGTCGCGCGCGCCGCGGCCAAGGGGTTCGCGCGGGGGTTTCGCAAACCCGTCCAAGCGAATCCCGATCTGGCGCGCGAGGTCGACGATCTCCTGACGGCGGACGCCTTGCAATTCCTGTCCCTCGTGAACAAATCGGGTCTGGCGGTGGCGGGCGCCGCCAAGGTCGAGGCGGCGGTGCGCTTCGGGCGCGCGGTCGCCTTGATTCACGCCCGCGAAGCTGCGGAGGACGGTCGCCAAAAACTCGACCGCCTGGCGCGCGGCCTCGGCCGACCTGTCGCGACGATAAATCTATTCGAATCGGCGCGATTGGATTTGGCATTGGGCCGGTCAAATGTGATACATGCAGCGCTGCAAGCGGGGTCGGCGAGCGCAGCCTTCCTCGCCAAAGTCGCTCGCCTGGTCGCCTACAGGTCGGGCGAAGCGGTGGGCGCGATCTCGACCGCGACCGACGAAGCCTAGCGCATCGCCGGGACGGAACGCAAAGCCGGGTAGCTGGAACAACGCATGACGGATACGAATAACAGCGGCGACAAGTCGCTCGGTGCGAAACCGACGCTTCATCTGAAGCGGCCGGTGGACTCCGGCACGGTGCGGCAGAGCTTTTCGCACGGCCGCAGCAAGGTCGTCGTGGTCGAGAAGAAGCGGCGCGTGGTCGAGGCGCCGAGCGGCGGCGCGACAATTGCGCTCGCCCCGAAGCCGGCCGCCACGCCCGCGCCAGCCAAACCCGCAGCGGTCGCGCCCGCCGCGCCGGCGCCGGTCGCGGCCGCCCCGGCCGCCGCACCGCGCGGACCTACCGTCGCGCCGCGCGCGCCAGCGCCGCGCACCGGCGTGGTGCTGCAAACGCTGACTGACGAGCAGCGCGACGCGCGCGCTCGCGCGCTCAACGAAGCTCGCGCCCGTGAGGAGGAGGACCGTCGCCGCCAGGAGGCCGAAGCCGCCATCCGCCGCGAGCGGGAATCGCGCGAAAAGTCCGAGCGCGAGGCGGCCGAGGCGCGCAAGCGCGAGGAAGAGCAGCGCCGGCAGCAGGAAGCCAATTTCAAGAAGGCCTCGGAGGAGGAAGCGCGACGCCGGCTTGCCGGCGGCGAGCCGGCCCAGGCCCCCGCCGCGCCGCAGCCGCGCAAGACGCCGGTTTCGGCGGCCCCCGCCGCGACGACGGCCGCGCCCGAGCGACCGCAGCCGGCGGGCGCGGACGCCGAGGTGCGCCGCGCGGCGCCGCCGAAGCGGGTGCTGACCCCCGTCATGCCGGTCAAGACGCTGCTGCCGACGCCGCGTCCGGCGCGCGGCGCCGAGCAGCGCCAGCGCGGTCGTCTCACTGTCACCACCGCTACGTCGGCGGAGGAGGAGCGCACGCGCTCGGTCGCGGCGTTCCGCCGCCGCACGCAGCGTCTCAAGGGCCACGGCCAGGGCGACAACAAAGAGAAGATCGCCCGCGAAATCGTGCTGCCGGAGCTCATCACCATCCAGGAGCTGGCGAACCGCATGTCGGAGCGCGCCGTCGACGTCATCAAGTTGCTGATGCGTCAGGGCCGCATGGTGACCTTGACCGACACGCTCGACGCCGACACCGCGCAACTTATCGCTGAGGACATGGGCCACACCGTCCGGCGCGTGGCGGAGTCCGACGTCGAAGAGGGCCTGTTCGAGAATCCCGACGACGTCGGCGAGGCGGCGCCGCGTCCGCCGGTCGTCACCATCATGGGCCACGTCGATCACGGCAAGACGTCGCTGCTCGACGCCATCCGCAACGCCCACGTCGTCGAGGGCGAAGCCGGCGGCATCACCCAGCATATCGGCGCCTATCAGGTCACCGCGCCCGGCGGGGCGAAGATCACCTTCATCGACACGCCCGGCCACGCAGCGTTCACCGCGATGCGCGCGCGCGGCGCGAAAGTCACCGACATCGTCGTGCTTGTGGTGGCCGCCGACGACGGCGTGATGCCGCAGACGATCGAGGCGATCAAACACGCCAAGGCGGCGAACGCCCCGATCATCGTGGCGATCAACAAGATCGACAAGCCCGACGCCAACCCGCAGCGCGTCATGCAGGAGCTGTTGCAACACGACGTGCAGACGGAGGAGTTCGGCGGCGACACCCTCGCCGTGCCGGTCTCCGCGCTCAAGCACACCAATCTCGACAAGCTGCTCGAGGCGATTGCGCTGCAGGCCGAACTGCTCGACCTCGTCGCCGACCCGAACAGCAACGCCGAGGGCACGGTCGTCGAAGCGCGGCTCGACCGTGGCCGCGGCCCGGTCGCGTCCGTGCTGGTGCAGCGCGGCACGTTGAAAATCGGGGCGATCGTGGTCGCCGGCGCCGAATGGGGCCGGGTGCGCGCGCTCATCAACGACAAGGGCGAGAACGTCGTCGAGGCGACGCCGTCGACGCCGGTCGAGGTGCTCGGCTTCTCGGGCGCGCCCGAAGCGGGCGACCGTTTCGCCGTAGTCGAAAGCGAGGCGCGCGCGCGCGAGATCACGGAATATCGCGGGCGGCAGCGGCGCGAGAAGCTGGCGGCGCGCGGCGGCGGCGTTGCTCGCACCTCGCTCAGCGACATGCTGAGCAACCTCAAGTTGACCGGCCGCAAGGAAATGCCGCTGGTCATCAAGGGCGACGTGCAGGGTTCGGTCGAGGCGATCACGGCGGCGTTGGAGAAGCTCGGCACCGACGAGGTCGGCGCGCGCGTCATCCACGGCGCGGTGGGCGGCATCACCGAATCCGACGTCACGCTGGCGGCCGCCTCGAAGGCGATCATCATCGGCTTCAACGTGCGCGCGCACAAAGAGGCGCGCGACCTCGCGGAGGCGCAGGGCGTCGAGATTCGCTACTACAACATCATCTACAATCTCGTGGATGACGTGAAGGCGGCGATGTCCGGCATGCTGCCGCCGACCTTGCGCGAGACCATGCTCGGCAACGCGCAGATTCTGGAGATTTTCTCGATCTCCAAGGTCGGCCAGGTCGCCGGCTGCCGCGTCACCGACGGCGTCGTGCAGCGAGGCGCGCATGTTCGGCTGATCCGCGACAACGTGGTGGTGCACGAGGGCAAGCTGTCGACGCTGAAGCGCTTCAAGGACGAAGTGCCGATCGTCCAGGCCGGCCAGGAGTGCGGCATGGCGTTCGAGAACTACGAGAAGATGGCCAAGGGCGACGTGATCGAGTGCTACAACGTCGAGGAGATACGCCGCACGCTCTGAGCGAGGAGAACGACATGCGCGCGGTCACTCGCGCGGCGGAAGGTTTCGACCGCCGCGCCTTCACGGTCAGCGAAGTCCTGCGCATGCAGGACGCCGGGATTATCTCGGAGGACGAAAAGTTCGAGCTGATCGAGGGCGAGTTCGTTCCGATGCAGGCCCAAAGCCACGCGCACGAGTTGCTGAAGTCGGCGCTTATCTTCAAGCTCGTTCCCGCGACGCCAGAAACGCTATGGCTCGGGGTCGAGACGACGATTTATCTCGACGACAACACTTTCGTTGAGCCGGATTTGGCGATCTACCCGCGCGGGATGAAGCTTGAGACCGTCAAGGGCGCCGACATCGTCCTGGCGATCGAGGTAGCGGTGACGAGTCTTGCGTACGATCGCGAATTCAAAGCCGGACTCTACGCGCGCCACAGGTTTCAGGAATATTGGGTGGTTGACGCCAACGCCCGGCGAACCTTTCAGTTCGCCGGCCCCCGCGGCCAGGGGTGGCGTCGGCGGGAGGAGCGGGCGCCGGACGACGTGTTGACCCATCCCGCGCTGCCCGGCTTCTCGATCCGGCTCGCCGACTACTGAGCCGCCGCGCCATCTGAAAGTCCACTCATGCCCCGCATCGCCCCCAAATCCGGCGCGCCGTCGCATCGCAACGAGCGCGTCGCCGAGCAGGTCCGTCACGCGCTCAGCGAGATTTTCTCGCGCGGCGATATCGACGATCCGTTTTTGCGCAAGCAAGTCGTCACCATCGGCGGCGTGCGCATGTCGCCGGACCTGAAGCTGGCTACGGTCGCCATTTTGCCCCTTGGCGGCCGCGACGCTCCGAAAACGCTCGCCGCCCTGCAAGCGCAGAAGAAAGTCCTGCGCGCGATGGTCGCGCAGCGCGTCAATCTCAAATACGCGCCCGACCTGCGCTTCGTCGTCGACGAAAGTTTCGACGTGCAGGCGCGCATGGACGCGCTGCTGCGCTCGCCGCGCGTCGCGCGCGATCTCGACGCGGAAGACGAGGAGACGAAGTGAACAGCGAAACGCCCGAAGTCGCCGCCGCAGCGCGTCCGCCGCAGCGCCGAATCCAGCGCGCCGAGGTCAACGGCTGGATCAATCTCGACAAGCCGGTCGGCGTGACCTCGACGCAGGCCGTCGGGCGGCTGAAGCATCTGTTCAACGCCAAGAAGGCGGGGCACGCCGGCACGCTCGATCCGCTCGCCTCGGGCGTGTTGCCGGTCGCGTTCGGCGAGGCGACGAAGACGGTGCCGGTCGTGCAGGACGGGATGAAATCCTATTCCTTCTCGGTTCAATGGGGTGTCGAGACCGACACCGACGACGCCGAGGGCCGCGCCGTGGCGCAGTCTGACGTCCGGCCCGATCCGGCGGCGATCATCGCCGCGCTGCCGCGCTTCATCGGGGTCATCTGGCAGACGCCGCCGCAATATTCGGCGATCAAGATCGCCGGCGAGCGCGCCTATGATCTCGCGCGCGACGGCGCGCAGTTCGAGATCGCCGCGCGCGAGATCGTCGTCCATCGCCTGGAGCTCATCGCCCATACCGGCGACGAATCGACGTTCGAAGCCGAGTGCGGGAAGGGCGCCTATGTGCGCTCGCTCGCCCGCGATCTCGGCCGAGCGCTTGGCTGCTACGGCCATGTGTCGCTGCTGCGACGCACGCGGGTCGGCCCGTTCGCCGCCGAGCGCGGCGTGACCTTCGCCGACCTGGAGGCGGGCCCGGAGGCGTTGGCGGGCGCGTTGCTCGGCGTGGAGGCGGGGCTCTCGGAGCTGCAGCGGGTGGCGATCGACCGCAATGGCGCGGCGACGCTGCGGCGCGGCCAACGGCTGCTGCTGCGCGGACAGGCGGCGCCCGAGGAGGGCCCGGCCTACGCCGTGTGCTTCGGCTCGCCGGTGGCGGTCGGGGTGGTGGAGAACGGGGAGTTCATATCGACGCGGGTGTTTAATTTGGGGTGAGCGGGTTCTACCGACCGGTTCGGCTCAACGGAGCGCGGGCGGCGCCTTGGAACCTTGTGGGGTGCGCGCGCTTAGTGCAGTTACTCCCAGCGAAATGAACGACCGACAAGGGAACCCGCCATGTCTCATAGAATGCCGCCCGTCCCCCCCGCGAACCAATCGCATGCCGGCCCCGGCGAGGACGCGAGGCCGGCGCAAGACACATCAAAAAAGGCCGGAAAGCCGGCGAACGAAGCGGAGCAAGGCGAGACCGCGAATGTTCGGATCAACACGACCAACGCGGGATTCTTTAAAGGTCGCCGAGTGAAGTGAGAGCAGAACGCGTAATCTGCGTCCCTCGTAAGAGAGATATGCGACTTTGGGAACAAGCGTAAGAACGGAACCGTAGGTCGCTATTTCCACGCCGCGAGCGCCTGGGCGACGATCTTCTCGCCGTCGGCGCCTTTCTCGAACGTCAGCTTGGCGATGCGGTCGTCGTCGAGTTGCATCGGGAAATCGAACCAGCCGCGCTCGGCGATCTCCTGCACGTTGCGCGCGACGTCGGCCTCGGCGCGGTTGAGGCCGACTAGGAAATAATTGTCGCTGATCTTGACGCGCACCCCGGTCAGGGCGTCGGCGGCGGGAGGGTCGTCGCGACGCATCAGCGGCAGCGCAATGTCCTTGATGCCCTTGATGTTCGAGCCGGGATCGAAGGTCACGCGCAGATCGATGGTGTGCGAAGCCGGCAGGCTCGCGTCGAAATTCTTCCGCAGGATCATCGAGGCGTGCAGCTTCAAATCGGGAATGTCGATCTCCGACTTGACGCCGATCATCGCCGCCGGCTGGCCGGCCGGCGCGGGCACGACCGACCATACCGCCGTGCCGACCGTGATCGTCGGCTTGGCCGCGTCGGCGACGGTCGCCACCAACATGGCGGCGCGGCTGGCGATCGGAACCGTCGGCGCCGCGTTGGGCGGGGCGGCGGTCGGCGTATCGGCGACCGTCGGCGCCGCGGCGGGGTTCGTCAGGCTTGGGCTCGGCGGAGGGGATGCGTCCGGGCTCGGCGGCGCCGCGTTGGCCGCCTCGGCCGTCGACGACGCGCCGGGCGTCTCGGCCGAATTGGCCTGACCGACGCGACGCAAGGTCTTTTCCTGGGCCGCCGCCGCCGCCGCGGCGGGCGTATCGACCGGCGCCGGGACCGAGAGATCCTGCAACGCCGGCCGCATCACCAGGGCCACCACCGCGACCGAGCCGGCGAAGCCGACCGCCACCGCGCCGGCGATCCACAGCCAAGTCGGCGTCTTGCGCCGTTGCGCTTCGTTGAGCACCGGCCGGGCCGGCTCGCGCTCATAGCGCGAAACCACCGGCCCGAGCGCCGGCGCCGGGCCCTCGGCGCCGGAGTCGGCCCGCGCCGGGCCGACCTGCGGCTCGCCGCCAGAAGACGTCTCGGGCGCCGTAGCGTCCGCGCCGCCGAGCAGGGGACCCTTGAAGGCGGTCGCGTTCGGCAATCCCGCCGCCGGCGGCAGCGGCGCGCGCGGCGGCGCCGGGCGTGGCGGCGCTGACTTCGGCGGCGCGGGCGGGGCCGCCGGACGGGCGGCGGCCGGCGCGCGCGGAGCTTCCGGCGGCCGTGGCGCTTCCGGAGCGCGCGGCGGCGCCGGTGGGGGGGGCGCCGGCGCCGGCGGCGCGGCGGGAGCGACCGGCGCCTCGGCGACAGGCGGCGCCGGCTCGGCCAGTTCGGCGGCGGCGGGGGCAGCGGCGGTCGGCGCGGCGGCGAGCGCAACGGCGGCGGCGGGCTCGAACTCCGCCTCCAGCCGCGCGACGGCGTCGTCCAGCGCCCGCTCCTCGCGCGCGATGTCGCTTTCCGGCAGCTGCGGCTTCAGCGACCGCAGCTGGTTGGTCAGCGCCTTGCGCGCGCGCTCATAGATCGCGCGTCGCGTCGAAGGCGGACTCGACTTCGGCAGATTCGCGACCGCGCGCGACAACAGCGAATAGTAATCAGCCATTCAACCTTCCGCATACGCGCGGTACTACGCAAGCGACCCCGTTCAGTCCTGGAAGGGATCATGCACCAGAATCGTATCGTCGCGCTCGGGGCTTGTCGATAGTAACGCAACCGGCGCCCCGATCAATTCCTCGATGCGCCGAACGTATTTGATCGCCTGCGCCGGCAGATCGGCCCACGAGCGCGCCCGGCTCGTCGCGTCGCGCCAGCCCGGCATGGTCTCGTAGACCGGCTCGAGCCGGGCCTGCGCGGCGGCGATTGGCGGGCATGTAGTCGATCTCGCGCGCCGTCGAGCGTGATAGTGCGTGCGCGACCTTGATCTCGTCGAAGCCGTCGAGCACGTCGAGCTTGGTCAGCGCGACGCCGTCGATCCCCGAGGTTTTCACGGTCTGCCGGGTCAGCACGGCGTCGAACCAGCCGCAACGGCGCGGGCGGCCGGTGTTGGTGCCGAATTCGTTGCCGCGCCGGCCGATCCGGGCGCCGATCTCGTCGTTCAGCTCGGTCGGGAACGGGCCGCCGCCGACGCGCGTCGTGTAGGCTTTGGCGATGCCCGAGCACGTAGCCGATCGCCCGCGGCCCGAGCCCCGAGCCGGTCGCGGCGTTGGCGGCGACGGTGTTCGACGAGGTGACGAAGGGATAGGTGCCGTGGTCGACGTCGAGCAGCGCGCCCTTGCGCGCCCTCGAACAGGATGCGCTTGCCGGCGCGGCGCTCGCGGTCGAGCAGGTCGAAGGTCGGCGCCATATAGGGCAGCACTTTCGGCGCGATCTCCAGCAGTTCCGTCCGGACGGCGTCGGCGTCCGGCGGCGTCAGCCCCATGCCGCGCCACAGCGGGGTGTGATGGGCGAGCAGGCGGGCGATCTTGCCGTCGAGCGAATCCGGCTCGGCGAGGTCCATCAGCCGGATCGCGCGGCGGCCGACCTTGTCCTCGTAGGCGGGGCCGATGCCGCGGCTGCGTCGTGCCGATGCCGGGCGCGCCCGCCTCGCCGGACTCGCGGTGGGCGTCGAGGTCGCGATAGAACGACAGGATCAGCGGAACGTTCTCGGCGATCTTGAGATTGTCCGGGCTCACCTCGACCCCTTGCGCGCGGACCGACTCGATTTCGCGCGCCAGATGATAGGGATCGAGCACGACGCCGTTGCCGATCACCGAGAGCTTGCCCGGACGGACGATGCCGGAGGGCAGCAGCGCCAGCTTGAACACTTTGTTGCCGATAACCAGCGTATGGCCGGCGTTGTGACCGCCTTGGAAACGGACGATCACGTCCGCCGAGACGGACAGCCAGTCGACGATCTTGCCCTTGCCCTCGTCGCCCCATTGGGCGCCGACCACCACGACATTCGCCATGCTCGAATTTTCACCCCGGGTCGGCGCGCTGGCCCCGGCCTTGGCCCGCGGGGGCTCGACGCAGACATGCCCGCCTACGCGAAATGGGCGCGCGAGTAAAGCGTTGGGGCAGGATCGGCCGTCGCGCGGGACCGACTTCAGGTTGTTCCGGCGCGCGCGGACGCCCCGCGGCGACTTGCGATCGGCGCTGCGCAGCCCTTGGGCGCCGTACACAAAATTGCCCGCAAGAGCGGTTACCGATCAAGTTGTACCGCCGTCATGGCGAGCGAAGCGAGGCCATCCACGTCTCCGCCGAACCAAGCCTAGCCGATTAGCCTGCGATCTCGGCGCGCTGGATTGCTTCGCTTCGCTCGCAATGACGGGCCGATTCTGTCTGATCGGTATCTGCTGTAAACGTCCGGACGGCGCGCGCCCATGGTAAACAAAGTCATGCACGCGAGATTTCGCGCTCGCGCCGACGCGGGGGAATCGAATGGCCGACCCGCCCATCAAAGGTCACTTGGAATCGCAAGACCATCGCCAACGATCCGCTCGCGTTCGGAATCGGCGGAACGCAGGGGCATAAGATTTCGATTACCAAGTTCTCGGGCGACGGCGACGGCTTGAGGGCAAATTGCGCTACGAACTGCTCGATCATTTCGGCTCCGACGACAGCGACCTGGGCAGGACGAGCGACGAGGAGCAACCTTCGCGTCGGTTGTTGCAGTGAAAAATGGTTCAGAATCAACGCCCCGGCGGCTGCGAGCCGTACCGTCACCGCACGACGATCGAGAATTTCAACCTGGTCGGCCGGCTCTGAAACGCGCGTGGAACCGCGGCGGACATAACCGCGTTGTAATCTTACAGCCACTTGGCGGGAAAGGCGTGCCCGTCCATATGATTGGCCCGGGCCTTTCGCGCCCAATGGGAGATCCTCATGACCCCCGAAGAACGGCAGATGCTTTCCGGCTTGTTCGATCGCATCCGCGGCGCCTCCAGTGGTCCCCGGGACCGGGACGCCGAAGCGTATATCGAAGACGCCATGCGCAATACGCCCGCAGCCGGCTACGTGCTTTCGCAGACGGTGCTGGTGCAGCAGCAGGCGCTGGAAGCCGCGGCGAAACGCATCACCGAACTCGAATCGCAGGCTAAATCCGGCGGCGCGCCGCAAGAGGAGGGCAGCTTCCTCGGCAATCTCGGGCGCAGTCTATTCGGCGGCGGCTCCGCGCCGCCGCCGAGCCCCTCGCGCGGCGCCTATGACGCCCGCGGCTACGAGCGCGACCCCGGCCCGCCGCAGGGCTACGCGCCCCAGCGTCAGGCCTACGCGCCGCCGCCGCCGCAGGGCGGCCCCTGGGGCGGTGCGCCGCCGGCTCAGGGCGGCGGGTTCCTGTCGGGAGCGTTGCAGACGGCGACCGGCGTCGCCGGCGGCGTGCTGCTTGGCAATGCGCTCGGCGGTTTGCTCGGCGGCCATGGCGGCGGCCTGTTCGGCGGCGGCGTTGGCGGCGGATACGGCGCGCCGGGGACGGTCAATGAGACCGTCAACAACTATTACGAAGACCCCGCCGGGCAGCACGCCGAGGATGTGCTGCAGGACCAGGACCAGGATCAGGACGACGCGCAAGACGCGTCCGATTACAGCGGCGGCGGCGGCGACGACAGTTACACCTGAGTAGGGCGGTTTGCGTGAATGACGCTTAGGGCGCCGGCGCGCAACGCCGGCCTCGCGTCCGAATTGAAAGCCCGCGCCGCCGCGCTGGGGTTCGACTTATGCCGTGTCGCGCCGCCCGAGGCGCCGGCCGGCTCTGAGCGCCTTTCGCAGTGGCTGGCGCTGCGTCGTCACGGCGACATGGTTTGGATGGAGACCAGCCGCGAGCGGCGCGGCGATCCGCGGGCGCTGTGGGCAGACGTCCGCGCTTGCGTGATGGTTGGCGTCAACTATGCGCCGGAGGGCGATCCGCTTGCCGCGACCCGTCGGCGAGAGGTAGGTGCAGTCTCGGTCTATGCTCGTCACCGCGATTACCATGACGTCATCAAGGGCCGGCTCAAGCAACTAGCCGGCTGGTTGATCGCGCGCGCCGGCGGCGATGTGAAAGTGTTCGTCGACACCGCGCCGGTGATGGAGAAGCCCCTCGCCGCGGCGGCGGGGCTCGGCTGGCAGGGCAAACACACCAATCTGGTCAGCCGCGACTTCGGCTCATGGCTGTTTCTTGGCGCGCTGTTCACCACTGCGGAATTGCCCGCGGACGCGGGCGAGACCGACCATTGCGGCTCCTGCCGCGCCTGCCTCGAACGCGTGCCCGACCGACGCCTTCCCCGCGCCCTATCAATTGGACGCCCGCCGCTGCATTTCCTACCTGACGATCGAGCATAAGGGTCCGATTCCCGTGGCCCTGCGTGAAGGAATCGGCAACCGCGTCTACGGCTGCGACGATTGCCTCGCCGTCTGTCCGTGGAACAAGTTCGCGGAAGTCGGGAGAGACGCGAAGCTCACAGCGCCGGATTGGCGCGATCCGCCGCTCGCCGAACTCGCCGCGCTCGACGATTCCCGTTTTCGCGCTCGCTTCGCCGGATCGCCGGTCAAACGCGTCGGGCGTGACCGCTTCTTGCGCAACGTACTGATCGCGATCGGCAATTCCGGCGATAGCGGGCTCGCGCCGGCCGCCCGCGCGCGTCTCGATGATGCGGCGGCGATCGTGCGCGGCGCGGCGGTCTGGGCGCTCGGCCGGCTGGCCCCGGCGGAGGCGGCGGCGCTCGCCCGCGAGGATTCTGATTCCGATGTGCAGGGAGAGTGGCGGGCGCTCGCGCGCAAATAAAAACCGCGAAAGCGGGCGGCTTTCGCGGCGAAGACTTGAGCTTTGGCGTTTCGGACCAGCCGTCTCAAGGAGCGGCGATCTACAAACCCGCTAAGCTAATGACGCGTCTCTTCTCTCGGAGGATGCTTGAGTCGTTCTATCTGATCCTTGATCGACAGCTTTTTACGCTTAAGCTCGTGGACCTTGATCTCGTCTGTGGACGGGTGGGATTCTTCGGCCATGATGGCCTGTTCGATAGCCTGGTGACGACGCACAAGTTCGGACAGGTGCGATTCGACCGACATTCGCCAACTCCCTGGTGGCTTCTGGACGACAAAAGTGTGACACATTGGCAAAGCGGCGCAAGCGGTCGCAGGTCATCTCAGTGTAAAATTCCGCTGTTCCGCGATCACAATTTGTAGCAAATCTTCGCCTTGCGTCAGGCCACTTGCGCGACCGGGCGGTCTGCAAGCATAGTCGCCGGACGGCGGGGGCGGTTGGACGCGCGACATGGCGCAAAGCGGGCTGAGCGATGAGGAGCGGCAGGCGATCCGCGAGCAGATCGAGCGGTTGCGCGAGGAGCACCGCGATCTCGACGCCGCCATCGAAGCCCTGACGGTCTCCGGCCCGGCCGACCGGCTGCAAGTGCAGCGGCTGAAGAAGCGCAAGCTGTGGCTGCGCGACCGGATGACCCGGCTCGGCGACGACCTGACGCCCGACATCATCGCGTAACGGCGACCTCGGCGGCTTGCTGCGGCGTGTCGGCGAGCGCGTCGGCCCCGGCGGCGACAAGCTCGTCGCGCGGGCCGTAGCCCCAAAGCGCGCCGATCGCCCGGACGCCGACGAGCTTGGCGCCGATCATGTCAAACTCGCGGTCGCCGATCATCGCGACGGCGTCGCGGCTCAAGCCGTGCGCGGCGATCGTATCGGCGATCAACTCGCGCTTGGCCGCGCGCCCGCCGTCGAGACGGGCGCCGTTGATCGACTCGAACCGCGCCGCGAGCCCGAAATGCTCCAGGATCGCTCGGGCGTCGCGCTCGTTCTTCGAAGTGGCGACAAACAGCCGCGCGCCGCGCCCGGCGAGCCAATCGAGCGCCTCAACGACGCCGTCGTAGACCCGGTTCTCGAAGGCGCCGATCGGGCTGTAGCGTTCGAGATAATAGCCCATCAGCCGCTCTTTCAACGCTTCGCCGGCGTAGGCGGCGAAGCTGTCGCGCAGCGGCGGACCGACGATGGCGCGCAATCCGTTGTCATCGGGCAAAGCGACGTCCGGACCACCGGTCTCGGCGAGCCGCGCGAAAGCGTGCCGGAAACAGTTGAAGATGCCCTCGCGAGAGTCGGTCAACGTGCCGTCGAGATCGAACAGCACGGCGGCGCCGCTCATCGGATCAGCACGTAGATGTCGACTTGCAGGTTTGGATCGTCCGGGCTTTTCGGCTCGTTGAGATATTCCTCCAGGAACACCTCCTGCGCGTCGACGCCCTTCTCGTCGAGATAGGCGGTAATCGCGTCGTAGGTCGAATCGATGTCGTCGTATTCGCCGCGATGTTCGAACTTCATCGCCTTGCCGACCGGCGTCTGGCCGAGCTTGACGGGATCGGGCAGCGTCGCCTTGGGATCGGGAAGGCTCTCCAGCGGCACCATGGCGCGATAGGTGAAGCCGTCGTCGTCGGCGGCGAGGAACACGGCGATCGCATGGCCCTGCGGCTTCAGGCCCGCCTTCGCCGCCACTTCGCGGATTTTCGCGAGACTGCCCATGATCGCGCCATAGACCTCCTCGCGATTGGCCTTGGCCTCGATATAGGCGGCGGGATGGGTCGCCAACTCGACGACGGCGCCGACGGCGGCGTTTTCGCTGGGACTCGGCGCGGGGCTCGGCGCCGGTATGGGCGCCGGCGACGGCGTCGCCGGGGCGGTCGGGGTCGGCGACGGCGTTTCCGCCGCGAGCCCCGCCGAGGCGAGGAGCAGCACGGCGCTCACAAGGGCCGCGCGCAATCCCATCGTCCGCATCGAGAGCACGCTCCTTCGCTTCGCCTGGCCCTCAAGTAAGCGGGAGCGCGGGCGGCGCGCAAGCTGCATTTCGCGCGGCCGCGATCAGTCGCGGAAGCCGGGGGCCTGTCGGTCGAGCTTGCGCAGCAGCGCCGGCCACACCAGCTTTTCCGCGACCGTCGAAAGCCCGCCCGAGCGGGTCAGCGCGGCGTTCTTCTCGATCACGTCGGGGGCGGTCGGATAGTCGTCGTCGGCCGGGCCGAGCAGGCGCGTGCGCACCTGCATCGTGCAGGCGCGCTCCAGGAAATACATGCGCAGGAACGCTTCGGCGCAGGTCCGCCCGACCGTCAGCGTGCCGTGGTTATGCAGCAGCATGATGTTCTTGCCGCCAAGATCGCGCTGTATGCGCGGCCGCTCGTCGAGGTCGAGCGCCACGCCTTCGTAGTCGTGATAGGCGAGATCGGGCAGCACGAGCTGGGCGGTCTGGTTGAGCGGCTTGAGGCCTTCTTTCGAAGTCGAGACCGCCGTGCCGTCGGGCGTGTGCAGATGCATGACGCAGCCGGCGTCCTCGCGCACCTCATGCACGGCCGAATGGATGGTGAAGCCGGCGGGATTGACGGGGTAGGGCGAGGCGCCGATCTTCTCGCCCTTCAGGTCGATCTTGACCAGCGACGAGGCGGTGATCTCCTCGAACATCAGCCCGTAGGGGTTGATGAGGAAGTGATGCTCCGGCCCGGGGATGCGGGCGGAGATATGGGTGAACACGAGATCGTCCCAACCGTAGAGCGCGACCAGCCGATAGCAGGCGGCGAGGTTGACGCGAATCTCGGCCTCGGTCGCGGAGGCGGCTTCGACATGGGCGTTCATGGGCGGTCTCCCTGGCGTTTGCGCGGAGTGTGCGGCGAAGCGCGGGGCGAGGCAAGGGGCGTCGGCGACAATGAATACGCCTAGGTGAGCGAAGCCTCCACGATTTCCCTGGGCGGCGCCGTTTTCGCGTCTTCGTCGAAACTCGTCATACGGACGCCAAGTTCAGCCTCCTGCGCTGGCGAAAGGCCGACGTCCTCGGGCGCCAGACTGTCCCATAACTCACCAATGAGTTCGCGGCGTTCACGCGGGGTGAGCCGAGCAATCTTTTGCGAACTACGTAACTGTTGCATTGTTGGTTTTCATTCATAGCCGTCCTACCGTCCGCTGACACCAAATCGCTGTTTCACGTTCAGGAGACGACGAAAATGGCCTCGCGTTCTCAGCTATTCGTCGCGAAGCAAGCATTTGGCGTCCTTGCATTAGTCGTCTTCTGCCATTCCGCGCAGTCGCAAAGCTCGCAAACGAGCCTCGGCGATATTCCCTTGCGCTTTGGCTTGCCAGCGGATGAAGCTACGCGCCAGAGACTCTATGACGAAATGGATTTTCAGCGCGCGAGCCAAGCCTACATCTGGGGCCTGCCGATCGTCAGCTTCGCGCAATGGCAGTTTTCCGCCCACACCGATCTCGGCGCGGGCGATACCGACATGGTGATTTATGAAAGCGTGAAGGACAAGTTCGGCATCCTCACCGCGAACGCCACAACCCCCTACATCGGCGGATTTCCTGATCTCTCGAAAACCGGTCCGCTGGTGATCGATTATCCCGCCGGGGCGACAGCGGGCGGCATTGGTGATTTTTGGCAGAGGCCGATAACCGACTTGGGCGAGACCGGACCGGATCAGGGCAAGGGCGGCAAATATCTGTTGGTGGGTCCGGGACAACAGCCGCCCGACACCGCTGGATACCGCGTGATTCAGTCGCCAACGAACAATGCGTTCATCGCATTTCGCGTGCTCGACCCCGATCCGGGGAAGGCGAAGGCGTTGATCTCCAGTTTCCAAATGTATCCGCTGAGCGAGCGCGCAAAGCCGACGCCAACAAAACTCATCACGCCCAATGGGCGCGCTTGGAGCCAAGTTCCGCCTCGCGGCTTCGCCTATTTCGAACGGCTCAATGACATCTTGCAGCGTGAGCCGGTTTTCGAGCGCGATCGCATGATCATGGCGATGTTGAAACCGCTTGGTCTTGAAAAGGGTAAGCCATTCGCGCCCGACGACAGACAAAAAAGGATCATGGGGGACGGGGCCCGCATGGGCGAGATGATGGCGCAGACCAAATCTTTCGACAAACGCGAGCCAGAGGCGCGTTATCGACCTGACACGCGTTGGCTCTATGTGATCTTGCTCGATCCGTCACAAGAGGCCGCCAGCTATTCGCAGCTCGATGAGCGCTCGGATTATTTTTATGAGGCCGTCACAACGACGCGAGGGATGGTCACCAAGACGCCG